>NZ_JBWJPB010000001.1:0-1505916 GCF_056393175.1 Stenotrophomonas sp. Steno-Z1 | reverse complement strand
AGGAGAGGTCCTTGAGCAGTGCACGTACGATGGGTTAGACGCTCCTGACGTGCTTCAGGAGCGGCTCATGTCAGCGCTGCAACAGGCTGAGCACGTTCTGTGGAACCTGGTTGGCCTGGGCCAGCATCGCGGTGCCGGCCTGTTGCAGGATCTGGGTACGGGTGAGTTCCGCGGTTTCCTTGGCGAAATCGGTATCGCGGATGCGGCTGCGCGATGCCGACAGGTTTTCCGAGGAGGTCTGCAGATTGGCCACCACGGAGGTGAAGCGGTTCTGGATGGCGCCGAGGTCGGCGCGGACGCTGTTGACCGATTCCAGTGCCTTGTCGACGATTTCCAGCGCCTTCTGCGCACCGACGTAGGACGAGACGTCCAGGTCCTGCACGAAGCTGGAGGTAGCCGTGGCGGCAACCGAGCTGGGGGCGGCGACGGTGGAGTCGGCCAGGCCCAGCTGGGTGGCGCCGGTGATGACGAGGTCGCGGTCGGCCTGGACCGAGGTCAGCTTCAGGCGCTGGGTATCGGGGGTGCCGGCGGTGGTGACGACTTCGGCGTAGACACCGGCTTCGCCGATCTGGGTGTTGATCTGGGCGGCCGCGGAGGCGGCGAATTCGGCGGTGGTCTTGCCGCTGATCGTGCCGAGGGTGATGCCGTTGATGGTGACGCCGGTCAGGTCGGTGATGGTGGCGATGTCGGCGGTGCTGTCGACCGGGGGGGCAAACTTGGCGTTGCCCAGCGAGCTGGCCTTGGCGTCGACGACGCTGTTGATGGCGATGGCCTGGCCGGCGTTGGCGCCCACCTGGAACAGCTGGCTGGTGAAGCTGCCGTCCAGCAGCTTGGTGCCGTTGAAGTCGGACTGCTTGGCGACGCGGTCGATTTCGCTGACCAGCTGGGTGACTTCAGCCTGCAGGGCCTTGCGGTCGCTGGCGGAGTTGGTGGCGTTGGAGGCCTGCACGGCCAGTTCGCGGACGCGCTGCAGGTTGTTGCCGATTTCGCTCAGGGAGCCTTCGGCGACCTGGGCCAGCGAGATGCCATCGTTGGCATTGCGGATGGCCACGTCGGTGCCGCGGATCTGAGTGCCGAAGCGCTCGCTGATGGCCAGGCCGGCGGCGTCGTCCTTCGCGCTGTTGATGCGCAGGCCGGACGAGAGGCGCTGGATGGTGGTAGCGAGCGAGCTGCCGCTGGTGCTCAGGTTGCGCTGAGCGTTGAGCGACATCGTATTGGTGTTGATTACCTGTGCCATGGGTCGTCTCCCTTATTGGAATCCCGGTGGTGAATGGAACGAAGCGCCGCCGATTTTTTTGTTTGGCTGTGTGCTTCGCTGTTGCCAAATGAATAACGGCGCTTTGTCAACAACCTTTAGGCGGAAATTTCGCTGAGGCTGTCTGGTGGGCCATCCGGGGCCATGGCGGGCTTGCCGGACATAAGGGTTAACGGCAGGGAAAGCGGGAATTCAAGGGGTTTTTTGATGTTCATCGCCAGGCCTGGGGCCGGAGCCCGGAGCCCGGAGCCCGGAGCCACAGCAACAGCAACGGCAGAAGCATCAGGTCTGCCGCAGCTGGGGGAGGGCTGGCACGGCTGGGTTGGCGGGACACGCTGTAAATACGTCCTTGTAGGCTCGCATGCGCCATCCATGGCGCATGACGGTCCCGCCAACCCACCCGTGCCACCCCTTGGACAGGGGGCGGGTGCGCAGGGAAAGAGCCGTGTGAGTTGCTGGCTGGCGAACATGCTGTTCGTCGCTCTGTCGCTCTGTCGCTCTCTCGCTCTGTCGCTCTTCGGCTCTGCACGGGCCACCAGCAAACTGTCGAGGGCGGGGGTGTGTGGGTTCGCGGGACCGTCACACGCCATGGATGGCGTGTGCGAGCCCCCATGGATGGGTTTACGGCGTGTCCCGCGAACCCACACACCCCCGCCCAAACCAGCGACAGACGGAAATCGCTGCCGTTGCTTTTCGTGCTCGTAGAGGAAAACGAAAAAAGCCGCGATGCTCAACGCATCGCGGCTTTTGGGCCATCCGGAGTGTCGTGTCGCGGTATCAGCGCAACACGTTGAACAATGACATCTGCTGCATCTGCGAGAACAGCGTCTGCGCGGCTTGGAGGGCAGTGCTCTCCAGCTGGTACTGACTGATCGCATCGGCGTAGTCCAGATCGCGCATCTGCGACAGCGTGCTCTTGAGCGTCACCGTATTGGACTCGCGCATGTCCGCCGCATTGTCCAGCGCCTTCAACTGTGCACCACCGGCCGCACGCGAGTCGATCATCCGCTCCGAGGCCCGCGCAACGTCACGCAGACCGCTCTGCAGCAGATTCTGCTGTGCCGCCGACTTGGCCGCGCTGCCGGTGTCCATTTTCAGCGACCCGATCAGACTGTCCAGCGTGCTGAAGATATCCCGGCTCGTCGCCGGACTGACCTCGAAGGTATCGCCGGCCGCCGGCTTGCCGTCGATGTGCAGACGTACACCGTTGAGCACCAGATCGTCGCCCGCCTTCATCGTCCCGGTGGACACCACCGTACCGCCGGCATCCAGCAGCTCGTACTGGTCTTCGGCGGTGAAACGCACACTGAAGCCCTGGCCGTTCCAGCTGTCGCTGCCGTCGCGGGTCACGTTGGTCAGCACGCCCGTGCCAGTGTTCGTCGTGCTGGCCGCCCCATCCACGTGCCCATCGCCCGTACCGATCCGCAGGAAAATCTCGCTGCCGGGCAGGGCATCGAGCACGTAGGTATCCGGCCCGACCTCTACCTGGCGCTGGTTCTGGTCGCCGTTGTAGACCACCTTGCCATCGATCTGGCTGAACGGCGGGCTGTCATCGGCCGTCCCGCCGAACAGATAGCGCCCGGTGCCGTCGGTGCTGTTGGCCAGCGCCAGCAGGTTGCCGCGGATCGCCTCGATTTCGGTCACCATCGACTGCTTGTCCGATGCTGCCAGCGCCGGGTTGTTGGCGTAGATCGTCAATTCCGTGATGCGCCCCATCATGTCGCCGACCTGGGCCAGCGCGTTTTCCTGCAGGCCCAGCCGGTTCTGCACGTTGCCCGCGTTGAGCTGCATGCGGTCCAGCGAGGCCAGGGTGCGGTCCAGGCCCACGGCGGCGCCGGAGGCGACCGGGTCGTCCTTGGCGGTCACCAGCCGGCGGCCGGTGGCGATCTGCTGCTCCAGGTGGCTCATCTTGGCCTGCTTGGCCATCATCAACGACACCGACTGCTGGAACATCATCCCGGTGGAAATGCGGCTGTTCATCGGCTCACGGCTCCGAGGATGGTCTGGAACATGTTGTCGGCGGTGGAGATCAGCTGCGAGGCGGCCTGGTAGGCCTGCTGCAGGCGCAGCATGTCGGCCGCTTCCTCATCCAGGTTGACCCCGGAGATCGAATCGCGCGCGGACTGCGCCTGGTCGGTGATCACCTGTTGGGCCTGCAGCGAGTAGTCGGCCGAGCGTGCCGCCGCGCCGACCTGGGTGGTCAGCCCACCGAGCGCGCCGCTGAGGGTGACGGTGCCGTCGTTGAACGTCTTGGCCTGTTCCACCTTGGCCAGCAGCAGGGCGTTGCTGTTGTCCGAGGATCCGGCCGGGGTCGGACCGATGCTGAAGGTGTCGCCGGTCTTGGGCGCACCATCGAGCACGAAACTCCAGCCGTTGGCGCTGATGGTCTGGCCGGCGGTGTACGTGAACGGACCGGTGCCGTCGAGGGTGTACTCGGTGGCGCTGGTGAACACGATCGCCGCCGGAGTGCGCAGCGCCGCGTTGGTGTGGTCGGTCACCTTGACCCCGGTGAGCTTGCCGGTGCCGGTGTTGGTCAGGGCGGCGGTGCCCTTGATCGGGGCGGCCGCGGCAATGCGCGAGGTGTCGGTGATCGCCACCGACAGGGTGCCGGCCACGCCTGCGGTGGGCTGCAGCAGCATGCGGTCGTTCACCGCCGGAGTGCCGGTCATCACCAGTTCCACCCCGTTGATCACCAGCGGGTCGGTGGCGCTGCCGGTACCGGTCATCGGGATCGCCGCGCCGGTGTCGGCGCGGGTCGCCTGCCACTGGGTGCCGTCAAACTTGAGCAGCACGTTCTGCCCGTCCAGTTTGGACAGGTCGCCGAAGCTGGCGGTCATGCTGGCGGTGCCGGTGTTGTTGGCGTTGCCGGTGATGCGCGGGCTGCCGATGTTGAAGAAGTCCCCACCCAGGTTGCCGTACAGGTCCGCGCCCTGGCGGTGCACATCGTTGAAGCTGCTGGCCATGCCGACGGCCAGCTTGCCCAGTTCGGCCTGGGTCGGCGTCAGCACCGTATCGCGGAACTCCAGCAGGCCGCCGATCTGGCCGCCAAGCGTCTTGGGTTCCAGGGTGATCTTCTGCCCGGCGCTCTCCAGCGCGAGCTGCAGGCGCTCGGGCATGTACGGATCGGCCACGGTGGTGACCTTGGAGGCAGTGGTACCCACCACCAGCGCCTGGCCACCGGCGGTGTAGACATTCATCACGCCGCCGTCCTGCATCACCGCGTTGCCACCGGTGTAGCCGACCAGGTTGGCGATCAGCGCATCGCGGCGATCCAGCAGGTCCGGCGCGGCGTTGGCCGCGTTGCCGCCGATGCTGCCGTTGAGCTGGGCGATCTCCTTGGCCAGCCGGTTGATCTCCGACGCGCCGGCGATGAGGCCGTTGTTGACCTCCCCGTTGAGCGTATTGAGCTGGCCGTTGAGCTGCTGGAAGCGGCCGGCCAGGGTCTTGCCGCCGTCCAACATGTTCTGCCGGTCGGCCGTGCCCGAGGCATTGGAGGACAGGCCGCTGACGGTGTCGAAGAAGCTCGACCAGACCCCGGATACGTTGGTGGCGGTATCGGAGAACATCGCATCCACACGGTCGGCCATGCTCGACAACTGCTTCAACCGCGCCAGTTCGCCACTGCCATCGAGCAACCGCGAGATCGCCAGCTGGTCGGCCACCCGGCGGATGTCGGTGATGCGGGTGCCGTTGCCGACGTCGCCATAGCCGACGTTCTGCGGATTGGCGGTGGCGAAGTCGACCTTCTGCCGGCTGTAGCCGGGCGTATTGATATTGGCGACGTTATGGCTGGTGGTCGCCAGCGCCCGCTGGAAGGCGAGCAGGGCGCTGGTGCCGGTGGAAAGTACGCTGGACATGGATTACCTCAACGACGGATGACACCCAGCCCGGTCGGGCTGGCGGTGCTGGCAAAGGTCTGGCCCAGGCGCTGGCTGGCATCGCCCACGGCGGCGATGGCGCGCTCGATGGTCGGGCCGCCGGCGATCGCGGCGATCTTCGCCGCGTAGCTGGGATCGGTGGCGTAGCCGGCCTTCTGCAGGCCCTGCGCGAAGCCGCGGACGTCGCCGCCGGCCTGCAGCGCGTTCTGGTAGCGCGGGCTGTTCTTGAGCAGCTTCACATAGTCGGCGAAGCTGTCGCCGACCGAGGTGTAGGCGCGGAAGCTGGCCGTTTCATTGCGACGCACGCCGTCCACGTATTCATGGGTGCCGCTGCTGGCGCGCTCGCCGCTCCAGCCGGTGGCCTTGATCCCGAACAGGTTGTGCGAGCTGCCGCCACCGTTGCGCTGCACCAGCTTGCGGCCCCAGCCGGTCTCCAGTGCGGCCTGGGCGACCAGCGCCTTGGCATCCACGCCGAGCTCGCGCGCGGCCTGCTGCGCATGGCCCCAGATGCTGGCCACGAAGCCTTCCGGCGTGTGCGGGCCGAGCTGGGCGGCGGCGGTACTGGCGGCCAGCGTATCCACCGCGCTGGGCCCGCGCGGGGCGGCGCTGTCGTTGACGCCGCTCCAGCGGTCGTTGGCCAGCGCGGCCCAGTTCTCCTGGGTGGGATCGGTGACGCCCGGGGTGGCCGAATACGGATCGCTGCGCCCGAGCGCCTCGTGCATCTGGCTGCTTTCGCGGCCGGCGATCAGGTCCAGCGCGCGCTCCATCGGCTGCAACACCGCCGACGGGTCGGCGCCGCGCAGCTGCTGCAGCATCTCCACCTCGCTCGGCGCGCCGGCCGGCGTGGCCGAGGCTGGCAGCGCCATCGGCGCAGCGGCCGGAGCATTGAGCCGGTAGGCGCGCAACGCCGCGGCCGGGTTCAACGCGGTGTCCGTCGGCTTGGCCGCATCGGCCTCGGCGCCGCCGAGCTGGCGGGTGATCATCGCCGACAGGCCCAGGCCGCGGCCACGGGTCATGGCCTCGGCGATCTTGTGGTCGTACATCTCGCGGAACATGGTGTTTTCGGCGGGGAACAGCGAGTCGCCAAAGCTGGCATCGCGCATGCTCTTGACCAGCATCTGCGCGAACTGGCCTTCCAGCTGGCGCGCCACCTTGTCCACCTTGGCCGGGCTGTTGGCCTGGGCCGGATTGAGTTCCAGTGCCGGAGTAATGCGCATGTCAGATCACCTCGAGTTCGGCGCTGAGCGCACCGGCCTGCTTGAGGGCTTCCAGGATGGCGATCAGGTCGCCGGGGGCAGCGCCCACCGCATTGACCGCGTGCACGATCTCATCCAGCGTGGTGCCGCCGGTGAACTTGAACATGCGGCTGCCATCGTTGGTGGCGGTGATGGTGGATTGCGGGGTGGCCACGGTCTGGCCATTGCCGAATGCGTTGGGCTGGCTGACGTTGGTGTTCTCGTTGATGGTCACGGTGAGCGAGCCATGCGAGATGGCCGCCGCGCCCACGCGCACCTGCGAGCCGATCACCACCGTGCCGGTGCGGGCGTTGACCACCACCTTGGCCGGCGCGCTGCCGGGGGTGAGTTCCAGGTTCTCGATGCGGGCCAGCAGGCCGATGCGTGCGCCCGGGTCGCTCGGCGACTGCACCGACACCGTGACGCCGTCGATCGCACGGGCGGCGCCATCGCCGAAGGCATTGTTGAGCGCGGCGACCATGCGCGAGACCGTGGTGAAGTCGTTCTTGTGCAGGTTCAGGGTGATGTCGCCGCCGCCGTTGAACACATCCGGCAGCGCACGTTCGACCGTGGCGCCATTGGGAATGCGACCCACGCTGGGCACGTTCACCGAGACGCGCGAGCCATCCTTGCCCTGCGCACCGAAACCGCCGACCACCAGATTGCCCTGGGCGATGGCGTAGACCTGGCCGTCGGCGCCGCGCAGCGGGGCCATCAGCAGCGAGCCACCGCGCAGCGAGACCGCGTTGCCGATCGAGGACACGGTAATGTCGATGGGCTGGCCCGGCTTGGCGAACGGCGGCAGCTCGGCGTGGATCGCCACGGCGGCCACGTTCTTGAGCTGCGGATTGACGTTGGCCGGCACGTTCACGCCCAGCTCGCCCAGCAGGTTCTTCAGGCTCTGCACGGTGAAGGGCGCCTGGCTGGTGCGGTCGCCGCTGCCATCCAGGCCGACCACCAGCCCGTAGCCGACCAGCGCGTTGGTGCGCACGCCGCCCACCTGGGCCAGGTCCTTGATGCGCTCGGCCGAGGCCGGTGCCACCACGGCGAAGGTCGCCAGCAGGACCGCCAGCGCACGCACCACGTAGGGCGACGCCATGCGTCGCTGCCCGAACAGGGAAAAGGAAAGGGTCATGTCAGGCTCAGAACGGCGTCAACGCCGAGTTGAAGAAACGGCTCAGCCAGCCCATCGCATTGGATTGGGCCACCGGGCCGCGGCCGCCGTAGACGATGCGGGCATCGGCAACGCGGCTGGAGGGAATGGTGTTGTCCTGGGAGATGTCCGCCGCACGCACGATGCCCTGCACCTGCACCAGTTCATCGCCCTGGTTGAGCCGCAGGTTCTTGGCGCCCTGGACCACCAGATTGCCGTTGGGCAGGCGCTGGATCACCGTGACCGTCACGTTGCCCACCAGGCGGTTGCTCTGCGCGCTGGTGCCCTTGCCGGTGAAGTCGCGTGAACCGGCCGCGCTCGCGGCCAGGATGTCCTTGCCGCCCAGGGTGACCGGCGCGCCGAACAGGGTCGGGGTGCCGATGCTCAGCTCCGATTCCTTGGCGGTGGTGGTATTGGCGGTGGTCTGCGCGGTGGTGTTTTCGGTCAGGGTGATGGTCAGCAGGTCGCCCACGTCGCGTGCGCGCCGGTCCGAGTACAGCTGCAGGCCCGGGCCGGCGGCGTAGATCGCGCCGGCGGTGGCCGGCGCGGTGGGCGCCACGATCGGGGTGATCGGCGCCATCGCCGGGTAGGGCCGCACATCGCCGGCGATGACACAGCCGCCGAGCAGGGCGACCAGGGCGCTGGCGAGCGACAGACGGAGGGTAAGGGGCAGGGGCGACATGGCAGGGTTCCCGGTTCGACCGATCAGACGTTCTGGTTGAGGTAGCCGAGCATCGCGTCGGTGGTGGAGATCGCCTTGGCGTTCATTTCGTAGGCGCGCTGGGTTTCGATCATCGACACCAGCTCCTCGACCACGTTGACGTTGCTGCCTTCCAGCGCGCCCTGGACCACGCTGCCCAGGCCATTGAGGCCGGGGTTGCCGTTCTGGGCGGGACCGGAGGCGGTGGTTTCCAGGAACAGGTTTTCCCCGCGGGCCTGCAGGCCCGCCGGGTTGACGAAATCGGTGAGGGTCAGCGCGCCGATTTCCACCGAGGCGGCGTCGTCGGCCATCTTCACGCTGATGGTGCCGTCGGTGCCGATGGTCAGCGACTGCGCGCCTTCGGGAATCTGGATGCCCGGCTGCACCGGGTAGCCGCTGTTGGTCACCAGCTCGCCGTCCTGGTTGCGCTGGAAGGAGCCATCGCGGGTATACGCCGAGGAACCATCGGGCATCTGCACTTCGAAGAAGCCGCGGCCATTGACCATCACGTCCAGCGCGCGACCGGTCTGCTGCTGGCTGCCCTGTTCGAAGTTCTTCGACGTGGCGACCACGCGCACGCCGGTACCCAACTGCAGGCCGGTGGGCAACTGGGTCTGCGCCGAGGAGGAACCGCCCGGCTGCCGCACCTGCTGGTACAGCAGGTCTTCGAAGCTGGCACGGTCCTGCTTGAAACCGGTGGTGTTGGTGTTGGCGAGGTTGTTGGAAACCACCGACATGCGCGTCTGCTGCGCATCCAGTCCGGTCTTGGCGATCCACAATGCCTGGTTCATGGCGATGTTCCTTTGAATGATACGGGTGGCCGCCCGGGGCGGCCGTTACAGGGGGCGATGCATGGGCCGTGCCAGAACCGCGCCAGAATTACGGCGGTGCCTGCTCAGCCCGGTCCGGGTCAGCCGCCCAGGCGCAGCAGGCTGTTGGCGCTGCGGGCGTTGTCGTCGCCGTGCTTGATCACCTTCACCTGCATTTCGTACTGCCGCTGCAGCTGGATCATCTGCACCAGCGCGCCGGCGGCATCCACGTTGCTGCCTTCCAGCTGGCCGCTTTCCAGCGACTTGCCCTGGGCCTGCACGAACGGCTGCTGCGGGTCGGTGTTGCGCATCAAGCCGTCCAGGCCGCGCTCCAGGCGTTCATCGGCCGCCGCGACCACGCGGATCCGGCCGATGTTGGCCATGGTCTGCGGGCCTTCGCCCAGCGGAATGATCGAGATCGTGCCGTCGTTGCCGATGTCCATCGCCTGGTGCGGCGGAATCGCGATCGGCGCGCCGTTCTCGTCCAGCACCGGATGGCCGCCGGCGGTCACCAGCTGGCCATTGGGCGTGATCGAGAGCGCCGCACCCCGGGTATAGGCCTCGCCGCCGCCGGCCGGTGCCTGCACCGCCAGCCAGTTGCCCGACTGCAGCGACAGGTCCAGCGGGTTGCCGGTGATCTGCTGCGCGCCCATGCGGCGGTTGAAGCCGGCATCGACGTGCAGGGCGTCCACGCGCGAGGCGTAGCCGGTGCCCTTGATCGGGAAGGCCTCGGTATTGGCGAGGGCTTCCTTGAAGCCAGGGGTATCGGTGTTGGCCAGGTTGTGCGAGAGCGTGCCCTGTGCCTGCAGCGAGGCACGTGCACCGGTCATCGCTACGTAGAGCGCCTTGTCCATCGTCTTGGTCCCGTGATGCGGTCAGTGGCTCATCAACGGATGTTGATGATGGTCTGGGTGATCTGGTCCATGGTGGAGACCATCTGCGAGTTGGCCTGGAAGTTGCGCTGGGCGGTGATCATGTTGACCAGCTGCTCGGTCAGGTCGACCGTGGAGGCTTCCAGCGACCCGGCCTGGACCTTGCCCAGGTTGGAGCTGTCCGGTGCGCCGGTACGCGGGGTGCCCGAGCTGAAGGTTTCCACCCACAGGTTGTTGCCCTTGGCTTCCAGGCCCTGCGCGTTGTTGAAGGTGGTCAGCGCCACCTGGCCCAGCGGCTTGTCGTCGCCATTGGAGTAGCGCGCGTAGACCACGCCTTCTTCGGACACGGTGACTTCGTTGAGCTTGCCGGCGGCGTAGCCGTCCTGCTGGGTGTTGCGCAGGGCGAACTTCTCGCCGTACTGGGTGGACCCGCTGATGTCCAGGGTCAGCGCCAGCTGGCCAGCGCCGGTGCTGGGGGTGAACGGGGCCAGGGTGATCTGGCCGTTGGTCGGGGCGGTCAACGCGCCGGCGTTGTTGAAGGTCAGCGTGCTGACGCCGCCGGCGGCCTGGCCGTCGACATAGTTGTAGACCTGCCATTCGTTCGGGTTGGCGGTCTTGACGAAGTACGAGGTCTGGGTGTGGCTGACGCCCAGCGAGTCGTAGACGGTGATGCCGCCGGTGGACTGGCTGTAGCTGTTGGAATCGGTCGGGTCGAACACGTTCACCGTCGGCACCTTGGCGTCGGCCGGCAGGGTGAAGCTCACGTTGACCTTGCTGGTCTGCTTGGGCGGGCTGTCGGTGGTGAGCAGCTGCAGGTCGACCAGGCGGCCGGCGTCGAAGCTGGTGCCATCGGCGTTCGGCGCGAACACCTGCAGGCGCGCGCCCTGCGGGTTGGTCACGTAGCCGGCCTGGTCGGTCTGGAAGTTGCCGGCGCGCGAATAGACGCGGGCACCGTTCATGGTCATGGTGAAGAAGCCCTCACCGGAAATGGCCATGTCCAGGCTGCGCCCGGTCTGTTCGTTGTTGCCCTGCGAGAACTGCTGGGCCACGTTGGTCAGGCGCACGCCCGAGCCGACCGCGTTCTTGGACAGGCCGTAGCTGGTGGCCGAGAACAGGTCGGCGAACTCGGCGCGCGATTCCTTGAAGCCGGTCGTGTTGACGTTGGCGATGTTGTTCGCGGTGACGTTCAGGTCGGCATTGGCGGCGTTGATGCCGGACAGCGAGATGTTGAAGCCCATGGGATTGCTCCTGGTGTGCGGGGTAGGGCGGCTCAGCTGATGCGGAGCACGTAGTCGATGGGGGCCGTACCGAGGCCCTTGAGGTTGAGGTACAGCCCGTCCGAACCGACCGTGACGCTTTCCACGGGCGCTTCAACGTAGGTGTTGACCTTGCTCTGGGCACCGGCGCTGTCGGTGAAGGTGGCGGCGATGGTGTAGCTGCCCGGCGCCATGCGGTTGCCGTTGGCATCCTTGCCATCCCAGTCGAAGGTCACTTCGCCGGCGGCCTTGGCTTCCACGCTGATGGTGTTGACCTTGACGCCGTTGGCGTCGGTGATCTCCACGTTGACGTAGCCGGCCCCGGAGGCAGCGACCATGCCGCTGGTCGTGCCTTCGGCCTCCAGCTGCCACTTGGTCGAGGGCACCAGCACGTCGTGACCGACCAGCGCGGCACCGCGCAGGATCTGGTCGCTGGACATCTGGTCCTGGAAGCCCTGCACCGTGGTGTTGAGGTCGGTGATGCCCTGCACCTGGGACAGCTGCGCCATCTGCGCCACCATCTGGGTGTTGTCCATGGGCTTGAGCGGGTCCTGGTGCTGCAGCTGCTCGGTCATCAGGCGCAGGAAATCGGCCTGGTCCAGGGTGCTCTTCTTCTTGCTGGTGTCGCTGTTGGGCGCATTGAGGCCGAGCGCGGTGTACACATCGCTGTTCTGGCCAACGCCGGAAGTGGTGCTCATGACGGTATGTCCTGTGGGGGCGAGGGTCAGCGACCCATGGTCAGGGTGGCCAGCGCCAGTTCCTTGGCGGTGGTCAGCATTTCCACGCCGGCCTGGTAATTGCGCGAGGTGGAGATGAGGTTGACCATCTGCGCGACCGGGTCGACGTCGGGCTGGTAGATGTAGCCGTCGCCGTCGGCCAGCGGATGACCGGGCTCGTAGCGCTTGATCGGCGCTGCGTCGCTCTGGCTGATTTCCTTGACCTGGACGGTGGTGATGTTGGGATCGGTGCGGCTGGTGACCGACTGGAAGATCGGCTCCAGCGGCTTGTAGACGGCCTGCGCCGAACCGGCGACGGTGTCGGCGTTGGAGAGGTTGGAGGCGATGGTGCTCATGCGCACCGACTGGGCCTGGAGGGCGGAGCCGGCGATATCGAAAATGGGCAGGTTGCTCATGGCTTATTGGCCCGTGATGGCGGTGAGCATGGAGCGCACCTTGGATTCGACGAAGCTGAGCGAGGCGCGGTATTCCAGCGCGGCGCGGCCGTAGGCGGCCCGTTCGGCGTCGGGGTCGACGGTGTTGCCGTCGATGCTGGGCTGCACGCCTTCCTTGGTGATCTGGAAGGGGTTGAGGCCGCCGCCGATGGCGTAGTGCTGCTCGTTGGTGGTTTTCATCAGGCCATTGCTGTCCAGGCCCTGGGCATTGCGCAGGGCGGCATCGAAGTCGAGGTCCTGGGCCTTGTAGCCGGGGGTGTCGGCATTGCTCAGGTTGCTGGCGATGAGCTTCATCCGCTGCTCGCGCAACGGCATGGCCTGGGCATGGACCCCCAGATAGTCGGAAATCAGATTGGGCATGGCACGCTCCCACGGGACGATGGTGGGAGTGGTGCAAGGGCTGTGCCAGTCTGCGATTTGCCGCCACGCCTGGCGCCACCGACCCTCGCCAGGACACGCTTGCGCCATCGGACAGGAAGGCCACAGCCTGCGGAGGGGGTAGAGCCGACCGTTGGTCGGCTGAAGCTCCATGAACCCCAACGTTCAAGCACACCCACCGGCCGAGCGCCCTGAACCCCTGCCGGGACACGCCGTGAACCCGGCTCCGCGCCCCGGCCCAGCTGCTGGCGGCTGCGCGTTGGAAGCGCCGGGCCATGCCCGGCTGAACCACCGCCGCGCCCACAAAAAAGCCCAGCGGAGCGCTGGGCTTGATAAACCGACAGAGCCGAGCCATGCCCGGCTGCGCCTGGACACCGGTAGAGCCGAGCCATGCTCGGCTGCTCCTGGACACTGGTAGAGCCGAGCCATGCTCGGCTGCTCCTGGACACGGGTAGAGCCGAGCCATGCTCGGCTGCTCCTGGACACCGGTAGAGCCGAGCCATGCCCGGCTGCGCCTGGACACCGGTAGAGCCGAGCCATGCTCGGCTGCTCCTGGACACCGGTAGGGCCGAGCCATGCTCGGCTGCGCCTGGACACCGGCAAAGCCGAGCCATGCTCGGCTGCTCCTACTCAACGCTCACAAGATGACCAGGGCGCCGCCCCATCCACTCCGTCCCGCAAGCGGTATGCCAACCGCCGCTACCCACCCGGACAATCAGGCCGCCAACGCCACCTTCCGCAACCGGTCCAGCACGAAATCGGCCAACTCGTGCGGCGAATACTTGGCCACGAACGCGTTGGCGCCCACCCGCTCGACCATCGCGTTGTTGAACACGCCCGACAACGAGGTGTGCAGCAGCACGTACAGCCCCGCCAGGCCCGGGTGGCGACGGATTTCCGTCGTCAGCGTGTAACCGTCCATCGCCGGCATCTCGATGTCCGAAATCACCATCGCGTAGCGCTCGGCCGGGTTCTCGCCCGAGGCATGGATCTGCAGCAGGTGGTCCAGCGCCTGCTTGCCGTCTGACAGCAGGGTCGCCCCCACCCCCAACTGGTCCAGCACGCTGCGGATCTGCTGGCGGGCCACCCGCGAGTCGTCCACCACCAGCACCTGCAGCTGCGGCCCATCGGTGGGCAGCGCCTGCGCCAGGGACGGGTCCAGCACCGCCTCGCCGCGCACCTGCGCGATATCGGCCAGCACGCTTTCCACGTCGATCACCTGGATCAACTCGCCCTGGAACCGCGTCACCGCAGTCAGATAGCTCGATTCGGCGCCCAGTTCCGGCGGCGGGTGGATATCCTCCACCGCGATGTTGACGATGCGTTCCACCCCGCTCACCAGGAAGCCCTGGATCGACCGGTTGAACTCGGTCACCACCAGGTAGCCCGGCGCCTTGTCGGCATTCGGTTCGCGTTCGGGGTGGCCGATCGCCAGCCCAAGGTCCAGCACCGGCACCGAGCGGCCACGCACATCGGCCACGCCGGCGAACTGGCTGGGCAGCCCGGGCACCTGGAACAGGTCCGGGCGGCGCAGGACTTCCTGCACCTTGAACACATTCACGCCAAAAAGCTGGCGTCCGCCGAGCCGGAACAGCAGCAGGGCCAGACGATTGTGGCCGGCCAGGCGCGTACGCTGGTCGATGCGGTTGAGCAGGTCATGTGACATGGGAGTGGTATCGGCGCCAGCCCCGCCGACTTGAGCGCGCCGCCGCGCCGATTCCGGCACGGCCCTTGCAGGACGCTGCACATGTGCCTTGCCCGTGGAGTCGCCATGCGTTGGATCATCCTTGCCGTGTTCGCCCTGGCCACGCTGCCCGCGTCCGCCGCCGGCGGCTGGCAGCCGGTGGACAGCATCCGCGCCGCCGCGCTGTCTACCCTGCCGGCCGGGACCGAGGGCGACACCACCCTAGATTCCGCGCTGCGCCTGCCGGCCTGCGGCCAGGGCTTGCGTGCCCAGCCCACCGGCACCAGTACCGTGGAAGTCAGCTGCCCGGATGCCGGCGGCTGGCGCCTGTTCGTTCCGGTCAAGGTGCGCCGCAACCAGGCCGTACTCATCCTCAACCGGGGCATCAGCGCTGGAGAAACGCTGGCCGCCGCCGATATCACCACTGCCCAGCGTGACGTGGCCCGTATCGCCGGCGCCGCGCTGGCCGATCCGGCCGCCGCGGTCGGGCGGGTGGCCCGGCGTACACTCAGTGCCGGCAGCCTGCTCTCGGCCAACGACCTGGTCGCCCAGCGCCTCGTGCGTCGTGGCGACAACGTGGCGCTGGTGTCGCGGTTGGGGGGCGTGGAGGTGCGGGTCGCGGGCAAGGCGATGGCCGACGCCGGCGAGAACGAGCGGGTGTCGGTGGAGAATCTGTCCTCGCGGAAGATCGTCCAGGGCACCGTGGCCGCCAACGGCGACGTTTTTGTGACGCGTTGAGCACAATGCTGAACCCGCGGCGGAATGTGCCAAAAAAACCGCAGAATCCCCTAAAGATGGCGGTCTCCATGCCGTTATCCCTTGTGAACCGTACTTCCAGGACAACTCCATGAGCCAGAAAATCGACGGCAACCTGCAGGCCACCGCCCATCTGCGCAGTGTCGCGCTTGGCAGCAAGCCGGCCGCCAGCGCCGATTCCCCGACGCGTCCGGTGGAAGCCGCCGACAGCCTGCGCCTGACCGGTGAAGCCACCAGCCTGCAGGCCCTGCAGCGCGAACTGAGCAGCGCCCCGGCGATCGACGCCGGCCGCGTGCAGGCCGTGCGTGAGTCGCTGCAGAACGGCACCTACAAGATCAATCCCGATGCGATCGCCTCGCGCATGCTCGAGCTGGACCAGCAGCTGCAGGGATGAAACTGGCGATGAGCGAGCCATTGCAGCGCCTCAGCGATGCCTTGGACGTCGAACGCCAGGCATTGGTCGAGCATGACGTGCAGGCCCTGATCCGGGCCACCGGCGCCAAGCTCGAGGCGCTGCGCGCGCTCGAGACCGTGCCGCCGGTCGGGCAGGGCGAGCGCCTGCAGGAACTGGCCGAGCGCAACCGCGCCAATGGCGTGCTGCTGTCGCGCCGCCGCCGCGAGGTCAACTGGGCCCTGCGCCAGCTCGGCCGCAGCGAAGACGCCTCGTCCTACGACGCCAAGGGCCAGTCCAGCACGCTGCATACCCGCCGGCCGCTCGCCGTCGCCTGATCCGGCCCGCGCGGGCCGCGAACGCGTGCGCGGGCTTCCGTCGCGCAGGCCAACGCGTATATTGGGCGCCTGTTTCGACTGCCCGATGTGACCGTGACCGCTTCTTCCAACCTCGTCACCGCACCGCTGCCCCCGCAGCCGGTCCTGCTCGCCCTGTTCGAGCGTGTCAACGAAGGCATGCTGCTGTTCCGCGAGGATGGCAGCGTGGCCCTGGCCAATGCGGCCGTCAGCGAGATGCTCGGCCAGGCCGAGAACGCCGCCGGGCTGGGGGCGGCGCAATGGCTGCACCAGCTGCTGCCACCGGACGCGCTCGAGCACGCCCGCCTGCATGGCCACTGGAACGGCAGCCTGCCGGTCGGCGAGCGCATGGTCATCGCCCACCTGTACCAGCACGAAGAAGCCGGCCAGCGCCATTACCTGGCCCTGTTCCGCCGCATCGAAGGCCAGGAAGACTACGAACGCGAGCTGCAGCAGCGCCATGCCGAGCTGCGCCAGGCCTACCTGCGCCTCAACGGCACCCAGGAGAAGCTGCTGCAGTCCGAGAAAATGGCCTCCATCGGCCAACTTGCCGCCGGCGTGGCGCACGAGATCAACAACCCCATCGGCTACGTGCACTCCAACCTGGGCAGCCTGCAGGAATACCTCCGCAGCCTGTTCACCGTGATCGAGGCCTACGAACGCGCCCTGCGCGCCCCCGATCCGAAGGCGCTGATCCCGGAGATCGACGACATCCGCAACCGCTTCGACATCGATTTCATCAGCCGCGACCTGCCGCAGCTGATGGCCGAGTCGCGCGAAGGCATCGAGCGGGTCACCCGGATCGTGCGCGACCTCAAGGACTTCTCCTATTCCGGCCGCGATGAGTCCTGGAAGCTGGTCGACCTGCATTCCGGGCTCGAATCGACCATCAACATCATCTGGAACGAGCTCAAGTACAAGGTCACCCTGCAGCGCGAATTCGGCCAGCTGCCGCTGGTGGAATGCCTGCCGTCAGAGCTCAACCAGGTCTACATGAACCTGCTGCTCAATGCCGGCCACGCCATCGCCGAGCGCGGCACGATCACCGTGCGCACCGGTGTGGATGGCGACCACGTGTGGGTGGAGTTCGAAGACACCGGCGGCGGCATCTCGCCCGACCTGCGCCAGCGCATCTTCGACCCGTTCTTCACCACCAAGCCGGTCGGCAGCGGCACCGGTCTCGGTCTGTCGATTTCCTACAGCATCGTCAACAAGCACCACGGCCGCATCGACCTGGACAGCACCCCCGGCGTAGGTTCCAGGTTCCGCCTGGTACTCCCGATCAAGCAGCCGCGCTGACCACCCCACGCGGTAGAGCCGACCGTGGGCCGGCTGCGGTGCCACGCCGGCTGCCACGGCACGACAATTTCGTAGAGCCGACCGTTGGTCGGCTGCCGTGACACGTCGGCCGCCATGGCGCCTCGGTTGAGAGCAGCCGACCAACGGTCGGCTCTACGGTCCTCGCGGCGATCCTCGCCTGCATGGCATGGCGCCACGCATCCGCACGCCGCATTGTCTTCGCGCCGACCGTTGGCCGGCTGCCGTGCCACGCCGGTTGCCACGGCACGACAATTTTCGTAGAGCCGACCGTTGGTCGGCTACCGTGACGCGTCGGCTGCGGTGGTACCTCGGTTGAGAGCAGCCGACCAACGGTCGGCTCTACGGCAATCGCGGGGGTCAGTCGTCGTCCGCGGCCGGCAGCGCCACCGGCGGTGCCGTATTCGCCCGCCGCTGTTCCTCGTGCGTGCGGAACGCCTGGTGGATGTGCTTGCGCAGTTCGTCGTCGTTCCATGGTTTGGTCAGGAACCGGTAGATCGCGCCGCGGTTGATCGCATCGGTCACCGTGTTCAGATCGGTGTAGCCGGACAGCACCAGCCGGATCGTGTCCGGGTAGAGCATCTTCACCCGGCCCAGGAACTCGGTGCCGCTCATGTCGCTCATGCGCTGGTCGGACAGGATCACCTGCACGTCGTTGATCGCCAGCAGGTCGAACGCATCGCGCACGTTGCCCGCCGCGAGGATCCGGTAGCCATCGCGGCGGAACAGCCGCACCAGCGAGCGCAGCACGTTTTCCTCATCGTCCAGCAGCAGCAGGGTGCGGTCCGGGCGCGTCTCGGCGAAGGCTTCCGGGCGCAGGTAACGCCGGCGCAGGGTCATCCCGGCCGCATCGGCCGACATCGGCTCGCCAAACAGATAGCCCTGGAACACATCGCAGTCGTTGCGCCGCAGGAAGCCCAGTTGCGCCTGCGATTCCACGCCATTGGCAATCACCGTCATGCCCAGCTGGTGGCCCATGGCGATGATCGCGCGCGCGATCGCCGCCTCGCGGTTGCCGGCGGGCGCGCTCTTGATGAAGCTGCGGTCGATCTTCAGCTTGTCCACCGGGTAGCGCACCAGCGCGCTCAGGCTGGAGTCGCCGGTGCCGAAGTTGTCCAGGCTCAGGCTGATGCCTTCGTTGCGCAGGTTGACCAGCGTTTCATGCACGAAGTTGACGTTGTTGGTCAGCGCGCTTTCGTTGATCTCCAGCGTCAGCATCTGCGCCGGCACGCCGGCGGCCTGCATCAGCGACATCACCTCGGCGAAGAAGTTCGGGCGCAGCAGCTGCAGGGTGGAGACGTTGACGGCGATGGTGAAGTCGTCGAACCCCTGGTCGCGCCACAGCCGCGCCTGCTTCAACGCGCCTTCCAGCACCCAGGTGCCGATCTGCACGATGATGCCCAGGCGTTCGGCGGTGCGCATGAAACGCTCCGGCACCAGCATGCCCAGCGTCGGCGACTGCCAGCGCAGCAGCGCTTCCATGCCCACCACGTGGCCGTCGCGCGCGCTCACCAGCGGCTGGTAGCGCAGCTTCAATTCGCCGTTGGGAATGGCATCCACGATCTGCCGGGCGATGATGCTCTCGCTGTGCGCGCTGGACGGGGTGTCCACCGCGTGGATACGCACCGCGTTGCCGCCTTCGCGGGCGGCCTGGTGCAGCGCGTCTTCGGCATGGTCGAGCAGCCGCGAGGTGTCGCTGGCGTGTTCCGGGCACAGGCTCACGCCCAGCTTGCCGGTCATGAACAGCGTATAGGGCAGCACCGACAGCGGCAGTTCCAGCTGCTGGCGGATCTCCTCGGCGAGGTCTTCGGGCAGCGGCATGTCGGCGCTGCGCGGCACCGCCAGCAGGAACTCATCGCTGCCATGCCGCCACAGCTTGCCGCGCCCGCGCAGGTGGTGCTGCAGGCGCTGGGCGACCAGCACCAGAGCCTGGTCGCCCACTTCGGCACTCATGTTCTCGTTGACCGAGGCGAAATGGTCGATGTCCACGTGCATCAGCATCAGCGGGGTGCCACCGGAGGCGGCGTCGCTGACCATGGCCTGCAGCTCGGGATTGCCGGCCCCCAGGCGCGGCGGCGCATCCTCGATGCTGACCAGGGGCAGGGAAGGGTTCCACATGTTCAGTGTTCCAATGTATCGGGAGTGGCCGGATCGCTGCTGCGATACGGCAGGTACAGGTCGATCAGGGTACCGGCACCGTGTGCCGACTCGATGCGCAGGGTGCCGCCGACGCTCTGCGCGCGCTCGCGCATCACGATCAGACCCAGCCCGCGCGGGCCTTCCGGATCGAAGCCCTCGCCATCATCGCGGACCTGCAGGTGCAGTCCGGCATCGCCCATGTCATGCAGTTGCAGGCTCACCTGGCTGGCGCGCGCATGCCGCAGCACGTTGGTCAGGCTTTCCTGGGCGATGCGGAAACAGGCCTGCTCGATGTCGCCCTGCGGGCGTTGCGGCAGCGCCTGGATATCCGGCAGCAGCTCGATCGCCGCCGAGCGGAACAGTACGCTGGCCTGCCAGCGCAGCGCGGCCTCCAGCCCCAGCGCGTCCAGTTGCGGCGGGCGCAGCAGCGTGGAGATGTCGCGCAGCTTTCCCACCGTGGCGTCGGCCAATTGGATGATCTGTTCGAGGTCGTCGCCGCGCCGGGCGGGGTCGTCCTCGTCCTGCGCGGCATAGGCGGACAGCTTCATCGCGGTGATCGCCTGGCCGATGTCGTCGTGCAGGTCGCGCGAGATCGCGCGGCGTTCGTCCTCCTGCAGCGAGAACAGTCGCCCGGCCATGGCCTGCAGTTCGCGGTTGCTGGTCTCCAGCGCCTCGCGGATGCGCTCGGGCTCGCTCAGGTCGCGCACGATCAGCAGCTTGCAGTTGCGCCCGCCATAGCGCACGTCGCCTACCGCCAGCCCCGCCTGGAAGTGCTGGCCGTCCAGCCGGCGCATGCCGATGACCTCGCCGGCCCCGGTGCTGGGCAGGGGGATCGGCGCAAACAACTGCGCACGCACCCGGGCCAGGTCCTCGGCCGCCACCAGCGCGGCCAGCGGCTCGCCCAGCAGGGTGTGCTGGCCGTAGCCGAACTGCGCGGCCGCGCAGGCATTGGCGTACAGCACGTGCTCGTCGGACAGGATCACCACGCCGTCCGGCAGCACCCGCACCAGCTCGCGGAACTGTTCCTCGCGCTCGCGCAGCAGGCGCCGCGACTGCTCGCGCTCGGTCACATCCTGCAGCGTGCCCAGCACCCGCGGCCGGCCGGCATCGTCATGGCCGCTCTCGGCGCGCAGGTGCACCATCAGCGCACGCCCGTCCATCGCCAGCAGCGGCAGCAGCACGTCGATCTGCACCTGCTCGGCGGCCATGTCCTGCAGCAGCTGTTCGGTCAGCGCGGCGGTGGCCGGGTCGGCCGGCACCAGCAGTTCCTCGAAGCGGTGCCAGCGCCGGGCTTCGGGCGGGCGCCGGCCCAGCAGGTGGTAGACCTGGTTGGAGTAGCGGCCCAGCCCGGTGCCCGGATCCACTTCCCAGGCGCCGATCCGGGCCATTTCATGCGCTTCCTCCACCCGTGCCAGCGCCAGGTCGCGGCGGCGCAGCGCCTGGTCCTCGCTGGTGCGGTCGATGGCGATCAGCAGGCGGGCCCGGTGGCCGTCGTAGTCGATGAAGTTGCTGCGCATCTCCATGTGCCGGCGGCTGCCGTCCTTGAGCTGCAGGTCGGCGCTGATCACGCACAGTTCGTCCGGCGCGGCGCGGATCTGCGCCAGCTTGGCCGCCAGCTTCGGCTCGTCGCCGGTGGGCCACAACGCGCTGATCGGCATCGTGGTGAATTCATCGTGGGACCAGCCAAACAGCTGCATCGCCGCCGGGTTGGCGTCCAGGATGGCCAGCGTGTCCAGGTCGTAGACCAGGATCGGCCCCGGGTTGTTCTGGAACATCTGCCGGTGGCGGGTCTCCGAACACTCCAGCTTGGAGTGGGTCTGCAGCACGTGCTGGGCCAGCGGTCGCAGCAGCAGGTAGATCAGCGCCGCGCTGGCGACCACGAAGAACGCGCCCTTGACGGTCTGCCAGTGCGCGGCCGTGGCCATGTCCCGGGTCAGCACCTGCACGGCGGCATCGCTGCACAGGATCCAGACCAGGGCCAGCCCCAGATAGCCCAGCACCACGCGCCAGCGGTCGCGGCGCAGGGCCTGGGCGAGCGGCCGTTCGGGCGGGGCGGGGCTGGGCTGGCCGGACGAGGCGACAGGCATGGACGGGGCAGGGACCGGATCGAGGCGGGCGACCTGCATCTTAGAGCGTGGCGTCCGGTTTGGGGGCTGCGCGCGGTACGCGGCTCAACTATCCGCGGAATCCGCCGCTAACGATTGCGTTCCCGGCTGTCGGGTGCGTTATCGGAGTCTTACCGCGTGGACCAAGGGATTATCGCGAGTCTGCTGCAGCATCCACTGGCGTCGGCCTTGGTCATCCTGGACCGGGCGGGGCGCCCGCTGGCGGCCAACCCGGCCGCACGCGAGCATGGGTTGCCGGCAACCGTGGCGGCCTATGGCGAGCTGCTCGAAGACCTGCGCCTGCTGGCCGCCGATGGGGGCCTGGTGCCGTGCCAGCTGCCCGGCGGGCCGCGCGGGCGCTTCGACGGCTGGATGCGCGCGGTGCACGACCCGGACGGCCACCTGCTGGCCTTCACCCTCAGCGTGCCCGAGCCGGTGGCCAACTATGCCGGCAGCCGCTGGGAGCTGGCCCTGGACCATGCCGGCCACGGGTTGTGGGATTGGGACGTGCCCAGCGACGCGGTGACCCGGTCCCGGCGCTGGGACGGCCAGCCGGCCCCGACCGAGGAAACCACCCGCGGCGACGCGGCCGCCGCGCTGCTCGCCCCGATCCATCCCGATGACCAGCCAGCTGTACGCGCCGCGCTGGACGCGCACCTGGGCGGGCAGGGCGAGGTGTACACCGCCGAGTACCGCGTGCGCCATCCCGAGGGCGATTGGCGCTGGGTGCTGGACCGCGGCCGGGTGGTCGCCCGCACCGCCGATGGCCAGCCCTTGCGCATGGTCGGCACCCATACCGACATCCAGGCGCAGAAACAGATGGAAGCGCTGCTGCTGGAGCAGCAGGTGCACCTGCGCGAAGCCCAGCGCATCGCCAGCATGGGCAGCTGGTCGTGGAACCCGGATGATCGCCAGTTCTGGTGGTCGCCGGAGTTCCGCGCATTGCTCGGCGTGGGCGATGACCCGCTGACCGGGCGCCGCCGCTGGCTGCGACGCCTTGAACCGCGCTCGCGCAGCCTGCTACGCCATGCCTGGCGGCGCATGCTGCACGATGGCAAGCCGGCCACCCTGGAACTGGAACTGCCGCGCGAACGCGAAGGTGCGCTGCACCTGCGCCTGTGGATGCAACCGTTGCTGGGCGCCGACGGGCGCATCCAGCGCCTGCTTGGCCAGGTCCAGAACATCACCGAGCAACACCAGACCGATGCGCTGATCCGCTGGCGCACCGAGCTGCTCAACCGGGTCTCGGCCCTGGGCCGCATCGGTGGCTGCGAGATCGAGGTCAGCACCCGCCACATGCAGTGGACCGAGGAGTGCTACCGCATCCACGGTCTGCGCAAGGAGCCGATCAGCCTGGACCAGGCGCTGGCGCTGTACACCCAGGACTCCCGCGATGCGTTCGAGGCCGCGCTGGCCCGTATCGCCGACGGCGGCCTGCCCGAGCAGCTGGACCTGTGCTTCTACCGCCAGTCCGGCCTGCGCATCTGGGTCCAGGTGCTGATCGAGCTGGACCGTCGCGACGGCCTGCCGACGCGCTTCGTGGTGCTGTTCCGTGACATCACCCGCGAACGCGAAGCCAACGAGCGCATCGAGCTGCTGGCCCACTACGACCTGCTCACCGGGCTGCCCAACCGCATGCTGCTGCGAGAGCAGACCGCCGATGCGATCGAGGAGGCCCGCGATCGCGGCGCGCCGCTGGCGATGCTGTTCATCGACCTCGATGGCTTCAAGACCATCAACGACACCTTCGGTCACGCCACCGGCGATGCCCTGCTCAAGGCCGCGGCCGCGCGCCTGCACCAGAACCTGCGCAACGCCGACCTGTTCGGCCGTTTCAGCGGCGATGAGTTCATCGTGGTGCTTCGCGACCTGGCCGAGCCGGAAGATGCCGGCCACGTGGCGCGCAAGCTGATCGCCTCGCTGGCCGAGCCGCTGCAGCGCGGCGAGACCACGCTCAAGGTCGGCGCCAGCGTCGGCATCGCCATGCTCGACGAGGGCCGTGGCGACTTCGACTCGCTGCTGCGTGCCGCCGACGCCGCCATGTACGCGGCCAAGGAAGCGGGCCGCAACACCTACCAGTACTACAGCCAGGATGCGTTGATGCGGATCCAGCGCAAGCTGGAGATCGAGCACGCCCTGCTGGGCGCGATCGAGCGGGAGGAATTCACCCTGGCCTACCAGCCGTTGCTGCACGCCGCGCACGACCAGCCACCGGCCATCGAAGCGCTGCTGCGCTGGCATCGGCCTGGCATCGGCTACTGCAGCCCGGCCGAGTTCATCCCGATCGCCGAGAAATGCGGCGAGATCGTCCGCATCGGCGACTGGGTACTGACCGAGGCCTGCCGCCAGGCGGCCGCGTGGGACGCGGCGGGCCTGCAGTTCGACCGTGTCGCGGTCAATGTCTCGGCCGTGCAGCTGCGCGATCGTGGATTTGCCGAGCGGGTGATCGATATCTGCCACGCGCACGGCTGGCCGCCGCAGCGGCTGGAGCTGGAACTCACCGAATCGGCCCTGATCCGCGACACCGACGTGCTGCGCCATTGCTTCGACGTCCTCGAACGCCACGGCGTGCCGCTGGCGGTGGACGACTTCGGCACCGGGTTCTCCAACCTGCACTACCTCAACCGCTTCCCGGTCGGCCGCCTCAAGATCGACCGCAGTTTCGTCCAGGGCATGCTGCACGACACCGGCACCGCCGAAGTCACCCAGGCGATCGTCCACCTCGGCCATGCGCTGGGCATGAAGGTCGTCGCCGAAGGCGTGGAGACCGAACAGGAAGAGGCCATGCTGCGGCGCCAGGGATGCGACGAAATCCAGGGCTACCTGTATTCCCGCCCCCTGACCCCGCGCGACCTGGCCCAGTGGCTCAAAGCCGGCGGCGCCCAGATGGCCCCGCGCGACGCGCTGGTCGCCCTGACCCACGCCGTCTGACCACGCCCACCGGGTAGAGCCGAGCCACGCTCGGCTGCGCTTGATCCGCCCTAATCGGTAGAGCCGAGCCATGCTCGACTGCCCTTGATCCGCCCCAATCGGCAGAGCCGAGCCACGCTCGGCTGCTCTTGATCCCCCCAATCGGTAGAGCCGAGCCATGCTCGGCTGCTCTTGATCCGGTCTCCCCATGCCAAGCGGCGCCTGGTTTCAGGCCGGATGCCGGCACGCGTAATGCCAAACGCTTCGTATCGGGCAGGGGGCGCACGCGAATGCTGTGTGGGGTGCGGTGCCGAGCATGGCTCGGCACTACCGGGGTGTGCGATCTCTGTCGGGGTGCGGTGCCGAGCATGGCTCGGCACTACCGGGTGTGCGATGTCTGTGGGATGTGTTGCCGAGCACGGCTCGGCACTACCGGGGACGCGATGGCATCGGTAGAGCCGAGCCATGCTCGGCTGCTCTTGATCCGGTCTCCCCACGCCAAGCAGCGCCTGGTTCCAGGCCGGATGCCGGCACGCGTATTCCCAAACGCTTCGTATCGGGCCGGAGGCGCACGCGAATGCTGTGTGGGGGGCGGTGCCGAGCATGGCTCGGCACTACCGGGGTGTGCGATCTCTGTCGGGGTGCGGTGCCGAGCACGGCTCGGCACTACCGGGGACGCGATGGCATCGGTAGAGCCGAGCCATGCTCGGCTGCTTTTGATCCGGTCTCCCCACGCCAAGCAGCGCCTGGTTCCAGGCCAGATGCCGGCACGCGTATTCCCAAACGCTTCGTATCGAGCAGGGGGCGCACGCGAGTGCCGTGTGGGGTGGGGTGCCGAGCATGGCTCGGCACTACCGGGTGTGCGATGTCTGTGGGATGTGTTGCCGAGCATGGCTCGGCACTACCGGGGACGCGATGGCATCGGTAGAGCCGAGCCATGCTCGGCTGCTCTCCGCTCAGCGTTCGCGCGCGGCCTTGGCGGCGGCCTCGCCGCTCAACCCGAGATCCCAGGCCAGCCCGGCCAGCGCCGGGTCGACCGGGGCGGGCAGGGCGCACTCGGCTGAGCCGCTGCGGTCGGCCAGCCGTGCCAGCTCGGCCTGCGCCAGCTGCTCCAGTCGCCCGATCAGGGCGAGGCCCCGCAACGGTTCGGCCATCGGGGCTGGAGGGGCCTCGGCACGCGCGGCCGGCAGACCGTCCACGTCGGGGAGGGCGCCAGGCGACGGGGAGGCAGGGCTGGGGGAAGCAGTCAACGACATCGGGCGATCATCTGCAGCCAGGACGAGTGTTGGAAGCACAACGGCCCCGGGGAAACCGGGGCCGTTGCTCGTGCCGGAACCGGCACGCGTCATGTCGATCAGAACAGCTCGACCGCGCCAGCGGCCATGCTCTGCTGGGCCACCGCCTTGTGCGGCGGACGCTCCCACTCGCTGCGCATTTCGCGCAGGCGGCTGCCGGTGCGCTGCAGGGCGTTGACCACTTCCTCGTCGAACACGCCGCCATTGCGGTGCAGCAGTTCCTGCAGCGCCACCGCTTCACGGTTGATCGCGGTCAGGCGGTCCAGGTGGGTATGCACCCCGCCCAGGGCCTGGGTGGCGATGTCCTCGAACTGCAGGGCGCGCACCGCTTCGGCCACGCTGCTGTCGATGGCACGACCGCACTCGGAGATCTCGCGCATGCCGTCGCCCAGCGAGGCATTGATCTGGGCCACGTTGTCCAGCATCTGCGCCGCTTCATGACGCGCTTCGCGGGAGCGGTCCATGTCGCGCGAGGCCATGTTGGAGACGGTCTCGCGAACCTTGGCGATGGCGTCCTTGGAGCTGTGCGCCAGCTTGCGGATCTGCTCGTTGAAGGTGGTCGAGCGCTCGGACAGGTTGCGCACCTCGTCGGCGACCACCGCAAAGCCGCGACCGGCTTCACCGGCACGCGCCGCTTCGATGGCCGCGTTCAGGGCCAGCAGGTTGGTCTGGTCGGCGATGGATTTGACGTCTTCCAGCAGCGCGAAGATGCCATCCAGGTGCTGGGCCATCTGGTCGATGTGCTGCACGGTATTGCTGCTCTGGCCGCTGACCTGTTCCAGCGCCTCCACCAGCTGCTCCATGCGATGGCTGGCATGCTGGGCGAAGCGGGCCACGTCGACGCCGGCGCCGCCGTCTTCACCGGCACGGTCGACGATGCGGGCCAGGGCCTGGCTCTGCTGGCGCGACTTGCGGTTCATGGCGTCGAAACTGCCACCCAGGCCGCTGACCGCATGGCGGATCAGGTCACGGGCGCGTTCGACTTCGCCGCGCGAGCCGTCCACTTCGTTGGCGACGAAGGAGCGCAGCTCGGTCAGCAGCTGGTCCTGCTCACGCAGGATGCGGGCGTGCTCGGGGGAGCGCTGGGTCTGTGCCCGTGCGGTCCACCAGGCAAACCCGAGCCAGCTGAGCGTCATGGTGGTCAGGATCGCCCAACGCAGGGCGGCTGGCCATTCGAAGCCGATGGCGAAGGGGAGGAGCAGGGTCAGGACCAGGGGGGCGGCTAGACGGATGAAGATGCGTGAGTACATGGACGTTCTCGGGAAGTGCACGGTTGATGTATCGGCCGTACCCCCGTTTGCTTTAGTGCTGCACTGCACATTCCCTCGAAAAACCTCCCCGCGGTAGCGCCACCGCATGGGGGGCTGCGGGATCCCCGGCCGCCCGACCCAGCCACCCATGGGGTGGCTCCACCCGTGTCGATCAACGCTGGAGCCGCCCCATGGGTGGCTGCACGCCGCCCGCCCCGTCGCCGTGCATCAGCGCAGCTGCCGGTCCACCGCCTCGATCATCGCCTTGCGCGAGAACAGGAAATCCCAGTACTGGCCGCCGGTCTGGCGCCACAGCACCGCCGAGCGCACCGCCGCCAGCAGCAGGGCGCGGATCTCGGCCACCACCCCGGCCTGGCCCAGGTAATGCGGGTTGCCCTGGACCATCACCCGCGGCTTGAGGTTGCTGATGGTGTCCGCGTACAGCCCACCCAGTGCGGCCAGCACGTCCGGATGGGCGCTGTCGCCCAGCTCGGTGGCCTGGCGCTGGGCGCGCGCGATGCCCTGGCTGACCTTGTCCACCACCGCGTGCTCGCGCACGAAGCGGCGTTCCAGCTGCAGCACCGCCAGCGCCAGGCGCGGCAGCGCCTCGTCCTGGCCCTGGCTGCGGAAATAGTTGTGCAGCAGGCGCAGCCCCGAGGCCACGTTGGCCGGGCTGCCGTAGATGGCCTGGGGGCTGTCGGCGTCGATGCGGAACACGCTGTCGATCGCCGTGCGCACCACCGCTGCTTCGGAATGGCCGGTCTCGGCGATGCGGCGCACCTGCTGCAGGGCCTGGGCAATGCCGGCCAAGGCAAGAACGCGGTCGTCGACGGAAAAACTCATGCAGCAGATACCTCGAAGGGAGAAGGAACGGTCCGCAGCCGCTGTTCCAGCGGCGCATCGGTGGCGGCGATCACCGCGCCACCCAGGCAGACCTCATCGTCATACAACACCAGCGATTGACCGGGGGTGACGGCGCGTTGCGGGCGGTCGAAACGGACCAGCAGCGTGCCGTCGTCGTTGACCTGCACCTGGCAGGGCTCGTCCGGCTGGCGGTAGCGGGTCTGGGCGGTGCAGGTGAAGCGCCGCGCCGGGGGCGCCCCGGCGATCCAGTGCGCCGCCTCCGAGTGCAGCCGGGTAGACAGCAGCCAGGGGCTGTCGCGGTCCTGGTCCACGTAGAGGATGTTGCTGGTCACTTCCTTGCCGACCACGTACCAGGGCGCGGCCGGCCGGCCGCGCACGCCGCCGATGTTCAGGCCTTCGCGCTGGCCCAGGGTGAAATAGAACACGCCGGGGTGCTCGGCGATCAGGTTGCCCTCCGGGTCGCGGATCTCGCCGGTCCGGGCCGGCAGGTAGCGCCCGAGGAACTCGCGGAAGTCGCGTTCGCCGATGAAGCAGATCCCGGTGGAGTCCTTCTTGGCGTGGGTGGGCAGCCGCGCATCGCGGGCGATCCGGCGCAGGTCGTTCTTCTGCAGGTCGCCGATCGGGAACAGCGTGGCGGCCAGCTGGGCCTGGCCCAGCTGGTGCAGGAAATAGCTCTGGTCCTTGCTGCGGTCGGCACCGCGCAGCAGCGCCCAACGCCCAGCCACCTGCGCCACGCGGGCGTAGTGACCGGTGGCGATGCGCTCGGCGCCCAGCTCGCGGGCCGCATCCAGGAAATGCTTGAACTTGACCTCCCGGTTGCACAGCACGTCCGGGTTGGGCGTGCGCCCGGCGGCGTATTCGGCCAGGAAATGTTCGAACACGCCCTGCCAGTACTCGCTGGAGAAGTCGCGAAAATGGAACGGGATCCCGAGCAGGCCACACACGGCCACCGCGTCGCGGCGGTCGTCCTCGGCGCGGCAGTCGCCGCTGCCGTCGTCGGCCCAGTTCTGCATGAACAGCCCGGCCACCGGCTCGCCCTGCTGGACCAGCCGCCATGCGGCCACCGAGGAGTCCACCCCGCCGGACACGCCGACCATGATCCGTGGCGTGCTCATGCGATGTCCTTCACCAGTGCCAAGGGGTGGCGCTGGCCGCCAAGGAAGTCCTCGACCACCTGGCGCACCAGCGGGCTGCGCAGGCGCGCCGGATCGGCCCGCAGCTCGGCCGGGGTCAACCACAGCGCGCGGATGATCCCCGTGTCCAGCGCCCGCGCCGGATCGTGGGCGACCGGGGTGGCGGCGAAGGCAAAGCGCAGGAAGGCGGTCCCGTCCGGCGCGGTCCACTGGTAGACGCCGATGAAGGCGGTCAGACGGACCTCCCAGCCGGATTCCTCCAGGGTTTCACGCAGGGCGGCCGCGGCCAGGCTTTCACCCGGCTCCAGGTGGCCGGCCGGCTGGTTCAGCACCCGCTGGCCGTCAATAAGCTCTTCCACCAGCAGCAGGCGCCCGTCATCCACCACGACCGTGGCGACGGTGACATGCGGCGTCCAGCGCGGGTCCTGCACGGCAGTCACCTCAGTATTCGTCCGCGTGGGTCAGTTCGGCTTCCATCGCATCGGCGGTGCGCATGGCCGCATCGATGGCGTCGCTGAGCACGTCCTTGTTGGCGTTGGCATCCACCTTGACCACGAACATCGCCAGCTGATCCTGCTTGACCCACGCGCCCAGCTTGGCGTCCTGCGAGTCTTCCAGCAGGCGGTTGGCCACCGCGGCCGGGAACTGCTTGTCCGGGGAGGTGTAACCGGGCGACCAGATCTCGCGGATCCGGTGGCTGCCGTACTCTTCCACCGTCGAGCGCACGAAGACCAGCTGGCTGCGGTCGTCGCCGGCGTCGAAGACCAGCTTGTAGTCGCCGTCCTCATCGATCTCGTAGGGGTACTCGAGCTGCTTGAGCACCTTGCCGACGGCCTTGTCCGGTTCGGCTGCGTGCGCGCCGGACACGGCAGCGGTCAGCAACAGCGCGGTGACGATCCTTTTCATGAAAACCCTGTGAAAGTATGGGTGGGGATGATTGTGAAGCATGCAGATTGTGAAGGTCGACAGAGGCAACGTCCAATCCCGCTATAATGGAGCGATGCCCCGCGAGCCCTCCCAAGAACCCCACCACGATCACGGCGTCATGCTGGAACCGGCCCGGCCGGAGGTGGCACCGCCGCCGTTCTACCAGGTGATGCTGCTGAATGACGACTACACCCCGATGGATTTCGTGGTGACTGTCCTGCAGAGCTTCTTTGCCATGGACCTGGACAAGGCCACCCAGGTGATGCTCCACGTGCATACCCGCGGTCGCGGCGTGTGCGGGGTGTTCACCCGGGAAGTCGCCGAATCCAAGGTCGCCCAGGTCAACGAATTCTCGCGCATGAACCAGCATCCGCTGCTGTGCACGATGGAAAAGACCGGCGCCTAGTCCGTGCTTGCGCCCAGGCGCTGCAGTGCCAGCCTCGCCACGGCCAGGTTGACCGCCGCCGGGTCCCCGTCGGCCAGGAACCCTACCGCCGACAACCCGGCGCTGACCGCGATCCAGCGCAGCAGGCGCGTGCGTTCCAGCCCCGCCAACGCCCCCACCTGGACCAGCCGCCGCTCGAACACGGCGTCGCGGGTGGCCACGTGGATACCCGGGCCGCACAGGTCCGGGTTGCAGAACAGCACCGTGTAGTCGAAGGCCCGGTCCCCCAGCAGCCGCTTGGGGTCGATTGCCAGCCAGCCGCGGTCGCCGCCATCCAGCACGTTGTCGTGATGCAGGTCGCCATGCAGGGGGCGGATGTCGATCTGGGCGGCAAGTACCGACTGCGCCAGTGATCTGCACTGTTCCAGCAATGGAGGCAGGCGGATCGGTGGGGCCAGCAGATCGGCGAACCAGGTGTGCAGGTCGACCAGCCCGGCCGGCGCGGGGCCGCGCGGGCGATGCAGGCGTGCGGCCACCGCGCACAGGATCGCGGTGGCCTCCGCATCGCCGCCGTCGATGGACATCCCGCGCAGGCGGTGGCCGGGCACCACGCGCTCCAGCAGTACCGCCGCCTGGTCATGCGCCAGCAGCCGCGCCGCGCCATCGCCGGCCCACCAGCCCAGCAGGCGGTGGCCGTTGCGCTCCTCCTTCGCCGTGCTGATCTTCAACATGGCCGCCGTGCTGTCGGGGAGGCGGACCGGCCATAGCCGGGCATGCGGCGTGGCGATGACGTCGCCATCACGCGCAAGCTGCCATTTCGTGAGCGGTAGTTCGGGCATGATGAGGTCGCTGGAATGGCCTGGGGAATCCGGGGTAGCGGTGGACTGCTAACGCCGTCTGAACGCACCGATCCGCTAGGGTGATGGAAATTGAGCAGCTAGGCCGCATATTGTTTCCACCTGCCGCCGGAGTAGAACATGTTCAGTAAAGACCTCGAACACACCATCGGTCAGTGCTACAAGCGCGCCCGTGAGGCCCGGCATGAGTTCATGACGGTGGAACACCTGCTGCTGGCACTGCTCGACAACCCGTCCGCCCAAGCCGTGCTCAAGGCATGCGGGGCCGATGCGGAGCGCCTGCGCCAGGAGCTGGAACAGGCCATCGAGGCCTCGGTCTCGCGCCTGGCCGAAGACGACGGGCGCGATACCCAGCCCACGCTGGGCTTCCAGCGCGTGCTGCAGCGGGCCGTGTACCACGTGCAATCCTCGGGCAAGAAGGAGGTCACCGGCGCCAACGTGCTGGTCGCCATCTTCGGCGAGAAGGACTCCCACGCGGTCTACTACCTCAACCAGCAGGACGTGACCCGGCTGGATATCGTCAATTATCTTTCGCATGGCATCGCCAAGCTGGGCGAGGACGGCGAAGTGCCGCCGGCCGCCGACGGCGAGGGCCGCGCCGAGGGCGGCGAAGGCGAGGGCAAGGGCGACGCCCTGGCCGAATTCGCCAGCAACCTCAACGAGGCCGCGCGCAACGGCCGGATCGACCCGCTGGTCGGTCGCGCCGACGAGATCGAGCGCACCATCCAGGTCCTGTGCCGCCGCCGCAAGAACAATCCGCTGTACGTGGGCGAGGCCGGCGTGGGCAAGACCGCCATTGCCGAAGGCCTGGCCAAGCGCATCGTGGAAGGCTCGGTGCCGGACGTGCTGGCCGACGCGATCATCTACTCGCTGGACCTGGGCGCGCTGGTGGCCGGCACCAAGTACCGCGGCGACTTCGAGAAGCGCCTCAAGGGCGTGCTGACCGCGCTGAAGAAGATGCCCAACGCGGTGCTGTTCATCGATGAGATCCACACCATCATCGGTGCCGGCTCGGCCTCGGGCGGCACGATGGATGCCTCCAACCTGATCAAGCCGGCCCTGGCTTCTGGCGAGCTGCGTTGCATCGGCTCGACCACCTTCCAGGAATACCGCGGCATCTTCGAGAAGGACCGCGCGCTGGCGCGGCGCTTCCAGAAGATCGACATCGTCGAGCCCACCGTGGGCGAAACCTACGAGATCCTGCAGGGCCTCAAGCCCAAGTACGAGGCGCACCACGGCGTGACCTATGCCGATGACGCGCTGCAGGCCGCGGTTGACCTGTCGGTCAAGCACATCGGCGACCGTCTGCTGCCGGACAAGGCGATCGACGTGATCGACGAGGCCGGCGCCCGCCAGCGGCTGCTGCCGGAAGGCGAGCGCAAGGAACTGATCGACATCGAGGAGATCGAGACCATCGTCGCCAAGATGGCCCGCATCCCGGCCAAGCAGGTCAGCGCCACCGACAAGGATGTGCTGCAGCACCTCGAGCGCAACCTGAAGATGGTGATCTTTGGCCAGGACCCGGCCATCGAGACGCTGTCCTCGGCGATCAAGCTGGCCCGCTCGGGCCTGGCCAACCCGGAAAAGCCGATCGGCAACTTCCTGTTCGCCGGCCCCACCGGGGTGGGCAAGACCGAGGTGACCAAGCAGCTTGCGCTGCAGCTGGGCATCGAGCTGGTCCGCTTCGACATGAGCGAGTACATGGAGCCGCATTCGATCAGTCGCCTGATCGGCGCGCCCCCGGGCTATGTCGGCTTCGACCAGGGTGGCCTGCTCACCGAGAAGATCGTCAAGACCCCGCACTGCGTGCTGCTGCTGGACGAGGTGGAAAAAGCCCACCCGGACATCTTCAACATCCTGCTGCAGGTCATGGACCGAGGCGTGCTCACCGATACCAACGGGCGCGAAGCCAACTTCAAGAACGTGGTGCTGGTGATGACCACCAACGCCGGTGCGGCCCAGGCCTCGCGCCGTTCGATCGGCTTCACCCGCCAGGACCACGCCACCGACGCGATGGAGATCATCCGCAAGAGCTTCACGCCGGAGTTCCGCAACCGCCTCGATGCGGTCGTGCAGTTCCAGCCGCTGGGCTTCGAGCACATCCTGCGCGTGGTGGACAAGTTCCTGATCGAGCTGGAGATGCTGCTGCAGGAAAAGCACGTCAGCCTGTCGGCCACCCCGACCGCGCGCGACTGGCTGGCCCGCCACGGCTTCGATCCGCTGATGGGCGCCCGCCCGATGGCACGCGTGATCCAGGACAAGGTCAAGCGCCCGCTGGCCGACGAGCTGCTGTTCGGCAAGCTGGTCAACGGGGGCCGGGTCAGCATCGACGTCCGCAACGACGAGCTGTTCGTGGAAACCCAGGCCGAGCCGGAACGGCGCCTGCCTGCCACGGTGGAATAAGCCACCCCTGCGCCACGACCGTTGGTCGTGGCGCGGGCTGCTGGCCGGTCACGGCCGGGGTCGTGACGCTGCCGCTGCACGTGAGCCAGCCCCGCAAGGGGCTTTTTCACGCCCGCTTGATCGCCCGGCGATCAGCGCCGGGCACGGGCGCGCGTGGCGAATTCCTGGGCGGTGATCGGATCCACGCGGCTGATGTCGCACGTCTGTGATTTCGTGCGCAGGCTGCTGATGCCGCCACTGCAGATCTCGCCCGCCCGGTCGGGGGTCACGAACGCCAGTTTGGGTGACTGCGCGGCGCTGGTGCAGCTGCTGTTGAAGCGCACGATGTAGTGCTGGTCACCATTGCGCAGCAGCACGTCGCTGTTCGCGTTGGCGCGCACGATCTGCTGGTCGGCGCTCAGGGTGATGCAGTCGGCCGCGGGGGCGGCGGCCGGCTCGGCGGCGTGGGCAGCAACAGCGGTAGAGGCGACAACGAGCAGGCTCAGCAAGGACAGGGTCTTCATGGCGGGGGCCAACGGTGGCGATCCGGAGTGGACCGGCAACCAGCGTGCGCGCTCGCCCGCCAGGGCGAATCTGCAGCAAGGCAGCCTGACCGATGTCAGGGTGCACAGGGTCAGGGTGCCGCTTGGCAGGGGCGGCCGCTTTTTCGCGCCCACGCAAAAAGGCCAGCTCCTGGCTGGCCTTCTGGCGGGGCTTCTGTGGGGAAGCCGCCCCGAACCGCTTACTTCATGCGGTACGTGATACGACCCTTGGTCAGGTCGTAGGGCGTCATTTCGACCTTGACGCGGTCGCCCGTCAGGATGCGGATGTAGTTCTTGCGCATGCGGCCGGAGATGTGGGCGATGATTTCATGCCCATTTTCCAGTCGGACGCGGAAAGTGGTGTTCGGCAGCGTCTCGCTGACGGTGCCTTCGAACTCGATGGAGTCGTCTTTCGACATGTAGTCCTGTGCAGTTCTGTAAACGGCCGAGCTGGCCTTAAGAGCGGGCATTTTACGCGCTCTTCCCCCTGGATGCAAAGTTTGTGTTAATCGGGCACGTTCAGCGGTCCCAGGCAGTGCCGGCCCGCGTTTGGCGCCAGGCGGTCCCCGGCGCGGCTGGTGCGCCGAGCGTCGACCGGCCTCCGCGATCGCCCGATGTCAGGCCAGCGCTGCCGCGTCGAACGTACCGAAGGCCTGCGTCCAGGACCCGGGCGCTCCACCCGCGTCCACCTGCTCGCGCACAACCTGCAGAAATAGCGCCCGTGGCCAGTGTTCGGCGCCCATGCTCAGCAGGTGATCGTTCTCCACCTGCGCGTCGATCAGTGGCCAGCCCCACTGCCGCAAGCGTTGCGCCAGGCCGGCCAGGGCCACCTTGGAGCCGCCGCTGGCCGCGCTGAACATGCTTTCCCCGAAGAACATCCGGCCGATCGCCACGCCGTAGATGCCGCCCACCAGGCGGTCGGCGCTGAACACCTCCACCGAATGGGCGTAGCCCAGCGCATGCAAGTCGATGTAGGCCGCCTGCATCTGGCCGGTGATCCAGGTGCCGTCCTGCCCGGGGCGCGGGGTGGAAGCACAGGCGGCGATCACTTCGGCAAAACAGGTATCGGCCCGCACCACCCAATCGCTGCCGCGCACGCTGCGGCGAAAGCGCGAGGAGAGGCGCACGCCGTCGGTACGGAACACCATGCGCGGATCGGGTGACCACCACAGCAGTGGCTGGCCCTCGGAAAACCACGGGAAGATCCCGCCCGCGTAGGCATTGAGCAGCCGCACCGGCGACAGGTCGCCGCCGATCGCCAGCAGCCCATCGGGGTCGCGCAGTGCGGTCTCGGCGGGCGGGAAGGGGGCGTCGGCGCGCGCGTCCAGCGCCCAGGGCAAGCGGCGGCTCATGCCGGGTCCGCGGACTTGAAGGGGCTGTGCTCGACCAGCGCCTGCGCATAGCGCGCCACGTCAGCGCGCTCGCTGGCACACCAGTCCGCCAGCGCCTCGGCGAAGGCCGGCTCCGCCACCCAGTGCCGGCTGCGCACGGCTGTCGGCAGGAAGCCGCGCGCCAGCTTGTGCTCGCCCTGCGCGCCGGGTTCGAAGCGGGTCAGGCCCTCGCGCAGGCAGTACTCGATGCCCTGGTAGTAGCAGGTCTCGAAATGCAGGCCGGGCAGGGTGGCGCCACCCCAATAGCGCCCGTACAGCGTATCCGCACCGCGCAGGCACAACGCCCCGGCAACCGGCACGCCGTCGCTGTGGGCCAGGAAGATGACCAGCTGGCGTGGCATCGCGGCGGCCAGGTGGCGCAGGAACGGCAGGGTCAGCGCCGGGGCATTGCCGTACTCGGCGAAGGTCTGCAGGTAGAAGCCATGCATGGCCAGCAGATCGTCCTCGCTGGCGTCATCGCCGTGCACGATCCGATAGGTGACGCCGCTGCGTGCCAGCTTGGCCCGTTCCTGGCGGATGTTCTTGCGGTGCTTGTGGTCCATCGCGGCCAGGAAATCGCTGAAGTCGCGCCACTCGCCCGGGTTATGCCACTGGAACTGGATGTCCTCGCGCAGCATCCAGTCCGCCCCGAAGGCCGCATCTTCCTCCGCGCGGTGGAAGTTGACGTGCGCCGATGACCAGCCGATGCGCTGCACTTCCGCGCGCAGGATCTCGGCCAGCGCGGCGCGATCGACATCGTCGCGGGCCAGCAGGCGCGGCCCGGTCACAGGCGAGTAGGGCACCGCACCCAGCCACTTGGGGAAGTAGTCCAGCCCGTGCCGCGCGTACGCATTGGCCCAGGCATGGTCGAACACGAATTCGCCGTGCGAGTTGTCCTTCAGGTAACCCGGCATCGCTGCGACCAGGGCGTCGCCGTCCCAGAGGGTGAAGTGCCGCGGGCGCCAGCCCCATTCCGGGCGCAGACAGCCGTGTTGCTCCAGCCCGGCCAGGAAGGCGTGGCGGACGAAGGGATTGCTTCCGTCGTGCAGGGCGTCCCAGTCGGCGGCGGGGATGTCGGAGAGTCGATGGAGGAAGCGTGGATCGGGCATGGGGAGAGGATAGGGCAGGGCGATGGCGAATGGGGGCTGAGGGTGGATCAATGCCTTTTGCGGAACTGATTGAAAGTCTTTTCGGCACCTCGCGACAACTGGGCGGTAGCGCACCCATTGGAATGACAGCGGAAGGCACGGTAAGCATCCGCAAGCCGTATCGAGGGCGCGGGCTTCATTCACATGATTGGGGGAATCAATATGAGGACTTGCGAGTGTCAATGGGAGTGACGCAGGACTGGATCTTCTGCTCACCCGAGCAGCGCAGCGGCTTCTCGACGCAGACCGCATCAAGCGCTCCCAGGCGGCCAACGCAACTCTCTCGGCTCAGGTGGATATTGAACGGAGAATGCTGGGGATCAACTTCGGGCCAGGCTTTCTCGCCATTGAAGAAGACGGCTCCATAGAGGAGATCGAGCAATTAATGGATAGGCAGCCGCGCCGGAGCTGGCAGCTGCCGTTATTACGGCGAAGGTCTGGGTGAATCTGGGCAGCGGAGAGGTGACCGTGCTGTCGATATAGATGCGCTGGGCGCAGGGGTCGGTTTAATGAGGAGGTCTTATCAATTTGTTTCGTTGCATCGATTGGATCAAGGTTCCGCGAGCTCAGCGAAGCGTGCGGAAACGCGCGTTTAGCGTTGACAGGGCGGGGCAATCTGATGACGAGGTGATGCGGCCATGCACGCCCCTTGATCCTACGGAGAACGTCAATGTCACGCCAAGTCACTTCCATTCTACTGCTGGTCGGATTAATTACAGGGGCGAACCTTCTTCTCGCCGCGTCGGTGCGCGGTGCAAGTGCAGAGTTGCTGCAGTTAGAACGCGATGTCGAGCTCGATACTTTGTTGACGCAGCGCGCTCGATATGCCTTGGAACGGGTGGCGCTGGTAGACGGTCAGTCGCGCCCCCGGCATGTCAATGCCTCGCTGAACATCGCAACCGGGGTGATTACGGTGCGCCTGGACAGGTCATTTCTTCCTGAGGACTACGGCCCTTCATTCGAGGACCAGAGAAGCAACATAAACAACGGCTTGATCTATGAAGCCGAAAAGTTCGCTCCAGTCAGTGGCGTGGAGTACCTGTACGACGGCAAGGATATCTACCACTACTTTCCCGAGGTCAAGGCTGCCGATGACGCTGCCCGCCTGGAAGGCGATCGGCGGCGGCAAGCGACGGAACGGTCCGGGCTGGCAGTTGTTGCGGCAGGTCATGGTTATTTCATGAGCTATAGGACCAATACGTGGGTAACCTCCCACGATGAACACAACGGTGTAAGCGAGGGCTTGCTGACGCCTTTGTATGCAGGTGAGTTGAGGGCTTTGGTGGAGGCTCGTAGTGGTATGGCAGTCACACGGGCCCGCGTACAGGAGGCAGGTACGACTCATCCAGAGAGTGGATTCGAGTGGTGGACCATGGCCGCGCGCTATGCAATCGCGCAGCAATACCCCATGGAGACCGGGATATGGAATACATACGCAGGCAGTACGCTATGGGACAGAGAGGAGCGGGAGGACATCAATAGCAGGCCAAAGCTAGCCAACCACGTCGGGGCAGATGTGGTGATACATCTTCACAGCAATGGCGAAGACAGTGGCGTGGTGCGAGGTAGCCGGGTCATAGTCCAGCCGGGCCGGGCTGTTGACGCTGCACTGGGACGTAGTGTGCTGTGCTCAATGAAAGAACTGATACAAAGTAGGGCCGGCTATGAGACTTTCGTGGTGGCGCCCGCCCCGCATGTTGATAATAAAGGGGAGAATCGAGAGGCGCACATGCCGTCAATAATCGTTGAAACGGCTTTTCATACCAATCCTGATGATGCAGCTGCGCTGCTCGATCCAGAATTTCGCGCCGCCTCATTGAAGGGCGTCGAAAAGGGCTACCGCCTGTTCCGCGAAGGCAAGAGCTGCAAGGCGCTCAAGGGCGAAACCATCGAGGATGTCAGCATGTCCCAGGGCGCTTCCCGCGAGATCGAGGTGCCGTTTGAGGGCTATCCGCAGTATCCGTTGCGCATCGTGACGCGCAACGTGGGGTGCCCGCCGGGCTGGGTCTGCCGAGGCAGCGAGATCACCGTGGAGGCACCGCAGCCGACGCCGTTGAAGATCGCGTTGTCCTGCAACAACGGCGGTTCGGCCCCATTGTTCTGGGAGACCTCGCTGGTTGATGATGACGGGGTCAAATCGGTGCCGGTCCGGCATCGGCAGCAGTGCATCCGTCGTCCATAGGCCGGGTTTACACGGGATGGCTGCGCCACCGCTGGCTCAGCATTCGGGTAGCCGCGTTTGAGCTTCGTTGGCTGGGAGTGAGCATGAAGACACTCCGTCGTTCCAGGGCCATACTCCCGGGAGGGCGGTGAAGCTGCGGACAAAAATGAAGCTGGGTCACGCCGCTATGCGTCGCAGCTGCCAGGCTTGAGCTGCCATGGCGCCACATAGCCCGCACCCCTAACAAAAAGACCGGCGCACTGCGCCGGCCTTCCGCTGCTGTTGCGCCGGTGCTGCCCGGCCTCAGCCCAGCTCGCCCTTCGCATCCAGGTAGCGCTCGGCGTCCAGCGCGGCCATGCAGCCGAAGCCGGCCGAGGTGATGGCCTGGCGGTAGTGCTGGTCGGCCACGTCGCCGGCGGCGAACACGCCCTCGACCGAGGTCTGGGTGGCGTTGCCGCCCAGGCCCGAACGGATGTCCAGGTAGCCGTTGTTCATCGTCAACTGGCCCTCGAACAGACTGGTGTTGGGGTGGTGGCCGATGGCCACGAAGAAGCCGTGGGCCTCGATGTCGCGGGTGCTGCCGTCCAGGGTCGACTTGACCCGCACGCCGGTCACGCCGGCATCGTTGCCCAGCACTTCGTCCACCTGGTGGTGCCACACGGTCTCGATCTTGCCGGCGGCGACCTTGGCGAACAGCTTGTCCTGCATGATCTTCTCCGCCTTGAGAGTGTCGCGGCGGTGGACCAGGTAGACCTTGCGGGCAATGTTGGACAGGTACAGCGCTTCTTCGACGGCGGTGTTGCCGCCGCCGACCACGACCACGTCCTGGTCACGGTAGAAGAAGCCGTCGCAGGTGGCGCAGGCCGACACGCCGCGGCCCTTGAACGCCTCTTCCGATTCGATGCCCAGGTACTTGGCGGTGGCGCCGGTGGCGATGATCAGGGCGTCGCAGGTGTACTCGGCGCTGTCGCCGATCAGCTTGAACGGGCGCTGGGACAGGTCGGCGGTGTGGATGTGGTCGAAGATGACCTCGGTCTCGAAGCGCTCGGCATGGGCCTGCATGCGCGTCATCAGGTCCGGGCCCATCAGGCCATGCGCATCGCCCGGCCAGTTGTCCACTTCGGTGGTGGTCATCAGCTGGCCGCCCTGCTGCAGCCCGGTGATCACCACCGGCTTGAGGTTGGCGCGCGCGGCATAGACGGCGGCGGTCCAGCCGGCCGGGCCGGAGCCGAGGATGACGAGCTTCTGGTGGCGGGAGGGCAGGGAATGGCTCATGTAGACTCGCGTAAGAGGGGTGGGGCGGGGCGCCGGCGGTGATTGCGTGACGTCCAAGACAGGTCATAGAGTGGCGGCAGGGGCGGGGCGATTCAAGGCGGCCGGTGGAACGGGGCGGTCCGCAAGGGCCATGACCGGGCCCCGCGCCATCGATTTGACGGCGGCAACTGAATTGTCCAGCTGTCGGCACTGAAAAGCGCGGCCCAGTCGTTTATTATCAAGCACTAACAGTGCATTCCCAAGGTGTGGTCTAAGGTGGCGAAGCAGCTCCCGGAACGATCCAAGTCTCCCGACAGCAAACCGTCGCGCAAGGCTGCGGCGGCGCCTGCGCCTGCCGACAATTCGGGCCGTCAGCGACTGTGGCGCGACCTCGGCCTGATCGCGATCGCCCCGGCGTTGCTGTATCTGGTGGCCAGTCTGTTCACCTATTCGGCGTCCGATCCGGGCTGGTCGCATACCGGCAGCGTGGTCGCGCCCATCCACAACATGGGGGGCCGTGTCGGCGCCTGGATCGCCGACGTGCTGCTGCAGCTGTTCGGCTACATCGCCTTCGTGCTGCCGATCGTGCTCGGCGCGCTGGCCTGGATCGCCATGTTCGGGCTCAAGCGCGAGAGCAAGGGCGGGCATGACCTCGACCCGGCGCTGCGCCTGGTCGGCCTGGTCGGCTTCCTGATCGCCGGCACCGGCTTCCTGCACGTGCGCCTGTTCACCGGTGACGTCGCCCATGCCGGCGGCATCCTCGGCCGGCTGGTCGGCAATTCCCTGAGTGCCGGCTTCGGCGCGTTGGGCGCCAACCTGTTCGTGCTGGTGCTGCTGCTGGCCTCGATCACCCTGGCCACCGGCATCTCCTGGTTCGTGGTGATGGAGAAGATCGGCCGCTGGGTGCTGGCGCTGCCGCCGCTGTTCAACAAGAAAAAGGAACAGGCCACCGAATGGCAGCAGACCCGCGCCCTGCGCGAGGAGCGTCAGGAAGTGCGCAAGGTCGATGCCGAGGTCCGCGCCAAGCGCGAGCCGGTCAAGATCGAGCCGCGCCCGGAGCCGGTGCTGGAGAAGAGCGACCGGGCCAAGCGCGAGACCCAGATTCCGATGTTCCGCGGGGTCAACGGTGACGGCTCGGACCTGCCGCCGCTGGCGCTGCTGGACGATCCCAAGCCGCAGCCCAAGGGCTACGACGAAGACACGCTGGAAACGCTGTCGCGGCAGATCGAGTTCAAGCTCAAGGACTTCCGTATCGAGGCCCAGGTGGTCGGTGCCTATCCGGGCCCGGTGATCACCCGCTTCGAGATCGAGCCGGCGCCGGGCATCAAGGTCAGCCAGATCAGCTCGCTGGACAAGGACATCGCCCGCGGCCTGTCGGTCAAGTCGGTGCGCGTGGTCGACGTGATCCCGGGCAAGTCGGTGGTGGGCCTGGAAATCCCCAACGTCACCCGCGAAATGATCTACCTGTCCGAACTGCTGCGCTCCAAGGAGTACGACAAGTCGGCCAGCCCGCTGACCCTGGCGCTGGGCAAGGACATCGCCGGCCGCCCGACCGTGGCCGACCTGGCGCGCATGCCGCACCTGCTGGTGGCCGGCACCACCGGTTCGGGCAAGTCGGTGGCGGTCAACGCCATGGTGCTCAGCCTGCTCTACAAGGCCTCGCCGAAAGACCTGCGGATGCTGATGATCGACCCGAAGATGCTCGAACTGAGCGTCTACCAAGGCATCCCGCACCTGTTGGCACCGGTGGTGACCGACATGAAGGAGGCCGCCAATGGCCTGCGCTGGTGCGTGGCCGAAATGGAGCGCCGCTACAAGCTGATGAGCGCGGTGGGCGTGCGCAACCTGGCCGGCTTCAACAAGAAGGTCAAGGATGCCGAGGACGCCGGCCAGCCGATGATGGACCCGCTGTTCAAGCCGAACCCGGAGCTGGGCGAAGCCCCGCGTCCGCTGGAGACGCTGCCGTTCATCGTGATCTTCATCGACGAATTCGCCGACATGATGATGATCGTCGGCAAGAAGGTCGAAGAACTCATCGCGCGCCTGGCGCAGAAGGCGCGTGCGGCCGGCATCCACCTGATCCTGGCCACGCAGCGCCCGTCGGTGGATGTGATCACCGGTCTGATCAAGGCCAACATCCCCACCCGCATCGGCTTCCAGGTCAGTTCCAAGATCGATTCGCGCACCATCCTGGACCAGTCCGGTGCGGAGACCCTGCTGGGTCACGGCGACATGCTGTACCTGCCACCGGGTACCGCGCTGCCGGACCGCGTGCACGGTGCGTTCGTGTCCGACGAGGAAGTGCATCGCGTGGTCGAGCACCTCAAGGCCAGTGGTCCGGCCGATTACATCAGCGGCGTCCTCGACGAGGTGCAGATGATGGGCGACGGCGTGGTGGTGGGTGCCGGTGGCCTGCCCGAGGCGAGCAGCAGCAGCGGTGACGAGTCCGACCCGCTGTACGACGAGGCCCTGCGCATCGTCACCGAGACCCGCCGCGCCTCGATCTCCGGCGTGCAGCGCCGGCTGAAGATCGGCTACAACCGTGCCGCGCGCCTGATCGAGGCGATGGAAATGGCCGGGGTGGTCAGTCCGCCCGAACACAACGGCGACCGCAGCGTGCTGGCGCCGCCGCCGCCGAAGTAACGCCGCGCCGCCAGGCCATGGGCATCGCCCCGTACAAGGAACCTGCAATGAAGCCGATGGTCTGGATGCTGTGGGGCGTACTGGGGGTTGCCCCGGTCGTGGCGCATGCCGAGGCGACGCCTGCGGCGGCGCCGCCCGCGACGCCCGGCCCATCGATCGCCAGCGACGCGCAGGCCAGCAACAATTTCAGTTTCGTGCGCTACCGCGCCGACTATGCCGTGGGCGCAGATGCCGGCAACACCCAGACCGAAGAGTACGAAATCCTGCTCAAGACCAAGGCCGCGGTCGAGCAGTTCAGCCAGGTGCGGCTGAGCTATAGCGAGAAGATGGAAACGCTGGAGGTCCTGGCCGCCTACACGCTGACCGCCGACGGCCAGCGCCGCGACGTGCCGGCCGACCGCATCTACACCCAGGAAAGCTACTCCAGCGCGTCGGCGGCGATGTACGCCGACCGCAAGGTGCGGGTAGTGGTGTTCCCCAACCTGGCGCCGGGCACGCGCGTGGTCTACACCACCCGCCGCACGCAGAACACGCCGTATTTCCCGGGCTACTTCGGCCTGTGGGAAACCTTCAGCGTGTTCACCCAGTACGACGACGCGCGCGTGACCCTGACCGCACCGGCCAGTTTGCCGATGTTCGTGCAGCAGCGCGGGGTACAGGGCAGCGACCGGCCGACGATCCGTGACGGCCAGGCCAGCTGGGCCTGGCGCTACCAGCGCGGCACCCCGATGCAGTCGCAGAACTGGTCGGCCGCGCCCTGGGAATTCAGCCCGACGATCATGGCCAGCACCTACCGCGACTGGTCGCAGGTGGCGCGCGCGTACCAGCTCAAGGGTGGGCAGGCCGCGCAGGTGACACCCGGCATCCAGGCGCTGGCCGACCAGTTGACCGCCGGCATCGACGACCGCCGCGAGCAGGCGGCGGTGCTGTATCGCTGGGTGGCGCAGAACATCCGCTATGTGGCGGTGTACCTGGGCAATGGCGGGCTGGAGCCGAATCCGGCACAGAGCATCCTCGACAACCATTACGGCGACTGCAAGGACCACGTGGTGATCCTGGAGGCGCTGCTGGCCGCGCGCGGCATCCAGAGCAGCGCGGTGCTGATCGGCGCGGGTGGCGGGCCGAGCCTGCCGGCGATTCCGCTGCTGGGCCGCTTCAACCACGCCATCACCTACATCCCCGAGTTCGACCTGTTCCTGGACTCGACCAGCCCCTATGCGCGCTTTGGCCAGTTGCCCGACGCTGACCTCGGCGCGCCGGTGCTGCTGACCCGCACGGCCACGCTGTCGCGCACGCCCGACAACGACGCCACGCGCAATGGCAATGGCCTGCAGGTCGATTTCCGCTTGGATGCGCTCGGCAACCTGACCGGGCAGACCGTGCAGCAGCCCAGCGGGGTCACCGAAATCGGCATGCGGGGCTCGTTTGCACGGCTCAACGCGCAGAACCGCGCGCGGGTGGAGGAGTCGATCATGGCGTCCTCCGGCTTCGACGGAACCGGCGCGCTCACCCTGCTTGGCGACCCGCAGGACCTGGCGCAGCCGTTCAACTATCGCTACGACTTCCACGCCAGCGATTACGCGGACTTTGGCGTGGTGGGCGGCATGCCGCTGCCGGACGCGCCGGGTGCCGAGTCGGTGCGTGGCATCTACGCGACCACCTCGGCGCCGCAGAACGACGCGCCGTTCTACTGCACCGACAGCCTGCGCGAGGAAACCTATCGCCTGCAGTTCCCGGCCGGGGTGCCGATCGTGGCGATTCCGCGCGGCCAGCAGTTCAGCAACGCCGCCGGTGAGTACACCCTGGACTGGAGCCGCCAGGGCCAGACCATCATCGCCCACCATCGCCTGCACCAACGCGCGGTGCGCGGCGCGCAGGCGTTGTGCCAACCGCAGGATTACCCGGCGTTCCGCGCGCTGTACCAGCAGGTGCGGCGTGGTTTCCGCGGCCAGGTGGTGTACGGCGACCTGAAGACCGTCCAGGCCAACCCCTGAGGGGCCGCCGCGGGCGTAGCGTGCCCGTGCCACCCCGTGCGGACTGCCCCTGATCGCCCATTCAGGTTTAAATGGGCACACTGCCGCCATCCTTCCCATTTTGTCTGGATACGCCCATGCACACCCCTTTCCGCCGCTATCTGGTTGCCGCCACCCTGGTCGTGGCCAGTGTCGGGTCGGCCTCGGCCTGGGCCGGCGCCCGCGATGAACTCAACCGCTTCACCCAGGGCCTGAAGGGGCTCGATGGGCAGTTCAGCCAGCAGGTGTTCGACAGCAAGGGCAAGGTCAAGGAGAACACCAGCGGCCGCGTCGCGCTGTCGGCGCCGCGCCTGTTCCGCTGGGAATACATCAAGCCGCACGAGCAGCTGATCGTCGCCGACGGCAAGAAGGTCTGGGTGTATGAGAAGGATCTGGAGCAGGCCACCGTGCGCCCGCAGGGCGCCGAGGAACAGAACAGTCCGCTGACCGCGCTGATCAATCCGGCATTGCTGGACAAGCAGTACGACGTGAGCGAAGAAGCGGCGGCCCGCGATGGCCTGCAGTGGTTGTCGCTGAGCCCCAAGCGCGAGACCGACACCGCCTTCCAGTACGCCGCGCTGGGCTTCAATGCGCAGGGCCTGGCGCGGATGGAAGTGGTGGACGCGGTGGGTCAGCGCACGGTGATCAACTTCACCGGCTGGAAGCGCAACCCGGGCTTTGCCGCCGGCACCTTCAGCTTCGCACCGCCCAAGGGCACCGACGTCATCGGCGAATAAGCCGGGACGGGTGACCGTAGCCCCGGGCCAGTGAGACGGGAGGGGGGTAGAGCCAGGCCATGCCTGGCCGGGGCCTTCCTGATATCCCGTGCGCCGCACGCAGAGCAGCCACCCATGGGGTGGCTCTACCGGTGCCGATCCGACGTGGGTTCACGCGCGCTCGCGATAGAATACGCGGGTGGCCAGAAACCGAACGACATTCAACGGCCCCGATCTCCTGACCGTGGATCGGGACAACATGCGTCCGCTCGCCGAGCGGATGCGACCGCAGACCCTGGACGAGATGGTGGGGCAGAAACGCCTGCTCGCCCCGGGCAGCGCGCTGCGCCGCGCGGTCGAATCCGGGCACGTGCACTCGATGATCCTGTGGGGGCCGCCGGGCTGTGGCAAGACCACGCTGGCGCTGCTGCTGGCGCACTACGCCGATGCCGAGTTCCGCGCGATCTCCGCGGTGCTGTCCGGTCTGCCGGAGGTGCGCCAGGTGCTGGCCGAGGCGGCCCAGCGCTTCGCCGACGGCCGCCGCACCGTGCTGTTCGTCGATGAGGTGCACCGGTTCAACAAGGCGCAGCAGGATGCGTTCCTGCCGCATATCGAACGCGGCACCATCGTGTTCGTGGGCGCCACCACCGAAAACCCCTCGTTCGAACTGAACTCGGCGCTGTTGTCACGCTGCCGCGTGCATGTGCTCGAATCGGTGTCGCCGGCCGACATCGTGGAGGCGCTGGAGCGCGCGCTGCAGGACGGCGAACGCGGCCTGGGCAGCGAAGCCCTGCAGGTTGCCCCCGAATCGCTGCTGGAAATCGCCACCGCCGCCGACGGCGATGTGCGCCGTGCCCTGACCCTGCTGGAGATCGCCGCCGAACTGGCGGGCGGGGATGGGGGCCGGATCAGTCCGGAGATGCTGCTGCAGGTGCTGGCCGACCGCACCCGGCGCTTCGACAAGGGTGGCGAGCAGTTCTACGACCAGATTTCGGCGTTGCACAAGTCGGTGCGCAGCTCCAACCCGGATGCCGCGCTGTATTGGCTGACCCGCATGCTTGATGGCGGTTGCGATCCGTCCTACCTGGCGCGACGGCTCACCCGCATGGCGATCGAAGACATCGGGCTGGCCGATCCGCGCGCGCAGTCGATGGCGCTGGAAGCCTGGGACATCTACGAGCGTCTCGGCAGCCCGGAAGGCGAGCTCGCGTTCGCGCAGTTGGTGCTGTACCTGGCCAGTACCGCCAAATCGAATGCCGGCTACGCCGCGTTCAATAAGGCCAGGCAGGAAGTGCGCGAGACCGGCACGCAGGAGGTGCCGCTGCACCTGCGCAACGCGCCGACCAAGCTGATGAAGGAGCTGGGGTACGGCAAGACCTACCAGTACGACCACGATGCCGACGGCGGCATCGCGCTGGACCAGACCGGCTTCCCCGATGCGATGGGCGAGCGCGTGTATTACGAGCCGGTACCGCGTGGGCTGGAGATCAAGCTGAAGGAAAAGCTGGATCGGCTGCGCGCGGCGCGTGAACAGGCGCGGGCCGAAAAGGGTGGGCAGTGATGGGCGGCTTCAGTGTGTGGTGGCAACAGCTGGGCCTGGTCATGGCCGGTGGCGCGCTGGGCGCGGCGCTGCGCTTCATGGTGGGCGATGCGATGCTGCGCCAGTTCGGCACCGGCTTTCCGTGGGGCACCTTGACGGTGAACCTGGTCGGCGCCTTCGCCGCCGGGTACGTGATGGTCTGGCTGCAGAGCCGCGGCAGCGCCGCACTGTATTGGCGCGCCTTCCTCATCGTGGGGATCATCGGCGGGCTCACCACGTTCTCTTCGATGATGCTGGAGACGCTGGTCTTCGCGCGTGCCGAGCGCGGCCTGATGATGCCGCTGTACCTGGGCATCAGCCTGGTGGGCGGGATGGTGCTGGTATGGGCCGGCGCACGGGTGGCCGAGGGCTGGCGCTGAGCCGGCGTCGGCGCTGCTACCGCAACGGGATGCAGAAAAAGCGCTGAAAACGCTGGATTAAAGTGATGTCTCACGATATCGTGCGCGCCCCCGTTCGCATCCTCGTCCGTCATGCGCGATGAACAAGACCCCGGCACCCTGGAGCTGACGCTGCCGCGCAAGCGCGGTCGTCCGCCCACGTTCGGCTACGCCATGACCGACGCGCAGCGTGCGGCCCGCTATCGTGCGCGCCGCGCCGGGCAAGCCGGGCATGCCGATGTGCGCACCTGCAGCGACATGGTGCTGCTGGACAAGATCCGCGCGGCGATCAGCAGCAAGGACCCGGAGTTGACCGGCTTCCTGGTGCACGTGCTGTGGCAGCGCTACCCGCTGCAGCTCAAGTAGTCCCTGCTTCGATCTGCGGCACGGCGTCCTGCAGGTAGGCCAGCAGGCGGTCGGCCTCGGCCCAGCTGGCCGCCGACGCCAGGCCCAGCTCCTGCAGGTCGGCAGCGGTGTCGGCCAGGTCCTCCTGGCCCAGCATGCGCAAGGCGCCGGCCATGCGATGGGCATGGTGGCGGATGAGCCCGGCCTGCCGATGGGCGCATGCCCGCTGCATCGCCGACAACTCGTCGCCGAGCGACTGCAGCAACGGGGGAAACAACGGATCGCTGCGGGCCATCGCAGGCGCGGCGATGGCGGCGTCGGGATGGTCCAGCCCCAAGGCGGCGAGCAGCTGCCGCTCATCCAGTGGCTTGCACAACACCGCGTCCATGCCGCTGGCGTGGCAGCGCTGCACATGGGTAGGGGAGGTGGCCGCCGACAAGGCCACCAGCAGTGCGGGCGGCTGCGCTTGTGCGGCTTCCAGTCGGCGCAGCGCCTGTGCCAGCTCGTAGCCACTCACCTGCGGCAGGCTGCAGTCGATCAATACAAGTCGTGCCGGTGCGGCGGCCTGGCGCTGCAGGGCGCCGGCCGCATCGCGACAGGCGTGCACGGCAGCGCCGAGCGCTTCCAGCCGACGTGCCACGAAAGCGCGGTTCAGCGCATGGTCTTCCACCAGCAGAACCGCGTAGCCCGCCAGCGGGCGGGGCGCCGTCGGGGTGGTCGCAGGCTCGCTCACCACCGGCAGGATGACCTCGAAGCGGCTGCCACGGCCCGGTGCGCTGCACAGGTGGATGCGGCCGTGCAGGGCCTGCACCAGGTCGTGGCAGATCGACAGGCCCAGGCCGGCGCCGCCGAGGACCTGTGACTGGGTGTCGTGGGCCTGCGCGAACGGCTTGAACACACCGGCCTGGCGCTCGAGGGGAATGCCGATGCCGGTATCGCTGACCGTCAGGCACAGCTGCTCGCCGTGCGCCTGCGGGTGCAGCGATACGGTCACATCGATGCGCCCGCTGGCGGTGAACTTGAGCGCGTTGCCCAGCAGGTTGTTGAGGATCTGGCGCAGGGCGGCGGCATCGGTACGCAGCCTGGGCAGCGGCGCGGGTGGCGCGTGCAGGCAGAGCACCAGGCCTTTGGCGTGGGCCGCCGGGTGCAGTGCGGCGATGCACTCCTGCGCCAGGTCCGCCACGTCGTGCCAGTCCAGGACCGGCTGGAAGTGGCCGGCGGCCATGCGCGAGTAATCCAGCGCATGCCCCAGCAGCTGGCGCAGGCCGACGCCGGCGGCGCGCGCGGCGTCCACCAGTTGGCGCTGGCCCTGGTCCAGGTGCGATTGCCCGAGCAGGTCCACCGAGGCGACCAGCGCCTGGGCGGCGTTGCGCACCTCGTGGCTCATCACCCCGATGAAGCGCGCCTGGCGCTGCTCGCTGCGTTGGGCCGCCCGGTGGGCGCGCGCCAGCCAGGCGCCAAGCACCAGCAGTGCCGCCAACGCCGCGCAGGCGGCCGCCAATTCCCAGCGGAAGTGACGCATGAGTGCGGCGGGCGAGGGCGGGTCGAATGGACGGTGGGCGGCCACCTCCGTGAGCACCTGGGCGTGTTGCCGAGGGGTGATCGCCCGCATCGCCGTGTCGATGTCGTGCAGCAGGGCCTGGTCGGCCGCACGGGCGACCAGGAAGACATCGGCGGGCAGGTCGGCCGGCGCGCTCTGCAGCTGCAGGCTGTCGGCGAAGTCACGCCGGACCAGCGGTCGAATCAGCACGTCCAGGCCCAGTGCCGCGTCGGCGATGCCGGCCTCGACCGCGGCCAGCGCGCCCGGCAGGTCGGGGGCGGGCACTACCTGCAGGTGCGGGTAATGCCGGCGCAACCAGCTGGGATAGCGGCTGCCCCGGACCACGGCAATCCGGTGCGGGCGCGTGTCGGTGAGTGACAGCCTGGCGCGGTTGGCGTGCCGGCTGGCAAGCAGGGTCTCGCCGCGGTAGTACGCCACCGACGATGCCAGTGCGCACGGCGCCTCTTCCAGGGGCCCAAGCATGAGCATGAGGTCGGCGCGCCGGTCGCACACCGCGCGCAACGCCGCCTGGTGCGAGGGCACTTCGTGCGCGTCGAAACGCACGCCGCTATGGGTGCCGATCAGGGATGCATACCCGTGCGCCAGGCTGGCCTGGCGCGACGGCAGCGCGCTGGCGGCGAGTGCCCGGTGCTGGCCCGGGTCCAGGGCGACGTGCACGGTGCGGGCGGCGGCCACGGCGTCCGCAGGCGTGGCCACGACCGCCGCCAGCGCTGCCGCCAATGCGCGGTCCCGGGCCCGGCTCATAGCGGCGCCAGTTGGTGGCGCAGCATGTACAGCTCGCCGTCGGTGCGCAGGCCGAGTTTGCGGAAGGCGGTGTGCTTCTGCGTGCTGACCGTCTTGATGCTGCGGTGCCGGTGGTGGGCGATCTCGGTGACGCTCATTCCGGCCAGGCACAACCGCAGGACTTCGCGCTCGCTGCGGGACAGCGCCAGGGCATCCATGTCGCTGGCAAAGCCGTCCGGCAGCCGGCACAGCCCGGCCGCGACATGCACGACGGCAACGGCCAGCGCATCCAGGCGCTCGGTCTTGCTGACCACGCCGCTGGCGCCCGCATCCATCAGGCGCGACAGCAGCACCTGGCTGCAGTGCGCTGTGAACAGCAGCAGGCGGACCCAGGGAAACTGCGTGCGCAGCAGCGGCAGCAGCTCCAGGCCGGGCAGGTCGTCGATGGACAGCGCGTAATCGACGACGGCCACATCCACGTGCGTGGATGACAGTGTGTCGAACAGTTCGCGGCTGTGGGCATGGCTGCCGACCACGTCGAAGCGCGGATCGCAGGACAGGTGGACGAAGCTGCCGTGCCGGACAACATCGTGGTCGTCGAGCAGCGCGATCTTCAGGGTGCAGGGGGTGGCCTGTCCGCTCATGGGATCTGTTTGCTGTTGGACAAAGGGGGCTACGCGATAGGAAGTGTTGGGAGATTCTCCCCGGTTGGATGTGCAGCAATGTCGCTTACACCCGAATTTACGACGATTCCTAGCAGTGGTACGCGAGCCTCGTCACTATCCGGGCCGTTGGCACGCGGCGTCAGCGGTGCTCGCGATCGAGCAGTCGGGCGAAACGGCCGGCCAGCTCGCGCACCAGGGGGTCGGCACCGGGGCGATGCAGCAGGGCGATCTCCATGCCGTCCATCGGCGGCAGGCCGTGCCGGCGATTCAGTGCGCGATGCTCGCGTGTCATGGCGCGGGCCGGCAGCAGGCTGATGCCCATGCCGTCGGCGACCGCGCCCTGGATGCCGCTCAGGCTGGAGCTGGTGAAGCTGATCCGCCAACGCCGGCCCATGGCTTCGACCGCGGCGATCAGGTCGTCCCGATACAGGCCGCGGAGCGGGAAGGTCACCAGCGGGATCGGGTCCAGTGCGATGCACGGGGTGCGGGCGCTGTCCACCCAGCGCATCGGCTCGGGCCAGCAGGCGGTGGCTTCGCGGCTGTTGCGGCGTTGCTTGATCAGGACCAGGTCCAGTTCGCCGTGGTCGTAGCCGTTGGCCAGGTCGCGGCTGAGCCCGCTGGTGACCTCCAGCTTCACCTGCGGGTGGCGGCGGTTGAAGCGGCCCAGCAACTGGGTGGTGCGCGCGTTGACGAAATCCTCCGGCACGCCCAGCCGCACCGTCACCGCCACCGTGGCGCCGGCCAGTGCCTGCAGCATCTGTTCGTTCAACGCCAGCATCTGCCGGGCGTGGCCGAGCAGGGTCTGCCCGGCGTCGGTGGGGTGCACATCGCGATTGCCGCGCACCAGCAGCGGGTGCCCGGCCATGTCTTCCAGGCGACGGATCTTCTGGCTGATCGTGGACTGGGTGGAATGCAGGCGCGCGGCAGCCGTGGTGAAGCTGCCACAGTCGGCGACCGTCACGATCGCGCGCAGCAGGTCGAGGTCGAACAGGCTGCGATTGGGTTTTTCACTGGCGGCCACGCTGCCATCCACGTTCGGCATGGGGTTGAAGTCTTGCACGCGGCCCCGGGCCCGGCAAACCGCCGCGCCCGGTCACGTGCCGGGCGCAGGCGCGGGTGTGGCGCGGGCCAGCCCACGTGCAACCCGCTCGCCGGCGTCACGCAGCTTCTGCTGCAGGGCGGGTGGGCCGAGGACCTCGAATTCCAGCTCCATCGCCATCAGCCAGTACACGAGTGAGCCGAGCGCGCCGGCGCCGCAGACCAGCAGGCAGCGTTCCGCGTCCACCGCCTCCAGGGCCCCGGCCGAGGCCGGGATCTGGCGCTGCATGCTGGCCAGCGGTGCATGCAGGATCACCCGGGCCTGTTCGCTGTACTGGCCGAGCGCCAGCGAGCGCGCGACCCACTCGCGCAGGTCGCCGTTGCCCGGCGGCGGGCGCGGGCTGAAGTGGGCGCCGACCACCGGCGCGGCCACGATGCGGTCGATGCGGAACGTGCGCCAATCGCTGCGCGCGGTGCACCAGGCGACCAGGTACCAGCGCCGGTCGGCATGCACCACGCCCTGTGGCTCGAGCCGGCGATGGCTGGGTTGGTTGTGTCGGTCGGCATAGTGGACGTCGAGCTGCAACTGGTCGCGGCATGCGCCGGCCAGGGTGGCCAGCAGGCCGGCGTCGACTACCGGCCCCGACTGGTCCAGCGGCAGGATGGTCGAGCGCAGTGCGTCCAGGCGCTTGCGCAGGCGCGGCGGCATCACCTGTTCCAGCTTGACCAGTGCGGTGATCGCGGTCTGCTCGATGCCACTGACGGTGCCGGTCACGGCGGTGCGCAAGGCGATGGCCGCCGCCAGGGCTTCCTCGTCATCGAGCAGCAAGGGCGGCAGTGCACGTCCGGCGCGGAACGCATAGCCGCCGGCAACGCCGCTGCTGGCCTGGATCGGGTAGCCCAGCTGGCGCAGGCGATCGATGTCGCGGCGCAGGGTGCGCGGGTGCACCTGCAGTCGCTCGGCCAGGTCATTGCCACCCCAGTGCGGCCGCGATTGCAGCAGGGACAGCAGGCCGAGCAGGCGGGTGGAGGCGGTCAGCATGGGCCCAGTGTGGCGGTTGATCGAGGACGGAACCTGTCCGCAATGGTGGCTAGCCTGAATCCAGGGTGCAAGCCTGGCAGGCCGGCACCGTTCCCGCACCATCATCCTCAAGGAGTACCCGATGTCCCTCGTCTTCTATTGGCACCCGATGTCCAGTGCCACCCCGGTCGCCTGCGCGCTGGCCGAACTGTCCGTGCCGCATGAGCGGGTGCGGATCGATATCCGCACAGGCGAGCAGCGCACGCCCGCATACCTGGCGATCAATCCGAACGGCAAGGTGCCGTGTCTGGTGGTGGACGGCACGCCGTTGTTCGAGGGTGTGGCGATCCTGCAGTGGCTGGGCGGGCGCTACGGCGTGGCGCAGGGGCTGTGGCCGGCCGATGACAGCCCGGCGCGGCTGCAGGCGCTGGCCTGGACCAGTTGGGCCTATGTCACCTATGCGGCGCTGCTGAGCCGGCTGTCGCTGGCCACCGCCGATGAGGCGCTGCGCAACCACGCGCATGCGGCGGCTGCACTGGCCGGGGTGGATGGCTTGCTGGATCTGCTGGAAGTACACCTGGCCGAGCGACGCTGGATGCTGGGGGAGGCTTACTCGCTGGTCGACCTGGTGGTGGGCTCCGTCGTCGGCTATGGCGTGTACGTGGGTGCGGACGTGGATGCCCATCCGGCGGTGAAGGACTGGCTGGGCAGGCTGCAGGCGCGCCCGGCCATGCAGGGCGAGGTGTAGTCGCCGGCGACGCGACGTGCCCTGTCGACGCCGGACGGCGCGGCAGGGCATTTGCCTTGTGCATGCGGCGCATGCCGAAATTTAACTGGTGCATGCAGGCGGCACGGTCTTAAGGTGGCCCGTCTTCCTTCCCTCCCTGCCGCCCCATGAAAACCACGCTGTGTGCCTTGGTTCCCGCGCTGTTGCTGCTGGCCGCCCCCGCATTCTCCGCCGAACAGGCGGACCTGATCATCCGCCACGCCACCGTGGTGGACGTGGAGCACGCCCGTACGCTGCCCGACCAGAGTGTCGTGGTGCGCGGCGCCGACATCGTGGCAGTGGGGGATGACACCGTCATTGCGCGGCAGTGGTCAGCCACGACCAAGGTCGAGGCCAAGGGCCGCTACCTGATCCCCGGGCTGTGGGACATGCACGTGCACTTCGGCGGCGGCCCGGCGCTGATCGAGGAGAACAAGGCGCTGCTGCCGCTCTACATCGCCCACGGCATCACCACGATCCGCGATGCCTCCGGCGATCTGCCGGCGCAGGTGCTGGCCTGGCGCGGCGATATCCGTGACGGCCGCCTGGCAGGGCCGCAGTTGTTCACCTCCGGCGCCAAGATCGAAGGCATCAAGCCGGTCTGGAAGGGGACCCTTGAAGTGGGCAGCCAGGCCGACCTCGATGCGGCCTTGCTGCGGCTGAAGCAGGACCAGGTGGATTTCGTCAAGATCACCGACAGCACGCTGACCCCCGAGCTGTTCCTGGCCGCAGTGCGTGGCGCGCGCGCCAACGGCCTGCGCGCCTCCGGCCACATCCCGATGGCGCTGACCGTAGAGCAGGCAGTGGACGCGGGGATCAGCTCCATCGAACACCTGGACTACGCCTACAAGGCCGGGGTCAAGGACGAGGCGGCGATCGCCGCGGATTTCGCGGCCGGGCGCATCGATCGCGCCGAGGCCAATCGGCGCCTGGATGCCGGCTTCGATCATGACACGGCGATGGCGGCCTACCGCGGCTTTGCCGCCAAGGGCGTGTTCGTGACCCCGACGCTCAACGGCGGCCGCATCCTGGATTTCCTCGACCAGGACGACCACGCCAACGATCCGTACCTGGCCTATATCGGCCCGAAGCTGCAGGCCACCTACGCCTGGCGCGTCGAACGTGCGGCGAAGGCGACGCCGGCACAGGTCCAGGCGCGCCACCAGGAATACCACCAGGTCGCCGCGGTGCTGCCGATGCTGCAACAGGCCGGCGTAACGATCATGGCCGGTACCGATGCCGGCTTCCTCAACTCGTTCAACTACCCCGGCATCGGCCTGCACGACGAGTTGTCGCTGTTCGTCAAGGAGGGGCTGACCCCGGCGCAGGCATTGTCCGCGGCCACGCGCGCGGGCCCGGCGTGGTTCGGCACGCTGGACCGCTACGGTGGCATCGCCAGCGGCAAGGCCGCCGACCTGGTGCTGCTGGACAACAACCCGCTGCAGGACATCAACGCGACGCGAGCGATCGACACGGTGGTACTGCGTGGGCAGGTGTACGACCGCAAGGCGCTGGACGCATTGCTCGAACAGACGCGGACCAAGGTGGCGGCGTGGCGCACCGCGGAAGGGTGAGCGTGTCAATACCGGAAGTGCCAATCAAAAACGGCTGAACAACTGCTATCCTGCGCGCCGCCCTGCTACATGGGCCGCAGTCGCGGCCATGGAGAGGCAGGTCTTTACACTTTCAGGATGAAGTGAATCCCATGAATTCGATGTTGATCCCGCTTACCCGTTACGCCCAGTTCGACGGCCGTGCCAGCCGCAAGGAATTCTGGATGTTCTACCTGTTCGTCATGCTGGTCACCGTGGTCGGCTACATCGGCATGGGGATTGGTGCGGCCATGGGGAGCGACGTGCTGACGATGCTGTTCGGCGCGATCGTCATCCTCTTCATCCTGGCCACGCTGGTACCGTTTATCGCGGTGTCCGTGCGCCGCCTGCACGACACCGACAAGTCCGGCTGGTTCATGCTGCTGGGGATGATCCCGTTCGCGGGCATCGTGTTGCTGGTGTTCTACGTGCTGCCGGGCACCCCGGGCGACAACCGCTTCGGCCCCGCCGCACCGGCGGTCTGACCGATTGCACCACGCTGGACCAAAGCGCCCCGCATCGCGGGGCGTTTTTTTTGGCACTTCTCCCACCCAGCGCCTGGAAGAACGCTCGGCTCTCAGCCTCTACCGCAAGCGAGCGCCATAGCAGTAGCCGGCAGGACTCTGGGCAGAAAAAAGGAGGGGGCCGGCTGCGGCCGGGGAAATTGTGCACCGAGGGCCTACCGGCTGCTACGAAGCCCAGACGCTCGCGGTGACCCCGAACGCAGACACCCGCCACCTCCACGTGTCGGCGGCACTTGCCGTCAACATGGGTAGCTCGCGCTCACTCCGCAACGACCTTTGCAACCAGGCGCTCCTCAGATGGGAGCGGCACCTTCCTGGGGCAAGCAGGAACGCGCGTCCTGCCCGATCGACCGACCCAGTGCGTAGCCGGCCTGCAGATGCGGCGTCGCGTCGCCTGCGTCCACCGCCAGCAGCACGGTCGCGCTGACCACCGGGGCGCCGCAGTAGTCGAAGATGCCGGTCTCGATCTGGGTCTTCATCGCCACATCGTAGCCACGCTTGCTCCAGGTGCGTTCATCGGCGCCGCCCAGGCCGAGCAGGTGCATCCTGAGTCGCCCCAGCTTCTTGCGGACAGCGCCGTCGCCGGCATCGTCATACGCCCATCCATTGGAGAACACCCGGTCGATCCAGCCCTTGAGCTGCGCCGGCATCGCCCACCAGTACACCGGAAAGACCAGCACCACCGCGTCGGCGCGATCCAGGCGCGCCTGCTCGGCGAGGACATCGGTGGGGAAGGGCTGCCGGCGGTGGTGGCCGTCCAGGTCGGCGCGGGTGAACCGCGGGTCGAAGCCTTCCGCGCTGAGGTCGGCCAGTTCCACGCTGGCGGCCGGGTCGGCGGCGATGCCGCGGCTGACTTCCGCGGCGACGGCATGGGTGAGGGAGGTCGGGTCGGGGTGGGCAATGACGATCAGGGTATGCATGGGCTGTCCGGTGACGTTGGGGGCGGGTGGCGGTATACTTTTGGTAAGTTACGGCCCGTAAGTTACGATTGGTATATAGCCATGTCAAGCTCGCCCAGTGCCGCTGTGCCCTCGCCACGCCGACGCCTCAGCCGCGCCGACCGGCTGCAGCAACTGCTTGCCCAGGCCTGGCAACTGGTCCGCGAGGAGGGCACCGAGGCCCTGAGCCTGGGTCGACTGGCCGAACAGGCCGGGGTCACCAAGCCGGTGGTGTATGACCATTTCGGGACCCGGGCCGGGTTGTTGGCGGCGCTGTACCGGGACTTCGACCAGCGCCAAGGCGTGGTGATGGACGCCGCGCTGGCCGCCAGTGGCCCGACGCTGCAGGACAAGGCCGGGGTGATCGCGCAGGCCTACGTGGCCTGCGTGCAGACCCAGGGGCGTGAGATCCCCGGGGTGATCGCAGCGTTGGCCGGCTCGCCGGAACTGGCGCGGATCAAGCGCGAGTACGAGGCGATCTTCATCGAGCAGTGCCGCACCCTGCTGGCCCCGTTCGCGCGCGACGGCGCGCTTCCGACCGCGGGATTGTGGGGCATGCTCGGCGCCGCCGAAGGCCTTTCGTATGCGGCGGTGAACGGGGATATCACGCCGCAGCAGGCGCAACGGGAGTTGGCGGACACCATCATCGCGATGGTGGCGCGCGCCTGACGCACGGCGTGCGCGACGCAGCCGAGCATGGCTCGGCTCTGCCTGGAGCGTGTCACGCTAGAGCAGCCGAGCATGGCTCGGCTCTACCTGTGCATGCGCATGTCAGGCGGCGGCTCGCGCGCGGTAGCCACCGTGCGCATGTGACACCGGAGTGGACGTTCGCGGCCGCGTTCTGAATTGTTTACCGAGATGTCGATGGCGTCTACGCATGATGGCAGGCAGCGCACGCGCCGGTAACCTCATCGCGTCTAGGGTGCATCCACCGGCATCATTTCGTTGCCGCATTCCGGAGATGCACAGATGGGTACCAACCAGAACCCGCAGCAGAACCAACAGAATCAGCAGGACCAGAAGAATCCGGGCCAGCAGGGCCAGCAGGGCCAGCAACAGCAGCAGCGCGACCCGCAGCGCCAGGGCCAGCAGCAGCAACAGGACCAGGACCAGAAGCGCGAGCGCACTGCACAGCAGGGCGGGCAGGACGAGGAAGAATAAGTCGTCTGCCAGCTGAATATCGTGCCAAGGCCCGGCCATTCGGTCGGGCCTTCGCATGTGCGGTACCGGCGTATGATGCTCGCCCGTTCCGCGTCGGCCGCACGTCGATGCCATTGCAAAGGATTGTCTGTATGTCTGTTGTGTTCCCGCGTTGCACGCTGTTGGCCATTGCGTTGTTCAGTGCCGGTGCCAGCGCCGCGCCCGGCGCCATCGAGCCATTGCTGGAGCGCAGCCCGAACGTGACGTTCACGCAGGGCGGGAGCGATGGAAAGCCTGTGTTCCGTGGCCAGCTGCAGCAGTTCGCCAACGGCGATACGCTGCTGCGCGTCGGTGAGGGCGAGGGCCAGCCGGTGCTGCTGATCCTCTGCTCGCAGCAGGGGTGGATCAATCCCGTCGGCGAAACCGGTAGCGACAAGCGCCTGGCCGGGAAAGACCTGCAGGCGCTGCGCATGATGCAGTACATGGGCACGTTGACCGGCGTTGCGATGGTGCAGGGCATCGGCGGCGAAACGTTGCAGGTGCCGTCCTCGGACGCGGCAGTGGCGTCCACCGGCAGCAACGCCTGGGCCTACGGGCGCGAACAGTTCACCGTGAGTACCCGGCACGTCGCCGGGCAGGGCCTGCAGGTGCGCGCGGTCAAGACGTCGCATTGTGCCACCGCCGCTGCCGACGATCCGGACGCGACCTTCAGCACCGCCGACGACCGCCAGGCACGGTTGGCCGAGCTGGAGCCGGTAGGGACCTGGCGCGAGCTGGTCATCGCCGAGGGCGAGCGGCCGGCATCGGTGCCGGCGGCGATGTCACTGCGTGGCTGGCTGCCGAGCGCGCCGGGTGGCAAGGCGGTTGCCACGGTGGGCGAAGGCCGGAGCGCCTGCAACGCGGAGTGAAACACGGCGTGGACGATACACGTCGACACACCGATCGATGTGATAAGCATTCGCATTTGGGGTAGACTGCGTCGTCCCCATGTGAAGCGGGTGCGCGGCCTGCCGCCGCCGCCCCTGAGTGCCCATGACGTTGTCCTTCGCCGCCTGCGGTCGTCGCTTGCCCGCCCTGTTGCCGCTCGCCGGCCTGCTGTTCGGCCTGGCCTGTGCCGTGCCGTCGGCGTCCGCGCAGCAACGCAACCCGCAGCAACGGGTCAGCAATACGATCTTCGAGCAGAAGGCCGAGAGCTACCGCTTCGAGCGCTTCACCCTGGACAGCCCGGACGGACAACGCCGCTGGCAGGTCAACATCGGCATTCCCGCGCGCGCTGGCAAGGCGCCCGCGCCGGTGCTGTACATGCTCGATGGCAATGCGGCCGCACTGGTGATGGACCAGCCGCTGCTCACCCAGCTGGCGGCCAGGGCGGCGCCGGTACTGGTATTCATCGGTTACGACAACGACCTGCGGATCGACTCGCCCGCGCGCACCACCGACTACACCGCGTGGATCGATCGGGCGGATGACGAAAACGGCACGCCGGCCGTGGTCGGGGGCGGTGCGTTCGCCTTCCAGGACCTGATCGAGCGCCGGATCAAGCCGGAAGTGGAGAAGCGCGCCAATATCGATCGCGGGCGGCAGGCGTTGTGGGGGCATTCGCTGGGCGGGCTGTTCGTGCTCAGCAGTCTGTATACCCGGCCGGCCGCGTTCCAGTACTACGTCGCGGCAAGCCCGTCGTTGTGGTGGAGCCAGGGTGCCCCGCTCGGCGACATGGAGCAGCAGTTCCTGGCCAACCAGCATGGCCAGAAGGCCCATGTGTGGGTGATGCTCGGCGGCGCCGAGCGCATCGGCGATCGCGGCACGCGCGACCTGACCAATCCGCGCGTGGTCGCGCACCTGCGCCGCATCGGCGGCGCCACGCCGGATGCGGCCATGCAGCTCTCGCAGCGCCTGGCCAAGGTGCCGGGGCTCGAGGTGCAGTACCGCGAATTCGACGGCCTCGGCCATGGCCCGATGTTGCAGGCCTCGCTGCAGGCCACGCTGGCCGCGCTGTATGGCGTGGACGACCGCAGCAAAGCTGCGCCGGCGCAGCCCTGATTGCCGCATTGAACCACCGCGCGCCGTGCCGCGCACCCGCTACCCAGGCTCCCTGTGCACCCTCGCACCGGCCCAGGCAATCGATGAACCGCCGCGCGATGCGCGGTACCCCGTGCAAGGAGCCTGTCATGTCGTTCCATTCCTCACTCCGTCTCTCCACCCTGGCCGCCGGCCTGCTGCTGGCCGTGGCCAGCCACGCCCAGCCGGTGTTCGACCAGCCCGCCAGTGTGTTCAAGGGCACCGTCGTCTCGCGCGGCGAGAATGTCGTGCCCGGCAGCCATGCCGAGGTGATCGGCCGCGGCTTCGTGCCGGGCCAGCAGGTCAGCCTGGTGCGCGGTGAGACCGTGCTCAACGCGCAGCCGCTCAGTGTGGATGCCGAGGGCAACTTCAAGACCCAGCTGCAGATCCCCGCCGACGCGGTGCCGGGCACCCACCCGGTGGTCGTGCGTGCCAGCCAGCCGGCCGCTGCCACCGTGCTCAAGCTGCGGGTGTCGCCGCAGCTGCCGTTGTCGGGGCAGGAGCGGTTTGCCAGCCAGTCCAACAAGCTGGTGCAGGGCCTGTACCAGTCGGCCTACAGCGCGGCCAGCAACGCGGTGTTCGTGACCTCCGCGGTCGGCCGTCCGCCGGTGACACAGTCGCAGCTGCTCAAGGTGGACCCCGGCAGCCTGAAGGTGGTCAAGGCGATCACGCCGGCGCAGGTGCCCGATGCCAAGGGGGGCAGCGTATTCGCGGTGTACGGCGTGGGCGTGGACGACGTCAACGGCAACGTGTGGGTGACCAACACCCGCCAGGACAGCGTGGCGGTGTATCGCCAGTCGGACCTGTCGCTGGTGCGCCAGTTCCCGGTCGGGACCGTGCCGCACGCCCGCGACGTGGTGGTCGATGCCAAGCGCGGCAAGGTGTTTGCCTCGGCCACCGGCGAAGACCACCTGTCGGTGTTCGATGCGAAGACGTTCAAGGCGTTGGCGCCGATCACGCTGGCCTCGGGCGTGGACGATGGAAAATTCACTCCGATGAGCCTGGTGCTCGACGAGGCCAGCGGCAAGCTGTTCACGGTCAGCATCGGCACCCCGGAAGCAGCGGTGATCGACGTGGCCAGCGGCAAGATCGACAAGGTGATCGACCTGGGTAATTCGATCAGTGCGTCCGGCGTGGCTTACGACCCGCAGCAGAACCACCTGTACGTGGCCTCGCAGGGTACCGACAACCTGCTCATCGTCGATGTCGCCAGCGGCAAGGTGCTGCACGACGTGGCGGTGGGTGCGGGCGCGCTCAACGTGGCCTTCGACGCGAAGACCGGACTGGCCTACGTGACCAGCCGCGGTGCCGGCACGGTGACCGTGGTCGACCGCAGCGGCAAGGTGGTCGGCAACCTCGACGGCGGCACCTTCCCCAACCATGTGCGTGCGGACGGCAAGGGCAACGTGTTCGCGGTGAACAAATCGCGTGGCACCGACGATGCCAAGGGCGACCGCATCACCCGTATCGCACTGCGCCAGCCATAAGCCACAGGGCAGGGCGGCAGCGTGCCGTCCTGCCGAAGGAGCAACGAGATGAACATGACCCATTGCGCGCGGCTGCTGCCGCTGGCCACCGCCCTGTTGCTGGCTGCCTGCGGAGGCACGGCGCCGCCGCCGGCGGCCGACGCTGGCACGGCCGCGGTGACCGCCAGCAAGGGCGCCGACGCCGCGCCCGCACTGCCGGCCGGCTGGACGCGGCTTGACGGTGGCGCGCTGCCGAGCCTGACCGGCCAGGCGGCCGTCCTGCCGGCCAAGGTGCGCTCCGACGACGGCGCCGAGGTGGAGGTGGACGACACCGGTCGGATCATCGTTGGCGGCGATGATGTGATCGCGGTGATCGATGCGCTCGGCCTGGGCGCGCAGGTGTTCGCCGCGCCGAAGAACACCACCACCGCGTCCGGCCGCGCCGCGCCGCACCAGTTCCTGTTCAACCGCACCACGGGCGTGGAAGGCGTGCTGAGCCTGCAGGGCTCGCTGTTCCTCGGCAACAGCCTGCGCCGGCATACCGAGCTGGCGCAGAAGCTGCGCGCGGTCGGTGAGCCTGCGGTGGTGGTCGACGACCTGCAGCCGGCGCCGGACAAGGTGCGCAAGATCGCCGCCGCACTCGGGCTTGCCGCCGCCGGCGAGCAGTTGGCGGGCCAGGTGCAGCAGCAGCTGGACCAGGCCGCTGCGATCGGCAAGGCCAGTGGGCACGCCCCGCGGGTGATCCATGTCTCGGCCACCGGGGCCGGCGGCGCGCCGACGGTGGCCGGCGCGGACAGTGCATCGGCCCAGCTGATCACCCTGGCCGGGGGCCTCAACATCGGCACCGAAGCCGGCGTGGCCAACTACTCCGCGTTGAGCAACGAGGGCGTGGTCGCTGCCGCACCGCAGGTAATCCTGGTCACCGAGCATGACCTGCAGTTGTTCGGTGGCGCCGATGGCCTGTGGAAGGCCTATCCGACGCTGAAGCAGACCCCGGCCGGACAGGCCAACCGGGTCTGGGTAATGCCCGATGTGCAGCTCAAGTACGCCAGCGTCGGCTCCGGCGTGGGCGCACTGGCGCTGGCCAGGGCGTTGGCGGCGCTGCCGCCGGCATGAGTCCGGCGGATCGGCGGCGGCGCAGGGGGCGGGGCATGCTGATGCTGGCGGCAGCGGCCCTGCTGCTGGCGGTGCTCGCCTCGTTCGCGGTGGGGCCGTTGCGGTTGCCGCCGCTGGAGGTACTGCAGGCGATCGCGGTGAAGCTTGGGCTGGCCGACCCGCAGTCGGTCAGCCCTCGCGACCTGGCAGTGGTATGGCAATTGCGCATTCCGCGCGCGCTGCTGGGCGCCATGGTGGGGGCGGCACTGGCGATGGCCGGCGCCAGCCTGCAGGGCCTGTTCGGCAATCCGCTGGCCGACCCCGGCATCGTGGGCGTCAGCCAGGGCGCGGCGTTGGGGGCGGTGGCCGCGATCGTGCTCGGTGCGGCCGGCGCCGCCGGCTGGATCGTGCCGGTGGCCGCGTTCGTCGGCGGGGCGCTGGCGATCAGCCTGACCTACGTGCTGGCGCGCCCGGGCAAGGGCAGCGGCAACGCGACGCTGCTGCTGGTGGGGATCGCGATGGCCGCGTTCTGTTCGGCGCTGATCGGCTTCCTCACCTACATCGCCAGCGAGAGCGAACTGCAGTCGCTGGTGTTCTGGCAGATGGGCTCGCTGGCCCGTGCCAGCTGGGGCGACGTCGCCGCGGTGGCGCCGTTGTTCGCCATCGGCGTGCTGGCATTGCAGCGCCTGGCCACGCCACTGGACATGCTGGCGCTTGGGGAGCGCCAGGCCCAGCACCTGGGGCTGGACGTGGCGCGCACCCGGCGGCGCCTGGTGGCGTTCAGTGCGTTGCTGGTCGGCGCCGCGGTGGCCTTCGCCGGGTCGGTGGCGTTCGTGGGCCTGGTGGTGCCGCACGTGGCGCGCATGCTGGTGGGCCCGGGACATCGCTGGATGCTGCCGGTGTCCGGCGTGCTCGGTGCGGTGTTGATCGTGGTGGCCGATACCGCCGCGCGCACGCTCGATCCACCGGCGGAGATTCCGCTGGGGCTGTTCTCGGCGGCCCTGGGCGCGCCGTTCTTCCTGTGGCTGGTGCTGCAGCAACGCCGCAAGGAGACCCCATGAGTCCCTTGTTGCGCCTGCGCGGGGTGACCGTGCGTCGCCAGCAGCGCGAGATCCTGCACGGCATCGACCTGGACGTCGTGCCGGGCACCGTCACCGCGCTGGTCGGCCCGAACGGGGCGGGCAAGTCGACCCTGCTGGCGGTGGCGTCCGGCGATCTGCCCGCCGATGCCGGCGAGGTGCTGCTGCAGGGCCAGCCATTGGCCGGCTACAGGGCCGGACCGCTGGCGCGCGAGCGCGCGGTGATGCCGCAGGAACATGGCGTGCGCTTCGCCTTCAGCGTGGAAGAAGTGGTGGCCATGGGGCGGCTGCCGCATCCGCCGGATCCGGCACGCGATGACGCACAGGTGGAGCAGGCGATCGACGCGGCGGAACTGCAGGCACTGCGCCAACGCGAGGTGCAGCAGTTGTCGGGCGGGGAATCGGCACGCACCACCTTCGCGCGCGTGCTGGCGCAGCAGACCCCGCTGTTGCTGCTGGATGAGCCGACCGCCGCACTGGACCTGCGCCACCAGGAGCGCACGCTGCGCACCGTGCGCGGCCTGGCCGATGCGGGTGCCTGCGTGATCGTGGTCCTGCACGACCTCAACCTGGCCGCCGGCCACGCCGACCGCATCGTGCTGCTGGAGCAGGGCCGGATCGCGGCCGACGGCACGCCGGCCGAGGTGCTGACCGAAGCCACCCTGGGCCGTGTCTACCAGCAGCCGGTGATCGTGCTGCGCCACCCGCAGCGCGGCGTGCCCCTGGTAGTAGTGGCCGACCCAACGTAGAGCCGACCGTTGGTCGGCTGCACAGGTAACGTACCGAAGCGCAGTCCGTAGAGCCGACCGTTGGTCGGCTGCACAGGTAACGTACCGAAGCGAAGTCAGTAGAGCCGACCGCTGGTCGGCTGCACAGGTAACGTGCCGAAGCGCAGTCAGTAGAGCCGACCGTTGGTCGGCTGCACAGGTAACGTGCCGAAGCGGAGTCCGTAGAGCCGACCGTTGGTCGGCTGCACAAGCAACGTGCCGAAGCGCAGGTCCGTAGAGCCGACCGTTGGTCGGCTGCACAGGTAGCGTACCGAAGCGAAGTCAGTAGAGCCGACCGTTGGTCGGCTGCACAGGCAACGTGCCGAAGCGCAGTCCGTAGAGCCGACCGTTGGTCGGCTGCACGGGTAACGTGCCGGAGCGAAGTCCGTAGAGCCGACCGTTGGTCGGCTGCACACGCTTCCCGATCAAGGCCATGAAAACGCCAACCGTCGGCCGGCTCCACACACGATGACAGGTGAGCCAGCGCCCGGCGCTGCCGGTGACCCGCCGAGGCGGAGTTACCAGCCGAACCTCGCCGTCGCCATGACCGTGCGACCGCTGCCGTAGTAGCACGACGACACGCCGGTGCAGGTCGAGGCAAAACGCTTGTCGGCCAGGTTGCTGCCGTTGAGCGCCAGCTGCACGTCGGTGCCGCCGATGCGGCCGAGGTCGTAGCGGATGGCGGCGTCGAACAGGGTGTAGGACGGGATCCGGTACAGGTTGGCGCTGTCGCCATAGCTGACCCCGTTGTAGCGGGCGCCGGCGGCCAGGCTCAAGCCGCGCAGTGCGCCGCACTGGAAGGTGTAGTCGGCCCAGAACGAGGCGCTGTAATCGGGCACCATCGCCAGCGCCTTGCCCTTGTAGGGTGCCGAGCGGGTCATCTCCGAGTCCATCCGCGATGCCGCGCCGATCAGGCTGAAGCCCTCGATCGGAGTGATCCGGCCCTCCAGTTCGATGCCGCGCACGCGCCCTTCATCGCCCTGGATCGAGCAGGTGGCGGTGCCGGTGGCGCCGCAGTTGCGGTGGCTGGCCACCGGATCGTCGACGATCATGTTCTGCTGGCGCAGGTCGTACACGGCCAGCGTAACCAGGCCGTCGACGGCGGCCGGCTGATATTTCAGGCCCGCCTCCCACTGCGATCCGGTGACCGGCTCGAACGCGGTCTGGGTGAAGCTGTCCAGCGGCGACTTGGTCGAGGGCTGGAACGACTCGGCATAGCTGACGTACGGGGTGAGGCCGTTGTCGAACACATACAGCAGGCCGGCGCGACCGGTGAATGCCTCGCTCTTGATCACGCTGTGCCCGCCAGGCGTGGAAACGCCGGTGGCGATATTGCGGTTGGCGCTGCTGCTGTCGTCCTTGGTCCAGTCATACCGCCCGCCCAGGGTGAGGCGCCAGTTTGCCAGTGCGATCTGGTCCTGCAGGTACACGCCGCTCTGGCGGTTGACCCCGGCGGTGGGCGTTTCGGTGCTCAGCGTGGGCGCGTAAGTCGAGTACACCGGGTTGAAGATGTCGATCGGGCGCGGGCTGCTCATCGCGCTGCGCACGCCTTCCCAGTCGGCACGCTGCCAGTCCCAGCCCAGCAGCACGGTGTGGTCTGCCGCACCGGTGGCGAAGCGGGCCTGCACACGGGTATCGAACGTGTCGCCGTCCGAGTCGCCGGTGCCCATCACGCCGCGACGGTTCTGGGTGCGGCCATCGGCGTTGAGTGCGCCAAAGGTGACCACGCCCCGGTACAGCGAATCCACATGCGTGCGGCGCGCGCTCTGGGTAAAGGTGAGGTGGTCGTTGAACGCGTGCTCGAACATCCAGCCGGCCGTCCACAACGTGCGGTCGAAGGTGTTCCAGCCCGGCTCGCCGATGAAGGTGCTGTTCTTCATGTAGCCGTAGCGGGTAGGGTTGAGCGTGCCGGCGGCCGGCAGGAACTGGTACGTCGAGCCGCCGTCGTCCTTCTGGTACAGGCCCAGCAGGGTCAGGCGGGTGCGCGCGGCGATCTGCCAGGTGTAGCTGGGTGCCAGGAACCCATGCGTCTGCCGGGTGTGCTTGATCTGGGTGTCGCCATCGCGGTACAGGCCGACCAGGCGGAACAGGTGGTCGTTGTCGGCGGTGCCGGTGCCCACGTCGAAGGCGGCGCTGTACTGGCCATTGGCATCCACGCCCAGGCGCAGTTGCTGCGCCTGGTCCGGCGTGGGGGTCTTGCTGACCTGGTTGACCATGCCGCCGGGGGCGATCTGCCCGTACATCACCGCCGAGGGCCCCTTGAGGACCTCCACGCGCTCCAGGTTCCAGCTGTCGAACATGCTGCGGTTCCACTGGCTGCCCTGCGGCGCACGCATGCCGTCCAGGGTGACGTTGTTGGACCAGCTGCCGGCATCGAAGCCGCGGATGCGGAAGTCATCGACGCGGTTGTCGATGCCGCTGCTTTCCAGGCTCACCCCGGCCACGTAGCGCATCGCATCGTTGAGCGACTGCACACCACGCGCATCCAGTTCGGCACGCTCGATCACCGACACCGACTGCGGCGTCTCGGCAATGCTGGTGCTGGTCTTGGTGGCACCGCTGGTGCTGTTGGCGGCGCGGTAGGCATTGACCTTGACCGCGTCGAGATCGGTCGCGGTCTGCGCGTGCGCGGGAAACACGCCGGCAGCGGCCAGCGCACAGGCCAAGGCAAGCAGGTTGGGGCGCAACCGGCGGGAGGATTCGGTGGGGAAGGGCATGACGGATGACTCGAAGGCACGGAAGGGGTGCGGGGACTGGCTTGCGCAAGGCGGCCCGGAGCCGCGACCCGCGTCGTTCGCGTCGCCTGGGGCGACGTTTGCCCGGAGCATTCTAGGGATTTCGCCACATTATGCAATTGCGACCCATTCGCATATACGGGACACGTATCGTCGGCAATGCGCACCATGGTTGGAGCCTATCCGCCACCTGGCGCCTCAGCGTTCCATGCATGAGTGCAATAAAGGCTTGCGCATGCCGCGACGAGGTCTAGAATGCGCGCATCCACCCGATTCCGCCGCCATGACCTCGATGCCGCTCCTGACGTTTTTTACCCAGACCCGCGCAAGCGCGGTACGGGCGCGTCTGCCCTGCGGCTCATCAGGCGGTTGACCGGTTTCCGGTCACCCTGAAAGACCCCAGACAGAGCGCCCAACCGGGCGCTCTTTTCGTTTCAGCGCTTCATGACCCATGCAAAGGAGAACGTGCCATGCACCAGATCGCCGAGCCCCAAACCTGGCCGCACGCCCGTTAGCCAACGGCGGCGTGCGGCTCCTCGATGTTGGCGATGAGATCAATCACCATGAACACCACGACTTACACCCTTTCCCACTGGCGCAACCTGGGCATCATCGCCCACATCGACGCCGGCAAGACCACCCTCACCGAACGCCTGCTGTGGAAAACCGGCGAGATCCGCCGCGTCGGCGAAGTCCATGATGGCGCGGCCACCACCGACTTCTCGGCGATCGAACGCGAGCGCGGCATCACCATCGGCGCCGCGGCCGTGCAGGCGCATTGGGCGCCGCGCGGCGGCGAGGACCATCGGCTGACCCTGATCGATACCCCCGGGCACATCGATTTCGCGATCGAAGTGGAGCGCTCGCTGCGCGTGCTCGACGGCGCGGTCGCGGTGTTCTCCGCCGTCGATGGCGTGCAGCCGCAGTCCGAGACCGTCTGGCACCAGGCCCGCCGGCATGGCGTGCCGCTGATCGCCTACGTCAACAAGATGGACCGCATCGGCGCCTCGTTCGAACGCGTGCTGGCCCAGTTGCAGGACAAGCTGCAGGCGCGTCCGTGGGCCGTGGGCTGGCCGCTTGGCGATGAAAACCACTTCCACGGCTGGGTCGATTTCATCGCCCGGCAGGTGGTGGAATGGGACGACGTCGGCAACCCGACCCGCAGCGACTGGACCGCCGAACAGCAGGCGCGGTGGCAGCCGCATCGCCTGCGCCTGATCGAGGCGGTCGCCGATCACGACGACACCCTGGCCGATGCCTGGCTGGCGGGTGCGGTGGTGGACGATGCCGCGCTGCGCGCCGCGCTGCGCCGGGCCACGCTGGCGGGCGCCGGCGTGCCGGTGCTGGCCGGCGCTGCGTTCAAGAGCAAGGGCATCGACACGCTGCTGGATGCGATCGTCGACTTCCTGCCGTCGCCGCTTGACCGTCCTGCGGTGGTGGCGACGCGTGGCGAGAGCGAGGTGCGGTTGCCGCCGGACCCGAACGGGCCGCTGGCCGCGCTGCTGTTCAAGATCACCCACCAGGCCCATGCCGCATTGAGTTTTGTGCGGGTGTACTCGGGCACCTTGAAGGTGGGCGACCAGGTGGCCAGCTCGCAGCACGCACAGGGCCGCCGCATCAGTCGGTTGGTGCGGGTGCAGGCCGACCAGACCCGCGACATCACCGAGGCGGTTGCCGGTGACATCGTGGCGGTGATCGGCTGGAAGGATGCGGTGAGCGGTGAAACGCTCAGCGCGCCATCTGCGCCGCTGCTGCTGGATACCATCCATGCCCAGCACGCGGTGCTGGCGTGGCGGCTGGGCGCGGAGAAGGCGTCCGACCTGATCCGGATGAGCCAGGGCCTGTCTAGCCTGGCGCAGGAAGACCCCTCGTTCCGCGTCGCTACCGATGCGGTGACCGGGGAAACCCTGATCTGGGGCATGGGCGAGCTGCACCTGGAGGTGATGGTCGAGCGCCTGCGCAGCGAGTGGAACGTGCCGGTCAAGGTGGGCGCGCCCCGCGTGGCCTACCAGGAAGCCCCGGCGCGGGCGGTGCAGGGCGTGGAAGGCAAGGTCGTCAAGCAGACCGGTGGCCAGGGCCAGTACGCCCGGGTGCTGGTGGATGTGACGCCCACCGGCGACGACGCGGTGCGCTTCATCGACCGCACGGTCGGTGGGGTCATCCCGAAGTCGTTCGTGGCGGCGGTGGAGAAGGGCGTGCGCGCGGCGCTGGAAGAAGGGCCGCGTGGACATCCGGTGGTCGGGATCGAGGTGGTGCTGACCGACGGCCAGACCCACGCCAAGGACTCCTCGGAGATGGCCTTCCACCGGGCCGGCAGCGAGGCGCTCAAGGCGGCACTGGCCACGGCAGGCACCCGCCTGCTGGAACCGGTGATGGAAGTGGCCATCCACGCGCCGTCGGGCAATGTCGGCGACGTGGTGGGCGACCTCAACCGGCGCAGCGGGCGGGTGGCCTCGATCGAGGACCATGGCGCGCAGGTGGAGGTGGTGGGCTATGCGCCGCTGGCGCGGCTCGCCGGTTACACCACCGCGCTGCGCTCGCTCACCCAGGGAAGGGCGACCAGCGACATGCGCTTCAATGGCTATGAAGAAGTGCAGGCGGCTTGATGGGGGACGGCCGGCCGTGGGTCGGCATGGACATCACCCTCCGCTGATGAAGAAGATGAAGGGGGCCGGGAGACCGGCCCCTTTTTCGTGGGCATTTACGCCAAATGAACCGGGCGACGCCGCGCCGCGCATTTCGTACTAGTTGCATTGGGCCCGGCACGCACATCCGGACAATGCGCCACAAAGGAGGTCGGGCGCGACATGCGATTGCGTGCGGTTTCCTCGCCCTTCGCCCGCCCGTGATACCCGGTTGCCGCTTTCGCAGGGCATCGCACCGCGCGATGTCTTCGTGGCGCGGCGCTGCTCTCCTTCTTCTGGATGCCTCCCATGAATGCTCCCTCCCTGCGTGGCAACACGTTGTGCCTGGCCGTCGCTGCCGCCCTTGCGGTATCCCTGGCGCCGATGGCGGCCGTCGCCGCCGAGACCGTGATCATTCGTGACGCCGAGCTGGAATTCATCCAGCCGGTTACCTACGGCCACGCGGAAATCTACGACTCCCGGGTGATCAATCACGCCAGTGGCAGCGGCGCTGGCCGCGAAGCCGTCCGCATTGATCGTGGCAACCTGCGGATGGAGCGCACCGAGGTGGTCACCCGCGGCGATGAAATGAGCGCGTTGTCGTACTACGGCGCCGAGTACTACAACAATGGCGTGGTCTATGACGCGGTGATCGTGGATTCGGATTTCCGTACCAGTGGCGACAAGGCGGTCGGACTGTTGTTCAGTTCGACAACGTTCGACAGCAGCACGGGTGCGTTGGACAAGGTCGGCCAGATCACGGTCCAGGGCAGCACCGTGAGTACGACCGGCGTGCAGTCCCACGCGATGGGGGTGACCGGGGTCAATGCGGTGGACGTGACCGGCACGCAGTTCACGACGGCCGGGCAGAACGCTGCGGGTGTCAGCATGATGGGCGGCATCCTCGCCATGCGCGACGGGTCCAGCGTGACGACCACCGGCGATGGCGCGCACGGTATCCACGCGCGTTCGATGCGCTGGAGCACCAGCGGCAGACCGGGCGTGGTTTACCGCGCCGACGTTACCCTGGTCGACAGCACGGTGACCACCTTCGGCGCTGGCAGCGTCGGCATCCTGGCCGGCTACCAGGACAACGGCACGCCGGTCGGCATCGGCGCGCGGCTGCGCCTGCAGCACGCCGGCGTGAGGTCGGCGCAGAGTCACGCGGTGCAGTTCCTGCGCGGCCAGGACAACACGCTGGACCTTGGCGCCGGCAGCGTGCTGGATGGGGGCGATGCGGTGGTGTTTGCCGGCGAAGCCGATAGCATCAACCGCGTCACTGCCACCGATTCGTCGTTGATCGGCCGCGGCGCGCAGGCGCTGGTGGCCGACAACGGTGCGCGCCTGGACGTGCAACTGGACAACAGCGACGTCCAGGTGGCGGGCGGCATGGGCCTGGCGCACGCGCGCAATGGCGCCGCCATCGACATCCACGCCACCGGCTCGCGCCTGCAGGGCAGCGTGCAGGCTGACGAAGGCGCGTCGCTGGCCGTGCAGCTGGACAGCAGCCGCTGGAATGCTTGGGGCCCGTCGCAACTGGACCAGCTCAGCCTGCGCAACGGCAGCGTGCTTGCGCTGGGTGCCGGCAGCGTCGGCGACCGCCTGATCGTGCGCGGTGATCTGCGGATCGAAGACAGCACCCTGGCGTTCGACAGCGGCCTGGGTGATGACGGCTCGCCGACCGACCATCTGTGGGTGAAGGGCGATACCGCCGGGCGTGGCGCGGTCGTGGTCAACAATGCAGGGGGCCGCGGCGGCCAGACCGTGGATGGCATCCAGCTGATCCGGGTGGATGGGCAGTCCGCCGCCGCGCTGACCCTCGCCGGCCGTGCCGTCGGTGGGCAGTACGAGTACTTCCTGTTCAAGGGCAGCCACAGCGATCCGGCCGACGGCCACTGGTACCTGCGCTCGGAACTGCAGCCGGAGACCGATCCGTGCGCGACCGATCCCATGGCGGATGGCTGCACCGCGCCGTCGCCGGACCCTTGCCTGGCTGACCCCGGCCTGCCGCAATGCATCGACGAGACGCTGGAACCGGAGCTGCGTCCGGAGCCGGAAACCGGTCCCGCACCGCAGCCCGTGCTTCGCCCGGAGCCCGGCGCTTACCTGGCCAACCAGCGCGCGGCAGTACAGATGTTCGCTTCGACGGCGCAGGATCGTGATGCGGCGCGCGGCGGCAGCGAGCGCGGCGCATGGGCGATGGTCAGCGGCAGTCGCGCCCGCTACGGTGCCGTTGCCGATCAATTGCATGTGCGCGGGGACGGCGCGGCGGTCCAGGTGGGCACGGATGTACTGGACTGGGGGCAGGTCGGTCGCGGCCAACTGGGGGTGATGGTGGGCAGCGGGCGCGCCACCAACACCAGTACCTCGCGCCTGACCGCCTACCGCGCCCACGGTAAGGTCAGCGGCCAGGTCGTGGGCGTATACGGGCAGTGGCGGCAGACCGCGGGCAGTGACCGTGGCCTGTACGCAGGCGCCGCGCTGCAGCACGCACGCTTCGACAACAGCGTGCAGGGCGAGGCATTGCGCAAAGAGCGCTACGACAGCCGCGGCACCGCGGCGTCGGTCGAGGTCGGTTACGCCTTCGCACTGGTCGACAGCGGCGCGCGCGCGCTGTACGTGCAGCCGCAGGTGCAACTGCGCCATACCGCCTTCGACGCCGACCCGCATACCGAAACCAACGGCACCGTGATCGATGGCGCGGAGGCCGATGGCCTGAGCAGCCGGGTGGGCGTGCGGGTGTTCGGTCATGCCAACACCGCCGGCCGCCACCGCGTGCAGCCATACGTGGCGGTCGACTGGATCCGCGAAAGCGGCGACAACCGCCTGCGCTTCGATGGCGAGCGTGTGGCCGGTGGCGTGCCGCGCGACCGGGTTGAGGCGTCGGCCGGTGCGCAGGCGCGCCTGGGGTCGCGGTGGAGCGCATGGGGCGACGCGGGCTGGCAGCGCGGCGATGGGGGGTATCGGGAAGGGACTGCCTCCTTGGGGCTGCGCGCCGCCTGGTGAGCCGGCGCCACGGGTTCGCCCGGGTTGGCTTGAGCGTCCAGCTTGGCGGCGCCGGGCAGCCTGGCCCGCGGCCGGTCGGGTAAGCGGCGCTGGGCGCACAGGGATAGAATAGCCGGCTGCACCGTATTCGATCTTTGGAGCCGCTTGATGACCACCGCGCATTTCTACCCGATCGGCACCCCCGGCCAGCCCTGGGGTGACGCAGAGCGCGCGCAATGGCGGGCGGCACAGCAGCGCCAGCGCAGCTACCACGATGACGTGGTGGCCGCGCTCGAACGCCTCGGCGAACGCTTCGAGGTGGTCCAGTACGGCCAGCTCGACTACGCGCCCGATCACTACCCGCTGTTTGCCGTGGTCAACCAGGACTGGGATGCCACGCTGCCGACCGCGCTGGTCACCGGTGGCGTGCACGGCTATGAAACCAGCGGCGTGCATGGCGCGCTGCAGTTCCTCGACGAAAACGCCGAAGCCTACGCCGGCCGCATCAACCTCGTCGTTGCGCCGTGCGTCAGCCCGTGGGGCTATGAGCGCATCCAGCGTTGGAATCCCGACGCGATCGATCCCAACCGCAGCTTCCGCGAGGGCGGCCTGATCGAAGAGGCACGTGCGTTGATGCAGTGGGTGGTCACGCGCGGCGACACCCTGCTGGTGCACCTGGACCTGCACGAAACCACCGACAGCGATCTGCACGAGTTCGACCCCGCGCGCTGCGCACGCGACGGCAAGGTTCTCGTGCCAGACATCATTCCCGATGGCTTCTACGTGATCGGCAACAGCGAAGACCCGCAGCCGGCCTTCCAGCAGGCGCTGATCGCAGCGGTGGAGAAGGTCACCCATATCGCCCCGGCCGATGCCAACGGCGAACTGATCGGCATGCCGCTGCAGTCCAAGGGCGTGGTCTGGGGCGAGTCGCGTTCGATCGGTGCCTGCGCCGGCTTCACCGATGCACGCTTTGCGACCACCACCGAGGTCTACCCGGACAGCCCGCGTACCACGCCGCAGGAATGCAACGACGCGCAAGTGGCGGCGGTGTGTGCCGGACTGGATTTCGCGCTGGCCCAGCGTTGAATGGCGCCTGACAGCGTACCCGGGCCATGACGGCGAGGCCGCTTCGCCCCGGCCTTTGCTGGGCGATCGGCGCTGCCTCCGTTCGAGGCGTTATGGCGGCCTCTTGATATCGCGTGCAGGGCCGGTACGGCGTTAGTTTCAGTAGATTGCCCGCATTATCCGCCGTGCGCTGCTCCCGGGTCGGCGGTTCTGAATCCATGGCCGCGCCCGCACAGTCGGCGACCGCGCCCAGCCATGGCGGCACCTCCTCTGCGGCCTCCGGGGGCTCAGCGATGCCGGGCGGCACGCAGTATCTGAGCGACAGGCTGAGTGTCGACGGCGGCGGATACACGCAGCCCTGCGAGCATGGGCAGTCGATCGTCGGCAGTCTGTATTACGTCGTAGATACAACTCTTCGTAAAGCGCGGTCCTCGCCGCGCTTTCGTAGATGTTGCATGGCTCATCCCGCGCAGGGATGGTGTGCTGGACGCCTCTCCAAACTCCTGTTGCTGAAAGGCTTCCCATGCGTACCCGTAGCACCCCGTACTTCACCCAGGCCGCGTCCCAGCGCGGATTCACCCTGATCGAACTGATGATCGTGGTGGCCATCATCGCCATCCTGGCGGCGATCGCGCTGCCGCAGTATCAGGACTACGTCGCCCGGACGCAGCTTGCCGCTGCATTGGCCGAGCTTGCACCGGGCAAGGTTGGCTGGGGGACGTATCTGGCTGAAAATGGCGCATCGCGTCCGCCGGCACTCAGGCCGGATGTCATCGGCTTGCCTGCGTCGAGCAGCCGTTGCGAGAACATCCTGTTCGAGCCGGGTTCGTCCGGGTATGCCAAGCTTACCTGCGAGCTGAGGCAAACCTCCCGGCTGGGCGGCAAGCTTACCCTGGAGCACTCTGGTCCTCCCGGTTACAAGTGGACCTGCTCCAGCACCGTCGCCGATCAGGACCTGCTGCCGCCGTCGTGCAGATAGGCCGGCGATGCTGGATGCCGCCGATGCAAAAACTAGTAAAGCGCCGGATCCAAGCGTCTTTTGAAACAACTTGCATAGCAGCGGCGGGGGCGGCGGTGGTCTCCTGTGCCCCGGCCGATCCGTCGTGTTTTGACGGGTCACGCCACCTTCTATCGTTGCTCAAAGGACATGTATGAACTTCCGTAGCCAGATGCGCTTCAAGACGGCTTCGCGCCAGGGTGGCTTCACCTTGATCGAACTGATGATCGTCATCGCGATCATCGCCATCCTCGCCGCCATCGCGATGCCGCAGTATCAGAACTACGTGGCAAAGGCCAAGACGGGCGCCGCGCTGGCCGAGCTCGCCCCGGGCAAGATTGGTGTGGAGACCAGCGTGGGCGAGGGGGTTGAGGTTAAGACGCCGGCGGATGTGGGTCTGTCGGCAAGCAGTGACGCGTGCGCCACCATCACAGCGGTCTTCACCACCGCTGGAGCTGGTGCGTTTGAGTGCAAGTTCAAGGCCGCGTCGAAGATCACAGCGACCGATACCCTGACGCTTGCTCGCACTGCGGATGGCGCATGGAGCTGCACGAGCAGCGTCACCCCCACCGACCTGCTTCCGGTCAGCTGCCGCGGCACCCCCTGATCACCCCAGGCGCGTACGGCAGGATGCCTTCCGCATCCTGCCTTTCCCTGCCGATGACCCCGTGTCGGCCACAGCACAGGCAACCCACGCGACAGCGCAGCAAGGCCGCGTTGTCGCCGTCCAGTACCCATGACCCGCTTCCGCCAGATTCCTTTCACGCCAGATCCGGGCGCCGCCGAACCGGTGCCCGCTCCACTGGGGTTCGTGCACCGGCTGCGCCAGCGCCTGGCGGCCGAAAAGGTGCCCCAGCTTCACCTGCAGTGCGCCGCCGTCGTCCTCGACGAGAACGCACTGTGCTGGTTGAACATCGAGCAGAACCTGGTGATGGTGTCCGAACCCGCAAGCATTGCCCTGAAGCAGCTGGAGCTTGCGCTGGGCACCCGGCCGGGGCGGCTGAGTCTGGAGCCCCTCGCCCGGGACGCATTCGATATGCAGTCCAGGTACACCAGGACTACGCCGATGCGGCCGTTGTTGTGGCAGACCGGTTTGAACGTGCTGGACGGCAGCGCACCGATGCCACCATTGTCCACGGATAGCTGTCTGCAGCTGCGCCGCTGGCCGGACTTTCGCGTGCTGGCCCATCGCCACGATGACTTCCGCATCTGTGCGCTGCTGATCAAGCGGGGGCTGACCGTGCGGGACGCGTGCGATGCCTTGAATCTTCCGCAGAGCCAGGTGCAGGCGTTCTTCAACGCCGCCTATCTCAGCGGGTATGCCCTGCCTGTTCTTGCGACCGATGCGCCCACGATTCCGCCCAAGGCGGGGCGGCTGGCCACGTTATGGCGCGATGTACGGTCCCGCTGGAGCCAATAAGCCATGCAGGAATACAAGATTGTCGTGCTTGGGCCGATGGGTACCGGCAAGTCCACGCTGGTCCAGGCCCTCGCGGGCGGGCAAGTGGTCAACACCGACGTGCGCAACAGCGACCCGGCCGCACTGAAGGCATCGACCACCGTGGCCATGGACTACGGCGATATGCCCCTCCCGGGTGGTCATCGGCTGCGTCTGTATGGCACACCAGGCCAACGGCGGTTCGCGTTCCTGTGGCCGATCCTGCTGGAGGGTGCCAGCGGTGCGATCGTGCTGGTGGATGCCACCAGCGAAGCCACACGCACCCTGGCGATCAGCCACCTCGAGGCCATTGCGGGCCACAGCCCCTCTCTGCCGGTGGTCATCGGTTTGACCAAGCAGGACAGCTTCTCCGTGTCGCAGCTAGGCGACTGCGGGCACTGGTTGCGATCAACGGCCCCTTTGCTGCCTGCCATTCCCGTTGACCCACGCAAACCGCAACAGGTGCTCACGCTGATGGATGTGCTGATGAGTCAGATCGAATGCCAGTCGTTGGTGCAGGCCATTGACTGACGTGCGCCCACATCACGCGGCCCATCCGGCAGTGGATCGCCATCTGACCACGCTGGTAGCCGATGTCACCGGCGTGCACGGCGCGGTGGTGGCCAGCATGGATGGCTTCGCACTGGCGCAGCGGGGCGGGCAGGCGGGCACCGTGGACCGCCTGGCCGCGATGACCAGTTCGATGCTCGCACTGGCTACCGCGCTGGGACGGGAGCTGGCGATCGGTGCGCTGGAAACGCTGATCCTCGATGCCGAACGCGGCAGCGTGCTGATGCTGGCCGTTCCCGGCGAACCGCCCAGCCTGCTGATGGTCGCCTGCGACGACGCGTGCGTCATGGGCACCGTGCTGTGGCATGCCAGGCGGTGCGTGCGTGGCATCGCCACCGCAGCAACCTCCACTACCTGACGGATCACACCGTCGAATCCCCCCATTTACAACAACTCAGAGAATCGAATGAACACCTCAATCAACAAATGCCTGGATACCCTGATGCAGATCAACGGCGCGCAGGCGGTGGCCCTGGTCGACTACGACAGCGGCATGCTGCTCGGCGAGGCGGGCTCGGGCGTGGACATGGAGCTGGCCGCGGCCGGCAACACCGAAGTGCTGCGCGCCAAGATGAAGACCGCCGAGGCGCTGAAGCTCAACGACAGCATCGAAGACGTGCTGATCACGCTGGGCCGCGCGTATCACGTGCTGCGTCCGGTGGCCGCCAAGAAGGGCCTGTTCTTCTACGTCGTGCTGGACCGTCAGAAGTCCAACCTGGCGCTGGCCCGGCGCATGGTGCTGGACGTGGAAAGCTCGCTGTCGCTGTAAACGGCGGCATTGCGCACGCCCAGCGCCGCAGGGTTGGGGTAGGGCAACCCTGGCCGCCCGAGGGTTGGGCGGCCAGGGCATTTTATTGCGGGCCAGCCTGCGATTGACGCATATCGCAGGCTGCCCGGACATGGGAGAAAGTACGTGACGGCTTCCGCTACGACACTGGGGCGTGCTGCACGCGGGTTTACATTGCTGGAACTGATGGTCGTGGTGGGCATCATCGCGATTCTCGCCGCGGTCGCGGTACCGGCGTGGGAGACGTTCCGCCGCCGCGCGGCGTTGACGGCGATGGTCGCAGAGATTTCGCGCGCGAAGCAGCCCACCGAGATTCGCATCATGGAGGGCATGGAGTCCTCCAATGACCCAACGGATGGGGGGCTTGTGTCTCCGTCCGCGATTTGCACGGATATTATCTATTCAGTCTCTTCCTCTCCGGGTTCGTCGTCCGTCCTGGCAACTATTACGTGCTACAAGGAAGACTTGGCCGCGATACTCAGATACCGGGGTGGGGCCTGGAGCTGCGTTACCGAATTTGGATGGTCGGGCGGCGTAGGTCACGACCCCATACTGTGGTCGCCAAGAGGCTGCACAGGTCGTTGACGTCGATGCGGATGCGTCAAGGCATCGCGTGTTGCAGCCGCAGATGCCGTCGGTCGTGGGGAACAGGTCATGGGTGTCCCCGCCGCCATGCAGACACTGCTCGGCCTGCGCTCGTGGCGATGATGCGTCGTGTGGAACCCCCGCGGGGCAGGAATCGCTTCCTGCACCGCGTTCGGCTGCCGTCGGCCTTACTGGATATCCCCGTACGCGCAGCCCACCGTCACCCAGCCGGGCGAATAACCCAGGTCCACCAGCACGCGCACGTTGCGGTTGTCGCTGAGCGGCTTGCGGTAGTCCATTCCCTTCCAGCCGTAGGTCGCTTCCATGGCGGCCTGGTCCGGGCGCGGCGCCATGCCGCCGATGCGGTCCACGATCGCCTTGCCGCGGGCAAGTTCCTGGCCCGGGGTGACCTTGAAGGCAAGCAGCATCTCGGTGGTGCTGGACAGGTGCACGAGGTCGGAGGTTTCGCCCCAGGCGGTGACGGGCGCATCGCTCTTCCACAGGCTCAGGGCCGCATCACCGGAGGCGTCCGAGCCGGCGTGGGCGAAGTCCTGCACGTCCTCGGCGTTGATGCGGTCGGTGAACGCGGCGACCTCGGCGGCGGTGAGCTTGCATTCGAGCAGGCGCGACAGCGTGGATGCGGTGCTGTCCTGGGCGATGGCGGCCGCAGGCGCGAGCAGGCCGAGCAGGGCGCACAGGGTGGTGGTCTTGATGGACATGAAGCCTCGATGGGTTGGGTGTTCGTGCTGTGTGTGCCGGGCGCACGTTCCGTGTGAGCACGTCGCCGCGGCCGACGAATTCTGCCCGATTTCCCGCTGTTTTTGCATGCGTTGAAGGGCTGCGCTCGGGTGGCGTGAAGGTGCGATAAAGATCACATTTTGGATGTGTAGTATCATGGCGCGCTTGATCATTGCCTCGGGCCATTGGCCGTCTCTCGGTCATCCTTCCTGCAGCGCCGTGGAATTCCACGCGGCCGTCCGGGATCGCCTGTTGCCACCCCTCTTCGCGCATCGTGCCGCGTTCTTTCGGAGGCGGTTCTTTCCTGTGCCGTGCGCGGGACCTCGGGCGTGGTGATGGCCATGCTTACAGGAGAAAGCACCCATGCAGGACCGCCACGCCGCACATGCCCATTTCGGCTGGTTCAAACGCCGCCGCCAGGTACAGGTGGACGAAGTCACCGTGGTCGACCGGCCGATGCTGAAAAAAGCCGTGGGCGCCGCCGCGCTCGGCAACGCGATGGAGTGGTTCGATTTCGGCGTGTACGGCTATATCGCCGTTACCCTGGGGCAGGTGTTCTTTCCCTCCAGCAATCCCACCGCACAGCTGATCGCCACGTTCGCCACGTTTACCGTGGCCTTCCTGGTGCGGCCGTTGGGTGGGCTGGTGTTCGGTCCGCTGGGCGACAAGTACGGACGACAGAAGGTCCTGGCCTTCACCATGATCCTGATGGCGCTGGGCACCTTCAGCATCGGGCTGATTCCCTCCTACGACCGCATTGGCCTATGGGCGCCGGCGTTGCTGCTGCTGGCGCGGCTGGTGCAGGGCTTTTCCACCGGCGGCGAATACGGCGGCGCGGCCACCTTCATCGCCGAGTACTCCACCGACCGCAACCGCGGGCTGATGGGCAGTTGGCTGGAGTTCGGCACGCTCGGCGGCTACATCGCCGGCGCCGGCACGGTGACTGCGCTGCACATGGCGCTGAGCAGCACGCAGATGCTGGACTGGGGCTGGCGCATCCCGTTCCTGGTGGCGGGCCCGCTGGGGCTGCTTGGCCTGTACATGCGCATGAAGCTGGAGGAGACCCCGGCGTTCCGCGCCTACGCCGAAGAAGCCGAAAAGCGCGACCACGCGCGTCCCGGGCTGGGAGCGTTGTTCCGCGTGCACTGGCCGCAGCTGCTCAAGTGCGTGGGCCTGGTGCTGGTGTTCAACGTCACCGATTACATGCTGCTGACCTACATGCCCAGCTACCTGAGCGTGACCATGGGCTATGCCGAGAGCAAGGGGCTGCTGCTGATCATCATCGTGATGCTGGTGATGATGCCGCTCAACGTGGTCGGCGGGCTGTTCAGTGACAGGCTCGGCCGCCGCCCGATGATCATCGGTGCGTGCATCGCGCTGTTCGCCCTGGCCATCCCGTGCCTGAAGCTGATCGGCACCGGCAACGACTGGCTGATCTTCCTGGGGCTGATGCTGTTGGGGCTGGCCCTGGTGTGCTTCACCAGCTCGATGCCGTCCACGCTGCCGGCGCTGTTCTACACCCCGGTGCGCTACAGCGCGCTGTCCATCGCCTTCAACGTGTCGGTGTCGCTGTTCGGTGGCACCACGCCGCTGGTCACCGCGTGGCTGGTGGAGCGTACCGGCGACCCGCTGGTGCCGGCGTACTACCTGATGGGTGCGGCGGTGATCGGGGTGATCACCATGCTGTTCGTCAACGAGACCGCGCGCATGCCGCTGCGTGGCTCGCCGCCGGCGGTGGCCAGCGAGGCCGAGGCGCGTGCGCTGCTGCGCAGCGATGCGCCGATGACCGTGGACAGCGCCCAGCCCACGCTGCCTGAAGCGGCGGTGCCGGACGAGGCGCGGCCGGCGTAACCGGGGCGCCAGGCCGACAGGATGGCGGCGGTCGGCCACGCGCCCGCCGTTGGGGCATACTGGGCCCAATTCACCAGGAGCTGGACCATGACACGGATTGTGATGGGGCGCGTTCTGCTCCTGTTGGCTGCCTTGCCCGCCACCGGGACTGTGCTGGCCGGTGATCGGCCGACATTGGACGCCGCGCGGCGTGCCGTCGCGGCGACGCTCGATATGCTCCCGCCCGACGACATCGTGTTCGATTACCGTCCGGTCGACATCCGGGTGGCCGACCTCGACGGCGCGGGCACCCGCGGCATCGTCTATACGTACACCGCGACCACGTCCGGCTCGACCGGCAGTCGACCCAACGAACTGGTGGTGATGACCGCGCTGCGACCCGGGGACCGGCGAGGACAGTCGCCGTATCCCGGCAACGTGCCATCGGATGACCGGACGTTCGCGATCCTCCGCGAGGTGGGATACGCCGATGATGTGTCGGTGCATATCCCCGGCGAGCTCACCGGGCTCGAGGTGGTGGGTGGGGAGATTCGGGTGCGCTTCGAGAGTCGGCTTGATTCGCCCACCTGCCAACGCGCGGCCGCCACCGCCGGCGGTGAGCCGCGCGCCAGCGACTGCCCGCCACCGGGGCCGCAGCTCTGGCGCTATCGCTGGACACCGGGGCAACTGACGCGCGTCGCGCGCGATTAGTCCGTCACCGTAGGCGGTGGTGCCGCAGGGTAGGGCGCGCCGATCAGGATGGACGCGCGTCCGGAGCCGGTGCCCGATTCGAGGATCGGTGGGCCGCGATCCTGAATGCTCGCCAGCATTCGTCGGCGTCGTGAATCCGGTTTGCCCGATTTGAAACTAGTTGCATGGTGCACCGGGTGGGCTGCCAGCATTCTGCACGCTCCTCTCCGACCCCCACCCGTCCTGCGCGGGTGGCAAGCCTGTGCCCTCTCTACGTTTCCCTCTCCCCGTGCGCCTTCCGCCATCGGCGCGCCTGCGTCGCCTCGGCGCGCGCATCAGCGCGCTGGCGGCGGCGCTGGCGGCCTGCTCGCAAGGAGTTGCATGGGCCGGCGGCAGCGGCGCGCCGATGGAGTTGGACTTCAATGCCGACTTCCTCATGGATGGGGCATCCGGTGCGGACCTGGAGCGCTTCCGGCACGGCAATCCCGTCGAGCCCGGGCATTACGACCTGGACGTGCATCTCAACGACGCGTTTCTGGGCCGGCACGGCATCACCTTCCATGCCGGTGCAGACCCGCTGCGTGCGCAGGCGTGCCTGCCCCAGGCACTGCTGCGCGAAGGCGGCGTAAAAGCCGAGCACCTGGAAGAAGATGACGCCGGCTGCGTGCCCCTGACCCGCCGTGTGGAACATGCGCAGGCACACTTTGATACCCACGCGCTGCGCTTGAACCTGAGCGTGCCGCAGCAGGCCATGGACACCCAGGCGCGCGGCACCGTCAATCCCAGCCAGTGGGACCGCGGCGTGACCGCCGGCATGCTCGACTACGACGTCAACGCGCAGCGTACCGACCAGGGCGTCGCCGCGTACGCCGGCCTGTCCTTCGGCTTCAACCATGGCCCCTGGCGGCTGCGGCATCGTGGCACCTGGCGATTGCACGAAGGCGACAGTGGCTATCAGGCGGGGCACACCTACCTGCAGCGCGACATCGTGCGCTGGCGCAGCCAGCTGCTGCTTGGGCAGTCGATGACCACCGGCGAGCTGTTCGACGGGATGGCCTTCACCGGCCTGCTGCTGTCCAGCGATGAGCAGATGCTGCCGGATGCCCTGCGTGGGTATGCGCCGGTGATCCGCGGCATGGCGCGCTCGGCCGCGACGGTCACCGTGCGCCAGGGCGGCTATGTGATCCACGAGATCCGCGTCGCGGCCGGGCCGTTCCTGATCGATGACCTGTACCCGTCCAATTACGGCGGCGACCTGGAGGTTGTGGTCACCGAAGCCGATGGCAGTGAGCAGCGCTTCACGGTGAACTTCGCCGCCGTGCCGCAGGCCCTGCGCCAGGGCGTATCGCGCTACAGCGTGGCGGCAGGGCGGCGGCGCACGTTTGGCACCCGCGACGGCCTGACCGAGCCCGTGTTCGTACAGGGCACGTGGGGGCGTGGCATGAACAACTGGCTGACCCTGCTGGCCGGCGCGCAGGCGACGGAAGGCTATCAATCGCTGCTGACCGGCGCGGCGATCAACACCTCGATCGGCGCCTTCGGTGCCGATGTCACCCATTCGCAGGTCAGCCTGGACGGCCACGGCGCGCGCCGCGGCAACAGTGTCCGCGTGAACTACCAGCGCAACGTCGCCAGTACCGGGACCAATGTCGGCCTTGCCACCTACCGCTACAGCAGCCGCCATTTCGTGACCCTGGACGAGGCGATGCAGTGGCGCGCCCATCCCGGCGACGATTCCGGCCAGGCCATCCTGCAACGCGCCAAGCGCCGCATCCAACTGGATTTCTCACAGCGGCTGGGATCGCGTTCGTCCGCGTTCGTGCGCGCCAGCCATGTGAGCTACTGGAATGCCGCCCAGGCACAGACCGACTACCAGATCGGCGTCCAGAGCAGCTGGCGGCGGGTGAGCTGGAGCCTGAGCGCGATGCGGGTGCGTTCCAGTACCGGGCGCCGCGATGACCAGGTGCAGGCGCAGTTCGAACTGCTGCTGGGGCGTGCGGAACGGCCCGCCGCGGTCAGCGTGTCGCTGGCCCAGCAGGAGGGTGGCACCAGCCAGTACGTCAACATGAGCGGGCGCGCACCGGGTGCGCTGCCGGTGGATTACGGTGCAGGCGTCTCGCGCGCGGCCGATGGCAGCCAGGCCGCCAATGTGAGCGCCCAGCTGCAGACGCCGGTCGCCCGGCTCAGTGCCGGTTACATGTACAGCGAACACGACCAGCGGCTGGTGGGCGGTGCGTCCGGCGCGGTGGTCTGGCATCGCGGCGGCATCAACGTCGGGCCGTCGCTGGGCACTACCTTCGGCATCGTACGCGTGGACGGCGGCAAGGGCGCGCGCGTTGGCATCAACGGCTCGAAAGTCGGTCGCAACGGCTACGCGCTGCTGCCAGGGCTCAGCCCCTATCGCTGGAACGACGTCACCGTGGCCGCCGATGGGCTCTCGCTGGACCTCAGCCTGCTGCAGAACAGCCGGCGCGTGGCACCGACGGCCGGGGCCGCGGTGGCGCTGGATTTCCAGACGCAGCAACAGCATGCCGCGTTCGCCTATGTCACCCATCCCGACGGCACTGCGCTGAGCCACTTCGGCAGCCAGGTGTACGACACGGAAGGCGCGGTCGTCGGCGTGGTCGGGCAGGGCGGCATTGTGCACCTGCACGCGCCGATCAATGGCTGGCTGACCGTTGGCACCGGTGCAACGGTGCACTGCGCCATGCAGTTCAGTCAGGCCGAGGTGCGCAGGGAGCGCGGTCAGCGCTGGGCCGAGTCGGTCTGCCACGACACGGACAGCGTTGCCGAAGATGACGCCGCGCCGCCCACCGAGCGCGCGCCGGCCGCCTCGCCTTCCACCGAGCAGGCCGCATTGCGGCCTGCACCGATTCCCTCTACCTCTTCGACAGGTGCTCCATGACCATGACGCCTTCACGCGCAGCGCTCGCGTGCACCGCACTCCTCGCCCTGGCAGCCACTGCCGCACCGGCCGCGGCGCAGCAGCGCGCCACCGCGAACTTCGCCTTGACCGGCCAGATCGAGGCCGGCACGTGTGCCATTGGCGCAGTGAACCGCACCATGCCGACGGCATCGGCCAGCGACTTCCCGAACGCGGCGGCTACCGTGGGCGGTGCCGTGCCGAGTTACGACACGTTCAATCTCGCGCTGACCGGTTGCAGCGGGGTGACCGGTGCCACGATCACCTTTGGCGCCACCGCCGATGCCGCGACCGGCCAGACCGATGCGTTCAAGAACAAGGCGGCGTCCAATGCCGCGCCCAACACCGGGGTGCTGCTGAAGGAAACCAACTGCACCACCGGCGCCACCGTCACCCCGGGCAAGACCTTGACGCGCACGTTTGCTACCGCCACCCACAACGTGCCGCTGTGCGCGCAGTACTACAAGCTCGCGGGCGGCCTGGTAAGCAAGGGCGCGATCAGCACCACCTTCACCCTGACCGTGACATTCCGCTGAGCCATGGCGACGATGCGTCCAACCCTGCTGCTGTTCGCCCTGGCCTTGCCGGTGGCTGCCGGGGCGCAGACCGGGCCCACCGCGAGCGTGGCGATGGGCGGGCAGATCGAGGCCGGCACCTGCGCCGCGAGCTCGGTGGCCAGGACCATGCCGGAGGTGGCCGCCAATGTCTTCTCGCAGAATGCCTCCGGCACGGCCGGGGTGCCGTCCAGCTATACGGCGTTCGCACTGGCGCTGACGCGCTGCGCCGGCGTGGTGGGGGCGTCCTTCGCGATGGGCACGGCGGCCGACGCCGAGCCGACGCATACCAACGCATTCCGCAACAAGGCGGTGGACGCGGCGCCGTTCACCTCGATCTGGCTGAAGGCCGGCACGTGCGCCTCGGGGACCACGATCACACCGGGCGGGACGATCTCGCGGGATTTCAACACGCCGGAGTACGACCTGGCGTTGTGCGCGCAGTACCACAAGCACCGCGGTGGCCTGGTGACCCAGGGCGCCATCAGCACCGATTTCACCGTGACGATTACCTACCGATGAGCACGTTGATGCGATCGCTTCTGCTTCTGACGGCAGTGCTGCTGGGCGGCGTGGCACCGGCCCGTGCCCAGAATGTCGGCACCGCCAATGTCACGTTGAATGGCAGCATCGGGCCGGGCACCTGCACGGTGGCGGCGGTGAGCAAGGTGATGCCGACGCTGGGCGCGAACGTGTTTAACCCGAGCCCGACGTGGGCCGGCGGCGTCAGCGAGAGCCATACGCCGGTGGACCTGACGCTCAGCGCGTGCAGCGGCGTGACGGGCGCGACGTTCGTGTTCGGCACGGCCGCCGATGCCGATGCCACCAATGCGGAGTTCTACCGCAACAAGGCCGCCAACCCGGCGCCGAACACTGCCATTCGCCTGCGCGATACCAACGCCTGCAGTACCGGAAATTCGGTGCGGCCGGGCGCGTCGGTGAGTCGCGCCTTCAGCGGCGCTTCGTTTTCGCTTCCCCTGTGTGCGCTGTACTACAAACTGCCAAGCGGTGTCGTCAGCCGGGGTGGCTTGAGCACGACCTTCACCGTCACGGTTACCTATCGATGAGCCAGACAATGAATCTTCTCATTGCGCTCTGCGCCGGTCTGCTCCTTGTGCTTCCGGCACCCGCAGTTGCACAGACGATCTCCACTGCGCGGATCGACCTCAACGGCACCGTGCAGGCAGGCACGTGCACCGCTGCGGCGGTGACCAAGAACCTCCCTGTCGTGGGCGCCAACGTGTTTCCTCAATCGGCGAGCGCCACCGCGGGCGCGGTCGCCAGCTACACCAATTTCGACATCGCACTGACTGCCTGCGCCGGGGTCACCGGTGCGACGTTCCAGATCGGTGTGGCCGGCGATGCCAGCCCGCAGCAGGCGAACGTCTTCAGGAACAAGGCGACCAATGGGGCGCCCTTTACCGGGTACTGGATACGGGAAGGGGCGGGGTGCGCCAGCGGGAACACTGTCGCGCCGGGCGCCTCCCTCAGTCGTGCCTTCACCACCGCCACGTACAACCTGCCGTTGTGTGCGCAGTACGCAAAGGTCGCCGGCGGCCTGGTGACCATGGGCCCGCTGTCCACCAGTTTCACCGTCACCATCACCTACCGATGAGGCCTTCCATGATGCGTTTCGCTGTCTGTACTTTCATTGTCCTGTCATCGCTCGGGCTGGCCCCGGCCCATGCCCAGAACATCAGCCTGACCGGCACCGTTCGCCCCGGTACGTGCACGGTGAACAACCCGTCCCACACGATGCCACCGGTCGGTGCCGAGAAGTTCCCGGCCACCGCCGGCGGCGGCGTCGTCGACAGCTACACCCCGTTTTCGCTGGAACTGACCGCGTGCAGCGGCGTGAAGGGCGCACGGTTGACCTTTGGTACGGCGGCCGACGCCGCGCCTGCGCCGGACGCCAACCGGTTCCGCAATACCTTGACCACCGGCGCAGCGCCGAATACGGGGATCTGGTTGCAGAGCGGCGCCTGTTCGGCGACCGGCATCACGGTGGCACCGGGCAGCACGCTCACCCGGGCGTTCAGCGGCACGCACACCGAAGCCCTGTGCGCGCAATACAGCAAGGTCGGCAGCGGGGAAGTGACCGCCGGTGACATCGCCAGCACGTTCACCGTGACGGTCGATTACGAATGAAGCGCGCACCCGCCAGCGCATCAGGGCCGTGCCGCATCGGCATGGCGCTGTGCCTGATGGTCTCGCCGTGGGCGGCATCCGCTGGCGCGGTGGTGGACCTGTCTGGCAGCGTGCGCCCGGGCACATGTGATGTGCACGCCGAAGACCAGGCCAAGCGCGTGGAATTGCCGAAGGTGCAACTGCATGTGGTTGGCGCGGCCAATGGCGTGGTCCTGGCCACGGAGCTTGACTGGGAGTTTCGCCTGGTCAATTGCCGGGGGGTGCGGCGCGTATCGCTGGTCTTCGCCGGCCCACCCCATGCGCCGGGCCAGCCCCAGTACGCCAACACCGGCAGTGCCACCGGCGTGAGCCTGCACCTGGTCGATGACCGCACGGACGCGGTGATGCCCGCCGATGGCCACCACGCCAGCCTGACCGTCACCGGAAGTGCGGCGACTTATCACGGCCGCAGCTACTTCTACCGACACAACGGCACGCCCCTCCAGCACGGCAGTTTCAAGAGCGCCGGCACGGTGGTCGTGACCTACGACTGAGCCCCAGGGCGCCAGCCTGTCGCTTGAGCGGGCCGGACCAGCGCATGTTCTCAAGCCCACTGTAACAAGCCCACTGTAAAAGGAACCGCCCATGAAACCTTCCCTCACCCGCCTGCTGCTGGCCACGCTGCTGCTGCCGGGCCTGGCCTCGGCCAACACCATCGATTTCGACGGTGAACTGCTGACCAGCACCTGCACCATCGCCGCCGCCACCAAGATCGATGTGAAGTTCGGCAAGCTGGATGTGGCCGACCTCAGCGCGGCCGGCAAGGAAACCGGTCGCAGCGCGATGCCGATTACTCTGGAGTGTCCCGGCGCCACTCCCACCGGGACGGTCGCCTTGCGTTTCGAAAGCCTGACGCTCGGTGACAGCGTCACCGGCAACCTGCGCACCACGGCCGCCAGCAGCGCCACGAATGTGCAGATCGCCATCGACAACGCCGCAGGCACCCGCCAGGTGATCAACGGCCTGGCCACCGCGGACTCGTTCGTGCCGATCAAGACCGGCGCGGTGGTGCTGGACTACACCGCGGTGTATGTCGCCGTCGGCGGCCCGGCGGGTGCTGGTACCGCCAAATCCAACGCGACCTTCGTGGTGGCGTATCCCTGACCGCCTGTCGCAGCGGGGCCGCGCAAGCGTGCCCCGGTGCAGGGCAGCCCGGCGTCGCCGGGTCTACCGGAGTTACCTCATGCGCCTTTCTTCCCTTCGCCACCTGCTGGCCTGCGCCCTGCTGGCCGCCACGGGCATCGGCATGCTCCCCGCCGCGCACGCCGGCGTGGTCATCGTCGGCACGCGCATCATTTTCGATGCCAAAGACAAAGACCGCACCATCCAGCTCAACAACCAGGACGACGCCCCGGCCATGATCCAGGCCTGGATCGACGCCGGTGACGCAGACGCAAAGGCCAGCGAGATCCGGGTGCCGTTCGTGTTGACCCCGCCGCTGGCCCGGATCGAGCCGCGCCAGGGACAGTCGCTGCGTCTGCTGCACACCCCGCAGGGCATGCCTGGGCTGCCGGTGGACCGCGAGTCGGTGTTCTACTTCAACGTGCTGGAAATCCCGCCGCGGCGCGACGCCGGCCCGGACGAGAACCTGCTCCAGCTGGCGGTGCGCAGCCGGATCAAGCTGTTCTACCGGCCCGAGGGTCTGGAAGGCAAGTCGCGCGAGGCGCCCGCCCGCCTCACGTGGAAGCAGGGCAGGGATGCTGACGGAGCGTACCTGGAGGTACACAACCCGAGCCGCTATCACGTGTCGCTGGCCGCTGCCTCGGTGGGCGGGGCAAGCGCGAGGGAGCCGGCGATGATCGCGCCCGGTGCAACGTCGCGCATGGTGCTGGACAAGGCCCCGTTGGCCGGTACTGCGGTGCAGTTCGACTGGATCGATGACTTCGGCGGGCATCTGCCTGCGACCGCGACGCTCATCCCATGATTCGCATATCGTTGTGGATGGTGATGGCGTTGCTCCAATGCACGTTCTCTGCTTGGGCGTGCAGGCCGGCCAACGCGGGAACCCAAGCCCAGACGATCGGGCCGACAGCAAATAGCTCACCGATCGGCGGCGTATGGGCGACTGGCGCGAACAGGACTTACAGCACGCAGTCTGGCAATACCCCGTGTAGCAACAACGTGGTCTATTTCGCGATCGGTTGGTCGTCGGGTTGGCGTTACGACGCCGCTACTACCGAATGGTGGCACATCAATACGCCGGCGGTAGGGTTGAAGCTGACTGTCGGCCCACTCACTGGCACGCAGTTTCCGGTTGTACAAGCCATGAGCCAGATCACAACCAGAAACAACACCACTCTCTATATCACTACAAAGTTGACGCGGCGCGCAGGCACCGGCTTCGGCCAAAGCGCCAATCCGCTAGAGCTGTATATGTGGTCTGCGGCCGATGGGACCGCCTACCCAGTACCGAATAAACCCTATGTTTTGCTTACAACAACCACGAATGGTGCCTTGAGCACCTGCACGGTCGCCAATGCGGCGCCGCTGCTAGCACCGGCCCGCGCAGCATCGCTGCCGTCGGTCAACTCAACCACCAGCGCCAACGCCGGCTTCAGCATGCCGGTAACGTGCGTCGACAATCCTTACAACGCCCGTGAGACGCCGTTGAGATTCACGCTGCGCGATGCCAATGCCACGGGCAATACCTCCAACCAGCTGACGACCATCGCCGCAGGCACCACCTCTGCCGGGGTCAAGCTGCAGCTTCTGCGCAAGGATGCGTCCGGTACCTACGTGCTGCAGAACATGGGCAGCAGTTGGGACCAGTCGGCGTACCGCGGCACCGGTACCAGCGCGGTGGATCTGGCAGCGCGTTACATCCGTACCGGTGCGATCACGCCCGGCACGATCCGCAGCCAGGCCACCCTGACGATCGACTACCGCTGATGCGTGGCGTTGGCCGCTCAGTCCATGCCAGCGCGCCCTGGTTCGCGCCCGCCCTTTTTGACACTGTGAGATGCACCCATCATGAACTTCACTCCTTCAGGGGTCCGGCGCGGCGCGGCATCTATCGTCGTCGTGGTGCTGGCTCTGCTCGTCACCAGCTCGGCCTTCGCCTGCCAGGGAACCAACCGGCAGTACCGTGAGTACACGGCACCCGCGAATGTTGCGCTCCCCGCCGTGGGAGGGCGCCTGAGCCTGACCACGGCCACCAACTTCAATTTTTCGGGGTGCCACCCGACCAACAACATCATCTATCTCTGGGTGTTCGGCTCGAACTACGATGCCGCGACCTCCGCGTTCTACGACTCGAGAAACGCGCCGGGCCTGGGGGTGAGGATTCGTTTCAACGGCACGCTGATCACCAGCGAGCGTTTCAAGATGTTGAACCCGCCCGCGTCTGGAAGCTGGCCGATCACCTATGAGGTGATCCGACGCAGCACGGCAAGCCTGGTGCAATCGGGGAGCGTGCCGCATGTTTTCGTGTCGATCTGCGGACACGCAGCAGTTGCTGGTAGCTTTGGCTGCCCGCTTGTGGAAGGCAACGACACCTTTATCAACCGACTTTATTATCCCGCCCAGCCAGCAACGTGCCAGTTGAGCGACATCGCGCCGCGGCTGGCCGTCCTCCGCGCGGCCGATCTGCCCGCGGTAGGCAGCACGGCGGCAGGGAACGCAGGGTTTGCCGTGCCCATGACCTGCGCCAACGGCAACATGTCCAGCGTACCGATCCGCTTCACCTTGAAGGACGCGCAGGCGACCGGCAACACCTCCAACCAGCTCACGCCGATCCCGGGCAGCACCACCAGCGCCGGCGTGCGTCTGCAACTGCTGCGCAGACCTGCGGGCGGCAGCTACGCGGTGCAGAACATGGGCGCAAGCTGGACCCAGACAAAGACCCCGACCGGCACGTTCCCAGCGCCCGATCTGGCGGTGCGTTACATCCGTACCGGCGCCATCTCCCCCGGCACGATCGGGAGCGCGGTGACGCTGACGATGGACTACCCGTAGCCGTCGGAGCCACGTTCTGCTGCGTTTCGTAATCGTTGTAGGGACGTGCGGGCGGGTGTCGTGCAGGATGGGTCATCGGGCGTAGCGGCCGCACTCGCGCCGTCCTCACGATGATTCCACGCGATGCTGCCTGCGCCGCGGCTAACCTGACCTTCCCTACGAGACGTTGCTTCCCATGACCACAGCACTACATGATCTGGAGGCCCTTGAACCCATCGACATCGATGGGCTCAAGGCTCAGGGTGTGCCGCCGGTCGCCCAGTACCTGGTGGACCAGGAAAAATTCGTCCTGCTCGGTGGCAAGCGCGGTATCTATCGGCTGGCCGGCGCGGACAGGGCGTGCTACTTCACCAGCCTGGACCAGATCCGGTTGCATCTGCTCGGGCAGTCACTGACCCGGATGACCGTGGAACTGGCCTAGCGGCTCAGCGTCCGCCGAGCGGGAAGGACAGCTGTCCATGCAATGTCGACGACACCGTGCATCGGCGTACCGCGGCGGGGACGAAGAGGGGGCGCTGAGGAATGAGCATGCAGGGGTGGTCAGTGCATCACCCACTGCGCAGCCATGGCGCCGGCCGGATAGTCCGGCGCCGGGGCACCCGCACCGCAACATGCGGCGTCGCCGCGACGGTGCTAGGATCGATATCACCTGAATCGATCTAAATTCGACGCCATGACAAAGAAAGGGACGGTGCAGTGGTTGGGGCTCGCGGTAGGGGCGATGTTGGTGGCGGGCATGGCCACCGCCGCACCGGCCAAGGTCGGGGAGCGCGCTTACGCCGCTGTCGATCCCTTCATCGGCACCGGCGGGGAAGGGCATACCTATCCCGGCGCCACGGTCCCCTTTGGCATGGTGCAGCTCAGCCCGGATACGCGCATCCAGCCGCGCGAGAAGGCGTACGGCTGGGCCGCCGGTTACCGCTACGACGACAGCAGCATTGTCGGCTTCTCGCATACGCATTTCTCCGGCAGCGGCCATTCGGACCTGGGCGATGTGCTGGTGATGCCGTTTACCGGCGACCCCGGCCTGGACCGCGGCGATCCGGACACGCCGCGCAGCGGCTACGCCTCGCGTTTCCACCACGACAACGAAACGGCCGAGCCCGGCTACTACGCGGTTACCCTGGACGACTACAAGGTGCGCGCCGAGCTCACCGCCAGCGCGCGCACGGGCGTGCATCGTTACACCTATCCGCGCGGCGAGAAGGCGCGCGTGCTGCTGGACCTGCGCACCAGCCTGTACGACTACCCGGGCAAGATTTCCTGGTCGCGGTTGCGCCTGCAGCCGGATGGCACGGTCACCGGCTTCCGCGAAACCCGCGGCTGGGCACCGGGGCGGCAGCTGTATTTCGCGATGCGTTTTTCGCGTCCGCTGACCGCGCACGCGCTGCACAACACCGAGACCGACATCGCCTACAAGGGCTTCCCGCCGCCGGGGCAGAACGATCCCGGCCAGCGCCCGCAGATCGAAGGGCGGCAACTGGTGGGCACGTTCGATTTTGGCGTGCTGGACGCGCCGCTGGTGGTCACCGTGGCGATCTCCTCGGTGAGCGAGGCCGGTGCCATCGCCAACCTCGACGCCGAGGCCAGGGACCAGGATTTCGATCGCGTCCGTGCCGAGGCAAAACAGCAGTGGACCCAGGCGCTGTCGGCGGTGGAGATCGACGCGCCCGCGCATGACCGCCGCAGCGCCTACACCGCGCTGTACCACAGCATGCTCGGCCCGACGCTGTTCATGGATGCCGACGGTCAGTACCGCGGCTCGGACAATGCGGTCCACCAGGCCGAAGGCTATACGAACTACTCGACGTTCTCGCTGTGGGATACCTACCGGGCGCTGCATCCGCTGCTCACCCTGGTGCAGCCGGAAAAACGCAACAGCGACTTCATCAATTCGCTGATCGCCCACCAGCAGCACAGCGCCTACGGCATGTTGCCGGTCTGGGCGTTCCACGGGCAGGAGACGTGGTGCATGATCGGCTACCATGCCGTGCCGGTGATCGCCGACGCCTACGTCAAGGGCATCCGCGGTTTCGATGCGGACAAGGCGCTGGATGCGATGGTCGCCACCGCCAACTACGGCCCCTACGATGGCATCGCGCAGTACCGCGAGCTGGGCTGGGTGCCGATCGACGAGGAAGGCGAGGCCGCGAGCAAGACGCTCGAGTACGCTTTCGATGACTGGACCATCGCGCGCATGGCCGAAGCGATGGGCCGCAAGGACGTGCAGGCCACCTTCGATACGCGCGCCGGCAACTGGCGCCATGCCTTCGACGCGGGCACCGGTTTCATGCGTGCCCGCAAGCGCGATGGCAGCTTCCGCGAGCCGTTCGATCCGTCGGCCAGCGGGTACGGCACCGACTACACCGAAGGCAACGCGTGGCAGTACTCGTGGTACGTGCCGCAGGACGTGGCCGGGCTGGCCGCCGCACACGGTGGCAGCGACACGCTGCTGGCGCGCCTGGACCAGGTGTTCGATGCCAAGGTCGACCCGTCGATCTTCGAACACATGGAAGACATCACCGGCCTGATCGGCTGGTACGCGCACGGCAATGAGCCCAGCCACCACGTCGCCTACCTGTACGCCTACGCCGGCCAGCCGTGGCGCACCCAGGCCCGGCTGAAGCAGATCATGGACACCCAGTACGCCGACCGTCCCGACGGCCTGGCCGGCAACGACGACCTGGGCCAGATGTCGGCCTGGTACGTCTTCACCGCGCTGGGCTTCTACCCGGTCGCGCCGGGCAGTGGCGAATACATCATCGGCCGGCCGTTCCTGCCCAGGGCCACGCTGCACCTGCCCAACGGCAAGACCTTCACGGTCATCACCGAGGGCATGGGCAAGGGGCATGACTACGTCGGCACGGTCACCCTCAATGGGCAGCCGTTGCAGCGCACGTTCCTGCGCCATGCCGAGATCCTGGCCGGCGGCGAGCTGCGCTTCACCCTGCAGGCCGAGCCGAACCGGGCATGGCCGGGACAGGGGGCCGAGGTGCCCTACTCGATGTCGCGCTGAGGCGGGCGCACCTCTGCCGGACCGGGGTTGGCCATCACGGGCCCGCCCCACCGGCGGCCGTGGGGCGGGGGCACGGGGTATTTATTCCCAATTTACCCAAAAGGGGTATTATGTCCCCACCTCTTCGCGCTGGAGCGCGCCATGACCCTGCCACTGGATCTGCCCGGCCTTGAGAAGGCCACCGCGTCATCGGTGAAAACCCGTGGCTGGCCGAGCCTGATGCGCACCGTGCGCGAGAAGCAGGCTCTGGTGATCACCAACCACAACCACCCCGAAGCGGTGATCGTGGACATCAAGGCCTACCAGGAACTGCTGGCCAGGGCCGCCGGGGCGGCGGGCGACGCGCGAGGCGGTACGCTGGAGCGCCTGCGCGCCGAGTTCGACGCGCAACTGATCGGGCTCAATCGTGATGGCGGGCTCGGCAAGGTGCTGGGCAAGCCGATCCATCGCGGCAAGATCACCCCCGGCAAGTCGCTCTGACCGATGGGGCGGATCCTGGTGCTGGCCGGCGTCAACGGCGCCGGCAAGAGTTCGCTGCTGGGCACCCTGCTGGAAGCCCAGGGATTGTCCTGGTACAACCCCGACGCGTTCACCCGCGCCCTGGTCCAGGCGGGCTGGGTAGAGGCCGAGGCCAACGCGATGGCATGGCACGAAGGGACCCGGCGACTGCGCCAGGCGATGGCCGATGGCAGCGATTTCGCCTTCGAAAGCACGCTCGGCGGCAACACCATTCCGCGCCTGCTGGGCGAGGCCTGCGCGTCGCATGAGGTGGCCATCTGGTTCTGCGGCCTGGACAGCGTGGACCTGCACGTCGAGCGCGTGGCGGCCCGGGTCAGCCGTGGGGGCCACGACATCCCGCAGGACAAGATCCGCGCCCGCTACGATGCCTCGCGCGAGAACCTCATCGATCTGCTTCCGTCCCTGGCCGAGCTGCACGTCTACGACAACAGCGCCCCGCTGGACGAGCAGGGCCGCGCCGACCCGCGGCCCCTGCTGCAACTGGACCGCGATGGCCTGCATTACCCGGTGTCGGTCGCCGAATTGCTGCACACCCCGGACTGGGCCAAGCCGATCGTGATGCGGGCGATGGAACTGCACGCCGGCGCTGCCTGACGCAGCGGGCAGGGGGCGGTGCACACGCGGCGCACACATCCGTATGCGCGGTGCTTACATGGTGCTGCCTACCTTGGACCCAGGGCGCAATGGCGACCCGTTTTCCCAAGGAGTCCACGATGCAGCAGCACATTCCCGCAGGCACCCTCGTCGTCGTCGCAGATGGCGGCTCGGCCCGTGTGTTCACCAACGTCGGCGATGGCCGCACGCTGCAGCTCAAGCAGCATGATGAGCTGAAGGTCCAGGACATCAGCGCACAGGGTGTCTCCGGCCAGGGGCCGTCGGGCTCGATGCCGCAGGACATGAGCATCTCGCAGATGAACGAAGCCACCTTCGCCAAGCAGCTGGCCGGCCAGTTGAACGAAGACGCCCTCAACAACCGCTATGCCCACCTGGTGCTGATCGCCGATCCGCAGACGCTGGGCCGGATCCGGCCGCAGCTGCACAAGGAAGTCCAGTCGCGGTTGCTCACCGACCTGGCCAAGGATCTTACCAACGCCCCGCTCGAAGACATCCAGCGGGCACTTGAGCAGGCGCGATGAGCTACAGCCGCGACTACGTCAGCGAGGAGCCCTCCCGCGCCGACATCGACGCGGGTAGGGGCTGGCAACTGGTCGAGTTCGGCGCGCCGTGGTGCCCGCACTGCAGTGCCGCCCAGTCGGTCCTCAAGGACTGGCTGGACGTGCACGAGATGCCGCACCTGAAGATCGAGGACGGCAAGGGCCGGCCTGCGGGCCGCTCGTTCAAGGTCACGCTGTGGCCGACGGTGATCCTGCTGCGCGACGGGCAGGAGGTGGCGCGGGTGGTGCGGCCGCGCGGGGATGGCGATCTGGCGGTGTTCCGTCAGGCGCTGCAGGGCTAGAATCCCGGCGTTGGTTGTTTGCCGGGATCCACGCGTGCCCTATAGAAAAAAGGACATCACCGCCGCCGATGGGCAGGGCCGCAGCGTGCCCTTCGCGCCGGATGCGCCGGTGCTGTGCCGCGCGCGCGACTACAGCCCCGGCACCGTGATTCCGCTGCACCATCATCCCGACCGCCATCAGCTGGTGTACGCCGAGACCGGCGTATTGGTGGTGCAGGCAGGTGCGGGGCGATGGGTGGTGCCAAGCACGCGCGCGATCTGGATGCCGGTCGGCATGGGCCACAAGGTGAGCTGCATCGGCGCGGTCGGCATGCGCAGCCTGTACATCCTGCCGTCGGCCATCGCCCATCCGCCGGGCACGGCCTCCACGGTCTCGGTCACGCCGTTGCTCGCCGCGCTGATCCGCGCCGCCGTCGAGGTGCAGCAGCCGTATCGCCAGGACTCCCGCGATGGCCGGGTCATGCAACTGATCCTCGACGAACTGCAGACGCTGCCGGTGTTGCCGCTGCACCTGCCGCAACCGCTGGACCCGCGCCTGCAGGCCATCGCCCGCCGGCTGGAATCCGCCCCGGATGATCCCTCCACGCTGCAGGACTGGGCGCGCCGCCTGTCGGTGGACGTCAAGACGATCCAGCGCCTGTGTGCGCGCGAGCTGGGCATGACCTTTGGCCAGTGGCGGCAGCAGGCGCGGTTGCTGCGCGCGCTGGAGCGGCTGGCGCACGGGGACAAGATCATCGATGTAGCGCTGTCGCTGGGGTATGCCAGCCCCAGCGCGTTCACTGCGATGTTCAAGAAGCGCTTCGGGCAACGACCGAGCCAGTTCTTCCACTGACGCAGCGCCGGATCACTACGAAAGCTTCACGGTGCATATGCGGAAGTTGTACGGTGAGCCCGCTCACAGCTCAGCAGCCGGCGCTTTCCGTCACGGTTGAGAAAAGTTGTATGGCGTCCCGCCGGTGGATCGGGATGATGGCTATGCCCCGATGCTCGGCCGCCGCCGCGCCGCGTGCCCTGGGGTCGACTGGCAGTACAACCATAGGACACCTGCATGAAGAGTTCCCCCCTCCTGCGGCACGCGTCGCGCCCTGCCTGCCCGGCGACGGCGTCCATGGCGGTAACGCCGCCATTGACCCCTGGCCGCGCCAGGCTGCTCCCGCTCGCGATCAGCCTGGCCCTGCTGTCAGCGTTTCCGAGCGCGCAGGCAGGGAATCTGTCGAATGGCGGCCGGGCAACGGTGGATCCATCAACGCCCGTGGAAGACTGGACCGTGACCGGTGGGTCGATCCTCACCGTCTCGGCCGGCGGCGCGACCGGCACCATTGAAGTCGACGGAGCGGGATCAAGCGTGGTTGCGCAAGGGGGGACGATCACCAAAAGCGTCCCGACGGGTGCGGACGATGCAGCGCTCCTGATATCCAGTGGTGCAACTGCCGAGATTGCCGACACCCGTATTGTGAGCGTCAGCAACGGCATCAACCTCCGGTCCAACGTGCCGAGCAGCCTGCGCCTGGTCAACAGTGAGATTGCCGCCACGCGCACCGGCATCCAGGGCAACAACGGGGCCATCATCGCGCTGGACGGTTCGCGTATTTTTGCCGATGGCAGTTCGGGGTCGGGCACGCTCGACGGCGTGGGCCTGGCGTCGATCACCGCGACCAGCACGCTCGCCAATGGCAGCTATGTGGGCGGGCAACAGAATGGGGCCTGGTTGACCTATGTGCCCGGCGGAAGTGGGCAGACCGACGCCTCGATCACGCTGGATGCATCGACCCTCGAGGGCATTACCGGTGCGGCATTGCGGATTCAGGCAAATGCGTTGCCACTCAACGGCCTGGTGTCCATCGTCAACGGGTCCACGCTGATCGGCGGCAACGGGAACATCATCGAAGTCCTCACCGCCAGCCGCGGCACACCGGGCCTGTCAAACGCGACGGTGCTCGTGGATGACAGCCGCCTTGATGGCAATGTGTCGGTGGCCGCGGGCGAGACGATCGACCTGCGGCTGGCGAACGCTGCGCAGATCACCGGCCGCTTCGACAATGTGACCGCGGCTGTGCTGCAGACCGGATCGCGCTGGAACGTCACCGCTGATTCCACCGTGGGCACGCTCACGCTGGACGCGGGCACGCTGGCCTTCGATGCGTCTGCCCCCGGGTTCAAGACCGTGACCGTCGGTGGTGATTTCACCATCAACGGCGGCACCGTGATCTTCAACAGTGTGCTGGGCGACGACGCGTCGCCCTCGGACAAGCTGGTCCTGGGCGGAAATGCCTCGGGCACCGGCACCGTGGTGGTCAACAACCTCGGCGGGAGCGGTGCGCAGACGGGGGAGGGCATCCAGTTGATTTCCGTGGCGGGGGCCTCCAACGCCACGTTTACCCTGTCGGGGCGCGCCGTCGGCGGTGCCTATGAGTACTTCCTGTTCAAGGGCGGGGTATCCACCCCGTCCGATGGAGGCTGGTATCTGCGCTCGGCCCTGCCGGTGACACCCGACCCCTGTGTGGTGGACCCCAGCCTGCCGCAGTGCAGACCAGTGGACCCGGTCGATCCCGTTGACCCGGTCGATCCGGTTACGCCGGTGGACCCGGTCGATCCGGTGGACCCGGTCCCCGTGTTGCGCCCCGAACCCGGCGCCTATCTGGCCAACCAGGCGGCGGCGATCCGCATGTTCCAGCAGCGCCGCCACGATCGTGGCCAACCGTCGTTCGATCGGGACACCATGGGCGCGTGGGCGCGCGTGTCGCGCGATCAGCTGCACACCACCGTCGCCGGCCAGGTGGACGCCCGCAGCCAGACCAGCGCGCTGCAGATCGGCAGCGATCTGGCGCGCTGGGGGCAGCAGGGGCGCGGCTCGGTGGGCGTCATGCTGGCCACCGGCGATGCGACGACCCAGGCCATCTCGCGGCTCACCGGCTATGGAACCCGTGGCAAGGTCGAGGGCGACGCGCTGGGTGTTTACGCCAGCTGGGTGCAGAACGCCGAGGACGATGCCGGGCTGTACCTGGACGGCTGGTTGCAGTACGGACGTTACGACAGCCAGGTGCAGGGCGACGGGCTGGACCGGGAGAGGTACCACGCCACCACCCGTGCGGCGTCACTGGAAGCCGGTTACGGCATCGCACTGACCGACAGCGAACACCGTTCGGTCTACCTGCAGCCCCAGCTGCAGGTGAGTTACACCGACTACAACGGCGACCTGCACCGCGAAAGCAACGGCACGCGGGTGGAGGATGGCCGCGCTGGCGGGCTGGAATCGCGAGTGGGCGTGCGCCTGTTCGGGCACGACAACGCGGCGGGCAATCGGGTGCAGCCGTTCGTGGCGGTGAACTGGCTGTACACCGAACGCGGCCAGAGCATGCGGTTCGATGGCCAGACGATCGATGCCTCCCTTCCAACCAACCGCTACGAAGCGCAGGCCGGCGCGCAGCTCCGGCTGGGCGAGCGCTGGTCGGCCTGGGGCGACCTGCGCGTGCAGCGTGGCGATGGCGGCTACCGGGATGCCGGGGCGCAGATTGGCGTGCGCCGGGCCTGGTAACCGGGAGCGATGCCGCCAGGGGCCGCTACGGTTGCCCCTGTGCCGTTGCGGGCCGGTCGGGCCTGCGGCTCCGGAGGCCAGGACACATCCTCGTCAGTGCATCTTCGTCTTCGGCAGGAATGCCGTTGCGAGGCCCAGCAGCGGCAGGTACGAGGTGAAGTGGTAGACCCACACGATGCCGTGGATGTCGGCCAGCTTGCCCAGGCCTGCCGCGCCCACGCCGCCGATGCCGAACATCAGGCCGAACATCAGCCCCGACACCATGCCCACGCGGCCCGGCACGGCTTCCTGCGCATACACGACCAGCGCGGCGAAGGCCGAGGACATCACCAGGCCGACCGCGATCGCCAGCACCGCCGTGCCCATCAGGTTGGCGTAGGGCAGCGCGAGCGCGAACGGGGCCACGCCAAGGAACGAGATCCAGATCACCGCCTTGCGCCCGATCCGGTCGCCGACCGGGCCGCCGATGAAGGTACCCAGCGCGATCGAGGCCAGGAAGATGAAGAGATACATCTGACTCTGCTGCACGCTGAGGTGGAAGCGTTCGATCAGGTAGAAGGTGAAGAAATTGGTGAACGAGGCGATATAGACGAACTTGGCGAACATCAGCACCGAGATCACCACGATCGCCTGCACCACCTTGCCGCGGCTGAGGCCGGTGCCGTGGTTGCGCGCCAGGCTGCTCATCTTGGCCTGGCCATGGCGCACGGTCCAACCGGTGAGCCGGAACAGCACGAAGATGGCGACCGCAGCGATCAGCATGAACCAACCGATCGCACGCTGGCCGTGCGGGATCACCACGGCCGCCGCCAGCAGGGGGCCCAGTGCCGAGCCGGTGTTGCCGCCCACCTGGAAGGTGGACTGTGCCGTCCCGAAGCGACCGCCTGAGGCCATCCGCGCCACCCGCGACGCTTCCGGGTGGAAGGTGGCCGAGCCCACGCCGACGACGGCGGCGGCCACCAGCAGCATCTCGTAACTGTTGGCCAGGGCCATCATCGCGATGCCGATGAAGGTGGCCACCATGCCCGACGGCAGCAGGTACGGCAGCGGGCGCTTGTCGGTGTACATGCCCACCCATGGCTGCAGCAGCGAGGCGGTGACCTGGTAAACCAGCGCGAGCACGCCGATCTGGCCGAAGCTCAGCTGGAACTCGCTCTTGAACATCGGGTACACCGCCGGCAGCACCGCCTGGATCATGTCGTTGAGCAGGTGCGCGAACGCGGCCGCGCCGACGATGCGGATCGCAAAGCCCTGGTTGACCGGGGCGGCAGGCGTGGCGGCGGGAATGTTCGAGGAGGAGCTGGGGGCGGGGGGCGGTGCAGTCATGGGCGGCATCAAACGCAGGAGGGTCGCGATACCAGGCGCGGGGCGCGGCTGGCCCCGGACCGGCGGACGGGGGAGATGGACAAGCGTAGGCGCTCGACGGCATCCCGTCTCGCGCGATTTGGGCGGCCGTCGTCGCGATTGGGGCACCGTTGCCGCCACGCGCAGTGAACGCGCGCTTCAGTCCCGGCCTCTACAATGGAGCGCTCGTTTCAAGGAGGTCACGGCATGAATGCCGATACAAACAGGGACGGCGCAGCGAGCATCGCGCGCCATCGTAGTGCCGCCGAGGTGGCCTTCAACCCGGACTACGGTTCGGCCAACAGCGAGTACCGCGCCGGCGTGGGGGCCCACGCGATCAGCTGGAATCCCGGCGATGGGGCAGTCAAGGGCGCCACCGAGCGCGACGTCGCCAAGCTCGGCGCGACGGCGCAGACCCAGGGCCAGGCGGTCACCTTCACCCACGCCAGTGCCGATGGCCTGGTGAACTACCAGGTGCAGATGGAACAGATGGCCGGGGTGCGCGCCGAGCACGGCGGCGGCGGCAGCCGTGGTGCCGCCGCCGAGGTGTCCAGCACTGCCGGCACGCGCGGCCGCTATCTGGTCAGCCTGCCCGCCGGGCAGGATGCGACCGACGCGGCGCGGGTATCTCCGTTCGATCCCACCTCGATTCCGGTCGGTGGCCGGGTCACGCTGGATGGGCAGGCGTTCCAGGGCACTGCGCTGGATGCCAGCTTCCGCCACATCGCCACCCAGACCCAGCTCACCGAGGCCGCCGGGGCCAGTTACCGCGTGGACCGCGTGGATGCGCAGCATGTGCGCGTGAGCATGGGGCCCAACCAGGCGGTATCGGCGTTCAACGGGCTCGGTGTGTCGGCCGGTGGCGTCAGCGCGATGCTCGGCCGCCAGGACGCGCTCGGCCAGTCCACGGTGAAGACCGCGACCTTCGACCTCGGCCAGGCCGATGGCCAGGCCGCCTACGCGCATTTCGTGGCGACCGGCGAAATCGCCGCGCAGACGCCCGGCGTCGAAGCGGCCGCGACGGTGGAACGGCTCGGGATGAGTTCGCAGACGCGTCTCAAGGTAGGCATCGGTGAGCACCTGGGCGCGGACCTGGGCGGCGCACGCAATGCCGGTGAGGTAGTGCGCACGCGCTTCGACGACGGCAGCCATGTCGATGCGCGTCGCGTGGAATACAGTGGCAACGTGCCGATGACCCGGCTGAGCGTGCACGCCGCCGATGGCACCGAGAATGTCCAGGCACGGCGCTATGAGTTCCAGCTCGACCTGCGCAACCAGCCGCACGCCGAGCAGATCGCCGGCATGCTCAACACCGCGCTCACCGGCGACACCCGCCGCGAGGGACCGGTGCAGGCCGGCGACACCCTCACCCTGCGCTTCAGCGAGCCGCAGATGCGCGCGTTGATGGCGCAGACCCAGGCGCTGGTGAAGGACACCCCCGGCGCCGACCCGCGTTGGCACGTGTTGGCCGATGACGGGCAAGGCAGGCCGCAGCAGGATGTGGATGCGTTCGCCACCACGATGGCGCGCATGCAGGGCCAGTCCGCGCACGGCATGGCCGAGCGCCTGTTCAAGCTCTCCAACGCCGCCGACGGCGATCCGCGCGGCGGCTTCGTCCCGATTGACGCCAGCGTGGACAGCCCGCGGCTGCGCAACCTGCCGGCGCCGACGCCCCTGCTGCCGCAGGACCCGCGCCATGCCGACAGCCCCGACCACGGGTTGATGCGGCAGGGCCAGTCGGCGGTCGGTGCGCTGGACCAGGGCATGGGTCGCCAGTCCGATGCTATGAGCGAGCGCTTGTACATGGGCCTGCTGGTGGCGGCGCGGCGCGAGGGCCTGGAGCGGATCGACCAGGCAGTGCTCAGCGAGAACGGCCAGTACGCGTTCGCCGTCCAGGGCGACCCGCACGGCGCGGACCGCCGGCTGGCGCGGGCCGAGACCACCGAGGCGGTGGCGACGCCGGTGGGCGAGCACGTGCGTGCGTTGCAGACCGTGGCCGAGGCGCGGGCGCCGGCGCCGGAGACCGCGCGCGCGGCCGAGCAGGTGCAGGCCAGTGAGATGGCCCGCCAGGCATGACGCATGGCGCGCGTAACGCGCGCCCCCCCTATCCACGAGTCTGCTGCATGCCGTTTTCCCTGCTTGCGCTGGCCGCCGTCCTGGCCAGCGCCGAGGCCGCGCCTGTCGATCTCCTGCAGCCGGGCCTGTACCGGCTGGACCCGGAGGCGTACCTGTCGGCACCGCCGGCCATCGCGCCGCCTGGCCAGGCGTACCGGCAACGCGTGGAGCACGCGCTGCCGGTGGCGGCCAAGGTCCGCTATGCCTACGTCTCGCGTGACCGCCAGGCCGGGCTCAACAAGCTGGTGTTCGTCACCGATGCGGACGATCGCGACGACGGCAACCCCGTGCATCGACTGTGCCAGGCCTATGCGTTTCCGGGCTGGAACGCCCGGTCCGACGCGCAGCCGTTCTGTCGCACCCACATCGGCACCGACGGCAGCGAGGCGGTGATCGAGTGGACCGCAACCCGGTTCACGGTGCGCTGGGACGACCAGAAGCGCGCCACCGGGACCGAGCAGGTTCCGGCGGTGCGCACGCCTACGCCGGAGGAGGCCGGCATCTGCGCCATCGCCGATGTCTGCGCGCCGGAGGCGTATGGGCGCAGCATCCAGCACTACGAGGTGACCCACTACCGCGACGGCTTTGCCCTGGCGCAGGCGCGCGACTACCAGGACGTGCTGTACCTGCCCAACGCGATTGCGCTGCACGCGCATGCCGGCCAGGAAGGCGGCGGCACCCCGTTGGCGGCCGGCAGTTTCGTGGCGGTGCTCGCGCGCACGCCGTCGTGGTATCGGGTGGAGCAGGTGGCGGCCGATGGCGGCAGCAGGACCGGCTGGATCGATCGCGATGCACTGTCGCGGCCGCTGTGGGTGGAACAGGCCGCCAGCGCACCCGGGTTCCGGTTTCGTCTGGGGTTCGAGCGTGACACGCAGGACGAGGCGCGACGCGTGCTGACGGCGATCGAGGTGCTCGACGCCCGCACCGGTGAGCGCGTGCAGGTCCTGCGGGATTTCGATGCCGAGCCGGTCCTCGCAGGCGAATCCGACCTGCTGCAGGTGGTGGACGCCGACGCCGACGGCCACCTCGATCTCCTCCTGCCGGCCTGGTCGGGCGGCGCCGGGGGCGAGGGCACGTTCAATGTCTTCGTGTTCGATCCGGCCACGCACCGGTTCGTGTTCGATCCGGCGCGCTCCGATCCCTGAGCGCGGGTCGCCCCGCGCCCTGCCGCGCGCTTACCAGTCGGTCGGCGCGTAGTCCTTCAGGAACTGGCCCCAGACGTGCTCGCCGGTGTTGAAGCCATGGATGATCGGGTCGACGATGCGCGCAGCGCCGTCGACGATATCCAGCGGCGGGTGGAAGCGCTCTTCCTGCACTTTCTTGGCGGCGATCTCCGCCGGATCCTCGTCGGTCACCCAGCCGGTGTCCACGCTGTTCATGTGGATGCCGTCGTTCTGGTAATCGGCCGCCGAGGTGCGCGTCATCATGTTCAACGCGGCCTTGGCCATGTTGGTATGCGGGTGGCGCGTGGTCTTGAAGTTGCGGTAGAACTGGCCCTCCATCGCCGACACGTTGACGATGTGCTTGTCGCGCTCGGGCGTGGCCAGCATCAGCGGCTTCAGGCGCGCGTTGATGATGAACGGCGCGATCGCATTGACCAGCTGGGTTTCCAGCAATTCCACCGACGGTACTTCGGCCATCAACAGGCGCCAGGAATTGCGGCCGCGCAGGTCCACCTGCTGCAGGTCCTGGTCCAGACGGCCCTCGGGGAACAGATGCTGCTGGCCCACCAGCTCGTCTTCCAGCAGCGCCACCTGCGACAACTCGGCCGCGCGGGTCAGGCCATCGGCCCCGTTGAGGCCGCGCTCCTGCACCGCCGGCAGCGCGATCGCCGAGGCGTCGCTCAGCAGTTCCGGGCTGCGCAGGCCCTCGTACTGGCCGACCAGCTTGCGCACCGTTTCCGGCAGCTCGTGCAGCGCGGCGGTCTCACCGGCCATCATGTGCGCGTAGAACTGCGGCGGGCGGCGCACGGTCTGGCAGGCGTTGTTGATGATGAAGTCCAACCGCGTACGGGTGGCCAGCAACTCGTTGCAGAACGCTTCCACGCTGGGCGTATGGCGCAGGTCCAGGCCGTACACCTGCAGGCGGTGGCCCCACTCGGCGAAGTCCGGCTCTTCGGCATAGCGGGCCGCCGAGTCGCGCGGGAAGCGCGTGGTCACGATGAGTTCGGCACCGGCACGCAGCAGCTTCAGGCCGGCCTGGTAACCGATCTTGACCCGGCCGCCGGTCAACAGCGCGACGCGACCGCGCAGGTCGGCGGTCTCGGTGCGCTTGGTGAAGTTCAACGCGGCGCAGGTCGGGCACATCTGGTCGTAGAAATGGTGCAGCTGGGTGAACTTCTGCTTGCACACGTAGCAGTGGCGCAGTTCCGGCGAATGCACCGGCTCGGGTGCTGCCGCGGCGCCTTCGCCATTGTGCGCGTCATGCAGGCCGGCGGCGTGCGGCGGGAAATAGTTCGGCGTGCTGAACACCGGCTTGCGGCGCAGCGTGCGGATGCCGGTCTGCTCGAGCAGGGCCTCGGCCTTGCGCACCTTTTCCTGGTGGCGCTGCTTGGCCTGCTGCTTGAGCATCTGCCGGCGCGCCTTCGGCTCGGGGTGGTAGACCTTGGCCACCACCTGGTGCAGGCGCGCGCGATCGGCGTCGGGCAGGGTGTCGAGCACGCTGCGGTCGGCCTCGATCGCCTCCAGCAGGTCCAGCGCGGCGCGCAGGCGGTCGGTCAGGGGCAGATCGTCGGCGGCGAGGGGAGGGGCGATGGTGTTCACGTCGGTTCCGGGGAAGCGGTGGGGAGGCAGGGCGGGAAGCAGAGCGATGACCGGCTCGATGCTGGACCATGCTGTAGCGGGCCCGGGGACGCCCGGGCGGCGGCTATTGTCCCTGATCGGGAGGGGTGGGCGCCAATCGGCCCGGAATTGGTCGCCGGCGCGGCTACGGACTGCCCCCGTTGGCGCGCGATACCGGTGTGAGCCTGCTGGGCCCGCCGGGCAGGCCACCTGGAGCGGCACGGGCCTGGCCTGTCAGGCGAATCGCCACGCGCAACAGGGGGTGCAGGCCTCGCAACGGCGGGTCGCACGCCACCGGCGCGGGGAACGTAAAAAGTGAACGCCTGGGCCCGTATTCGTCGGGCTCGCTCACGGGAGGTTCCCATGTCCATGAATGCCGCGCAGGCCAGTGCTTTTGCCAAGGAGGCCCTGGCCCTCATTTCCAGCCAGTTCTACGCCAACGACACGCCGTATGCCTGCGGCCTGCCGATGGTGCCGGTGGTCAAGACCGAGCCGGGGAGTGTGCCCAACGGTAATCTCACGCCGACCGATGACGAGCAGGGACTGGGCATGGTCGTCAGCGAGGGGCTGCTGGCCATCGGCGACAACGTAGCGATCAAGTTCGCGCTTGCCCACGAGCTCGGCCACGGTACCAGCGAGCATGTCCTGTCCAAGGTGGGCCTGACCGGCGCTTCAGGGGAAGCGACCGAGGTGATCGCCGACCTCAGTGCGGCCTACCTCCTCATCCAGCTCGGTATCGGTTGGGACACCATGATCGACTCCATCAGCCGGTGGCGCACGAGCCAGATCTTCGACACGCACAAGGATGGCGACCATCCGCCGGGCGACGACCGGGTGAACTACGTCAAGCAGCTGCGGGCATTGATCGACAAGAAGGTGGCCTTCAGCGACGCCGCCCGTCAGATCTGCGCGGCACTGCCTGATGCGAAAACCGGTCACTGATCCGTCACCCCGCAACCGGACAAAGGAACTACCATGGCTTTCGAGAACCTCACTACGTCCGAGAACGGCAAAGGCTTTGCCGACCCCAGGCATCTGCCCAACGACCGTAGCTTCAACGCGCTGCTGGACGAGATTAGTGACGTCAGCAGGTTGCTGCGGGAAAAGAATGGCATCTATCTCAATGACGATTACCACATCGACGCGCGACCCCTGAAAGAGGGCGGTTTCAAAGTGGACGTGCAATTCACTGCGGAACTCGTCAAGAAGAAAAAAATCGGTGGGAGGGAGCCGACCACGGTCGCGGTGTGCATCATCGAAGGCGCGCCTTCGGCAGCGGACGTCATTGCTGCGCTCAAGGCCAGCCGTGAAGCCCGCAGCACCTACCGGGTGTTCCCGGGCTGAGGTGCAGGTTCAAGATACTTCGGCGTCCTTGCCATCGATGTCGGTGAAACGGCGTACCGCCTCCTGCGAGGGCAGGAGGCCGGGGGCTGGCAGCGGCCTGGAAACGGACGCGCGCGTGATCAGCCGGTGCGCGAGCACATGGTTGACCGTGCCGCGTGGCGCGGACGCGGGGCGTCGGATCTCGCGCAGCAGGATGTCGATGGCGGTGTCGGCCATCTCCGCCACCGGTTGATGGATCGTGGTCAGCTCCGGCCACACCATGGTCGATGCGGAGGTGTCGTCGAACCCCACCACCGACAGATCGCCCGGTACGGCCAGGCCACGACGATGCGCGACGGACACAACGGCCGAGGCCATGTCATCGTTGCTGGCGAAAATCGCGCTGGGCGGCGCGGGCAGGGCCAGCAGCCGCTCGGCGGCTTCCAGTCCGGAGCGATAGGTGAAGTAGCCCGGCTGGACGAGTGCATCGTCATGGCGGATGCCGGCGGCGGCCAGCGCATCCCGATACCCCTGCCAGCGGTGCGCGCTGGCGGTCTGGTTCGGATCGCCCGTGATGTAGCCGATGCGGGTGTGGCCGTGGGCAATCAGATGCGACACCATTTCGTGGCTGGCGCGACGATCATCGATCCGCACGCAGGACAGCCGGTCGCTGAACTGGCTGGAGGCGATGGAGACCACGGGAATGCCCGCACTGACGAATGCGTCGACGATGTCCTCCGATTCGCATAGGGGCGGCGGCAGGATCACGCCCGCAACGCTGCCGGCGAGTTGCCCTGCCGCCTCGCGACGCGCCGGGGTGCCCAGCTCATCCCAGCTGGCGATCACCAATTGTGCCGCCGCCCGGGTCGACCCGCGCAGCGCGCCGACCAGCAGTTCGCGCAGGTAGCTCGAGCTGGGATTGGTGTAGATCAGCGCGATGCAGGTGTGTTGCGCCGCGGCCAGGGCGCTGGCGGCCAGGTTGGGCCGGTAGTCCAGTTCGTGCACGCTGCGCATGACGCGCGCGCGGTTGCCTTCACGCACGCCGGCATGGCCGTTGATGACGCGCGATACGGTCATGGCGGAGACGCCTGCATGCGCGGCCACGTCGTCGATGGTGATGGTGCTTGCCTTGCGACGAACCGCTTTGTGACTGCTCTTCAAGGCCTGGCTTCCTTTGTTGCGCTGCATGATGACAAGCGCAACCCCGGATGATTAGTCTGCGCCCGTGACGTGATGGTAGCGCTACCACTGGGCCGGAGTAAGGCCAGCAGGTACCCCCCCTTTACCACGCGGCTGTTCTGGCAAGCCTGAAAGCGAGTTTGAGTCGCAGTTTGCGCTCGGCGCACTGCGATGTTCGGTGTGGAAGACGGGCATCGCCCGTACGTGCCCCCAGGAGGGGCGGTACATCCATTCGATCGTTATGTCAGAGGGGAGAGTCATGCGCGCTTCTACGTTCCGTCGTACCCCAGGCCGGAGGGCTCGTTCATGAGCCGGACGCTGGCGAAGTTCACCTCCAGGGCCATGTTTACCTTTGTAGGCGGCGTTCTGGTCATCAATCCCGCATTCGCACAGGACGCGGCAACGCCGCCTCCCGTTGCCCAACCGCAGGCCCAGCCCAGCCCGACACAGCTGGACGCCGTCCAGGTGACCGGCATCCGCAACAGCCTCAGCCAGGCGATGGACATCAAGCGCGACTCGGCCGGCGTGGTGGATGCGATCAGCGCCGAGGACATCGGCAAGTTCCCCGATACCAACCTGGCCGAATCGCTGCAACGCATCACCGGCATCTCCATCGAACGCCGTGATGGTGAAGGCGCCCAGGTAACGGCGCGCGGCTTTGGCCCGCAGTTCAACATGGTCACGCTCAACGGGCGGCAGATGCCGGGTGCCGATGCATTCGGTGCCGCCGGGCAGGTTGCCATCGGCGGTGTCGACGGCGGCACCCGTGCCTTCAACTTCGCGCAGTTGGCCGCGGAATCCATCAATGGCATCGAGGTCTACAAGACCAGCCAGGCCAATGTTCCCAGCGGTGGCATCGGCGCCACCATCAACATCCTGACCGGACGCCCGTTCGATCATGAGGGCACCGTGGCCAGTGCCGGCGCGAAAGTCGTCTCCGACCAGAGCCAGCCGTTCGACAACGACCTGACGCCCGAACTGTCCGGCATCTTCAGCTACAGCAACCCGGACAAGACCTTCGGTGTCGGGGTCAGTGCCAGCTACCAGAAGCGCAAGGGTGGCTCGGTGCAGGCCACCGACAATTACTGGAACGTGCAGCCGTGGACCGGCACGATGCCCGGCAACCCGACCGTGGTCAACGCCCCGGCGGTCGGCGCGCTGTATGCCCGTCCCAACGACCTGCGCTATGCGTTCTCCGAATTCGAGCGCGAGCGCATCAATGGTCAGGCGGTGCTGCAGTTCGCCCCCACCGACGCGGTGACGCTGACCCTGGACTACACCTATTCGACCAACGAGATCACCGAGAATCGTGGCGAGCAGGGGATGTGGCTGCAGAACAGCAATTACACCGATGTCACGTTCGACACCAGCGGCGCGGTCGCGACCCCGATCTACATCCGCGAAATCGCCGGGACCAAGGATTTCGGGCTTGAACAGCAGCGCAGCATGCAGAAGTACAAGCTGGGATCGCTCGGCTTCAATGCCCTGTGGAACGTCACCGACCGGTTCAAGCTGACCTTCGACGCGCACGATTCGAAGAACGAAAGCCGGCCGAACGATCCGCTGACCGGCGGTGGCTCCATCTTCAGCAGCATCGCCGGTACCAACAACTGCACCAGCGGACCGCATTGCGGCGGGTCGTGGGTGCAGGAAATGAACTTCAACAACGGCCTGCCGGTGGGTACCCAGGTCTGGTACCCGAGCACGGCCGATGCCATCGCCAAGACCAACGGCGTGGTCAACCCGGGCTTTGCGCCGGGCGAGATCGGTTCGCAGGTGCTGCGCATCAATTCGCAGACCCAGGTCAGCGAGATCAAGCAGGGGCGCATCGACGGTGAGTGGAGCTTCGACAAGGGACGCTTCCAGTTCGGCGTGGATTCGAGCAAGCAGACCACCCACCGCATCCAGGCCGCCGAGAATTACAGCACCCTGGGTGACTGGGGCGTGGCCAACGTGGACGGGGATGTCGCCAACGGGCTGATGGACCTGCTGCAGCCGGTCAACATCGTCGGGTTGTTCAACGACTTCAACGCCAACAGCTTTACCGCGTGGCGTGGCGATGCGGGCCGCATTGCGCAGTGGGCTGCGGACAACTACAACGCCAGTCTCGGCGTGAGCCCGCAGCGCGCCGCCGACAACCTGGTGGAGGAGAAAACCAAATCGGCCTACTTCCAGGTCGAGCTGGACGGCGAGCTGGGCGGCATGCGCACCAATACCCGCCTGGGCGTGCGCTATGAAACCACCGACGTGGTGTCGACCTCGGTCATCGCCATCCCGGAAGCCATCGAATGGCAGTCCAACAACGACTTCCGCGTGGTGTTGTCCGACGAGCAACAGCCGTTCACCGAGAAGAACAGCTACAGCTACATCCTGCCCAACCTCGACTTCAGCATCGACCTGATGGACGACCTGAAGGGGCGCGTCTCGTTCGGCAAGAGCATCGCGCGCGCGCCGATCGGCAACCTCTATGCAGGCCCGACCGCACAGCAGCCGTTTGGCTCGGTGCTGATCGATCCGTCGTCGCGGGCCAGCGGCACCGCGCAGAACCCGCAGCTGAAGCCGCTGGAATCGGACAATCTCGACCTGGCGCTGGAGTGGTACTTCGCCGACGCGAGCTACGTGTCGTTGACGTACTGGAACAAGTCGGTCAACAACTTCATCGGCAACACCATCGTGCAGGAAAACCTGTATGGGTTGAGGGACCCCACCTCCGGTCCGGATGCGCAGGCAGCGTTGGCGTTCCTCAACAGCGGCGCCTGCATCACCCAGGTGGGTGCGGCCAACGCGGCGGCCTGCTCGGCCAACGATACGGCGCTGTTCACCGCGCTGGCCCTGCTGCGCAACAACCCGGCCGGGCTGGGCGCCTACACGGGTACCGACGCGCAGGTCCTGGCGACCGAAGCGGCCTACGATCTGTACGGGCAGGCCGGCGACCCGCTGTACCAGTTCAACGTCAACCGTCCGATCAACCAGAACCAGGCCAAGCTGCACGGCTGGGAGCTGGGCGGGCAGTACTTCTTCGGGGATACCGGGTTTGGCGTCCTCGCCAATTACACCCTGGTGAATGGCGATGTCGGCTACGACAACGGGGGCGACCCGGGCATCGACCAGTTCGCGCTGACCGGCCTCAGTGACACCGCAAACGCCGTGCTAATGTACGAAAAATACGGTTGGTCGGTGCGGCTTGCGTGGAACTGGCGTGACCAGTACCTGATCCTCGCCAACCAGGGGGCCAGCCGCAATCCGTACTACGTGGAAGCGTACGAGCAGTGGGATCTCAGCGTGAATTACACCCTGGATGATCATTGGTCGTTCGGTCTGGAAGCGATCAACCTGACCGGTGAGGACGTCCGCTGGCGCTCGCGCACCTCGCAGATGATCGTGAAGCTGGCTGACCAGAGCCCGCGTTACATGCTCGGCGTTCGTTACAGGTTCTGAACGGTGGGTGCCGCTGTTGATGCAGCGGCACCTGTTCACGGCTGACGAGGGGATTGGACAACACCATGCCGCGTTACGAAATGCTCAACAACATCGCCCATCGCGACCTGCGCGTGGCCACCGATTTCGGTCCCGAGTTGGGTGATGCGGTGGGCATGGTGCCGGCCTACCCGAGTGAGTTCGCCGAGCTGCAGCGGGAATACCCGATCTTCCTTCGCAAGGACCCGGCCACGGGTGACTGGCAGTCCGTGGCCCTGCTGGGGTTTGAACAGCACGAGAATCTGTTCCTGCAGGACGGTCGCTGGAATGCGGCCTACCTGCCCGGGGCGGCGGCCAAGGGGCCGTTCCTCATCGGTTTCCAGGAGAGCCGGATCGATGGCGCGCTTACCCGGGAAGCGGTGTTGCACGTGGACCTGGAGCATCCGCGCGTGAATGCGACGCAGGGGGAGCCGGTGTTCCTGCCGCAGGGGGGCAACACGCCGTATCTCGAGCATATCGCCGGCGTGCTGCGCGGCATTCACGATGGCCACGCCTTTGGTGCGGCGATGTTTGCCGCGCTCGATGCACACGGGCTGATCCAGCCACTCACGCTCGACGTGCAGATCGATCCGCAGCACCGGGTCGGCATCAACGGCCTGCACGCCATCGACCGTGACCGCCTGGCGCTGCTGGACGGTGCCGCGTTGGCCGAGCTCAACCGTGCCGGCTATCTGGAAGGTGCGTACCTGATGCTGGCCTCGCTGCACAACATGCGCCGGCTGATCGCCGAGAAACAACGGCGCCTGCGCATGGCCGACGCCGCCGTCGCTGCCGGCAGGAACTGACCGGTGCTGGACGGCGTAGCCATGCGGACACTGGACGGCCTTGATCCCACGGCGTTGCCGCTGGAGGCGCTGGTGGCCGCCGGGGAGCCGGTGGTGCTGCGCGGGATCGCGCGCGACTGGGCACTGGTGCAGGCCGGGCTGCGCTCCACGCACGCGGCCATGGCGTATCTGCGCGGCTTCGAGGCGGGCGTGCCGGTGCCGTATTCCTTCGGCGGCCCGGAGATCGACGGGCGTCCGTTCTACACCGAGGATTTCACGCAGTTGAACGTCGAGGTGCGCCGCGGGCTGCTGACGCAGGTGCTGGATGCAATTGCAGACACCCTCGAAGACCCGCGGCCGCCCACCTACTATGTCGCGTCGCTGCTGATCGACCAGGCGCTCCCCGGATTCGCGCAGGCCAACGACGCCGGCCTGGCCGGGCAGGGCATCGAGGCGTCGGCAAGCATCTGGATCGGCAACCGGGTGACGGCCTCCTGTCATTTCGATACCCCGCAGAACCTGGCGTGCTGCGCCGTGGGCCGGCGTCGGTTCACCCTGTTCCCGCCCGAGCAGATCGACAATCTGTATCCGGGTCCACTGGAACCCACGCCGGGCGGGCAGGTGGTGAGCGTGGTGGATATCGACCGCCCGGACGTCGCGCGCCATCCACGATTCGCTGACGCGCTGGCAAGCGCGCAGACCGCCGTGCTGGAACCGGGCGATGCGATCTTCATCCCGAGCATGTGGTGGCACCACGTGCGCAGCCTGGAGCCATTCAACGTGCTGGTGAACTACTGGTGGCGCACGTCGCCGCGTTTCCTGCCTTCACCGTTGCCAGCGCTCCAGCATGCGATGTGGGCGCTGCGCGATCTGCCGGCGCGCGAGAAGCAGGCCTGGGCAGAGATCTTCACGTACTACGTGTTCGGTCCCCGCGATCGCGCAGGGCAGCATCTGCCCGACGCCGCCCGGGGTGAGCTGGCGCCGTTCGACGAGACGCAGGCACGGCGCACGCGCGCCCAGCTGCTGGCTCGACTCAATCGCTGATGGGAGCATCGCTTTGAACGTGGCGAACACAACAGAAGGGCGGATCCGCAAGGTGGTCATCGCCGGGGGTGGCACGGCGGGCTGGCTGGCCGGCTGTGCGCTGGCGCACCAGTTCCGTGACCAGCTGGAGATCACGCTGGTGGAATCGGAGCAGATCGGCACCGTGGGCGTCGGCGAGTCGACCGTGCCCCCGATCCGGGCCTTCCACCGCTTTCTGCAGATCGATGAGCAGGCGTTCCTGCGCGCGGTCGCCGGCACGTTCAAGCTCTCGATCTCGTTCGAGAACTGGCGACGCCCCGGCGATCGTTTCATCCATCCGTTCGGCACGATCGGGCAGGGGACGTGGGCCACGCCGTTCCACCACTTCTGGCTGGACAGCCTGCGCCGCGGCATGCCCTCGGCGCTGGGCGACTTCTGCCTGGAGAGTGTCGCCTCGCTCGGCGACCAGTTCTCGCTGGACACGCAACCGCAGGTCAACTACGCCTATCACTTCGATGCCGGGCTCTACGCGAAGTTCCTGCGAAGCAAGGCCGAAGCGCATGGCCTGCGACGGGTGGAAGGCAAGATCCGCGAGGTCCGGCAACACGCCCATGACGGCGCCGTGGCGGCCCTGGTGCTGGAAGACGGGCAGGTCATCGAGGGCGACCTGTTCATCGATTGCACGGGGTTCCGTGGCCTGTTGACCGAGCAGACCCTGCACACCGGCTACGAGGATTGGCACGACTGGCTGCCCAGCGATCGCGCCGTGGCGGTGCAGACCGAGTCGGTCGCACCGCCGGTGCCATACACGCGCGCCATCGCGCACGAGGCCGGCTGGCGGTGGCATATCGCGCTCCAGCACCGGGTTGGTTGCGGGCTGGTGTTCTCCAGCCGCCACATGTCCGACGACGAGGCGCACGCCAAGCTGCTGCGTGACATCGACGGCCCGCCGCTGCGGGACCCCTGGCTGGTGCCGTTCCGCAGCGGGCGCCGGCTGAAGGCGTGGAACAGGAACGTGGTGGCGCTCGGGCTTGCCAGCGGCTTCATCGAGCCGCTGGAATCGACCAGCATCCACCTGACCATCAGTGCCGTGGTGCGCCTGATCCAGCTTTTCCCGTTCGACGGCATCAGCCCGGCGCTGGTGGCGTTGTACAACGACGTCAGCCGCCAGGAGATGGAGCACGTGCGCGACTTCATCATCCTGCACTACCACGCCAACCAGCGCGACGAGCCCATGTGGGCAGCCTGTCGCGAGATGGCGCTGCCCGAGTCGCTGGCGCTCCGGCTGCGCGCCTGGCGCGAACGCGCACACGCCTGGCAGGACCCCGGTGAACTGTTCCGCGTGGACTCGTGGACCAGCGTGTTGATGGGGCAGGGGATCCAGCCGGGTCCGCCGCATCCGCTTGCAAGGGCCATCGATGACGCGGACCTGCGCACGCTGTTGGCGCGGATCCGGCAGCCGGTCCAGCAGGCGGTCGCGGCGATGCCGTCGCAGGCAGCATTCATCGAACGCTACTGCAAGGCGGCACCGGGTGTATGGCCACGGGCATCCGCGCTGGCATAACCGGCGCGCACGCTGTTGCACAGAAATGGTAGCGCTACCTTCAGGCATGGGCGGAGTGGAATACATGGATCTGGTTGCCGGAATCGACGCAGGTACGCAAAGTCTGAAAGTGGTGGTCTACGATCCTGCGGGGCGTCGCCTCGTGGCCAGTGCCAGCGCGCCGTTGAGCCTGACGTCCGCCGCCGATGGCAGCCGCGAACAGTCGCCGGCCGATTGGGTCGTGGCCCTTCACGCCTGCTTCGGTGCGGTGGATCCCAAGGTGCGCGCCCGTATTGCCGCGCTGGCGGTGTCGGGCCAACAACACGGCTTCGTCCCGGTCGATGCGGCAGGGGAGGTGCTGGCACCGGCCAAACTGTGGTGCGACACCAGCACCTCGGCCGAGTGCGTGCAGATCATGGACGCGGTCGGCGGGGCCGCGCGCACCATCGCGCTGGCGGGCAACCCGGTGCTGACCGGCTACACCGCCTCCAAACTGCCGTGGACGAAGACCCATCGGCCCGAGGCCTACGCGCGGCTCGCCACCATCCTGCTGCCGCACGACTACCTCAATTTCGTGTTGACCGGCCAGCGCTTCTGCGAGTACGGGGATGCGTCCGGCACGGGGTGGCTGGACGTGCGCACCCGCACCTGGTCCAGCGAGCTGCTGCGCGCCACCGACCCGGCGCGCGATCTTGCCCAGTGCCTGCCGCGCATCGCCGCGCCCGAGGAGGTGTTCGACATCGACCCCGCCACCGCCGCGGCACTGGGGCTGCGCGCGACGGTGAAGGTGGCCGTCGGCGGGGGCGACAACATGATGGCGGCGATCGGTACCGGCTGCGTCGTCCCCGGTCGCCTGGCGATGAGCCTGGGCACCTCGGGCACCCTGTTTGCGTACTCGGACACGCCCGTGGTCGACCCGGACGGGGCGTGGGCCGCGTTCTGCTCGTCCACCGGCGGCTGGCTGCCGCTGATCTGCACGATGAACTGCACGGTGGTCACCGAGCAGGTGGCCGATGCCTTCGCCTTCAGTACGCGCTATGGCGATGGACACCTGCGGGCCACGCCGCCCGGTGCCGACGGGCTGGTGATGCTGCCCTTCCTCAATGGCGAGCGCACGCCGGACCTGCCGCTGGGCAAGGGGGTGCTGGCCGGCCTGGACACGACCAACATGACCCCGGCGCACTTCTATCGCGCGGCCATGGAAGGGGCGACATACAGCCTCAAGTACGGGTACGACGCCTTTGTCGGCGCGGGCATGCGGTTCGACCGCATCGTGCTGACCGGCGGTGGCAGCAACAGCGCGCAGTGGCGGCAACTGGTGGCCGATATCTTCGGCCTTCCGGTGGACGTGCCCACCCAGTCCGAGGGCGCGGCATTCGGCGCGGCCCTGCAGGCGCTGTGGGCCATGGGGCACGCGCGCGGTGACGCCGCCTCCATCGCCGACATCGTGGACCGGCACGTTGCGCTCGACCCGCTGCAGTCCGCACAGCCGGATCCGGCGCGCACGCCCGCCTATGCCGCGGCCTACGCACGTTTCCTGCGACATCTCGACGCCATCACGCCGCTGTATCGCGGCTGATCACCCTCTTACGCGACCCCCGCACAACGACAGGAAGACGCACCATGAGCAATCAGCCCTTCATCGGCGCCAAGGAATATTTCCCCGGCATCGGCCGCATCCCCTTCGAAGGCCGCGGCTCGGACAACCCGATGGCCTTCAAGGTCTATGACGCGACCAAGGTCATCGGTGGCAAGACGATGCAGGACCACCTGCGCTTCGCGGCCTGCTACTGGCATACCTTCTGCAACGCCGGGCATGATCCGTTCGGTCCGGGCACCCGCCAGTTCCCCTGGGAAGTCGGCTCGCCCATGGCGACCGCCGAGGCGAAGGTGGATGCCGCATTCGAGTTCTTCACCAAGCTGGGCGTGCCGTACTGGTGCTTCCACGATATCGACCTGGCGCCGGATGCCGACGATGTCGGCGTGTACGAGAAGAACCTGACGCACATGGTGGGCCTGGCCAAGGCACGCCAGGACGCGACCGGGATGAAACTGCTGTGGGGGACGGCCAACCTGTTCTCGCACCCGCGCTACATGAACGGCGCGGCGACCAATCCCGATTTCGCGGTGGTGGCGCGTGCGGCGGTGCAGGTGAAGGCGGCGCTGGAGGCGACGGTGGAACTTGGCGGCGAACATTATGTGTTCTGGGGCGGTCGCGAGGGCTACGCCTCGCTGGTGAACACGCAGATGAAGCGCGAGGTCGACCACCTGGCGCGGTTCCTCGGCATGGCCCGCGATTACGGCCGCAGCATCGGCCTGAAGGGGAACTTCCTGATCGAGCCCAAGCCGATGGAGCCGATGAAGCACCAGTACGACTTCGACAGCGCCACCGTGGCCGGCTTCCTGAAGGCGCACGGCCTGGACAAGGACTTCAAGCTCAATATCGAGGCGAACCACGCCACGCTCTCCGGCCATACCTTTGAACACGACCTCCAGGTCGCGTCCGACCACGGGCTGCTGGGCAGCATCGATGCCAACCGCGGCAACGGGCAGAACGGCTGGGACACGGACCAGTTCCCCACCGACCTGTACGACACCGTGGGCGCGATGCTGGTGGTACTGCGGCAGGGCGGGCTGGAGGGCGGCCTGAACTTCGACGCCAAGCTGCGCAGGGAATCGACCGACATGGAGGACCTGTTCATCGCCCACATCGGCGGCATGGATGCGTTCGCGCGCGGGCTGGAAGTGGCGCACGGGCTGCTGACCGAGTCGCCGTGGGAGCAGTGGCGCACGCAGCGGTATGCCAGCTTCGACAGCGGCGCGGGCAAGGACTTCGAGAACGGCGCACTCGGCCTGCCCGACCTGGTGGCGCTGGCCAGCAAGGCCGGGGAGCCTGCGCAGGCCAGCGGCAAGCAGGAGCGCTACGAGAACCTGCTCAACCAGTACCTGCTGCGCTGAGCGTGAGCGCGCGCAGCGATAACACCGAACCGGGGAGGTACACAGCAGTGAACCAGGCAATGAGCGGCGGCGAGAACACCCGGCTGATCATATTGATCAGCGTGGTGGCGACGATTGGCGGATTCCTGTTCGGGTTCGACAGCGGCGTGATCAATGGCACCCAGGACGGCCTGCACCAGGCGTTCAGGTCCGGCGAGTGGATGCAGGGGTTCGAGATCGCCTCGATGCTGCTGGGCTGCGCGGTCGGTGCGTTCAGCGCCGGCCGGCTGGCCGACAGCCTGGGGCGGCGCAACGTGCTGATCATCTCGGCGATATTGTTCCTGCTGTCGGCGATCGGCGCGGGTGCGGCGTCGTCCTCGGCCATGTTCATCGTTGCGCGGGTGATGGGCGGCTTTGCGGTGGGGGCGGCCAGCGTGATCTCGCCGGCGTACATCGCCGAAGTCGCGCCGGCGCGCTACCGCGGGCGCTTGGCCACGGTGCAGCAGATCGCCATCATCAGTGGGCTCACCGTCGCCTTCCTGTCCAACTATCTGCTGGCGGCCACCGCCGGCGCCTCGACCGAGGCGCTGTGGGGCGGGCACGCGGCGTGGCGCTGGATGTTCTGGATGCAGGCGCTGCCCTCACTGCTGTTCCTGGTGTTGTTGCTGACCATTCCGGAGAGCCCACGCTACCTGGTGGCGAAGCGCCGCAAGGAGGCGGCGCTGGTCGTGCTTACCCGGTTGTTCGGCGCTGCCGGGGCACAGACCAAGCTGGTCGAGATCGACGCCTCGCTGTCGACCGACCACCATCGCCCGCGACTGTCGGACCTGCGCAACACGGTCACCGGCAGGATCCGCCCGATCATCTGGGTCGGCGTCGGCCTGGCTACGTTCCAGCAGCTGGTCGGCATCAACGTGGTGTTCTACTACGGCGCGGTGCTCTGGCAAGCGGTCGGCTTCTCCGAAAACGATGCGTTGCTGATCAATGTCCTGTCCGGTGCGCTCAGCATCGGGGCCTGCATCGTCACCGTGCTGCTGATCGACCGTATCGGGCGCAAGCCGCTTTTGTGGGTCGGCTCGGCGGGCATGGCGGTGTCGCTGGCGCTGCTGGTGGTGGCATTCGCCAGTGGCTCGCTGGTGGACGGGCGCCTGCACCTGCCCGGGGGCATGGGCACGCTGGCGTTGGTGGCGGCCAATGCCTACGTGGTGTTTTTCAACCTCTCCTGGGGGCCGGTGATGTGGGTGATGCTGGGCGAGATGTTCCCCAACCAGATCCGTGGCTCGGCGTTGGCCGTGGCCGGTGCCGCGCAATGGACCGCCAACTTCGCCGTCACGGTGACATTCCCCATCCTGCTGGCCGGCATCGGGCTGGCGGCGACCTACAGCATCTACCTGGTGGCGGCGATCCTCTCGGTCTTCTTCGTGCTCCGGTACGTGCACGAAACCAAGGGCAAGGAACTGGAGCAGATGGAAGGATGAACACAATGACGAATCGACGCCTTGCGCGCGCCTGCAGTGGCGTCTTGCTGACCGCGCTGCTGCTGGCACTGGCTGCCTGCGCGAACGATGACACGCCGGTTGCAGCGGCGGTGGCCGAACCGGAGCCGCAGCCGTGGCCGCAGGTGGCCTGGCCGCTGGCCGAGGACGCCGCGCTCGAGAAGCGCATCACCGACCTCATGGCCGGCATGACGGTGGAGGAGAAGGTGGGCCAGCTGGTGCAGGGCGATATTGCCAGCATCACCCCGGATGACCTGCGCAAGTACCGGCTCGGCTCGATCCTGGCCGGTGGCAACTCCGACCCGGGCGGCCGCTACGACGCCGCGCCTGCGCAATGGCTGGCGCTGGCCGATGCGTTCTACGAGGCGTCGATGGATACCTCGCAGGGCGGCAAGGCGATTCCGGTGCTTTTCGGCATCGATGCCGTGCACGGGCAGAGCAACATCATCGGCGCGACGCTGTTCCCGCACAACATCGGCCTGGGCGCCACCCGCAACCCGGACCTGCTGCGCCGCATCGGCGAGGTCACCGCGCTGGAGACCCGTGCGACCGGGATGGAGTGGGCGTTCGCGCCCACCGTGGCGGTGCCGCAGGACGATCGCTGGGGGCGCACCTACGAGGGCTATTCCGAATCGCCCGAAGTGGTGGCGAGCTATGCGGGAGCCATGGTCGAGGGCTTGCAGGGCAAGGTCGGCTCGCCTGCATTCCTGGACGGCCGCCATGTGATCGCCTCGGTCAAGCATTTCCTCGGTGACGGCGGCACCACCGATGGCAAGGACCAGGGCGATACCCGGATCAGCGAGGCCGAGCTGGTGCGCATCCACGCCGCCGGCTACCCGCCGGCCATCGCCGCGGGCGCGCAGACCGTGATGGCGTCCTTCAACAGCGTCAATGGCGAGAAGATGCACGGTCACAAGCCGTACCTGACCGATGCGCTGAAGGGCCGCATGCACTTCGGTGGCTTCGTGGTGGGCGACTGGAACGGCCACGGCCAGGTCAAGGGCTGCACCACCACCGATTGCCCGGCCACGATCAACGCCGGCCTGGATATGGCCATGGCGTCGGACAGCTGGAAGGGTTTCTATGAGACCACGCTGGCGGCGGCGAAGGACGGCACTCTCTCCGCGCAACGCCTGGACGATGCGGTGCGCCGGATCCTGCGGGTGAAAATGCGGCTGGGGTTGTTCGAGGCAGGCAAACCGTCGTCGCGCGTGGTCGGCGGCCAGTTCGCGCTGATCGGCGCGCCGGCGCATCGTGAGGTTGCCCGGCAGGCGGTGCGCGAGTCGCTGGTGCTGCTGAAGAACCAGGGCGGCGTGCTGCCGCTGTCGCCGACGCAACGCATCCTGGTGGCCGGTGACGGCGCCAATGATGTCGGCAAGCAGTCCGGGGGCTGGACGCTGAACTGGCAGGGCACCGGCACCACCCGCAAGGATTTCCCGAATGCCGACACGATCTACGAGGGCATTGCGCAGCAGGTAAACGCCGCGGGCGGCCACGCCGAGCTTGCGGTGGATGGGAAATACGTGACCAAGCCGGACGTCGCCGTGGTGGTGTTCGGCGAGAACCCGTATGCGGAATTCCAGGGCGATCTGCCCACCCTCGCGTACAAGCCGGGCGACGACACCGACCTTGCCCTGATCAAGCGGCTCAAGGCCGACGGCATTGCGGTGGTCGCGGTGTTCCTCAGTGGCCGCCCGCTATGGGTGAACCGCGAGATCAATGCCGCCGATGCGTTCGTGGCGGCGTGGCTGCCCGGGTCGGAAGGTGCCGGCATTGCCGATGTGCTGCTGCGCGGGGCGGATGGCAGCGTGCAGCACGACGTCAAGGGAAAGCTGAGTTTCAGTTGGCCGCGCACGGCGACGCAGTACGCCAACAACGTCGGGCAGAAGGGCTACGCCCCGTTGTTCGCGTTCGGTTTCGGCATGACCTACAAGGACAACGGCGATCTGGCCGCGCTGCCGGAGGTCTCCGGCGTTACCGGCAACGAAGGCGCCGCCGGGGTGTTCTTCGCGCGCGGTGATGCCGGCGCCGGCATGGCCCTGCGGCTGGAGGGCAGCACGGGGCAGGGCGTGACCGTCACCAAGGTGCCGGAGTCCCTCGAGGGCGGCCTGTTGGCGGTCACCGGCGTGGATCACCTGGCGCAGGAAGACGGCCGCCGCCTCGCGTGGACGGGCAAGGGTGAGGCGATTGTCGCGCTGCAGTCGCACACGCCGCTGGACCTGCAGCGCGAGAGCAACGGCGACCTGATGCTGTTGACCACGCTGCGGGTGGACGCCACGCCGCGAGGCGAGGCGTGGCTGTCGGTGGGCTGTGGCACGGGCTGCTCGGCACGTGTTGCGCTCGGGCCGACACTGGGCACGCTGCCCGCGGGCCAATGGACCCGCGTGGGCGTGCCCTTGAAGTGCCTGGCGGCGGCAGGCGCGGACGTCGGCAAGCTGGATCGCCCGTGGTCCATCGGCACGTCGGGAGTGATGACGCTCTCGGTATCACGCGTCGCGCTGGGCGCGTTGAACGAAGCGGAGGCCACCGTCGCATGCCCGGGCGCGTGACCGTGCGTCGTGCACCATCAGCGCTTGGGCGGGTGCGCGACCGAGTCGCGCACGACCAATCGGTGGGGCATGACGTGATCGGTCAGTACGCGCGTTTCGTCGGGCTTGCGGCGGATGGTGCGCAGCAGGATATCGATGGCGGCATCGGCCATCGAGGCGATCGGTTGGTGGATGGTGGTGAGCTCCGGCCAGACGGTGGTTGCGGCCGAGGTGTCATCGAAGCCCACCACCGAGAGGTCGCGAGGTACCTCGAGGCCGCGTCGGTGCGCGACGGAAATCGCGGCGGCGCCCATGTCGTCGTTGCTGGCGAAGATCGCGGTCGGTGGCCGGCGGTGCGACAGCAGCTTCTCGGCGGCGGCCAGGCCCGAGCGGTAGGTGTAGTCTCCCTGCTGGACGAGGCCGGGGTCGACCTGCAGCCCGGCGTCCTGCAGGGCGCTGACAAAGCCGTCGTAGCGCCGCGCGCTTGCGCTCAGGTCGTTGCGGCCCCGGATGAAGCCGATGCGGCTGTGGCCCTGCTGGATCAGGTGTTCGGCCAACTCCTTGCCGGCCTGGAGGTCGTCGATGCGCACGCAGGAGATGGCGTTGCCCAGGTGGCCCGGCGCGATCGCGACCACGGGGATGCCGGCCTTGACGAGCTCGGTCACGGCGGGCTGCGACTCGCACAGCGGCGGCGGCAGAATGACGCCATCCACGCGGCCGGCCAGGGCCCGGGCCGCCTTCCGCTCGGCGGCGGGGTCCAGGTCATCCCAGTAGTCGACCACCAGCTGGATGGCAGCGTTGGACGCGACACGCAGCAAGCCCACCAGCAGTTCGCGGAGGTAGGCACCGCTGGGATTGGTGTAGATCAGCGCGATGCGGGTGTGCTGCGCGGCCGCCAGCGAACTGGCCGCCAGGTTGGGCGTATAGCCCAGTTCGCGCACCGCGCGCATCACGCGCTCACGGGTGGCATCGCGCACCTTGCCCTGGTTGATCGCCCGCGACACGGTCATCGGCGACACGCCGGCCAACGCCGCCACCTCGTCGATCGTCACGCCGCTGGTCTTGCGGCGGACCGATTTCTTCGGCTTGTCCACTCCGTGCTCCCGTTCTTCTTTGTGACGCTGTCGCATCCAAAGCACGTCCGGAGCTTACAAGGTTTGCGGTCCGTGCTGCGGCCGCGTTCGGGTGTCGAGCGGTGTCATTGGATGCTCGGTGCCGCGATGGTCCTGTTGGGCTGCATGGGCGAGGCACGCGCCGAGGATGGCTATGCACTTTGGATGCGCTACGTCCCGCTCGAACCCGCACTCGCGGCCGACTACCACGCGCGCCTCGCGGACGTAGCGGCGCCCGATCAGACACCCACCCAGCGTGCCGCGCGCGAGGAGCTGAGGCGTGGTCTCACCGGGCTTACCGGCAGCCCGCCACGGATGCAGGCTGAAGCCAGCCAGGCGTCGCTGGTGCTGGGTACACCGCAGTCGTCAACGTTGATCGCCCCGTTCCGGGCGGAGATTGCATCGCTGGGCGACGAAGGTTACCTGCTCAGGCGCACCCGGATGGGTGGGCGCGACGTCGTTCTGGTGGCGGCGCGCCGGGATATCGGGGTGCTGTATGGCGTGTTCCACCTGCTGCGACTGCTGCAGACGGGCGCGTCACTGGACCGCCTGGACGTGCGCGAGTCGCCACGGCTCCGGCTGCGCGTGCTCAACCACTGGGACAACCTCGAGGGTCATGTCGAACGCGGCTACGCCGGGCGTTCGCTGTGGGAGTGGCAGACGCTGCCGGAGTGGCGCAACCCACGCTACACCGACTACGCGCGCGCCAACGCCTCGGTGGGTATCAACGGCACCGTCCTCAACAACGTCAATGCCAGTGCGCAGAGCCTTGCGCCGGCGTATCTGGACAAAGCGGCCACGCTGGCGGACATCTTCCGGCCCTACGGCATCCGCGTGTACCTGAGCGCGCGCTTCAGCGCCCCCATCGAACTGGGTGGGCTCGACACTGCCGATCCGCTCGACCCGGCGGTACAACGCTGGTGGCGCGACAAGGCCCGCGACATCTACGCGCGCATTCCGGATTTCGGCGGCTTCCTGGTGAAGGCCAATTCCGAAGGGCAGCCCGGCCCGCAGGATTATGGTCGCTCGCATGCCGACGGGGCCAACCTGCTGGCCACTGCACTGGCCCCGCACGGCGGGGTGGTGATGTGGCGCGCCTTCGTCTATGCACACGATGTGCCTGCAGACCGCGCCACGCAGGCATACGCCGAATTCGCCGGGCTGGACGGTGCGTTCCTCCCGAACGTGATCCTGCAGGTAAAGAACGGGCCCATCGACTTCCAGCCGCGCGAGCCCTTCCATCCGCTGTTCGGGGCCATGCCACGCACGCCGCTGATGATGGAAGTGCAGATCACCAAGGAGTATCTCGGCTTCGCCACGCACCTGGTGTACCTGGGGCCGCTGTACGAGGAAGTGCTCCGGGCCGACACCCGCGGCGATCGCGGGGGCGCCACGGTTGCGCAGGCCCTGAGTGGCATGGCCGGCGTCGCCAATGTCGGTGCGGACGCCACCTGGAGCGGGTCGCACTTCGATCAGGCCAACTGGTACGCGTTCGGCAGGCTTGCATGGGACCCGCAGAACGCCGCCCGCGCCATCGCGGCGGACTGGGCCGCGATGACATTCGCGCCGGATCCGGAGGTGGTGCAACCGATCGTCGGGACGATGATGGCCTCGCGCGAGGCCGCCGTGAACTACATGACCCCGCTGGGCCTGCACCACCTGATGGCGCGCGGGCACCACTACGGGCCCGGTCCCTGGGTGGACGGCGGCCCCCGCGCGGACTGGACGTCGGTGTATTACCACCGTGCCGATCGCGCGGGCATTGGCTTCGACCGAACCGACCGTGGCAGCAATGCGGTGGGCCAGTACGCGCCCGGGGTGGCTGCCATGTACGGGGACCTGGCGCGGGTGCCGGAGCCGCTGCTGCTGTGGTTCCACCACGTGCCCTGGGATCACCGCATGGCCTCCGGCAGGACACTGTGGAACGAACTGGTCGGGCGCTATTCGCAGGGCGTAAGCCAGGTGCAGGCCATGCAGGCGACCTGGGACAGCCTGCAGGGCAGGGTGGATGGGCAACGATACGCGCAGGTCGCCGCCTTCCTCCGCATCCAGCGGCGCGAAGCACAGTGGTGGCGCGATGCGAGCGTGGCCTACTTCCAGTCGGTGAGCGGGCTGCCGTTGCCGGCGGGCGAAGCCGCGCCGCCACATCCGCTGGCCTGGTACGAAGCCCTGCAGTTCCCCTCTGCGCCGGGGGATGGGCGATGAACAGAACCTGGTGGCTGGGCGGCCTGTTGGCCATCGCCCTGGGGTACGGCGCTGCACCGTCCATGGCGCAGCAACCGACGACGCCGCTGCTGCATCCGCTGTTCCAGGACCACGCCGTCCTGCAGCGCGACCAGCCCATTCCCGTTTGGGGCAACGCGGCCCCCGGCATCACGGTTTCCCTGACATTCGCCGGCCAGGCGCTGACTACCCGCGCGGACGCACAAGGCCACTGGCAGGCGACACTCAGGCCCGCCCCGCCTGGCGGACCTCACGAAATGACGGTGCGGGCAGGGCAGGCCACCCAGAGCGTGCGCGACGTGCTGCTGGGCGATGTCTGGTTGTGCGCCGGGCAGTCGAACATGGAACTTCCCGTGCGACGCACGCTTGACGCAGACAGCGAGCTGGCCGCCGCCACGCGGCCGGACATCCGCCTGTTTACCGTGCCGAAGGCGGCCGCATTGACGCCCCAACCCGCGTTCGCCGCGCCGGTGTCGTGGCAGCCCGCGTCGCCGGGCACGGTCCGCGATTTTTCCGCCGCCTGCTTCTACTTCGCACGCGAGCTGCAGAAGACCGTCCGCGTGCCGATGGGGCTGATCCAGGCGGCGTGGGGCGGGTCGCGGATCGAGGCCTGGACCAGCACCGAGGCCCTGCGCGCGCAGGGTGGCATGGGCCCGGCGCTTGACGTGCTCGCGCTGTATGCCAGCGATCCTGCTGCGGCCAATGCCCGATGGGGCTGGCAGTGGCAGCAGTGGTGGACGGGGCGCGAGGGTGCCATCGGCGGCGACACGCCGTGGCAACCCGGCGCAGGCGGCACGGGATGGCAGGACGCACCGCCCGGGCTCGGGGCTTGGGAGCGTTGGGGCGTGCCGGCGCTTTCCGAGTACAACGGCATGGTCTGGTACCGCACCCGGGTGACCCTGAGCGCCGCCCAGGCGGGGCAGGGGGCGCGCCTCGAACTGGGCGCCGTCGATGAGACCGACCTGACCTGGGTGAACGGCGTGGCCGTGGGCAGCCAGTACGGCCCGGGTGAGGCGCGGTCGTATCCGCTGCCCGTCGGTCTGTTGAAGGCAGGCGTCAATACGGTCGTGATCAACGTGCTCGACACGTACGGCGACGGCGGCCTGGCGGGCCCTGCACAGGCCCACGGCGTGCGACTGGACGATGGCACGCGGATCGTCCTGGACTCGCCGTGGCAGTACCGGGTGGCCCCCGCTGCATCGACGCCGCCACTCGCGCCGTGGCACGCCGCGACGGGCCTGTCGACGCTGTACAACGGCATGATCGCGCCGCTGGGCCGCTATGGCCTGCGCGGCATGGTGTGGTACCAGGGCGAATCCAATACCGGCGACGGCGCCGCTTACGCCGCGCGGCTGCGCAGCCTGCGCGACGACTGGCGCGGGCGTTTCGGTGCCGATATGCCCTTGCTGGTGGTGCAACTGGCCGGCTATGGCCAGCCTCCCAGTGCGCCCGGCGACAGTGGTTGGGCACAGGTGCGCGAAGCGCAGCGGCGGGTCGCGGCGGACGACCTGCATACCGGGCTCGCGCTGGCCATCGACATCGGCGACGCGTACGACATCCATCCGCCCAACAAACAGGAACTCGGCCGGCGTCTGGCGCGGGCGGCCCGGCATGTGGTCTACGGCGACCGGTCCGTCGCCGCGTCCGGCCCCACGCCCCGCCATGTCTCGCGCACCGAGGCCGGGGTGCGGATCGCGTTCGACGGCGTCACCGGCACCTTGGTCACCACCGGTGCGAAGGGCCCTATCGGGTTCGAGGTCTGCGATGCCGGTGCGCGGCACTGTGCCTATGCCGATGCGGTACTGGACGGGCGTGACGTCGTCCTGCACGGCCCGCCGCCCAGCCCTGGCGCACGCGTGCGCTACTGCTGGGCCGATGGCCCGGTCTGTACGCTGCGCGACAGCAGTGGTGCGCCGGCGGGCCCGTTCGAGCTGTCCCTCACCACTGGAGAGGTGCCTTGATGCGTCTGCTGCTCGCCACGCTGGTCGTGCTGTTGTCCACCGCGGTGCAACCGCTGGGCGCCGCGCCCGCGCCACCGGTCTACTTCGACTGGTTCGAGTACGCGGGGCACGATACGGCCTTTGCAACGCCACTGCCCGCCGGGCACTACCGCAACCCGATCCTGGCCGGCTTCCACGCGGACCCGAGCATCGTCAGCGCGAACGGCCGCTTCTACCTGGTCAATTCCAGCTTCACCTACTTCCCCGGCATCCCGGTGTTCGAGAGCGTTGATCTGGTGCATTGGAAGCAGATCGGCAACGTGATCGATCGTCCCACCCAGGTGGACTTCGATGGCCTGAGCGTGTCCCGCGGCATCTTCGCGCCGGCCATCACGTACCACGATGGCGTGTTCCATGTGGTCACCACGGCGGTCGACAGCGGTGGCAACTTCATCGCCACCGCGCGCGATCCGGCGGGCCCGTGGTCCGACCCGCACTGGCTGCCGGGCGTCGACGGCATCGATCCCTCGCTGTTCTTCAATGACGACGGCACGGTTTACCTGCTCAACAATGATGCGCCCCCGGGCCCGCCGCGCTACGAGGGGCACCGCGCGATCTGGATGCAGCAGCTCGATCTGGCCAACTTCAGGCCGGTAGGCCCGCGCAGGGTGCTGATCGACGGCGGCGTGGAGCCTGCAAAGAACCCGATCTGGATCGAGGGCCCTCACCTCTACAAACGCGATGGCTGGTACTACCTCTCCGACGCCGAAGGGGGCACCGGGCCGCAGCATTCCCAGGTGGTCCTGCGCAGCCGTGATGTCTGGGGGCCGTACATTCCGTATGCGGGCAATCCGATTCTCACCCAGCGCGACCTGCCCGACGACCGGCCGCTGCCGATCACCAACGCGGGGCATGCCGATCTGGTGGAAGGTCCGGACGGCTCCTGGTGGGCGGTGTTCCTTGCCAGTCGCAATTACCAGACGCGGCACTACAACACGGGGCGGGAAACCTATCTGCTGCCGGTGCAATGGCGTGACGGCTGGCCGGTGATCCTGCCGGCCGAGCAGGCCATCCCGTACGCGGTCAAGGCACCGTCGTGGATGCAGGGCGAGGCATCGCAGGCGCCTGCCACCGGCAACTTCGTCGATCGCGACGACTTCGATGCACCGATACTCGGCACCGGCTGGCTGCGGGTGCGGGTCCCCAAACAGGCATGGGCAGACCTGGGCCTGCGGCCGGGCGCCCTGGCCGTGCATCCGCTGGCGGAGAACCTGGACACACTGCGCAACCCGGCCTTCCTCGGGCGTCGCCAGCAGCACCTGCGGTTCGAGGCCAGCACCGCCATGACGCGCCCGGCGACGGGCGTGGCGGCCGGCCTTGCAGCGTTCCAGAACGAGGACTACTGGTATTTCCTCGGCGTGCGCAGCCTGGGCGGCAATCGCGTGGCGATCTTCCTCGAAGCACGCGACGGTCGCGGTGCGACCCGCACCCTGGCCACGCGCGACGTGGCCGCGTCCACGTCACTGGGCTTGAAGATCGGCGGCGACGAGGGCCGCTATGCGTTCGCGTTCGATACCGGCGATGGCCGTGGCTGGCAGACGCTCGCGGGCGACGTGGACGGAACGGTATTGAGTACGGATCGCGCAGGCGGCTTCGTCGGCGCCCTGCTGGGACCATTCGCGCGCGACGAGCGTGCCTTGAGGAGCAAATGATGATGCGTACGCCTTACCCGTGCAGCCGCCGTCGCGCGCCCATCTTCCGTACGTTCGCGCTGTGTGCCGCGATGGCGATGGCCACCGCAGGTCATGCAGCGGATGCCCAGCCGTGGCTGGACACGTCGGCCAGCTTTGAAACCCGCGCCGCAGCGCTGGTGGGGCAGATGACCCTGGAGGAAAAGGCCGCCCAGATGCAGAACGCCGCGCCCGCCATCGAGCGTCTTGGCGTGCCGGCCTACGACTGGTGGAACGAAGGCCTGCACGGCGTCGCGCGGGCGGGGCAGGCCACGGTGTTCCCGCAGGCCATCGGCCTGGCCGCCACCTTCGACGTGCCCTTGATGGGGCAGGTGGCCACTACCATCAGCGACGAGGCGCGGGCCAAGCATCACCAGTTCATCCGCGAGGGATCGCATGGCCGCTATCAGGGGCTGACCTACTGGTCGCCGAATATCAACATCTTCCGCGATCCGCGCTGGGGGCGGGGCCAGGAAACCTATGGTGAAGACCCGTACCTCACCGCGCGCATGGGCGTTGCCTTCGTGCGGGGGCTGCAGGGCGACGACCCGGTGTACCGCAAGCTGGACGCCACCGCCAAGCATCTGGCCGTGCACAGCGGCCCCGAGGCCGACCGCCACCACTTCGATGCCCGCCCCAGCAAGCGCGACCTGTATGACACCTACCTGCCGGCCTTCGAGGCGCTGGTGAAGGAGGGCCAGGTGGATGCGGTGATGGGGGCCTACAACCGCGTGTACGGCGAATCCGCCAGCGCCAGCCGGTTCCTGCTGCGCGACGTGCTGCGCCGCGACTGGGGCTTCAAGGGCTACGTGGTGTCGGATTGCTGGGCGATCGTCGATATCTGGAAGCACCACAAAATCGTGCCCACGCGCGAGGCCGCCGCGGCGCTGGCGGTCAAGAACGGGACCGAACTGGAGTGCGGCCAGGAATACGCCACGCTGCCGGCAGCGGTGCAGCAGGGCCTGATCAGTGAAGCGGAGATCGACGCGGCGGTGACGCGCCTGTTCACCGCACGGATGCGGCTGGGCATGTTCGATCCGCCCGAGCGCGTGCGCTGGGCGCGCATCCCTGCGGCGGTGAACCAGGCCCCGGCACATGACGCCTTGGCCCTGAAGGCTGCACGGGAATCGCTGGTGCTGCTGAAGAACGACGGTGTGCTGCCATTGTCACGCACGCTCAAGCGCATTGCCGTGGTCGGCCCCACGGCCGACGACAGCATGGCGCTGCTGGGCAACTACTTCGGCACGCCGGCGGCACCGGTGACCTTCCTTCAGGGCATCCGCGAGGCGGCCAAGGGTGTCGAGGTGCGGTACGCGCGCGGCGTGGACCTGGTCGAAGGGCGCGACGATCCCGGTGCGACGCCGCTCATCGAGGCGGCGTACCTGCGGCCCTCGGCCGACTCCCCGGAACGCGGGTTGCGTGGCGAGTACTTCCGCACGCCCGATCTCTCAGGGACACCCGCGCTGGTCCGCACCGACGCCCAGATCGGCTTCCGCTGGGACCGCGGTTCCCCGACCGACAACCTGTTGGCCCGCGGGGAAGCGGCGCCGGGGCAGGGCATTCCGGGCGATGGTTTCAGTATCCGTTGGCAGGGCCAACTGCTGCCGCCGGTGTCGGGCCGCTACCGGATCGAGGCCGCCGCCGACGACGGCTTCCGCCTGTACGTGGATGGCAAGCGGGTGCTGGATCATTGGACCCGCAGCGATCGCTTGCGCAGCGATGGGGTGGACCTGGACCTGCAGGCAGGCCGCGCCTACGACCTGAAACTGGAGTACTTCGATGCCGAGCGTGACGCAGGCGTGCGGCTGGGCTGGCGCATGCCCGGTGCGAAGCCACCGTTCGAGGAGGCGCTCGATGCTGCCCGCAGCGCGGACGTGGTGGTGTTCGTCGGCGGCCTGACCGGCGACGTCGAAGGCGAGGAGATGACGGTCAATTACCCGGGCTTCGCCGGCGGTGACCGCACCGACCTGCGCCTGCCCGCCACCCAGCGGGCGCTGCTGGAGGCGCTGCACGCCACCGGCAAGCCGGTGGTGATGGTGCTGACCGGCGGGTCGGCGCTGGCGGTGGAGTGGGCCCAGGCGAATCTGTCGGCGATCCTGATGAGCTGGTATCCCGGGCAACGCGGCGGCACCGCCGTCGGCGAAGCGCTGTTCGGCGAGGTCAATCCCGGCGGCCGCCTGCCGGTCACGTTCTACACCGCGGACCAGGCGATGCCCGCGTTTGACGATTACGCGATGGAAGGCCGCACGTACCGCTACTTCCGCGGCACGCCGCTGTATCCGTTCGGGTTCGGGCTGTCCTATACCCGCTTCGACTACGCAACGCTCAGGCTCGATTCGCCCCGCATCGCCGACGATGGCGCGCTCAGGGTGGAGGTGGAGGTGGCCAACACCGGCGAGCGCGCGGGCGATGAAGTGGTGCAGCTGTATGTGCGGCGATTGGCGGCCGGGGCCGGCGATGCGCAGCAGACGCTGCGCGGCTTCCAGCGGGTGCATCTGGCGCCTGGCCAGCGGCGCACGGTGGCATTCGCGCTGGACGCGCACCAGGCGCTGCGCCAGTACGACGAGGCGCGCGGCACCTATGTGGTGCCACCGGGGGCCTACGAAGTGCGGATAGGCGGCTCAAGCGCCGATGCACGCGTGCAGGGCCGCTTCACCGTGGAGGCGACGCGTGACTGATTCCCGCCACATGGACACCCCCGAGCACACGCTGTCGGTCCGCGAGAAGCTGGGCTACAGCCTGGGCGACCTGGCCGCCAACCTGATCTTCCAGACGCTGATCACCTACCTGGCCTTCTTCTACACGGATGTGTACCGATTGCCGCCCGCTACCGCAGCGACCATTATTTTCGTGATCGGCCTGCTGGGCGCCTTCGTGTTCACTCCGCTGATCGGCATCGCCGCCGACCGCACGGCCACGCGCTGGGGCAGGTTCCGGCCCTGGATCCTGTGGACGGCGATCCCGTTCGGCGTGCTGGCGCTTGCTGCCTTCAGCACCCCGGATCTGGGGCCGCGCGGCAAGGTCATCTACGCGCTGGTGACCTACGGTCTGCTGATGCTCGTGTATGCGGCCAACAACCTGCCGTACTCCGCGCTCAGCGGGGTGCTCACCGGTAGCATGGCCCAGCGCAACAGCTTGTCGGCCTACCGCTTCGTGGCGGTCATGATCGCGCAGTTCATCATCCAGGTACTGCTGCTGCCGCTGGTGCTGATCCTCGGTGACGGCGATCGGGTGCAGGGCTTCGAACGTGTGATGACGGTATTTGCGGTGGTGGGCACCGCGTTCTTCCTGATCACCTTCGCCACCACCCGCGAGCGCATCGTGCCGGCGAAGGAGCAGAGCAGCGGCGTGCTGCAGGACCTGTCCGACCTGCTGCACAACCGGCCGTGGAAGGTGATGCTGGCCCTGACGGTGCTGGTTTTCATCAACCTGGCGCTGAAGGGCGGCACCTACATCTATTACTTCCAGTACTACATGAGCGAGGCCGCCCTGGCGGGCTTTCTTGACCGCTCCGGCTTCAACGCGTTCATCGGGGGATTGAACGCAACGCTCAACGGGTGGGGGCTGTCCGGTTTCACCTGGCCAAAGGATCCGGCCACCTCGGCATTCAGTCTGTTCAACGCCTGCGGCATCCTCTGCATGATCCTGGGCATCGGGGCATCGCGGCGCCTCGCCGACCGCTACGGCAAGCGGGATGTGTTCGGCGGCGCGCTGCTGGTGTCCACGCTGTTCCTGCTGGTCTTCGATTTCCTGCCGCCCACGGCAGTGGCCGTGGCCTTCGGCGCGTTCATGCTGCACGGGTTCTGCTACGGCATCACCATCCCCTTGCTGTGGGCGATGATCGCCGACGTCGCCGACTATTCCGAATGGAAGAACCATCGCCGCGCCACCGCGATCATCTTCTCGGCGATGCTGTGCGGGCTGAAAATCGGCCTCAGCATCGGCGGTGCGCTGGTGGCCGGCATCCTCGCCCATCACGGCTATCAGGCCGGTGCCGAACAGCAGGCCCAGCCCGTGGTGGACGGCATCCGCCTGACCGTGAGCGTCTACTGCTCCCTCCCGTTCCTGGCCGCGGTGGCGCTGCTTTTCTTCTACAAAATCGACAAGCGCATGGAGACCCGCATCGAACATGACCTGCATCTGCGACGTCAAGGAAGCACTCTGGAGCACCTCGCGGCACACGCCATCGCCCAACCGCTGGTGACCCACCTCTACACGGCCGACCCTTCGGCCCACGTGTTCGAGGGGCGCCTGTATATCTACCCGTCGCACGACATCGACAGCGGCGCGCCGTTCGACGATGAAGGCGGTCACTTCGGCATGGAGGACTACCATGTGCTGCGGATGGATTCGCCCGAGGGCGAGGCCACCGACTGCGGCGTGGCACTGCATGTCCGCGACGTGCCCTGGGCCGCACGGCAGATGTGGGCGCCGGACGCAGCCAGCCGCGATGGCCGTTATTACCTCTATTTTCCGGCCAAGGACGGGGAGGGCACGTTCCGTATCGGCGTGGCGGTGGCGGATCGTCCGGAGGGCCCGTTCACCCCCGACGCCGAGCCGATGGAGGGAACGTACTCGATCGATCCGGCCGTCTACGAGGATGACGACGGCACGCATTACCTCTATTTCGGCGGCATCTGGGGCGGTCAGTTGCAGAACTACCGGGACAACCGCTTTGACGCCGCGCACAAGGAGCCCACCGGCGATGCGCCTGCGCTTGGCCCGCGCGTCGGCCGGCTGGACCCGTGCATGACCCGGCTGGCCGAGCCCACGCGGGAGGTCATGATCCTGGACGAGCACGGCCAGCCGCTGCGTGCCGATGACCACGCGCGTCGCTTCTTCGAAGGGCCGTGGTTGCACAAGTACCAGGGGCGGTATTACCTGTCGTACTCCACCGGGGACACGCACCTGCTGTGCTACGCCATCGGCGACAGCCCGTATGGACCGTTCACCTATGCCGGGGTGATCCTCACGCCCGTCGTCGGCTGGACCACGCACCACTCCATCTGCGCCTTCCAAGGCCAGTGGTATCTCTTCTACCATGACGCCCTGTTGTCCGGCGGGGTGACCCACCTGCGCTCGGTCAAGTGCACCCCCCTGCACATGGAGGCCGACGGAAGCATCCGGACGATCGATCCCTATGGCGCTTGAAACGGCCTCACCCAAGGATGATGCGGAGGCGCCGCTGCCTGGTGGGCGCCTGTACTGGTTGCGGGCGGGGAGGCTGGAGGTGGCGCTTGCGCCGGAAGCCGGTGGCCGCATTGCCCATCTGCGCTACGACGGCGTGGAATGGCTGGTGGGCGAGCAGGAGGTTGGGGCGGCTGCGATCGGCTGGGGATGCTATCCGATGGTGCCGTGGGCCGGGCGCATCCGGCAGGGGCGCTTCGTCTTTGAGGGCACGGCGTTTGAGCTGCCGCTGAACTTTGGCGCGCACGCGATCCATGGGGTCGGTTTTTCACGACCGTGGCATGTCGACAGCCTCGATGCGGATGCCGCGACGCTGTCGCTGGCGCTTCCTGAGGATGCGTATTGGCCTTTTGGGGGGCGTGCCACGCAGGTGATCCGTGTGACGCCCCACTGTCTCGAGCTGCGGTTGGCCGTGCAAGCCGGCGACAAGGCGATGCCGGCCGTGCTTGGCTGGCACCCCTGGTTTCGCAAGCCGGATCAGGTGGTGTTCGCCCCCAGTGCGATGTATCCGCGGGACGGGGAGGGGATTGCCATGTTGCCTTGCGTCCGCCCCGCGCCTGGGCCCTGGGATGACTGCTTCCTCAACCAGCAGGAGGTGGCCATGGTGTCTGGGGAACAGGTGCTGCGTATGCGCGCAGACACCGGTCACTGGGTGGTGTACGACGGCGCGGCGAATGCAACGTGCGTGGAGCCGCAGACGGGGCCGCCGGATGGTTTTACGTTGGCGCCGAACCGGCTGGAGCCGGGGCAGATGCTGGAGCTGACGTTCGAGCTGCAGTGGGCCGATGGCAGTGGCAACGGCGATGAAGCCCGGTGAAACTCCAGTGATGCGCTCCGCTGGAGAATTCACGGCGGAGGAACTGGACGGCGGCGACCCTGTCAGGACCTCCCCTTGAAGTGAAGCGTCCCTTTCCATGTCCACCAAGCATCTCACCACGATCAATCCGCTGACCGAAGAAGTGCTCGCCACCTATTCCTACATGTCCGACGCCGAGGCTGCTGCGGTCGTCAAGGCAAGCCATGAAGCCTTTATGCAATGGCGTCTGCGCAGTCTCGATGATCGAGCAAACGTCATTGCGGGCATCGCCAAGGCCCTTCGCGAGCGCAAGGAAGAGTTCGCACAGCTGATGACCGACGAGGTCGGCAAGCTCATCGAGGACAGTCGCACTGAAGTCGAACTGTGCGCCGCCATCTGTGACTACACCGCCAAGCAGGGGCCTGTCGTGCTGGCCGATGAGGAGCGCGATGTGGAGGGTGCCACCGGCATTGTGACCCACGCCCCGATCGGTGTGGTGTATGGCATTCAGCCGTGGAACTTCCCGGCGTACCAGGCGATCCGCTATTCCATCGCCAGCCTGATGGCCGGCAATGGCGTCCTGCTCAAACACGCCGAGAGCTGCACCGGTAGTGGCTTGCTGCTGCGCGACATCTACGAAAGTGCCGGGCTGCCCAAGGGGCTGTTCGGCGTGCTGTTGATCAGCCACGACCAGTCCAATGACATCGTGGAAAACGATCTGGTGCGCGCGGTGACCCTGACCGGGAGCGAAGCGGCGGGACGTACCGTCGCAGCCAAGGCCGGTGCGGCCCTCAAGAAGACGGTGCTTGAGCTGGGCTCCAACGACGCCTATCTGGTACTGGACGACGCCGACCTGGATCTGGCCGTGGCAACCTGCGTCAAGGGCCGCCTGTTCAACAACGGGCAGACCTGCGTCAACGCCAAGCGTTTTATCGTGACAAAGAAGAACTACGAGGCCTTCGTCAGCGCCTACGCAACGGCCTTCGAAGCGATCCGGATGGGCGACCCGAACGCCGAGCACACCCAGCTTGGCCCCATGGTCTCCAAGGCGCAGCGCGACAAGCTGCACGAACAGGTGACCAAGAGCGTCTCGCAGGGCGCGCGTCTGGTGGTGGGCGGTGACGTGCCGGACCGCACCGGCTGGTTCTACCCGGCCACGGTGCTGGCGGACGTGGCTCCGGGGCAGGTGGCCTACGAGGATGAGCTGTTCGGTCCTGCAGCGGCCGTCATCCGCGCCGAGGACGATGAGGATGCGCTGCGCATCGCCAACGACAGCCGCTACGGCCTGGGCGGGGGCATCTTCAGCCGGAACGTGCAGCGCGCGCGGGAACTGGCGAGCAAGTACTTCGACACCGGCATGGTCTTCATCAACACCTTCGACGTCGCATCCCCGGCGCTGCCGTTCGGTGGTGTGAAGGCGTCCGGCTATGGCCGTGAGCACGGTCCGGAAGGTCTGAAGGAGTTCGTGAACGTCAAGTCGATCAAGATTCCGGCTGCAGCGTCGGCTTGAGTTCAATACTGGCGCCGCGCGGCCCGGCATCGCGCGTGCGCCTTTCGTCCAAGTCGGGGGAGAATGGCTTGGTGGAAGCAGAGGGGGCGCCGGTAAGCGCTTGGCCAGGGATGGCTAGGCGCGAAACCGGAAAGCGAGTGGTGCGTTACAAGGTGCGAATACAGCACTATTCTCACGCCAATCTCAAAACTTCCTTACCCTGATGATAAGCGGTCGTTATCACGGATACGCTCTGGACAGTGGCGCCCGTTCCCAACCTGCGCTATGCCATGCGCCATTCAATCGACAGCCCTAGAATCGTCGCCATCGAGGTCGACGCAGCTTCTGATCCTCACAAGCAGCTCAAATTTCCCACAGCATCAATGGCAGCAGGCGGTTCACGCCCAGGACCGCCAGCCAGGCGAGGGTCGCCACCGCGGCCAGCGCGTCGGCGGTGTGCCATCGTGATCGCCGGCGGTGCGCCAGGCTTCGCGCCAGTTGCCAGAGCATCAGCGGTGCTACCAGCGCGGTGGCTATCAGCAGAAAAACGCTGGCGGGCGTGCGGTCGCCCATCGCCAGCATTCCTTGGGCAGCCAGCAGCGGCAGCGGAACCATCAGCAGGATCAGCGCGCTCCAGGCGGGCCAGGGGCGTGGCAGACGGTCAGGGTGGACACGCCAGGGCACCGTCACGAGGAACCAGCACAGCCCAGCTGCACCCAGCAGGAGGTTGCCCCACAGCAGCAGCGTGGTCGTGCGGTCGGATTTGCGCCAGGTTCGCAACCCGTCGGTCACGCGCGGGTTCCCATCGGCCTGGCCGAGCAGCACATGGCTGGCCGTCGCCATGCCCGGTGCTGCGAACAGGCCCGGCCCAACCGGTCGCAGCAGGCTGGTGGCTCCTTGGCGTTGCATGCGCAGCGCGCTGGCGTCGTCAGCCATGTCAAGCGACAGGGTGTTGGAGAGCAGGTCCAGGTAGCGGAAACGGCTGAAACGGCTGGACTCGATCACGTACTGTCCGGCCCAAGCGGTGCTTGCGGCCGTAGGGGGGCGGGTGGGGAGGGGCTTCACTGCCGGCAGCGACAGTGCACGGATCAGGAGCGCATCGAAACGCCCATAGTCGGCATCTTCGGCGTCGGTATTGTGGGAAACGAAGAACGCACGATGGTGCTCCGGATACACGCAGAACATTGCGTGGTAGCCCACGATGCTGCCGGTATGGCAGCGCCCGATTGCGCCGTGACGCTCCTGGCGGGTCAATCCAAGCGCGTAGCCCTTGTCCAGCCCTGCACGTGCCGCAGCGGTGTGTTGCGGGCGGGCCATCTGGTGCAGGTAAGCGGGGGCGATGAACGGCGCACCGTGCAGCTGACCTTCGCCGAGCAGGAACACGGCCAAACGTCCCATGTCACCGGCGGTGGTGGTGAACTGGCCCGCCGGCCGCAGCCAGATACTGGTAGTGGCCTGCGGCTGAAGATTGTCTAGATGCCCCCAGGCGAGGCGACGGCCATCGGGGCGATCTTGGCGCAACAGCGCGAAGCTGCTGTCATGCATGCCCAGAGGGGCAAGCAGCTCCCGCTGCAGCCATGCTTCATAGCGCTCGCCGACGGCCTGCTCAAGCGCGATGGCGGCCAGCGTATAGCCCATATTGGAGTACGAGAACTGATCCCCGGGCTGGGATCGTACTTTCAGCAGCGATGCGTCGCGCCTAAAGGTATCTGTCAGCGGGGTGTCGGGGTCGCTGCGCAGCGTGAACATCTGCCACAGCCGCAGGTCTTCGATGCCTGCGGTGTGGTCCAGCAGGTGGCGTAGGGTGATGTCCTGCCTGCCACGCCACGGATTGTCGAAGCGGATACCGGCCAGCAGGGGCTCGACCGGCGCGTCCAGATCCACGCGCCCTTGGCCGGCCAGGCGCAGCAGGCCCACGGCGATCAGTGTTTTCGTGACCGAGCCTACATTGACCTGGGTATCGGGGGTCATCGCCTGCCCGGTGGCCACATTGGCCTGTCCAACGGCGCCGGTGTGAATGTGGCCGGCTGCATCCACCCATGACCAAGTGGCACCGGCCAGCCCCTGCTGCTGCAGTTCCCTGGTCATGGCCGACTGCAGCCAGGGCGCCGGGTCACCGCCTGCGGGTGCGGCATTCGCGCCGCCGCAGAACAGGCCGAGCAGGAACAGGCAGGCGATCCATCGGTGGTTCACGGCACGCACCTGCTGATCTGGGGGGGCGTCTTGGTGAAGCCGCGCTGCCGGTAGGCCCGCAGCGAGCAGCGCGGCGCTGGCCGCCTCGGTCATCCGCATGGGTCCGCACAGAAATACATGGTGGTTCGAGAGGTCAGCGTGGTCCTGCAGGGCAGCGGCGTGGGGAACACCGGGACGTGCGTCCTCGCCGCTGTCGTCGTCGGACACCACCGGCACATACGTAAATCCGGGGAATTGCTGTTGCCATTGGCGCATCGTGACCTCATCGTAATGCTGGCCCCGGCTGCGCGCCCCCCAGTAGAAATACACCGGGCGGGCGGGAAGGGCCTGCAGTACTTCCGCCGCCACGGCCCGGAGTGCGGCATAGCCGGTTCCGCCGGCGATCAGCACAATGGTGGTCTCCGGTGGCGAGGCGAGTGCATCCGCAAGTGCGTCATGCAGTGTTCCGAACGGGCCGGCCACCTTCACACGATCGCCTACCTGCATCTCCATCACCCTTTTTCGGGTCGCCCCACCATCCGCACCAAGGCGTACATGCAGTTCGATGGTGCCGTGCTCGCAGGGTGCATTGGCGATGGAAAACGAACGCCGCTGGCCATCGGCGAACAAAACACCCAGATACTGTCCCGGCCCATGACGCAGCGCGCCGGCCGCAGATGGCGAGAGCTGGAGCCGGGCGACGTCGGCGCACAGCTGGCGCGAGGAGATGCTCAGTTCGATATGTCCATCGACGGCCGACGCAGTGGCGCAGCTGGGGTTACCGTCCTTGGTGATCAAAGCAGGGCTCCTTGGGTTGAGGTTCAATCAGCCGCATGGACCCGGACCGCGCCCAGGGCGTGCGGATCCACCAGGGCCGCGTCGCGTGCGAACAACGGCTTGGGAAGGCACGGCGGGGGCAGCGGACGGCTGCTTACTCGTAATGCAGTGCTCTGTTCGGCGGTATCCCTACCGCTTTGCGGGCAGGCAACAGCATGGCCAACCCGACCACCAAGCCGAGAATAGCTATAACCCCGGCGAATAGGAAGGGCGCCTCGCTGTTGAAATTGTAGAGCACGGTAGAGAGCATGTAGACCAGTCCCGCACCGATCAGCAGCCCGAGTCCGCCGCCAACGGCGAGCTGCTTTCCGCTTTCCGAGAACAGCAGTTTAAAGATGTCCCGCGCGTTCGCACCCAGCGCCCGGCGTACCCCGATCTCATGCGTACGCAGGACGACCGAACGTGAGGTAATCGCATAGATGCCACTGCCTGCCAACAGCAATGCAAGCAACGCGAAGGCCAGGAACAGGTCGCTGATGAAGCGCATGCCGCTGCTGCTCCTGCGGATCTGCTCTTCAAGCGTCTGGATACCCCATACCGGCAGGTCGCTGTCCACCGCCGCCACGCTGTCGGCCAGCAGCTGCGGGCTCAGCGCGGTGGGTGAACGCACGGCGACGATCAGGTTTTTGGCCTGGCTCTGGGCAAGAGGTCGATACACCGCCGGCTTGCGGCGCGTCTCCTCGAACGGCGGACCGTGCAGCACCTGTTCGCTGACTCCCACCACGGTCAACCACGGCGACGCGGGGTCCTGCGGGTCCAGCTTGAAGCGACGGCCGACCGCAGAACGATTGGGCCAGAAGCGCTGGGCGAAGCTCTCGTTCACCACCGCCACGTTCAGGCTGTGCGCGCCGTCGCCATTGCCGGGTTCGCGTCCCTCCAGTAGGCGGATCTTGGTGCCGCGAAATAGCCCGGCAGGCTGCTTACCACGATGGTGCGGGGCAACTGCCGTTCACCGGGATCCATCTGGTCCGAAAGCACCGACGTTCGGGCCGCGGCAGACATGCCCGGCAACGACGTGGTGATGATGATCGCGTCCGCTTCCGGATCGGTACGGCTGGCCAGCTCGCTGCGCACCTGCTCGGCCAGCCGCGCCGTGCTGGCGGCCGATTCAATATGGTGGTCCTTGTTCAGGTTGAGATTGCCAAACAGCACGCCCTGAGTGGGCGCACCAAAGTCGGCGTTGATGCTCAGGTACATGCTGCGGACAAGCACCCCGGAGGAGATCAGCAACGTTGCACAAAGCAGGATTTCAAGGCCCACCATCGCGCGCGTGAAGCGGGTCAGCCGCCGCCCCAGCGCACCGCGGGTGCCGTCGCGCAGAAATCCGGCCAGATCGCCACTGCTGGCGCGCAGGGCGGGCAACAGGCCAACCAGCAGGCCAACGCCAAGCACCAGCACCGCATCAAATCCCACGGTGCCCCAACTGAGGCCGAAGTTCCACCAGAACGGAACCTCTTCTCCCATGCTTTCGATCTGGTCGCGTGACCATTCCATCGCCCAGCCGGCGCAGAACAGGCCCAGCAGTCCGCCGCCCAATGCGAGGGACAGCGACTCCATCAGCATCTGACGGATCAGGCGCGTGCGCGGCGCACCCAGTGCAGCTCGGATGGCCAGTTCCTTGCACCCTGGTGCAGGTCATTGGCTCTCAGTGCGCGCCCCAGGTACGGCTTTTCCCCGGCCAGGGCAAACACGCCCTCGCTGACATAGCTGCCGTTGACCCGCTGGGCAAAGCCCTTCTGGGTAAAGGTGACGTCTTCGGCTCGACTGGGGAAGAAGACGTCAACGCTGTCCTGGTTTTCGGCATACGAGCGGTAGTCATAGTAGGAGATGGCACCGCTCTCAGCCTCCATGCCATTCACCACGCTGGCGATGGCCACCACGCGATCCGCCGAAGGGAAGGGCAGGTCGCCGTAGGCGAACATCTTGATCAGCACGTACATGTACACCGACAGCCCGAAGCCGGCGGTGAACACGGAAATGGTCAACATCGAGAAGCCGGGGGGTCTTGCCCAGCAGGCGCAGCGTGTATAGCCATTCGCGTAACATGGCGGCGTCCTCAGGAAGTCTGGTGGGCGGTCAGGGGCGCGTAGGTTCGCGTCTCGGCATTGACCACTGCCTCGGCCTGCGACAGGCTCGTGTCGCTGACAATGCGTCCATCGAACAGGATGACCTTGCGTGACGCCGCGTTGGCCAGCTCGGGATCGTGGGTGACGATTGATGCAGTCCTTGCTGAGTTCTCGGAGGCCCGCGAGGACCTTGCACTCAAACAAGACGAGCTTCTTGTCCGGTCTAAGGCGCTTGCAGGTGAGATGAGTGCTGTCCTTGCGAGGTCAGAGGCGGCAATTGCTGCGGAACGCCTCGCCTGCGCCCGGGCCACCGAATTGCAGTGATTGGTCGATCAGCTTCAGCTGCAGGCTGCGGAACTGGCCGAGCAACGAACCGCTGCTATTCAGCGGCTTGAGCAAGTGGAGGCCTCACGCCAGGCGCTCTACGACAGGCTCCAAGAGACTGAGGAATCGGCGAGATCTGAGCGCGAGAGCCTGGCTGAGCACGTCAGATCTGTCGAAAGCCGCACATTGGGTGATCTTGATCGCGCCAGACAAGAGAGCAAGGTGTTGCAGGCGCAGCTAGCCAGCGCACTAAAAAGACATGCGTCGATTGAAGCAGAGATGCGCAGTAGCCTCGAAAAGGCACGCTCAGCCACTGCGGCGGCAGTACAAATTGCGGACAATCAGCGGGGCCGATGTGCAGCTCTAGAAGAGCAGCTGGCCAAGCTCCAGAACTTGCCGGCGGATCTAGAGGCTGCGCTTAGGAGAAGCCAGGTGACCGCTCGACCACGGAAGACAAACTCCAAGCAGAGAGCTAAGAAGAGCTCACCGAAGGACACGAATTAGGAACACTGGTTCGGCCAGAGCCCATCTCGGGACATCAATTAGGATCACTATTGACGATGATTTGCTCCTAATTTATGTCCCGGCTGGCGTTTTGGGCAGAAAAAAAGCCTTTGAATTCAATAGGGGGCACGATCTAGGAACAAAAGGACATCAATTAGGAACACCGACAAGCAGGCCGGCGTAGTACCTCATGAGGCTGGCCGCAACTTTACATAATATACATTATGCGAAATGGATTAATGGCCCGTGTGGCGCGGTTCGTCGGCTCCGGCTGGCGCTGGATCAAGCTCTGGATCGGCTCTTGCTTCCCTACTCGTTCCCCCAACAAGGACGAGATCGCAGCATGAGCGAGATGGACCCGCACGACCGCATCAACCTAACCGGCCCTTGGGCCGGTTTTGGCTTTCAGGGTGGCCACATGTTCACCCCCGAAGGCCATCACCTTGAACCCTGCGATATGACTTGGTGGTCTCTGACCTGCAACATCGCGCGGGAATGGCGCTTGATGATGGAGGAAGCCCGGCCGCCGCCGAAGCGATCGCCGCCCTCTGGAAAGCGCTGCGCCACAATGGATTCCAGCGTCGTATACCTGCGCGAGTACGTCAGAATTCGCAGGGAACGGCGGCTGGGCACAGGTGACCCCGGTGCCGACGCCTAGCCGTCCAATGTGGTCCACATGTCCCGTGGGCCACGACGCCGCGAGGCTAAGTCTTATATCGATGCTTTCTATTAGTTCTTTCACCATCGAGGTAGGACTTGTGAAGCTCTGCCGAGTCGCAGGTGACTTCGCTTGTACCAAGAGAGTAGATCCGACCGCGCCTCTGCGGTCCAAACAACCGAGCGTACTCGCCCTTGAAGGCATGGAAGGTCTCGATTTCGCGCCTTTCCCTGATCTTGTCGGCGAACTGGGTCTGGCCTGGCCTGCGACCGTAGGCGTCTACCGAATCGGACGATCCGTCTGCAAATCCCCAGACGATCTGGCTAGAAAACGGCACCGCACGAGGATCTGGCATCAGCAGGTATTCCTTCCCGAAGCTATCCCACTGAACCTTTGGCAGGTTTAGTTCGGGGTACAGCGTATCTCTGTTGTTTGCTGCGATGTATCTATAGGCACGCTTCTTGATGATGTAGTTGATTTTCACTACATCATCGCTGCTCAATATTCGGTGAGTTTGGATGTCGGTGAACTTGAACATTGCCTGTCGAAATGGATCAGGATTGGGCCTATCTCGCTTGGGGTTCCCGTACGGATGACGAACCCAAGAGAGATTGGTGAGGATCAATAGTTTTGTCGGCGACAAGGGAAACAGTGTGTGCGTGCCTGACTTCCAGATATGTGGATCACCACCGTCCCTGCACTCTCTTGCGCCAGGGAAGTACCCGGAGTTGTAGGCCGTAACCGGATGATCCGAGAGGAGAAGCTCCCTGCCCGACTGGCTCGAGTCCGCAATTACCCAGACGGCTTCGGTCCACAGGGCGACGTACATATCCTGCAGCTGCTGGAGCCGCTGCAGCAATAAATTCTTGCTGGTTGTCTGTGTGAACTGACTAAGGTACTTAAGACCCTTTGGTGTGCGCAGTTTTTGGAGACTCAGATATCTGATGAATCTCCAAAGGAGATCGCGATCCGCTGAAGGATGTTGGAAGTCTGCTATGTAATCAATAGCGGGCTGCGCACTGTCATCGAGGGGGCCGAAGAATCGCTCCTCAATTTCGGTCGAAAGTACATCGCGAAATTGTGTTGTGTATAAGTCGCGCTGCGCAAAGCATGACGGTGGCCCCCAGCGCTTCACAGCGTTACGCGCGTATGTCCGGCCGTTGGAAGTCATCGCCTGGGGTGAAAGGTCGAGGTAGTAGAACTTTCGGTCCTTCTCTAAATGTGAGAGGAAGCGCTTTTGGTACCAGATCGGAACGTAGTGATTATTGCGGTAGTTCGTCATCGATACCCCCTCCCCCGCTGTTAAGCCCTTCGCTGATCATAGAGGGTTGCCGCTTGACGCGTCACGCTAACCGCCGCTGTGGCGGTTCTGCACCGACTCTGGGAACGTTGCCACCGAGCGGTTCCCGACGCCAATAATCGATCCGCCAGACGTGCTTTGCGTGAGAACGCCAACGCCGCGCCCACTCACTGCGCTCGCAGGCGCCGCGCTGTCGTCGTCTCGGTCCAGCCGGTATAGGCGTGGCTCTGATTCGCGACGGGGGGCCTCCCGCGGCCACGCGGTAGCGACAGGTTCGTATGTCCTGGCGTTGAGGGTCACGCCGAAGTTGGCGATGCTGACCTTGTAGCCCATGGCGATGAGCTGGTCGAACGTGAGCTGATCGGCGGTGTTGCCCGAGCTATCCACCCATTCGACCATCCCGACCTCCCGCTCACCCATGGTGGCCCGGAACACGAGGCGGATACGGTTGGCGTCGGTGAGCTGGGCCACGTAGCGCTGCTGGATCGTCATGTTGGCGTAGGGATCGGGCGGCGGTGCTGCCTTGGGCACCATCGGCATGACCGGGGCCGGACTGTTGGCGGACGGGCCAGCCGCTCTCACACCGGGCACTGCCTGCTTTTCACTGCCCTCGCCCGCTGATCCGGTTTTGAAGAAGAAGCTGATGAAGAAGTAGGCACCGAGCAGGCCGACAACACCCATGATCGTGCCGCGCACCGCCATCGCACGCCACACGTTGGTCCCGCCCTCATCGTAGACCTCCGTGTTTTCCGCACCCACTGCATAGCCGTGATAGAGCGGATACATGGCCGGATCGTACTTCTCGGTTTTGCTGCCGACGCGCTCGTATTCGCCGGGGCTGGTGGTGTGCCGGCTTCGCTACCAGGTTCAGCGCGCCGCCCTCGCCCAACACCGTGACGCGTCACGGGAGATTGTCACCAAATCCTGGACGAATACACGGGCAATTCCTATCTGGACGTACTCAAGTGCGTCCGAGCCGCAATAGCGCCGACATCGTCTCCTGTTAGATAAAGTGCTCCTGTCACGCCGGATGGGAGCTCCTTCACCCTGATCCTCATCGAATCGATCGCGTCGACGCGGATCGAGGTGGAGCGGACATTGATTGGGTCGGCTCGTGGCCGCTGCTGCCGGGCGTCCTCCAGCGAACGCGGCACCTCGTACATTGAAGAAAATACGTCACCGACGGATATCGCACGTCCTGTCACGACAAATCCAACGTACACCGTTCGTCCGGCGGCGTCGGCGGTGATCGCCTGAACGTAGAACTCCACACTCGAAGTCATGCCTGGCATCCATTCGTAGTCACTCGACCCATGCAGCGGCCTGTTCTGCGATCCACTCAACACAGCCCCTGCCCCATTCTGCACCCTCACCGCCTGCACAACCCGCTCTGCCAGCATACGCCGCAGCCGTTCAACATAGGCCAGTCGTCGACGCGACCCCCGCCTTTCATTGGCGCCCGGTCACTCCGCGGCACATTCCTGCACCCAACCGGGTTCACCCACTAGAATGGCCGCCGGCTTCTCTTGGGCATGGGACATGGACGACCAACGCACGGCAAACGCGATTCATACGATCTGGTGGCAGGTGGCGCTCGGCGGCTTCCTTGCGCTTACCGCCCACAGTGTCGTGGAGGCGGCGTACGCCAGGTACCAACTTCAACAGGTTACTCGGCAGTTCGAGGCGGACCTCAAGGCGATGCCCTCCTCGCTTTTGCCGGACACGCCGACGCCACCGCGCGAGCACCCCATGCCATTGCGCCAGAACGAGCGCTGCATACAGGGGCGCCGGTTTGAGCGGGTGCAGAACGGCTGGAGGCAGATCAATGCCCCGTGCTAGGTCGCGCATGCCGCGTGCATTGGCCGCAGACCCACGGGCACGAGCGTGAGCGCTGGCGATACGGGCCGCAGCGCCGCCCGCTGGATACCGCTCGTGGTGTTTCTGGTCATGTTGTTCGGCATTCCGCACAATTCGCCGTGGTTTGGCCTGGTTCTGCTGTATCTGCTGCTGGGTGCGCTGTATGTCGTCGGCGCGATCCTGTGGGTGGCCCTGCGTAGCCGCGGCGCGGCAGCGGCCCTCGGTCGCATGCCGCCGGTGCGCGCGTTGCTTCCTCGCGAGAAGGAGGCGCTTGACTGGTTTGGCCAGCCAGAGCGGGCAATCTGGCGCATGCCGCGCGGGAACGTGGTGGACCTGCTGGCTGCCGTGCGCGCCGCTGGCGCGGCGCCTTCGGTCCACGCGCTGAGCGGTCCGTTCGTGCGGACGGCGAGTGCCGGGGTGTATGAGCGGCGCGATTGCATCGGCGGCGTCGAGGTCCTATTGCTGCCGGGCGCAGAACAGCACCTGCGCGCGGGCAATGACGCGGATGTTCTGCTGTGTGGGCGGTTCGCGGTCGTGCTTGCCCTGAACAACACGTGGCGTATTGATCAGGCGCGCTCGCTGCTGAAATAGGCGCGGCGGGGTTCGCCCGTCAGCCGGTCCAGTCCGCCGCCCCGTGCTCGATATCCACCCAGTCACTGCACAGCAGCTGCGTCCGGGGGATGGCGGTTGCAATGCGTACCGGACCGTCCTTGCCGTTGATTGCGCCCTCGAACTGTCCGTCGCTCATCGGCGCGACCGGGATGCAGAGGCGGACACGCTTGACCGCGTCAGCGCCCGGCAGGGTTTCCCATGCTTCCACCTGCACCCTGCCCTTCGGGGTCAGCTCCAGTGCCAGCAGCCGGGCATCGGGCGTGCCCGTGGGCTGCGTCAGGAAGTCCAGCGTGACATCACCGTTCTCGATGCGGATCGTCGGCCGCGACACCTTGCCGGTCGGCCCGACCGCATCGAGCGACTTGTCGAGGCTGCCACGGTCGAATACGGCAAGCGGGGCGGCGCCGTCGTTGGTCAGGGTGTAGCGGAAATCGAGCAGGCGGTTCTCGGTGTAGTAACGGAACTGGGCGACCAGGACGGCGAGTGGGCGGCGGCTGTCTGCCGCGGCCTGCGGATGGGGGGCGGAATCGTGCGGCATGGCGGGGGTGACCGTTCCTTGGAGTGTGTGGCCGTGGCTGCAGCCACTGAGGAGCGCAGCGAGCAACAGGGCTGGCAGCGCAGCGTGGCGGACGCGTGCGGGAGTGTGCTGGCGCGGCGTGGGAGGTGCAGGTTGGTGGGAGCGATGCATGCAGGTGCTCAGCGTTCCAGGACGGGCTCGGCGCGGCCTTGCGCGTGTTCGGGTACGGGCGCCCCACGTTCGGCAGCGGCGTCCATCTGCTGTTGGAACTGGCGGCCTGCGTCGCTGTCCATCAGGCCCTCCAGGGCCTTGCCGAGGGCTGCGTCATCGCCGCGTCGGGAGGCGTCGAACAATGCGTCAAGGTGGGCGCCATGCGTGTGCGGGTGGGCGCTGGCCGGCGCGGCATTCGGTTGGCCAGGCGACACCAGGGCGCCAGGGCCGACGCTGTACTCGGTGCGGTCGGGCAGCCCCATCTCGCGGCGGACGGCGTTCTCGGTCAAAGGCGCCGGGTTGGCCTGGGTCGGCGGCGTGGCCGGGTCGTTGTCGAAGTCGAAGCTGGCACCGTCGTGCGGCAGGCCGACCGCCTGGCGCTCCCATTGCCCGACGGCACCGCTGCGGCCGTCGGTGTCGGCGCCCCGGTACATGTCCGGCTGCAGGGTGCCGTTGACCACGTTGTAGGCATGCGACAGCTCGTGCTGGAGGATCACGCCCGGTGCCGGGAAATGATCGCTGTGGAAGCTGGGGTTGTAATGGACCATCGCCGGCGTGCCGGCACCGGCCACCATCGCCCCGGTTTCCGGATCCGGCGCGAGGAACATGTCATCGTGCATCTGCAGCGGCTGGCCCGGACCGGCCGGATGGCCGCCGGCCGCGCCATTGGTCTCGTTGGTCAGTTCGGCGATGGTGACGGCGTTGCCCTTGCCCACCGGCGGCGCAGCCGCGGCCTGGTCGAGTGCGGCCAGCATCTGGCGCCCGGCCGGTGAGCCGCGCATCTGTTCCAGGTCGGCTTCCACGCGTTCGCGGAAGCTGTCGGACCCGGAAATCAGGATGCTGGACCCAAGCGAGGGGTCATGCGCACCCGGGTCGACGACACGGTTGCCAGCACCCTCGGCGGCCGACACGGTGTCCTCGCCTGCCCTGCCATACACCACGTCCTGGCCACCGCTGTTGTGCACGGTGTCGGTGCCAGCCCCGGCGTAGATGTGGTCGACGTCGGCGCCGCCACGCAGGGTGTCGTTGCCGAGACCGCCCGAGAGAACGTCGCGGCCCTCCTCGCCATCGATGACGTCGTTGCCGCGGCCACCGTCGAGAACGTCGTTGCCGCGTCCACCGCGGATGCGGTCGTTATCGTCGCCGCCGTAGACGACGTCGTTGCCGGCCCCCGCATCGATGCGATCGTTGCCAGCGCCGCCGGACACGTCGTCGCGGCCGTTGCCGGTGAGGATCGTGTCGTCGCCGCGGCCACCGTCGACGCGATCATTGCCGGAGCCGGTGATGATCACATCGTCGCCATCGCCGCCGCGCACGTCCATGTCCACGCGCACGGTGCCGGCGCTGGCGACGGTCTGCACGTAGAAGGGATCGACGCCCTCGGTCAATGCCGGTGTGGTGTTGCTGGCAATGATGCGGTCGTTGCCGCCGTTGCTGCGCACGCCCAGTTCCTGGTCGCGGCCCAGGGTCAGTTCATAGGCCTGGCCGTTGACGGTCGCGGCCAGCACCCCATCGGGACGCTGGCTCAATCGGATGTCATCGTCCCTGTCGCCGGTGTGCAGGGTCATGACATCGTCGAACTGGTTGCCGCCGGTCACCCGCTCGCGGGTGATGCGGACCTGGTCGTCTCCGGTTCGCCCGTTGTCGTACAGCAGGTCACTACGGGTCGGCTTGCCGTCCGGGGTCATGCCGATCACCGGCGTGCCGATGGGCGAGCCCGCGCCATTGACCGCAATCGGCGGCGGTGGCGGCGGTGCGCCGCCCGCGCCCGAGGTTCCCGTTGCGGTAGAAGCGTCCGTTGCCATCTGCGCATCCCATTCGTCCATGTGATGAGGCGCAATATATACGAGGGCTTGCCGCGGCGTGAAGGACGGGTGTCACGCGGCGCTGGCGAGCCACACAAAAACGGCAGGCCGTAGCACCGGCCTGCCGTCATCGGGTCACGCGGGGCGCGACGATCAGAAGCGGAATTCGCCGCCCACGCTGATCGTCTCCACCTCCACGTCCACGCCGCTGAACTCGCCCTTGCGGCGGTCGTAATTGAGGCTCAGGCCCCAGCGGCGGTTGAAGTCGTACCCCACATTGACCCCGTAGTAGGGCTTGGTCGAGCTTTCGTCATCGACCACGTCGAAGGTGTCCTCGCGGACCTGCGCGGTCATGCGCGCGACGCCCGCACGTGCACCGATGAAGAAGCCGGTGTTGTCGGCGCCGAAGTTCTTCTTCGCCACCACGCCCACGCCGATCGAGACCAGGTCCAGCTCTTCGTCGTAGCCGAGGTCCTTGTTGTACAGCGAACCGACATGGCCTTCGACACCGATGTTCGGGGTGAACCAGTAGCCGCCGCCGACCACGCCGGAGGTGTCGGACTCGCTGCCGCGGAACCCGTCATAGCGCACTTCGGTATCGCTGCTGCCCAGCTCGGCGCGGAGGAATGCCTGGCCGGCCATGGCGTCGGTGGACAGGGTGGCCAGCGCGATCGCGGCGACCAGAGTCACGTACTTGTTCATTCAGATCCTTCCAAAAAGTGGGTTGCCCCTCTGGGCGGCGCCACTCTGCCTCCTGTTCATGTTTGTGTCAATTGCGTTAAGCCGGGGCGCCGGACCGTTTGCCGACTGCGGACACGCGATCAGGGCGCCGTCGAAGGCGCGTCCTTGAGCGAGGCGTCCAGAAGCGCTGAATAGACGTCCAGCCGGGTGCGCATGCCGACCAGGACCCAGCCGAGTGCATACAGCAGCACCATCGAAAAAATGAGAAGCCCCAGGACCGGATTGACGTCGAATCCGCCCGCCCAATCGCCCGGGGTCCACGTCCGGAATTGAAGGTACAGCGCAACCAGTACGGGAAACGGACCGAGCTTCTGCAGCCCGCCGTACATCAGTCCCATGCGGTAGGTCATGGTCTTCTGAAGCGCAAGGACGAACCGCAGTCGCTCTTCCCGCTCAGCGGCGGGGAACGCGCTGAGCTGCTTCACCAGATGCGTCCAATAGGCGAAGTTGGCGTCCATTTCGGCCGCATGCGAGAGCCGCGGGCGGAGGTATTGGCCTCCTTCTCTCTTGAGCATCAGGAACAGGAAAAGAGTGAAGCCGGAGACTTCGATGGCCAGGCAGGCGGTGAGAGCCATTAGCGCCCACGACAGCGGCAGCACGCTGACGGGCAGCATCCCTGCGGTCAGTCCTGCCGCAGTGGCGGCGACCCCTGTCCCGAGCGCCCAGCGCTCCAGCCGAGAGGCCTTGGGATGGATGCTCTGCTCGTTGTACTGCTGTACTTGCCTGTACAGCCACGAGAAGGACAGCCCGGGTTCCGGAACTACCTGCATATCCATTGCGGCACATCCTCCTGTCGATGGGCATCGGCCCTGCCCAGCGGGTTGCACACCCGCCGGCGCACCATCTTACCGGCAGGACGCTGCCAGCGCGCCGCGATCAACACTGCGCCTTAACCGGCCTTGCCTATCCTGCGGGCAGCCGCTGCCGCCCACCGCGGTGTTCGCGCAGGGAGGCGGATGCGGCGCGTTGGACCTGGTCGAACCACTCAAGGAGCATCATGAAAAACCTCAATGCCGTCATCCTCGCAGGCTGCCTGTTCGGCCTGAGCAACAGCGCCTTTGCCGATACGGTCAACCTGACCAACAGCGCCGATGGCGCCAACCGTGACGCTGGCCTTGCCGCGGTGAAAAAGAAGCTGCAGGACGCCTGCGCCGAGCGCAAGGGCACGGCGAGAACCGACTCATTCGAGGTCGTCTTCGAGAAGACCAGCGCGAACCCGGACGTGCCCAAGCCGTACTACGTGGACGGCAAGATGCAATGCGATCTTCCGGGCTGATCGGGGCGGCCTTCCCGCCCGGTTCGTGGCGACGGCGCCCCTGATCGCCCCTGCCCTGCTGCTGATATAGTCGGCCGGCATGACGGGCACCCTGCCCGTCCACGTATTACAGGGAGTTGGTCATGGGTCTGGTACAGGCGGTGAAAGGTGCAGTCGGTGGTGTTCTGGCCGACCAGTGGAAGGATTTCTTCACCGTGCCGACGGGCCTGCCGTCCACGGCGGCCCTCTTCGCCGCCGTCCCGCGCGGAACCAATGCCGGGCGCGGCTCCAACACCAGCGCGTCCTCGAACATCATCAGCAACGGGTCGAAGATCGTCGTGCCGGAGGGCTACGGCCTGCTGCTGTTCCAGGACGGGGCGATCACCGGCTTCGTCGCCGAGCCGGGTGGCTATGAATGGCGTTCGGACGATGCCAACTCGCAGTCGATCTTCGCTGGCGATGGGCTGGTCGGGCCGTTGATCAAGCAGAGCTGGGAGCGCTTCAAGTTCGGCGGCCAGCCGGGCTCGCAGCAGGCGGCGTTCTTTGTGTCGCTCAAGGAACTGCCGGACAACCGTTTCGGCACCCAGTCGGAGATCTACTGGGACGACGGTTTCCTGGGCACGCAGGTCGGCGCGCTGACGCGCGGTTCGTACACGCTGAAGATCGTCGATCCGATCCTGTTCGTGAAGAATTTCGTGCCGGCCAGCTACCTGCAGCCGGGCCAGGTGTTCGACTTCACCGATCTGGACAACGCGGCAGCCAGCCAGTTGTTCAATGAAGTGGTGGGCTCGCTCGCGCCGGCCTTCAGCCTGTATACCAACGACCCGGGCAAGGGCAACCGCATCACCAAGCTGCAGCAGGACTCGCTCGGCTTCGCGCAGAGCCTGTCGGCCGCCGTCGAACAGGGCTACCAGTGGAAGTCCGACCGCGGCCTGGCCATCGTCAAGACGGCGATCGTGTCGATCGAGTACGACGCCAACACCCGCGAACTGCTCAAGACCGTGCAGCGTGCCGATGCACTGGCCGGTTCGCGCGGCAACTCGAACCTGCAGGCCAGTGTCGCCCAGGGCATCCAGTCTGCCGGCGAGAACGGGGGTGCGGCCGGGTTGGTGGGCGTGGGCATGGCGTCGGGCATGTTCGGCGCCGGCGCCCTGCAGCAGCCGGCCACGCCTGCGGCCCCGGCCGCGGATGACCCGGTGGCCAAGTTGAAGAAGGCCAAGGAGATGCTGGATCTGGGCCTGATCACCCAGGACGACTACGACACGCTCAAAGCCAAGGCGCTGGGCCTGTAAGACCCAGGACGCGCGTAGACCATGTCCGATTCCAGAATTCCGCCGCCGCTGCCGTCGTCGGCGCCGCCCCCGTTGCCGCCTGCGCCGCCCCCGCCCGTGAGCGGCCCGGGCTCGCCACGGGAGGTGCCGCCGTTGCCGGGCACCTTCCCGGTCGACCCGACCACCCTGCCCCCGCCGATTCGTGACGAACTGCTGGCGCCGGACCCGGTCGCCCTCGATACCGCCGCCGAGGAACTCAAGGACGGCGTCAATCGCTGTCCGAAGTGTGGCTCGAGCGATGTCCGGCTCCGGATCGGCACGGACGTGCTGGTCTGCCAGTTCTGCCGCAATGAGTGGCATGGCGCGCTGGTGGAGCAGGAATTCGGGCTGGGTGATGGCATCGACCAGCTGCGGGGCACCGTCATTGCCTCCGGTGCGCGCGATATCGAGGCCGACACCGCCAGCCTGATGAGTTTCAAGTGCACCGGCTGCGGTGCCGAGGTGACCATCAACACCGAGAGCACGATGACCGCCCGCTGCCACTGGTGCCGGCACGTGTTCGGCGTCAACGAGCAGGTGGCCAACGGAGCGGTGCCCGATGCGGTGCTGCCCTTCCGGATCAGCAAGACCGATGCGGTGGCCCGCATCCGGCAGTTCGTGGACAAGCGTCGCCTGTTCGCCTTGAAGGCGTTCAAGCAGGAGTTCACTCCGGAAAACGTGATCGGCGTGTACCTGCCCTATATGATCGTGGACAGCAACGTAAGCGCCGCAGTGGCCGGCAAGGGCGAGATCAAGACCCGCGAGTACACCCGCGGCACCGAGAAGAATCGCAAAACCTACTACGATGCCGATGTGTACCAGGTGGAGCGCCAGGTGGACTTCACCGTGGACGACCTGCCGCTGGAGTCATCGGCCGAGCGCGGCAACCTCGACACGCGCACCAACACCAACAACATCATCAACACCATCCTGCCGTTCGATACCAAGAATGCGCTGAAGTGGAATGCGTCCTACCTGATGGGGTTCACCACGGAAAAGCGCAACCTGGACGTGGAGAAGCTGCGCCCACGGCTGGAAGACCAGTTGCTGTCCATCGCCCGCGCCCAGGTCGAGGGCTCGGTGCGGCGCTACGACCGTGGCGTGCGCTGGGAGCAGGAACGGCTGGACGTGCACGGCACGCGCTGGGTGTCGATGTACCTGCCGGTATGGCTGTATTCCTACCACCAGCCGGGCAGCAACGGCGGCATGCTGCACTACATCGCGGTGAACGGGCGTACCGGCGAAACCATGGGCAGCGTGCCGGTGCAGCAGTGGAAGCTGCTGCTCGCCGCGCTCACCACGGGCACGATCATCGAAGCGCTCGTCCTTTTCTTCCTGGTGGCTTCCTCATGAGTGATGACAGTGGGCTCTGGTTGCTGGCCGCAGGTCCGGCCGGCGCGACGGCGCTGTACTGGGCGCTGTACCGCTACTACCGCAATACCGACAAGTCCCACGCATTCGAGCGCGAGACCGAGGTGGAGGCCAAGCCGGTGACCGGCTCGGACCGCCTGGTGGACACGGTGACGGGCACGCAGGAGACCCGCATCCGCGGCGACAACGTGCGTGCCTACCGCAACCGGGTAATGCGCGACAGCAGCTGAGCGCCCGGGTTGCGGGCACGAAAGTGCCGTGCCCGCCCCTTCCCCGGGCGGGCACGGCGTCCCCATGATTCACGGGCGCCGGGATGGCGCCAGCGCTGTTACATCACTGCGCGGCGTCGCTCGGGAGCGTGGCGGCGAGCCGGCGGACGCACTGCTTGGCGTGCCACAGCACCTGCCCCATCGCGCTGGTCTGGTCGCATGCGGCCATCAACAGTTGCGGCGGCTGCACCGGGATGGTCAGCATGAGCACTTTGCCGTGCGAGGCTTCGAGGATCAGCGCGCCGAGCGAGCCGATCGCCAGTTCGCGGCCGAGCGCCTCGGCCAGGGCCAGCATCGAGCTGGTCATCGCGGCCAGGCGGCTGACGGTTTCTTCTTCGCGCCCGACCTGTGCAAGAGCGAAGCCATCCAGGCTGGCGACCACCACGCCCATCAGCCCGTCCACGTCGTGCACGAGGGTGCTCAGGTGTGCGTCGACCTGCGCACGCACCGGGGCGATCGCCGCCATGGGGGAGGCGTCACTCATGGCAGGCCACCAGGGCTTGGCATTCAATCTGGCTCATCAATACATCCATTACGGTAAGAACCTGCATCGGATCGCGCGGATCCACCATCACGATGGGCAGCTGTCCCTCATCGCGCTCCAGCCATTGTTCGCAGGCCGCGCGTTGGGTCGGGCTGGCGTCATCCATCCGGGTAATCCCCATCACCACCGGCAGTGGCGCGGGATGGCGGTCGACCGCGTCCAGGTACGGCCTTATCTGCTGGTCCGGTGGCCCCGCATCGGCGTTGACCAGCACGATCGCACCGCTCGCGCCTTCCAGCAGGATCGGCCACAGGAAGTCGAACCGGATCTGGCCGGGCGTGCCGTACAGGCGCAGGCGGTCACCGCCGGGCAGGTCGATGTCGCCGTAGTCCAGGGCCACCGTGGTGAACGGCTTGGCGGCGCTCGGGTCGGTATTGCGCACCTCGGTCGAGACCGCCCTGCCCTGCGCCAGGGCCTGGACCAGCGTCGACTTGCCCGCGCCCATTTCACCCAGCACCACGATCTTGTATTCACGCATTTTCATCGACTCCAGCGGTTGCGCACATCGCGCCACATCCGGGCCAGCGCATTCCCGCCGGCCCGCGCCGCCGGGGCTGCCGTCAGCCTCGCTGCCGGGTCCGTGTCGGTGTGCGCATAGCCACTCAGATAGGCGGCATTGAAAAAGGCCTGGACCTCCTCGCGAGGCACGCCCAGGATCGAACTGCAGGCATCCACGTCGAGTGCATGCTGGATCAGCAGCGCGCAGATGCGGAAATCGTCATGGCGGTGGGCCAGGACGCGGAAGTCGGGCCAGCGCCCCAGCTTCACGCAGCTGTCCCGGCGCAGCGGCGGCAACGGCGCGTGGTCCGCGCAGGCGCCCAGGCCCACCTGCCAGAGCAGCGGGCGCAACGCCACCGGCCGCGCCCGCCGCGCCTGCACGTCGAACAACGCCCGCGCGATGGGAAGCAGCTCCAGGCGCGGCACCGCATCCACCAGGGCCGCCTGGAGCATTGCCAGCGACACCGCGGAGGGCTCGGCCAGCACCGCCTGGCTCTGCTCTGTGTCCAGCCAGCCCAGCAGCTTGCCGTTGCAGATGATGGCGACGCAGTGCACCGGCCCGTGCTGGCGGCGCTCGCCCGTCAGGCGGCGGCGCAGGTCCTCCACGAAAGGGGGCGGCACCATCGCCATTGAAGGCAGTGCCGTGCATGCATCGAACGGCGCGGGGCGGCAGCGGCTCATGTCGCGCGCCTTGCCGCGGCCGCGGTCGATGAAACGGACAACATCATGGGGGGCTTCGTGTTTGAGCGGAGGCGTGGGCAGGCGCCGCAGGGCGGTCACCGTGCGACGGGGCCTAGAAGAACATCCGACACCCTGCGCTGGCGATGCAAAAAGTGCGAAAACGCACCCGGCGCTGGTGTTTTGCAATATGTTGCAATGCTTTACCGCGGCGCGACGCTACAGTGCACCACTGCACAGGGTGTAGTTCGCCTTTCGCACTAGTTGTATATACAAGAAATATTGAATTGCCGAGAATTTCGGCTCAGAACGAGGTTCGGTGCAGCCGGAAGCGCACCTGCAGGCGTGCGGCAACGTGCCCGCGTCGTTTCCCCTGTTCGCCCGCAAGGAGTTGCACCGTGACCATTCGCGTCATCATCGCTGACGACCATCCCGTCGTGCGCATGGGAGCCCGCGCCCTGCTGGAAAGTGCAGGGCGCTTTCGCGTGGTGGCCGAGGCCGCCACCCCGGACGAGCTGCTGGGCGCGCTCGAACGCGCCCCTTGCGACGTGCTGATGACGGACTTTTCGATGCCCGGCGGATCGTCGCCCGACGGCCAGGCCATGCTGGCCATGATCCGGCGTCGGTATACGGCGCTGCCCGTGGTACTGATGACCATGGTGTCGAACGTGCCCACGCTGCGCATGGCGTTGAAGAACGGCGTGCGCGCGGTGATCGACAAAGTGTCTTCGGTGCAGGACATCCCGCGGGCGATCGACGAAGTGCTCGCCGGTGCGCTGTACATCAGCAGTGGGTTGCGGTCGCAGCTGTGCGCCGACGAGGAGCATGTCGGGTCGCTGTGCGCATGCCTGTCGCCGAAGGAACTGGAAGTGCTGCGGTTGTACTCCTCGGGGCTGAGCATCACCCAGATCGCCACGCGCCTGGATCGCAGCATCAGTACGATCAGCCGGCAGCGGATCTCGGCAATGAACAAGCTTGGCCTGCGCGCCGAATCGGAGCTGTATGCGTTCGCCAGCGAGCATGGCCTGTCCATGTCGCCCTCCTTGGCCCCGCACGCCCGCCTGCATACGGCGGCGTGACGCCTGCCTCGGCCGCGCCGGACTGCGCGCGCGGGCACTCCCGGGACGCCGCACCCGGCGACGCCCCGGTCACCACGCGTTATTCGGCGGTGATGCGTGCCTCGTCACCGTTGCCATCGACGATCACCCGGCTGCCGACGGACAGGCCCGAGACGTTCTCGCGCAACTGGGTCGTGCTCAGCACGCGGCCCCCATCCAGGCGCACCTTGACCATGTAACGCGTGGCCGGGCCTTCGCCGGCGATCTTCTCGCCCACCACGCCGCCCACCTTGGAGCCGCCGGCGGCCGCGACCGGCACCGCGATCACCCCGGCCTCAGCGTGGCCGGCGTTCGACAGCCCCGTGGCCGCCGCGAGGCCGCCGAGCATGCCCAGGTTCTGGCCCACGGCGCGCCCGAAGCGCGTGCGCTTGGAGGTGTCTTCGCCACGGTTCTGGATGGGCTGCATCTCCTCGATCACGCCAGGCCGCTGCTTGGCCCATGCCGGTGCGGCCATCGTGGCTGAAACCAGCAACGCGGCCAGGACGGCGCGCATGGGCACGCGGAAAACGTTCTGCATGGGGCGAATCTCCTTGAGTGTGTGTGGGGCCGAACGACGTGCGCGGTCAACGCCGCGGCTTGGGCCCGACGATGTCGGTGTCGCACTGGGGGCCGTCATGCTCCCAGCGGCGGATGATGCCGTCGCGGTCGGCGACGTAGGTGATGTCGCAGCGGTGTTCGGGAGGGTGTTTGACCTGGTGGTCGATGTATCGGAGGTCGCCCACCGAGCCGTAGACGTTCTCGGTCCAGCCGGGCTTCTTGGTGTTGGAGGTGTAGTAGGTTTCCATCGAGGTATCGTCTTCGTCGATCTCGAGGCGGCCACCGTCCACGCGCAGCTGCACCAGCAGTTCGGACGCGTCCCGGCCGATCCATGCGTCGGCGCGCGCCTTGGCGTCGGCGCTGAGCGTGCCCTCCGCGCTCGACGTGCCGGCCAGGCCGAGGCACAGCAGTGCGCAGGCCATGGCGCGTGGCGTGAATGACAAAGCGTTCATCGGCAAGACTCCCCGTCCTGGTGGGATGCTGGTGCTGCAGCATGCCCACGGTCTAAATGGTTATCTTGGTGAGTCTAGGTACGTGATCGATGGGCGCCTATCGGGATTGATTGGATGTTCGGGTAGGGGTACTCCTACTCGATCTGGCGCCCCGGCGGCGGTGGACGACCTGGCGGCGGGATGACCGCTTCGGTAGGGATCGCTATGCTGCCCTGCCCCCTTTTGAGGAACGTCGCATGCGCACGCTTTACCCGGCGATCGCTCCCTATCGCGAGTTCGCACTGGCCGTCGATGGCCTGCATACGCTGCACGTCGAGGAATGTGGCCGGCCAGACGGCATTCCGGTGGTGTTCCTGCACGGCGGTCCGGGTGCCGGCGTCTCGCCTACCCATCGGCGCTTCTTCGATCCGGCCCGCTACCGCATCGTGCTGATCGACCAGCGCGGCAGTGGCCGCTCTACGCCCTTTGGCGAGCTGCGCGACAACACCACCGCGCACCTGGTGGCGGACATCGAGACGGTCCGCGCGCACCTGGGCATCGAGCGCTGGCTGGTCTTTGGCGGCTCGTGGGGTTCCACGCTCGCACTGGCCTATGCGCAGGCGCATCCGCAGCGTGCCGCCGGCGTGATCGTGCGCGGTGTGTACTTGGGACGGGCGGAAGAGAATCGCTGGTTCAACGAGGCCGATGGTGGCGCCCGCTGGGTGTTCCCGGAACGTTGGGCGCGCTACGAAGCGCATATCCCCGAGGCCGAACGCGGCGCGATGATCGCCGCCTACTGGCAACGCCTGGACAGCGATGACCTGGCCACCCGGATCGCGGCAGCACAGGCCTGGCTGGGTTGGGAGGACCACGCCGCCACCCTGGTGCACGACGTTGATGCGGTATCGACCGCCGACCCGCTGGATACGCTGGCCAAGGCGCGGATCGAGGCGCACTACTTCCGCCATAACGCGTTCCTGGCGCACGGGCAGCTCCTGCGTGGCATCGATCGGATCCGGCACCTGCCCGGGGTGATCGTGCAGGGGCGCTACGACATCATCTGCCCGGCCCGTAGCGCGTGGGACCTGGCATGCGCGTGGCCGGAAGCCACGCTGGAGATGGTGCTGTCCGGGCACGGGGCGACCGAACCGGCCACCGCCGATGCGCTGGTGCGGGCCACCGATGCATTTGCGGACCGGATCGCCGGGCCGTCCGCGTAGGCGCCGATACCCGCACTCGCGTGGTTCGCCTGCACGGGCGCGTGGCGCGCGCTTAACCTGCGCGGGTGCACGCTGCCAGGCGACTGGAAGGAGCGCGCGACCCTCATGAATCACCTGCTTGGCATTTCCATGCTGGCCGTCGCATTGGCGGCGATGACCGGCGGCTGCACCGCCACCCCCGCGGGCACGACCGGGCCCGGGCCCAAGGCCGCCACCGGCACCGCCACCGCCGCCGCGCATGCCGACGCAGCTGCCGGCGCGGATGGGTACGCCGAACCCGGCCGCGGGATCGCCGTGCGCAAGGTGCCCGGCACCCATGTCGTGCGTGACTTCAAACGCAGTTACCTGGCACTGGACTCCTGGAAGTTGTATCCCGCGGCAGGCAGCGTGGGCACGCCGCTGGTGGCGGTGGTGCTGGATGGCTCCAATGCGGTCACGTCGGCGGAGATGCGGGTGGGGCGCAGCGATGCCGCGGCCGATGTCCAGGACTGCCTGGTGCCGCCCGATGAAGCGATGGGCCCGGTCGATACCGTCGAGGTCGGGGGCGTGCCGTTTGCCCATGTCACGCTGGGCGATGCGGCGATGAGCCATTACCTGTCCGCCGACAGCTACCGCGCCGTCCACGGCGGCGCCTGTTATGCCATCGACCTGATCATTGCCGGCACCCGGCCGGACGTCTATGACCCGCCGCGCACGCCGCCCTTCAGCAAGGACGCCGCGACGAAGGTGCTGGCCGCTGCGTTGGCCGCCGTGCACTGGCAGCCCTAGCCGGCGCATCCACGCCATCTGAGCGCGCAACACTGCTGCGCTGCCCACGCCGATCAGACGGCAGGCAGCATCGAGACCCGACTGGCGGCCAGCAGGGTCATCGCTGGTGCGATCAGATCGGCCGGGCGTTCGGCCAGGAAATGCAGGGCATACGCTCGGTGGACAGGCGCCAGGACCGTCCCCATCAACACGCGCCGACTGTTGACCAGCAGCGGCATGGCCACGATCAGGAAAGCATGCGGCGGGAACGTCCCCGCGGCAACGGCGGGGAACGCCGAACCGCCGGCGCGTCGAGGCCGGCCATCGAGGGCACATCGACTGTGCCGTGCCCCTTCTGGCTGGCCTGGGTACCCGATACCAGCGAAAACGGAACCAAGCCGACCATCACCGGCAGCGCAGCCTGCAGCCCCAGCCCGCAGGCAACTGTCGGCGGCGCGACGGCCGGCAGCGTGGACCAGGGCGTTGCCGCGCGCGTTTCGTCCCGCAGGCGCCGGCAGCCACGCTGTCGCGCCGCGCCGATGATCGTAGCGGACCAGTCGCGGCCGCGGTCACGGCGCTTGATCCGGCGCCCACGTGCGCTGCGGCATGATCAGCGCGAAGGCAATGACGCGCGTGCGACGCGTCCTGCACCGCAATCAAGGAGATGGCGTGAGCGATTGGTCCCCCCTGCCCCGCGCGTTCTACCAGCGCCACCCGACCCTGGTGGCGCCGGCGCTGTTGAACAAGCTGCTGGTGCGCGATGACGGTCGCGCCGGCCGGATCGTCGAGGTCGAAGCCTATGCCGGCAGCGAGGACCCGGCGGCGCATTCGTATCGCGGCATGACCGCGCGCACGGCGACGATGTTTGGCGAGGCCGGGCACCTGTATGTGTACTTCAGCTACGGCATGCACTGGGGAAGCAATGCGGTCTGTGGCGATGTGGGCCAGGGCTGGGGCGTGCTGCTGCGGGCGTTGGAGCCGGTGCACGGGCTGGACCTGATCCGTGACGCGCGGCCGGCGATACGTCGTGACCGCGACCTGGCCAGCGGCCCGGGGCGGTTGTCGCAGGCGATGGGGATCACCAAGGCGCTGGATGGCGCTGACCTGGTCCGTAACGATCGCGGCGTGCGGATCGTCTGCGACGGCGTCGCCCCGCCGTCCGACCCGGCGGTGGGGCCGCGGATCGGGATCAGCAAGGCGGTGGCGTTCCCCTGGCGCTGGCATGTGCCGGGGCATGCGCATGTGTCCGGGCGCGTGGGCGGCAGGGGCCGCGCCTGATCAGGGCGAAGGCGCGGCAACCGAGCGCATGTCGAGCATGCTGCCCTCCTCCCACTGCCGGCCACCGATCACGAACGGCACGCTGACCCGGGTGCGCCCGATCACCGCGCGCCCGTTGGCCGTGGCCGGCACGAAGGGATGGGTGCGAAGGGCTTCCATCGCGGCGCGGTCGAGGTCGCGGCTGCCCGAGCTTGACGCCACCGACATGCCGATCGCGCGGCCTTCGGCGGACACCTCCACCCGCAGCACCGCCTCGCCCTCGATACCGGCGCGGAACGCGGCGGCCGGATAACGCGGCAGGTGGCTGCGCCAGTAGGCGGCATCGAGCGACGGCGCGACCGGCAGCGTGGCGCCGGCATCCAGCCCGAGTTGCGCGCGCACGGCAGGCTCCAGGCCCGCCGGGCAGGCATCGCTCGCCACGGGCATGAGTTCGCTGGTGCAGCTATCGGTGTGCCCGCGCCGGCAATCGATCTGGTCCAGCAGGCGGTCCTGCAGGGCCGCGACGCACGCCTGTTCGGGCGTGGCTGGCAGGTGGGTGGGCCGGGCACGGATCGCGCGGATCAGCGCAGCGCAGCCGGCCGCCTCGCCGGCCCGGCACTGCACGGCCTCCGGACTGTCGGCGGTCGGCAGCTCTGCGGCGCTGGCCAGCGTGGCCCAACCGCCCACGATCAACAGGGCCATCGCCCGGCCCCGCGTGTGTCTTTTCATGGCGCTGCTCCGTCCCTGATGGCGGCAGCGATGGTAACTGAATGGGAGTGCCGGGCCGAGGCCGCTGGCCGAAGGCCAGAACCGTTCAGACAGGCAAATCGTCATTCCGGTGTAAAATTCATCGTTTTAGCCGGAATCATGGCGAAAGCCCCCTACCGACCGCCCGTGCCCGGCCCGGCCTTCATCCGCATGCTGGCCGGGTTTGCCGATGGCCCCCTGCCTGCCGCCAGCCCGGACATGAGCGAGCGCCTCAGCCAGTGGGTGGACTGGAACCGCGCGGTGGCGCTGTCGCGGGCGCTGGATGGGCGGCTGCCTGCACTGGCCGAGGACGCGCCGGTGTTCGACAGCGCCGAGCAGGCCGAATGCGCGCGGGTTCGCACGGTGTTGGCGGCGTCGATCACCGCCGCCGCGGAGGGGCGGCGCGCCACGGCCAGCGACGACTATGCCCCGCACCGCCAACATTGCATGGCCGTGCAGCGCTCGATGCAGGCATCGACCGGGCGCCTGCGTGGTCGCTTGCGCGACATGCTGGGTCATGCCGGGGCGCCGATGGCACGCCTGGCCGAGGTGGACGCGGTGATGGAGCAGACCCTGAGCCCGCGCGAGCAGGTGCTGCTGGGCACGGTGCCGATGCTGCTGGGCCTGCATTTTGAACGTCTGCGCGCGGCGGCCTCGCCCGCGCCGGACGACAGCGACAACGCGCAGGCGCTGCCGGCACCCGCCCACGAGGGCTGGCTGGCGCGCTTCCACAAGGATATGCAGGACGTGCTGCTGGCCGAACTGGATGTCCGTTTTCAACCGATCGAAGGCCTGCTTGCAGCGCTTCGCCCCCGATAACTGGGACGCCATGTTCAGAACGAGTCTTTATTTTGTTGTCTTCCTTGCCGGCCTGCTGGCGGCGTGCTGGATCGGTGCCGGTTACCTGGGCAGCAATCCGGTCGGCGCGGTGGTGGCCGCGGTCATCGTGGCCTGTTACTGCGCCGGCGCACTGGAGCTGCTGCGCTATCGCCAGGCGACGCTGGGGCTGGGCCGTGCCGTCGCGGACACTGCGGCCGCCGCATTGGACCTGGGCGCATGGTTGCAGCGGGTACCGGCCGGGTTGCGCAACGCGGTGCGGCTGCGCGTGGAAGGCGAGCGCGTCGCGCTGCCGGCGCCGGTGCTGACCCCTTACCTGGTAGGGCTGCTGGTGCTGCTGGGCATGCTCGGCACCTTGCTGGGCATGATGGCCACCCTGCGCGGGACCGGGCTGGCGCTGGAGAGCGCGACCGACCTGCAGGCCATCCGCGGCTCGCTTGGCGCGCCGGTCGAGGGCCTGGCAGTCGCGTTCGGTACGTCGATCGCCGGCGTGGCGACCTCGGCGATGCTGGGCCTGCTGGCCGCGCTGGTGCGCCGCGAGCGGTTGCAGGTGGTGCAGGCGCTGGATGCGCAGATCGCCAGCCAGTTGCCCGCGCATTCCAGCCACTGGCAGCGTGCCGAGGGGCTGCGCATGGCGCAGGCCCAGGCCGAGCTGATGCCGGTGCTGGTCGAACGCCTGCATGCGATGACCGTGGCCATCGAGGAACGCAGCCACCAGGCGCAGCAGCAGCTGCTGGAGAGCCAGGCGCGCTTCCATGCCAAGGCCGATGCCGACCATGCGCAACTGGCCGCGTCGGTCGAGCTGGCGCTGAAAGACAGCGTGGCCGCGAGTGCGCGTGCGGTGGGCGAGGCGCTGCAGCCGATCCTGCAGGACACCCTGGCGGCGATCACCCGCGACACCCGCGCGTTGCAGCAGCACGTCGGCGATGCCGTGCAGCAGCAGTTGAGCGGCGTCCATGCCGGGTTCGAGGCCAATCAGCTGGCCAACGCCGCTACCTGGCGCGACGCACTGGCCGCGCAGCAGCAGGCCGAGCAGCAGTCGCGAAGCGCGCTGCACGACATGCTGGAGCAGCTGGCGACCCGGCATGACGCACGCGCCGCCGGCCTGCTCGATGCGCTGTCCGAGCGCATGGACGCCAACGTGAGCCATTGGGGCAGCGCGCAGCTGGCCCAGCAGGAACGCCAGCAGGCGCTGGCCGACGACCTGCGCGCCAGCCTGGCCGACTTCACCGAACAGCACGGCCGCCACGCCACCGGCCTGGCCGATGCGCTGGCCAGCCGCTTGGACGCCACCGCCGCCCGCTGGGCGGCCACCCAGCAGGCGCAGCAGCAGGCCAACGATGGCCTGGTCGCCGCACTCGACGCGGCGCTGCAGCGTTTTGCCGAGCAGCACGACACCCGCGCCACCGACCTGGCCGATGCCCTCGCCAGTCGCCTGCAGGACAGCGCCACGCACAACGCCGCGGCCTGGCGCGACGCACTCGCCCAGCAGGAGGCCAGCACGGCCCTGCTGGCCGAGCGCAACCAGGCGGCGCTGTCGGCGGCCGCCGCGAGCTTCGATACCCATGCCACCGCGCTGGTGGCGGCGATGCAACAGTCGCAGCACGCCCTGCAGGACGCCCTGGAATCACGTGACGCGCAGCGCCTGGCCAGCTGGAGCGCAGCGTTCGACACGCTCACCGGCACACTCGGCCAGCAGTGGACGCAGACCAGCGCCGCGGTGGCGCAGCGCCAGCAGGACATCTGTGATGCGTTGGCGCGGACCGCGCAGGACATCAGCGCGCAGACCCAGGCCCACGCCAGCGAGACCATCGCCGAGATCTCGCGGCTGGTGCAGGTCGCCTCCGAAGCGCCGAAGGCGGCCGCCGACGTGGTGGCCGAGCTGCGCCAGAAGCTGTCGGACAGCATGGTGCGCGACACGGCCATGCTGGACGAGCGCAGTCGCCTGCTGGCGACGCTGGAAACCCTGCTCGATGCGGTCAACCATGCCTCCACCGAGCAGCGCACGGCCGTGGATGCGCTGGTGACTACCTCGGCTGACCTGCTGGAACGCGTGGGCAGCCGCTTTACCGAGCACTTGGCGGCCGAGACCGACAAGCTTGGCGCGGTGGCCGCGCAGGTGACGGGCAGCGCAGTCGAGGTGGCGAGCCTGGCCGACGCGTTCGGCGATGCGATGCAAGTGTTTGGCAGCGCCAGCGCCGGCCTCGGCGAGCGTTTGGAGCAGATAGGCGGCGCACTGGATGCCTCCTTGGCGCGCAGTGATGAGCAACTGGCCTATTACGTGGCCCAGGCGCGCGAGGTGATCGACCTGAGCGTGCTCTCGCAGAAGCAGATCATCGACGAACTGCAGCAGTTGGGCAGCCGCCGTGGCGCGGGCAAGGCCGCCGGCGCATGAGCGATGAACTCGAGGTCGACGGCGAATCCGGCGCGCCGATCTGGGCCGCCTTCGGCGACCTGATGTCGGTGCTGCTGGGCGCGTTCGTGCTGATCCTGGTGGGCGTGGTGGCGCTGCAGCTGGAGCTGTCCACGCGGCTGGACCATGAGGTCAAGCAGCGCCAGGCCGAGGCCGCACGGCGCAAGACGCTGGAGCAGGCGTTGGCGGTACCGCTGGCGGCCGGCCGGGTGACGCTGGTGGATGGCCGCATCGGCATTCGCGGCAGCGTATTGTTCGCGTTGAACTCCGACCAGCTCCAGCCCGAGGGGCGCGAGCTGCTCAAAAGCTTGGCGCCGCCGCTGGCCGAGTACCTGTCCTCGCGGGAAGAGATCCTGATGGTCAGCGGCTTCACCGATGACCGGCAGGTGCGCGAGGGCAATCGGCAGTTCGCCGACAACTGGGCGCTGTCGGCCGAGCGGGCACTGACCGTGACCCGGGCGTTGATCGCCGAGGGCGTGCCGTCCTCAGCCGTGTTCGCTGCGGCGTTCGGTGCCGAGCAACCGGTCGGCAGCAATGCCGACGAAGAGGGACGCGCCCGCAACCGGCGCGTGGAGATGGCTCCGATCCCGCAGCCGAAGGCCACGGTGGCCACCGATGCCCCGTAAGCCGGTCGACCCGCGCACGCGGATCGCGGCGTGGCGCGAGGACCCGACGCACCGCCACGACCCGGTGGGCCTGGCGATGCTGGATGCGTTGCAGGCCCGTGCCCTGCAACACCAGGGCACGGCGCGGGAGCTGCTGGAGCAGCGCCTGGCGGCGCGCGTGGCCGAATACGCCGGCCGGCTGCCGCGCGGCCGCAAGGGCGCGCCGATGCCTGCGGCCGCGCGGCCCGAGCCGCTGGCCGCGCTGGCCGCCGAGTTGGCCGCACGCGCAGTGCACACCGATGCCGCCAACGCGTACCCCGCGCTGCCGGCGATCGAGGAATTCCGTACGCTGTGGGCCACCGTGCGCAGTCGCGGCCAGGTGCGCCAGTCGCTGGCCGCCGCCCCCAGTGATGGCGGCCCGCTGAACTCGGCGGTGCTGGTGCAGCGGGCGATCACGCTGATGGGCGAGACCTGCCCGGAGTACCTGAAACACTTCCTGGCCTACCTGGACAACCTGTCCTGGCTGGACCAGCTGCAGCCGCGCAACGCGGCCCCGGCCAAGGACGTGGGCCGCATTCCCAAGCCGCGCCGCAGCCGCACGCCCAAGGGCTGATCCGCCGCGCCACCCGGTGCCGGCGTGCCGCCGCTATACCAACGTATATCCGAACGAACCCACGGGACGCTAGGCCGGAGGGCTGCGCCTGCGGACAATACGCGCACCGACCCGGCGCACTGCGTGGCGCCGCTCCCCTTCTTCCGCCACCGGAGGTCCCCATGGATCCCGATCCTGCCGGGCGCCACGCGCCGCTGCTTCCTCCCCTGCCCTGTTCGACCCCGGCGCCTGGCCGGCGGCCTGCGCGCGACTGAGTCCGGGCAGGCCGGCCGGGCGTTGCCTGCCCGGAGGCTGTCCGATGCACTACAAGATTCTCTACATCACCCTGCGCCGCCTGATCGCTGAGCGCAACGTGGCTGCGTTGCGCAGCCAACTGCTGGCGCACGGCGCGCCGCTGTTCGCCCGCGCCCTGGTGCTCGGCTCGGAGCGGGTCATTGCCGATGCGCTGAGCCTGTTGCCGATCACCGAGCGCATCCGCGTGTTGCGGCACCTGCCCGCCCCGCTGCGGGCGGCGATGCAGCCGCTGTGCACGCAAGGCAGCCCGCCCCCGCTGCGTCCTGCCAGCCCGTTCGTCACCGCCTGCGCCCAGCACGCCTGAACCCTGCATGCGCTGCCGCGCCCGAGCGTGCGCGGCAGTGCCCGCCTTTTCGAGGAATTTGCCCATGACCCTGCTGCATGCATGGTTCGATGCCTTCCTGCGCAGCCGTCGTGCTGCGAGCCTGTTCCGCCGCCGTGCCCTGCCCGATGCCGGCACGGGGCGCGGCGCGGCGTCGGCGATGCCGGACGATGTCAGTGCCGGCCTGCTGCGCCTGGCGCACGCGCCGCTGGCAGCGGCGCTGGCCGGACTGGACGCGCACCCGGATGGACTGAGCGCGGACGAGGCGCGTGAGCGGCTGGCGCGGCTCGGCCCCAACGAGATCGATCACGAAAAGCCGCTGCCGTGGTGGCACCACCTGTGGCAGTGCTATCGCAATCCGTTCAACCTGCTGTTGAGCGTGCTGGCGATGGTGTCCTGGCTGACCGAGGACATCAAGGCCACCGTGGTCATCGGCACCATGGTGGCCTTGTCCACGCTGATCCGCTTCGTCCAGGAGGGCCGCTCCAACCGGGCGGCCGAACGCCTGAAGGCACTGGTCGGCAACAATGCCCGGGTGCTGCGGCGTGCGCCCGGCACCGAGGTCGCCGAGCTGGCCGACACCTGCGTTGGCGCGCACCTGCACAGCCGGCGCCCGGCGCAGCAGCGCTCGCTGCCGATCCGCGAGCTGGTTCCCGGCGACCACATCGTGCTGTCGGCGGGCGACATGATTCCCGCCGACTGCCGCGTGCTCGGCGCCAAGGATCTGTTCGTGGCACAGGCGGCGATGACGGGCGAGTCGCTGCCGCTGGAGAAGTTCGCCGAGCCCGACCCGCAGCAGGCCCACCTGCTGGACCAGCCCAACCTGTTGTTCATGGGCACCAACGTGGTCTCCGGCTCGGCCACTGCCGTGGTCCTGGCCACGGGCAACCGTACCTGCTTCGGCACCATCGCCCAGCGCAGCACCGCCAGCGAGCGCGCGCCGACGGCCTTCCAGGCCGGGGTGAACAGTGTGAGCTGGCTGCTGATCCGTTTCGCGCTGGTCATGGTGCCGTTCGTGCTGCTGGTCAACGGCGTGACCAAGGGCGACTGGCCGGAGGCCTTCCTGTTCGCGCTGTCGGTGGCGGTCGGGCTGACCCCGGAAATGCTGCCGATGATCGTCACCTCCACGTTGGCCAAGGGCGCGGTACTGCTGTCGCGGCGCAAGGTGATCGTCAAGCGGCTGGATGCGATCCAGAACTTCGGCGCGATGGACGTGCTGTGCACGGACAAGACCGGCACGCTCACCCAGGACCGCATCGCGCTGGAGCGGCATACCGATGTGTTCGGCAATGATTCGCAGGACGTCCTGGCCTTCGCCTACCTCAACAGCCACTTCCAGACCGGGCTGACCAACCTGCTCGACCGCGCGGTGCTGGAGCACGTCGAGCTGCAGACCGAGCTGCGCCTGGCCCAGGACTACCGCAAGGTGGACGAGATTCCGTTCGACTTCGAGCGCCGCCGGATGTCGGTGGTGGTGTCCGAGCGCGAGGACCACCATGAGCTGATCTGCAAGGGTGCCGTGGAGGAAATGCTGGCGGTGTGCAGCCACGTGCGCGAGGACGGTCGCGACCTGCCCCTGGATGCGGCCCGCCTGGCGCGCGTCCGCCAGACCACCGAGGAACTCAACGAGCAGGGGCTGCGCGTGGTGGCGGTGGCGATGAAGGAGACCCCGGCAGACCGCCAGGTGTACTCGAAGGCCGACGAGCACGCGTTGACGTTGCTGGGCTATGTGGCCTTCCTCGACCCGCCCAAGGAATCCACTGCGCAGGCGTTGCAGGCATTGGCCGCACACGGGGTGGAAGTGAAGGTGTTCACCGGTGACAACGAACTGGTCACCGCGCGGGTGTGTGCCCAGGTCGGGCTGCCGGCCGAGACCATCGTGACCGGGCCGCAGCTGGAACGCATGGACGAGGCGGCTGTCTGCGCGGCGGCGCTGCGACATCGGGTGTTCGCCCGCCTCACGCCCTTGCACAAGGAACGACTGGTGCGCGCATTGCGTGCGCACGGCAAGGTGGTGGGCTTCCTGGGCGACGGCATCAACGATGCCCCGGCGCTGCGCGCGGCGGACATCGGCATCAGCGTGGACAGCGCGGTGGATATCGCCAAGGAAGCCGCCGACGTCATCCTGCTGGAGAAGAACCTGATGGTGCTGGAGGACGGCGTGATCCAGGGCCGGCGCACCTTCAGCAACATGCTCAAGTACATCCGCATGACCGCCAGTTCCAACTTCGGCAATGTGTTCTCGGTGCTGGTGGCGTCGGCGTTCCTGCCGTTCCTGCCGATGCTGCCGCTGCAGTTGCTGGTGCAGAACCTGCTGTACGACGTGTCGCAGATCGCCATTCCGTTCGACAACGTGGATGAGGAACTGGTGCGCCAGCCGTTGAAGTGGAACCCGGCCGATATCGGGCGTTTCATGGTGTTCTTCGGCCCGATCAGCTCGATATTCGACCTGAGCTGCTTTGCGCTGATGTGGTACGTATTCGACGCACGCACGGTGGCCGACCAGAGCCTGTTCCAGTCGGGCTGGTTCGTGGTGGGCCTGCTCACCCAGACCCTGATCGTGCACATGATCCGCACCCCCAAGGTGCCGTTCGTGCAGAGCATCGCCGCCCCGCCGCTGCTGCTGATGACCGGCCTGATCATGGCCATCGGCGTGCTGCTGCCGATGAGTCCATTGGCCGGCTATTTCAAGCTGCAGGCACTGCCGGCGGGCTACTGGCCGTTCCTGGTGGCGATCCTGTTCGGCTACGCGGTCCTGACCACGCTGCTGAAGAAGGTGTACATCCGCCGTTACGGGTGGCAGTGATGGATTTCAATCCGCACCTGCCGGCCTTCAACGCCGGTGCCACGATCAGCACCCTGATCAGCCTGTCCACCGCCTTCGTGCTGGGCGCGGCGATCGGCCTGGAACGGCAACTGCGCCAGCGCACCGCCGGGCTGCGCACCAACACGCTGGTCGCGGTGGGCGCGGCGGTGTTCGTCGACCTGGCCGTGCGCTACCACGCCCTGCATGGCGGGCCGCCCTCGCCGCTGCATGTGGTGGCCTATGTTATTTCCGGGGTAGGTTTCCTCGGTGCCGGCGTGATCATGAAGGACGGCACCCAGGTCTCCGGGTTGAACACCGCCGCCACCCTGTGGGGTTCGGCGGCGGTCGGGGCGTGTGCCGGGATCAAGCTGCTGCCGGAAGCCGTGCTGGCCGCGCTGTTCGTACTGGCGGCCAACACGTTGCTGCGGCCGGTGGTCAACCGCATCCAGCGGCAGCCGCTGGAGGAGGCGTTCAGCGAGGCCACGTATGCGGTCACCGTGGTGTGCGAGCGCGATCGCCAGGCCGACGTGCTGGACCGGCTGCTGCTGCTGCTCGAGCAGGCGCACTACCCGGTGCGTGCGGTGGAGCCGCGTCCGTTCGGCGAGCGTGAGGTGCAGATCGAGGCCGTGCTGTATGCGACGGCGGTGGCGGCCGACGAACTGGACGCGGTGATGGCCACGTTGTCGGCCACCGACGGCGTATTGCAGGCGTTCTGGAATGCCACCCTCGACGAGTGACACGAGCGGCGCACCGCGCCGATGCTATGCTCCGCGCGCCGCACCATGCGGCGTTCCACCGGCACCACTGGGAGGTGTCCCGATGCCCGCTTCGCCTTCGCGACGTACCCTCGCCCTGCTCGGGCTGGGCCTGGTGATGGCGGCGATCTTCGCCGCCGATACGCTCACCGACTATGCGGTGGCAGCCGCATGCTTCTATGCCGCGGTGATCCTTGCCGCGTCGCGGATTCTCGGCCCACGCGGGCTTGTCCTGCTTGCGGCGGCCTGCGTCGCGCTGACCGGGGTGAGCTTCTTCCTGACCCGCTTCGGCACCTACCGGATCGGCCTGGTGAACTCGGCGATCGGCATGCTGGTGATCGTCATCACCACCTACCTGTCGTTGAAGATGGAGGCGGCCAAGGCGGCCGTGCAGGAGGCCCAGGCGCGGCTGCTGCGGGTGGCGCGCGCGTCCACGGTGGGTGAGCTGACCACCTCGATCGCGCATGAAGTGAACCAGCCACTGGCCGCCATCGCCAGCAGCGCCGAAGCCAGCCAGCGCTGGCTGGCGCAGGATCCGCCGAATGTGGACAAGGCACGCCAGACCCTCGCGCGCATCCTCGCCGATGCGCACCGCGCCAGCGACGTGATCGCGCGGATCCGGGGGCTGACCCGCGGGGGGAGCCCGGAGCGCCGCGGCTTCGATCTCAACCAGGCGGTGCTGGAAATGCTGGCACTGTCGCGCAGCGAGCTGGAACAGCACGCGGTTATCGTGACCACCCAGTTCGACGACGAACTGCCACTGGTGCTCGGCGACCGCGTACAGGTGCAACAGGTGATCGGCAACCTGATCCTCAACGCGGTGGACGCGATGGACGGGATTCCGGCCGCTGCCCGCCGCCTGACCCTGCGCAGCCTGCGCGTGGATGGCGGGCGTGTCGCCTTGAGTGTGCGTGACCATGGCAGTGGCCTGCCGCTGGAGGCGCCGGAGCGCGTGTTCGATGCCTTCTGGACCACCAAGTCCGGCGGCCTGGGGCTGGGCCTGAGCCTGAGCCGCAGTATCCTGGAAGCCAACGGTGGCCAGATCCGGGCCGAACCCGCCGAAGGCGGCGGCGCGCATTTCGTGTTCGAGCTGCCGATCGATGACGGGGTGGCGCATGGCTAAGCCCCTCGCCCCCGCCGCTGCGCCGGCCCCGATCGTCTACGTGGTCGACGACGACCATTCGGTGCGTGCCGCACTCGAGGACCTGTTGGCGTCGATGGGAATGCAGGTGCGCGCGTTCGACTCGATCGCCGCGTTCCTTCAGCACCCGCGCGAGGACGCGCCGGCCTGCCTGGTGCTGGACGTGCGCATGCCCGGCCAGAGCGGCCTGGAGTTCCACCGGCAGATGGCCAGCCATGGCCTGGCCCTGCCGGTGGTGTTCATTACCGGCCACGGCGATATCGCGATGGGCGTCGCCGCGATGAAGGAAGGCGCCATCGAGTTCCTGACCAAGCCGTTCCGTGACCAGGAATTGCTGGATGCGATCCACCTCGGTATCGAACGCGATCGCCTGCGCCGGCGCGACGACGAGGCCGTGGATGCACTGCGACAGCGCTGGGCACTGCTCAATCCCGGCGAGCGTGCGGTGGTCGATGGCGTCGTGCGTGGGCGGCTCAACAAGCAGATCGCCGGCGAGCTGGGGGTCAGCGAGATCACCGTGAAGGTGCGCCGGGCCAATGTCATGCGCAAGATGCAGGCACGCACCCTGGTGGACCTGGTCCGGATGTACGACCGGTTGGGGCCGGGCTGATCACCGCCGGTAGTGGCCAGATGAGCAATGGGCATGAACCGGCCGCGCTGCGGGCCGCGGCGGCTTCCTAGAATGCGGGATGGCCGCAGACGCGGTGCCCTTCCTGGAACCTGCCGATGCGCGCTGCCCTGCCCTTTGCCCTGCTCACCCTGTGCGCCGCACTCGCCGCGTGCCAACAGGCGCCCTCTGCCAGTCCGGTGGCCACCGCCTCGGCGGCCCCGGTCGCCGAGGAGATCGCCTGGCGCCACGGCGATGTCGAGGACGCCTTCGCCGACGCGCGGCAATCCGGCAAGCCGGTGTTGCTTTACTGGGGCGCGGTCTGGTGCCCGCCGTGCAACAAGCTCAAGGCGACCCTGTTCCGCGATCCGGGCTTCATCGCGCTGACCCGCCAGTACATCCCGGTGTACCTGGACGGCGACCAGGAAGGCGCGCAGGCCCTGGGCGAGCAGTTCGGCGTGCGTGGCTATCCCACGCTGATCGTGCTGGATCCGCAGCGCCACGAAATCACCCGCCTGGCCGGCGGCAACGACAGCGCCGAACTGACCCGCGCGCTCACCCTGGCCGCCGGTCGCCGCACCGCGGTGGCCGATGTGCTGCGGGTGGCGGTGGTGTCGCCGCAGCGGGTGTCCGAGGACGACTGGCGCGTCCTGGGCGACTATGGCTGGGAAGTGGACGCCAACCGCCTGTCCGGGCAGCGCGACCCGGCGGCGCTGTTGCGGCAATTGGCCGCGGCCGCACCGGAACCGGCGCTGCAACGGCGCTTCGCCCTGCTTGCCCTCGGCGCGGAAAGCAGCGGCAAGGACACGACGACGCCGACGCCGGAGGCGCGGGAACAGGCCCGCGCACTGCTCACCACCGTACTGGCCGCCCCGGCCGAGGTGCGCGCCAACCGCGACCTGCTCGGCTACCAGGGACCGGCGCTGGTGGCCCACGCCGCCGCGACGCCGGCGCAGCGGGAGCCGTTGGGCGGCCTGCTGCTGGCCGCGCTGGAGCGCGCCGACGCCACCCAGGACAACGCCGCCGATGCGCGGCTGTCCAGCGTGATCACCGAGCTGGCCCTGTACAAGCAGCAGCATGCCGGTGCAACGGTGCCGGCGGCACTGGTGGAGAAGGCGCATGAGCGGGTCGCCGCGGCCGACGCAGCGGCCACGACCCCGCACGAGCGGCAGGCGACGATCAGCACCGCGGTGTACGTGCTGCGCGAGGTCGGCGACGATGCGGCGGCGGAAAAGCTGCTGTTGGCCGAACTGGATCGCAGCCAGACCCCGTATTACTACATGCCGGACCTGGCCGAACTGGCCGAGGCGCGTGGCGACAAGGACGCCGCGCTGGAGTGGCTGCGCAAGGCGTACGCAGGCGCGCAGGGGCCGGCGACGCGGGTGCAATGGGGCGTGTTGTACGTGGAAGGCCTGGTGCGCCTGCGTCCGGACGATGCCAAGGCCATCGAAGACGCCACCGCGGAGGTGATCGCGGAGCTGGACGCGCAACCGGCCGGCTACCACCAACGCACGCGCCAGCGCTTCGAGCGGTTGGCCGGCACGCTGCAGACCTGGAGCCGCGCCCATCACGGCCAGGACACGCTGGGCCGCCTGCAGGCGCGGATGGGGGAATCGTGCGCGAAGGCTGCGCCGGGTGCGGATGCCAGCGCGGCCTGCGACCGTTGGCTGAAAAGCTGAAGCAAGCAGGAGGGTGTCGGCCGCAAGGATGGGGATCGCGTGCCGAACCGCCCCTGCGGCAGGACGACTCACGTCGAGCCGTGAAGCTCATCCCCGCAGCGTTGCGCCGCCGTCCACGTAAATGTCGCTCATCGCAATGTGGCCGGCCTGATCGGAGAGCAGGAACATGATTGCCTGGGCGATATCCTCCGGCGTGGCCAACTTGCGCAGCGGGATGCCGGCCTTGTAGGTCTGGGGATTGCCGTCGATCACCTGCCGGGCGCCGTCCGCGTCCTGCCACATGCCGGTCTGCATCGGGGTCAGCGTGGAGCCCGGGGCGACGATGTTGCAGCGGATGCCATGCGGGGCAAGTTCCAGCCCCAGGCAGCGGGTGAACATGCTGGCGGCCGCCTTGGACGCGGCATAGGCCGCCATGCCGTGGCGCGGCACACCGGCGGCGTTGGAGCTGACAGTCACGATGGCACCGCGACGCCGCGGCGTCATCACCCGTGCCAACGCGCGCGACACATGGAATACCCCGTCGGTGTTGACCGCGAACACGCGCCGCCACTGCGCGTCTTCGATCTGTTCCACCGTGCCGACCTGCAGCACGCCGGCAACGTTGATGCCGAAGCCGATCGGGCCGAGCGTGGTTTCGGCCCATGCGACCAATGCGTCCACGGCCGCCGCGTCGCTTACGTCCAGCGCCTTGGCGTGCAGATTGGCATGTACGGGGGCGTCCGGCGCAGTGAGGTCGGTGGCGATCACCACGCTGCCGCTGTCCAGCAGCAGCTGCACCAGCGCCGCGCCGATGCCGCCGGCCGCGCCGGTAACCAGGGCCAGGGTGCCGTCGAATCCGGTCAGTTTCATGCGGGACTATCCTGTTTTGATGCAACCACGGTGGGGGTGTCCCAGCGCTGCAGATGGCGCGACAGCCACGGCGCGAGCTGCGCCACGGCGTCGCGGCCGGTCAGCTCTGCGTGCAGGAACGGCAGTTCATGCGCATCCACCTCCCCGGCATGCGGCTCCCAGAGCGCGGCGTGCAGATGCGGGCGTGCGGCGTGGTCGCGGCCGGCGCGCACGTGCCGCAGCCGGCCGCCGTAGCGGCCATGGTGATGTGCGCGGATAAGGCTGTTGGTGCCGGTGACGGCGCGCACCACGCCGTCGAGTACGGCGTCGGGCAGGTTGCCCAGTGCGCTTTCGCCGCGGCGCAGGAACGCCAGGATGCGCGCGCGGCTGTCCAGTTCGGGATGTGCATCGGGATCGTGGCCGGCGATCGCCAGCAGGGCGCGCAGGGCGGCGATCGGGTCGGGGGCCGGCTCGGCACGCCAGCATTCGCTGGGGTAGGCATCGAGCAGGACCAGCTCACCCACCGTGCGCCCGAGCGCCTGCAGGCGTACCGCCATGGCCTGGGCGATGATCCCGCCGACCGACCAGCCCAGCAGGTGCACAGCGCCCTCCGGCTGCACGGACAGGACGCGCGCCACGTAGGTGGCGGCCAGCGCGTCGATGCTGTCGGGCAAGGGGTCTGCCGGGTCGAGCGCCGGTGACTGCAGGCCATGCACGCTGCGCGCAGGCTGCAGGGCACGGGCCAGGTCGCGGTAGTTCCATGCGATGCCGCCCGCCGGGTGCACCACGAACAACGGCGCCCTGCCCGGCTCGCCAGCGGCCAGGGTGATCATCGGTGCGAGGCCGTGGTCGATGTCGCCCGACGGCGCGTCCAGCAGCGCAGCCAGGCCCGCGACGGTCGGGTGCGAGAACACCGCACCGAGGCCGGGGTCGCGCCGCCAATGCTGCTGGATCGCCAGCAGCAGGTGCACCGCAGACAGTGAATCGCCGCCCAGGCTGAAGAAGTCCGCGTCGGCGCCGACCGGCGCATCCTGGCCCAGCACCTGCGCGAACAGCCCGGCCAGCACCTGTTCGTTTGCCGTCCGCGGCGCACGGCCGGTAGGCGCCTGCGCTGCCGGGGCGGGCAGCGCGGTGCGGTCGAGCTTGCCATTGGCGGTGACCGGCCACTGTTCGATCTCGACCAGGGCACTGGGCAGCATATAGTCGGGCAGGCGCGCGGCGATCCCGGCACGCATCCGCTCGATGTGCAGCGCGGTGCCGGAGACGTAGGCCACCAGCCGGCGGTCGCCGGGCCGGTCCTCGCGCAGCATCACCTCGGCCCGCGTCACGCCCGGCTGCGCATGCAGCGCGGCCTCGATCTCGCCCAGTTCGATACGCAGGCCCCGCAACTTGACCTGCTGGTCGCTGCGGCCGAGGTACTCGAGTGCACCGTCGGCGCGCCATCGCGCGATATCGCCGCTGCGGTACAGCCGGCCGCCGGGCACGTGCGGATCGGCGATGAAGCGCTCGGCGGTGAGATCGTCGCGGCCGAGATAGCCGCGCGCCAGCTGCACCCCGCCCAGGTAGAGATCGCCGGGCACGCCGGCAGGCAAGGCGCGCATGCGCGCATCGAGCACGTACAGACGGGTGTTCCAGACCGGGTGCCCGATCGGCACCGGCTGCGAATGGTCTTCGCGGCCGGCCGGCCACCAGCTCACATCCACCGCAGCCTCGGTCGGGCCGTACAGGTTGTGCAGTTCCGCCGCAACGGTGGCGTGGAAACGATCGCGCAGCGCCGGCTCCAGTGCCTCGCCGCTGGTGAACACGCGGCGCAGTTGCAACCCGCGCACCGCGGGCACGGCCAGGAAGGCGTCCAGCATCGAGGGCACGAAATGCACGCTGGTGATGCGCGCGTCGCGGATCAACCCGGCCAATGCGACGGGATCGCGGTGCAGCCCGGGCGCGGCGATCACCAGCGTGGCGCCGCACAGCAGTGGCAGGAAGAACTCCCAGACCGACACGTCGAAGGTGGCCGGGGTCTTCTGCAGGATGCGCTCATCGGCGCCGATGCCGTAATGGCTGCGCATCCACAGCAGGCGGTTGACGATGGCGCGGTGCTCGACCAGCACGCCCTTGGGCTCGCCGGTGGAGCCGGAGGTGTAGATAACGTAGGCCGCGTCGTGCAGCGCGGTGGCGTCGACCAGTGCCTTGTCGCTGGCCGTCGCCCAGTTCGCTGGCGCCAGCACCGGCACGCTGCCGAAACGCTGCGCGTCGTCGCCGGCGGCCAGCACGCAGACCGGCTGCGCGGACGCCAGGATCCGTGCCAGGCGATCATCCGGGTGGGCAAGGTCGAGCGGCAGGTAGGCGCCCCCCGCACGCAGCACGGCGACCAACGCGACCAGCAGTTCCAGCGAGCGCGGCAGCGCTACCGCCACCGTGGATTCCCGCCCTACCCCCTGCGCCTGCAGCTGCAGGGCCAGGGCACGGCTGCGCTGCTCAAGCGCGGCATAGCTGAGCCGGGCATCGCCGAACACCAGCGCGGTCGCGTCCGGGCTGGCGTGCATCGCCGCCACCAGCAGCGCGCTCAAGGTCACCTCCGGCACCGGGTGCGTGGTGGCATTGAGCTCGACCAGATGGCGATGCGCCTCGGCAGGCGTTGCCAGGGCGATGTCCTCCATCCGCCCGCCCTGGTCGTGCACATCCAGGGCGGAGGCGATGAAGTGCAGCAGGCGCTCGGCATGCGCGGCCACCGTCTCGGCCGTGTACAACGCCGGGTTGGCCTCGATTTCCAGGTCCAGCAGCGCGTGGCCATCGCCGCGGAAGCCGAATGTGATGTCCTCGACCGGGCCGGTGCCCAACACTTCCAGCCGCGCCTGCACGCCGGCCAGCGGCAACGGCCGATAGAACGGCTGCAGGTTGATCAACGGCCCAAACAGGCGGCGCTGGCCGCCGATGAGGCCGAGGTCGCGGCGCAGCTGCTCGCCGCGGTAGCGGCCGTGCCGACGGCCGCGCAGCAGGTCGCGCGCGATCGTGCGCACGACGCTGGCCACGCTGTCGTCGGCCGCGCCCACCCGCAGCGGAAGCACGTTCATCACCATGGCCGGAACACGCGCCGAGGCACTGCCCAACCGGCCCATGAACGGCACGCCCACGACCACCTCGTCCAGCGCGCTGAAGCGACGGCAGTACGTGGCCGCGAATGCGGCCAGAAGGTCTGGCCAGGGCTGCCCGATCTGCTGGGCGGCGCCATGCAGCCGCGCCCGCAGTGCAATGGGCACGTCGCGGACCTGCCGCAGCGCGTCGGCCGCGGCGGCGGCAGCGGCGCCCGCCAGCCCCTCGGCGGCCGGCGCCCCCGCCATGTACTGCTGCCAGTACGCGGCATCCGTCGCCCGCCGCTCGCCGTGCCGATAGTCGGTGTCCTCGGCCAGCACCGGTGCCAGCGCTGCGAGCGCGGGGCTGTCGTGCCCTTCCCCGGCATACAGCGTGCTGACCCGCTCACTGAACACCGCCATGCCGTAGCCATCGGTGGCCAGGTGATGCACACGCAGGTACCACGCGTAGCGTTGCCCGCCCAGCACGAACAGGCATTGCCGGGCGACCCGGTCGCGGGCCGGGTGCACCGGCAGCAACCGATCCCGGTCCATCGCCGCACGTGCCGCCGCCGTCGGGTCGGGCTGTGCGGTCAGGTCCACCACCTGCAGCGCGGGCGCCTGCGCGGGATCGTGCCATTGCCGTGGCTGGCCCGCGTCATCGGTCGCGAACCGCAGCGCAAGCGCCTGCGCCTCTGCCGCCGCGGTGTCGCAGGCGGCGATGAATCGCGGCAGCGATAGCGCGCCGTCGATCCACAGCACGTGCGCGGTGTTGAACGCGGCAGGTTCGCTCGCCAACTGCTGGGCGTACCACAGCCCGGCCTGCGCCTCGGTCAACGCAACGGGGGTGATGTCGCTCATGCGCGCTCGGTGCTGGCCTGCAGCCGCTGCACCACGCGCCACCACCCGGCCAGGGTGGCGTGCTCGGCCAGGTGGCTGAACTCCAGCGCGATGCCGGTGTTGCTCCAGGCCAGCACCAGCCCCAGCACGCGCATCGAGTCCAGGCCAAGGTCGATCAGGTTGTCATCGTCCCCAATCGCCTCGGGGGCTTCGCCAAGCATGCCGGCCACGTCGGCGCGCATGCGCTCGATGTCCAGTGCGGCAGTGCGGGTGTCGGGGGTCATGCCAGTGCCTCCAGCAGCTGCGCGGTGGTGAGCGGGACGCCGCAGGTGCGGGCGATCAGGTGCAGGGCCAGGTCATGGTCGGCACGCGAGAAGTCGGCCACCGCATCGGCGGCGATGAAGGCCTCGATGTCGCGTTGGAACGCCTCGCTCACCGTGGCCGTGCAGCCGATATGCGCGTAGACACCGGTCACCAGCAACTGATCGCGGCCGCGGGCGCGCATCAGGGTCTCCAGGTTGCTGCGCTGGAAGGCGCTGTAGCGGTGCTTGACCAGCACGTGGTCGCCGGCCGCCGGGGCCAACGCCGCCACGATGGGTTCGTGATCCGGCGTGGCGTGCATGCCGGGCCCCCACAGGTCGGCCTGCAGGCCGCGGTCGCGGCGGTCCTGGTTGCCGCGCTGGGCGGTGTAGAACACCGGAATGCCGCGTGCACGGCAGTGCGCCAGCAGCCGCGCGATGTTGGCCAGGGCCGGTGCCAGCGGTGCGCTGTCGGCGTCGAAAGCGGCCAGGAAATACTGCTGCATGTCGTGCACCAGCAGGGCCAGGCGCTCGCTGCGCGGTTGCCAGGGGCCGCGCGCGACCGGCAGTTCGCTGGCCAACGGCAGCGGATAGGGGGAAATCTTCGGCAGCGCCATCAGCGCGGTTCTCCTGTCTGTTCGAGGTAACGCGCGCGCAGCTGCGCACGCAGTTCGCGGCGGCTGACCTTGCCCACCGCCGTGGTGCCGAAGGCATCGACGAACACCACCTGGTCGGGCACCTTGAAGGCGGCCAGGCCGCGTCCGCGCACCCAGCCCTTGAGGCTGGCCGCGCTCGGCGGCGTGCCACGCGCGATAACGAAGGCGCAGCTGCGCTCGCCGAGGTAGGGATCGGGCATGGACACCACCGCCGCGTCGAAGACATCGGCATGCGCCAGCAGGTGGTCTTCGATTTCCTCGGCGGAGATCTTTTCGCCGGCGCGGTTGATGTGGTCGCCTGCCCGTCCCTGCACCACCAGGTAGCCGCCGGGCAGCTGCTGCACCATGTCGCCGGTGCGGTAGTAGCCATCTTCGGTGAAGGCGCGCGCATTGGCGGCTGGATCATTGTGGTACGCGCGGATGGTGTAAGGGCCGCGCGTCAGCAGGTGGCCGATGCCGCCCGCGGCGACCGGGTGGCCGTGGTCGTCGACCACCAGCACTTCGTCATCCGGCGAAATCGGCCTGCCCTGCGTGGTCAGCACCACCTCCAGCGGATCATGCAGGCGGGTGTAGTTGACCAGTCCTTCGGCCATGCCGAATACCTGCTGCAACGTACAGCCCAGCGCATCGACCACGCGCCGGGCGGCCTCCGGCACCAGTTTGGCGCCGCCCACCTGCAGCACCTTCAGGCTGGACAGGTCGTGCGTACCCGTGGCGGCGGCCTGGGCCCAGAGCAATGCCAGTGGCGGCACCAGGCCGACGCAGGTCACGCCCTCGCGCGCGATCAACGGGAAGGCCGCATCCGGCCCCGGGCCGGGGCTCAGCACCACCCGTGCACCGGCGTACAGCGCACCGAAGAAACCGGGTGAGCTCATCGGGAAGTTGTGCGCGGCCGGCAGTGCGACCAGGTACACGCTGCTGCGGTCGATGCCGCAGATCTCGTTGCTGGCGCGGAACGAATAAATGTAGTCGTCGTGGGTGCGTGGGATCAGCTTGGACAGGCCGGTGCTGCCGCCGGACAACTGCAGGAACGCGACGGACTGCGGGTCTGGATCGGCCGGCAGACCGGTGTCGTCCCCGGCCAGCGCGGCGACGGCGGTGAACTCGGCGGCATCGCCGACGATCAGCACGTGCTGCAGCGCCGGCTCGGCGGCCTGCAGGTCGCGGGCGAGCGTGCGGTAGTCGAAGCCATCCTGCACGGCCGCAGCGATGTAGGCCCGGGCCTGGGCCTTGCGCAGCACATGGCCGACCTCGGTGATGCGGTGCGCCGGCAGGGCGAACACCGGCACCAGCCCCGCCCGGAACAGGCCGCAGACCACGCTCACGAATTCGGGGACGTTGCCCAGCTGGACCACCACCCGGTCGCCCGGCACCAGCCCGCGCGCGAGCAGCCCCGCGCCGATCCGGCCGGCCTCCTGCCACAGGGCGGCGTAGCTCAGGCGTACCGACCCACCCACCACCGCGATGTCATCGGGGTAGCGCGTGGCGCGGTCGCGCAGGAAGCCGGGGAACGTCTCCCCGGTCCAATACCCTGCGGCGCGGTAGCGCGCCACCGATCCGGGCGGCCAGGTCTGGCGCAGCGGCACCAGCGCGGATGTGGGGGCAGCAGTCATCAGCAACTCCGGTTATTCATGAGGCGGGCACCTGGTCCACGCCGAGCGCGTTCAACAGGGCCCCGAACTTGGCGGCGGTTTCGGCAACTTCCAGCGCCGGCTGCGAGTCGGCAACGATGCCGGCGCCGGCGTACACGCGCGCGTGGTCGCCCTGCAGGCGTGCGCAGCGGATCGCCACGTACCAGTCGCCATCGCCCTCGGCATCGATCCAGCCGACGGCGCCGGCGTAGAAGCCGCGCGGCACCGGCTCCAGTGCCCGGATGGTATCCAGCGCCAACTGGCGCGGCGTGCCGCATACCGCCGGCGTGGGGTGCAGCGCCGCGACCAGGCTGGCGACCGATGTCGTCGCGTCGGCCAGCGTGGCGGTGATGCGCGTGCCCAGGTGCCACATGGTGGCGGTGGCGTGCAGTGATGGACGCGGCTCGGCCTCGATCCGCGCGCACCAGGGCGACAGCGCCGCAACGATGGCCTCCACCACGTGGCGGTGCTCGTCATGGTCCTTGGCCGAGGCCAGCAAGGCCTGCGCGGTACGTGCATCGTCGTCGGGATCGCGGCTGCGGCGCGCCGAGCCGGCCAGCGGATGCGACAGCACCTCGCGGCCGCGGCGCGAGACCAGCAGTTCCGGCGTCGCCCCGACCAGCCACGCCGGTGCCGCATCGGCCGCGACCGGCAGCGGCACCAGGTAGGTGGCCACGCTGGCGTCATGCCCAAGGCGCGCGGCCAGCTCGCGCGGCGCGACCGGCGGGTCGCAGCGCAGGTGCAGGCTGCGTGCCAGCACCACCTTGTGCAGTGCCGGTCGGGCCTGCCGCAGGGCGATCAATGCATGCGCCACGCTGTCGGCATAGCGCGCGGCGCTGGGCTCGGCGGCGATGCTCCCGGCAAAACGCGGTGCGGGTGGCGCGGTGGTGGTGGCGTTGCTGGACAGCCATTGCGGCTGGTGCAGCGCATCGTCTTCAACCGGATCGAACGGCAGCGCACCGACCAGCAGCGGCAGGCCTGCGCGTGGCGTGCCAAAGAAGGCGGCCACGCGGTCGGCCAGCGTGGCGAGGCTGCCGCGCGGCAGCGGCGCGCGACAGCCGTGCGCCTCCAGCGAGCGCAGCGGCGCGCGCAGCAGGAACGGGGTGGCATCGCTGGCCTGCGCGACGCACACGCCGGCATCGACGTGGGACGCACCCGGGTGCAGCACCTCGTTCATGCCGCTGCCCCCGCCCGGTGGCGCAGCGCCGCGATCGACAGCAGCACCAGCAAGGCGCCCACCAACAGGTACGGCGCACTCGGCCGCCACTGGTACAGCAGCGTGCCGAGCATCGGCCCGATCACCATGCCCAGGCCCTGGACCGACGCCACGGTACCGGCGGCGGCACCCTGCTCATGGGCCTGGACCGAATCGGCGGCCAATGCCTGGAACGAGGGAAACACGAAGCCCATCCCGAACGCGGCCACGGCGTACGCGGCCAGCAGCGCCCAACGGCTCTCCACCAGCGCCACCGAGGCGAAGCCCACGCCGCTGATCAACGCGCCGATGGCGATCCAGCGACGCGCCGGCACGCCGGTCAGCTTCATCACCAGTCCCTGCGCCAGGATGAGGCCCACGCCCACCGCGGTGAGGGCGAGCCCGGCCGCACGCGCGCCATCGGCCGGAGACAGGTGCAGGCGGTCGATGGCGAAGAAGCCCACGGTCACCTGGGCGATGGTGACCGAGACCATGGCCGCGAATACCGCCAGGATCGGCAGGCGCAGGCGTGGATCGGCCCAGTGCAGGGGGGTGCGTGGGGCGGTGTTGGCGGGGGTGCGCGGTGCGTCGGCGGGCAGGCGCCAGGCGATCACCGCCAACGACAGCAGCGGCAGGACGGCGGCGACGTACAGGGTGAGCGACAGCTGGTGGAACGCGATCCAGCCTGCGGCCGCCGGCCCCACCACCATGCCCAGCGCATTGGCGCTGCCGAGCTTGGCCATGGCGGCAGCGCGCTGCCCGGGCGCGGCGCCGTCGGCAACCAGCGCCGCCGCGGTCGGGGGCACCGCGGCATAGAACAGGCCGACCAGCGCACGCGTGCCCACCAGCACGGCGACGGACAGCCACAGCGCGGGCGGGCGCGCCAACGCGGTGTCGACGAACACGGCCAGGGCCACGTAGATCACCACATAGGCGGCCAGTGCGATCAGCAGCACGCGCTTGCGCCCGACCCGGTCGCTCAGCACGCCCCAGCGGCGTGCCGACAGCATCCACAGCACGCCCGCGGCGGTCACCGACAACCCGGCGTGCCACTCGGCCAGGCCGAGCAAGCGCACTACCGGGCCGATCACCGCGACGAAGGCCATCATCGCCATCGTCCCGGTCAAGGCCGCAAAGACCAGGGTAGGCAACCCTGGCACCACCGAACGCTCACCCATGCACCACCACCACGCCAATCAAGGAAAGGTCGCGCGGCGCGGCAGCGCGGCGCGTCGGACTGATCGGCTTCGACGATGTGCATCGACGTGGCTATCCGCACAAATGATAACAGGTCGTATTCGCGATTTGGCCGAGGTGCGCCCGCGCGTTCATCCACGCCGCAGCCTTGCCACGGCATTGATGTCGATCAACCCGCACACACACCGACGCGACTAAGCTGGCCCTACCCCACCACGGCCTCTGCAATGGCGTCACTCCCACCCGGCACTGCCCTCCCCCGCATCGTCGCCGATGCAGCGCACGGCTTGGCCGTGCAGATCATCAGCCTGACCGGCGAAATCTGGAGCGGCGACGTGCGTGAGATCAGCCTGCCCGGCAGCGAAGGACGCTTCGGGGTGCTGGCCCAGCACGCGCCGCTGCTGGCCACGCTGCGCGAGGGCATGGTCTCGGTGTTCCCGGTCGGTGCCGAGCCGCCCCTGCATGTCTATGTGTCCGGCGGCCATGTGGAGGTGCAACCTGGCCGGGTGATCGTGCTGGCCGACCTCGGCCTGCGCAGTGAGGACCTCGACGACGCGCGGGCCCGCGCCGCGCGCGAGGCGGCCAGCGCGCCGATGGCCGCCGAGCTGACCGACCCGGACAACGCCAAGGTGCATGCCGAACTCGCCTGGCTGCGCGGTCAGCACCTGCGCGCCTTGCCCTGGAAGTAAACACCGCCGCCCTGCCCGCAAGGACTCCCGCGATGCTCAAGCGACTGCAGGACCTGTTCCGCTATTTCAATGGCGCCGTGCCGTTTCGGCTGGTGCCTGCCCTGATCGCAACGGCGGTGCTGGTCACCCTGTTGCTGCTGCCCTGCCCCGACGGGCTCACGCCGAAGGCATGGGGACTGGTGGCGATCTTCCTGACCACCATCGTGGCGATCATCCTCAAGGTGATGCCGATCGGGGTGATGGCGCTGATGGCGATCGTGATCGTCTCGCTGTCCCAGGTCACGTCCAGTTCCTCCAAGGGGGCCATCACCGACGCCCTCGGCAGTTTCGCCAGCCCGCTGATCTGGCTGATCGTGGTGGCCATCCTGATTTCGCGCGGGCTGAAGAAGACCGGGTTGGGCAGTCGGATCGGGCTGATGTTCATCGCCCTGCTCGGCAAGCGCACGCTCGGGGTGGGCTATGGGCTGGCGATATGCGAGCTGGTGCTGGCCCCGTTCACCCCCAGCAACACCGCGCGCGGCGGCGGCATCGTGCACCCGGTGATGCGCTCGATCGCCAATGCGTTCGATTCGGACCCGGCCAAGGGCACCGAAGGCAAGGTCGGCACCTACCTGGCGCTGGTCAACTACCACGCCAACCCGATCACCTCGGCGATGTTCGTCACGGCGACCGCGCCCAACCCGCTGGTGGTGGATTACGTGGCCAGGGCCACCGGCCAGCAGCTGCACCTCAGCTGGACCACCTGGGCGCTGTGCATGCTGGTGCCCGGCCTGGTCTGCCTGCTGCTGATGCCGCTGGTGATCTACCTGCTGTCGCCGCCGCAACTGAAAGCCACGCCCGATGCGGTCGACTTCGCGCGTGGCGAACTGGCACGGATGGGGCCGCTGGCGCCCAGGGAGAAGGTGATGATGGGCACCTTCGGCCTGCTGCTGGTGCTGTGGGCGAACGTGCCGGCCATGCTGTTCGGGCCCGCCTGGACACTGGACCCGACCGTCGTCGCCTTCCTCGGGCTGTTCGTGCTGATCATCACCGGTACCCTCGACTGGGACGACGTGCTGTCGGAGAAAAGCGCCTGGGACACGCTGGTCTGGTTCGGTGCCTTGGTGATGATGGCCGAGCAGCTCAACAAGCTCGGCGTCATCGGCTGGTTCTCCGAGGGCATGAAGCACGCCATCGTCGCCAGCGGCATGGGCTGGCAGGCCATCGCCGCGGTGCTGGTGCTGGCCTTCGTGTTTTCGCACTATCTGTTCGCCAGCACCACCGCGCACATCAGCGCGATGCTGCTGGCCTTCCTCGGCGTCGGTGCGTTGCTGATTCCGGCCGACTACGTGGTGCCCTTCATGCTGATGATGACCGCCGGCTCGGCGATCATGATGACGCTCACCCACTACGCCACCGGGACCTCGCCGATCATCTTCGGCAGCGGGTACGTCAGCCTGGGCACCTGGTGGCGGGTCGGATTTCTGATGTGCGTGTTCGAACTACTGGTGTTCGCCGTCATCGGCGGCGCGTGGTGGAAAGTGCTCGGCTATTGGTGATCCTGCGCCCTCGCGCCGCTGCGGCGTTTGGTCACGCCCGGCACTGCCTCAACCCAACATATGATGTTGACGATGAGGCAGACCCACACTATGTTGTGTTTATCGGCTCCCCGCTTCCGCCAGGCCCGGTTCCCCGTCACGCCCTTGCATGCCCCCTCGGCTGCACGGCATGACCACCCGAACAGCGCCTGGAAGCGAGCCCCCTCCCCGGTCAACACCGTGGACGATCCCCCTGCCTCCATGACGCCCGCCCGGCCGTCGCGATGTCCGCATCGCGACGCGACATCTGCGCACCGCATGGACTGCCGATGATCAACGAAGACACCACCGTTACCGATACACCCCCGCAGTTGGAGGCGATTGCCAGCGGCAGCCAGCCGGGCCTGTGGATCAGCAAGGAAGGCGGCAACCGGCGCATGCCCTTCGAACAGGCGCGCCTGCTGCGTTCCATCCAGGCCGTGCATGCCGAGTTCCCGGACCTGGACCTGGCCGACTACCAGCGCAGCGTGCTGGCACTGGTGCACCGTCGTGAACAGCTCAACGCCGATGAACTGGTCGACCTGCTGATCCGCGAGGCCGAATCGCGCATCGACCTGGTCGCGCCGGACTGGGAACACTTCGCCGCACGCCTCTACCTGCGCCGCCTGTACAAGCGCGCCAGCAAGAACCGCTTCTACGATGCCAGCCTCAAGTACGGCTCCTACGTGGGCCTGCAGGAAAGCCTCGCCGATCGCAACGTGTATTCGATCGATATCCTCAAGGCGTACTCCAAGGACGAGCTGGAGGAAGCCGGGGCGATGATCGAGCCCGAGCGCGACCTGCTGTTCGCCTACAACGGGCTGTACCTGCTGGCCACGCGCTACCTGGCCACCGACCACTCGCGGGGGGTGTACGAGCTGCCGCAGGAGCGCTGGCTCACCATTGCGCTGTACCTGATGCAGAACGAGCATCTCAGCGGCGACCGCACCCGCGCCCGGCGCATGCGCCTGGTCCGCGAGGCCTACTGGGCGCTGTCGCACCTGTACATGACCGTGGCCACGCCGACCCTGGCCAACGCGGGCAAGGTGGGCGGGCAGCTGTCGTCGTGCTTCATCGACACGGTGGACGACAGCCTGCAGGGCATCTACGACTCCAATACCGACGTGGCGCGCGTGTCCAAGCATGGCGGCGGCGTGGGCGCCTACCTGGGCTACGTGCGCTCGGCGGGCGCGCCGATCCGTGGCGTGGCGAACTCGTCCGGCGGCGTGGTGCCGTGGATCAAGCAACTCAACAACACGGCCGTCAGCGTGGACCAGCTTGGCCAGCGCAAGGGTGCCATCGCGGTCTACCTGGATGTGTGGCACCGCGACATCGAGGCCTTCCTCGACCTGCGCCTGAACAATGGCGACCAGCGCCTGCGCGCGCACGATGTGTTCACCTCGGTGTGCCTGCCGGACCTGTTCATGGAGGCGGTGGAGCGGCGCGGCGACTGGTATCTGTTCGATCCGTACGAGGTGAAGCGGATCAAGGGCTGGTACCTGCAGGACTTCCACGATGAGCAGCGCGGCCAGGGCAGTTTCCGCGAGCGCTATGCTGAGGTCGTCGCCGACGAACGCATCGGCCGCCGCACGATCAAGGCCATCGATCTGTTCAAGCGGATCATGGTCAGCCAGCTGGAAACCGGCAATCCCTTCATGTTCTACCGGGACGAAGTGAACCGGATGAACCCCAACAAGCACGCCGGCAAGGTGTATTCCAGCAACCTGTGCACCGAGATCCTGCAGAACATGAGCCCGACCCGGCTGATGCAGGAGATGATCAGCGGTGACCAGATCGTCACCACCCGCCAGGCCGGTGATTTCGTGGTGTGCAACCTGTCCTCGATCAACCTCGGCCGTGCGGTCACCGCCGCGCCGGACCTGCTGTCCAGCGATGTGCTGGAGCGGCTGGTCCCGATCCAGGTGCGCATGCTCGACAACGTCATCGACCTCAACCAGCTGCCGGTGCCGCAGGCCACCATCACCAACCGCAAGTACCGCGCCATCGGGCTGGGCACGTTCGGCTGGCACCACCTGCTGGCGCAGCAGCAGATCCACTGGAATGACGTACAGGCCGAGGCCTACGCCGATACCTTGTACGAGCGGATCAACTACCTGGCGATCCAGGCCAGCATGCGCCTGGCCGAGGAGAAGGGGCGCTACAGCACCTTCCTCGGCAGCGACTGGCAGACCGGCGAGTACTTCCGCGCGCGCGGTTACGACAGCCCGGCCTGGCAGGAGCTGGCCGCGCAGGTCAGCGTGCATGGCCTGCGCAACGGCTGGCTGCTGGCGGTGGCGCCGAACATGAGCACCGCGCAGATCGCCGGCTCCAGCGCCTCGATCGACCCGGTCTACGGCGCGTTCTACTACGAGGAAAAGAAGGACTTCCGCCGCCCGGTCGCCGCGCCCGGCCTGTCGCTGGAGACCTACCCGTATTACGAAAAGGGCGCCTACCGGCTGGACCAGTTCGCCAGCATCCGCCAGAACGCCCGCCGCCAGCGCCACGTGGACCAGGCAATCAGCTTCAACCTGTACGTGCCAAGCACCATCCGCGCCAGCACCCTGCTCGCCCTGCACATGAGCGCCTGGCGCGAGGGCCTGAAAACCACCTACTACGTGCGCTCCAACGACATCGACATCACCGAATGCGAGTGGTGTGGGAGCTGACGACCGCCGGTCGTCAACGGGTAGTGCCGGCCGTTGGTCGGCCACCAGGCAAACGCACGTCACCGATAACCAGGATACCCCCATGGCAACACCCCTCGAGCGCATCAAGATTCTCGAACCGCGCCACCCCAACCGCTCCACCGGCATCATCAATGGCCGCACCAGCGGCATCCTCAACTGGAACGACATCCCCTACCCGTCCTTCTACCGGGCGTACAAGGAGCTGTCGACCAACTTCTGGATTCCCGACGAAGTGGACATGAAGGGCGACGCACGCGGCTACGGCGAGCTCAACGCGCGCGAGAAGAACGCCTACGATTCCATCATCGGCCTGCTGGCCACGCTGGATTCGCCGCAGACCCGTTTCATTTACAACGTGGCCGAGTACATCACCGACCCGGCCGCGCACGCCAACGCGGCGATCATCGGCCAGCAGGAAGTGATCCACAACGAGAGCTACAGCTACGTGCTGGCCTCCATCGCCGGGCTGGCCGACCAGAACCGCGTGTTCGAGATCGCGCGCACGCACCCTACGATCCAGGCGCGCAACCAGCCGATCATGCAGTCCTACGACGACTTCATGCGCGAGAAAACCGCCGAGACCCTGATCCGCTCGCTGATCCAGTCCTCGATCCTGGAGGGCATCAATTTCTATTCGGGCTTCGCGTTCTTCTACAACCTGGTCCGCCAGAACCGGATGACCGGCACCGGCAAGATCATCAGCTTCATCAACCGCGACGAGCTGGCCCACACCAAGTTCATCAGCGAACTGATCCGCGCCATCATCGGCGAGAACCCGCAGCTGCAGGGTGACGCGCTCACGGCCTACGTGCACGACGCGTTCGAGCACGCCATCGCGCTGGAAACGCGCTGGACCGGCGAGGTGCTGGACGGCATCGACGGCATCGACGTGGACGAGATGATCCGCTACGTGAAGTACCGCGCCAACAAGATGGCCGGCATGCTCGGCATCGAGAAGCTCTACAGCGACACCAACGTCAACGTGATGCCGTGGATCAAGGCCTACGCCGACAATTTCACCGAGACCAAGACCGACTTCTTCGAGATGCGCAACGCCAGCTACAAGAAGACCAATGCGGACAATGGCTTCGACGATCTGTGAGCCGCCCATGCGCATCCTGCTGGCCTATGCATCGTTGAGCGGCAACACACGCGAGGTGGCGCGGCAGGTCGCGGCACGTTGCCAGGCAACCGGCCACTCGTTGCAGCTGCTGGACGTGGACGGCGATGCCGCCGCCGCGCTGGCGCAGCCACGCGATGCGCTGTTGCTGGGCTGCTGGACCGACAACGCCGGCCGTACCCCGGCGGAGATGAAGGCCTTCGTGGCCACGCTGCGCGATTCCGCTGGGCTGCCGCCCGGCCCCGGCGTGGCCGTGTTCGGCACCGGCGAAACCCAGTGGGGCCCGGAGTACTACTGCGGCGCCGCGCACCGCCTGGCACGGTTCTTCGGCTCACCGCACCCGGTACTCCAGATCGAGCAGATGCCACACGGCCAGGCCGATAGCCATGCCATCCACCAATGGACCGACACCGTGTTGGCCCGCATCGAGACCGCTATCCATGCAGATCCTGCACGCCGCCACGCCTGACGCCTATCGCGCCGCCCTGCGCGACCATCCCGCCGTGCTGGTGGATTTCCACAAGGACAACTGCCCCGGCTGTCGCATGCTGGACATGTCGCTTGCCAGCATCGCCGATTCGCCACGGGCCGCGGGCATCGTGCTGCTCAAGGTGCACCTGGAAACCATCGGCGACGTGTTCTTCCGCAGCCTGGGCCTGCGCCAGACGCCCACCTTGCTGCTGATCCGTGACGGGCAGGAAGTGGCGCGGATGGCCGGGTATCAGTCACCGAAACAGATCGGTGAGGCGCTGGCCTCGCTGATGCCGGCCTGAAATGCCCCGCCAGGTGAAGGCCAGGTCGCCCGGGCGGTGAGCCATTTCGTGCCGCCGAGCAACGCTCCGCGCTACCGGTGTGGTTGCGTGGTTACGCCGTTTGACGGCCCAGCAACCCGCGCCGCTTGAACCACCACTCCAGCGGCAGCGTTACCAGCGGCGGCACCGCGGCCAGCAACGCGAGCCCCGCCGCCCACCACGGCCAACGCAGGCGCACCGCCGCCAGCAGGGTCACCACCACGTAAGCCATGAAGGCGACGCCATGCAACGGCCCGAACACGCGCACGCCCACCGGGGTGGGATCGGCGGCGTGGTATTTGAAGTACATGCCGATCAGCAACCCGGCCCAGGTCAGTGCTTCGATGAAAGCGACGGTGGCGAATACGCGACCCATCGGGCGCATCGGAAGAGTGGCGTTCAAATCAGGCTCGGCTCGGCACGGGACAGAACGCCCATGATAGCCGCGAATCGAGAATGCGACCCGTTTACAGGCCTCCGCCGTCGCCACGGGCGTGCACGGCGACCGCGCACGCCCGCATGCCTCAGACGAACATGCCGCCCGAGGCTTCCACGCGCTGCGCATTGATCCACGCGGTGCGCGGCGACAACAGCGCGGCAGCGACCGGACCGATGTCATCCGGCTGGCCGGCGCGGCCGAGCGCGGTGATCGAGGCGACCATGCCATTGACGTGCTCGTCGTCGCGCACGCGGCCGCCTCCAAAATCGGTGGCGATGGCGCCCGGCGCGAGCGTGTTGGCGCTGATCCCCCGTGCGCCAAGTTCCTTGGCCAGGTAACGGGTGAACACCTCGATGCCGCCCTTCATCATCGCGTAGGCCGAACTGCCGGGCAGCGAGAACCGCGCCAGGCCGCTGGACACGTTGAGGATGCGTCCACCGTCCGCGATCAGCGGCAGCAGTGCCTGGGTCAGGAAGAACGGCCCCTTCAGGTGCACTGCCACCGCGTGGTCGAACTGTTCCGGGGTGGTGTCGGCGATGCTTGCGTACAGGCCTTCGCCGGCGTTGTTGAGCAGGCCCTGCAGGTGCGTGGCACCCCAGCCGCCCAGGACCTGCTTCACCTGCCCGGCGAAGGCGGCGAAGCGGCCGCTGTCGGCCACGTCCAACGGCAACGCGGCGGCGCGACGGCCCAATGCCTCGATCTGCGCGACCACCTCCAGGGCGGCGTCGGCCTGGCTGCGGTAGGTCAGCACGATGTCGGCGCCATCGGCGGCCAGGGCCAGGGCGGCATTGCGGCCCAGGCCACGGCTGCCGCCGGTGACGAGGACGATACGGGAGGAACTGCTCATGTCCATTCTCCAACGTTGAGGTGTGGGTACAGCCTATTGATCTTGCGGCGCCGCATAAATCACGCGATCCTGATTTAACTGTTCAACATCAGATAACAATCCATGGACCGCCTCGACCAGTTGCGCAGCTTCCTGCGCGTCGCCGAACTCGGCTCGTTCACCGGGGCGGCCGACAGCCTCGGCCTGCCCAAGGCCAGTGTGTCGCTGGCGGTGCAGCGGCTGGAGGCCGAGGTGGGCGTGCAGCTCCTTCACCGCACCACCCGTCGCGTCCAGCTCAGTGCCGACGGTACGCAGTTCCAGCAGCGCGCCCGCGACCTGCTCGACGACATGGAAGAGCTGCAGGGCATGTTCCGCCGCCAGACCAGCCAGCTCAAAGGGCGGCTGCGGGTGGATATGTCCAGCGGACTGGCCCGGCAGCTGGTGATCCCGCACCTGCCCGGTTTCCTGGCCCAGCACCCCGGCCTGGAAATCGAGCTGAGCGGCACCGACCGCCGCGTCGACCTGGTGCGCGAGGGCTTCGACTGCGTGCTGCGGGTGGGCAGCCTGGACGACAACACGCTCGTCGCCCGCCCGTTGGGGCTGATGCAGATCGTCAACTGCGCCAGCCCGGCGTACCTGGCCGCGCATGGCACCCCGCGCGAACTGGCGGACCTGGCCGATCACGCCCTGATCCACTACGTCGGCACGCTCGGCCAACGTTCCCCGGGGTTCGAGTATCCCGACGGCGCCGGCTACCGCAGTCTGCCGATGCCCGGGCCGATCACCGTCAACAGTGGCGAAGGCTACAACGCTGCCGCGTTGGCCGGGCTCGGCATCATCCAGGTGCCCCGGCTCGGGGTGCGCCAGGCGCTGGCCGCCGGCACGCTGGTGGAAGTGCTGCCGCAGCTGGCCGCCGAGCCGATGCCGGTGACCCTGCTGTATGCGCAGCGCCGCCACCTGCCGCAACGCGTCACGGCGTTCATGGACTGGGTAGCTGGGGTGATCCAGCCGGAACTGTCGCGGGAGGACTAGCGCAACCGCGCAGGGGTAAACATTCATGCACGATTGAATGCACGGTTATGCGCATTATTGCGCACGTTTCGGTATAGTGTGCGCTCAGGGCGGCGAGAAGATGCGCGTTTTCGCCGGTTTGACCGACATTCCCTGCACCCCCCATGTCCTCCGAGTCGTTCATGACCTCCGAAGCCCTGCCCGGCGAACGCCAACAGACCATCCTGCGCCTGCTGCGCGAACACGGCCGTGTGTTCTCCGCGCCGCTGGCGGTGCAGATGGGGGTGTCGGAAGACTCGATCCGCCGCGACCTGCGCGATCTGGCCAGCCAGGGCCTGTGTCGCAAGGTGTACGGCGGCGCCCTGCCCGCCGCGCCGGCATTCCCGCCGCTGGTCGACCGCCACGCCCAGCAACGCGAACAGAAGCAGGCCCTGGCCCGCGCCGCTGCCGCGCATGTCCGCCCGGGCGAGCTTGTGCTGCTCGACGCCGGTTCCACCAACAGCGCCATCGCCGCCTGCCTGCCCGACCAGCAGGGCATCCGGGTGATCACCAACGCGCCGGATATCGCCGTGCTGTTGATGGCGCGCAGCGGTATCGAGGTCAGCCTGATCGGCGGCCGGCTGGACCCGCGCATCGGCGCGGCCGTCGGTGCGCAAGCGCTCGAGGCGATCGCCGCGTTGCGGGTGGACGTGTGTTTCATCGGTACCTGCGCAGTGGACGCGGAAGCCGGGATGTGGGCCGTGGATGGCGAGGAGGCTGCGCTAAAGCGCGCGATGCTCGCCGCGAGCAGCCGCTGCGTGGTGGTGGCCAGCAACGAAAAGCTCGGCGCGCAGGCCGCGCATCGCATCGGCGGCGTCGAGCAGATCGACATCCTGGTGCTCGAAGCCGACGCACCGTCCGCCCAGGCCGAGGCGTTCGCGCGTCGCGGCGTCGATCTCCACCACGCCCGCGCAGAGTGAGCCCGCCCCCGATGTCCACGCTTACCCGTTCCGCCCTTGCCGGCACGCGCACCGAACAGCACGCCACCCGCGCCGCGTTCTTCCTGCCCGGTTTCGCCACCGCCGCGTGGGCGCCCCTGGTGCCCTTCGCCAAATCCCGCACCGGACTGGATGAAGGCTCGCTCGGCCTGGTGCTGCTGTGCCTGGGCGCCGGCTCGCTGCTGTCTATGCCGCTGGCCGGCATGTTGGCCGCCCGCCATGGGTGCCGCGCGGTGATGATCGCAACCCTGATCATGGTGATTGCCGCCCTGCCGCTGCTGGCCATTGCGCCCTCGCCGTGGACGCTGGGCCTGGCCCTGTTCGTGTTCGGCGCGGGCGTAGGGGCCTGCGACTGCACCATGAACATCCAGGCGGTGATGGTCGAGCGCGACAGCGGGCGCCCGATGATGTCCGGTTTCCATGCCTTCTACAGCATCGGCGGCGCCGTCGGCGCGGCGGCGATGACCGCGCTGCTCGCCCTGCATCTGCCGCCGTGGCTGGTGTGCCTGCTGGGGTCGGCGGTGATGGCCGCGCTGCTGGCGGCCTCGCTGCCGTTCTGGCGCAATGACAAGGCAGCGTCCGGCGCACCGGTATTCGCCGTGCCGCAGGGCGTGGTGCTGGGCATCGGCGTGCTGTGCTTCGTCGCCTTCCTCGCCGAAGGCGCGATGCTCGACTGGAGCGCGGTGTTCCTGCATGAAGTGCAGCACGTCGACCCCTCGCGTGCCGGGCTGGGCTTCATGACGTTCGCGATCGCGATGACGGTCACGCGACTGGTCGGCGACGGCGTGGTGGCCCGGTTGGGACGACACCGCGCGATCCTGCTTGGCAGCCTGGTCGCCGCAGGCGGTTTCGCCCTGGTCACCTTCGCCCCGGCACTGCCGCTGGCGCTGCTCGGCTACGCGCTGATCGGCCTGGGCTGCGCCAACATCGTGCCGGCGCTGTTCTCGATGGCAGGCAACCAGATGGCCATGCCCGAAAGCCTGGCCATCCCGGCCATCACCACGCTCGGTTACGCCGGCGTACTGGCCGGGCCGGCGCTGATCGGCTTCGTCGCCCAGGGCAGCAGCCTGGTGTTCGCGTTCTGCCTGGTCGCCGCTGCGCTGTTGCTGATCGGGCTGTCGGCGCGCTGGCTGAAGGCCTGAGCCCCACCCTGACCCATGCAGCGGCGCCCAGCCTCACCTGTGCGCCGCTGCGTCGGCCGTGCGCATCCGTTCCCCGCAGCGTGCGCGGCGGGGTCGCACGTGGCGTAGCCGCGCACGCTGTACCGAAAGGGCACCCTCGCGTGTCGAGCTGCCGGCGCTGCGCGGCCCACGCGGTCGCGCAGCGCAGCACGGCGCTGGCGGCGGCTGGCGTTACCATCGGGTGACTGCTTACCGGATGCGCACCATGACGGCCCTGGCCTTCGATCCCCGCCCGCGCCGCGCGGCCTTCCGTGCGCTGCATGACACGGGCTGCTTCGTGCTGCCCAATCCGTGGGATGCGGGTAGCGCACGCTACCTCCACAGCCTGGGCTTCCAGGCATTGGCCTCGACCAGTTCCGGCTATGCGTGGAGCCAGGCCCAGGCCGATGGCACGCTGACGCTGGAGGAAACACTGGCCCATCTGCATTCCCTCGCCGCTGCCACGCCGCTGCCGTTGAACGCCGATTTCGGCGATGGCTTCGGCGCTCTCGAGGAGGTGGGCCGCAATGTCACCCGCGCGATCGCCACCGGCGTGGCCGGCATCTCCATTGAAGACGCCAGCGTGGATCCTGCGAGCCCGTTGCGCACGCTGGACGATGCCGTGGCACGGGTGCGTGCCGCCCGCCGCGCGATCGACGCGTCCGGTGAGGACGTGCTTCTGGTCGGCCGCGCCGAGAACTTCTTCGTCGGCCGTCCCGACCTGGACGATGCGATCACCCGCCTGCGCGCCTATGCCGAGGCGGGCGCGGACTGCCTGTACGCACCGGGCATCAGCACCCGCGAGCAGATCGAGGCCGTCGTGGCTGCGGTGGCGCCGCGGCCGGTCAACCTGCTGGTCGGCAGCGCGTTGCCGTTCACCCTGCAGGATATCGCGGGGATGGGGGTGCGCCGGGTCAGCGTCGGCGGTGCGATGGCGCGCACCGCCTGGGGCGGCATGATGCGCGCGGCGCAGCTGCTGAAGGACGAAGGCCGCTTCGACGGCTTCGCCGATGCGGCCTCCGGGGCCGTGCTGAATCAACTGTTCCGCTGACCCGGCTCAGTGGCTGGACAGCACCCCCACCGCGCCGGTGACCAAGGCGATCCCTGCCCAGCCGATCGGGCGCAGGCGGTTGCCGAACAGCACGCGCCCGCAGAGGGCGGTGCCGATCACGCCCATGGCACCCCACATGGCATAGGCCGTAGCCAGATCCAGTGTCTTGACGGCCTGGCCGAGCAGCGCGAAGGCGATCCAGACCAGCACGATCGCGGCGAACCCCCAGGCCGGCTTACGGAAACCATCGGACGTGGCGACCATCATGTTGGCGGCGATATCGATCAGCGCCGAGCACAGCACGAACAGGAAAGCGGTGAGGTTCATGGCGCGTGCTCCTCGCCGAGGGTGACGCAGACGATGCCGACCGCCGCCATCACCAGCCCGATCATCTGCTGCACGGACAGACTGTCCTTGAACACAACGATGCCGACCAGCGTGAGAAGCGTCAGGCCCAGGCCTTCCCAGACGGCGTAGGCCACGCCCACCGCGATACCGCGCACCGACAGCGCCAGGAAGTAATACGAAATGGCCAAGGCCACGGCCATGACGGCATAGCCGAAGTAACCGCCATGACGCGCGGCATCGGCCATGAACGCGGTGCCGACCACTTCGGCGACGATCGCCACGATCAGGCAGGCCCAGGCGATCAGACCGCCACGGGCACGGGGTTGGGAATGCACCTGTGTGTGCATGGAAAGCTCCTTGATTGCGGCCGGTACGCGCCGACGGAACGCCGGGCACCGGGCATCGGCCGGGAGGGCGGATGCGGATGTGTCGCTGCTTGCCGGTGACGTGGGTGGCGACACCGACACGAGGGCCGGCAAGGACCGACGGATGATCGGCACGCGGCCCTGCGATGGCACCCGAGCGACGCGGCCAGTATCATCGTATTTTCCATCAGGCCAAAGATGGAACCCATCGACAAAGGCGATACATCCATGCGCTATGGCCCGGAATCCCTGCACGCCTTCGTCGAGGCCGCGGCACTCGGCTCGTTCTCCGCCGCCGCGCGCCGGCTGAAGAAGACCCAGTCCACCGTCAGCACCGCGATCGCCACGCTGGAGGCCGACCTGGGCCTCACCCTGTTCGACCGCAGCGGCCGTTATCCGGTGCTGACCGAGGACGGTCGCAAAGTGCTTGGCCATGCGCAGGAGATCCTGGCTGCCGCCGACCGCCTGGAGCAGCTCAGCATCCGTCTGGCCGATGAGGTGGAGCCGCGCCTGAGCCTGGTGTTCTCGGATATCTACCAGCTCAACCCGGACCAGCACCTGCTGCGCCGGTTCGAACAGCGGTTTCCGGATATCGACCTGGAGTGGCTGGATGCCGAAGGCAGCGACGTGCTGGAGGTGGTGCAGCGCGGCCGCGCCCATCTCGGGCTGATCCCGCATCAGCCTTCGTACCCCTCCGAACTGGCGGTGCGCGCCCTGCCCCTGCGCGCGCAGATGGCCGTGTTCGTTGCCGCCGATCACGCGCTGGCCGCGCAGCCCGCGCCGGAGGACTCGCACCTGGCCCGTCATCGCCAGATCTGCCTGACTGGCGATGCGCTGCGCGACGGCCACGCGCGCGGGCGCACGTGGTCGGCCTCGGACTACCTGATGGTGCTGGAGATGGCCGAGGACGGCTTCGGCTGGGCCGAACTGCCACGGGCGCTGGTGGCGCGCTACGGTCGGGGCATGCTGGTCGAGCTGCCCCTGCCCGGCTGGCCACGGCTGATCGGTGCCGATGCGGTGTGGTCGCGCGATACGTCGCTCGGCCCGGCGGCGTTGTGGCTGCTGGATGAGTTCCTGCAGTTCCCCCATTAGTGGCTGCCGCGGGCAGCGCTTGAAGGCGGCATCCCGAACGACTGGTGCAACGTCGCCGAATGCCGGCTGAAATCTCCTCGCTGCGCGCGGCGGGAGCGGTTGCATTGTAAGAAATTTCCCGACGCGTCCAGCGAATCTACCGATTGCCAGGTCGGACCAAGTCATGCTTACATCGATTCTCTCCATGGATAGGATAGCCCAATGAACACACATGCCACGCCGTCAGTCGACGACACCGATTCCGTGCACGGCGGAGTCAGACAGGCCCTTCTCTCGTCACTAAGGGATCAGGAGACAGTCGTCATCTCTCTGAGCGGCCCATGGGGCTCTGGAAAGACGTCTGCCGTGGAAAGAACGATCAAGGAGATGAGCGAGTCAGGCACGCACAGCTTTGCATGCGCCTCGTTGTTCGGGCTGAAGTCCCTGTCAGAACTTAAGCTGGTCCTCCTCGACGACAGCATGTCGCGTACGGGGGGTCTGAGGGGACTGCTCCACGAGAAGACCCGCGGGGTGCGAAAGGAATTGGAGTCACTGCTAAGCAAAGCACATACGCTCGGTCCCATGGCCAATGAGCTTGTGCTGCTTCGCTCCGGTGCGGCCTTGGCGGAGCACATCATCGTGCTGGATGACATCGAGCGAAAACACGACCAGCTCGGTATCGATGAAATCTCAGGATTCATAGACGAGCTTCGCATGCTGCACAAATGTCGATTCGTGCTGGTCATGAACGATGCCAAACTTATAGATGAAGAGAAATGGCAACATATCCGCGAGAAGATCGTCGACAGGGAAATCAATTTACGGCCGCGGCCTGAGCAATCGCTGGACGTCGTATTTCCGGTACCCGACAGGCTGCGAGCCGCGTTGGCGCCCCTGATTGTCTACTGCGGAATCACCAATATCCGTGCAATCAAAAAGATCGCGGCCGAAGCCAGGCTGGCGCCCGCAGATGTGCCCGCCGACAGTGCAACCATGCGCGACTTCCTGGCACCATTGGTGCTATTCATGAGTATTCATTTCCGCGCGCAAACCGCATTCCCGGCATTGGAACGGCTGGAATTCGACGACGCGCACCACCTCATCAGCACGCCTGAGCTCGAGCAGGCGGCCAAGGCACTTGGATTTTCGATCGATGGGCCATTCACGAACCTGGTCGCGCGATTGATGTTCGACGGACATCTACCCGTTGAACGTATGCGGACCCTGTTGCAGCAGGAATACTCTCGCGAAGATCAACATAAGCTCACACAGGAAATCAGACAACTGCGGGATCGCTTTGACTGGTATCCTGAGTGGCCGACCGAAGAGGCAGTCACCGCCGCGCGGAGTTGCGCGACCCGCGCGGCGCAGTACGTCAATCACGCCCTGTTCGACGAGTCTCTTGGGCTGCTGGGCGAGGTTGATGCATCGGGGGCGCTTGTGGCCTCGGCCATCAGCGACTATGAAAGACGTCTTCCTGGAAACGCAGAATCGGCCCGTATCTCAGGGTGGGATGCGGACCGCCTCAACACCAAGCTTGCGAAACTCCTGCGCGAGCGCAAGCTCGTTGACGATCTGGCCGAGGCAGGCGAACCTCTTGAAGAGTACGACGTAGACTTGCGCTACATGCAAGAGATCGCAATCGGCGGATATTCCTTTGGGCCGTCGCACATGACGACAGAGTGGTTTCTGAGCCAGTTGCAGAAACTGGATTCGACGCAACTTCGAAAGACGGTGACCAAGCTGCTTCATCATGGCGCGTCCCGATCTCTGCCGGTAGGGCACGAGGAGCATGCTCGCGCATTCAGCGATGCGTGCAAATCGATGTCGCAGAACGCATCGAATGCACGCCACGCTCGCATGCTCAAGCTCGCCTTGGAGGGCGAACGGCCCAGATATGAAGGCTGGGGTCAGGACGACCCGTGATCCCCTGAGGGTAGTGCTTATCAACTGTTGAGGCGGTGCCAGGAGCGATCGGCCCGCCTCGACGTGCTATTTCTGCGCCAACGCGTAATCGATCGCCGCGCAGATCGCCGCCACCTGGGCGTCATTGCACTGCTGCGGGGTGGCGCGCGGGCTGTCCGGGTAGACCTCGGTGGTGGTAGTGTATTTCGCGCCGCTGACGCTGGCGCACAGGCCCAGCTTTTCCAGCGGATACTCGATCACGCCCGGGGCCACCACCGGCGAGCCGATGATCTCGCCCTTGTCGTCGGCCGGGGCGATATGGGTCACCCGCTCGACGGCCGCATTGACCGCGGTCTGGAACGCCGGCTGCGGGTTCTCGCTGTCATCCACGAGATAGAAACCATCCGGGATCAGGCCCGGCTCGAACGGCTTGCCATCGCGCGCGGCCAAGGCCGGGCGGAACTCGGTTTCATCGGTGTCCGTGGTTTCGTGCAGGTCGATATGCATCGCGATGCTGCCGCGCAACGGCGCGACGAGCGCGATCAGTGCGGCCGATTCGGCCGCCGGGCTGTCGGCCATGAAGGAGCGGTTCGGATCGATCGCCTCGGCGTTCCAGCGCTGGATGCGCTCATAGCCCCACGGGCTGACGCAGGGCACCACCAGCAGATTGGCGCGCCCCGCGTACTCGGCCGCGCGGGTCTGCAGGAACTGCAACGCGCCCTGCACGCCACTCGTTTCGTAGCCGTGGATGCCCCCGGTGACCAGCATCGTCGGCAGCGCCGGATTCCAGTCGCGGCTGCGCACGGCGAACAGCGGGTACTGGTCCGGGGCGTAGTCGAGCGTGCCGTACTGACTGACATCGAACGCGTCACGCAATGCCTCCACCACCGGCAGCACATCGTCGGCATAGCGCCGCTGGGGCAGCTGACGGGCACGCCACTGCGCCTTCTCCGCAGCGCCCCAGGGCTGGCCAGGGGTGCCGATGGGATAGAAGGGGGCGTCGTTCATGGCGTGCTCGTCTGTGTCGCGGTGTGGAAACGCGATTTTACCACTGCCGCACCGGGCGGCCCGCTTACGCGTGGGCAAGCGCCGCGATTGCGTCATGGACAGGCTGGTCGCCTTCGGTCAGCTCGATGATCGTGCGCCGCACCTCCGGATGTTCCACCAGCGCGACCAGCGTGGCGGCCACATCCGCGCGTGGGATGTCGCCATAGGCGATCGCCGGGCCCGCGGCGACGCGCCCGGTGCCCGGTGCATCGCTCAAGGTGCCGGGGCGCAGGATCACCCAATCCAGATCGCTCGCGGCCAGATACACATCGGCGCGCTTCTTGACCGTCATGTAATTCTCGAAGCCCTCGCCCATCGCCTTGTTGCGACCGGCTTCCGGGAACGCCGAGACCAGCAGGAAACGACGCACGCCTGCCTGCCGGGCGGCATCCACGGCCAGCGCCAGGCCACGGCCATCGATGGCGTTGGTCACCTCCACGCCCGCGCCGCCCGCACCAGCGGTGAAGACCACCACATCGCTGCCCGCCATGCAGCCGGCGAGCGTATCCACGTCGATGGCGGTGAGGTCACCGGAGACCGGCGTAGCCCCCAGTGCGCTGAGTTCATCGCCCTGCCCGGCACGACGATGCAGCGCGAGCACGCGATGCGCTCTGTCAGCCAGCTGCTCGACGAGATGACGGCCAACCTTGCCGGCGGCGCCGACGATGAAAACACTGCTCAAGACCATTCTCCTGTGTCGATCTGCCTGGGAGGGTACGCAGGCGGATGTGACACGGCCGTCCGCATCGCGCGCCGACGTTCAGCCGCCGCTGTACTGCGCGTCGCTGACCTGCTCCATCCACGTTACCGGCGAGCCGTCGACCGCTTCGGCGATCGCGATATGCGTCATCGCCGTAGTGGCTTGCGCGCCATGCCAGTGCTTGACGCCCGGCGGGATCCAGACGATGTCGCCCGGGCGGATCTCGCGCGCGGGCTTGCCCCACTCCTGCACGCTGCCCACGCCTGCGGTCACGATCAGGGTCTGGCCCAGCGGATGGGTATGCCATGCGGTGCGTGCGCCGGGCTCGAAGGTGACCGTGGCGCCGCCAACCCGTGCGGGCGCATCGGCCTGGAACGGTGCATCGATGCGGACGCGACCGGTGAAGTAGTCCGCCGGACCGGCGGCAGAAGCAGTGGTGCCGGCGCTGGTGATGCGGATGGGCGCCGTCGCGGCGGGCCCGGTGGCGGCCATCGACAGCGATAGCGCCGCAGTGAACAGGTCCATGAAGCGATCTCCTGGGGGAGCGACGGATCACGCCGCGGGGAAGATCACTGTAGGCGTGCCCCGGGGCGGGGACTACCCACCGCAACCGGGATGCAGCCATGACCATGGCTCATCAATGCAACCAGAACGCGGCTTGAACTCATCAGTCTGGCCCGCGCATCATGGGCCCGCATGACTGCCATGCGCCCTTGGCCCCGCCCCATGGCCCGCGAGAACTTCAACGATCTGCAGGTGTTCATCACCGTCGCGCGCGAACGCAGCTTCACCCGCGCCGCCGCCCAACTGGGCGTCTCGCAGTCCGCGCTCAGCCATGCCGTGCGCGGACTGGAGGAACGCCTGGGCGTCCGCCTGCTGACCCGGACCACGCGCAGCGTCTCGATGACCGAGGCCGGCGAGCGGCTGTATGACACCGTCGCCCCGCGCATGCAGGAGATCGAGGCCGAGGTGGCGGCGATCAGCGAGTACCGCGACCGCCCGGCCGGCACCATCCGCATCACCACCGCCGAGCATGCGGCCAACACGATCGTCTGGCCGCGGCTGGCCGCGGTGCTGCCGGCCTACCCCGACCTGCATGTGGAACTCACCGTCGACTACGGCCTGGCCGACATCGTCGCCCAGCGTTACGACATCGGCATCCGCCTGGGCGGACGCGTGGCCAAGGACATGATCGCCGTGCCGATCAGCCCGCCGCAGCGCATGGCGATCGTGGCCAGCCCGGGCTACTTCGCCACGCATACCGCGCCGCAGGTGCCAGCCGACCTGGCCGCCCACAACTGCATCGGCCTGCGCCTGCCCACCCATGGCGGGCTGATGGTCTGGGATCTGGAGAAGAACGGCGAGGAAGTGAACGTGCGCGTGGACGGCCAATGGACCTTCAACGGCAGCAGCGCGATTCGTCGCGCGGCGCTGGCCGGTGCCGGCCTGGCCTATCTGCCCGAGGACATGGTCCTCGATGACATCGCCGCCGGTGCCCTGCGGCGTGTCATGCAGGACTGGTGCGACCCCTTCGACGGGTACTACGCCTACTACCCCAGCCGCCGGCAATCCTCCAGCGCGATGAAGGTGGTGATCGAGGCATTGCGCGCGGACACGTAGAGCCGACCGTTGGTCGGCTATCGCGGTACCCGATCCAGGGCAGCCGACCAACGGTCGGCTCTACCGATCCGGCGACGCCCTCACGGGCGCAACAGCACCTTGCCGTTTCGGCCCGGCTCGAGGCTGGCCTTGGCGGCATCGCCCACCTCATCCAGTAAATCCGAGCGTCGGTTGGCTATCGCCGTACCAGATCCAACGTAGAGCCGACCGTTGGTCGGCTATCGCCGTACCAGACCCGACGCAAATCCGACCGTTGGTCGGCTATCGCGGTGCCAGACCCAACGTAGAGCCGACCGTTGGTCGGCTATCACGGGGCCAGGCCCAACGTAGAGCCGACCGTTGGTCGGCTATCACGGTGCCCGATCCAAGGCAGCCGACCAACGGTCGGCTCTACCGAACCGGCGCCGCCCTCACGGGCGCAGCAGCACCTTGCCGTTGCGGCCCGGCTCGAGGCTGGCCTTGGCGGCATCGGCCACCGCATCCAGCCCGAACACACCGTCCACCGGCAGGCTCAACCCACCGCGCGCGGCCAGTTGCAGCAGCTCACCGACCAGGCGGCGCTTGTCGTCCGGGGCCATGGCCTGGCTGACCTTGCTGCCCCAGAAGCCCTTCACCGTGGCCTGCTTGAAGATCACGTCGCCCGAGTTGAGCTGCATCGGCTCCCCGGTCATCGAGCCGAACGACACCAGCGTGCCCCCATCGCCCAGCAGGGTCATCAGTTCGCTGCTGGCGCGCCCGCCCACCGAGTCGACCGCTGCGGCGATCGATGCCTCGCCGACCGTGGCCTGTACCTGCGCCATCCAGTCCGACCTGGCGGTGGAAATCGTGTTGTCGATGCCCAGCGCGTCCATTTCCGCGACGCCGGCATCGCGGCGCACGAGGTTCACGCAGTGCACGCCACGTGCCTTGGACAGCATCGCAAGCGCCTTGCCGACCGCGCCGTTGGCGGCGTTCTGCAGAATCCACTGGCCCTCGCGTACCTGCAGGAACTCCAGCAGCATCAGCGCGCTCAGTGGCATCGCGATCAGCTGCGCCGCGGTTTCATCGTCGATCGCATCCGGCATCGGAATCACCATCTTCGCCGGTGCGATGAACTGCTCGGCCCAGGTGCCATGCACTGACGCGGCGCTGACCCGCTGGCCTACCGTCAGGCCTTGCACGCCCTCGCCCAGCGCATCGATCACGCCGGTCGCTTCACTGCCGGCAACGGCCGGCAGCGTGGGCTTGTAACCGTACTTGCCGCGGACGGTCCACAGGTCATGGTTGTGGATGGGGGCCAGCACGGTGCGGATACGCACCTCGCCCGCGGCCGGTTGCGGGGCGGGTACCTCGCCTCCGTGCAGCACGACGGTCGGATCGCCAAAGGTGTCATGCAATGCAGCGCGCATGGAATTCTCCTGTTGCCAGTTCAATGGGGGATTGCCGGGCAGCGCCCGGCCTTGCAGGGGCACGCGCGGTGCCCGGAAACACGTAGGACCTCAACGCCGATGGCGGTGCGCGGCCACGACCGCTACGGTCGGATGACGCCACGCCCGCACGCGCAGCAGCAACGTCTGCAGCACCAGCAGCGCGGCAATCGCCAGCGCCAGCACCGACACCGTATCGGCACCCGGCAGGCGCCAGCCCGACTGCTTCACGTACACACCGACCAGTGCCCACACCACGGCGGCCGGGTAGGCAAAATGCCCGCGCAGCCGCTGGTTCATCGCCCAGGCCAGCAGCGTGGCCAGGGCCAGCAGCACCACGCTCCAGCCGAACATATCGGCGGTGGGCAGCCACTGGTAGGCCACGATCACCTGGGCCGTGTTGAGGAAGGCGGCCATCGTCAGCCAGCCGGCGTGCAGGGCCAGTGGATACGCCGCCCAGGCGCGCTGCCCGCCGGTCGCGTCGAGGGGCGCGGCGCGCACGGCTGCCATCAGCAGGCACACCAACGCGGCCCAGATGATCGCCAGCGCGGGCAGGAACCACAGGTTGGAAAACACCGGCATCCACGCGGCCGTCAGCGCGAAGCCCGCTGCCGCCCAGCCACGCACCCCGGGCAGGTCCGGGCGACGGCGACGGAGTTGCCACAGCCCGAAGATCACGTCCCACAGGAAGATCACGCCCCAGATCGCAAACGCGTACCCCGCGGCCACCAGCAAGGTGGGATAGCGGTCGGAAATCGCGCCATTGGTCGGGCCGAATGCGCCGGATTGCGAGAACCACGACACCACCGGCATGGCCAATGCGGCCAACAACACGATCCAACGCATGCATCCACTCCAACTCAAAGAGCGGTGACGATACGCGGTTCAGGGTTAAGGCGTTGGGAGGCCGCAGATTGCAAGGCCTTGATAACATAGCCTCTGCTATATTGCGGCCGTGGACATCCAACGCCGCCCCGACACTTCCCCCGCCTTGCCGTCCCCGGACAGCCACAGCCCCAGCCTGGGCGAGATGAACGCCAGCGTCGCCGTGCCCACCGGCGGCCATTGGTGGTTCCGCTTGTTGGCCTTCCTTGGCCCCGGCTACATGATCTCCGTCGGCTACATGGACCCCGGCAACTGGGCCACCGACATCGCCGGCGGTGCACAGTTCGGTTACCTGCTGCTCTCGGTGATCCTGCTCTCCAACCTGATGGCGATCGTGCTGCAGGGGCTGTCGGCGCGGCTGGGCATCGCGACCGGGCGCGATCTGGCCCAGGCGTGCCGCGACCACTATTCGCGGCCGGTCAATCTGGGCCTGTGGCTGCTGTGCGAGATCGCGATCATTGCCTGCGACCTGGCCGAAGTGATCGGCACGGCGATCGCCTTGAAGCTGCTGTTCGGCATCCCGCTGCTGGCTGGCGCGATCATCACCGCCGTGGACGTGGTGCTGGTGCTGCTGCTGATGAACCGTGGCTTCCGCGCACTCGAAGCGTTCGTGATCGCGCTGCTGCTGGTGATCTTCAGCTGCTTTGCGATTCAGATCTTCATCGCCGCCCCGCCGCTGCAGGCGGTGCTGGCCGGGTTCATTCCGCACGCGCAGGTGGTGACCGATCCCAAGGCGCTGTACCTGGCGATCGGCATCATCGGCGCCACCGTGATGCCGCACAATCTGTACCTGCATTCGTCCATCGTGCAGACCCGTGCCTACCCGCGCACGGATGCCGGTCGCCGCAGTGCGCTGCGCTGGGCGGTGACCGACAGCACCATCGCCCTGATGCTGGCGTTGTTCATCAACGCCTCCATCCTGATCCTGGCCGCGGCGGTGTTCCATGCGCATGGCCGGACCGACGTGCAGGAGATCGAGCAGGCCTACGAGCTGCTCGCGCCGATGCTGGGGATCGGGCTGGCCTCGACGTTGTTCGCCGTCGCCCTGCTCGCCTCGGGCATCAACTCCACCGTGACCGCGACGCTGGCCGGCCAGATCGTGATGGAAGGTTTCCTGCGGCTGCGGATCGCGCCGTGGGCGCGGCGCCTGATCACCCGCGGGGTCGCGATCGTGCCGGTGGTGGTGGTCACGGCCATCTATGGCGAGCAAGGCACCGCACGCCTGCTGGTGCTGAGCCAGGTGCTGCTCTCGATGCAGCTGCCGTTCGCGGTGGTGCCGCTGGTACGGTTCGTGTCGGACAAGGCCAGGATGGGCGCGCTGGTGGCGCCACGCTGGCTGATCGTGATGTCCTGGCTGATCGGCGGGCTGATCATCGTGTTGAACGTGAAGCTGCTGGTGGACGTGGGCCGTGGCTGAGCGGCGTGGCCCGGCGCATCAAGGCACGGAAACGCGGGCACGCCAGGTGACTGCTCGCGCGGCAGGCGGCGGCATGGCGCAGGCCGTCGCGCATCGCGGTCATCCGGGCGATGCCCTGGTCGAGCGCATCGGCCCGGGCCGCCAAGCGTGCGCGGTCGATGCGGGTGCCACCGTCAGCGCTGAGCATCGCGCCGATCTCTTCCAGCGAGAGTCCCGCCGCCCTGCCCAGCGCGACCAGCGCCAGGCGCTCCATCACCTCCTCGGCAAACACGCGGCGCAGCCCGCGCCGGCCCACCGAGCGGATCAGGCCCTTTTCCTCGTAATACCGCAGGGCCGATGGGGCCAGCCCCGCCCGTCGCGCCACCTCGCCGATATCCAGTTCCTGCATCCGCTTGACCTCAAGCCCACTTGAAGTGCCACAGTGCGACCTTCCCATCCCACTGGCAAGCCCGGACCGAGCCACGCAATGACCGATACCTCGCAGCACGCGTTATGGAATGGCCCGGCCGGTGAGGCATGGGTGGAAGCGCAGCGCATTCTCGACCAGATGTTCGCGCCGCTGGCCAGCCACCTGCTCGACAGCCTCGCGGCGGGCGCCGACGCGCAGGTGCTGGACGTGGGCTGCGGCACCGGCGCGGTGGCAATGGGAATTGCCGCGCGCCTGGGTCCGGGAGCACGCGTCACCGGGGTCGACATCTCCGCGCCGATGATCGCCTTGGCGCGCGAGCGCGCGCAGCGCGCCGGGCTGGCGGTGGACTTCCTCGTCGCCGACGCGCAGCGGCACGCGTTCGCCCCGGGGCGCCTGGACCGGATCGTGTCGCGCTTCGGCGTGATGTTCTTCGATGACCCGGTACAGGCGTTCGGCCAGCTACGGCACGCCGCCAGGCGCGGCGCGGTGCTGCAGGCGCTGGCCTGGCGCGGGGCCGAGGAGAATGCCTTCATGACCACCGCCGAGCGCGCCGCGTTGCCCTGGGTGGCGTTGCCACCGCGCCAGCCCGGCGCACCGGGTCAGTTTGCGTTTGCCGATCAGGCCCGGGTCGAGCAGATCCTGGGCGACGCCGGCTGGGAGGATGTCGAGCTGCTGCCGCTGGATGCCGTGTGCCGCATCGACCGTGCGGATCTGGCCACGTACGTCTCGTTGCTGGGACCGGTGGGAAGCGCACTGCGCAACGGCGCCCTTGCTGCGCACATCCGAACCCACGTGCTCGACGCGGTGCTGCGTGCGTTCGAGCCGTTCCTGGACGGCGATTGCGTGACGTTCACTGCCGCCTGCTGGGACGTGCGGGCCCGGGCAAGGTGAGCGACGGTGGAATCAGCGCCGGGCCGTCAGCGTGCCGATCCGCTGCAGCGCCGACGAGGTCGGCGCGAGCAGGCACATGGCAGCGCATTCCCCCGGGCCGTGGCCGTTGGCCGGGTCAGCCGCCGGTCACCGCCAGGCGTCGCCGCAGCGAGTCAACGATGGCCTGCTCGCTCATGGCGTAGCCATAGACGTCCTGCAGTCGCCCGTCGGCACCGAGCAGGAACCACGACGCCGTGTGCTCGAACGTTGCCAGGTCCCCTTCGCCGACGCGCCGATAGCTCACGCCCAGGCTCTCGGCGATGGCGCGGGTACCGGCCTCGTCGCCGGCCAGGCCCAGGAACGTCGTATCGAAGGCCGCCAGATACTCGCGCAGGTGCGCCGGCGTATCGCGCTGCGGGTCGACGGTGACGAAGGCCACCTGCAGGTGTTCCGCCGCAGGGCCCAGCCGCCGCTTGATCTGCACCGCCTTGACCAGGCTCAGCGGGCACACCTCGGGGCAATGGGTGAAGCCGAAGAACAGCAGCGTCGGCTTGCCTTGCAGGTCACGGATCGCAAGCGTGCGCCCGTCGCTGCTCGCAAGCGTGACCGCCTCGAGGGCCGCCTGGCCCATCACCGGCGCCGCGCCATCGGCGCAACCGGCCAGCAGCGCCGCCGTCACGATACCCGCGGCCAGCCAGCGCCTCACTTCGCCGCTCCGTGCGGCACCAGCCCATCACGCACGCTGAAGTCCACCCCTTGCGGTGCGCTGCGGGCGAACTGGAGCGTGATCCGCACCGCCTGCCCCGCCGACAACGGCCGCCGCGGCTTGAGCAGCATCAGGTGGTAGCCCCCGGGCTGCAGCGCGACGCTCTGGCGCTCCGGCAAGGCCAGGCCGTCGGGCAGCGCCTGCATGCGCATCACGTCACCGTCCATGCGCATGGCATGGATCTGTACCTCGGCAAACGCCGGGGACGCCGCCGACAGCAGCCGGTCCTCAGCGCCGCCGTTATGCAGCTGCACATACCCGGCGGCCACATTCGCCGCTGGCGGTGGCAGGCGGACCCAGGGATCGCTGACCGACACCGTCGGCGTGGCGGGGGCCTGCGCGGCCGCAGCCACCGCCGGCATCTCCGGGGAGGACAGCAGCAGCCCGGCCAGCAGGGCTGCGCGGGATGAGCGGCTCATGGCGTGCCCGACATCTGCATCGGCATCATGTTGAGGTTGGCGTTGTGCATCACCCACAGCGATCCGGCCACCACGATGGCGATCAGGAACGCCGTGCACAGGAAGATGCCGGTGTTCTCGCGCTGGCTGCGCCCTGCCCCGATGTGCAGGAACAGCACCAGCTGCGCCACCAGCTGCACCACGCACAGCACCACGATGGCGGTCAGCCGCAGCGGCTGCGGGAGCAGATCGGTCATGACCACGCCGAACGAGGCGCCGGTCAGGGCCAGGCACAGCAGCAGGCCGAGGATGTAGCCCTTCAGCGTGGCGTGGCCGCCACCGTGATCGGCATCAGGCGTGCTCGCGCTCATACAAACTCCCGCAGGTAGACGAAGGTGAACACACAGATCCAGATCAGGTCCAGGAAGTGCCAGAACAGGCTCAGGCACGCCAGGCGGCGGCGCACGATCCCGTCCAGGCCGAAGGTCAGCACCTGGTGGATCATGATGGCCAGCCACAGCAGGCCGAAGGTGACGTGCAGGCCGTGGGTGGCCACCAGCGTGAAGTACGCCGAGAGGTAGGCGCTCACATCCGGTGTGGCGCCTTCATGGATCAGCTCGGCGAACTCGTACAGCTCCATGCCGATGAAGACCGCACCGAGCACGCCGGTCACGGCCAGCCAGCCCACCACCCGGTTGCGCCTGCCCGCCTGCATGCCGAGCATCGCCAGGCCGAAGGTGAAGCTGCTGAGCAGCAGCACCACCGTTTCGGAGAGCACGAAACCGAGCTTGAACAGTTCCTTGCCGCTGGGGCCGTCGGCCGTCCCGCTGAGCAGCACGCCGAAGGTGGCGAACAGCACCGCGAAGATCAGGCAGTCGCCCATCAGGTACATCCAGAACCCGACGACGGTCTTGTTGCCCTCGTCGTGGTGCTCGTGGGCAGGGTAGTGGTGACCGGCCGCGAGCTGTGCGTGCTGCGTGGCAGCGGTCAGGGTATCGCCGCTCATGCCTTGGCTCCTTCCAGCTTCGCGAAGTACGCGTCTTCGATGCGCTTCACCTCGGCGGCGGGCACGTAGTAGTCCACGTCACGGTCATACGAGCGCAGTACGAAGGTGGCGATCGCGCCTACGAGGCCAATCGCGGCCAGCAGCCACATATGCCAGACCAGGGCGAAGCACAGCACCAGGCTGAACGCGGAGATCACCACGCCGGCGGCGGTGTTGCGCGGCATATGGATGTCCTCGTAACTGTCCCGGCGCTGCCAGGCACGGCCGTGCTGTTTGTCGTCCCAGTGCTGTTCCAGCGAGGTGATCGCGGGCAATGTGGCGAAGTTGTAGAACGGCGGCGGCGACGCGGTGGCCCACTCCAGGCTGCGCGCGTTCCACGGGTCGCCGGTGAGGTCCAGGTTGGCCTTGCGGTCGCGCACGCTCACATAGAACTGGATGAACATCGCGGCGATGCCGGCGGCGATCACCAGTGCGCCGATGGCGGCCACGATCAACCACGGCTGCCAACCCTCCACCGCGTAATGGTTCATGCGCCGGGTCATGCCCTTGAAGCCCAGCACGTACAGCGGCATGAAGGCCAGGTAGAAGCCGACCAGCCAGCACCAGAACGAGACCTTGCCCCAGCGCTCGTTGAGGGTGAAACCGAACGCCTTCGGGAACCAGAAGGTGATGCCGGCCAGACAGCCGAACACCACCCCGCCGATGATCACGTTATGGAAGTGCGCGATCAGGAACAGGCTGTTGTGCAGCACGAAGTCCGCCCCCGGGATCGCCAGCATCACGCCGGTCATGCCGCCGATGGCGAAGGTGACCATGAAGCCGATCGTCCACATCGTCGAGGAGTGGTAGCGGATGCGGCCGCGGTACATGGTGAACAGCCAGTTGAACAGCTTCACCCCGGTCGGGATGGAGATGATCGAGGTCATGATGCCGAAGAAGGCATTCACGTTCGCGCCCGAGCCCATGGTGAAGAAGTGGTGCAACCAGACGAAGAACGACAGCACGCCGATCGAGCAGGTGGCGTAGACCATCGAACGATAGCCGAACAGCGGCTTGCCCGAGAACGTGGCGATGATCTCCGAGAACGCGCCGAAGCACGGCAGGATCAGCACGTAGACTTCCGGGTGGCCCCAGATCCAGATCAGGTTGACGTACATCATGGCGTTGCCGCCGGCGTCATTGGTGAAGAAGTGCATGCCGAAATAGCGGTCCATGCTCAACAGGACGAGTGTGGCGGTCAGCACCGGGAAGATCGCCACGATCAGGATGTTGGTGATCAGCGCCGTCCAGGTGAACACCGGCATCTTCATCAGGTCCATGCCCGGCGCACGCATCTTGAGGATGGTGACGATGAAGTTGAGGCCGGTCAGCGTGGTGCCGATGCCGGAAACCTGCAACGACCAGATGTAGTAGTCCACGCCCGCCGTCGGGCTGTACTGGATGCCCGACAGCGGCGGATAGGCCACCCAGCCGGTGGCGGCGAAATCGCCGACGAACATCGACAGCATCACCAGTACCGCGCCTACCGCCGACAGCCAGAAGCTGAGCGAGTTGACGAATGGGAACGCCACGTCGCGCGCGCCGATCTGCAGCGGCACCACGATGTTCATCAGCCCCACGATGAGCGGGGTCGCCACGAAGAAGATCATGATCACCCCGTGCGCGGTGAAGATCTGGTCGTAGTGTTCCGGCGGCAGGTAGCCGGCGGCATCGTTGGCCGCGATGGCCTGCTGGGCGCGCATCATCAGCGCATCGGCGAAGCCGCGCACCAGCATGACCAGGGCCAGCAGGATGTACATCACGCCTATCTTCTTGTGGTCCACCGAGGTGATCCACTCGGTCCACAGGTAGCCCCACTTCTTGAAGTAGGTGATCGCCGCGATGATCGCCGCGCCCAGCAGCAGCGACCCGGCCAGCGCCGACATGATGATCGGGTCGTGGTAGGGAATCGCTTCGAGGTTCAACTTTCCAAGCACAATCAGTTCTCCGCGGTACGGCTGGCGGCAGGCGCGGCCAGGCTCACGAGTTGGGTTTTCGCCCCCGGGGCTTCGCCCGGCAGGCAGATCTCGTCATCGGGCATGCCGCCGTGGCGGCGCACGATGCTGTCGAACAACCCGCTATCCACCGCACTGAAACGAAGCAGCGGCGAGCCGTGGGTAGGCGTCTCCAGTTCGGCCAGGCGGGTGGCGCCGAGGTGGTCGCCACTGCTGCGGGCCTGCGCCAGCCAGCGGGCGAAATCGGCGTCGGTGACTACCCGTGCCGGGAACTTCATGTCCGAGAAGCCGGCGCCGCTGTAGGCCGAGGACATCCCGGCATAGGTGCCCGGGGTGTGCCCGATCAGGTGCAGGCGGGTCTGCATGCCGGCCATGGTGTAGACCATGCTGCCCAGCTGCGGTACGAAGAAGGCGTTCATCATCGACTCGGAGGTCAGCTTGAACGCCACCGGCGTATCCACTGGCATCACCAGCTCGTTGACCGTGGCCACGTTGTGATCGGGGTAGATGAACAGCCACTTCCAGTTCAACGCCACCACTTCAACGCGCAGCGGCGCCTTGTCCGATGCAATCGGCCTGTACGGGTCCAACGCGTGGGTGCTCTTCCAGATCAGCACCGCCAGCACCACGATGATCAGGCACGGGATGGTCCAGATCACCACCTCGATGGCGGTGGAATGCGACCAGTCCGGCGCGTAGGTCGCCGCGGTGTTGCCCTCGCGGTAGCGCCAGGCGAAGTACAGCGTGAGCAGGATCACCGGGATCACCACCAGCAGCATCAGCCCGGTGCAGACCAGGATCAGCTGCATCTCCTGCTCGGCGATGCTGCCCATGGGGTTGAACAGTTCCAGCGAACTGCACCCGGTGAGCAGCGGCAGCAGCGCTGCCGTGCCCAACCAGCGTGCGGCGCGGGCCCTACCGGCCAGCGTGGTGCGGCGAGCGTGTTGTGTAGCGGGGTTCATGCGGGTCGGCCCTTCCAACGCAGTGCCGGGCCCTGTGGCCCGGATCATGAGAAGTGGCGAACACCCCCCTGCATGACCGATATGCATGGGGGGTGCCCGCCGCAGCCGCGTACGTTAGGCAACGACATGATCCCTACATGATGCGACACACTGTCGCAGCCGCCGACCGGTGCGGGCGTAAGATGCGCCGATGCAGTGGAACACCCTCATCGCCGATGGCCACGGGCCGATCTACCTGCGTATCGTGCAGGCGCTGGAGCGCGCGGTCTGGTCCGGTACGCTGCGCCCCGGCGCCCGCCTGCCCGCCCAGCGCGCGCTCGCCACCGCGCTGGGTGTGGACCTGACCACCGTCACCCGTGCGTTCACCGAAGCACGCAAGCGTGGGCTGGTCGACGCACGCGGCCCCCTGGGTTCCTTCATTGCCCCGCCCACGGTGGCGCTGGACCAGGTGGTGGACCTGAGCATGAACCTGCCGCCGCCCCCGCCTGGTGGCGAGGTGGCCGACATGCTGCGGCGTGGCCTGTCCACGGTGCTCACGCGCAGCGACGCCGGCAACCTGATGACCTACCACGTCGGCGGCGGCAGCCGCGCCGATCATCTGGCCGCGCAGCAGTGGCTCAAGCCGATGTTGGGCAAGGTGGACAGCGATCGGCTGGTGGTGACCGAAGGCGCACAGGCCGCGCTGTCGGCGCTGCTGCTGGCGCTCACCGATGCCGGCGACACGATCCTGTGCGAACCGCTGGTTTATCCCGGCCTGCTGCATGCGGCGCGGGTCCTGCAACGCACGCTGCAGGTGGTCGCGTGCGACGAGCACGGCATGCGCCCGGATGCACTACGCCGGCAGGCACGCGCGAGCGGGGCGAAGGTGGTGTACCTCAACCCGACCGCGCAGAACCCCACCGCCCATACCGTGCCCGACGCGCGCCGGGCGCAGCTGGCGGAGGTCCTGCGCGCACAGGACCTCCGCCTCATCGAAGACGACCCGTACTGGCTGCTGGTCGACGATGCCCCTGCCCCGCTCGCCCGGCTGGCGCCGCAGCACACGTGCTACATCGCCACGTTGTCCAAGTGCCTGAGCCCGGGCCTGCACACGGCGTTCGTCCACCTGCCCGACGGCGTGTCACGCCAGGGCATGCTGGACGCGCTGCGCGCGGTCAACCTGATGGCGCCGCCGTTGATGAATGCCCTGGTCACCCAGTTGATCCTGGATGGCTCGGCCACCGCGCTGCTCACACTGGTGCAGAACGAAGCGGCCGAGCGCCGCTACCTGGCAAAGTCGGCACTGTCGCCGACGCTGCTGCAACACTGCGCCGGCGTGCACGCATGGTGCCGCGTGCCGCCACAGTGGACCGCCGCCAGCCTCACCCATGCGGCGCGGCTGCAGGGATTGGGCATCGCCTCGTCGTCGGCGTTCACCCCGGACGGGGTCGCCATCCAGGACGCGGTGCGGATCTCGCTGGGGGCGGCAGCGAGCCGGCAGGAACTGCACCGGGCGCTGCGCCAGCTGGACCAGTTGATGCATGTGGCCGCCGGCCAGGGCGGCTGGACGGTGTAGGCCGGCGCTGTCAGTCGGTTACGGGTGCGACGCGAGATCGTCGCGGTCGGCTGTAACGCCTGCCCGGATTGCCCACGTACTGGTCCATGGAGCGGCGACCGTCCGCGGTCTCCACCGTCACCTGGAAATGCGGGCCTGCCACTCTGTCGGTACCGAAACGTGCGGAGAGAACCCGGATCTGGCCGATGTCCAGACCGTGCCGCGACGCCAGTTCGGGCAGTCGCTGTGCGAACTGGCCGACGGCTTGCTTCACCTCGGCCGAGGCCGGGCTGCCTGCGGTCTCCCCTGTCAGAAAATTCACCACGATTTCGCCCTCGCGGGACGCTGCGGCCTCCGCAAAGATATCCAGCGTGTAAAAGCCGATCATGAAGCACAGGCCGCTGGCCAGCGAGTCGGCCACGTTATGGCCAAAGGCAGTGAGCTCACCCAGTTTCATCGTCAGCCCTGCGCAACAGATCGTGCAGGTCGATGCCGTCCGGGTTCAGAAGCGTCCGTTCATGGCCCGTGTGGAACAGCTCGAACCTGCCCTTCTCATCGTCGACCACGCGCGCCCCGTCCAGCACTGCCAGCATGCCGAACAAGGTCGTTGCAGTGGCCTCGGCCACCACGCTGCGCACCTGCGCCTGGTCCTGTGCCGACAAGCCGTTGTACCACGCAGAGCGTTCGCGACGCGCCTGCGGCGGTCGTCTTCCCGGTGGCGATTGCAGGACGCTGATCGTCGCGTCCGTCGCCGCATCCTGCACGTACGCTTCCAGCGCGGCGACAAACTGCTGGCTGTTCATTGCGCGGCCTGATCCGCATCGGCGCGCAGGCGCTGCTCGCGCAACCGATGAACCCGTGCCTGGTCGGCCTTGTCGGCCCGGAATCTGAAGAAAAAGAACGCGGCCAGCGCGCCCACCAGCAGCGCCGGCGTCAGCGTGTACCCCAGCGCATAGCCGAAAGCGGCCGGTGGCAGGTCCGCGCGCACCGCGTTTACCACCATGTAGACGGCGAAGACGAGGGTGAGCAGCAGATGGATCGCCGCACCATTGACGGTCAGCCTGCCACGGATCGCGTTGACGGCCTTTGCCAGGCCCATGCACAGCAGAAACACCACGAAGAAACCGAGAATCGCCATCCCAAGCCCCCTTGGCGCAGCGCGCCTGTTCCCCGCCGGTCCGCGCTGCGGCCCCGGCCTGGACATTCCTTTTCCATTGCCGTCCGCACGGGGCGATACCGGCTCCCTGCCGCACCGGATCCGATGGCGGCGAGAGCCGACTCTACAGGCGCTGCCGCCACGCCGACAAGGCCCTGCTTCCAACCCGCAAGACACACTCAAGATTCCGGACGACGCGCCGATGGTGTTGCCTGGCGATGAAAACTTCACGCAGAACGAAAAGGAGCGTCATGGCAGACATGGAATCAATGGTCAACGACATCTACGCCGATGCAGATGTGCAGCGCATGCTGGCACTTTCATGCAAGGCGGAGCCTCTGCAGATCTGCTTTCCACGAGAGGTCCACGTGTCACGGTTCGTTGCCTGGCTGCTGGACCCAAGCCAGGGACACGGACTCAGCGACAGGATGATCAAGTCCCTACTGACCCGTGCCGGCCAGAGCGAGCAGGCAGCATGCCTGTCCCCCAATGATCGCCGCTTCCTCTCCGCATCCAGCGTCCAAACGAATTCGTTTTCGTCGATGATCGTCACCACGGAAGCCGATGTAAGCAATGGAAATGGCAAAAAGTGCAGTGTCGACATCCTGGCGATCGATCCCGTTGCCCGCCTCTACATCGCAGTCGAGAACAAGTTTGGCGCCAGGGAAGGCAAGGATCAAACCAAGTCCTACAGCACGCATTTGAAGAAGTTGTTTCCTTCCTATCGCGGCGTCCGCATCTTCCTGGACAGCAACGAAGCCACTCCAAGTGATGACCGCTGGCTACCTGTAGGATACGACTGGCTCACGGAGTTTCTCGCGGACGCAGAGCGCATGAACTGGCTGTCCCCTGAAGTGAAGAGCACCCTGGGCCAGTTCAGGACGATCATTCAGGACGCGGACGAAGAATCGTCTTCCAGTAGTCCGCTTGCAACGCTTATCACGAAGGTCGCCAGTAACTACGCAGAGACGTTGGGCGAGATGCAGACCCTCTTCAGCAACAACGCCACCAGCCTGCGGGCCGCACAACTCGCTTCCTTGACGGCGACCAGAGGAGCCAGCATAGAAGCCAAAGCGACGGTCAGACTGTTCCAGCTGTATTGCCGCGGACCGGCAATCTGGGACAAGTGCATTCGCCAGAGACAGTTCGCGCGGTTTTCGACCGAGCTGTTGGCGGCCTTCCCGGATCTGGAATCGGAGCCGCGCCGCGTCGTGACATCGTTCACCCGCAAGGACTGGACCCGACTGCTGGATATTCCCGAAGAGAATCCGACGGAGTATCTTTGGGCAGCGGGAATTAACGTCCGGATCGTGGAGGACAAATTCCGCATCGTCAGTTGGATACAGTTCGCCAATGTGAGTACCAAAATGCGGGGTCGGCTGCTTGAGGTCTCTGCGAACCTGCGAAGCAAATACGGCATCGGCGCACGCAATCGCGATAGTGGCTGGCATGCACTGCGTCGTTCCGAACCGCTCTCGCCAGCCAAGGCAGCCAACGAGGCGGTCCAGTACATGAGGGAACTCAACGAAGAGATCGGCGCGCTACGCTGACGACGCATCCGAGGGAATCGGCTGGTATTGCACTCCACCCTTCATCGCGGGAATGACGCCAGCAGTGCCTCGTTGCTGGTCACGAATTCCGGCGGCGCCAACGCCAGTTCCGCATCGTGCACTTCACCGCCGGCAAGGAAGGTGGCGATGGTGGCGGCGATCGCCGGGTTGCCCAGCCACATTTCGTTGTCATGGCTGGCCCCGCGAACCAGCAGCGAGGTGCTGTGACTGAATCCCGGCCGCAGCGCCTCGGCATTGGCCGGCGGGGTGCGTCCGTCCAGCGTGCCGCTGATGAACAGCACCGGCACATCGCTGCGCAGCGGAGCACGAAAGTCCTCGCCGAGGTCGACCAGGCCCAGCCCATCGGCCAGGGCCGGGAACGGGAAGTTCAAGGCATCGCCGAACAGGCTGCGGCGCGCCTGCTGCTCGACCAGGGCGCGGCGCTGCGGGCTCTGCCCGGACGCCACGTCCATCGACAGCGGCATCGCCCCGAAGACACCCAGCTCGCCGCGCAGGAACAGCACGATGTCGGCCAACGGGCGGTAGTCGCCCCGTTCGGCCTGGCGCAGGGCGAACGGGATCCACTGCTGGGTGGTGCGGCGGCCCAGCATGGCCGCCAGCGCGAGTTGCAGGTCGTACGCGCCCAAGGTCACCTGCCTGTCCGGTTTCACCAGGCTGCGCGCCTGTTGTGGCTGCCCGCGCAGCGTGGCCAGCACGCGGCGTGCCGCGCCGGTGAGGTCATCGAACCCGGCCCCTGCCGCGAGCACGCCCAGCTGCGCGAACAACGCGTCGGCCGCCATCGGGGGCTTCAACGTGTCGTCCGGCCCTTCGCTGCCCATCAGCACCACCCGCTCCAGGCCTGCCCCGTGCAGGCGCACCGTGGCCAGTGCCAGATGGGTGCCATAGCTCATCCCCCACAGGCTCAGCTTGCGCACACCCAACGCTCGGCGCAGGTCATCGATATCGCCCGCGCTTTCCGCCGTGGTGTAAGCGCCCAGGTCGACGCCGGCCTGTTTCCAGTACGCGACGCAACGGGCGGCCGTGTCGCGCAGGGCCGTCAGCGTGGCCTCGCGCTGGATCGGCTGCGCATCCTCGAAGGTGTGCGAATGCGGGCACGCCGGCGGCGGCTCGGACTGGCCGGCGCCGCGCTGATCAAGCAGCAGCACGTCGGTCTCGCGCCGGACCTGGTCAAACACCGGCCAACGCGGCCCGCGTGCGGTGCCGATGCCCGAACCGCCGGGCCCGCCAGCCAGGTACACCACCGGCGCGGCGCGGCCGTCGCCACCGGTGGCGCGCAGCCGAACCACCCGCAGGCGCATGCGCGGTCCGTCCGGCTGCGCGTGCCGGCGTGGCACCTCCAGATAGGCCGCCTCGGCCGCGATCGTGCCGTGCGCCTGCGTCTCCAAGGCATACGATTCAAATACCAGCGGCGCCGCGCCCTCGCCTGCCAGAGCCGGTGTCGTGGCGGCGAACGCCACGCACGCGGCGACCAGCCCGGCCTGCAGACGCGGGTGGACGAAATGTGTCTTCAACAGGGATGGAAGGGTCATGGCAGGCTCCAGGGATGGCAGGGGTGGGACCGGCCGAGGTGGGCCGGTGCCTCCAGCATCACTGCCGCCGCTGCGCGGATGTCACGCCGGCCTGCCGAACAGCTCCCAGCGGGGGACCACTGTCTCCACGCAGCCGATAGGATGGGCGCATGCACATCCTCCGCACCCTGACCGCCTTCGCCGTGTTGCTTGTCGCGGTCGCCGCGTGGCTGTGGGCGGTGGCACCGCCGACGGGAACGATCTACCTGGCCGCCACGGACATGGCCCCTGCCACGATCGGCGACGGCGTCCCCGCGACGCCACCGCGCGACATCGCCTGGCAAGCGCTGGATCAACGCGCCCTCGCAGGTTGGCGGGGGCCGTACTGGCTGCGCTGGCAACTGCCGGCAACCTCGGCGGCGCGGACGGGCGACGCTGCCGTGCGGCTGTCGCTGCGCGCCGCCAGCCAGCCCTACTGGCATGGACAACCGCTGCCTCCCAACGGCGTGGTGGGGCGCACCGCCGCGCAGGAACGACCCGGCCAGATCGACGTCCTGCGCATGTTGCCAGCCGTGGCCGGCACGGCCGACGATGCGTTGGTCGTGCTTGCGTCCAGCCAGCACCAGTGGCCGCGCCTGGCCAGCGCCGATGCGGTCCTTGCGGTGGGGCCCATCGCGTCGATCTACGGGTACCGGCTGACGCCGTGGCTGATCGCCGCGTTCGCGGGTGGCGCGCTCGGCGCGGCCTGCCTGTATTTCCTGGCCGCCCAGCGTGGCCGGGCACCGGTGCCCGGCGCGCGCCTGTTGCTGGCCCTGGGGGCGGTGGGCCTGGCGCTGCCGGTACTGGAAGGCTGGCGCCCCCTGCTCGGCTATGCCTACCCGTGGCACGGCCCGCGCCTGCTGGCATTGCAGGCCTTGCATCTTGCCGCGGCGGTGCTGTTGCCAGCATACCTCGCGCGCCGCTTTGGCGTGGCGCTGCCGGCGAGCGTGCGCATCGCCTATCTGGCCGCACTACTCGTCGTGATTGCCTGGGTGCCCGGGTTCGACAACCGCGGGGCCGCGCTGTTGCTGTTGAGCCTGCTCGGTTCGGTCGCACTGCTGCTGCGTGCACGCGGCGAGCGCGAGGAACGCTGGCCGATCCTGGCGCTGGTCGTCGCCGGCGCGCTGGCCATTCCGCTGCTCGGCGGCGTCTTCCTGGATGGCCCCTACTTCCTGTTCCTGGCGGTGCTGATGGGGTTCCTGCTGGTGCGCCACGCCGCCCAACTGCGCGCCCTGGACCAGCACAACGCGCTGCTGCGCGAGGAGCGCGCGCGCCTTGCGCTGCAACTGCTGCAACGGGGCATCCAGCCGCACTGGCTGATGAATACCCTCACCTGCCTGCAGGAATTGATCGAGCAGGCACCGTTGCGGGCCAGCCGCCTGGTCGAGGCGCTGGCCGAGCAGTTCGACCGCCTGCGCGACAGCAGCAGCCAGTCGAGCGTCACGCTGGACGACGAACTGGCCCTGTGCCGCAACCACCTGGACATCGTCGGCATGGCCATGGAGCAACACATCGGCTTCGAGGTCGAGGCCGACCCTGCCGGTCTGTGGCTGCCGCCGGGCGTGCTGCATGCGCAGGTGGAGAACGCACTCACCCACGCCGGCGCCCCGGCCTGTGCGCAGCATCCGTTCCGCCTGCGCGTGCAGCGGCACGGTCCGTGCTGGGTGCTGGAACTGCGTAGCGCGCAGGGCGTGGCCGCGCATCGTGGGCGTGGCACGGGGACGGCCTACATCGAAGCCAGCCTGGCGGCGGCGTGGCCGGGCCGCTGGCGGTTCGTGCAGGGGCCCGATGGCGCGGACTGGTGCAGCCGGATGGAGCTGCCATGCGCATCCTGATCGTCGAGGACGAACTGCTCGTGCGCCAGCGCCTGCTCCGCCTGTGCAGCGAGCTGGCCGGCAGCCGGGCCCGCTTCGATGCGGTGGCCGACCTGGAGAACGCCGGCGACCGGCTCCAGCGCAATGTCTACGACGGCCTGCTGCTGGATCTCAACCTGGGTGGGGAAGACGGCTTCGAGCTGCTGCGCCGCGCCGTTGCGGGGCGCTACCACTGCGTGGTGGTGTCGGCCCATCGCGACCGTGCGCTGCAGGCGTTCGAGCACGGCGTGCTGGATTTCGTGCCCAAGCCCTTCTCACGCGAGCGCCTGCAGGCCGCGTTGGCGCGACTGCTGGAGGTGGGGCACGTGCGCGCGGGTGCGGCGCGCTACCTCGGCATCTGGCGCGCGCAGGGCACGGCGGTGGTGGAGCTGGCCGACGTGCAGTGGATCCGCGCCGACGGCGACTACAGCGAACTGCACCTGCGCGATGGCCGCTGCGAACTGCACGACAAGTCGCTGGCCAGCCTCGGCGCGGTGCTGCCGCCCGACTTCGTGCGCTGCCACCGCTCCCACCTGGTCAACCTGCGCCACGTGCGCAGCCTGCATGCCGCGACCGGCAGCCGCTACTGGCTGCTGCTCAACGACGGCACCGAGCTGGCCGTCGGCCGCGCGCACCTGGCGGCGCTGCGCGACGCGCTGGCGCTGGGCTGAGCGCGCTCAGCCGCCCGTGGTTGCGGCCTTGGCCTTCTTCCACGCGGCCTCGAACTCGCTCGCGGTGATGCCGTCGTCCGAATCCAGGTCGAACCAGGACAGCGGCTGGTCGGCCAGCAGGAAGCGCGCATCGCTCTGGCCGGTCTTGTCGGCCCAGGTGGTGAGGCTGCGGTACATCTCCACCTGCCGCACGATCACCTCGCCCACCGCTTCGATGTAGACGTTGCCCTGGCCCAGGTCGGACTCCGCCCAGTGCTTGAAATACTGCTTTTTCGGGGTGCTCATCGAGAAGGTCCGGCGGTGGCGCAAAAAAGGGGGGCGAATATACCTCAGCGCCGCCGCGACGTCGCCCGCGGCTGCAGGGCGTCCAGCGCCCCCGCGTTGCGCCGCGCCCAGTCGTAGATCAGCTCGATCGGCTCCACCAGCTGCACGCCGAGGGGCGTCAACGCGTATTCCACCGACGGCGGTACGGTCGGGTATTCGGTCCGCAGCACGATGCCCGCGCCCTCCATCTCGCGCAGGGTCTGTACCAGCATTTTCTTCGAAATGGCCGGCAGGCTGCGGTGCAAGGCGTTGCTGCGCGCGGTGCCGCCGTGGCGAACCGCCAAGGTGTGCAGCACCATCGACGTCCACTTGGTGCTGAACAGCTCCAGCACCCGCCGCGGCTCGCAGTCTTCGCGCCATTCATCTTCCGGACTGCCGGTTTTCATCGCCTGGTTACCATTTGGTGCCTTCTTTCAAGGCGTACGCACCTATCCTACTGTGTGCGCCTGATTTCAGATGCAAAGGCGGCAGCGTGACGAACAAGGCACTGGTAGTGGGCGCAACCGGCATCGTCGGCAGCGCATTGGTCCGGCAGTTGCAGGACGCGGGCTGGGAGGTACATGGGCTGGCGCGCAATGCCGGTCTCCTGCCCCGCGGGGTGGGCGCGGTCGCGGCGGACCTGCGCGACGCGCCGGCCACGGCGGCGGCCCTGGCCGGGCTGGCGCCCACCCATGTGTTCATCACCACCTGGTCGCGGCAGGCCAACGAGGCCGAGAACATCCGGGTCAACGCGGCCATGGTGCGGCACCTGCTCGACGCCGTGCGTCCGGCCGGCTCGGTGCGCCACGTGGCGCTGGTGACCGGCCTGAAGCACTACCTCGGGCCCTTCGAGGCGTATGCACAGGGTGCGTTGCCGCAGACGCCTTTCCGGGAGGAACAGCCACGCCTGGCGGTGGACAACTTCTACTATGCGCAGGAAGACGAGGTATTCGCCGCGGCCGCGCGCGACGGCTTCCACTGGAGCGTGCACCGCCCGCACACGGTGATCGGCGCGGCGGTCGGCAATGCGATGAACATGGGGACGACGCTGGCGGTGTACGCCTCGCTGTGCAAGCGCAGCGGCCGCCCGTTCCAGTTCCCCGGTTCGTCCGCGCAATGGAACGGGCTGACCGACATGACCGACGCCGGCGTGCTGGCCCGGCACCTGCTGTGGGCCACGCAGACGCCGGCCGCGGCCGACCAGGCCTTCAACGTGGTCAACGGCGACGTGTTTCGCTGGTCGTGGATGTGGGGCCGCATCGCCGACTGGTTCGGCCTGGAACCGGCGCCGTTCGCGGGCGAGCCGCGGCCGCTGGAAGCGCAGATGGCCGACGACGCCGGCGCGTGGTCGGCCCTGGCCGCCGAGCACGGCCTGGCCGAGACGGACATCCACCGGCTGGTGTCGCCCTGGCATACCGACGCCGACCTGGGCCGGCCGCTGGAAGTCCTTACCGACATGTCCAAGAGCCGGCGCATGGGCTTCCTCGACTACCAGCCCAGCGACGATGCGTTCTTCGCGCTGTTCGCACAGCTTCGCGCGCAGCGCCTGATTCCCTGAGGCGTTGGTTGCCCATCACCGGCAGCGCGGCATCCCGCCCAGGTTACCTTCGACACTGTGGCGGCCCGGCCGCCACCGGCTAGGCTGCGGCCATCGCCCCCAGGGGCATGCCGCGAAGCCGCTCGCCATGACCCGGGCCTGGAAAGTGTCGTCGCTGTTGATCGCGGCCCTGCCGCTGAACGTGTGTGCGGCCGATCAATGGATCGTGGCCACCGATCTGTGGGGCAACACCCAGTATCAGACCCTGCACCTGGAGGTGCAGGGAACAGCGGTCAGCGGCACGCTCGATGGCGACCCGATCCGCGGCACGCTGGCCGACCACGCGTTGGCGTTCACCGCCACCGGCAGCGATGGGCAGGTCTACCGCTACAGCGGGCGCATCGACGCTGCGCGCATGCAGGGCCAGAGCGACCAGCCGGACACCAACAACCGTGCCGCGCGTGCACAGCACGCTTTCAGCGCATGGAAGGTGCCCGCGCGCACCCAGGCGACGGCACAGCGGCATGTGTTCACGCCCACCGGGTATTCCAACACCTTCAGTGCCGACCGCGCGCCCGTGCTGGTCATCCAGCCCGGCGATTCGGTGGCGACCAGGACGCTCGATTCCGGCGGCGTGGACGAGCACGGCGTCACCCGCGCCCTGTTCGGCAACCCGCAGGTGGGGCCGTTCTTCGTGGCCGGCGCCGAGCCGGGCGACACGCTGGCGGTCACGCTGACATCGCTGAAGCTCAACCGCGACTACGCCGACAGCCTGGACGGCATCGTAAGCCGGCTGAAGACCGCGCGCGTCGCGGCCGACACCACCGCGCTGGGCAAGCCGGTACGCTGGGAACTGGATCGCGCCCGCGGGGTAGCACGCCCCAAGGACCCGAGTGCTGCGCTCAAACGCTTCGACGTGCCGGTCAAGCCGATGCTGGGCGGCCTGGCCGTCGCCCCCGGCTTCGGCTATCCGCCGTTCTCCACCGGCGATACCGGCGACTTCGGCGGCAACATGGATTTCAATGCCGTGGTGGAAGGCAACACCGTGTACCTGCCGGTGCAGCAACCCGGCGCCCTGCTCTACCTGGGCGACGGGCATGCACTGCAGGGCGACGGCGAAACCACGCAGTGGGCGCTGGAAACCTCGCTCGACGTGGAGGTGAAGGTGGCGCTGGTGAAACGCCAGTCGATCGTTACCCCACGGGTCGAATCACCTACCCAGATCATGACCCTCGGCCAGGCCGGTTCCACTGACGACGCCCTGCGCGTGGCCACCGCCGGCATGCTGCAGTGGCTGCGCCAGGGCTACGGGCTGAGTGTGTCCGACGCCACCCAGGTGCTCGGCGTGGCCGTGCAGTACAGCGTGGCCAATCTGGCCGGGCGCAGCGTGGGCGTGGCGGCGAAGCTGGACAAGGCCGTGCTGCGAACCTTGCCGCCGGCGGCGCCCGTCGCCAAGGACTAGGCGCGCGCCGAACACCGCCGGGTGCGGCAGCGTCAGGCGTTGACGTCGACCACCGTGCGGCCCTGCACCTTGCCCTCCAGCACCTGCGTGGCCACCGCCGGCACCTCGGCCAGCCCGACAACCCGCGTGGTGCGGGCCAGCTTGCCCAGGTCCAGGTCCGTCGCCAGGCGGGCCCAGGCCTGCTGCCGAACCGGCAGCGGTGCGTTGACCGAATCGATGCCGGCCAGGGTGACGTTGCGCAGGATGAAGGGCAGCACCGAGCCCGGCAGGTCCGCGCCCTGGGCCAGCCCGAACGCGGCCACCACGCCGCGGTAGCGCGTCTGCGCCAGCACGTTGGCCAGCGTGTGGCTGCCGACCGAATCGATGGCACCGGCCCAGCGCTCCTTGCCGATCGGCGCGCCCGGCTCGGACAGCGTGTGCCGGTCGATCACCTCGGCCGCGCCGAGTTCCTTGAGGTAGTCGGCCTCTTCCAGCCGGCCGGTAGAGGCGAGCACGCGATAGCCCAGGCCGGACAGCAGCGCGATGGCGATGGAACCGGCGCCGCCATTGGCGCCGGTCACCAGGATGTCGCCGTGCGCAGGCGTGAGGCCACCGTGTTCCAGCGCCAGCACCGACAGCATCGCCGTATACCCGGCGGTGCCGATGGCCATCGCATCGCGCGTGCTGAACGCGTCGGGCACCTTGACCAGCCAGTTGCCCGGCACCCGCGCCCGCTGCGCATAGCCGCCATGGTGGGTCTGGCTGAGCCCATAGCCATTCAGCAGCACGCGGTCGCCGGGCACGATGCCGGCGTGACTGGAACGTTCCACCACACCGGCCAGGTCGATGCCGGGAATCATCGGGAACGTGCGGATCACCGGCGAGCGCCCCGACAGGGCCAGCGCATCCTTGTAGTTCACCGTCGAGTACTCGACCGCGATCGTCACCTCGCCGGGCATCAGGTCGGCGTCGTCCAGATCCACCTGGCGGGTGCTGATCGAATCGCCATTGTTGGTCGCAAGTAGTGCCTTGAACGTCATGCCAATCTCCGGTGCGGGAGAATCAACTGTGCGCGGAAAGCGCGGTGGCATCCAGTCGCAGTGTCCTGCGGATGCCGCGACCGGCCCGCTGGCGGCCGCGACGTGGCCGCCGTCACCGCAACCTCGATGCCCCGGCACACCGGGGACGTCGAGCCACTAGACGACCGGTCTAATCCGGCGTAGAGTAGCCCCCATGAACTCCGCATCCGCGCCTGACACCACCGACGCCCGCGACAGGATCCTTGCGACCGGCCAACGCATCATGGGCGGCAAGGGTTTCTCGGCGGTCGGGCTGAACGAGGTGCTCAGCGCCGCGGGCGTGCCGAAGGGCTCGTTCTACCACTACTTCGGCTCCAAGGAGGCCTTCGGCGAGGCCCTGCTCGAGGACTACTTTGCGGCCTACCTGGCCGACATGGAGCGCATTTTCCGCCTGCCGGGCCTGACCAAGGCGCAGCAGCTCGATGCCTACTTCGACGCCTGGCGGGCCAACCAGTCCTTCGACGACTGCCAGGGCAAGTGCCTGGCCGTGAAGCTGGGCGCCGAAGTGGCCGACCTCTCGGCCAGCATGCGCGCGGCCCTGCAGCGCGGCACCGCCGGCATCGTCACCCGCTTGGCCGGCGCACTCCAGGCCGGCGCCACCGAGGGCTCACTGCACCTCCACGACGACCCCGCTACGGTGGCGCAGAGCCTGTACCAGCTGTGGCTGGGCGCCAGCATCATGGTCAAGATCGTCCGCTCCGCCCAGCCGTTCGATGCCGCGCTGGCCACCACCCGTCAGATCGTCCCCCCCGCCGCTTGACCCGCCAGACCCGGCGCATTCCTGCCGGCACACGTCGTACTGCGTTCCCTTGATTTGCCCCCAGAGTAGACGACCGGTCTACTCACAACCTCCCAGGAGCACCCGCATGAAGATCCTCATCGTCCTTACTTCGCACGACCAGCTTGGCGACACCGGCCGCAAGACCGGTTTCTGGCTGGAAGAACTGGCTGCGCCCTATTACACCTTCAAGGACGCCGGCGCCACGCTCGTGCTGGCCTCGCCCAAGGGCGGCCAGCCGCCGCTGGACCCGAAGAGCAACGAGCCGGACTTCCAGACCGACCTCACCCGCCGCTTCGAGGCCGACGCCGACGCGACCGCACAACTGGCCAGCACCGTGCGCCTGGACAGCGTGGACCCGGCCGACTTCGACGCGGTGTTCTACCCCGGCGGCCACGGCCCGCTGTGGGACCTGGCCAATGACCGCCATTCCATCGCGCTGATCGAGTCATTCCTCGCCGCCAACAAGCCGGTCGCCCTGGTCTGCCACGCCCCGGGCGTGCTGCGCGATGTCACCACCGCCGAGGGCACGCCGCTGGTCGCGGGCCGGAAGGTCACCGGCTTCACCAACAGCGAAGAAGCCGGCGTCGGCCTCACCGACGTGGTGCCGTTCCTGGTCGAAGACATGCTCAAGGCGGCCGGCGGTGAGTATTCGAAGGGCCCGGACTGGGGCTCGTACGTGGTCCGCGATGGGCTGCTGATCACCGGGCAGAACCCGTCCTCGTCGGCGGAAACCGCCGCGGCGCTGGTGAAGCAGCTGGGCGGCAGCGACCAGGCCTGACCCGGTCCGCCAGGCAGGGCGCGCGGTTGCCCTGCCTGGCGACACCACGGCAGCGACACGCACCCGCGTGATCGCCTGTGCTTCAGGCCACCGGTTCGCCGCGCGCCCACGCCTGGCGCGCGGCATGGAGGCTCATGCGATTGGCGCCGCCGGCCATGTCGGGCTGCGCGGCTTGGCTGGGGTCGTCCTCCCATGCGCAGCGGCTGCAGATCTCGTAGCCGCCGGCCTCCAGCAGGCCGCGGTGCCCGCAACAGGGACACGGCAGCAGCGGCGTAGTGGCGTTGATCGAGGTCATGGTGGCGCCATGCTATCGCAACGTTGCACGCACTACGGCGAATGTACCGGCCGCGATGGCCAGCCAGAACACCAGGCCGACAAGCGTGCAGGCGGCATCGGACGGCGTCTTTTCGGGGCGCACCCAGCGCAGGATCCGGTAGCCGGTGCCCTGGATGACGATCTCGATGAAGACGTCGAAGAACAGCCACGCCACCAGGCGCAGGATGCCGCCAACGACACTCCCGGTCACTTCGTCGATCGGCATTCGCACTCCCTGCGCTGCGCTCCGGGGCACGGCCCCCGCCGCGCGATCTTATCGCTGACGCTGCATTCGCGACAACGCGTCCGGGTCTTCGCCGCCACGACCGCATCTTCAACTCATCTGCCTGAATCGTGGACACGCGCCGACGCGGTGGAGGGCGTCACGTATCCGAATGTTACAAATGCGAATGGATTGCATTACAATTGTTAACGGATTCTGAAATTCCCCACATGGACGTCCCAGCCATCGCCAGCGGACCCCCTTACCCAAGGAGTACTGCGTCGATGTTGTTCCCCTCCCCCTCCCTCGCCTCCCACCGCTCCGGCAGCGCCCTGGCCCTGGCCATCGGCCTGGCCCTCAGCGCACAGGCCCACGCCGACGCCAGCGCGGATGCGGCCTCGGCCAAGCAGATGGACACCGTGGTGGTCACCGCCACCGGCGCCCAGCAATGGATCAAGGATGCCCCGGCCAGCATCAGCGTGATCACCCGCGAGGAGATCGAGCGCAAGCCGGTCACCAGCATCGGCCAGCTGCTCAGCACCGTGCCCGGCGTGACCGGCGGTTATGCGCTGTCCGGGGCGCAATCGAAGATCAAGCTGCGCGGGCTCCCCGAGCAGTACACCCTGATCCTCATCGACGGCCGCCGCCAGGGCAATTCCGCGGGCGTCAATTACCGCGACGACCTCGGCCCGCAGGATCTGAACTGGCTCTCCCCGGACATGATCGAGCGCATCGAGGTGGTGCGTGGACCGATGTCCTCGCTGTACGGGTCCGATGCGATGGGCGGGGTGATCAACATCATCACCCGCAAGATCGCCGATCACTGGGGTGGCTCGGTCACCTTCAACTACAGCAAACCCGATTCGGACACGCGCGGCGACACCACCCAGATGGGCGCGCTGTTCAGTGGTCCGCTGACCGAGAACCTGGGCCTGCGCGTCGGCGCCAACGTGACCAACCGCGAATCCGACACCGGTGCACGGCAGACCCCGGGCAGCAAGGCCGAGAACGCCAACGCGCGGCTCAACTGGCGCATCAACGATGACCACACGGTGGGCTTCGAGGCCTCGCGTGGCGAGCAGCGCAACAGCGGTGCCGGCGCGGTCGGTGCATGGGGCCTGTCCAAGCTGGTGCAGACCGGTTACGTGGCCACCCACGATGGCCGCTACGGCGATGCGTCCACCTCCAGGACCACGCTGGTGCAGAACGATTACGAAGACAAGGGCAGCACGGTCGGCAACCACGCCAAGGAGACGGTGTTCGATACCGCGTTCACCCGCAGCTTCCACTGGGGTTTCGAGCAGAGCCTCAACGTGGGCGGGCAGTGGAAGCGCGAGGAGCTGGAGAACCGCGACACCATCGGTACCGTGCCGGTGACCTGGACCGGCAGCGGGCGCATCAGCCCGACCAGCGAGGCCGATTCCTGGGCGCTGTTTGCCGAGGACCACATCACCCTGCACGAGCGCTTCGTCCTCACCGTGGGCCTGCGGTGGGACAACACCGACAACTACGATGACAACCTCAGCCCGCGCCTCTACGGCGTCTGGCACCCGGCCGATGCGTGGACGGTGCGCGGCGGCGTTTCCAAGGGCTTCCGTGCCCCCACCCTGAAGCAGGGCACCGCCGGTGCGGCAACCCAGTCCGGCGGCAACGGTTGCACCGCACTCACCGTGGAAGGCTGGACCAACCGCTCGGTGAGCGCCGATGGCACCACCGGCTGCTACATGGCCGGCAACCCGAACCTGGAGCCGGAAACCAGCACCAACTACGAGCTGGGCCTGGGCCTGGACAAGAATGGCTGGGCGGCCTCGGCGACCTACTTCCTCACCGATTTCGACGACAAGATCCAGCAGGTGCCGCTGCGCGACATCCCGGGCCAGAGCACCAGCTTCGTCAACGGCTTCTGGTGGACGGTGGCGCAGAACATCCAGAAGGCCCGCACCCGGGGCGTGGAAGCCAGCGTGACCGTGCCGCTGCATGAGCGCCTGACCTGGACCACCAACGCCACCCGCATGCTGGAATCGAAAAACCGCACCACCGGTGCGAGCCTGCTGGTGGTGCCCAAGCTCACCGCCAACACCTCGCTGGACTGGCAGGTCACCGACGCATGGTCGTTGAACCTCAGCGCACAGCACATCGGCGAGCAGCTGGTGTCCTCCACCAGCGCCACCTTCGCCAAGGCCTACACGACCTGGGACCTGGTCACCGGCGTGGACGTCAACGAGCACCTGACCCTGCGCGCGGGCGTGCTCAACCTGGGCGACGTATCCACCATCGAGGAAGGCAACAACTACGACGGCGGCGCCCGCACGTTCTTCCTGGGCGCCACCGCGCGGTTCTGACCGCCGCTGCCACGCACGCCAGGCCCGGCATCCGCCGGGCCTGGTTGCCGCCGCCGGCACTCGCCTACAACGTCCTGGCCCACAACTGCGAGACCTGCGGCTTGCCGAACAGCTGTTCGGGCTGCTCGGTCAGCAGTTCGAATCCCGCCTCGGCAAACAGTCGGCCCGCATCGACGAGCGCCGCGTTGGTCCACAACACCATCCGCCTGTAACCCACCGCCGCCGCGAACGCGATGGCCTCGTCCACCAGCCGGCGGCCGATACCCCGGCCGCGTGCGCTGGCGTCCACGTACAGCAGCCGCAGTTTGGCGGTCTGTGCGTCGTGGCGGACCACCAACACCGAGCCGACCGGCGTGCCCGCGCACTCGGCGATCCAGCAACGCTCGGTGCGCGCATCGTGCTCGCGCAGGTAGCGGGCGACGATGTCGGCCACCAGTGCCTCGAATTCGGTATTCCAGCCGTACTCGCGCGCGTACAACGCACCGTGCCGGTGCACCACCCAGCCCATGTCACCCGGCCGCGGATCGCGCAGCACGTAGTCCGTGCCAGGCTCGGACAGCAGCCGCCGGATCTGCTCCATCGCCTCGACCAGTTGCGCCCGGCCGGCGGCGCTGAGCGGGCCGAGCAGGCGCGCGCCGGCCGCGCTGGCGGCGGCGTCCAGTTGGTTGGACACGGTACGCCCGGCATCGGTCAAGACCAGCACGCTGGCCCGTGCATCGTGCACGGCAGGCCGGCGCGCCAGCACGCCGCGCATTTCCAGTCCGGCCAGCAAGCGGCTCACGTAGCCGGCATTGAGGCGCAACAGCCGGCACAGGTCGGCAGCGGTCACGCCGTCGCGGCAGGCCAGCTCGAGCAGCACCCGCACTTCGGTGGGGTTGAAATCACCGCGTACCAGGCCCTCTTCCAGCATGGCGAGGTGGCGCGCGTAATCGCGGTTGAACGCCTGCAGGCGGGCCACGTCGTTGGTCAGGACGTCGGACATGTAGTTCCTCCATGAATGCCTTTGGCAATTATTGATTGCCTTTGGCACCTATACCAGCCTTTTTTGTGACCGCCTGCGAAGTGCATGAGGCACAAACGAAAGATGCGTTGCAGTACGGTTTACGTTCTGTTAATTATTTGTGCAGCGCATCAGGGCCTTGGCGCGCAAGGAGAACCAACGGGATGACCCAGTAGACGAACGACACCTCCGACCCTCCAACTGCAAGGTGCATGCATGAACGACCGCATTGGCAAGTGTGTTCACGCTCCAAACGCAATCTCGTCATTGGCATCTGCGGTACACGTGGCGCTGGCCGCCACGCTGTTGGCCACCAGCTCGGTCGCGCTGGCACAGGACAGCACACCTCCGGCCGCGCCGGAGGCCTCCACCCTCGACACGGTCTCGGTGTTGGGCAGCCGCACCAAACCGCGCACCGTCTCGTCCTCGGCCGTGCCGATCGACATCATCAGCGGTGACGAATTCCGCAACCAGGGCGCCACCGACGCGCTGGACCAGCTGCGCGTGCTGGTGCCATCGTTCAACGTCAGCACCATCCCCATCGACGATGCCGCCAGCCTGGTGCGCCCGGCCAACCTGCGCGGCCTGCCGCCGGACAACACCCTGCTGCTGGTCAACGGCAAGCGCTTCCATCGTGCAGCGGTGATCACCTTCCTCGGCCACGGTCTGTCCGACGGCGCGCAGGGCCCGGACCTGTCGGTGTTTCCGTCGCTGGCGCTGGAGCAGGTGGACGTGCTGCGCGATGGCGCCGCGGCCCAGTACGGCTCCGACGCGATCGCCGGTGTCATCAACTTCGGCCTGAAGAAGCTGCGCGAAGGCGGCAGTGCCGAGGTGTTCACCGGCAAGTACTACGAGGGCGACGGGCTCACCACCCAGTACTCGGCGCAGATCGGCCTGCCGCTGACGGCCCGCGGGTTTGCCACGCTCACCGCCGAATGGCGCAAGGCCGACGACACCTCGCGCAGCGTGCAGCGCGACGATGCCGCCGCGGCCATTGCCGCCGGCTACCCCGGCGTGGGCCAGCCCGCGCAGGTGTGGGGCTCGCCGCAGGTGGACAACGACCTCAAGCTGGTCGCCAACCTTGGCCTGACCACCGATGCGGTGGATTTCTACCTGTTCGGCAACTACGCCAAGCGCGACGTGGATGGCGGCTTCTACTTCCGCGACCCCACCGCCCGCTCGGGGGTGTACTCCAACGACGGCGGCGACAGCCTGCTGGTCGGCAACCTCAATGGCGCCGGTGCCGGCGCCTGCCCGGGCATCGCGTTGCGCGATCGCGCCGGCAACCTGCTGCCGTACAGTTCGGTCAGCGGTGCGGTCGCCGCGCTGCCCTCCAACTGCTACACCTTCCTGTCCAGCCTGCCCGGCGGCTTCACCCCGCGCTTCGGCGGTTCGCTGGAGGACATGTCGCTGGTGGCCGGTGCCAAGGGCCTGTGGGGCGACTGGTACTGGGACGTAAGCGGCTCCTGGGGCCGCAACGACATCGACTTCATCATCTACAACACGGTCAACGCTTCGTTGGGGCCGGACCAGCCCGAGGGCCTGCGGTTCCATCCCGGTGGCAACACCCAGACCGAGAAGAACCTCAACGTCGATGTGAGCCGTGATATCGCCACCCGCTTCACCAGCCAGCCGCTGCGCCTGGCACTGGGCGCGGAGTGGCGCGAGGAGAGCTTCAAGATCAGTCCTGGCGATGGCCCGTCCACCGCGATCGGACCGCTCACCTCGCAGGGCTTCGCGCTGGGCTCCAACGGCTTCAACGGCTTCAGTTCGCGCACCGCCGGCACCTTCGACCGCCGCAACTGGGCGGCCTATGCGGACCTGGAGGCGCAGCTCACCGAGCGCGTGCTGCTGGCCGGCGCAGTGCGCTACGAGGACTACGATTCGTTCGGCAGCACCACCACCGGCAAGTTGACCGCGCGCTTCGACGTCAACGAGCAGTTTGCCCTGCGCGGCGCCTTCAATACCGGCTTCCGCGCCCCCACCCCGGGGCAGGCCAACATCAGCCAGATCAGCACCGTGTTCGGCGGCACTGCCCTGGAGGACATCGCCACGCTGCCGCCGACCAATGCCATCGCCCAGCTCAAGGGCGCCCAGCCGTTGACGCCGGAGAAGTCCAGGAACGCATCGCTGGGTGCGGTCTGGACCCACGGCGACTGGTTGGTGACCCTGGATGGCTACCAGATCAAGGTGAAGGACCGGATCGCGCTGAGCACCAGCTTCGTGGTCACCCCCGAAGAGCGCGCGGCGCTGGTGCTCGGCGGCAACCCCGAGGCGGCCTCGATCTCGCAGGTGACCTACTTCGGCAATGCCTTCGACACCACCACCACCGGCGTGGACCTGGTGACCAGCTACAAGAGCGACCACTTCGGCGGCACCACCACCTACTCGCTGGCCGCCAACTGGAACCGCACCGAGGTGGACCGCTACGACACCGACTTCATCGATGCCGCGCGCGTGTACAAGCTGGAGAAGTCACTGCCCAGGACCAAGGGCTACTTCAGCATCCACCACCAGCGCAAGGTGTTCCACGCCAACCTGCGCCTGAACTACTACGGCTCCTGGTACGAGGACCACCTGGACAGCGGGGTGATTTCGGCCGCCGACGGCGGCCTGCCGATCTACGGCGGCAGCGCGCTGATCGTGGATGCCGACGTGGGCTGGACGTTCGACTCGGGGCTGTACGTCAGCGTTGGCGCGCAGAACCTGTTCGACCGGGTGCCGTCGAAGAACCCCTGGTCCGGCGTGGCCGGCGCGGAGTACCCGGTGCACTCGCCGTATGGCTTCAACGGCGGCTTTTACTACGCGCGAGTGGGCTGGAAGTTCTGATCCCAGGGGGCGAAGCGGCGCGGCGGGATCTGCCGGGATCCCGCCGCGTGCTGCTCATGCACCGTCGCCAACCACCAGCGCACGCGCCCGTCGTTCCAGCTCGGCCGCGGTGAACGGCTTGGTCAGCACCTGCATGCCGGGCTCCAACTGGCCGGCCCCCACCGCGGCGGAGGCGGCGTAGCCGGTGATGAACAGCACTGGCAGCGCCGGTCGCAGCTGGCGACCGGCGTCGGCCACCTGGCGGCCATTGAGCCCGCCGGTCAGGCCAACGTCGGTGACCAGCAGGTCGATGCCCTCGTTGGACTGCAGGATCTCGATCGCGCGGCCTCCTTCCGGTGCCTGCAGCACGCGGTAGCCGGAACTGGACAACACCTCGGTGACCAGTGCCCGGATCGCATCGTCGTCTTCCACCACCAGCACCGTGCCCACGTTGCCCGCCGGCGCCGCGCCGGCCTCGTCGGGCGGCGTCGACGTGGACGCGTCGGCGGCATCACCGAGGAAACGCGGGAGGTAGAGGTGCACCGTGGTGCCCTGCCCGGGCTGCGAGTCGATCCGCACCTGCCCACCGGACTGGCGGGTGAAGCCATAGATCATCGACAGGCCCAGGCCGGTGCCCTGGCCGATGGGCTTGGTGGTGAAGAACGGTTCGAACGCCTTCTCGATGACCGCCGCGTCCATGCCGGTGCCGGTGTCGGCCACCGACAGCCGCACGTACTCGCCAGCGGGGATATCCAGCTGCGCAGCCGCCTGGTCGGCCAGGGCCACGTTGGCGGTGCCGATCGCCAGCGGGCCGCCCGCAGGCATCGCATCGCGGGCGTTGATGCACAGGTTGAGCAGCGCGTTTTCCAACTGCGGCACGTCCACCAGCACCGCCCACGGCGCGGGGGCCAGGTCGGTGGAAATGGCGATGGACGGGCCCAGCGTGCGCGAGATGATATCGAGCATCCCGCCCACCATCGCCTCCACCACCACGGGGGTGGGCGCGAGGGTCTGGCGGCGCGAGAAGGCCAGCAGCCGCTGGGTCAACGCGGTGGCGCGGGCCGCACTGGCCTGTGCCATCTCCAGGTAGCGCCCCACGTCGTCGTAGCGTTGCTGGTCGATCCGCAGTTCCAGCAGTTCCAGGCCGACGGAGATGGAGGTCAGCAGGTTGTTGAAATCGTGCGCGAGACCGCCGGTCAGCTGCCCCACCGCTTCCATCTTCTGGCTCTGGCGCAGGCGCTCCTCGGCCACCTGCAGCTCGGCGCTGCGGGCCTGCACGCGCTCTTCCAGGGTCTGGGTGAGCTGGCGCAGCTGGGTTTCGGCCAGCCGGCGCTCGGTCACGTCCGAGGCCGTGCCGAACCACTCGGTCACCGCGCCGGCGTCATCCAGCAAGGGCACCGCGCGCATCAGCACCCATCGCACGCTGCCATCGGCCAGCAGGGCGCGGTGCTCCAGCCGCAGCGGCTGGCGCGTGGCCATCGCCTGGGCGATGGCGGCCTCCAGCAACGGGCGGTCGTCGGGGTGGACGCGCTCCTCGCGCCAGCCGGTGACCGCCGGCAAGGCCCCGTCCGCTGCACCGGCCCCGGCGATCGGCCGCATCTCCTGCCAGTCCGCCGACATCGCATACAGCGACTGCGACGAGGCACTCACCAGCGCCCCCAGGCGGCGTTCGCTGTGGGCCAGTTCGCTGTTGGCACGTTGCTGCTCGGTGCGGTCGCCGAGCACCTTGACGAAGCCGCGCACCGCACCGTCGCTGTCGCGCAGGGCGGTCATCGCCCCGTTCGCCCAGAAACGTTCGCCCGACCTGCGTTGCAACCAGCGCTCGCCGCTGACCCCGCCGGAGACCATGCAGGCCCGCTGGTTGGTTTCCAGCCGCCGGGCCTGGATGTCCTCCTCGGTATAGATGCGTTCCACGCTGCGCCCGAGCATCTCCGCTTCGGTCCAGCCGAAGAGGTGCTCGGCACCGGTATTCCACAGCGTCACCCTGCCCTCCATGTCCGAGGCCACGATGGCGTAGTCGCTGGCACTGTCGATGATCTGCCGGTGGCGCGCCTCGACGTCACGCATGGAGCGCTGCAATTGCACGTGCGGGGTGATGTCCAGGCCCTGCACGAACACGCCGGCCGTGTGGCCGTCATCGCCGAGCACCGGCTGGAACACGATATCGAGCTGGCGCTGGCCGCCGGCGCGATCGCCGGCGCTGGGGGGATCGTAGATGACCTCGCTGCCGATATACGTTTCGCCGGTGCGGTACACCTGGTCCAGCAGCGGCAGGAAGCCCTGCTCGACCACTTCGGGCAGCGCGTCGCGGATGCACGTGCCCGGCACCGCGCGGTCACCGACCAGGCGCTGGTAGCCCGGGTTGACCAGCTCGATGCGGTGCTCCGGCCCGCTGAGGAAGGCCATGAACATCGGCGACTTGTCGAACAGCGCGATCAGCCGCTCGTTCTCGCGGGCCAGCCGCTGCTGCGCCAGCAGCACGTCGGTGACTTCCTTGGTGACGCAGAACGCGCCGCCGACGCTGCCGTCATCCAGATAGAGGGGCGAGAACGAAAAGGTCCACCAGGTGTCCTCCGGCACGCCGCGGCGGCTCATCGCCACCGGCATGTTCTCGAACCGCGAGGACTCGCCGGCAAACGCGGCCTCGATCGGCGCACGCACCGCGTCCCAGGCATCGGCCCACAGTTCGCGCAACGGCGCGCCCAGCGCACCCTCCAGGCGTGGGCCCAGGATGGGGCGGTAGGCATCGTTGAAGAAAAACGTCAGTGCCGTGCCCCATACCACGTACATGCTTTCCGGCGAGGCCAGCATCAGGTTCACCGCATTGCGCAGCGCGCCGGGCCAGGTGTCCACCGGCCCCAGCGGCGTGGCCTGCCAGTCATGCCGACGGACCTGCTCGGCCATCGGCCCGGTGCCACCGGGGAAGTTCACGCCGGCCGCGCTCAAACGGCAGGCTCCGGCAACGCGCGGGTCGGCGCCGCGCACGCGCGGGCGGCAGGCAATACGGGGACAGGCAACATCGGAACACCGGACCTTGGGCTGGAAGCGTTGCAGACGCAGACGAAAGGCGGCTGGCACCTGCCAGCCGCCCGTGGTGGGTCAGCAATTTACGCCAATCGCGGCAATGCCGCGTCAACGCAGGCGCGCCTCCTCGTGCGCGCCTGCAAGGCGGCCCAGCGTGGCTCAGCGCGGCGCTGCGGGCGCCGTACCGGGGGTGATGCGCCAGATCGTGTTGGCCAGGTCGTCGGCCACGATCAGTGCCCCGCGCGGGTCCACCGTGACTCCCACCGGGCGGCCGCGCGTGCGGCCATCCTCACCACGGAATCCGGACACCACATCGACCGGCGCGCCCGCCGGACGCCCGTTGCTGAAGGGCACGAAGACGACCTTGTAACCCACCGGCGGGTTGCGATTCCAGCTGCCGTGTTCGCCGACGAACACCCCGTCGGCGAACGGCGCGCCCATCGCCGGCGTGGAGAACGCCACGCCGAGCGCGGCCACGTGCGAGCCCAGCGCGTAATCCGGCGCGATCGCCGAGGCCACCTTCTGCGGGTTCTGTGGCATCACCCGGGTGTCCACGTTCTTGCCCCAGTAGCTGTAGGGCCAGCCGTAGAAGCCGCCCTCGCGCACCGAGGTGAGGTAATCGGGCACCAGGTTGGGGCCGATCTCGTCGCGCTCGTTGACCACCGCCCACAGCGCACCGGTGCCGGGTTGGATCGCCAGCGCGGTGGGGTTGCGCAGGCCGGTCGCAAAGGGCCGGTGCGCGCCGGTGGCGGCATCGATCTGCCAGACCTGGGCGCGGTCCAGTTCCACCGCCATGCCGCGCTCGGTGATGTTGCTGTTGGAGCCGATGCCCACGTACAGGTAACGGCCATCGGCGCTGGCGGCCAGCGACTTGGTCCAGTGGTGGTTGATGGCCGACGGCAGGTCGGTGACCTTGGTCGGCGGTGCGGCCGCGCGGGTCTGGCCGGGCTGGTAGTCGAAACGGACCAGCGCATCCTGGTTGGCGACGTAGATCGCATTGCCGATCATCGCCAGGCCATAGGGCGCGTTGAGCTTGTCGGCGAATACCGTCTTCATTTCGTACACGCCGTCGCTGTCGGCATCGCGCAGCAGGGTCAGGCGGTTGCCGCTCTTGACCGCGGTATTGCCCTTGGCCTTGATCTTGCCGGCAATCACGTCCTTGGGCTTGAGGTTGGGCGCGCTGCCGCCGCGTCCCTCCGCCACCAGGATGTCGCCGTTGGGCAGCACAAGGGTCTGCCGCGGGATGGCCAGGTCGGTGGCAATCGCGCTGATGCGGTAGCCGTTGGGCACGGTGGGCACGCGGTCGCCCCATGCGGCCGGCTTGGCGATGGTCATGTCCGGCATCACGCCACGGTGCGGCGCGGGCAGCTCGGGCGTGGCGCCGATCTGGTTCAGCGGCGGGGCCTTCTGGCTGCACGCGGCCAGCGCGGCGGCCAGCAGGGAGACGGCAAGGATCCGAACGGTACGGCGGTTCATCGCACACCTCCCACGCGCAGGCTGGCAAACCCGATCCAGGTGGCCAGCAAGGCCAGCACAGTAACGATCACCGACCACACCAGCGCACCGGGCATGATCGCCCAGGCGTCGCGGGCGTGATGCAGTGCGTTGATGAAGCCGACCACCCAGGTGGCAGCCAGCACCAGCACATACCCCAGGCGGCGCGTGCGCCGGACCAGGCCGACGATGCCGCACAACAGCGCCAGCGTGGTGAACACCATCGCCCCCACCAGCAGCCAGGCAGCGAAGTTGGCCCACTGGATTTCGTAGCTGCTCCAGTAGGCGTAATCAGCCAGCAGCGCGCCGAGGAACAGCGGCAACACGCCGCCCAGCACCGCGGCGTGGAACGGATGGATGGCCCAGGATCGGGGCGGGACGGCAGTGGACACCATGGCTGTCTCCTCGGGAACGCGGATACGGAAGCCTGGATGCTGCCAGCGCCGGCGGCTGCGTGGCGTGATGCTACGACCAGCGGCGGCCGGGCTTGCCCCTCCGCAGCACCAGCAGCGCCACGCGCCGGTGGGCCACCGTGTCCTCGCTCAGTACTGCCGCACCGCGCTCGCCGCCAGGTGGCGTTCGGCGTCGGTCACCGACGCCACCCGCGCCACCGTGAGCACCGACCACACCGGCAGCCGCCACTGCGGATCGACCACCTTGTGCAGCACCGCCACCTGCAGGGCTCCGTCGGCGTGCTGCACGATCCGCTCCAGCCGCTCCGGCTCGGCACGGTAATGCTCGGACACGACCACCTCGCCCGCGATGGGCGCGAACATCCAGATTCCACCGTGCTTCTCTTCCATGCCCGTCCCTGTGCCGCGCCGACGCGGGTGGCCGGATCGCTCGCCCGTGCCGGCATTCTATCCCGCCGTGCCACTTGTGCCGGCAGGCCCTCGCCGCGTCGCGTCGTTCTGGTGCCGCTGCGCCGCTGATACGCGGGTGCTGCATCCTGGGGCGACACGCACGTTCACGGCAGGCTCGTGGCGGATGCGCATCCGGGCAGGGTCCAATGCGCCCATCCGACGGTGACGGGGGACGTGGCGCCGATGGGGCCGGCAGGCGAGTGGCGATCGGTGGGTGGGCCACCTGGCCGCGCGATCAGTGCGCGCCGGCACCGGGAAGCGCGGCGGCCGCGTCCCGAGCCTCGGGGCAACGCGTTTCATAGCCGGCCTGTGGCAGCGCCTCGATCTGTCTGGCCAGCGCCTGCGGATGGTCGGTGCGCGCGACCGCAGCGGCGATTGACTGGATCGCGCTGGTGTAGCACAGGCCCGCGTCGACCTGCCGGGAGAATGCGCCGAGCCAGAAAAATACCGGCGCCACGCTGGCGATGAGCGCGATCCCGATCCACCGACGGGGACCCGACGTGTCCCGGGCCGTCAGCAGATAGCCCAACGCCATCACGATCAACCCCACGCACATCATCAGCATCGCGGCCTTCCTTGTTCCCTTCCCTGGGCGCGGGTATCACCTGCAGCCGACACCGTTGGCCACACGTTGGCACGCGGGTACCCGGGCTGGGGACGAGGCGCCGGCGGGTGCAGCCGTGGCTGCGGAGCGGACCGTTGCCGGCCGCTGCCGCCCTGCTGCTTTCACGGGCCGATCATTGCCCGGGCGCGGTAATACGCCGGTGCAACATCGCCCTTCCCTCCTGCCAGGAATGCGTATGTACAGCCGACTCCCCGGCGTCACGATACTGCTGTGTGCCACCCTGCTCGTCGCCGGCTGCGGCACTGCCCAGATCAAGCGCTGGAGCAAGCCGGGCGCCAGCGAGGCGCAGAAGCAGCAGGACCTTGCCGAATGCGATTACGACGCCTCCAAGGCCACCGTGGGGGATGGCAGGGCGCCGCGCAGCACCGATGACGCGGTGGGCGACGGCGTGGTGCGGGGCATGGAGAAGTCCGACCTGATCAAGACGTGCATGCGCGTCCGCGGTTACCGCGGCTGAGGAGACCTTCTGCGATGAAATCGCTCCTGATTCTGCTGGCCGTGGCCAGTTGCGGCGTGCCGGGCGCGGGTGCCGCGCAAGCCGGGGCGAGAACCTCCGATGGCATGGCCTGCGACAGCCCGAACCAGTCGCAGGCCGGGCTCAACCAGTGCGCCGGGATCGGCGCCAAGGCCGCCGACGACGAGCTCAACCGGGTGTATGCCCAGGTGCTGGCGGCCAATGCCGACGATACCGCCTTCGTGACCCGGTTCAAGGCCGCCCAGCGTGCCTGGCTTGCCTTCCGCGACGCACAGATCGCCGCCCGCTTCCCCGATCCCCGCAATGCCGGCAGCGTGTTGCCGATGTGCCAGAGCAGCGAGTACGAACTGCTCACCCGCGACCGCGTGAAGCAGCTCAGGCAATGGCTGGACGGGACCGAGGAAGGCGACGTGTGCGCCGGCTCCTATCCGATCGGCGGCCGGTAACGGCGCCGGCAGCGGTCGCTGCGCGACGTTGCCGCCGCGCAGCGCAGCCCGGTGTGGCAGCCCGCGTTACTTGCTGGCCACCGCATCCTGCAGCTTCTCGATGGCCTGGTCGGCGGTGAATGTGTTCGGCTTCTGGATCTTGGGGAAGTCGATGAAGGTTTCGTTGAACCTGGTCAGCAACGCGATCGCCCCGTAGACGATGTAGACGTGGTTGATATACCAGTCCCAGTACGTGTTGGAGGTGACATCGGCGAACTCGTACGGGTCGGTGCGCAGGTTGTAGATCTTGGGAATGCGCATGGCCGTGAACGGTTCGCCCCAGAGCTGCATGGTGCCCTTGCAGCGCTGTTCCATGAACGTCACTTTCCAGTTGTCGTAGCGGATGCCCAGCATGTCGCCATCGTCGGAGATGTAGACGAACAGGTTGCGCGGGGAGGCATCCGCCTTGCCGGTCAGGCGCGGCAGCAGGCTCACCCCGTCGATGTGGTTCTTGTAGGTGCGCCCGATCGCCTTGACGCCCTTCTTCAGGTCATCCACGACGGTCTTGTTGCCGGCCAGCTCCAGGAACGTGGGCAGCCAGTCATGGTGCTGCACGATGTCGTTGGAGATCGTGCCCGGCTTGATCTTGCCGGGGTAACGCACCACCAGCGGGATGCGGAACGCGCCCTCCCAGTTGGTGTCCTTCTCGCTGCGGAACGGGGTCATGCCGCCATCGGGCCACGAGTTGCGGTGCGGGCCATTGTCGGTGGAGTACACCACCAGGGTGTCTTCGGCGATGCCCAGTTCGTCCAGGTAGTCCAGCAGCGAGCCCACGTTTTTGTCGTGGTCGATCATGGTGTCGTGGTACGGCGACTGCCAGCGCCCGGCCTGGCCCAGGCTTTCCGGCTTGGTGTGGGTATACAGGTGCATGTGGGTGAAGTTGACCCAGACGAAGAACGGCGTGTCTTCGTCGTTGGCCTGCTTGATGAACCCCTTGGCGCGCTCGGCGAAGTCGTCATCGCAGGTGAGCATGCGCTTGCGGTCCAGCGGGCCGGTATCCTCGATCTTCTGCTTGCCCACCTTGCCCCAGCGCGGCTGCTCGGTGCTGTCATCGGCATCGGTGGCGAAGCTGTGGATCACCCCGCGTGGCTTGATGGTGTCGATGAACTTGCCGAACTCCTTCTCGGGGAAGTAGTCGTACATCTCCGGCTCTTCCTCGGCATTGAGGTGGTAGAGGTTGCCGTAGAACTCATCGAAGCCGTGGTTGGTGGGCAGCATGTGGTTGAGGTCGCCCAGGTGGTTCTTGCCGAACTGGCCGGTGGTATACCCCTCGTTCTTCAGCAGCGCGGCGATCGTCACGATCTTTTCGTTCATGCCCACCGGCGCGCCGGGGATGCCGACCTTGGACAGGCCGGTGCGCAGCACGCTCTGGCCGGTGATGAAGGAGGACCGGCCCGCGGTGCAGGATTGCTCGCCATACGCGTCGGTGAACAGCATGCCCTCGTTGGCCAGGCGATCGATATTGGGGGTCTGGTAGCCCATCAATCCGTGCGTATAGCAGCTCAGATTGGAGATGCCGATGTCGTCGCCCCAGATCACGAGGATGTTGGGCTTTTTGGATGCGCTGGCCATGCAAGTCTCCGGGGACGGGGTGGCTTGATGGTCCTCGTCGTGCGCCGATGCAGCCAGCGTGTTTCTACTTAGCCGGCCTCAGTAAGTCTTCGTCTCGCCCACGCTGGGCGGCGGTCGGCCAGGCAGCGCTCGGCATGCGGCGTCCTGCCCGCATTCAGTGCGACGCTTCGCCCCCAACATTGCTGCATGGGCCCCCAGCTCAGAGCACCCTGAGGCCCTTGAGCCACTGTTCCACCAGGGCCGGCCACGCAGACACCGGCTGTGCGCTGGGCCGCACGCCGAATGCATGCCCGCCGCTGGCAAACAGGTGCACCTCGGCCGGCACCCCGGCCTCGTCGAGCGCTCGGGCATACACCGTGCTGTTGCAGATCTTGTCGACCGGGTCGTCCCACGCCTGCAGCAGGAAGGTCGGCGGCGCCTCGGCGGTGACCGTCAAGCCGGGATCGAGGGTGCCGCCGGCGCGACACAGGTGCCCCGGATAGAGCGCGATGGCGAAATCCGGGCGACTGCTCACCTGGTCCACCGCATCCACGGCGCGGTAGCGCGGCGCAAGCTGGTTGCTGGTCTGCGCGACCAGATAACCGCCGGCCGAAAATCCGATGACGCCGATCTTCGCCGGGTTCACGCCGAGCCCGCCGGCACGCGAGCGCACCAGCCGGATCGCCCGCTGCGCGTCCTGCAGCGCGAACGGCACCGGGGGCGTGATGTGGCAGTTGCAGTCCTTGTTCCAGTAGTGGTTGCCGCCGGGCACGCGGTACTTCACCAGCACGCAGGTGATGCCGCGCGAGGTCACCCAATCGCAGATCTCCGTGCCTTCGATATCGATGGCGAGGATGCTGAAGCCGCCGCCAGGGAAGACGACGATCGCCGCGTCGGTTGCCACGCCCTTCGGCGGCACGATGGTCAGGGTGGGCACGCTATCGCCGGGGGTCCCGCAAGGCGCGCGTGCGAGTGGCTGGTAAGCCCCGTCGAAATCCAGGTAGTCCTCGTGCAGGCCCTGCACCAGGCGGCCGGTGGGCTCGCCGTCGGCATCGGTCTCCATCAGTTGCCAGCCCGGCGTGTCCGCGCCCTGCGCCATCGCGCCGTCGTCGAGCGTCATCACGAACCCGTTGCCCAGCGCCCGGCCGTAGGCCAGCAGCAGCGCCTCCAGCGCCGCAGGCGCCACGGCCGCCTGCAGGGCAGTCAAGGTGTCCTGCAGATCCGGCCGGTCGTACACCGCCTCGGCAAGCGTGTCCTGCACGGCATCGGCCAGATGGTGCACATCACGCAGCAGCAGGAACCGCGCGAACTGCGGGATGTTCTCGTCAAGCTCGCTGCTCACCCAGTCGCGGGGATCGACGCAGCCCGCTGCCTGCATCGCGTCGGCCAGTTGTGTGCGGCGGTTCGTGGGGGGTGAGGGAACAGTCATGGGCGGCGGCCTGGGCATCAGGCAATGAGGATCGAGCAGGAAAGTCTACCTGCGGTGCAGGCCGGGGCGTATCAGCGCGGGCGTCGGGCCAGCAGGCGTGCGTCCAGGATCGCCTCCACCGAGCGGTCGGTGTCCAGTTGCTCGCGCAGCGCCTCGACCACGGCCATGAAACGCCGCCGCTGCAACGCGTAGCTCACCCCGAACAGCGGCAGCAGGAGCAGCAGCGCGGCCGACGCGGGATGCGCGACCGCCACCGGCACCGACGACAGCGCGATGGCCACCACGTTCCAGTTGCACAGCCCCAGCACCCGCACCTGGCGACGCCGGGCATCGACGATGATCCGGCCGCGCATGACCGGGTAGTAGCGCCGCGCGAAACTCGCGCCCCAGCGTTCACGGAACGCCATGCTGCCATCGGGCAAGGCGTGGAACGCCAGCGGCAGCCAGCCCGCCGGGTCGACATCGTGCTGCAGGCTGCCCAGCGCAAGCTGGTTGCGTGCGGCCGCCGTGGCCGGCAGGGAGTGCTTGAACACCACGATGCCCGCGCCCCAATAGGCGGCATTCCAGAAGCCCTGCAGGAGCAGCTCGAGCAGGAGCAACGCGATCAGTGCCATGGCCATCGGCCGTCCCCGGTGACAGCGCCGTCCCCGCGCCAGGCAGCGAGCTTACCTTGCCGCGCCCGGCCCCCGGCGTAATGCAGGCCAGGCCACCCAGGATCGGGCTGCGATCCGGGCGCAGCGGCCACTCGTCCCTGCCCACCCGCCACTGGTCACCGCGCCCCTCCCTCCGTCCCCGGCCCAATGACGGCGGGGCGTGGCGGGCACACACTCACGGTCATCCCGATTGCCTGCGCCAAGGAATGCCCCCGATGAAACGACGTGACTGCCTCAAGGCCAGCCTGGCCCTGCCCCTGATGCCGCTGGTGCTCAAGGCCGCTGCCGCGCCAGACGGCCCCTGGTCGAGGGTGCGGCCCGGTACCGCCGGCTGGCCAGGCGCCGACCAGTGGGATCAGTTGTCGCGCGCCGTCGGCGGGCGCCTGTCGGTGCCGCAATCGCCGTTCCTGGGCGACGCGACCACGCACGCCGAGGCCATGGCCCAGATCCACAACCCGTTCTACATCGGCGACCAACCTGCCCTCACCCAGACCAGCGGCTACTTCGGTGCCTGGCGTTCGGTGCCCAGCGCACAGATGGTGAGCGCCCGCGACAGCGCCGATGTCGCCGCCGCAGTCCGCTTCGCGCGGCAGCACCGCGTGCGGTTGGTGGTCAAGGGCGGCGGCCACAGTTATCACGGCACCTCGTGCGCGCCGGACTCGCTGCTGGTCTGGACCCGGGCGATGAACCAGGTGCAACTGCATGACGCCTTCGTGCCGCAGGGCGCGCGGCCCGGCACGGCACCTCAACCGGCGGCAAGCGTGGGCGCCGGGGCGATGTGGATCGACGCCTACGACGCGGTAACCACCCACGGCGGGCGCTACGTGCAGGGCGGTGGCTGCACCTCGGTGGGGGTTGCCGGGCTGGTCAGCGGCGGCGGCTTCGGCAGCTTCTCCAAGGCCTTCGGCAGCGCCGCCGCCAGCCTGCTGGAGGCCGAGGTGGTCACCGCCGACGGCACGGTGCGGGTGGTCAACGCCGACCAGGACCCGGAGCTGTTCTGGGCATTGAAGGGCGGCTGCGCGGCCAGCTTCGGCATCGTCACCCGGCTGACCCTGAAGACCCATGCCCTGCCCGCCACCTTCGGCGGGGTGTCGCTCAAGGTGCAGGCCGACAGCGACGCCAGCTGGCGCGCGTTGGCCGCCCAGGTGCTGCGCTTCTACCGCGAGGCCTTGTGCAACCCACACTGGGGCGAACAGATCACCTTCGGCGGCGACCGCGTGCTGTCCATCTCGATGGTGTTCCAGGGTCTGGACCGCCAAACGGCGGAGGCCACGTGGCAGCCGCTGCTGGCGTGGATCCAGTCACGTGCGGGCTACACCGTGCGCGAGCCGCTCCAGGCGCTGGCGATGCCGGCGCGGGACTTCTGGGACGCCGATTTCTTCCGCCAGCACGCGCCCCGGCTCATCGCCGATGACACGCGCGCCGGCGCGCCGCCCCGGCACATGCTGTGGAAGGGCGACCAGGGCCAGGTCGGCTGGTTCCTCCATGGCTATGCCTCGGCGTGGATGCCGTCGGCGCTGCTGGGCGAGGACCGCGTCGAGACCGCCGCCGATGCGCTCTGCGCCGCGGCCGAGCACATGGACGTGGGCCTGCACTGCAACAAGGGGTTGTTCGGTGCGCCGGCCGACGCGCTCGCCGCCAGCGCCGGGACCGCCACCCACCCGGCCGTGCTGGACGCATTTGCGTTGGCGCTGATCGGCAATGCGAGCGGCCCGGTCTACCCCGGCTGCGGCGGCGCGGTGGACGAGCCGGATGCGCGCCGCGGCGCACTGCGCACGCGCCGCGCCTACGACGCACTCAGCGCGGTGGTGCCCCATGCACCGGCCTATGTGTCCGAGTCTGACTACTTCCAGGCCGACTGGCAGCAGGCGTTCTGGGGGCCGCACTACCCGCGCCTGCTGGCGGCCAAGCGCCGCTACGATCCGGACGGCCTGTTCGTGATCCATCACGGTGTGGGCAGCGAGGACTGGAGCGGCGATGGTTTCGAGCGGCGCGCGGGCTGACAGCCAAGCGGTTCCCCTCGGCGGCTGCGTGCAGGTTGGGGCCGGCTGGCGTAGCCTGCGTGCAGCCCGCGCCGCCCGCCACCGGAGATGTCCCGTGATGCCGATCCCGACCGCTTCCGCCCTGCCTGCCCTGTTGTCGCTCGCCATCGGTACCGCGCTCGCACTCGGCGCACCGGCGGCGCACGCCCAGGCGCCGGCCGCCGCGGCGATGCCGCCGGCAACCGTCGCCGGCCCGCCAACACCGGTCTCGTTCAATGGGTTGCTCGATGCGCAGACCATGGCCGCGATCAACGCCGATCCCGAGCTGCGCACGATGCTCGGCATCAGTGGTGACGGCCAGGCCGACAGCTCCGACCGGCTCACCGATGTATCGCTGGGCCAGCGCGAGGTCAACCGCCGCTTCCTGGCCGACAACCTGGCGGCGATCACGCAGTGGCGCGGCGCGCCGCTGGATGCGCAGCAGCAGCTGAGCGATGGCCTGGCGCGCTGGTTCTACCAGACCCAGATCGACCTGATGGCGGTGCCATGGTCGGCGGCGTGGCTCCCGGTGGGCGGCAGCACCTATGCCGTGGACCAGTTGTTCAGCCTGCCGGTGAACCTGCCGCAGTTCATGGACAACCAGCACGCCGTCACCGATGAAACCAGCGCGGCCCATTACATCGCCCGGCTGCAGGCGATGGGGCCCAAGCTGGACCAGGTGCGGGCCAACGTGGACATGCAGGCCGCGCAGGGCGTGGTGCCGCCCGAGGTGGCGCTGCAAGGCGCCGCGGACCAGTTCCGCGCCCTGCTCACACCCGCGCCGAAGGACAGCCTGTGGGTGCAATCGCTGCAGCGCAAGCTGGAGAAGGTACCGGCCATCACCGCCACCCGCCGTGCCGCGCTGGTCGAACAGGCCACGCGTGCAGTGGCGGATGCCGTCAACCCCGGGTACCAGCGGCTGCTGGACGATGTGACCCGATTGCAGGCGCGCCACCTTGGCAACAAGGGCGTATGGGCATTGCCGCAGGGCAAGGCCTACTACGACGCCGCGCTGCGCTGGTACACCAGTACCGAATTGGATGCCGATGCGATCCACCAGATCGGGCTGGACGAAGTGGCGCGGGTGGAAAATCAGATGGATGCACGGCTGAGCCAGCTCGGCCTGCGCGACGGCAGCGTGGCCGCGCGCGTGCAGCAGCTACGCGAAGACCCGCGCTACCGCTATGCCGACAGCGAAGCCGGGCGCGCGCAGCTGCTGGGCGACATCCAGCAACGGCTGCGCGACCTGGACCCGATCCTGCCACGCTGGTTCGGCCACCTGCCGCCGCAGCAGCTGGTGGTCATGCCGGTACCGGCCCACATGCAGGCCACCTCGCCAGGCGGCTATTACTACCCGCCGGCGATGGACGGCTCGCGGCCGGGCACGTTCTTCATCAATCTCGGCGACATCGACGCAAACACCCGCTGGAGCATTCCCACCCTCACCTACCATGAGGGCTCGCCTGGCCACCACTTCCAGATTTCGATCGGACAGACCCTCACCGACCTGCCGCTGCTGCGGCGCAGCCTCAACCCCAGCGCCTTCAGCGAAGGCTGGGCGCTGTATGCCGAGCAGTTGATGGCCGAGGCCGGCGTCTACAAGGACGACCCGGCCGGTGACCTCGGCCGGTTGCAGGCCGAGATGTTCCGCTCGGTGCGGCTGGTGGTGGACACCGGCCTGCACCGCAAGCGCTGGACACCCGACCAGGCGGCCACGTACATGCAGGAAAAGACCGGCATGAAGGCCAGCGAGGTGCGGGTGGAGATCAACCGCTACCTGGTGCAACCCGGCCAGGCCAGCTCGTACAAGATGGGCCAGCTGCAACTGGTGGCGCTGCGTGCACGCGCGCAGAAAGAACTGGGGCCACGCTTCGACATCCGCGCCTTCCACGACCTGATCCTGGGCAATGGTGCGATGCCGATGACGGTGGTCGGCCAGGCGGTGGATGCGTGGATTGCCGCCGGTGGCGCCGACCCGCACCGGGCCCCCTGAGCGCCGCCGGCATGACCTTGGCGCGCCTGCGTAGAAATACCTAGGCCGCTACGGTGTAACTCCGGTTGTCCGCTGAGGCAGCGGTACGCACAGTGGGGACAGGGTCGGTGCGACCGGCCCGGCCCATCGCCGACGCCCCGGAGCCCCTCATGCCGCACGCACGCCTTGCCTCGCTGCTTGCCCTGGCCCTCGCCGCCGCCCTGCCAGCCGCGCTGGCACAGGCCCCGACATCACCCCCCGCAGCGGCCGCCACGTCCAGCGCAGACAGCATCGACGCCAGCGCGGTGGCCGCGCTGACCCGCATGGGCAAGGCGCTGCGGGCACTGCCGCAGTTCCGCATGCACGCGACCACCAGCACCGAGTACGTGCTCGACGACGGCCAGAAGCTCGCCCTCGCCGGCACCGTGGATTACAAGGCGATCGAACCGGACCGTTTCTTCGTCGAGATCCAGAGCGACCAGCAACACCGCCAGCTGTTCTACGACGGCAAGCGCCTGACCATCTATTCCCCCCGGTTGAAGTACTACGCCACGCTGGAGGACCTCAACCGCAGCAGCCAGGCCCTGCTCGCCGACTCGGCCAGCACCTACGGCTTGGAGTTCCCGCTCGCCGATCTGTTCCTGTGGGGAACCCCGGCCTTCCCCACCGACCGCTTCCAGTCCGCGTTGCGCGTGGGCAGCGCCCGCGTCGGCGGCGAGGCGACGCAGCATTATGCGTTCCGCCAGCCCGGCGTCGACTGGCAGGTATGGATATCCGATGCCACTGCCCTGCCCCGACAGGTGGTGATCACCAGCCACAGCGATCTGGCGCTGCCCAGCTACCAGGCCGCGCTGCAGTGGGATACCCGCCGGGCGATCAGCGCCAGCGAGCTGGCGTTCAACCCGAGCGGCGCCACCCGGATCGTGTTCGTGCCGGTGGCGGTCGCCGCGCAGGCCACCACCGCAGAGGGGAACTGAGCATGCACACCAACGCGCACCTGCGCACCGCCCTTGGCACCGCGCTGCTGGTCATGGCCGGCGCAACGCTGCTCGCCCCCGCGGCCGTGCACGCGCGACCCGGCCTGCGCGGCTTCGCCCACCCCTCCATCGGGCACGCCGGCGGCTTCGGTGGCGGTGGCTTCGGCGGTGGGGGCATGGCCCATCCAGGCGGTGGCGGCGGCATGGGGCCACATCCACCCGGCCCGGGTCCCGCACCCCAGCCGGGGCCTCATCCGGGGCCTGGTCCTGGTCCCGGTCCCCATCCTGGTCCGGGTCCTGGTCCCGGTCCCCATCCTGGCCCAGGACCGGGTCCAGGCCCCGGTCCTGGACCTGGTCCTGGACCTGGTCCTGGCCCGCATCCGCCAGGCCCACCGCCGCCGCCCCCGTACTGGGATCACCCGTTCTGGGATGCGGCCGCCGTCACCGCCGGTGTGGCCGTCACCTCGGCGATGATCGGCTCCATCGTCTATTCGCTGCCGCCCAGCTGCAGCACGGTGGTGGTCGATGGCATCGGCTACCAGCAGTGCGACAACGCCTGGTACCAGCCGCGCTATGTAGGCACCACGGTGCAGTACATCGTCGTGGACGCGCCGCGATGACGCGCGTAGCCGCCGTCGTCCTCAGCGTGGCGCTGCTGCTGGCGTGGCCGGCTGCAGTCGCCGCGCCCGCAACCGGCAGCGACTCCACCGACGATATCGCGCGCAAGCTGGCCGATCCCGGCGCCGCGCTGATCTCGGTGCCGTTCCAGTACAACTACCTCGGGTCGGTCGGCCCGGGGGATGCGTTCCACAACCAGCAGTTGAAGATCCAGCCGGTGATCCCCTTCGTGGGCGACAACGGCAAATTCATCCTGCGCCCGATCCTGCCGCTGAGCTGGAACCACTTCCCCGAACGCAAGCATGGCAGTGGCGATCTGTTCGTGCAGGGCTACTACATCCGCAAAACAGCCGCCGAGGCGCGCGGCCCCGAGATCGGGTTCGGCGCCGCCGCGCTGCTCGACACCGCGTCGCACGACAGCCTGGGCACCGGCAAGTATTCGCTGGGCCCGGCCTTCATCCTGGTCCACAAGACCCGCACGTGGACGCTGGGCGCACTGGCCAACCATGTGTGGTCGGTGGCCGGCGACGACGATCGCGATGATGTCAGCAGCACCAGCGTGCAGCCGTTCGTGACCCGCAACCTGCCCGATGGCTGGTCGCTGAGCTTCACCTCCGAGACCAGCTACAACTGGAAGGCCGCCAGTGGCAATGCGTGGACGGTGCCCGTCGGCGCCACGGTGTCGAAGGTGCTGCACCTCGGCCACACCCCGGTGAGCGTGGGCCTGGGCGGGTTCTACAACGTGGACCGGCCGGCCGATGCCAGCCGCTGGACCGGCCGCTTCATCGTCACCCTCGTCTTCCCCGAATAGGCGCTGGCGCTACGCGCCAAGGAGAGATGGACCATGCACGTGCTGCGCCCGACCCACGCCGCCGCGCTCGCCGCGGCCCTCGCCCTGTGCGCCGCCTGCAGCAGCGCCCCGCCGCGCAACGCCGACGGCAGCCCCAGCGCCGCCACCCAAGAGGCGCGCAACACGGCGCGCGTTGCGTCCACCGAGGTGCTCAGCCGGCTCTACGCGGCACAGCCCGGCGCACGCCAGGCCATCGCCACGTCGGCCGGCTATGCGGTGTTCCGCAATTTCGGGGTGAAGATCCTGGTTGCCGGCGGCGGCAGCGGGCGCGGCGTGGCGATCGAGACCCGCAGCGGTCGTGAGACCTTCATGCGCATGGTCGAGATCCAGGCCGGGCTGGGCTTCGGCGCGAAGACCTTCGATCTGGTCTGGGTGTTCAGGACGCCAGCGGCCTATACCGACTTCGTCACCCGCGGCATCGAGATCGGTGGCCAGGCCACGCTGGCCGCGCAGGTGGACAAGGCCGGCGGCGGCCTGACCGGCGCGGTGCAGGTGTCCGATGGCGTGTGGGTCTACCAGTTGACCGAAAGCGGCCTGGCCGCGGAACTGACGGTCAGCGGCACCCGCTACTACCCCGACAAGGCGCTGGACTGACCGGCAAGGAACCCACGCCATGCATACCCATCCCTGGGCCTGGATCCTCAGCCTGTTCCTGCTCCCGCTGCTGGCCGCGCTGGTGGTCAGCCTGCTCGTGCGCCATCGCGGGCTCGGCGCCAACGCCGTGCTGGCCTGGTTCGTGCTGGTGTGCTGGATCGGCGCGCTGGCGGTGATCCTGTCGCAGGTGTGGTGACGCACGCCGCGCTCACAGCGACTGCCCGAGTTCGATGAACAACACGTTCTCGCCGCCCTCGCGGAAGCCCACCCCGAAGATCAGCGGTCCGATCCACGAGTCGAAGCCGAGGAACACGCTGCCGTTCCAGATCCCGTCGGCCAGCGCCATGTCCGAGCGCCGCTGCCACGCGTTGCCGTATTCCAGGGTGGCCCCCACCTGCGCCGAGCGTCCCAGGACCCTGCCCAGTTCGTAGGTATAGCCGGTAAAGCCGAGCGCGTAGTCCTGGCCGGTCAGCTGGTTGTGCTGGAAGCCGGCCAGGCGCCAGCGCCCACCCAGCCGGTACAGGCTCTGCACCGGGGCGGTGCCCGAGGTGGTGACGTGGTAGCGCAGCCCGACCTGCAGTGCGTGGCGGCCGAAGGACCTGGCCGCCACCGCATCCAGGTCCCATTGGCCGAAGGCGGTGTCCGCGCCCAACCCGGCGCGCGACTGGTAGGTACCCAGGTTGACCAGGCGCCCGTCGCGGGGGAAGTACAGGCTGTCGATATCGTCCAGCGTGGCCTGCGCGAACCAGGCACCTTCGTCGAAGTGCGTGCGTGGGAGGGTGGGATCGCCCACTTCCACTTCCGCGTTGCCGGCGTAGCGCTGCAGCCCCGCGCTCAACGACAGCACGTTGCCCACGTGGCGCACCAGCCCCACCGTTGCACCGGCACGGCGCACGCGGAAGCGCGCGGTCTTGTCACCGTCTTCGTCGTAGAGGTTGAAGCTGCGCGTCTGCAGGCCACCCCCCACCTGGAAGGCGTAGTGGTTGCTCAGGTCGAAGGGATGGTAGTACTCGCCGGTGAGCCCCGGCTCGCTGCCCACCTGCAGCACCACGCGCGCCTCGGCGCCGTAGGGCGACAGCGGCGAGAACAAGACGCCGGCGCGCAGGTTGCTCTCGTGGTTGCCCTCCAGGTCATCGCTCAGGCTCAACCCGGCCTCCAGGTACGCCGGCCCGTTCGGTTTTGCGTTCGCGGTGACCACCACGCCGGTCCGGCCGTCGCGCTCGCGCACCTCGTAGCTGAAACTGGCGAGCGTGCCCATGCCGTAGCCGCGCAGGATACCCGCCTGCATCGCCGCGGTATCCAGCGGCTGGCCCACCTGCAGCGGCAGGTAGGACAGCAGCAACGCATCGGCGTAGCCGGTGTCGTTGACCACCTCCACGAAGTCGACCTGCGCTGGCGCCACCGCAACGCTGCGCCTTGCCCGCTGCGCCTGCCAGGCCGCATAGGCCGGCAGCGGCTGCTCGAAGGCGCGCAGCGCCGGTGCGGCGGCATCGGCGGCCAACTGGCCGATCCGCAGCGCCTCCGGCGCCTTGTCGAAGTCGCCGGTGGCGACCTTGCCGGTCAGGTCCGGCGAGATCAGCAGGTCGCCCTGCCCCAGGCTGTCCAGTTGCCGTTGCGCGCTGCCGGTGGTGAGGAAACCGCTGAGCTGGCCGATCACATCCACCAGGCTGGCATTGCCGTCGAGCACCCGCAACGGCGTGCCCACGTCCACCGCGATCACCTGGTCGGCGCCCATCGCCCGGACCACGTCGATCGGCACCTGGTTGGACACACCGCCGTCGACCAGCACGCGCCCGTCGATCACCACCGGCCGGAAGATCCCCGGCAAGGACATGCTGGCGCGCATCGCCATCGGCAGGCTGCCCTGTGCCAGCACCACCGGCTGGCCGGTATTGATGTCGGTGGCCACCGCCCGGAACGGAATGGGCAGGTCGTCGAAGCGGCCGCTGACCCGCGCCCCGCCCGTGGCGCGTTCGAACAGCGCGATCAGCTTCTCGCCCTCGGAGACGCCGCCGGCCAGCGACACCGCCTTGCCCTGCTCGCCACCGAAGCCGATGCCGATCGCCGCCAGCTGCTCGTAGTCATCGGCCTTGCGGCGCAGCGAACGCTCGCGGCGCGGCAGGGTGTCGCTGAACATCGCCATCCATTGCGTGTCCAGCACCAGCTGCTCGATCTGCGCCGGGGTCGAACCGGAGGCGTACAGCGCGCCCACCAGCGCGCCAGCACTGGTGCCGGCGATGCAGTCCACCGGAATCTGCTGGGCCTCGAGTTGCTTGAGGATGCGCACGTGCGCGATGCCGCGTGCACCACCGCCGCCCAGCGCCAACCCGATCCGTGGACGGGTATCGCCTGCCGTGCGCACGCCGCAGCTCGTTCCCGGCGCCGACGGCGGGGGCCCGGCTGCCTGCAGCGCGGCTGGCCAGCCGGCGAGCAGCAGCCAGCACACCCAGCGCAGGGGCGCGGTCAGCGCCACGCGCTGCCCACCTGCACGTAGAGGGTGTCGTCCTCCGGGCCCCAGGCGTAATCCACGCCGACCTGCATGCCCAGCTTGCGCGCGATCAGGTAGCGCACGCCGGTCCCCTTGGAGACCTGGCTGCTGCCGTCGCTGAAACTGTTGTGCCGGCCCCAGGTACGCCCTGCGCCGACGAAGCCGATCACTGCCCAGCGCCGGGTGACGTTCCAGCGCAGCTCGGTTTCCAGCACCGCCGCACGGGTGTCCTGGTAACGCGCCGAGCCGATCCCGCGCAGATCGATATAGGGCAGCCGGTAGAACGGAATATCGCCGTTGGCCCAGCGTGCGTCCGCCCGGCCGCCGAGCACCAGCCGCGAACCCAGTGGCCAGTATCCGTAGGCATGCCCGCGATAGCTCTGGAACGCGGTGTCACTGCCGATCCCCGGCAGGTAGTAGTTGCCTTCGATCATCCCCAACCAGCCACTGGATGGCGTAAACGGGTTGTCGCGGCTGTCGTATTCCAGCGACAGCCCCAGCCCGGAGCTGCGCGTGGCCAGTTCATGCGGCTGGAAGCGGTCGCGATCGCTGGCGACATCGAAACCGATGTCCATGTCCATGTAGATCCAGGCCAAGCCGAGGTAGATGTCGCGCTCGCCCAGGCGCCGGAAGCCTTGCTGGAACGACATCAGCCCGTCCACGTTGTAATCGATGCTGGTCGTGGGCAGCAGCGTGCCCGGCGTATGGAAACCCAGGTTGAACGACGCCTTGGCCACGCCGCCGCGATAACGCCAACGGTCCTCGTCGAAATGCAGCGACGCGCCCAGCCCGTAGGCTTCGCTGCCGTTCTCGGTGCGCATCGCGCCCCCGCCGTAGATGTCCGGGGTGACCATTTTCGGCGTGCTGCCATCGGCCGACGGCTCGGCCCGTGCATGCGGGGCGTGGAAGAACGCCAGCGCCACGCCGCCGCCGTTGCCCACCGCCGGGTCGGTGATGATGATCGGCACCGGCAGGAAGCCGCGGTGTTCCAGCAGCCAGCGCGACATGTCGAACCGGCCGTCCTCGCTGTCACGGAACACCGAGCGCAGGCCACCCGCAGCCGTCGTGGACGGCGATGGCGATGGCCCGGCGGCCGGCTCGGCCCCGGCGCCGGCCTGGGCGGCCGCGTACACCGGAGACAGCAGCAACAGGCAGCCGAGCATGCGGCAGGGAATCGACATGAACCACCTCGACATGCCTGAAAGATGCGCGATGCCGCCCCGGCGGGAGGGAGGAGCCCGGCGCGGCACCGCGCAGTGACACCAGCGAACCTGGCGCCGCCGCGATCAGCGCGCGGCGCTGGCGCCCGGCGGATAAGCGGCGAAGATCTTGTCCAGCCCGGCATCGACCGCAGCATTGACCTTGTCCGGCGAACCCGGCACGGTGCCGCTGGCCGTCCCGCGCCAGACCGCCTGCTTGGTGCGCGCATCGAACATGTCCACCACCAGCGTGCCGACGTCATAGGTGCGCACCTGGGTGGTCGCGCTGCCCATGGCCATGCCACCGCCCCAGCCGCCGCGCCAGCCCCAGCCACCCATGCCGCTGCCGGAGTAGAAGGTGTCCAGGGTCTGCTTCTGGGCGGTGATGACGTGCACCGCAAGGGCGATGTCGCCGCCCTGCGGTACCTCACGCAGGCCCTTGGCCTGCATGCGTGTATTGACCCCCTGCACGATGCGCTGCTGCACCAGCGGGGAACCGGCCTGGGGCGTGATGGCCCACGAATAGGTCGTGTAGGACCCGAAGTTGGCGGTGTTGTCGTAGTCGGTCTTCACCGTGGGCGAAGACGCACAGGCGACCAGCGAGCTGGCCAGGACGGCGATGACGAAGGCTTTCATGACGCAGGCTCCAGTTGCGGGATAGGACGCGCTGCGGGTGCAGCGACGACGATGACGGGTGCGGCGGCAAACGGGCTGCCGTAGGCCCCACGTTAAGGGGCCCGGGGTGGCGGCGAATCCGCATTACTACGCAGCGGCGGCAGGCAAAACTACCGGTCAGCGCGGCGGGTTGATCACCACGTACTGCACGCTGGTGCCGGCATAGCGCGGCTCGTACCACGTGCTGCCACACTGCTGGTAGGCCATGCCGTTGATGACCGTGGTGACGCAGCTGGAGGGAACGGAACTGACGATCGAGCCGATCACCGCCGAGGTCACGGCCACCCCGGCGGTCACCGCTGCCGCCGTGGCGAAGGGGTGGTCGTCCCAGTGGTTCCAATGGTCGTCGTGGTAGTTCACGTCGACGTTGACGTTGCGATTGATGTTGCGGTTGACGTTGCGGTTGACGGTGCGGTTGGCATTGACCGCCCCGCCCTGCGGCCGCTGCACGGGCCGGTTGATGTTGGTGTGCGCGCTGGCGCGCGCGCCGCCGTGGAAGCCGGCGCGCTGGGCCTGGGCGGGCGCGGCCGCCAGCGCAAGGCCCAGCACGAGCAGCGATGGCAGCATCAGCAATGGCGCGGCAGTGCGCGTTGACGTCGGCATGTCACTTCTCCTGTACAGCGTCGATGGCCACCACGGCCACGGGGACCAGTTTGATGCGGGCGGCATCGGCAGGCGCGGTGAAGGCGAAGGCGCTGTCCTTGAGGGTCCCGCGCGTATTCCAGTGCAGTTCGGCGCGATACTGCGGCAGGGCCGGGTCGTCCAGCGCGGTGATGATCAGCTTCTTCGGCAGCGAGGTCGCCTTGGAGATCCATATCTGCCAGTCCACCTGGTCCTGCTGGAAGGCGTACTGCTCGATCGCCTCGCCATCGACCAGGCCGCCTCCCACGTGCAGCGCGCCGCGGATGGCGCTTTTGGGCGCCTTGTCGGTACCCCACAGGAACATGTCGGCCAGCGGCATCTCGATGCCGTAGCGCACGCCGACCTCCTCGACCAGCTCGGCCAGGGTGGCATGCACCCCGTCCACCTGGGCGTAGTACTTCAAGCGCGGCGAGTACACCGACAGCGTCGTGCCGTCGTAGTAGAGCTGGCGCAGCTGGCGGTCGCTGCTCAGCTCCAGGAACAGCCGGTTGGGGGTGACGACCTTGTAGGTGACCGTGCCGTCGAGTTCGATTTTCTGGCCATCATCGAGTACCACTTCGGTACTGGCCTGCGAGACCAGCGAGAACTGCTTGAGCGCGCGCAGCGCCGCGCCCATCCGGTCCAGCGCGGCCAGCGCCTCGGGGTCTCGTTCGGGCTGGACGGCAGCGGTGGCCGCGGGCGGCGACGCGGGCGTGGCAGTCCGGGTGGCAGCGTGCGCGACGGGAAGCGCCGCGAGCAGCAGGCTGGTGGTCCAGGCCATGTGGCGGGGTGCGGCAACCATGAGCGTGTCTCCAGGCAGCGGAAAGGGACGGCGCGGCTCAGAACCCGCCGCTGATCGAGACGGTCCAAGGGTCGCCCTCGAAGCGGTTGCGCACGCTGAACTCGCCGATATAGCGCAGCGACACGTCCAGGTGCTCGCCACCGGGCCACTTCTTGCCATAGGTCAGCACCGGCCCGATGCCGAACGAGCGCCCCTTGAACCCGTTGAGGCGGTCGGCGGTGTCGCCGCGGTCGTCCTGCAGCTGCTGGATCCAGCCCGCCGCGGCACCGACGCCCCAGCCACTCGGCGTGCGCTTCACCAGCAACGCATCGGTGCGCGCCACCAGCCCGTTCCTGTAGTCGGTGTCGTCATTGCGGCTGTACCAGTCCACCGCACCCAGCACGCTGAATTCGAGCGTGCCCTTCTGGAACAGATGCGTGTAGCCCACGCTGGGCGACAGCGTCCACACGTTCAGGCCGGGGTTGGCCAGCTTGTCCGGGTCGTACTTGGCGGTCGGCGCGTAGACGTACAGGCCGAACGACACGTGCTGGACCGGGTCGATGTGGTAGCCGGCGATGAACGGGGCGAAGTACACATCGAACAGGTTGGAGGCACTGTCCTTGGCCTGGCGGCGACCGCCCAGCGGGCCCTCCAGGTTGGCGGTGACGTCGGCGATGATGTACGGCACGGTCAGCATCGAGGCGAAGTTCCACTTGCCGGTGTGGGTCGGCCAGACGTACACGCCGGTGGCGGCGGTGAGGCTGATGTCGGCCTCCAGCCCGAGCGAGATCTGCCCGGCGATGGGCGCGGCGCGGCTGCCGCCGATCCGGCCGTCGTACTGCACGTAGCTGAGCGACCACTGCATGCCCGGTTCCGGCGGGATCACCCCGGCATACGAGGTGATCTGCATGCCGGTGATCGATCGTCCGAGCGCCCCTTCGGTGGCATGCGCCTGCAGGCTGGCGGCCAGCGCCAGGGCGCCCAGCAGGGCCGCGCAGATCCCGCTGGAACGACGGTAGTGACGGAAGGATGGGCTGCCCATGCGGATCACCTCTCGGGTCGGTTGCGCGTGGCCGGGTTCTGTCGCGCGGCGGCACGTCGCTGGCGTTCGCGGACCTCCTGGATATCGCGCTCCAGGAAGACATTCAGGAAGGTCCGGATCACCGCGACCGCCCCCAGCTGGCCGATGCTGTCCCAGCTGGTGTAGATCGAGGATTCCAGGATGTCGGCCGCCAGCTGCACGGTCAGCCCCGCCACCAGCCAGCGCCCGTACTCCAACCACAGCTCGCGGCGCGCCACGTTGTCGGCGTGCCCCCCCAGCAGCAGGCGCACCCCGCGCACAAAGGCGATCACGGTGGCCAGCACGATCAGTACCAGCGCCATCGCATCGATCACCACCACGACCGGTTCGGTGCATGCCACCAGCCAGGTTTTCAGGGTGGACATCGGCGATCCTCTGGAAGCGACGAAGCGGCACGGCGCGGCGGTTCATCCGCGCACCACGCAGCGGAAGCCGAGGTGGCAGGTGGAGGTATCCACCGGCTGGGCCATGCGGGCGGCGGGCCGGTAGCGGCGGCAATAGTTGGGCGCGCACAGGTGCGAGCCGCCCTTCATCACCCGCCGCGGCACCGCACTGGCGTCGCGCGGGTCGTGACTGCGCTCGCGCTCGCCGCCGCGCGGGTTCTCGATGGCGCAACAGGGCCGCCCCTGCAGCTGGTCGTGATGCTGGTACCAGTCGGTGGTCCACTCCCAGACGTTGCCGATCATGTCGTACAGACCGTAGCCATTGGGCGCATAGCTGCCCACCGGCGCGGTCCAGCGGTGGCCGTCCTCGTCCAGATTCAACCACGGGAACTCGCCCTGCCAGGTGTTGGCCTGGTGGCGGCCGCGCACGGTGAGCGTATCGCCCCACGCAAACTCGCCCTCGGTGCGGCCGCCGCGCGCGGCGAACTCCCACTCGGCCTCGGTGGGCAGCGTCTTGCCGCTCCAGGTGGCATAGGCGCATGCATCGGCAAAGCCGACATGCACCACCGGGTGATCGTCCAGCCCCTCCAGGTGCGTGCCCGGGCCGCGCGGATGGCGCCAGTCGGCCCCGGCCAGGTAGTGCCACCAGTTGTGCGGGTTGGACATGTCCACCGGGTGCGCCGGCTGCACGAACACCACCGAGGACGGCACCAGCAGCGCCGGATCGGCGCCGGGGTAGTCGCGCGGATCGGCCGGGCGCTCGGCCAGCGTGGTGTAGCCGGTGGCACTGACGAAACGCGAGAAATCGCGGTTGGTGACCGCGTGGCGATCGATCCGGAACGGTCCCACGCGCACCTTGTGCGCCGGGCGCTCCTCCGGGTAGTGGTCGTTGGAGCCCATGCTGAACACCCCGCCGTCCAGCGCAACCATGTCATCGATGACCGCGCTCATCGCGCCCTCCCGGTGGGTCCAGGTACACGGCCGTTCATGCGAACGGCGCCACGTTGAAGGTCATGCCGGCGATGGCCAGCACGCCAAGCAGCCACAGCAGGCCGGCGGTGATCAGCGTCAGCGAGATCGGATAGTGGCTCTCGCCGTGGATCAGGCCTTCGCCGATCATCAGGTCGCGCTCGCTGCGCAGCTGCTGCATGTAGCGCACGTGGTAGATGATCCCCAGCGTGAGCAGCACCAGCCCCAGCCCCACCAGCGCCACGCCGAAGTTGCGCGGCGCGTGCGGGCGCAGCGTGGTGCCGGGCACCTCCAGCATGTGCCCGAAGAACTGGTAGATGGTGAAGCCAAAGCCGATCAGCGACAGCGCGGTACGGATGATCGACATGAGCGTACGGTCCGCGCTCATCCGGGTGCGCTGGAACGACATCCCGGTGCGCCGCGAGGACAGCTCCATCGAGGCCGCATCGGTGCCGCCCAGCAGGTCGCGCGCCTCGCCGAGGGTGACGGCGCGGTCGGCCAGCGCCTTGCGGGGATCCTGTGCGCTCATGGTCCACGGTCCTTGGGAGGGGTAATGGCGCGGCGGTGCAGCCACCAACCGGCGATTCGGTTGATCGGGCCCCGCAGCAGCAGGTACGGCAGGAAGCCCAGCACCACGGCGATCACGAACGCCTCCACCGGGTACTTGAAGCCGCCGAACATGCGGACCTGGTAGATCACGTCCATGCCCACGCCCAGCAGCAGGATGCGGGCGGTGGCGGTGACCCCCTCGCGCCACGCGCTCAGGCGGTGCCCGGCATCGCTGTGGGCCAGCATCCACGCGTAGGGCGACTTGCCGGCGCGCGCGTCCTTGATGCCGTCGATCAGCGCGGTGATCAGCGCCATGGTCGGCTGCAGGAAGAAGCGGAACGTCATCGGGCCGTCCGCGCGCTCGATCATGTCGGTCCAGAAGCGGGTGAGGATGTCGATGACCGAGAGCATTACCGGATTCCCTGCGACAGGCCTCAAGCTTGGTCGTGCCGCGTCGGGCGCACATCCGGATTGGTACTGCACGCTGCCCAGTATTTTTACTGCGCCGTGGTGGCGGCGCGGCGGCGCTATGCTCTGCGCGCCGGAGATGATCGATTGCCGACCCCGCTGGGAGACCACGCAGCATGGCGCAACACGGGTATTCGCTGATGCGCGGTGGCCTGGTCCACCGCCTGCTGCATGCAGCCGGCCTGCTGCGCGGCCATGCGCACCTGTCATGGTGGCTGGCGGCAGGCCTGCTGGCCATCAGCCTGTTGCCGCCCCTGGTGTTGACCGCAGTGGCCGGCACGCTGATGCCCAGCCGCGGCGGCATGGCCCTGCTGGGCGACTACGCCACGCTGAGCCGCCTGCTGCTGGCCCTGCCCTTGCTGGTGCTGGCCGCCCCGCATGCCGACGCGTTGCTGCGCAATGCACTGCGCCAGCTCGGCCATGCCAGTCTCGTGCCGGCGCGCCGCTGTGCGCGCCTGGAACAGTTGCTGGCGCGGGTCCGCCGCGGCCGCGACAGCTGGCTTCCCGAGCTGCTGTGCATGGTGATCGCGCTGGCCCCGTTGGCGCTGGCCGGGCACGCGGTCAACCTGTTGCCGGGGATCGCCGACTGGCGCTTGCAGGACGGCCAGCTCACGGCCGCAGGCCGCTGGTACGAATGGGTATCGCTGCCGGTATTCCGACTGCTGGGCCTGCTGTGGCTGTGGCGCTTCGTGTTGTGGAGCGTGTTGCTGTGCGGGTTGCCCCGGGTCGGCCTGCGCCTGCACCCCGAACACCCCGACGGCGCCGGTGGGCTGGCCTTCCTCGGCCTGGCCCAGGAGCGCTTCGCGATCCTCGCCCTGGCCGGCGGGCTGCTGCTGGCCGGTGCCTGCTGCAACCAGATGCACTGGCTGGACGAGTCGCTGTACTCGTTGCGGCACCTGCTGGCCGGCTACGTAGTGGGGGCCACCGCGCTGCTCGTCGCGCCCCTGCTGATGCTCATGCCCAGCATGATGCGGGCCAAGCGCCATGCACTGTTCCGCTTCGATGCGCTGGGCAATCGTGCCGCGGCCGTGTTCGACCAGCGCTGGCAGGCGGCCGGCCTCCAGGCGAGCAGCGAGGCGGCTGACGCCGGCGCCGACAGCCTGCTCGACCACGGCGATGCATCGGCGTACGCGGATTTCAGCGGGGTCTACCAGGGCCTTGCACGGATGTCGGTGGTGCCGTTCAACCGCTGGAACCTGCTCTGGATCGCGCTGCATGCCGCGCTGCCGCTGCTGCCGCTGGCGTTGATGGCCATGTCCGTGGATGAGCTGGTGACGAAGCTGGTCGGTATCCTGGTTTGAGCGGGCGGCGCGCTCAGCGCTGCAGCGAGCGCGATACGAAGGGCGTGCCCTCCAGCGCCGCCTGCACCGCCACCAGCAGGTCGTCGCCGGCATCGGCCTTCAACACATAGCTGCATACGCCCAGCCCCATCGCCTGGCGCACCATCTGCAGCTCGGCATGCACGGTGATGAACACCACGCCCAGCACGGGCCGCTGCGCGCGCAACCGGCGTGCGGCTTCCAGCCCGCTCAGCCCCGGCATGGCGATATCGGTCACGATCACGTCCGGGAGCATGGCCACCGATGCCTGCACCAGCGATTCGCCATCCTGCACCAGGCCGATGACATCGAACTGCTGGCACAGCAGGCCACGGAGCTGGCGCCCCATCGCACATCCATCCTCGGCCAGCAGCACACGGACCGCATTCATGGCTTCCGCCCGTTCGACGCGTGGGTCGATGGTGGGCGCGCCCGGATGGGCGAACAAGGGAAAAACAACCGGGTGGCGGCAAGTAAATCTACTTGCCGCCACCCCCGTGGCCGCTCAATGCCGGATCAGGCCTTCCTGCTCAGCCTTGCGCACCAGCTCCAGGGTGCCGTGCACCCCCAGCTCCTGCATGATCGCGTACTTGTGCGACTCGATCGTGCGCACCGACACGCCCAGTTCGTAGGCGATCTGCTTGGAGCGCAGGCCCAGTGCCACGTACTCGAGGATGCGCAGCTGTTTTTCGGTCAGGGTGTACGCCGGTCGGCCCGAGCACACGATGGCGTTGGCGGCCAGGGTCGGGGTGACGTAGGTCTGCCCGTCCATGATGCCGGCCAGGGCGCGCATCAGTTCGTCGCCGGCTGAACTCTTCAGGATGTAGCCGCGGGCACCCGCACGGATGGCCTCGGCCGCGACGCTGGACTCATCGTGCATGGTCAGGAACACGAACGGCATCGCGTAGCCTTCGCCACGCATCAGGCGCATCGCATCGATGCCACTCATGCCCGGCATGCTGATGTCGGCCACCACCACGTCGGGGGGATCGCGCCGCACCGATTCGACCAGCTGCTCGCCCGAGGCCACCAGTTCGACGGTGGCGAACGTATCGGTCAGCAGCCGTTCGATGCCCTGCGCCACCAGCATGTGGTCGTCGGCCACCACGACCCTGCGGAACTGCGTTGAAAGCGAACGCTCACACATCACGCTCATTGCGATGTCTCCGTCGGTATCAATCATCCCCTGATTGAGTCGCGGCACCCTTGGCAGTGCGACCGGCGGCGATGCCGGAGCGCAGTGCACGCAGGCGTGCAGCGCGCTGACCATGCGAGCCTTACCGTGACGAGATTGTGAGGCGGCGACGTGGCCGGCCGCGACTGCCGATCACGTACGCAGGGTGTCGCGTGGACATTCTCCAAAGACATTGCGGTACGTCACAGAAAAGCGCCCCAAATGGGAGAAACCGCAGCGCGTCGCAATGTCGGTCACGCTGTCATTGCGACCCGCCTGAAGCAGCGCACTGCGCGCCAGGTTGAGCCGCGCCATCTGGTGCCAGTGGCAGGGCCCGTGGCCGTAGACATCACGGAACAGGCGCTCCAACTGCCGCTCGCCCACGCCCAGGGCCAGTGCGAGGCCGCGGCTGTCGAAGGCACGGTCCAGCTGTGTCTTCAGGTAGCGCTCGGCGCGGCGCACGATCGCATCGCGCTGCCGCTCCACCCAGTTGCCGACCGCCCGGCTCTCCGGCCCGCTGTCGCTGGCGTACACCGCATCGATGAACACGCCCAGCAGCAGTTCGCCTTGTGCCTGCACCTGCGCCGCACTGAGCAGGCCCTGGTGCGAGGCCGCGCTGCCCAGCACGCTGGCCACGCCATCGCGCAGCGCCTGTGCGTCGGCCGGCGCGGCCGCACGGCTGTACCAGCCATGGCTGGGCAGGCGCAGTTCGCGGCCTACCCGCTGCAGTGCGCCGCGCTGCAGGACCTCGCGCGGGATCAGCAGCACCGCCCATTGCCAGCCTCCCGGGCTGGGCCGCACGTTCAACTCACTGTCCTCGGCAAAGACCATCACCTGGCCGGCACCGATCCAGCGTCCGTTGGCCCACATCGGATGCGTGCAGGACACCGCCATCGCCAACGCGATCAAGCCTGCGCCGAAGCTGCCACTGGCGAAGATCGGCAACGAATAGGCCCCGCTGTCCAGGCTGAACTCGGGAAACACCAGCCGCTGCAGGCAGGCGCGGAAATGCCCGGCACCGAGCAGGCGCTGCTCGAAACGGGTATCGCGGACCACGCCGAGCAATGCATCGGCATCAAAGCCATCGACCACGAAGCGGGTATACGGCGCCATCGGTTCGTCCATGCCAACTCCCTGGAGCAGGTCGGAAATCGGATAGCAGGTGTACGACGGACGTGCTTAGATCGGCGCGATTGTGGGGCCGTTGGGCAGCGCGGACAAGCACCGCCTGCACGCGCCCATCCACGCACGGACGCAGACCTGCAGTGGCATGCCGAAGAATGGCGTGGTCGAGCCGGGGATGCATCCGCGTACGCGCCAACCGTCCCAGCCAATGTGTGCAGAGGTGCATGGTCCAGGTAGCGAGCCCCGTCAAGCCGATCGGCATCGAGCCCGTGGACCCCGGCGTCCCCCGCTCCAGCGACGCCCACGACGAGATCTCTACGCGGCCCTCACCTGATCTGCGCACCATCTTCACCTGCGGCGCGCCGCTGCTGGCCGCCTGCCTGCTCGGCCAACTGCTGCCCAATGTCAGCGTGGTACCCGGCCTGCGCCTGCACGTGCTGTGGCTGCCCGGCCCGCTGTTGCTGGGCTGGTTGCTGTGCACGCCGCGCGCGGCGTGGCGGACCTGCGTACTGGCCGCCTGCGCTGGCACCGTGCTGGGCGCGGCGCTGATGCCCGATACCGTGGTCGTGCGCCTGCTCGCCAGCCTCGGCGAAATCGCGTTGGTGCTGGGGGTGGCCGCGCTGCTGCTGCGCTGGCGCGGCGCGCACTCCGCGCTGGAAGGCTATCTGGATATCGCCTGGTTTCTGCTGCTGGCCTGCATCGCACTGCCGCTGTGCAGCGCCGGCTGGCAACAGGTAGTGGGCACCCGCGCAATCGGCGCGCTGCCGCATCCGGACCTGCGTTCGGCCGCGCTGTGCGGCAGCGTCAGCTACCTGCTGATCGTGCCCGCGGTCGTCAGCCTGGCCCGCCTGCTGCGCAGCCCCGAGCGGCGGCATGGCTGGCACTGGCGCAGCATCGTACTGGCCGTGACCCTGCTCGGCGCGTTGGCGCTGTTGTGGCAGGTGGATTGGCCGCCGGGCGCGCTGACCCCGCTGCTGGCGGTGGCCCCCATTCCGTTATTGGTGTGGGCCCTGATCGTGTTCGGGGTGAGCGGGGCCAGCCTGAGCATGCTGGTGGTGGCGGTGCTGGGCATGCAGCTGGGCATGCTGGGCATGGGGCCCTTCGCCGCGCCCGCGCCGGGCCACGACCTGCTGCCCGCGCAGGCCTGGACGCTGGGCACCGGCTTTGCGCTGCTGTTCCTGGGTGCCCTGTCCGAGCAGAAACTTTCCAACCACCTGCAACTGCAACAGGCCTACCGCCGGCTCGGCGAAGTCACCGGGCGCATGCTGGTGGTGCAGGAAGAAGAACGCACGCGGATCGCGCGCGACCTGCACGACGAGGTGAACCAGTCGCTCGCCGCGATCTCGATCCGCCTCAGCGGGTTGCGCCACCAGGTGGCCCCGAGCGAGCGCGCCGCGATGGTGGAACTGCAGGAAAACCTGCTCGCGGTCTCCAACGACATCCGCTCGATCTCCCACGAACTGCATCCGAGCATCCTGCGCTTCACCGGGCTGGCCAGCGCGCTGGATGCGTTCTGCATCAAGCGCAACGCACGCGGCACGCTGCGCCTGCGCTGCCGCATCGAAGATACGCCGCCATTGCAGGGCGACCAGGAACTGAGCCTGTTCCGGATCGTGCAGGAAGCGCTCAACAACGTGGACCGGCACGCCCAGGCCCGGCTGGCCGAGGTGCTGGTCGCGGTGCGTGGCCAGGACCTGGTGCTGCGTGTGGACGACGATGGCCGCGGCATGCCCGCGCCGTGCAGCCGCTCGCTGGCGCCGGGGCTGGGCATGATCAGCATGGAAGAACGCGCGCGCCTGCTTGGCGGTACGCTCGCGGTAGACCGCAGCCCACTCGGCGGCACCCGCATCGAGGTGCGGTTCCCGCTGGCCGCGGGCCTGCATCCAGGCGACAGACAGTAGTTTTACTGTCGCCGCGCAGGTAGGAACCCGCTTGCCGCTCCACCGCGATGCTTCCAGATTGGAGGCCTGTCGGCCGGCACGGCCATGATCGTGGAGGTTGCCATGCGTGTTGCCACCCGGGTGGTGCTGCTGTCTTCGCTGCTGGCCGGCTGCGCATCGGGCCCCCTGCAACCCGTAGCGCCGCCGTCGGCACCGTCTGCTCCCGCACGCGCCGTGCCAGAACTGCGGCCCGGGGTACCGGCCGGCTATCTCGGCCGCGCCCTGCCCGACAGCCTGGCGTTGCTGCCACCGCCACCGGCCAAGGGCTCACCCGCATTTGCCCGCGACCAGGCGGTCAGCCGCGCATCGCAGAAGCTGCGCGGTACGCCGCGCTACGCATTGGCCAGTTCCGATGCGGACCTGCGCTTCCCGCATGTCGCCGGGACCTTCGCCTGCGCGCTGGGGGTACCGATCAGCCAGCAGGACACCCCGCGCCTGTACCTGCTGCTGCAGCGGAGCATGGTCGATGCGGGCCTGGCCACCTATGCGGCCAAGGACCATTACAAGCGCACCCGCCCGTTCGTCTACTACAAGGAAGCCACCTGCGCGCCGGCCGATGAAGCGGCGCTGCGCACCGATGGCTCCTACCCCTCCGGGCACACGGCGATCGGCTGGACCTGGGCGCTGCTGCTCACCGAGTTGAGCCCGGACCAGGCCGATGCGCTGCTGGCGCGTGGACGCGCCTTCGGCGAGAACCGGTTGGTCTGCAACGCGCATTGGCAGAGCGACGTGCTGCAGGGCCGTGCGGTGGCGGCCGGCGCGCTCGCCAGGCTGCATGCCGACGCCGACTTCAGCGCGGACATGGCCGCCGCCCGCGCCGAGATCAGCGGCCTGCGCGGCAGCAGCGTGCCGGCAAGCGGCTGTGAGGCCGAGGCCGCGGCGCTGAAGCAGGTGATCCCCGGGGTGGAGTGAACGCGGCCACGGCCATGACGCTGCGTTCCGCGCGCCGCGTGCACCGGCCCAGGCAGCGCCGTGCGATGCTGCGCGCCTTCCTCCACCGCAGCAGGGCGCATCGCATGGCACAGGTCCAGATCGTTTCAGACGGCCCCCGTTACCGCCACCAGATCCGCAGCGGCACGCACCAGCTCAGCGCCGACGAACCACTCGCATTGGGTGGCCAGGGCGCCGGTTTCGCGCCGTTCGATCTGTACCTGGCGTCGTTGTCGGCGTGCACGGCGATCACGCTGCGCATGTATGCCGAAAAAAAGGGCTGGGACCTGGGCGAGTTCCGCGCCGAGTTGGCCTCCCGCCGCGACGACGCCGGCAAGCTGGTGGTGCACCGCGTGCTGCACGCCAGTGGCGCGCTCAGCGACGCACAATGGGCGCGGCTGCTCGACGTGGTGGAACGCACCCCGGTGACCCTGGTGATGCGCGAGGGCGCGGTCATCACCAGCGAGCGCGGCACGGACTGAGCCGCCGTCACCTGTCGCTAACAAGCCGGCCAATGTGCCGGGCACTGCATCCGCGGTGCCACTTCCCGCGTAGATCCAGTTGCGTCACTTGGACGCTCTGTCGGGAAGAACCACATGAAAACCTCGTTCACCGGTCTGCTCCTGCTTGCCTGCCTGTCCACCGCCGCTGCACCGCTGGCCTTCGCGCAGGCGCCGATGGCCGCGCATGACCACGCGATGGCCGCCAACCCCACGGTGGGCGGCGCGGCGATGTACGCCAACAAGGACATCATCGACAACGCCGTCAACTCCAAGGACCACACCACCCTGGTCGCGGCGGTCAAGGCCGCCGGCCTGGTGGAAACGCTCAAGGGCCCTGGCCCGTTCACCGTATTCGCGCCGACCAACGCGGCCTTCGCGGCACTCCCCAAGGGCACGGTCGATGGACTGCTCAAGCCGGAAAAGAAGGCCGACCTGACCAAGGTGCTGACCTACCACGTCGTGGCAGGCAACCTGGATAGCACCGCGCTGCTGGCCCGGATCAAACAGGGCGGCGGCAAGGCCAGCCTGACCACCGTGCAGGGTGAAACACTGACCGCGCGCCAGGCCGGCAAGGGCATCACCCTCACCGACAGCAAGGGCAATACCGCCCACGTGACCATCGCCGACGTGCGCCAGAGCAATGGCGTGATCCATGTGGTCGACAAGGTCCTGATGCCGTAACGCCGGCGTAGCGGCAAAAGGATGACCTGGCCCGCCGCCTCGATGCGATGACGGGGGAGACATCCTGCCGGGACGTCGGGCCAGGTCAAAAGGGACCCCCGGTCGATGTGGGAGAGGCACATCGGCCCGGGGCATTGACGGGGGAAGGACGCGCGGCCCACGGCCGCGCAACGGCTCAGCGCGAACGCGCCAGGCCGGAAATCTCGACGCGTCGATTCGGTGCCAGGCAGGCGATCACCGCCTGCCGATCACCCTGGGTGCACTGCACCAGCGCATCGGCCTTGCCGCGGCCCTCGGCCACGATCGCCGCTGCCGCCACGCCGCCCTGCACCAGCGCGTCGCGCACCGCCTGCGCACGCCGCTGCGACAACAGCTGGTTGTAACTGTCGCTGCCGATACGGTCGGTATAGCCGAGCACCTGGATGGTCTGCACCTGGCTGGCATTGCGTACCTGTTCCAGCAACGCGTCCACGCTGCGCCGCCCCGCGTCGGTCAGCACGGCGCTGTCGAACGCGAACAGGGCATCGGCGGACAGGCGCACCGGCGTCTCCGGCATCGGCGCAGGTGCAGGCGCTGGCGGTGGTGCCGGCGGCTGCAGCAGTGCCGCGCACGCCTGCGGCTTCCAATAGCCGGCCTGGGCGATGCCCTTGCCGTCGAAGTGCACGTGGAACTGGCAGGTGAAGTAGTCGCCGCCGGGGGAGCTGCGGAAGTTGAACAGGTAGTTCCAGTCGCGCACGCCCCACATGCCCTCGCCGAAGTGCGGGGTGCCCAGCAGGGTGTACAGCTGCCGCTTGCTCATGCCGCGTGCGAACAGGCGCAGGTTGTCCAGGTCCACGAACAGGCCTTCCTTGAGCGCGGCCCGCTTTGGATCGGGAAAGCGCACCGCCGCGCCCTCCCCGCCGGCGTCAGGCAGCGCGGCGGCCGCCGCCTTGGGTTTGCCGGTGCTGGCGCAGGCACTGAACAACAGCACCGCCAGGCACAGCGACAGCGAGCGCAGCAACGGTGCGTGGTCGTACAGCGTGGTCGATGCGGACATGGATTCCCCCTTGTGCGCCGCTGGGCGCTGGACTCCCCGATGCGGCCGCTGGCGCGCACCGGGAACGATCACGGCAGGTGCTGCATCGGGCCATCACCACTGGATGCCCGCGCCGACCGACACGCCGCCTTCGCCGCGGCTGTTGGTGGTGCCGGCCACCTTGTAGATCCAGCGGCCGCCTTCGGAGACGCCGGAGATCCCCAGCGCCACGCCCGACTCGCCGTTGTAGCTGCCGGCGGCGATCGCGGCCATGCTGCGCCCGGCTTCATACGGCTGCGGCAGCCCGGCCACCGCCATCGCCGCCGCGACGCCGGCCGATGCGCGGTCGTCGGTGCGGCGCAAGTTGCGGTCGAACGAATCGAAGCGCTCGTCGGTGTAGGCCTTGGACCAGTCCAGGCTCTGGTTCATGCCGGCGCGCAGCTGGTCCACGTTGACCGCGTCGGTCCCGGCGGTCCCGGCGGCGACGTTGCGCACCGTGGTCGGGCCGGTGCTGGTGCTGCCCAGGGTGACGCTGTTGAGGTTGGTGCTGCCGTTGACCGTGGTGTCGTAGCGGATCGTGCCCTGTTGCGAAGCCTGCAGCTGGCGCACATTGACCGCATCGGTGGCCGCGCTGCCGTCGCCGACATTGGTGATCTGGCGCTCGGCACCGGCGCTGCCCACCGAGACCGTGTTGTCGCGGGTCGCCACCGAGCCGGCCCCCAGCGCCACGGTGTTGGTGCCCTGCGCGCTGGCCCCGTTGCCGAGCGCGGTGCTGTTGGCCCCTGCCGCGCTGGACCCCACGCCGCCTGCGGCTGCGTTGGCGCCGGTGGCGGCGGGCGCGGCCAGGTTGTTGGTGTTGTTGACCTGGAACATGCCCGAGGTGCCGTTGTTGATGTTGTTGATCTGGGTGTCGGTGTAGGCCTTGGACTGGTCGATGGCGTAGCTCACCCCGTTCTGCAGCTGGCCCACGTTGACCGCGTCGTAGCGGTCGGAGCCATCGGCCACATGGGTGACCTTGCGCTCGGCACCGGTGCTGCCCACCGAGACTTCACCGGCCGAGTTGCTGCCGCCGGCCGCGCCATAGGCGCCGGTGTAGCCGGTCTCCGCGCCCACGCTGGCCACCGAACCGCTGCCGAGCGCCACGCTGTTGTCGGCACTGGCATCGGCGCCATCGCCGATGGCGGTGCTGCCGCTGCCGGTGGCCGAGGCCACCGGCCCGATCGCGATGCTGTTGGCGCCAGCCGCGCTGGCGGCAGCCTTGGCCGAGTTGACCTGCACGAACGGGCTGCCCGCGCCCGGCTGGATCTGGCTGATCCGGGTGTTGATGTTGAGCAGCGAGTCGTCCACGGCGGCGAAGGCCACGGTGACGTTGCTGTAGTCGTTGCTCAGCACGCTGCCGTCGGTGGCGATGGACGAAATGCTGAAGGTCGGCGCGGTCCAGATGCGGGTGGCGGGATCGAAGCTGGTGGTACCGCCGAAGTAACCGATGATCGCGTTGTTGGTCTGGAACAACTGGTTGCCGGTGACCGCATCACGGCTACCGGCCAGCACGCTGCCGTCGGACAGGTTGGTCAGTGCCACCGCCGCGCCGCCGCCGGTTCCGCCCAGCGTGACCGTATCGGTGGCGTTGCCGCCGGCATCCACGTCGTACTTCACCGCCAACCGGTCCACCGCATCGGTCTGGTCGGCCACATTGGCCAGCGACTGGCTGACCGCGTCGAACGCCGTGCCCACGTCGCGATAGTCGCCCGCCGTGACCTGGCCGGTGCTGGACACCGCATTGATCGTGTAGGTCGGCGCGCTGAGCACCCCGTTGGCGTCCACCGCGGCACCGCCGCCCAGGTGCGTGGCCAGCGCCTGGCTGGCATTGAACAGCTGCGCACCGTTGATCGCCTCGGTGCTCACCGCGGTGACCGCGCCGGCGCTGAGGTTGCCCAGGCGGGTGGTGCCGGTGCCGTTGCCGAGCGTGGCGCTGGCGTAGTTGACGCTGCCGTCGGGGTTTTCGTCATAGCGCAGCGCACCCTGCTCGGAGGCCTGCAACTGGCCCAGGTTGACCGCGTCGGTGGCCAGCGTGCCGGCGGCGACATTGACCACCTGGCGCTCGTTGCCCACCGCCCCCACCGACACCGTGCCGTCACGGTCGGCCATTGCACCGGCGCCCACCGCGATGGCATTGGCCGCGGTCGCGGTGGCGCCACTGCCGACGGCGATGCTGTCGGTGCCAGCGGCGGCGGCGGCCAGGCCGATCGAGTTGACCTTCAGGTACTTGCTGCCGGCCCCGTTGCGGATGTCGGTAATCTGCGTATTGAGGTTGACCAGCGAGCCATCCACCGCCGAGAACGCATCGGTGGCGTTGTCGTACACGCCCTGGGCGATCGCGCCGCCGTCGGACACGCTGGTGATCGCAAAGCTCGGCGCGGTCCAGGCACCGGTGGCCGGGTCGAACGCGGTCAGCCCGCCGAAGTAGTCGACGATGGCCTGGTTGCTGGAGAACAGCTGCGCGCCGTTGACCGCCTCGGTGCTGCCCGCGCCGATCGCGCCCGGGGCCAGGTTGGCCAACGTGGTCGTGCCGGTGCCACCGCCCAGGGTAATGCGGCGGTAGTCGGCGCCACCGGCGCCGTCGTCGTCGTAGGTCACCGCGAACACGTCCAGCGCGTCGATCTGGTTGATCGCGCCCTGCAACTGGCGCACGTTGACCGCATCGGTGGGCGCGCTGCCGGCGGCCACGTTGGTCAGTTGGCGCTCGCCGCCGGCGAAACCGACCGAGACCTCACCGGCCGACACCTGCGGCGTGGTCAGGCCATACGCGCTGTAGCTGGCCTGCGCGCCGCGGTTGGCCACGGTGCGGTAGCCCAGCGCCACGCTGTTGGCCTGCGTGGACGTGGCCTCCGCGCCCAGCAGCACCTGGCCGTTGGCCGTGCCCTTGGCGCTGTCGCCCACCACCACCGAATGGCCCATGCGCGCGGCGTAGTCGGCGGTCGGTACGCCGGTGGGGTCGTTCGGATCGTTCTGCCCTGCCCCCGGGAACGCCACGTTGGCATCCACCGGCGCCAGCTCATGCCGCGCGTTGGCGCCGATCACCACTTCGCGCGACCCATTGGCATAGGCGCCGTCGCCGACCAGCACCTGGTAGTCCTGCGCAGCGTTGACCGCCCAGCAATCGACGCTGGCCACCAGCAGGTCCACGCACGTATTGGACCAGCCCGGGGCCTGGTCGGGCAGCAGCAGGCCGAGCAGCCCGTTGGGATTGCCATTGTTGATGTTGTAGATGTAGCTGTCGGAGGTCACACCGCCGATCAGGGTCAGGTGCGAACTGCCGCCGGTGGTGGCCCCGCCCAACCCGTTGAGCAGGGTCCCGGCCGGGGTCAGGTTGACCACCGGCAGGCCCAGCACGTTGGTCACCGAATAGGTCTGCATGACGTTGGCGCTGCTGACGGCCAGGTTGCCATTGCGCATGTAGCCGTCGCCACCGAGCAGGCCCTGCGCGGTCGGCCCGACCAGACTCGACAACGACCCCACCAGGCCGCCGGTGCCGATGATCAGCCCCGCGTTGGGATCGGTGGGTGCCGGTGCCTTGGGGTGGCCGGGCGGCAGCGACGTGGGCGCCGGGAAGACCACCCCGCCCACGCCACCGACGATGTTGCCCACGGTGCCGCCGACCCCGCCCACTACGTTGCCCACCGTATTGCTGACCCCGCCCACGACGTTGCCGACGGTGTCGCTCACCCCGCCCACCACATTGCCCAGCGTGTTGCCCACGCCATTGAGCAGGTCGCCCACGCCGCCCAGCAGGCCACCGGAGGCGGCCGTCGGCGACATCGTCAGCGACGTGGTCTGCATCAGGCTGGCCCCGGCGTCCACCCGCTTTTCGTTGCGGTCGGCCACCACTGCCGCGTGCGCGAGTGCATCCACGCCCACCCCGCCGGCGACGCCGGAGGCCAGGGTGGCCTGCACCGCGTCATCGACGCTGGCGGTGACGGTATCCGTGGCGGTGGCGGTGGCGCCGATCGTCGCGGTGGCCGCGATGCCGGCCTTCGCGCCGCCCGTTGCGCCGGCACCCGCCTCCAGCGCGGCCTCCGCGCCCGCCTGCAACGTGGCATCCAGCTTCACCGCGGCGGGCACGCTCGCGGCGAGCGTCGCCCGGGTCGCCACGGCCGCCTTCGGGTGTGCGGCCACGGTCGCGTTCACCGATGTATCGGCGCCCAGTACCGGCGTGCCGGCCAGCGTGACCGTCGCGTTGGCCGCCCCCGACGCAGCGGTTCCGGGCACGGCCACCTGCTGCGGCAGCGCGGCCTTCAGCGTGCCCCCCACCTGCACCGCAGGCAGGGGCGCCGCCGTGCCGCCGGCCTTGCCCAGGCCCAGGTTGAGGGACACGTTGGCATCGGCGTTGAGCGCGGGCGAGCCGTCGCGCGCACGCACCACCGCTGCCAGCGCGGCGTCGGCATCCAGCTTGACCGGCAGCGGTGCGTACTTGGCGGTCAGCGCATCCAGGTCGCTGCGGGTCTGGCTCTCACCGGCCAGCGCCGTTCCGCTGCTCAGGGCCAGGGCCAGGCCCATGGACAGCAGCGACAGCGGTACCTTCAGGTGCACCACGACCGGGCCGGCCACCAGGCTGCCACGCGAGGTGGCCACTTCGGAAACGACCACCAGGGCATTCAGCCGGTGGCTCCAGACCAGTCGAAAGATACGGTTCATCAGGTATTCCCCCGTGTACGGACGATGTGGACTGCATCAGCCATGCCTCTCGGCACTTGGATGTCATTACAGTCGCCACGTCATCTGCGGGGCACTTCATTCCGGCAGCGCATGCGTGCGTTCCGGCAATACAGGGACGATAACCGGCAGCGGCATGCGCAATTCCGGCAGATTGCCGGAAACGTGCATGGCACCTGGAGGGGGGGCGGCGCCTGCCGCGAACGATCAGGCCGGGCTGCCGATCTGGGCCGGCGCGCGCATCAGCGTGTCGCGCGGCAGCTCGCCGAATACACGACGGTAATTGTCGGCAAAACGGGACAGGTCCCAGAGCCCACAGCTGAGCGCGACGGCCTTGACCGACTTGCGGCTGGAGTCGGCCATCGACAGCCCGCGACAGGCCGCGCACAACCGCAACATCGACAGGTAACGGTTGGGCGAGGTGCCGAACAGGTCTTCGAAGGCGTAGCGCAGCGCACGCTCGCTGACCCCGGCGGCGTCGCAGATCTCGTGCATGTAGATATAACGCCGCAGATTGAGCCGCATGAAATTCTCGGCGCGCTGCGCGATCAGGTAATGGGCGCGGCGTGCGCGCGTGTTGGACGGCCGGTCCTCGCTCCCCGCACCCAGCAATGCCTGGATATGGTCGTGCAGCACCGTTTCCACGGCATCGGCGGCGAGCGCGCCGTCCGCCGCGGACAACTGCGCATGCAGCGCTTCGTAACGCTGCAGCAGGCGCGCCTGGCCGCCGCTGGCCTCGCTGTTGAACAGCGACAACGCCTGCCCCGAGGGCAGCGTATTGCGCAGGCTCAGTTCGGTCAGCTTGCGCTGGACGCGCTGCATCGGCGCCAGCAGCATGCTCAGCCGGGTGCCCGCGCTCAGGGCGAACTCGCTGATGCCCTCGGGAAGGACGGTCACCGCCATCCCCGCGCTGAGCGGAATGCCATGGCACCAGCTGCGCCCCTCGTCGGTAGCGTGGATGAAGCCAAGCAGGCACCAGTCCTGCGGCAGCATGAAGCGACCGCGGAAGTGGAACCCGCAATGCGCGGTGCAGAACAGGGCTTCGTCGTGGACGCGCGAATGCAGGGTCGCGCGTGGACCATTGCCATCCAGCAGCACCATTTCCAGGTCGCAGACACGTAGCACGCCGCTCAGCGTGGCCAGGTCGTAGGACCGGAACACGCCGTCGCCGCCATTGTCGCCCACTACACCATCTACCATGACAGTGATGCCCCCTTGCGCCTGGATGCGCGCGACGCCGCTCAAGCCGGCCGCGCCCGTCTCTTCCTGTATGCACTCGGCGAATGCGCTGCATAAACCCGCCACCGGCCGCCAGCGCAGCAACGGAAAACCCTGAATACCCTGACTGCATATTGCGCGCGGGTCGTCGCCCGATTATGGATGCGCATTTTCGGCAAGTATGCATGAACTCGCCGGAAGGTAAACCCACCCACCTCGCGGGCACTGCAGGTGAAGAAATTCCTTTGAAAACAACTTGGAACGGTCTAAATACAGCGCCAAAAACCCGTCGTCACGACGCCATCACGTTATAAACACATCTCTTTCACTTTATAAACATTAAATGGTGCTCATCGCTCATGCGGAGATAACGGGCGGATTGCGGCGATTAAAGTCGGACCCGACGCCGCCGATGATTGATTTGGATTCTGTTGATGACGCCGGACTTTCCGGCAGGCACGCATCCCGGCAGTTCCATGGCGGAAACCGGGTTTGCACGACAGGGGGATGCAATGCAGATGCTCAGGGATGTCACGCTGTTCCCGACCCGACCGGCGCAGGCGATCACGCCGCGCGGTCCGACGCTGCCTGCCCCGCCCTTCCCGCACACGGTCCGCCTGGCAATGCCCAGGTAGGCCTGCGGCCGCAGGTGCGGCCGCACCCTGCGCACGGAGCGCGCAGGTTACAGGATGGATCCGGCGGAGCCGGATATCCCCCATCCATACGCAGGCAGTTCAATCCATTGACTGGAACAGGGAGTAGACCGTCATGAAAGCCTCCATCCGCACCTTCCTTGCCGAAGAAGACGGCGTCACCGCGCTCGAGTACGGCATCCTCGCCGCCGTGATCGCCGGCGTGTTGGTCGTCGCCGCCCGCACCGGCCTGACCGACATGTTCGACACGCTCTTCAGCAAGCTCAAGACGCTTGTCGAAAGCGCCAGCGGCGGCGCGCCGAGCACCCCGACCACCTGATCCACAGCGCACTGCCCGAAGGCTGCGCCCGCAGGCCACCCTGCGGCGTCGCCAACGGCATGCCTTGCCCCCCGGTTCGATGCGCCATCATGGAGGAACCATCGGATGTCACTGCTGCCGGTATTGGCCGTGCTGCTCAGCGCCCAGGTCGCCACCAGCGACCTGTACGCGCGGCGCGTGTCCAATCGGTGGCTGCTGTGCGTGGCGGTCCTGGCAACGGGCGCGCTGCTGTGGTCATGGATGACCGGTGCCGCCTTCCCCGGCATGCATCTGCTCGGCCTGCTGGTCGGGCTGCTGTCGCTGCTGCCGTTCTATGCAATCGGCTGGATGGGCGCGGGCGATGTGAAGTACTTCGCCGTGCTGGGGCTGCTGCTCGGGGCATCGGCACTGCTGCCGATCTGGATCGTGGCGAGCCTGCTTGCCGGCCTGCATGCGACGGTCGTCGTCCTCGCGCCCGGCCTGCGCGCCAGCCTGCCACTGCGTGCGCAGCTGCTGCAGGCACGCGTGCGCGAGCACTGGCAGACAGGCCCCGCCGCCCAGCGCCTGCAGGCCCTGCGCCAAGGCCGGACGGGCATTCCCTACGCGGCCTACCTGGCCGCCGCCACGCTGGGCTACCTGCTCTGGCAGGGCCAGGGAGCGGCTCCATGAAGGCTGCCCTCCTCGCCCGTCGCCAACGCGGCGTGGCCACCCTTGAATTCGCCTTCATGCTGATCATCGGGGTGGTGCCGCTGCTGCTGCTCACCTACACCGGCGTGATGATCATGGCCGCCCAGCAGACCCTGTCGCTGGCCTCCGCCGAGGGCGCACGCGCGTCGCTGCGCTATGCCAGTCCCAACGACCGCCGCGTGGCGGCCTGCCAGGCCGCGCAGCGCTCGATGCAATGGCTGCTCAACTTCGCCGGCCAGCAGGCCAACTGCAACAACGCCGCCGCGCCGCCGATCGTGGTGTCGGCACCGGCCCCGTGCGTGGGCCTGGCCAGCGCGCAATGCATGCAGGTGTCGGTGAGTTATGACTACAGCAGCAAACCGTTCCTGCCCGGTACCGGGCGCATGTACGGGTGGCTGATGACCCAGCCGATCCGCAGTACCGCGGTGGCCCAGCTCGACCTGGGTACGCCCTGATGCGCGGCGCACCCTTCCCGGAGGCAGTTGCATGCTTAAGCTGACCCGCATCGCCGCAGTGGCATTGATCGCCCTGGCCCTGCTGCTGGCCGTGGTCGCCTTCCTGGTCAGCCGGCGCACGCCGAACACGGCGGCGGCACCCTCGCCGACCGTGGCCGGCCAGCCACAGCAGTGGCCCGTCGTCGAGGCCGCCACCCTGTTGCCCGCCGGGCGTCCGATCAGCGCCGCCGACCTGCGCATCGGCGCCGCGCCGCAGGCCCCCACAGGCGGCTATGCCAACATCGCCGCCGCTACCGGCGCGGTCCCCGTGCACGACATCCCGGCGGGCACCGCGTTGAACAGCGCCCTGATGGCGCAGGGCTATGCGCTGCGCCTCAACCCCGGCGAACGCGCGCTTGCCGTGCCGGTGGATGAACTGGTGGCCGCCGGCAACCGCATCCTGCCGGGCGACTACGTCGATGTGTTCCTCAACCTGCGTGCGCCCCCGGGGATGAACACCGATGGCCAGGCCCAGGCGCGCCTGCTGCTGTCGCGGCTGCGCGTGCTTAGCTACGGCGCCGCCGATGCGGTACCCGGACAACCGGTTGCCACCGGTGCGGACGACCCCACTGCCGCCGCCGGTAACGACAGCCGGGCCCAGGATATCCAGGGCGGTGCGTCGAGCAGCGCCAGCAGCACCAGCACCAATGCACCGATCCGCAGTGCGGTGCTGGCGGTGCCGGTGGCCGACGCCAACCGCCTGCTGCTCGGCGCGCAACAAGGTCGCTTGTTCCTGGCCCTGCGCAATCCGGCCGATGTCGGCCAGCCGGACCAGAGCCTGTTCGCCCCGCCCGCCAGCGTGCTCAACCCGCGCCGCGAACTCAGCCCCGAACAACGCCTCGCCCTGGCCTCGCCCGAGAACGACGCCTACGCCGGCCTGGACAGCGATGCCCTGGCCGGTCGCAGCAGCGTCCGCGCCCCGCGTGCGGCGGCGCCGCCACGGGCCAGCGCACCGCGCACTGCCCCACGGCTCGATCGCGGTGTCGAGATCATCCGCGGCGATGTTTCCTCCCACAGCGGCTCTCCGTGAGCCATGCCGAGACCCTCCATGACGCCACGCCCCGCCCGCCTGCACCGTCCCACGCACCGCTGGTCCACGCGCCTGCTGCTGGCGCTGGTGCTCGGGGGCAGCCCGGTGCTGGGCATGGCCAATGCCGATGTGGTCCTGCAGACGCGCGAACAACGCCCGTGGACGCTGCCGGCCGACCTCGAGCGGGTCGCCATCGCCGACCCCAGCGTGGCCGACGTGGTGATGCTGCGCGGTCCGCGCCAGGCACTGCTGGTGGGCAAGGCACCGGGCACCACCACGCTGCTGGTCTGGCGCCGCCAGCAGAGCGAGCCGCAACGGATGCAGATCGACGTGCGCAGCGCGGTCCAGGGGGCGCTGCCACCGTCGGAGGGCCTGCAGGTCACCCTGCAGGATGGTCAGGGCCTGCTGCAAGGGAGTGCGGCAGGCCTGCTGGACCATGAGCAGAGCCGCAAGGCCGCCAGCATGGCGCTGGGCAAGGACGGCCAGCTCGCCGATGTCTCCACCATCGCCAGCGGCGGCGTGGTGCAGGTGGACGTGAAGGTGGTGGAGTTCAACAAGTCGGTACTGCGCCAGATCGGCATGAGCTTCGCCAACCAGAACAACGGCTTCTTCTACGGCATCACCCGCCCGGGCGGCACCCTGCCCGGCGTGGCGCCGATCGGCACCGACCCCGACGTCCCGGTGGTCAACAACCCGCTGTCATCCGCGTTCGGGCTGGTGTTCAAGTCACTCACCCACGGCTGGGATGCCAACATCGACCTGCTGCAGAGCAACGGCATGGCACGCGTATTGGCCGAGCCCACGCTGGTGGCGCTGTCCGGGCAGAGCGCCAGCTTCCTGGCCGGCGGCGAGCTGCCGATCCTCGAGCCGCAGGGGCTGGGCACCACCACCATCACCTTCAAGCCGTTCGGCATCGGCCTGACCGTCACCCCGACGGTGCTCGGCCCGGACCGGATCGCGCTGAAGGTCGCTCCGGAGGCGAGCGACCTCAATTACGCCGCCGGCATCTCCTACAACGGCGTGCAGATTCCCTCGATCACTACCCGCCGTGCCGACACCACCGTCGAGCTGGGCGACGGCGAAACGTTCGTGATCGGCGGACTGGTCAGCAACACGGTCAGCTCCAGCGTCGACAAGATCCCGCTGCTGGGCGACCTGCCGATCATCGGGTCGTTCTTCCGCAGCCTCAACTACAAACGCGAGGAAAAGGAACTGGTGATCATCGTGACCCCGCGCCTGGTGCAACCGCTGGCGCGCGACACCGTGGTGCCGCTGCCCGGCGACCGCGAGGTCAAGCCGAACCTGCCGGTCTGGGGTGCGTGGCTGCTCAGCCCGGCATCGTCGGACCAGCTGCCCGGCTTCTCGCGCTGAGCCGATGCCAGGAGCCCCTTCCCCATGTCTTCCGCCCCCATCCCGTTGCTGCATCCGATGGCGCCGCCGATGACACTGGTCCTGGTCGCGCCCAGCCCCGAGCTGCTTGAAACGCTCGGCCCACGGCTCCCGGTCGGCACCCGCGTGCACTGGGAGGACAGCCGCGGTTCGAGCATCGCGCTGGATGCGCACCGGCGCAGCGGCACCTGCGTGGTGCTGCTCGACTTCCGGCGCGAACAGGCCGCGGCATCCACCGATCTCACCCGGCACCTGCAGCGCAGCGTGCCCGACCTGGCCCTGGTGGCGGTCGGCTCCACCGCCCCCGACCAGCTTGACGGCGTGGTCGCCGCGTTGCGCGCCGGCCTGCGCGACATCCTCGACCTGGATGCCGCCACCGCCGATATCGATACGGTGCTGCGCCGCGCCGGCGGTGCCGCACCCATCCGCAGCGTGGCGCCCGAGCCTGCGCACAAGGCGCGGCTGGTGCTGGTGCTGGGCGTGCGCGCCGGCGTGGGCAGCAGCACCCTGGCCGTGCATCTGGGCGTACTGGCGCAACAGCTCGGCCACCCGGGCGGCGCCGCCACCGCCGACGCCGACCCGGCCCAGCACGACAACAGCCTGCTGCTGCTCGACCTCGGCCAGCCGGCCGGCGATGCGGCGCTGTACCTCAACGTGGACAGCCAGTTCCACTACGAGGATGCGCTGCGCAATGCCACGCGCATCGATGCCACCCTGGCGCGGACCGCGATGACCCGGCACCCGGGCGGGCTGACCCTGCTCGGCCAGCCGGCCGGCAGCGAGGGCGGCCCGGTCGCCGATCCGGCGGTGCTGGTGCAGCGCCTGCGCGGCGTGTTCGACACCGTGCTGTGCGAGCTCGGCGGGGCGCCGGTGCGACAGATTCCGCGCTCGCTGCTCAACAGCGCCGACGAGATCTGGCTGGTCGTCGACCAGGCGATCGGCACGCTGGTCTCGCTGGACCTGGCGCTCAGGCAACTCGAAGCGCTCGGTGCGCGCGACGCCCGCCTGCAGCTGGTGGTCAACCGCCACGATGAGGCGGGCGGGCTGGCGCCGACCCAGATCGCCGAGCGCTTCGCGCTGCCGTTGCTGGCGACCCTGCCCGACTGCCACCGCCTGCGCGCCAGCGCCAACCATGGCCACCTGCTGCTGCAGGATGCACCGCGCGATCCCTACCTGCGTGCCCTGACTCCCCTGCTGGCGCGGCTGGACCCGGCACTCGCCGGCGCCCTGCCCCGTGGCTGGCGGGAAAAACTCGTCCTCCGCCTGAGTGGTCTCCCATGGAAGACAAAGTGACGCCGTTCGCTCCCCTGCACGCGCGCAACGAGGCCGCCCCCGCGGTCGATGCCGCGCCGCCCCCCTTCGCCCAGTCCGACGAATACCAAAAGGTGCTGGTGGCCGCCCACGAGCACCTGCTCAACAGCATCGAGGACGAACGCATCGACATCGATGCGTGGGCACCGGATACGGTGGCCCGCTACGTGCACACCCAGACCGCGATTTTCGTGCAGGAATGGCGCATCCCGGTCAACGAAGCCGAGATGGACATCGTCGCCGGCGCGCTGGTCAAGGAGTTGACCGGCTTCGGTCCACTGGACGACCTGCTGCACGATCCCAGCATCGAAGACATCCTCATCAACGGCTACAAGGACATCCACGTCTCCCAGGGCGGCCGCCTGGTGCGCGCCACCCAGCGCTTCAGCGATGACAGCCACCTGCTGCGCATCCTGCGCCGCATCCTGGCCCCGCTCGGCCGCCGCCTGGACGAATCCAACCCGATGGTCGATGCGCGCCTGCCCAACGGCGGCCGCCTCAATGCGATCATCTCGCCGCTGGCCGTCGATGGCCCGATGGTGTCCATCCGCAAGTTCCGCAAGGACCCGTTCACGCCCGACGAACTGCTGCGCATGGGCACCTTCGACCGCGCCATGCAGGCGCTGCTGCATGCCATGGTGCTGGGCCGCTGCAACATCCTGGTCTCCGGCGGCACCAGCTCGGGCAAGACGTCGCTGCTCAACGCGCTGGCCAGCTACATCCCCGCCGACGAGCGGGTCATCACCGTGGAAGACACCGCCGAGCTCTCGCTCAACCACCCGCACGTGGTGCGCCTGGAAAGCCGCATCGGCGGTGCCGATGGCCAGGGCGCGGTAAGCATCCGCGATCTGGTGCGCAACAGCCTGCGCATGCGCCCGGACCGCATCGTGGTCGGCGAAGTGCGCGGGGCCGAAGTGCTGGAAATGCTGCAGGCGATGAATACCGGCCACGACGGCTCGATGGCCACCATCCACGCCAATTCGCCGCGCGACTGCCTGTACCGCATCGAGATGCTGGCCGGGTTCGCCGGTTTCCAGGGCAGCGAGGACAGCCTGCGCCGGCAGATCGCCAGCGCGATCGACTTCATCGTGCAGATCTCGCGGCTGGGCAGCGGTCGCCGGGTGCTGGTGTCGATCACGGAAATCACCGGGGTCAGCGACAACCTGATCAGCACCCAGGAAATGTTCCGCCACGAAATCCAGATCGACGCCGACGGCCGGGAGCACGACCGCTGGGTCGGACTTGGCTTCCATCCCCACTCGCACAAGCTGGAGCCATTCCGGCGCCAGCTGCGCGAGGCATTGGACGGAGGCTACTGAGCATGACCACGGTGCTGTTGCTGTGCAGTGCGATCCTGGTGCTGGTGGCGGTGGCCATCGAACTGTGGTGGGGCGCGGCCCGCCGCGAACGCCAGCGTGCCTCGCTACAGCACGCCGAACACCGCCTGGCCGCCCATCCGGCCACGCCGCTGCTGGCCGGCATGCCGGCACGTCCGGCCGCGGCCGCATCAACGCCGCCCGCCGCCGCACGCCCCGACACCCTGCCCTGGGACGCGCTGCTGCAACGCGCCGCGCTGCGCACCGGCTGGCGGCTGCCGATCCTGTGGGCGCTGGGCGGCGTGCTGCTGGCCTGGGCGGCGGCGGCACGCATCGGCACCGGCTGGGTCTGGCCGATCGCGCTGGGCCTGTATGCGCTGGTCCTCGGGCTGTGGGTGTCGCGCCGCATCCTCGGCCTGCAACGGCGCCTGCTGCGCCAACTGCCCGACTTCCTCGACAACCTGGTGCGCCTGACCGGGCTGGGCAACAGCCTGCAGATGTCCTTCCAGACTGCCAGCCAGCAGGTCCCGATGCCGCTGCGTGGCCTGCTCGATGACACCCTGTCCGGCACCCGCAGTGGCCTGGACCTGGATCGCGCGCTCAGCCAGGCCGCGCAACCGTACCGGCTGGATGTGCTGGACGTCCTGGCCGTGGTGCTGGGGGTGAGCATCCGCATCGGCGGCCGCTCGGACCAGATCCTGCAGCGCATGAGCGACTTCATGCGCGATGTCGACCAGGCCCGCCAGGAACTCATGGCCACCACCGCCGAGACGCGCATGTCCGCCTGGGTACTCGGCCTGCTGCCGCCACTGTCGGCGCTGTTGATGGCGATCGTCAGCCCGGACTTCTTCGAGCCGGTGCTGCAGGCGCCATTGGGCCATCGCATCCTCGGCGCCGCGCTGCTGCTGGAGCTGGTGGGCGGCTTCCTGCTGTATCGGCTGGCGCGCTCGCTATGAGCGCCGACAGCCTGCTCATCCTCGCCCTGCTCCTGCTCGCCCTCGGCGTGGGCCTGCTCGGCATGGCCGGGCTGTGGCTGAGCGGTCAGCAGCAGCGCACCGCCGCCACCCTGCAGACCGCCTTGCGCAACCGCGAGGAGGCCCCCCGCGATGCCGCCACGGTCGCCACGGCCGCCACCGCGGCCACCGCGGCCAACACCCCCACCACCGCCGACGCGGGCCCGCGTGGCTGGGCGTGGCTGGCCAGCCTGGGCGAGCGCTTCAACGGTGGTCGCCTCGAGGCGGCCCTGCTTGCGCCGGAGGACCGCCTGCTGCTCGACCAGGCCGGCTGGCACACGCGTGCCGGCACCGCCAGCTTCCTCGCGCTGCGCCTGTTGCTGGCCGTCCTGTGCCTGGTGCTGGCGATGCTGTTCTATCGCGGCGATGGCCTCAGCCGCCTGGTGGTGATGCTGGGCGCACTGGGCACCGGCGTGCTGCTGCCCAAATTCGCGCTGCGCGCCTGGGCCACGCGCCTGCGCAAGCGCGTCTCGGCCGAACTGCCGCTGCTGATCGACCTGCTGCGCCTGCTGCAGGGCGTCGGCTTCAGCATGGACCAGAGCCTGCAGACGCTCGGCGACAAGCTGCGCAGCGCCATCCCGGTGCTCGGTCGCGAAATCCAGCAGGCCAACATCGCCTACATGCACGGCCGCACGCGCCAGCAATCGCTGCGCCGGCTGGCCGAATCGTTCGACGACGAAGACCTGCGCAGCCTGGTGCAGTTGATGCTGCAGGTGCATGAACATGGCGGCGCGGTCCAAGAGCCGCTGCGCCAGTTCAGCGTGCGCCTGCGCGAACAGCGTCGTTCAACGCTGAAGGAAAAGGTCGGCAAGCTCTCGGTGAAGATGACCGTGGTGATGATGCTGACCCTGCTGCCAGCCCTGATGCTGGTGTTGTCCGGCCCGGCGATCATCGCGCTGGCCAACGCCGTGAACCGACTGGGATGACCACCATGCCGAATCGCCTGCCGCATCTCGGGCTGCTGCTCACCACGCTGGTGCTGTGCACCGCCTGCGGGTCGGCGCACACCGCCTACCGCCCCGACCCGCTCAGCCTGGCGCCGCTGGAGACACCGCCGCAGGACGACAAGCGCATGTACCTGGACCTGATCGGCCAGATGCAGCGCCAGGGGGCGTACTTCGCCTCGCTGGCGCACGTGGATGCCTACCGCCAGCGCTATGGCGACAGCCCTGCCCTGCGCCTGCTGCAGGCCGATGGCCTGCGCGAAACCCAACAGGTGGACGCGGCCCGCAGCCTGTACACCAGCCTGGCCAACGGCCCGCAGGGCGCCGCGGCATGGCACGGGCTGGGCCTGATCGCGGCCCGTGCGGGCGATGCGGCGCAAGCCGAAACCAGCCTGGCACGCGCCGTGCAGCTGCAGCCGCTCAACACCGACTACCTCGGCGACCTCGGCTTCGCGCGGCTGCGCGCCGGCCACCTGGCCCAGGCCCGCGAACCGTTGGCCAAGGCTGCCGAGCTGGCCCCGGGCAACGTCAAGGCCAACGCCAACCTGGCGGTGTGGGCACTGCTGCGCAACGACACCGCGATGGCCGACCAGATCATGCGCAGCGCCGCACTGCCTGCCGCCGCGCGCGACGAAGTGCAGCGGCTCGCCCAACAGTTGCGGCAGCCACCCGCCACCGTGCCGCCCGCCGCCCCGGCACCGGTCAGCGAACCGGCCCGCCCGGGCGCGCCGGTTGCCGCCACCGCGGCCCGCCCCCCGCGCGCCGATGCGCGCCTCGCCCCGTCGATGCTGGAACGCTTCGGCGGCGCCGATCCCGCCCACGAGAGCACCCCATGAACGCCTTCGCCTCGCCCGCCATGCGTCTGTCGATCGCCGTGGGCTGCCTGCTGGCCTGCGCGCTCGCACCTGCCCAGCAGCGTCCGTTGACCGGGCAGATGCTCGGCGACACCGCCGCGCCGCGCACCGAGGTGCCGGCCACGGTGCCGACATCGCCGCCCGTGCCACCGGCCACCCCGATGCCCGCGCCCGCGCCGCTGGCACCGCCACCGCGCCCACAGATCGGCGACACCACCCGCGCCCTGCTGCGCCTCCAGGCCAGCGGCGCCCAGGCCGGCGCCCACCTGCCCATGCTCGGCGACCAGGCCTCGCTCAGCTACGCGCGCTACCTGCAGAGCTTCACCCACCCCATCCCGGAATTCCTCGACACCAGCGTGCGCAAGGACATCACCGGGGATGGCATCGGCAGTGGCAGCGGAGACTGAGCCCATGAGCCGCCCGCAGTGCACCCCTGCCATCCGCTCGGCGTCGCGCCGGCGCCAGCGTGGCGGGATGTCGGTGACGATGATGGTGATCATGGTCGCGCTGGTCGCGATGCTCGGCCTGGTCGAGGTCGGTTACCTGTACTGGGCCAAGCGCGACGTGCAGAAGATCGCCGACCTCGCCGCCCTGGCCGGCGCGCAGCGCCTGGACCTGTGCAGCGCCGACCGCACCGACAACAGCGCCGCCCGTGGCAACGCGCTGCAGGCCAACCGCTTCGCCGGCACCCTGCGCGTGCGCTGCGGCGACTGGAACCCGACCCACGCCAGCAGCGACCATTTCATCGACAGCACTACGGTCAACGCGGTCAAGGTGATCGCCGAACGTCCCGTGCTGCCGTTCTTCGGCCCGTCCCGCGGCCTGCCGCAGGTGAGTGCGCAGGCCGTGGCCACCCGGGCGCCGCCGCTGGCGGTGTTCAGCGTCGGCTCGCAGCTGCTGCGGGTCAACGGCACCACGCCGCTCGGGAGCGTGCTCAAGCTGGTCGGGGTCGACCTGGACCAGACCACGTTGCTCGGCTATGACGGCCTGGCCCAGGCCAAGGTCACCCCCGGGGGCCTGCTCAAGGCGTTGGGCATTCCGGTGGATGCCAACATCAGCATCGGCGACTTCAACGCGCTGCTGGCCGCGCACAAGGTCTCCCTCGGCCAACTGCTCGACGCCACCGCCAGCGTGCTGGCGCAGAGCGGCGTGGCCAACGTCGACCTGCGGGCCCTGCGCGATGCGCTCGGCGCGCAGCTGGACGTCGACCAGCTCAACGTCCAGTTGGGCAGCAACGCGGCCGGCAGCGGCCTGTTCGGCAGCATCGTCGCCCCGGACGGCCCGGCCTCGGCCGCCCTGCAGGCCGAGGTCAACGCGCTGGACCTGATCACCACCAGCATCAGCATCGCCAACGGCGGCAAGGGCGTGGCGGTCAACCAGCTCAACATCCTCGGCCTGGTGCAGGCCAAGGCGGCGATCATCGAGCCACCCTCGATCGCCATCGGCGGCGTCGGCGCGCGCGCCTACAACGCGCAGGTGCGGGTCAGCCTGGACATCGACAGCAACAACTTCGTCCTGGGCGTGGGTCGGGTACTGAGCCTGCTCGGCATCCGCCTGCGCCTGCCGGTGTATGCCGATGTCACCAATGCGATGGGGACGCTCACCAGCCTGCAATGCGCCGCGCAGCCGGCCACCGCCAGTATCCGCGTCGAGTCCTCGGTGCTGCGCGCGTGCGTAGGCAAGGTCGATGCGGCCTCACAGTTCTCCAGGCGCAACGTCTGCGACGCCAGCCTGCAGAACGAGCAACTGCTCACCCTGCTCGGCGCGCCGCTGATCAACGACCGCATCTCACTCAACGCGCTCACCCACGACGAGACCGTCACCCTGTCACCGGGCGACACCCGATCGACCTGGATCAACGGCGCGCAGATCGGCAACGCCGTCAACGACCTGGTGCGCGAACTGCTGCGCGTGCTCGGTGGCGTGCTCAACCCGGCCCCCAAGGGCATGGACAAGGCCGAGACCGCCAGCCAGCTGGCCGACCAGTTCCTGATGGCCACCCGCAAGAGCAACGGCCAGTTCGACGTGGACGCCAGCATCGCGCTGTTGCGCGATGGATCCACCAGCCTGGGCATCCAGCGCTTCGGCGACTGGCAGGTCAAGAACGGCGTGCCGTACGCCTGCGGCCTGCTCGGGCTGGCCACCTGCTACCGCGATGGCTCGGTGTGGGAAGCGTACCGGGTCACGGTCACCGGCCAGGGCCTTGGCGCGCTCGATGGTCTGCTCGGCACCGTCCTCGGCGGATTGGTGATCAACCGCTGCAGTGGCCTGGTCAGCGTGCTGCTGTCCTACAACAACTGCGTCAAGGGCAACCTCGCTTCGTACCTGCAGACCGCCGATGCGGGGCTGCTGGACAGCTACCAGGGCAACGGCGGCATCACCGACCCGAGCACCAACACGGTGGCCTGCAGCGGCCTGCTCTGCACCCTGCTGCGGCCGGTGCTGGAGGGCCTGCTCAAGCCGTTGCTCAACGGCGTCGGCACCCTCCTCACCCAGACCCTGGCACGGGTGCTGGGACTGGAGCTGGGGCGCACCGATGTGCACCTGCACGCGGTGCAGTGCACCCCCGCCCAGCTGGTCTATTGACCCCTCCCCGCGCGCTGGCGGCAGCGCGTGGACTGCATGCTAGACTGCCGCGGGGACTGGAATTTCACAGACGAACTTTCACCGATTGAGCCATTCGTGGACGGCCTGATGATGCGAGAGAGAAAAGCAGTGGTATCCCGTGGCCGGACGTTCCTGGCCACCAGCCTGATGGTGGTGGCAGCAGGCATCGCGCCGCAGGCGCTCGCCGCGCGCGCGCCCAAGGGGGAGCCTGCGGAACCCGCGCGCAGCGCACCGGTGGTCCGCAACAGCGTGGACGAACTGCGCCAGCTGATGGATTCGCAGCAGCTCACCGAACTGCGCACCACTTACAACGGCAGCTACGGCGCCAGCCTGCTGTTCAACACCGCCACGCTGCAGTACTACGCGGCGCTGTTCCATGAGAAGGACTTCTGGCGCGTGATCAAGACCGACTCGGTCGACAACGCCGAAAAGGTCTACCGCACCTTCGTGCAGCAGACCGAGGAACTGGCCCAGGTGTACATCGACACCACCCGCCTGGAAGCCGGCAAGCGCTACACCGAGAACCTGGTCGCCTTCAACGAACAACGCCTGCGCAGCCTGCAGCAGGAAGCCGAGCTGCAGCGCCAGCAGTCGCTGCAGGTCAGCAGCTCGATCCAGCAGGCCAAGCAGCAGGCCGTCTCGCTGAGCACCGACCTGCGCAGCACCCACAGCCAGCTCGACGCGCTCAACCAGCGCATCCAGGCCCTGCAGGCCCAGCAGGGCAACCCGGAGCTGTCGTTGCCGCCGCCGGAAGGCAGCGCACCGGTTGCGGCCCCGGCACCGGCCGGCACCACCGGCAACCCGTAAGCCAGGCGGCTCCCTGCAGCGCAGGGAGCCTGCCGCACGCGCGCGCCCCCGCCGCGTTTTCCCGCGCCCCAGCCGCTTCCGCGTCGCCCTGGCCGCGCTGCCCGCTGGCATGCGTGGTGCAGTACCCTCTCGGGTAACCGCAGGAATCCTTGCGCTCGCATGAGGAGATGGCCATGGCGACCACCGCACCGGCCCGCCGGACCCGTTCGCACCTGCCCCTGGCCCGCGCGGCGGCACTGCTGGCCGCGCTCGCCTTGTTCCCGGTGGCGCATGCCGCGCCAAGGACTACCCCGCCCCTGGACGCCGCCGCCTCCGACCCGCAGGCGCTGGGCTGGATGCAGGGCTTCCCGCCGCCGGAGGCCAAGCGCATCCGCTACACCGACGACGACTACTTCAGCTTCCCGAAGTTGCGCTGGACCGCCTGCCATTTCCGCCAGTTGATGCCGACGGTCGGTGTCAGCCGAGGCAGCGGCGCGGCCTCACCGCTGCCGCAACAGTCGGATCCCGCCATCGATGCGCTGCTGTTCACGCCATTGAACACGCACGCCACGATGACCTGGGCGCAGTCGCTGCAGGCCAACTACACCGACGGCATCGTCGTGCTGCACGACGGCGCGGTGGTCTACGAACGCTATGCCGGCTGCCTGCAGGCCGATGGCCAGCACGGCGCGATGTCGGTCACCAAGTCGATCACCGGCCTGCTCGGCGAGATGCTGGTCGCCGAGGGGGTGATCGACGAGAACGAAACGGTCGGCGCGATCATCCCCGAACTGGCCCACAGCGCCTTCGCCGACGCCACGGTCAGGCAGGTGCTGGAGATGACCACCGCGCTGCGCTACAGCGAAGACTACGCCGACCCCAACGCCGAGGTCTGGCAGTTCTCGGCCGCCGGCAGCACGTTGCCACCCGCACCCGGCTACACCGGGCCGCGCAGCTACTACGATTACCTCACCACCGTGCAGAAGCAGGGCCGCCACGGCCAGGCATTCGGCTACAAGACGATCAACACCGACGCCCTCGGCTGGATCATCGCCCGCCGCACCGGCACGCCGGTCTCCACCCTGCTGTCCGAGCGCATCTGGAAGCGCCTCGGTGCCGAGCAGGACGCCTACTACACCGTCGACTCCACCGGTACGCCGTTCGCCGGCGGCGGCTTCAATGCCGGCCTGCGCGACCTGGCGCGGCTCGGCCAGGTGCTGCTGCAGGACGGCCGCGCCAATGGCCAGCAGATCGTGCCCGCCGCCGCCATCGCACGCATCCGTGCCGGCGGCGACAAACGGGCCTTCGCCAAGGCTGGCTATCCGCTGCTGCCGGGCTGGAGCTATCGCGGCATGTGGTGGGTCAGCCATAACGACCACGGTGCCTACATGGCACGGGGGGTGCACGGCCAGGCGTTGTACATCGATCCGACCGCCAAGGTGGTCATCGCCCGCTTTGGCTCCCATCCCACCGCGGGCAACGCGGCCAACGACCCCACCACCCTGCCCGCCTTCGATGCCCTGGCGCGCTACCTGATGACCCGGCCGCTGCCCCGTACGCCCTGAACCCGTGGCCCGTCACCGGCACGCGGCGTACACGCGGTCGTCCATCTGCCGGCTCAGCGCGAAGCGGCGCGTCATCCCTGCCCGGGCGTACGCCCGCTCACGTTGGCCTCGGGCCGTTGCGCACGCGCGCGGCTGCTGATGCAGCGAAATGACCGCGCCGGGCGTTGCCCGTGCGCGCCGCCTGGGCGCACTGCCGTCACGGCGTGCCGGGCGTGGCCGGCGATGCTGATGCTGATGCGGTGGCGCGCGCTCGGCCTCCAGCGCCCGCTTGCGCGCCAGCAACTCGCGGCGAATCGCCTCGATCCGTGCCGCGTGCCGGCGCTCGGCCGGCACCACGTCCACCTCCCAGGCCTGCTCGGCCTGGCCGTCGGCGCAGGCATGGCGCTGGAAGGTGGCCACACCATCCACCCGGCATTTATGGATCTGCTGCACTTCGGGCGTGGGCGCCGGCGCTGCTGAGCCTGCGGGCATCAGCGCAAGCGTCCAAAGCAAGAAGCAGACAACGGGTCGTGCTGTAGATCGCGATGGCATCGGCAGTCTCCCTGACCTGCCGCCAGCATCCCGCGTACGCACTGCCGCTACCGCGACGCACGTGGCGTTTCCGCGGCGGCGGGCCTTGCACCTACCGCGCCGTGCGGACTATCCGACCTCAAACATCGAAACGATCACACTGCCAGGCGCAACTCCAGGATCTCATCGCCCAGGTCATCGATTTCCCCGGTCGGCCGCCATCCCAGGTGGCGATAGAACCCGTGCGAGCGCACCGCGGGATCGGCCGCGCACCCCAGGAACAGACGTGCGAATCCCCAGCCGCGGAAATCCTCGACCATCCGCGCCAGCAGCGCCTTGCCGATGCCCTTGCCCTCCCAGTCCGGCAGCAACGCCAGCACGATGATCTCGCCACTGTCGCGATCACCGAAGCAGTAGCCGACCATGCGCCCGTCGACCTCGGCCACGTGGCCGGGAAACCCACCCTGCGCGATGCCCTCCGCCCAGCTCTCCACGGTGATGCCCAGCGCCGCCAGTTGCGCCGCCGAGAATGCGTTCTCGCGGGTACGACCGCGCAGGTCGATGCAATCGGCGGCATCGTCGGCGATGGCGGTGCGGTAGGTAATGGGCATGCAGCGGCGTCCGGATCGTTGATTCGAACGCGGACAATAGCGCAGATGGCGCCGTCCACGCCGCGCCGTTTGCGTCATCGGCTGCACGACGGCATGGAGCACCCCGACGCTGCACGTGGATGCCGCGTGGCTGGACACACTCCGCGACACCGGCGTGCTGATTGCCCTGTCGATGTCGCTGCTGCCGTCACCGGGTGGCGGTGGATGTCGCACCTGGACCCAACCTGCGCACACAGAGGCCCGGCGATGCCGGGTCTCTGCTGCGATCACAGCGGCGCGTCGATTACAGGAAGCGGTAATCGAACTCCAGCCACAGCTGACGACCATACGGGTCGTAGTTGCCGACCGGATAGAACGGCCAGCCCCCACCGTTCCTGTCCGCCGGGGGCCGACTGTCGCGCAGGTTGTTGACGATCAGGCCCACGTTCGCGTTGTCCGTGAGCCTGCGGTACACGCTGGCGTTGTAGGTCATGTAAGGGGCGATGCGACCACTGCCATCGGTCTTGGGCAGCGAGCCGTAACGGATGCCGTACAGGGTGGCGGTCCAGTCGTTGATCGCCCAGGTCACGCTGCCGTTGACCTTGCTGCGCCACTGGTAGGAATCCAGCGAGTTGCGCTGGTCGATCGCCTCGTCCTCGGCGAACTGGCGGTACTCGTGGTCGATCACCAGCGAATAGGCCAGCCGCGCGGAGAACTGGCCGTAACGGCCGGCATCCCAGCGCGTGTTCGCCTTCAGGTCGATGCCGCGCACCGACTCGGAGGCGGCGTTGATCGGGTTGATCAACACGCGCACCACCTGGTTGGGTTGCACCGCGGCGTCGGCCGGGTTGCGGATCACCCGCGACAGCGCGTCCTGGCACTGCGCCGAGTTGATGTCGCGCGCGTCCCCGCCCACGGTCTGGCCGAGGCGGCAATCGGCTTCGTCGCGCAGGATCCGCGAGGAATCCAGGTTGGTCACTTCCTGGTCGATGCGGATGTCGTAGTAGTCGGCGGTGAAGTCGACATTCGGCGATGGCGACCACACAAACCCTGCGCCATAGGACGTGGCCGTCTCCGGCTGCAGCTGCGGATTGGCGCCGCTGGTGTAGTCGATGGACAGGCCGCTGTAGTCGCAGTCGTCGTACGCCTGGCCGGCACTGCGGCAGCGCCAGTAGTCGGTCATGCCCGGGTTGTAGCCGCGGGTTTCGCTGGCAAACACGTAGTTCATGTCCGGCGCGCGGAAGCTGGTGGCCGCGCTCGCGCGCAGCAGCAGCGTGTCGATCGGGCGGAACTCCAGCCCGGCGCTCCAGGTGGCCTTGCCGATGTGGTCGCCGGCCGCGCGGTACTGGTCGTAACGACCGGCCACCGTGGCGGTCAGGCGTTCCAGCAGCGGCAGCTGCAGTTCCACGCCGGCCGCATAGCGGTCACGCTCGCCGCCGGCCGGGATGCCAGCGCTGGTGTTCCAGAATTCGCCGGTAGCCAGGCGCGGGTCCGGCCGGTTGTTGTAGCCCTGGCTGCCCGCTTCCAGCACCGCCGCCAGCGCGGCACGTCCACCGGGCAGATCGAACAGCTGCCCGTTGACGCTGAAGGTGGCCGCCTGCAGCCACGCCGCGTTGCGGCTTTCCTGGGTGGACGAGAGGTCGGCGTACTCGTTCGGGGTCAACGGCTGGTACAGCCGCGCCGGGTCCGGGGCATACACATCCACGCCGTTGCGGGTGCCCAGCTTCGGCCCGAGCAGGTAGTCGTTGATGCCGGCCAGCAGCACCGGGCGGCGCGTGCGGTTTTCGTAACGCGAACGGCTGTAGGCCGCTTCATAGTCCCAGTCCGAGCTGCCCAGGCTGCCGCGCGCGCCGACGTTGAACGACCACGAGGTCTCCAGGAACCGATTGGCGTTGCGCTGTACGCCACCGATCTCCTCCGGCGCGAAACGGCGATACCAGCTTTCCAGCTGGCCGCTGGCCTGGTTGTAGAAATAGTTGCGCGACGACGTCCAGCTGGGTGCACGGGTGTTGTTGTAGATGCGCGCAGTGCCGATGGCTACGTCGGCAAACAGCTCCTGGCGGTCGTTGAGGCGCCAGGTCAACGCGCTGTAGGCATCGATGTTGCGCTTCTCGGTCTGCACGGTCCAGAAGGTGGCCGCGGCCTCGTTGCTGCCGCAGTACGCGCCTTGCCGCGGGTTCTGCGCCCGGAACACGCTGCCACCGTACAGGCCGGCGCTGGCATCGCAGCCGGCCAGGCCCGGGTCGATGTAGGTGCTGGTGCTGGCGTTGCGCCGATAGGCCACGGCGGTCGGCAACGGAGCCACGCCGCGCGGGTCGTCGGTCAGCGAATCCATGAAGTCGCGCTGCGAGCCGTAGATCGCCTTGCGATTGGCGATCTCCAGGCCGAAGATCGCGTCCCACTGGTCGCTCGAACTGCCGCCGACCACCTGCAGTCGCTGGTTGTCGCCGCCGCCCTGCCCGGTGGTGCCGGCCTTGAGGTTGATGCCCACCCCTTCGTAGGTCTTCTTCAGGATGATGTTGACCACGCCGGCGATCGCGTCCGAGCCGTACACCGCCGACGCGCCACCGGTGAGCACCTCGATGCGGTCGATCAGCGCGCTGGGGATATTGGCCAGGTTGACCACGTTGACCGAGCCTTCGTAGGCCAGCGGGTAGTCCGACTGGCGACGCCCGTTGACCAGCACCAGGGTGCGGTTGGGGCCGAGGCCGCGCAGGTTGATGGTGTTGGCGGCCGGAGTAAAGGTATTGCCGAAGTCCTCGCCCTGCACGCTGCCCGTGTTCTCGGTCAGTGCGCTGAGCGCTTCGAACGCGCTGCGGTAGCCCTGCGCCTCGATCTGCTGCCGGGTGATCACGGTGACCGGGGAGGGACCTTCCACGCTGGCACGCGGAATGCGCGAGCCGGTGATTTTGACCGCCTCCAGTTCGGTGGGGGCGGCGCCCTCGGCGGCGAGCGCCAGCGGGCTGATGCCAAGCAGCGGCAGCAGGGACACGACCAGGGGACGCAGGCGCAACGGGCGACGAAGCAAAGACATGCAGGTTCCAGGATGGGGAGAGTCGCTCCGGTGCGGGCAAGCCATTGCCGCAGGGGGGCCGGAGGGCGCGCCAGTCTGCTGAATGGGCACCCGCCCCGGAAATGATCGCCCGCGATATGCATATCGGCTTTCCGCCTAAGGCCCGCCGCGCGTGGCCCGCGCGTGCGATGCCTTGCCGGCTGCTGCGTCGACGTGGCGCCACGTCGTTGCGGAACCATCCCGTGTCTCTTCCCGACGACCGCGCCGCCTACGGCGCGCTGCTGCTGCAGATGCTGCAGGGTCCCGACCAGCCGCAGTGCGGGCGCCGCGGCAGCGCCGGGGCCGCGCCGGGATGCAAAACAGAAACGGCGGCCCTGCGGCCGCCGTTTCACTGCAACGCCTTGCCAGGCCGGTCAGGCCTTGGCAGCGGCCTGCAGGCTCTGCCGCTGCACCAGCGCGTTGAAGCGCGCCAGCGAGCTCAGGTGGTGGTGCACCAGCGCCAGGTAGCCGTTGCGGTGCCAGGCCAGGACGACGTCGTCGGGCAGCTTGGCCAGCTTTTCCACGTCCACCACCTGGAAGCCGTTGACCGACATCTGCTCGCCGTTGTTCAGCGTCACATCGATGCTGCGATCGATCAGCAGGTCCTGGGCCTTGATCGCCGCGCTGAACTGACGGGTCAGCTCATGCTCGCGGGTGAAGTCGCCGCAGAACCGCATGGCGTTGTCGAGCAGTTCGGTCGGCTTGCCGTCCACGAACAGCGGCTCGCCTTCTTCGCTGGTGCCCTGATTGACGTGTTCGGCACCGGCGTCGATCGCCAGCATGTAATCGCTGTCCGGCTCGCCCTGCATGAACACGAACGGGTAACGGCGCACGTACGCGGGTGCGTAGGTGTCCTGGGCCCACTTGTCGCCGTCGATGAACAGGTTGTTGCGGGCCAGGCCCACGGCCACGATCGGGGCGGCATCGTTGCCGGTGAACAGGATCGGGAAGTGCTGCGCGGCCAGGCCGAATTCACCCACCACTGCCGGGATGGCGTTGGTTTCGGCGGCGAAGGACACGGTGCCCTGCACCAGGCGCCAGTTGGCGTGCTTGTCCGATTGCAGCGGCAGCGGCTCGCGGTAGAACAGCGGGCTGGAAGCCTGGGCCGGAGCCGGCGGAGTAGTCGTTTCAGCAGTCATGGAATAAGTCAGGTACGGCGCGCCAGACAGCCCGGGCGCGAAAGCGGGCACCGCATTGATCGGCAACTATAGCGTGGCTCCATGACGAATGTGCGGCCCTGGACAACAGGGCCCCTGCATCCGGCCTGAATTGGCGCCGCGGCGTCGCCCTCTAGAGACCGGTGTAATCGGCACAGTCCGGCAACGGCGAATCGGGTTGGTAACGGGCGCCATCGAAGTGCAGGACGCGCAGGAACGAGCAGGCCGCCACGGTCTCGGTACGCAGGTCCTTGCGCCGCAGCGGCGGCTTGGCCAGCGAATCCTCGCGCCGCGAGACGCCCGCCGGGTAGCGGGTGGCGGTGGTGCGGTAGCGCAGCACCGGCATGCCCTGCCCGGCCGGGTCCAGCGTCACGTCCGCCGAGAAGGTGTACTCGTCATGGCAGGCACCCGCCCGCTGCGTGGTGTCGGCTGCGCTGAAACAGGCCCGGATCGACGCGTTGCCGTCAGCGGGCAGGACCAGCACGTCCGCGTCCACCTGGACGCCGTCGTCCTGGTGGTAGATCCGGGCCAGCCGCACCGTTGAGGCACTGGCACCGCCGCCGGAGTAGCCGGTGGTGGCTTCGTCGAGCACGCCGACCAGCACGTTCTGCAGCTGTGCCTGGGCCGGATCGGCCGGCACCTGCGGCGCACCGATGCCCGGCGCCATGCGCACGATGAACGGCCATGGCCGCACGCTTCCGGACTCGGTGAGGCCGGTCAGCGGCACAAAGCGCATGCGCGGCTCGGCGTCGCCGGCCACATGATGCTCCACCTCCAACTGGGCGGTGCCGTCCCCGGCATCGGCGCGGGTACGCACGCACCACTGGTGGTCGGCACTGCAGTAACGCGGCGAGGCATCGCGATCATCGGCGTCCGGCGCGGTCGTCGCCGGTTGCTCGATCAGCGCCTCCAGCCGGTTGCCGGCGCGGTCGGCAAACCCATCGGCGGGGCGGGCGGCGAGGGCCGCGTCAGTGGCCAGCGCAAGCAGCGCGAGCAGGGTCAGACGGGAGAACAACGGGTCACGCTTCCTTGCCATGGATCGCATCCTGCGCGCCGCAGGGCGCGTGTCGAGAGGCGGCATGATAGCCCAGCGATGCGGTGGCTCAGCGCACGCCGTCCAGCGGCCCGTCCGCACCGGTCACCGCGGCGCATGCGTGATCCTGCAGTTCTTCGCCGCTGGCATCGTTGCCGGCGGCCTCGTCCATGCGCGTGGCCAGCAGCAGGAAGCCGGGCTGGCCGTCACGGTCGTGTGCGCCGCTGACCACCAGCGACCAATGGCCCATGTCCTGCGCGCCGGCCAGTTCACCGGCCAGCAGCTGGATCGGGTCCACCTGCAGCGTCGCCCCCTGCACGCGGCGCGCCTGGTAAACATGGCCGCGCAGCGGCTCCGGCAGTGGCTTCCAGCGCGTATCGATGCCCTCCCCCATCCGCGCCAGCTGCGCCAGCACGTCCGCGCGCAGGCAGTCGATGTGGATGTGCAACTGGTGCTGCGAGCGCCCATGTGGCGAGTTCAACGCCAGGCTGGCCACCTCGCGCGGCAACGGCCGTCCCAACGCCAGCGCGGTACGCCAGCGTGCGTCCCACGCACTGGCGAAGTAATTGGGCGCGCCGGCGCGCAGCAGCGCGGGGCTCTCGATGCCGCTCACCTTGTCCAGCGGCATCAGCAGGAACTGGTAGTCCCCGTGCGCGTCCTTGAACACCACGTCGCGGCGCGCCGGCGCTGTCTCCACCGCCAGGCAATCGCCCCGGGGCGTGCCCGGCCCGATGCAGTCGCGCTGGATCAACCCCCACAGCGCATCCGGGTTCGGTGGCGGCTTGGCCGGCGCCACCGGCGCGGGCGTGGCACAGCCCACCAGCCACGCACACGCGATCAACCACACCGAACGTACCCTCACCATCGACCCCCTCGCCCGCTCAGTAGGTACTGAACGGCACTTCCACCACCAGCGCCGGGGCGCTGCCGGCGGGCTGCAGGGTATAGCGGTCGAGCGCACCGTTCTCGTCGGCGAACGGCAGCGACGTGAACTGCAGGCGGTAGCGGTCCGCGCCCAGGGTGAGCGTGCCGGACGCGTCCATGCCGGCATCGGCCGGCAACAGCAGCCCGCCCAGATCGCTGTAGGCCTCGGGTGCATCGCTGTAGGCATAGTCGACCAGGTCGTCGACGCGCTTCATCGCGTAGACGTGCGGTTCGCCACGGCGACGGTTGTAGGCCTCGTCCCCGGTCAGGTCGGCGATCCAGACGCCAGGCAGCCGGTAGCGGGTTTCAAGCGCGATCGCGTCCAGCCGCGGGCTGTCCACCACCAGGCAGCACACCACGCGTTTGGACTCGCGGTCCAGGATGGCGAAGCGATCGCCCTCGGTCGCCGCGCGTGGCAGCACCGCGAACGGCACGTCGCGCAGCATCGGCTCGGCCCCACTGGCCGAATGCAGGTTGCGCCAGCCGCCCACCAGCGGCTCGGCCGCCGACGCGGCGGAGGTGCCCACCAAGGCAGCAGCCAACAGCAGGGCCAGGCGGCCTGCGAACATCCCCTCGAACATCATCATCATCCATCGCGTCTTCACATTGCCGCGACACTATGCGCCAGCGGCTCGGAGGGAGCAATGCTGGCGTGCCGGGCACCGTTCGCGCGATCATCGGCGCTGCCACGCAACGGATTGCCCATGCCCCTTCCCCACCCGCTCCGGATGCGACTGCATCCCGCCTGTCTGTCACTCACCGCGGCGATGCTGCTTGCCGGTTGTGGTGCGGCACCGCTGCCGCCGCCGGCGCCGGCGACAGTGCCCGCCGGGGCCGCGACCGTGCCCGCGACTGCGCCCGCCAGTGCGGCCTTCCAGACCTTGCCTGGGTTGTCCGCCGCCCAGGCGCAGGCGCTTGGCCTGGGCGGGAAGCGCATGCCGGTGCGCTTCCGCGATCGGCATGGCGAGGGCCTGCTGGTAGTGGAACGCGCCGACCGCGAAGAAGCCGACCCGGACACCCCCGGCGACACCCTCGCCGTCGCCGTGCTGAGCGCCACCCTGCTCGAGCGCACCGACGCGCCGGGCTACCGCCAGCGCTGGCAGCGCGAGATCCGCGTGCCCTGCCCGGGGCTGGACCTGGACGCCGGCTGGCTGCTGGACCAGGTGGGCGCCACCGATCTGGACGGCGATGGGCAGGCGGAAATCACCCTGGCCAGCCACACCTTCTGCGGCGGCGGCGTGGACCCGCAGGCGATCCACATCACCCTGATCGACGGCGCGCGCAGCTACGGCATCGAAGGCGAGTCGCTGGTCAGCCTCCCCGGGGAGGAACCGTTCGGCGGCGAGCGCCAGGACGACCCCGCGCTGGCCGCTGCGCCGATCGCGTTCCGCCAGCACCTGGACGCCGTGTGGGACGCGGTGCGGGTGCTGCCGGTGCCAGACGGCGACAACGATGGCAACGGCGACGCCCCGTAAGCGCCCGTCAGCCGATCACGATGTAGTCGCTGGCCAATGCGATGCCCAGGTGCGGGCCGGGCAGCAACTGTACGTAGCGGCCGCCGACCTGGTCGATGGCGATGCAGTCGTCCACGTCCAGCAAGGCGTCGGTATGCGGCTTGATCCAGCTTGCATCGCGGCGCTGCCGGGCCTTGCGCCGGGCCTCCCCGTCGTCGTCGGCGACCAGCAGCAGGTAGTCGTGCGCTTCGCCGAGCGAGTGCGGCACGTAGCCGCCCAGGTTGACGAAGTACAGCCGCGGCGCGCCTGCCGCCGGCGCGGCATCGCCGAAGCGCACCTGGTAGCCGTCGATCCCGTCCACCGCCAGCCAGCCATCCACGTGCAGACCCTTGGCCTGGCCGAACCAGTCGCGGCGCAGCTGCGGGTAGGCGTCCTCGATCCGCTCGACGTTGGCGAAGGCCACGTCATGGATTTCGATCCGCGCCTGCGGGTGGCGCCCGCCCAGCATGAACACGTGCAGCACTGCGCTGTCTCCCGGAGTGTTTCCAACGGGCCGTAGTGTAGCCCCGCGCCCACGCGGCGCAGGGGCCGGCGGTGGTATCTTCGGCAGCAGACCCCGCAGGAGCGACCACATGCCAGCCCTTTCCCGCCTCGTGGCCCCCACCCTCGCCGCCATGTCCAGCCTGGCGCTGGGCGCCTGCGTCAGCACCCCCGGACCGGAGGTCAAGGGACCCGGGCTGTGCAAGGGCGGCGGCCTGGACTGGGCCGTCGGCCAGCCGGCCAGCGAAGCCACCATGCGCAAGCTCTCCGCACAGAGCGGCGCCGGCCTGGTCAATCCGATCGGTCCCGGCACCATCACCACCCGCGACCTCCGCCAGGATCGCCTGCGCGTGTTCATCGACAAGGACAACGTGATCACCGCCGTACGCTGCGAGTAGCGCCACGCCACGCGTGGCTGCGCCATCCGGCGTCGGCGATCCCGCGCGGCCCCCAAGGGGGCGGCGCTACGGCTTGCAGCCGCCCCAGCCGTGCGTCTTCGGGGTCTGGCCGATGCCGGGATTGAACACGTTGGTGGGGTCCAACCCGCGGTAGAACGCCGCCAGCGCCGGCTTGGCCGGATACAGGTGGCCGACATTGTGCTCGGCCGGGTATTCCGCGCCGCGCTGGTCCAGCAACGCCCACATCGCGTGTTCGATCGCCAGCGGATCTTCGCCCTTGCGTACGATGTAGTCCTGGTGGAACACGTGGCAGAAGAAATGCCCGTAGTACAGCTTGCCGGCCAGCCGCGCATCCAGTTCGGCCGGCAGCTGCTCCACCCACTGCCGGTCGTCGCGGCGCAGCGCCACGTCCAGCGCCACGATGTCCTGCACCGTATCGCGATGCACCGCGCGATAACGCACCGCCGCGCCGGCGACCGCGAAACGATGCAGGAAGGCCTTGCGTCCTTCCTCGGGCGTACAGCGGAAGAAGTCACCCTCGCGCTGCTCCAGGCAGCTGCGCAGGAACGCCTCGGTGGCCGCCGCATCCAGCGCGGAGACCTTCAGCAGCAGGTGGTGCTCGTAACGGTCACGGAACTGCGTCATGCGTGGCGGCAGGTGGTCCGGCAGCCGCCGTACCAGCGCCTGGATCACCCGGTCGGTGACCCCGCGCAGACCGATCGACTCGAACGCCCCGTCGATCCGGCTCTTCAGCGCGAATGCCGCCGGCACCCGCGCCGTGCCCAGCCGATCGATCAGCAGGAAGGTGTCCTTGCCATAGCGCGCACCGATGTCGAAGGCCTCCCGATGCAGGTATTCGCCGGAAATCGGCAGGCGCTCGAAGGCGGTCAGCAGGTGCCGGCGGATCCCGGTCAAATCCTCCATCGCGTTGCTGCCGATGTAGAACACCTCCGACGGCTCGCGCGCGAAGGTATCCAGGCGCACCGCGAACACCGCCAGCTTGCCAGCCGAACCGGCCGCTTCGTAATGGCGCGAGGGATCGGCGTTGTAACGGGCCGGCGTCGGCGCGTCGACCTGGCGCACCTGCGCGGCGTACCGCGGATCGGCGGCGGCGCGTCCCGTGGCATTGTCGACATCGGCCTCGCGGTAGTCGCCGCGCTGCAGCCGGTCCAGGATCTGCTCCGGGTCATCACCCAGGGCGATGCCCAGGTGGTTGACCAGCTGCATCCGCCCCTGCGCATCCACCTGGGCGAACAACGCCATCTCGGTGTAGGCCGGCCCGCGCCGCACCAGCGCACCACCGGAGTTGTTGCAGACCCCGCCCAGGACCGAGGCGCCGATGCAGGACGACCCGATCACCGAATGCGGCTCGCGGTCCAGCGGTGCCAGCACCTGCTCCAGCCGGTCCAGGGTGGCGCCGGGCAGGCATACCACCTGATGGCCCGCGTTGAGCAGCTGGATGCCGGTCAGGCGCAGCGTGTTGATGATCACCACCGGGCGATCGTAGTCGCTGCCGTCCGGCGTGGAGCCGCCGGTCAGCCCGGTATTGGCGGCCTGCATGATCACGATTGCCTGGGCCGCCACGATCGCCTGCAATACGCGCCACTGCTCCACCAGCGTGCCGGGGCGCACCACCGCCAGCACCGGGCCGTCGCCGAAACGGTAGCCCGTGCGGAACCGCCGGGTCGGCCTGTCGCCGCTCAACACGTGCGCGGCGCCGACGATGTCGCGCAATCGCGCCAGCAATCCCGCCGTGCTGTCGCCCGCACCGCTCATGGCGCACCTGCGGCGCGGCGGCTGGCGTCCACCAGGGAATCGCGACTGATCTCGGCGATGGTGCGGGCGCCGGTCAGCGTCATCGCCACGCGCATCTCCCTGGCGAACAGGTCCAGCAGATGGGCCACGCCCTCCTCGCCCCGTGCCGCCAACGCGTAGACGAACGCGCGGCCCAGCAGCACGCTGTCGGCGCCCAGCGCGAGCATGCGCACTACGTCCAGCCCGTTGCGGATGCCTGAATCGGCCAGGATCTTCAGCTCGCCCTTGACCGCATCGGCGATCGCCGGCAGTGCCCGCGCACTGGACAGCACGCCATCGAGCTGGCGCCCGCCGTGGTTGGACACCACGATGCCGTCAGCACCGAAGCGCACCGCATCGCGCGCATCCTCGGGGTCCAGGATGCCCTTGATCACCATCGGCCCGGTCCAGAACGCGCGGATCCATTCCAGGTCCCGCCACGAAATGGAGGGGTCGAAGTTGTCGCCCAGCCAGCCGATGTAGTCGGCCAACCCGGTCGGGCTGCCGCGGTAGGTGGAGATGTTGCCCAGGTCATGCGGGCGGCCGCGCAGGCCCACGTCCCAGGACCAGCGCGGATGGGTGAGCGCCTGCAGCATGCGCCGCGCCGCGGCATTGGGACCACTCATGCCCGAGTGTGCGTCGCGGTAGCGCGCGCCCGGCGTGGGCATGTCCACGGTGAACACCAGCGTGGTCACCCCGGCCGCCCTGGCCCGCTCCAGCGCGTTGCGCATGAAACCGCGGTCCTTGAGCACGTACAGCTGGAACCACATCGGCCGCTCGATCGCCGGGGCCACTTCCTCGATCGGGCAGACCGACACGGTGGACAGGGTGAACGGGATGCCGCGGCTGGCCGCCGCACGCGCCGCCTGCACCTCACCGCGACGCGCATACATGCCGGTCAACCCGACCGGTCCCAGTGCCACCGGCATCGCCAGCCGCTCACCGAACAGCTCGGTCTCCAGGCTCAGCGCGCCCATGTCGCGCAGCACCCGCTGGCGCAGCGCGATATCGGCCAGGTCGGCCACGTTGCGGCGCAGCGTGTGTTCGGCGTACGCGCCACCGTCGATGTAATGGAACAGGAACGGAGGCAGCCGGCGCTGGGCGGCGGCACGGAAGTCGGTGGAGGCGGAGATGATCATGGCGGTCAACGGTGGGCAGCAGGGAGCCGTGAGGCGCGTGCGCGCCGGGCGTCGTTGTCGTCGAGCGTGCGCAGCGCGGCGTGCACGTATTCCAGGTGCGCGTGCGCGGCGGCACGCGCACGCTCGGGGTCGCCGGCCAGCACCGCCTCCATCATCTCGCGGTGCTGCGCCGACAGCGGCTCGGACGTGCGCGGGGAGGCAAAGAGCATGGCGCGGCTCTGCGAGATATTGGTCTGCAACAGCTCGAACAGGCCGCGCATCACCTGCAGCAGCACCAGATTGTGCGCCGCCTCGGCGATGGCCAGGTGGAAACCGGCATCGGCGCGCGCCTCACCCGCCGGATCGTCCCGGCCATGCGCGGCCATGAGCGTGTCGAACGCGGCGCGGATACGCGCATGATCGGCATCGGTGGCGCGCAACGCGGCATGCCAGGCGGTCGCACCTTCAAGTGCGTGGCGGATCTCGAGCACGTCGAAACGGTAGGCTGGATCGCCCTGGAACACCGGCAGGTACGGCAGCAACGGTGCATCGATGGTCGCGCGCGCCTGCGCCGTCGGCTCGCTCACGAACGTGCCGCCGCCCACCCGGGCGGTGAGCATGCCCTGGCTGGACAGCTGCGCGATCGCCTCGCGCAGCGCGGTGCGCGACACGCCCAACTGCACGGCCAGCGTGCGCTCGGCCGGCAGCCGGTCTCCGGGCTGCAACTGCTGCGCGTGGACCAGCGAGCGCAGCTGCGCGGCCACCCTGTCGGAGACGCGATCGGCCTTCATGCCCTCACCGGCAGGCGCGTGCGTCCATGGCTGGGAGGGGTTACATCCAGGACGTGGCGGGACTGCATCGGCGGATCTCATCAGAAACGGAGGGCGGCCGGTGCGCGAAGACACCGGCCGGGATGCCCGCCGGGCCCCGTCATTGGTATTACCAATAATCCGCGTTACCCGGGAGGCGCCCGCGAAGCATATCGACTTCGCGGCACCTGCCCATTAAACCACAGCGCAGTCACCCGTGATTGGTAGGACCATTAACTGCAGCCGCAGTCGCTCGCCGGCCCTTTCAGTTCCACGCCATTGCCGTCGGGATCGCGCAGGTAGACCGACACCCCATCCCCTTCCGCGCCGAAGTGGCTCTCCGGCTTGCCGCTCAATGCCACCCCGTGCGTCTGCAGGTGCGCCCGCAACTGCTCCACATCGAAGGGCTCCACGCGTAGGCACACATGCTCCAGGTTGCGCCCTTCGGCACCCGCCGCCGCCCCGCCCGGCTTGCCCAGCTTTCCATCGATGCCGATCAGGTCGATCATCGATGCCCCGGCATGCAGGTGCACCATGCCCAGTGATGGCCGCTCGCGCGCCACCGTGCAGCCGAGCACATCGCGGTAGAAGGCCACGGCGCGCGGCAGGTCCTGCACGCGCAGCACCACGTGGTCGATACGTTGGATCTCGAAGGGGCGATCGCTGCTCATGAGGACTCCAGTTTCTTGGCGACACGGCTGAAGACCGCCAGCACGATCAGGCACAGGATGCTGACGCCGATGGCGATCACGTACTCACCGATACCCACCGCGATGCCGATCGCGGCGGACATGATCAACGAACTGGCCGTGGTCAACCCACTCACCTGGTCATCGCGCGTGCCGCGCAGGATGGTGCCGGCGGCGACGAAGCCGACGCAGGCCACCACCGCTTCGATCAGTCGCACCGGATCAACCTGCAACAGGTCGCGGTAGCGCTCCTGTTGGAAGTGTTCGGCAATGCTGTCGCCCAGGCCCACGATCAATGCCGCAGCGCCGGCGATGAGCATGTGCGTGCGCAAACCCGCCGCATGCTTGCCCATCTCGCGCTCGATGCCGATCAGCCCGCCGAACACCATCGCTGCACCTATCCGCAGCAATATCGATAGATCCTGTTCCCATCCCATCCACACGTCCTCGCCTGTTCGCTCCAGCCTTGCGCGAGCGCCGTGGCAAGCCCGTGAAGGGACGCGTGAGGTAGGCGTGCACGGTCATGCGGCGTTGTGGCTGCCGCATGACCGGTGCGGGACCCGGCTTACTGCGCCAGGTAGCCGCCGTCGATGGCGTAATAGGTGCCGGTGGCGAAGCTCGCATCGTCACTGGCCAGCCAGGCCACCAGTGCCGCCACCTCGTCGGGCTGGCCGAGCCGGCCCAGCGCATGCTTGCCCTCCAGCGCCTTCTTTACCGTCGGGTCCATCTTTTCCAGCAGCGGCGTGGCGATGAAGCCCGGGCCCACCGCGTTGACCCGGATCCGGTCGCCGGCATGCTCCCAGGCCGCGGTCTGGGTCAGCCCCACCACGCCATGCTTGGCCGCCACGTAGGCGGCCGAATTGTTGAAGCCCACCTGGCCCAGGATCGAGGCCATGTTGATGATGCTGCCGCCCTTGCCGGCCGCGCGCATCGCCTGGATCTGCGCGCGCTGGCACAGGAAGACGCTGGTGAGGTTCACATCGATCACCCGCTTCCAGCCGTCCACCGGATAGTCGCCGCTGCTGGCGGACGGACCGCCGATGCCGGCGTTGTTGACGGCGATGTCCAGGCCGCCCAAGGCCTGCACGGTCTGCTTGACCGCCGCCTCGACGGCCTGCTCGTCGGTGACATCCAGTGCGATGCCGATCGCCTTGGCACCCTTGGCGCGCAGCGCGTCGGCCGTCTTCTGCACCGCGTCGTCCTTCAGGTCCCACACCGCCACCGCCGCGCCGGACGCGGCCAGCAGTTCTGCGGCGGCCAGGCCGATGCCCGACACCCCGCCGGTCACGATCGCCACCTTGCCCGTGAGCTGATAATCAATCATCGCGTTGTACCTCTGGTTGGAAACTGCCGGCAGGCATCGCCTGCACCTGGCACGACGGTACGCCTGCGAGGCGTTACAGAACGTGCACGCGGGACGTCGCAACAATGCTTCCCATCGCTGCAACGCAGCTGCCCCTATGCTGGTTCGCGTACATCCACATCCTGTCTGTCCACGCTGCACATCCGGCAGCGCCCTCCCCCAAGGTATTGCACATGACTTCTTCCAGTGACGGCCCGTTGTTCACCCCCACCCGCCTCGGCGCGATCGCGGTGGCCAACCGCATCGCGATGGCACCGCTGACCCGCAATCGTGCCATCGAAGGCCGAGTACCCAATCCGCTCGCCGTCCAGTACTACGCCCAGCGCGCCAGCGCCGGCCTGCTGATCGCCGAGGCTACGCAGATCAGCCCGCTCGGCCAGGGCTATCTGGACACGCCCGGGATCTACAACCAGGCCCAGATCGACGCGTGGAAGAAGGTCACCGATGCGGTGCACGAGACTGGCGGCAAGATCGTGCTGCAGCTGTGGCACGTGGGCCGCATTTCGCACACCAGCCTGCTGCCCGAAGGCCAGGTGCCGGTGGCGCCGAGCGCGCTGCAGGCCAAGGCGAAGACCTTCACCGCCAAGGGCTTTGAAGATGTCTCGGTGCCGCGCGCACTGGACCTGGAGGAGATCCCGGCGTTGATCCAGGACTACCGCCAGGCCGCACGCAATGCCATCACCGCCGGTTTCGATGGCGTGGAGGTGCATGCGGCCAACGGCTACCTGATCGACCAGTTCCTGCGCGACGGCAGCAACCATCGCACCGACGCGTACGGTGGCAGCATCGAGAACCGCACCCGCCTGCTCGATGACGTCGTGCGTGCGATCGCCTCGGAAATCGGCGCCGAGCGCACCGGCGTGCGCCTGTCCCCGGTGACCCCGGCCAACGACGCCCACGATTCGGACCCGCAGCCGCTGTTCGAGCGCGCCGTCGAGCGCCTGGACGCGATCGGCCCGCTGGCCTTCATCCACGTCATCGAAGGGGCCACCGGTGGCCCACGCGACAACATCGCGTTCGACTACGCGGCGCTGCGCGCGAAGTTCAAGGGCGCGTGGATCGCCAACAATGGCTACACCAAGGACACCGCCGAAGCCGCCATCGCCTCCGGCTATGCCGACGTGATCGCCTTCGGACGCCCCTTCATCGCCAACCCCGACCTGGTCGAACGCCTGCGCCTCGGCGTAGCCCTGTCCGAGCTGGACCCGGACACGCTGTACGGCGGTGGCTCGCACGGCTACACCGATTACCCGAGCGTCTCAGGCGCATGACACGGCCCCAGACCCCGTAGAGCCGACCGTTGGTCGGCTGCGCCCCGCAAAGCCAACCGTCGGCCGGCCGTACCCCGGTAGAGCCGACCGTCGGTCGGCTGCGCCCGTAAAGCCAACCGTCGGTCAGCTGTACCCGTAGAGCCGACCGTTGGTCGGCTGCACCCATAAAGCCAACCGTCGGCCGGCCGTACCCCGTAGAGCCGACCGTTGGTCGGCTGCGCCCATAAAGCCAACCGTCGGTCAGCTGTACCCGTAGAGCCGACCGTTGGTCGGCTGCACCTATACCCGTAGAGCCAACCGTCAGTCGGCTCTGCGCACTCAATACACCGGCAGCGAAATGAAACTCGCCTGCTGCGGCGCGTGCCACACCTGCTGCGTCGCCTTCTGGTAATCGCCCGGCTTGGCCAGGTAGATGTTCGGCACGAAGGTCTGCGGATTGCGGTCGTACAGCGGGAACAGGCTGGACTGCACCTGCACCATCACCCGATGGCCCGGCTGGAACACATGGTTGGCCGTCGGCAGGCCGAATCGGTAATCCAGCACCTGGTTGCTCGCAATCGCCTTCGGATCGCTGAAGCTCTCCCGATAGCGCCCCCGGAAGATCGCCATCGACACCGCCAGTTCGTAGCCGCCCATCTCCGGCGTGGACGGCGTCTGGTCGGGATACACGTCGATCAGCTTCACCACCCAGTCGGCATCGGTACCGGTCGTGGAGGCCTGCAGGTTCACCTGCGGCGCGCCACCGATGCGCAGCGGCTCGGTCAGTGGTTCGCTGACGAAGGTCAGCACGTCCGTGCGCCCATCCACGAAACGCTGGTCCTTGACCAGCCAACTGGTCCACATGTCACGATCGGCGAAGCGCACCGGCCGCGGCACGAACGGTACCGGCTTGGCCGGGTCGGCCACGTACGCCTCGTAGGTGGCCTCGCCTGGCTGCGGTGCCTCGAACGACAGCTTGCCGCCGGCGCGCAGGTACAGCGGCTTGCTCTGTGCGGCGGTGCGCGGCCACTGCTGCAGCGTGTCCCAGTGGTTTTCACCGGTGTTGTAGATCAGCACCGGCGGCGTATCGGCCTTGGCCGCGCCATCCACCAGGTATTGGTCGAAGAACGGCTTGAGCACGTCGCGCCGGAACTGCAGCGCGGTATCGCCCTCGAACTTCAGCGCGCCCAGGTTGCTGCCGTCGTAGTTCACCTGGCTGTGCCGCCATGGGCCCATCACCAGGTAATTGAGCGTGTTGCTGCTGTCGCGTGGTTCCATCGCCGCATAGCTGTGCACCGCGCCCCACATGTCTTCCTGGTCCCACAGGCCCTGCAGCCACATGGTCGGTACCTTCAGCGGCGTCTTGGCCATCTGCGCATCCAGCGCCTGTTCCTGCCAGAACGCGTCGTACGCCGGGTGTTCCACCAGTTTGTGCCACCACGGCAACTGGTCCAGCCCGTTGGCCTTGGCGTAGTCCCCGGCCGACCCGGCACGCAGGAAGGTGGTGTAGTCGTCATAACCCACGCTGGGAATCGACGGACCCTTGCCGCGTTTGGCCAGCTGCCCGGTGAAATAGCCGAAGTTGACCTGGCGGAACGCACCGTAGTTGAGCCAGTCGTCGCCCATCCAGCCGTCGATCATCGGGCTCTGCGGCGCGGCCACCTTCATCGCCGGGTGCGGGTTGGTCAGCGCCATCACCACGGTGAAGCCTTCATACGATGAGCCCAGCATGCCCACCTTGCCGTTGCTCTCCGGCACGTGCTTGACCAGCCAGTCGATGGTGTCCCAGGCGTCGGTGGCATGGTCCACCTTGGTGCCGTTGAGCGGGCCGCGCAGCGGCCGGGTCATCACGTAATCGCCCTCGGAGCCGTATTTGCCGCGGATGTCCTGGAACACCCGGATGTAGCCGCCGTCGACAAACACCTCATCACCCTGCGGCAGGATGTCGCGCATGTTGGGCGAGTCGATGCGCTTGGCGCGGTTGGCCGCGTCGTAGGGCGTGCGGGTCAGCAGGATCGGGGCGTTCCTGGCGCCCTTGGGCACCACGATCACCGTGTAGAGCCTGGTGCCGTCGCGCATCGGCACCATCACCACGCGCTTGTCGTAGTTGTCGTTGGCCGTGGGCGTCACGAACCCCTTGGCCGGGATATCCGGGGTCATCGGCGAGGTCTGCGCCGACACACTGGCGGCAACCATGAGACTCAACAACACGACAGGCACGACACGAACACGCATGGGCTCTCTCCCGGCAGGTGGTGACGACGAACCTTGGCAGCCTAGCGCCGGGCGCGCCGCCCGGGTAGGTGCCAAAGGTCGCCGTTAGGCGCATTCAGCCGCCAACCGACGTTTCCTGCAAAGCCGTCCAGTGCAGTTCACCCCCGGGGCAGATGACCAGCACCGCCAATGCCTCGCGCCGCGTCGATAGCCCCGCGGCGTCGGTCTGGTCTTCGCGGTAGCGCACCGCACAGGCGTCGCCCGGCAACGCGATCGGCGCCAGCTCGGCCACCTCGATGCGAAGGCCTGGCCGTCCGCCATGCGCGCTGGCGAAGAAGCGCGCCAATGCCGGCTTGTCCAGGCGCATCCCGCCGATGCCGACCATGCTGAAGTCATCGCTGAAGCGCGCCAGCAATCGTTCCAGATCACGGGCCGGCACGCGCGCGTTGAACCAGTCTTCGATCATCACGTGCAGCAGGCGCACCTCGTCGAAGGCGGCGTGGGAGAGAGCATGCGTTGCAGGGGTCATGGTGTGGCTCGCAGGGAAAGGGACGCTGCCGGTATCCGCCACAGCAGCGGCAGGGGCAGCAGGGTCATGCCGCTGGCCAGCAGCAGCGTGAGGGCAAACGCGTGTCCGGGCAGCACGGCGGTCGATGCACCCAGCACGCACGCCAGCAATGCGGCGGCCAAGCAGAAACTGAGCTGGCGATTGAGATTCCACAGCGCGCTGCCCGGCATCAGTTCTTCATGCGCCAGGCCCTGGAACGCCAGCGTCTGCGCGGTGCTGCTGCACAGGCTGCCGCCCAGGCCCATCAGCACGAACGCCAGCACCGCCAGCAGCGGTTGCGACGGCTGCACCGCCAGCAGCAGCGCGATGCCGATGGCCTGGCAGGCCATGCCCGCGCTGAGCAGCACGCGCGGTCCGATCCGCGGCAGCGCGCTGCGGGTGGTGGCGATGGCACATGCCGAGGCCAGCGCCCATGGCAGCATGAAGCCGCCGATGCTGGCCGGGTTGTAACCGAGCCGGCTGAGCAGCAGGGTGGCCACCAGCTGGGTGCCTATGAAGGTGCCGGGCACCAACAGGTAGATCAGCATCGCCAGCCGCAACGAGGGATGCCGCAGCAGCGTCCACTGCAGCACCGGCTCTGCGGTGTGCCTGGCCGTGCGTGCATAGACGATCAGAATGCCTGCGGCCGCGGCCAGCATCGCAACGCCCAGCGCGCGTTGCGGCGCCTCGGCGATCAGGCTCAGGGCCACCAGCAGCAGGCTCAGGCCCAGCGAGCCCAGCACCAGCCCGCGCCGGTCCAGGCGCGGCAATGCCAAGGGCGGTTCGGACCGGATCCACAGCGCCGCCAGCACCAGCGCCAACACCGCCAGCGGAACGCTGGCCCACAGCACCCAGCGCCACGATCCCAGCCCGACCAGCCACCCGCCCAGTGCAGGCGACAACGCCGGCACCAGCAGCGCGACCGCCATGATCCGTGCGGTCAGCCGGCCGCGCTCGGTCGGCGGGCAATGCCGATAGGCCAGCGCCTGCCCGACCGGTATCAACAGCCCGCCGCCCAACCCCTGGAGGAAGCGCCAGCCGATCAGCGCCTCGATGCTCGGCGCACTGCCGGCCAGGATCGCCGCCAGCGCGAACACACCCAGCGACAGGCACAGCAGCGCCCGCTCGCCCAGCCGCGCGGCCAACCAGCCGCCCAGGGGAATCACCAGCGTCAGCCCGAGCATGTAGGCGTTGCCGATCCATGCCAACTGCGGCACCGAGGCGTGCAGCTCGGCCGCGAGCGCCGGATAGGCGACGTTGCCGATGAACATGTTGACCAGGTCCAGCGAGAACCCTAGCAGGTACAGCCCCTCCACTTTGGCCCGGTAAGTCATGGCGCGCTCCGTTGGTGAGGACGCAGCATGCGCGTCGGCACGCGCTGGATAAACCGAACATCCAATGCAAGACTGTCAAATCATTTTTGACATTCAAAGGCGGGGCAATGGTCAGCCTGGACCGCTTCGAGACGTTCAAGGCGGTGGTCGACGCCGGCAGCCTCACCGCCGCCGCACAGCGGCTGGGCCAGAGCAAGGCAGTGGTGAGCTTCAACCTGAAGCGGCTGGAACAGGAACTGGGTGTCACCCTGCTGGTGCGCAACACCCGCAGCCTGGCCTTGACCGAGGCCGGCGAGCGTTTCCACCAGCATTGCGTGGCCATGCTGGCCACCGCCGCGCAGGCCATCGAGGACGCGCGCAGCGAGCAGTTGCAGCTGCGCGGCACGCTGCGCCTGACCACCACGCCCGAATATGCCAGCGCCAGGCTGGTGCCGCTGCTGGAAACATTCCGCGCCCAGCACCCGCAGTTGCGCCTGCACCTGTCGACCTCGCCGGCACATGCCGACCTGATTCCCGAGCGCTTTGATCTGGCGATCCGGTTGGGGCGCATGGCGGACTCGGAGCTGCGCGCCACCCTGCTCGATGAGCATGCCTTGTGCGCGGTGGCTGCGCCGTCCCTGTTGTCTGCATTGCCCGACGAGGCCGCCCGCGACGAGTCGGACTGGATCCGCACACTGCCACGGCTGGGTTATCCGCGCCTGGCCGACCTGCCCCTGATCGCGCCCGACGGCAGCGACCAGCTGTTTGCCAGCAACCCCGCCGATGCGGTGGTCACCGTGGACAATGCGTCCACGCTGCGCGCCTTCGCACTGGCCGGGGCCGGGGCGACGGTGTTGCCACAGTGGTTGATCGCCGATGACCTCGCCGCCGGCCGGCTGCTGCCGATCCTGCGTGGGCATCGCTTCCCGCGCCAGGGCGTCTACGCGGTGTTTCCCAACACCGCCCATCCCTCGCGCCGGGTGCAACTGCTGCTGGCGCACCTGCGCCAGCAGCTTCCGGGCTGAATCAACAGCGGGCACGACCCGTGGTCGTGCCCTGCCCGGTACTCCAGGACCGGTACCGACCGTGGGTCGTCCGCCCCATGGGTACCGACCATGGGCCGGTACCCGTCCTGCTCAGCGCACCACGCCGCCGCTCAGCACGATCGGCGTGCTCTGCAGCGGCTCGCCGGCCGCGCGCGAGAGCTGCAGTTCGTAACGGCCCTCGGCGATCTTCCACTGCTTGTCGGCAGTGTCGAAGCTGGCCAGCGTCTTCGGCTCGGCCTCGATGCGGATCCGGCGCGATTCGCCCGGCTGCAGCATCACCTTCTGGAAGCCCACCAGGCGGATCGGCGTGGCGCTGCCATCGGGCAGCTTCAGGTACAGCTGCGCCACGTCCGCACCGGCCACCTTGCCGGTATTGCGGATGTCCACCGTGGCGACCAGGCGCTGGCCCTGCGACACCGCGCTGAGGTTGTCGTAGCTGAACTGCGTGTACGACAGGCCGTGGCCGAACGCGAACTGCGGGGCCAGGCCCTTGGCGGCGAACCACTTGTAGCCGACGTTGGCGCCTTCGATGGTGTAGTCGATGGTGTCGTCCGGCTTGTGCTTGGGATTGAAGCCCAGGCCGTTCACTTCCGGGCGCGGCAGCTGGCTGGCATCCACCGGCCAGGTCACCGGCAGGCGACCGGACGGATTGACCTTGCCGGTCAGCAGCGCGGCGATGCCTTCGCCACCGCGGATGCCCGGGTACCACGCCTGCAGCACCGCCGGCACCTGCTGCAGCCACGGCAGCTCGACCGGACCGTTGGTTTCCAGCACCACCACCGTCTTCGGATTGGCCTTGGCCACCCCGGCGATCAGCGCGTCCTGGTTGTCGGGCAGCTTCATGTGCGGCAGGTCGACCGACTCGGCCGACCACTGCGTGGCGAACACGATGGCCACATCGGCCGCGGCCGCCGCGCGCGCCGCAGCGGCGACATCACGACCATCCACGTAGTCGATGCGCGCGTCGGGACGCTCGGCGCGCAGCGCCTCCAGCGGCGAGGACGGGTGGAAGATCACCGGGCCCGGCCAGGTGGTCGGCAGCACGCCCGGCACCGCGTTGGTGCCCTTGGCGGTCCAGCCCACCATCGACGAACCACCGCCACCGATCACGCCCTTGTCGGCATGCCCGCCGATGATCACGATGCGCTTGACCTCTGCACCCAGCGGCAGCACGTCGTTGGCATTGCGCAGCAGCACGCTGCCCTCTTCCACGGTGCGCTGGGCGGCGGCGAAGCCGGCAGCGTCGTCGATCGGCTGGTGCTGCGGCGGCAGGTCGAAATTGCCGTTGGCGAACATCGCGCGCAGGATCCTGCGGACCATGTCATCCAGGCGCGCGCGCGGCACCACGCCACCGTTGACGGCCAGGCGCAGCGGTTCATCGAAGAACACCGCCTTGTCGAACACCTCGCCGGCCGACTGCTGGTCCAGGCCGGCCAGCGCCGCCTTGGAACCGCTGTGCACGCCGCCCCAATCGGACATCACGAAACCGGGGAACTTCCATTCCTGCTTGAGCACCTGGTTCATCAGGTAATCGTGTTCGCAGCCGTAGGTGCCGTTGATGCGGTTGTAGGAGCACATCACCGAGCCGGGCTTGCCGATGTCCAGCGCGATCTCGAAGGCCAGCAGGTCCGATTCACGCATGGCCTGCTCGCCGATCTCGGCACTGTGGAAATTGCGCGAGGTTTCCATGTCGTTGAGCGCGAAGTGCTTCATCGTCGAAATGACGTGCTGGCTCTGCACGCCACGGATCGACTCGCCCACCAGGCGACCGGCCAGCAGGGGATCTTCGCCGGCGTATTCGAAGTTGCGGCCATTGCGCGGGTCGCGCTGCAGGTTGACGCTGCCGGCCAGCAGGATGTTGAAGCGCTGCTGCCAGGCCTCGCGGCCCATGGTGGCGCCACCGGCGAAGGCCACTTCCGGGTTCCAGCTCGAGGCGGTGGACGGGCCCGACGGCATCGCCGTGGCGTGGTCGCCCTTGCGGATGCCGCCCGGGTTGGTCACGCCCACGCCGGCATCGGCCGACTGCTGCGACGGGATGCCCAGGCGCGCTACGCCCGGCACGAAACCGGCCGAACCGACCGCGCCTTCCGGCAACGGCCCGCCATCCTTGCCCAGCCCGAAATAGCTGTGCAGCATCTGGAATTTCTCATCGTCGGTCATCTTCGCCACGATCAGGCGGGCGCGTGCATCGGCGTTGAGCGCGGTATCCATCCACGGCGTATCGCCACCGACCGGGGCGGCGTAACCGAGGGTCACCAGGGTGCCCTTGAGCGCGGTCTTGCCGGCATCCAGGCGCAGCTTGACCGCGGTGCTGGAGGAGGACTGGAACCCCTGGGAATAGGTGGCATCGCCACTGGCCTGGAAGCCGGCGGCCTGGGCGCTGGCCGCATCGGCCCCGAGCAGCACGGCCGGGGCGCCCACGCGCGAGGCGTCGACCAGTGCCTTCAGGCCGCTGCTGTCCTCGGCGCTGCGGGTGTACAGCGCCACCACGTGGCGGCCGTCGTTCAAACGCAGGTAATCCAGGCCCGGTGCTTCGACGCCCGAGGTCGCTTCCACCGGCAGGCGCGCGATCACGATGCTGCCGCGACGTTCGGCCGAGGCCGGATCGGCGCTGATGAAACGATAGGTGTAGCCCAGCTGGTCGGCCAGCGCCTCGAGCGGATCCGGCACGTGGCTGGTGTCGGCGGTATCGGCGGGGCGGTGCACGTTGCCGACAGTCAACGCATCCACGTTGAGTGCCTGCAGCTGGTCGGCCACCTGCTGGATATCCAGGTGCGCGGGCGCCTGGTCCAGGCGGAGCACGGTGAAGGCATCGCCGCTGTCGGCAACCTTGGGCGAGGACGCCCAGGCCGAAGCGGTGAGCGAGAGCGTGATGGCGGCCGTCAGGGCCAGTGGCTTTGAAATCGTTTTCATGAGCGGGCGAAACACCTTTGCTTGCGCAAAAAATCCAGGGAGTCGTGCCGCAGAAGGGTGCAGCGCCAAGATGGCGGATCCCGACCTTTGCAGGCCGGTATCGGGTACCAGCGGGCCGGCACGGCTACGACCAGGCCCCTCCGCCCGTCGATACAGCCATGCTGTCCGGTGGGCGTCGCAGGCGACACCCATCCGGTGAAGAGTCGTCCACCCTGTTCATGCCTGTCAACAGCGCGTTCAGATTCGCAGGCGCATGCGGCCGCCGCCGATTACCCTGCGGTGGGCTTCACCACCTGGGTGGCCGCCGCCTCCAGCACCTGCCCATCGGCGTCGCGCGGCAGCAGCGGGGCCAGTCCCCGGCCATCGGCGATCGTCAGCAGCTGCGAACGCGGTTCACCTTCGGCGAACAGGAAGCCCTCGCCCCATTGCCGCAGCGCCACCACCAGCGGGAACAGCGCCCGGCCCTGCGCCGTCAGTACATAGTCGTGATACCGGCTGCCATCGGCGGCGGCCTGCTGCGCCAGCACGCCGGAATCCTGCAGGGCCTGCAGGCGCTGGCTGAGCATGCTGCGCGACATGCCCAGGCTGCGTTGGAAATCGCTGAAACGGCACACGCCGTCAAAGGCGTCGCGCACGATCAGCAACGACCAGCGGTCGCCCACCACGTCCAACGCACGCGCCACCGGGCAGGTCAGGTTCGGATCGTCATGCATGGCGGGCCCTCCAGAAGTGGTTTCATTTTAGAACCATGTGCGCCAGAATCAACTGGTTCTATTTTGAGACCACCGTATGTCGCACGCCACCTCCCTGCCCCGCACCGCCACGCCCCTGCTGCTGTTGTTCGCCTGCGCCGCCGGCCTCAGCGTGGCCAACGTCTACTACGCCCAACCGCTGCTGGATGCGCTGGCCGCCGACCTGCACATCGGCACCGCGCGGGTCGGCGCGGTGATCGCCGCCACCCAGCTCGGCTCGGTGCTGGCCCTGCTCTGGCTGGTGCCGCTGGGCGACCGCCGCGACCGGCGCCGCCTGATGGCGGTGCAGAACGCGGCGCTGGTGCTGGCCCTGTTCGGCGTCGCCTGCGCCGGCAACGCGCTGGCGCTGTTGCTGGGCATGCTCGCGCTGGGCCTGCTCGGCACCGCGATGACCCAGGGCCTGATCGCCTATGCGGCCGCCGCCGCCGATGCGCACGAGCGCGGCCGCGTGGTCGGTGCCGCCCAGGCCGGGGTGGTGATCGGGTTGCTGCTGGCGCGGGTGGTGGCCGGTGGCGTTGCCGACCTGGCCGGCTGGCGCGCGGTCTACCTGCTGTCGGCCGCGCTGATGGTGATCAGCGGCGTGCTGCTGTGGGTGCGCCTGCCACGCTTGCCGATACCGGCCGCAACGCCGCGGCTGTCCCTGCCCGCGCTGCTGCGCCAGCACCCGGTGCTGCGCCGGCGCGGCGTGCTCGGCATGTTGATGTTCGTTGCGTTCGGGCTGTTCTGGAGCAGCATGGCGCTGCCCCTGAGCGCCCCACCCCAGGCGCTCAGCCACACCGCGATCGGCGCGTTCGCGCTGGTCGGTCTGCTCGGCGCGCTGGCCGCCTCACGTAGCGGGCACTGGAGTGACCAAGGCCATGCCGAACGCGTGACCGGCGCGGCGTTGCTGCTGTTGCTGCTGAGCTGGGCGCCGCTGGCGGGGCTGTCGCTGCATTTGGGCTGGCTGGTGCTGGGCGTGCTGCTGCTCGATCTGGCCGTGCAGGCCCTGCACGTCACCAACCAGAGCCTGATCCTGGCCGCCGCGCCGCACGCGCAGGCGCAGGTGATCGCCGCCTACATGCTGTTTTATGCCGCCGGCAGCGGGTTGGGGGCGGTGCTGGGCAGCGCGGTGTATGCCGCGCACGGTTGGCCTGGCGTGTGCGGCATGGGCGCCGGGGTATCGGCTGCCGCGCTGGGTCTCTGGCTGTCGATGCGCCGCCCGGATCCTGCCCGGTAGCGTGTGCGTTCCGGCGCCATGGCCTCTGTCAGCCATGCAGGCGTGGCGCCACCGGAGGTGGCAGATGAAGCATTCATCACCCCGACCGGGTTCAAAACACGGCTATCGAATGCGTTAGCATTTTTACTAATTGCGGGTAGGATTGTCGGTCTCAGCCCCTGACACGCGCCCTGCCGATACTCGCCGCCATGCCCCGGTTTCCCGCCCGCTTCCGCCTGTGCCAGCCCCGTCGGGAGGTGCGCTGATGGGCGCGGTGGTGGCCCTGGACCAGCTGCTGGAAACCCGCCAGGTCTGGCGCGGCAGCCCGCGCACGGCGCTGCCGGCCACTGCCCTGCACCCCACCGGGCACCCGGCACTGGACGCGCGCCTGCCGGGCGGCGGCTGGCCGCCGTCGGCCCTGTCCGAAGTACTGCTGGCCGCCCCCGGGCAAGGCGAGCTGGCCCTGGTCTGGCCCACCCTGGCGCGGTTGAGCCAACAGCAACAGACCGTGGTCCTGATCGCCCCGCCCTACCTGCCGCATGCGCCTGGCTGGGCCGGCGCCGGGGTGGCGCTGGGCCAGGTCCAGGTGGTGCAGGCCAGTCCGCGCGATGCGCTGTGGGCGGCCGAGCAATGCCTGCGCTCCGCCGCCTGTGCGGCCGTGCTGTGCTGGCCGCAGCAGGCCGACGACCGTGCCCTGCGCCGGCTGCAGGTGGCCGCCGAAACCGGCCAGTGCCTGGGCTTTGCCTTCCGCGACCTGCGCCAGGCCCGCAACAGTTCGCCGGCGCCGCTGCGCCTGCAACTACAAAACGGCCAGGTGCGCGTGCTCAAGTGCCGCGGCGGCATGGCCCCTGCGCAGCCCTTGCCGCTGTCGCTGGCGCATTGAGCGGCCCGCCATGCACTGGGCCTGCCTGTTGTTGCCACAGTTGGCGCTGGATGCGGCGCTGCGCCAGCAGCCCGATCCATCGGTGCCGCTGGTGCTGCTCAGCGGCCCGGCGCAGCGCCGCGTGCTGCATGCGGTGAGCCCGTCGGCCCGTCGGTTGGGGTTGCGTCGCGGCATGCTGCTCTCGGCGGCGCAGGTGCTCACCCGCGACATGCTCACCGTCGAACATGACGCGCGCGCCGAGCAGGCCACCCGTCAGCTGCTGGCCAGCTGGCTGTACGGCATCAGTTCGCAGGTCAGCCTGGCCTTTCCGCACGCGCTGGCGCTGGAGATCGGTGCCAGCCGCGCCTTGTTCGGCGACTGGCCGGCGATCGAGAAACGCCTGTGCGATGGCTTGAAGGACCTCGGCTTCCGCCATCGCCTGGTCGCCGCGCCAAATCCGCATGCGGCCTGGGTATTGACCCGCGTACATGCGCGGCTGGGGGTGGACGCCGGCCAGCTCGAGGCCACCCTGGCGCAGTTGCCGATCGAGCACAGCGGCCTGCCGGCCGAGGCGGTCACGGTATTGGCGCGCTCGGGCCTGCGCACGCTGGGCGCGGCCTTCCAGTTGCCGCGCGAGAGCCTGGCCCGGCGCTTCCCGCCGCAGGTGCTGGCCCACCTGGATGCGCTGCGCGGGATCAGCACGCCGCCGTTGCGTTATTTCCAGCCACCGGACCGCTTCGATGCGCGCATCGAGTTCGATTACGAAATCGAGTCCACCCAGGCCCTGCTGTTCCCGCTGCGCCGCCTGACCGGCGACCTGGCCGCGTTCCTGTGCTCGCGCGATGGCGGCGTGCAGCGTTTCGATCTGTGGTTCGAACACGACCAGCACCCGGACACCTGCCTGAGCATCGGCCTGCTCGCCCCCGAGCGCGATGCGGCGATGCTGTTCGAGCTGGCCCGCAACCGCGTGGACCACCTGCAGCTGCCGGCCGGCAGCCGTGGCCTGCGCCTGCAGGCCGAGCACCTGCCGCCGTTCGTCCCCGCCGCGCGCGACCTGTTCGACCCACGCCCACAGCAGGCGATGCCGTGGGAGCAGGTGCGCGAACGCCTGCGCGCGCGGCTGGGCGATGAGGCCGTGCAGGGCCTGGGACTGCGTGCCGAGCACCGCCCGGAACGGGCCAGCGGCGATGCGCACGGCGCGCCCAAGGGCCCACCGCCGCCACTGCCGCTCCGGCCGGGCTGGCTGCTGCCGCGCCCACAGCCGCTGCTCGATCCGCACCTGCGCATCCTGTCCGGCCCCGAACGGATCGAATCGGGGTGGTGGGACGAAGGCGATATCCGCCGCGACTATTACGTCGTGCAGACCGCACAGGGCCAACGTGGCTGGGCCTATACCAGCGCCGATGGGCGCGGGGGGCCGTGGATGCTGCACGGCTGGTTCGCATGAGCGCCGCCCTGCCCGGCTACGCCGAACTGCACTGCCTGTCGGCCTTCAGCTTCCAGCGCGGCGCATCGATCGCCGAGGAACTGTTCGCGCGTGCCAAGGGCCAGGGCTACCGCGCACTGGCGATCACCGACGAATGCTCGCTGGCCGGCATCGTGCGCGCCTGGCAGGCGGCGAAGAAGCACGACCTGGCCCTGATCACCGGCGCCGAATTCCAGCTGGACGACGGCCCCAGGCTGGTCCTGCTGTGCACCGACCTGGCCGCCTATGCCGGCCTGTGCCAGTTGATCACCACCTGCCGCCGGCGCGCGCCCAAGGGCGAATACCGCTGCCTGCGCGAGGACTTCGATGCCCTGCCGGCCAGCCTGCTGTGCCTGTGGCTGGACCGCACCCCCGGCGCGGAAGACGCGGCCTGGCTGCAGGCGCGTTTCGCCGGGCGGCTGTGGCTGGCGGTGGAACTGCACCGCGAGGCCGACGATGCGCAACGCCTGGACGCGTTGCAACGCTTCGGCACGGCACACGCCATCCCGCTGGTGGCCAGTGGCGATGTCCACATGCATGTGCGCCGCCGCCGCGCCCTGCAGGACACCCTCACCGCGATACGCCACCACTGCACCATCGCCGATGCCGGCTGGCGCCTGTTTCCCAACGGCGAACGCCACCTGCGCACCCGCCAGGCGCTGGCCGCGCTGTACCCGCCGGCCTTGCTGGCCGAGACCCTGCGCATCGCCGACCGCTGCCACTTCGATCTCAAGCAACTGCAGTACACCTACCCGCGCGAACTGATCCCGGCCGGGCACGACCCGGCCAGCTGGCTGCGCACGCTGGTCGAGGAAGGCATGCAATGGCGCTGGAAAAGCGGTGCCACGCCCAAACAACGCAGGCAGATCGAACACGAACTCGACCTGATCCACACCAAGCAGTACGAGTCCTACTTCCTGACCGTGCACGATATCGTGCGCTTCGCGCGCAGCCAGCAGATCCTCTGCCAGGGCCGCGGCTCGGCCGCCAATTCGTCGGTGTGCTACGTGCTGGGCGTGACCGAGATCGACCCCAGCGAGATGGAGCTGCTGTTCGAGCGCTTCATCTCCGAAGAGCGCGACGAACCACCGGACATCGACATCGATTTCGAACATGAGCGCCGCGAGGAAGTGCTGCAGTACGTGTTCAACCGTTACGGCCGCGAGCGCGCCGCACTCACCGCCGTGGCCATCAGCTACCGCGGCCGCAGCGCGGTGCGCGACGTGGCCCGCGTGCTCGGCCTGCCACCGGACCAGGTCAACGAACTGGCCGCCTGCCTGGACCGTTGGAGCAGCCACGAGCCGCTGCCCGAGGCACTGCGCGAGCGCGGCTTCGACCCGGACACGCCGCTGATGCGGCGGGTGGTGGCGCTGACCAGCGAGCTGGTCGATTTCCCGCGCCATCTGTCCCAGCACCCGGGCGGTTTCGTGATTTCCGAACACCCCCTGTCCACGCTGGTGCCGGTGGAGAACGCGGCCATGGCCGACCGCACCGTGATCCAGTGGGACAAGGACGACCTTGACGCCACCGGGCTGATGAAGGTCGACTGCCTGGCGCTGGGCATGCTCACCGCGGTGCGCAAGTGCCTGGCCATGCTGCACGCGCATGGCGCGCCGAAGATGGGCATGGCCGATATCCCCTCCGGCGATGAGCCCACCTACGACATGATCTGCCGCGCCGACACCCTGGGCGTGTTCCAGATCGAGTCGCGCGCGCAGATGGCCATGCTGCCGCGCATGCAGCCGCGCTGCTTCTACGACCTGGTCATCGAGGTGGCGATCGTTCGCCCCGGCCCGATCCAGGGCGACATGGTCCATCCGTACCTGAACCGCCGCAAGAAGCTCAAGGAAGAAGGCATCGAGGAAATCGACTACCCGCCCGCGCTGGAGAAGGTCTTCAAGCGCACCCTCGGTGTACCGCTGTTCCAGGAACAGGTGATGCAGCTGGCGGTGGCCGCCGCCGGCTTCACTGCCGGCGAGGCCGATGCGCTGCGCCGCTCGATGGCGGCGTGGAAACGCCACGGTGGGTTGGAGCCGCACCGCGCCAAGCTACTCGCTGGCATGGCCGCCAACAACTACAGCCGCGAATACGGCGAGCGCCTGTTCGAGCAGATCAAGGGCTTCGGCAGTTACGGTTTCCCGGAAAGCCACGCGGCCAGCTTCGCGCTGATCACCTATGTCAGCTGCTGGCTCAAGTGCCACCACCCGTCCGCATTCGCCGCCAGCCTGATCAACAGCCAGCCGCTGGGCTTTTACACGCCGGACCAGATCCTGCAGGACGCGCGCCGCCACGGCGTGCCGGTGCTGCCAGTGGATGTGCGCCACAGCGACTGGGACTGCACGCTGCTGCCGCCCACCACGCCGGGCCGCCCGTTCGGCATCCGCCTGGGCCTGCGCCTGATCGACGGCTTCAGCGAAGACGTCGCCATCGCGCTGGTGCAGGCACGCGCACGGCTGCCGTTCGAGAGCGTGGCCGATCTCAGCCAACGCGCGCGGCTGGATCGCCGTCACCAGGGCCTGCTTGCCGATGCCGGTGCATTGAAGGGGCTGAGCGGGCATCGCCATCGCGCGCGCTGGGAAGTGTCCGGCGTGGAAAAACCGCTGCCGCTGTTCGACACCGCGCGCGCCACCGTCGAAGCCAGCGTGCCGCTGCCGCTGCCCAGCGCCTTCGAGGACATGCAGGCCGACTACAACAGCACCGGCACCACGCTGGGCCGGCACATGGTGTCCTTCATCCGCCCGCAGCTGCGCCAGCGGCGCTGCCAGCGCTCGGACGAGCTGGCCGCGCTGCCGCACGGGCGCAGCGTGCGTTTCGCCGGGCTGGTGCGCATGCGCCAGCGCCCGCAGACCGCCAGCGGGGTCACCTTCCTCACCCTGGAAGACGAATGCGGCATGGTCAACGCCGTGGTCTGGCGCAAGATCGCCGACCGCCAGCATCGCGTGCTGGTCGAAGCGCGGATGATGCAGATCGATGGCCGGCTCGAACGCGTGGACGGCGTGCAGCACCTGATCGTGCGCCAGATGCACAACATCGATGCCCTGATCGACGGCGTGCGCACGCGCAGCCGCGACTTCCACTGACGGCAGCGCGTCTTACCACATGCCCTCGCGCACTGCGCTGTGCAGCGCGCTGCACGACCCGCGCGACGGCCCTCAACGCGTGATCTACTTCACGATAGATGTAAATACAGAGTTTCCCGACTGGCGTCGCAATTGCCCCTTCCGCTATTGTCGCTGCCTTCCAAGGATCTGGAGCCGCTCGTGTCCCGCGCACTCACCCTCACCACGCTGATCGTCTCCAGCCTCGCCTTGGTCGTCTCCGGCTGGACCGCCCTGCGCCTGCACCAGAGCCAGGCCGAGGACCGGGTGATCACCGCGCGTGGCCTGGTCATCCAGGACGGCAGCGGCCAGGCCCGCGTGATCCTCGGCGCGCCGGTCCCCGATCCGTTGAGCAAAGGGCTGTCGCAGGGCCCGCGTGCTTCGCCGCTGTCCGGCATGATCCTGCTCGGTGCCGACGGCTCCGAACGTGGCGGCTACGGCACGGCCGACGTCGGCGATGAAGCCATGCTCACCCTCGACGATGCCAGCGGCACCACCGAAGTGTTCAAGGTCACCGCCAATCCCGATCGCGGCGCCACCCTGGTGATCAAGCACCAGAACAGCACCGGCGCCATGCTCACGTCCTGGCAGGGCAAGCCGGAGTTGATCTTCGTCGGCGACAACGGCCAGTCGCACTACGTCCGGCCCAGCGCGCCCAGCGCGCCCTGAGGTGCGCGTGCCATCGGGCCGCGCGGATATGCCACCATACCGGCCGAGTTTCCCGGAGTACGCGATGTCCAACCCACGCCCTGATTGGCCGCAGGCCACCACCGCCGCGGAGATCGCCGACAACCTCGCCGCCGTACATACACGCATCGCCGACGCCTGCGCCCGCGCGGGCCGCGCGCCATCCAGCGTGCGCCTGCTGCCGGTAAGCAAGACCGTGGACGAAGCACGGCTGCGGCTGGCGTGGCAGGCAGGCTGCCACGAACTGGGCGAGAACAAAGTGCAGGAAGCGCAGGCCAAGGCAGACGCGATGGCCGACCTGGGCATCCGCTGGTCGGTGATTGGCCACCTGCAGACCAACAAGGCGCGCGACGTGGCACGCTTTGCCAGCGAGTTCCAGGCACTGGACAGCCTGCGCGTGGCCGAGGCCCTGGACCGGCGGCTGACCCTGGAGCAACGCACGCTGGATGTCTTCGTGCAGGTCAACACCTCCGGCGAGGCGAGCAAATACGGGCTGGATCCGATCGAGGTCGCCGATTTCCTGCACCAGTTGCCCGCCTTCACCCGGTTGCGTGTGCGCGGGCTGATGACCCTGGCGCTGTTTTCGCCGGATCCGGACCAGGTGCGCCCGTGCTTCGTACGCCTGCGCGACCTCCGCGATCGGCTCCGCCCGACTCTTCCCGCCGGCATCGCCCTGGACGAACTGTCGATGGGCATGTCCGGTGATTTCGAGATCGCCATCGAGGAAGGCGCCACCGTGGTCCGCATCGGCCAGGCGATCTTCGGTGCACGCGCCACCCCGGACAGCCACTACTGGCCGACGCCGGATCCCGCGCTGCAGCAGTAGTGACTGCCCCCCGCCACGTGCCCTCGCCACCGCGTTGGAAAGAAGACAGCAGATGGACGGTTATGTCGTGATCGCAAAGTACCTGACCATTTACGCCGAACTGGGCGCGCTGGCGGTTCTGGGCCTGCAGGTGGCGGCCTATCGCCATCACCGCCATCCCAGCCTGCTGGTGCTCATCATCTCCTCGGTGATCGGGATGGCCTACGGCGCCCTCGCCAGCCTGCCGTACTTCATGACCCACCCCTGGTTTCAAGGCACCCCGTTCGCATTGGCCTGCGCCGCGCTGGCCACGCCGGCCACCGCCATCAGCATTGTCGGCGTGGCCCTGCTGTTCCGGTCATACCGCCAACTGGTCGACGGCAATGCGAAGGCACAGGCCCGGATCCGCGAACTGGAATCGCGCCTGCCCTGCCCGGCCCTGCCTGCATCGCATGGGACGGAAGCCCGCGATGACGCCTACACGCCACTGGACAAGCGCTGAGCAGCCAGCGCTACTATCAGGCGTGGCATATCACTTACCCCAGGGGGCGCAATGAAGTCTATTTTCCTTGTTATCGGCATGACCGTGGCGGTGTGCGCATGCGCGACCAAGCCGATCAACACCCTTACCGCGCGTTCGACACCCGCCGACCGCATCTTCGCCCCCGAGCTCATGCAGGCTGCGGAAGATCGCGTGGAACTCATCGTCGCGCGTGATGCCGGCGCCATGGGGAGCGGCTGCATGACGGCGGTGTATCTGGATGGTCGCAAGGTGTCGACCATCGACAACGCCGAGAAGGTCACCTTCCACATCGCACCGGGCCGCCACATCCTCGGCACCGGCCCGAATCCGGAAGGCAAGGCGCTGTGCCGGTTGGGAGCCGAACGTGCGCGACGCGAAACCGAGATCATCGCCGAGCTCGGCAAGCCGCTGAAATACCGCCTGGCACTGAGCGCCAATGGCGAAATCTCGGTCATGCCCACCGCGTTCTGAGCCGGGCACCGTCGCCTCACCCCCGTTGCTGCATGTGCAGGTCGTGCTCCCGCGCCTGTGCATGCAACCATGCACGAAACGCCAGGAACCCCTGGTGTGATGCAGAGCGTGGCGGATACACCAACCAGTGCGACCAGCGCGTCTTCAGCCGGTGCGGGGACAGCGCGATCAACTGCCCGGAGTCCAGCAGGAGCCGGGCGCGGGTCACCCGTCCCAACGCCACCCCGAAACCATCCAGCGCGGCACGGTGGTGTGCTTCTGAATCGTTGAGCAGCGCCACGTAGCGCGCCGGCGGGGTGTCGCCGGCCAGCGCGAACCAGCGCTGCCACTCGCCATCCGGGTCACCCAGCAGCGGCCATTGCGACAGCGGCCGCCCTGCCACCCCGCCCATGCGCTCGACCAGCGATGGGCTGGCCATCGGCACCAGCCATTCGTCGAACAGTGGCTCGGCCTGCAGGCCCGACCACTGCCCCGCGCCTACGCGCAAGGCCGCATCGATCTGAAGGTGGCGTTCGAAGTCGGTGAGGCGCTCGCTCGACTCCAGGCTCAGTTCGATCTCCGGGTGCGCGGCCACGAACGAGCCCAGCCGTGGCACCAGCCAGTTCGACGCCATCGATGGCAGGGCGCTGACCGTCAGCACCCGGTCATGCCGCGCGGCGAACGGTTGCACCGCCAGCCCGATCGCATCCAGGTGCGGCCCGATCTGCTCGAGCAGCCGCTGGCCTTCGGTGGTCACCGCCACCCCGCGTGGCTGGCGCAGCAGTACCGGGTAACCCAGTCGCTGCTCCAGTTGCCGCATCTGGTGGCTGAGCGCGCTGACGGTCAGGTTGAGCGTTTCCGCCGCCCGGGTGAGGTTGCCCAGGCGTGCGGCGATGACGAAATGCTGCAGGGCCTGGAGGGGAATGCGGGACATGGCGACTTGAATCCCATTCAAGGCAAGGTTGCGGATATGTCGCTTTTTCGTTCCGCATCCTGCACCTATCGTCAACTCCACTCAAGTGGAGGCGCGCACATGACTATCTTCGGCGACCTGCTGTTCCTGCAGGGCCACATCACCAATGTCGACCTGGCACGGCGTCTGGCGGGCACGGCCGAGGCTGCTATCAGCAGCGATGCGCCGGCCGACCTGGCCCAGCGAATGCCAGCGCCCGGGACGTGCCCCGCGCAGCCGGTTGAACAGTCTCCGGCGCCTGCCGGCGGGCTGCGTTGCCGCAGTGCCTGAGCCCGGCAGCGCGGCGGGCTGCGCCTACGGCGCCGGCCCGCTGGCCGGCAACACGCGCGGCTGCTGCTCGTACCATTCGCGCGCGCCGGCCAGGTGCCACTTGCGCTGCTGGCCATCCATCTCGATCCCCGCCCCCAGCACGCCCCAGCGCACGTACAGGTTGCCCCGCCGCTGCGCGCGGGCGAGGTCGAGCCGCGCGCGCAGCGACAGCCGTTCGTTCTCGGCCTGCAGGTCGTCCACCCACAGCTCGCCACTGCGCCAGCGCAGCTGGCCGCTGGCCTGCACCTCACCCGAGTCCAGCAGGCCCAGTACCCAGCGCGGGTAGCTGCTGCGCTCGGCGAACACGCCCAGCAGCGGCCCGGCATCGCGCAGGCGCAGGTCGGCCTGCGCGGTGACCTGGAACGGTGCTGCCGCATCGATATGGCCCTGGCGCAACGCCACGGTGCCCCACCAGTTGTCGGCCCCGGCGGCATCGCCGACGCGGATGTTGCGCAGCTCCACGGTGGTGCCGCCCAGGTCGAATTGTTTTGCCTCGAAGTCGGCCCGCCGCACCCGCGCCTTCAATTGGGCGTCGCCGCGCATCGCCAGGCCGGCCACCTGCAGCCGTGCCCCCCGCCCGCGCAGGTCGGCGCGACCGGTGCCGACGCGGCCGGCCGAATCCATCTCGACATCGCCGCTGAGCAGCCCGGTGCCCCCGAGCAGACGCACGTTGTCGCCCCCCAGGTAGCGGTTGTAGGCGGTCAGGTCGGGGACCCGCGCATCGTTGAAGCGCAGCTGCGCGCGCATGCCATCGCGCAACTGCTGCAGCCGCGCATCGCCCCGCAGGGTCAGGGCCATGTCGCGACCGTCAAACAGCAACGATTTCGGCGCGGCCGTGGGCGCGGCACGGAACTGCGGAATCTTCACGTCCAGCTGTGCCTGCGCCGGTGCGCCGGCCACGATGCGGCCATGCGCGTTGGCATCGCCGCGCAAGCGGACGCCCGCCACCTCCGCCACCGCGGCCACCTGCGGGATATCCAGCGTGCTGCCCGGCGCGAGCTGGCCGTCGGCGATCTTCAGGTCGCCTTCGAGCAACCCGCCACCGTCGAGGTGGAACCAGGGCTTGCGCACGAACAGATCGGCGATCCAGTTCAACGACTCGAACTTCCACGCGCCCTGCACCTGCCCGGACAACCGCGGCAGCAGCTCGGCCGGCGCCCGGAACGGAATCTTCGTTCCGGTCACGCGCAGGTCGGCGTGCAACTCGCTGCCGGTCTCCGGATCGCGCGGCAGCCGGGCCTGCACGCGCATGTCCTGGGCCACGTCCAACTGCAGCGACAGCAGCCCGCGGTCATCGGCATCCACACCGGCATGCACCGGCACCCGCCACACCACCCGGCTGCCCGGTTGCAGCGCCCCCTTGTCCAGCACCACGTCGGCGTTCAACCGCGCCGTGGAGGGCACGCTGCCCACTTTGACGTGCGGCCCGCCCGTGTCGATCTCCAGCGCCTGGCTGCGTGCATCGACCTGCAGCTGGGCGTAGGTGATCTCGAACTTGCGCAGCCCCGGTGCTTCATCACGGTAGTGGCGTGGGAAATGGAAGCGCGCGGCCAGGTGCGCGTCATCCAGTACTTTCAGCCCATCCACGCTGACCGTGGCCTGCTCGAAGCCGGCTCGGGAATCGAACAGTTCCGACGGCCCGCCCTTCAATTGTTTGAGGAACCCGACCGTGGCATGGCCCTGGCCGGCGATCAGCAGCGTGCCGAAGCGACCACTGCGGATCGAGTCGCTATGGATGGCATCAAAGCGCAGCGTCCAGCCACGATCGCCACGCGGCGGAGGCGGGATCGCCTTGTCCACCCGCTGGATGTCCGCGTCCACGCCCGTGGCATCGATGCGCGGTATCCGCACCTCGCGACGGAACAGCGCCACCAGGTCGATCCAGGCGCTGGCGCGGTCGGCACGGAAGACGTACACGGTGCGGTTGGCCTGGCCGCGCATGCGGATGTTCCACACCACCGCCTGCCCGGGCAGCAGGGTCAGCGCCGGGCCGGTCTGCATGCTGAACTTTTCAGGCTTGCGGTTGGTGACCGCGTCGAACAGCGGCGTATTGAGAAACACGTTGCCGGCGACCAGATACAGCGCATACAGCGCCAGCAGCGAGAGCAACGCGACGCGCCATGGCCGGGGCCAGCGCCGGACGCGCTCGGGAATCAGGGGCATGGAAATAGGCGCGCGGCAGCAGAATGACCCTTGCACTATCCCCATCCGGCCGACGCAGTCGCGTGAAGGCCCGCCGCGTAACGGCGTACAGCCACGCCATGCGTGGCTGGCCTTCCCCGCGGCGTCATGACCGTTGCCAGCCATGCCAGGCATGACTCCACCGCCAGTACACCACCTCACGGTTGAAGCCGGCGCGCGGCCGTGACGCCCTCAGTCCGGCAGCTTGGCGATCACCTTGATCTCCACGTCGAACCCGTACAGCCAGGTCACCCCGATTCCGGTCAGGGTCGGGTACGGCGCCTGGCCCCAGTACTCGGGCACGATCGCCCACACCCGCTCGAAAATCCGCTCCGGATCGACCAGGAACACGGTCACGTCGAGCACGTCATCGAAGCTGCAGCCGGCCGCGCCCAGCACCGCGTTGAGGTTCTCGAAGGCGCGCCGCACCTGGTCCTCCAGCACCGGTTCGGGCGAGCCGTCCTCGCGGCTGCCGACCTGGCCGGACACGAACAGGAAGCCATTGGCGCGCACGGCGGGCGAATAGCGGTTGCGCTCATACAGGGCCTGCCGCCCCGGCGGAAAGATTACGTCACGGGTTGCCATCGTTTTCTCCCGGGCCGGCGGCCCGTTGTTGTGATGTGGTTACGGTAGAGGCCGCACCGGCCCGGATAAACGCCCCAGACCGGCCATCACTGTTTGTAGAATCCAAACAATCCCCCTCGAAAGGCGCCCCATGGACAGGTTCGATGCGATGCAGGCCTTCGCCCGCGTGGTGGAGACCGGCAGCTTCACCAAGGCCGCCCAGACCCTGCAGGTGAGCAGGACCACCGTCACCCAGCTGGTGCAGCACCTGGAGGCGCGACTGCGCGTGCGACTGCTCAACCGCACCACCCGCCAGGTCAACGTCACCGCCGACGGCGCGGCCTACTACGAGCGGGTGGTGCGCCTGCTGGCCGACCTCGACGATGCCGACACCAGCCTGTCCGGTGCCGCCGCCGAACCGCGCGGGCGCCTGCGCATCGACGTGCCGGCACCGCTGGCGCGGCTGCTGCTGGTCCCGGCGCTGCCCGGCTTCCTCGCCCGCTATCCGGACATCCAGCTCGACCTGGGCGCGAGCGACCGGAACATCGACCTGATCGGCGAAAACGTGGACGCGGTGATCCGCGGCGGCGAGGTCACCGACCCGTCGCTGGTCGCGCGTCGCATCGGCGACCTCCAGGCCGGGCTCTACGCCGCGCCCGGCTACCTGCGCGAGGCCGGCATCCCCGACCACCCGGCAGTGCTGGCCGACAGCCACCACCGCGTCGTCGGCTACCTGCGCTCGCGCAACGGCCAGGTGCTGCCGTACACCCTGCAGCGTGGCCAGGACCGCATCACCGTGCAGGGCCGCCACCGGCTGGCGCTGGACGATGGCAATGCGTACCTCGCCGCCGGCCTGGCCGGGCTCGGCGTACTGTGGCTACCCGACTACATGGCCGCCGCGCACGTGGCCCGCGACGAACTGACCCGCGTCCTCGCCGACTGGCGGGTGGCGCCGATGCCGCTGTATGTTGCGTTTCCACCGAACCGGCACGTCAGCGTCAAGCTGCGGGTGTTCATCGACTGGGTGGGCGCGCTGCTCGCCGAGCACACGCCGGTCGAATCGATGCGCCCGCGCTGAGCGAACCACGTTCCATTCCCCAGAAAGGCCCTGCATGCACGCCCGTTTCCGCCCCGCCCTGGTCACCGCCCTCGCACTGCTGGCCCCCGCCATCGCCCTCGCCCAGACGACCGCACCCGCAGCCGCCCCGGCGCAGCATCCGCTGCTGACCGCCCTGCTCGATTGTCATTTCGGCTACGCACAGCGGCATTTCCGCAGCAGTGCCAGCGCCACCGAGATCGCCACGGCGGCGGCCTCGTATTGCGACCCGGCGTTGCAGGCGGCCGGCCTGGATACCCTCCAGCGTGCCCTCGCCGCCGGCCTTCCCGCCGACGCCGCCGAACAATCGCGGCAGCGCATGCTGGCCGAACTGCGCGCGATGCTGCCGGGCTTCACCCTCGACAAGGTGATCCAGTTCCGCGCCGACGACAGCGACACGCGGTAAAGCCCTGGCGTTGCCAGATGGCTGGCGCCGCGGCCCGCGTCCGACATATCCTGCGCGGCAGGCGATCACGGATGATACGGCGATGACCAACCTGCTCACGTTCCATGTCCCCAAGGTCCGCTCCAAGGCATCCATCGATTTCATGCTGGATGCGCGGCCCTTCTTGTCCACGCAGTTCCAGCCGCTTGTACCCTCAGAGACGCTGCCTGCACCAAACAGTGTCGAGATGTGGGCTGCAGCGCATGACTGTGGCTACGGGGTGAGCTGGGACAAGCGCGTCGAGTGCAGCGGCAAGGAATGGCATGCACTTCATCGGCATCTGTACCAGCGCCTGCGGTTTCATCTCACCCTGCTGGAGAACGCAAGCCCCTTGGGCACACCTGCCGCCTGGAAGCGCGCTGCGTTCGCCTCGTTGCTGGAAACCACGGAAAAATCGGCACTTTCCTACGCCTTGGGTGCGATCTACTGCCGCATCGCCACCGGACGCTGGCGTACCCGAAGCCATGCCTGCCACGCCGGATACCTGCGGCGATTCTGGCATTACAAGATAACCGCCCATCCAGCGGTCACCCTGGGAGGCGGCGGAAACGCCATGAAAGGCATACAGAATCCGGACTACATGGCGCAGTGCAGTTGCGAAGCATGGTCGGCCGTGGAAGCCAAGGGCACGCTGGAGCAACTGGATCGTGGCGAATTGAAAAGGGGATTGGGTCAGGCGATGAAATTCTCGACCCTCTCACTGTATTCGGCCGAGGAGTGGTCACCCTCGACCGAGCCGATCGACTCCAGTGTGTGTGTGGCCACCTATTTCGACAGCAACGCGTTGCTTCAGGTCCTCCATCTGGACCCACCCAGTCCGCAGGCTGCTGCACTGCCAGAACGTGAATCAGGCCCGATGGTCGTCACCGAGCTCGCCGACTTGGTGCACTTCGAACACGCCCTGCACCAGCACCAGAGTTATGAAGCAGGCACCCTCACAGACGACGATCACGGGTCCGAGTCCGTGGAATGGCGTGGCACGCCGGACCTTCCCGAGCTACGGTTCGGCATGGCAGTGCAACAGGTCGAACTGCAGGCGCGCTTGACGTGGGCAATAAATGCGCTGGGCAGGATCATGCCGGTGATCGCAGCCGCGCGTACAAAGGGCTGGTCTGGCTCGCGGCTCCGTAGTGCACTGCGACGGCAAGCAAGGAGGATTCAGTACGACACTGCGCGCACGGGTGATCCTGTCGACGCTGCGGACACCGCATGGAAGGAATTCGCGCTCTGGATCAAGCAAGAAGCACTGGGCGAACAGAGGGACTGGAGCAAACTTCTCACCCGCCTTTGGGAGGCCCCCATTCTCTCCGCATTCGGAGCGGGCGCGAAATCACTGCAGGAGATGTGGTGCGTTCTCAACACTCTGCGGCGTGCGGGGCAACTGGATGCCCGGCTTCCGCAACCCGCCGGATCGGCATCTGAAGGTCATTCCCCGTCGATGGCGATCACGACATACGGGCTCATCGTTGCTTCTTCGGATTTCAGTCCACCTCTACCAACGCTCTCCGGGGTCAGATTCTAGGTTGCCGTTCGCGAGCGTGGCCGCGACGTGCGGCGCATCCCCTCACCGGCTACCTTGACCGATTCCCCCGCGGAAGAGCGCCGCACATCGCGCAGGTGCCGGGTGCCCGGGTTTCGGGTGATGAAGCGACGCATCCGGCGCTGACGGCCAGACGGCCGCTACACCGGAGTGACTGCGCCGCGCGCCTTCACCCACAGCCCGAATGTCTGCATTACCTCCACCACGGGCTGCAGCCGCCGCCCATCGTCGGTCAGCGCGTACTCCACCTTGACCGGCACCGTCGGAAACACGGTCCGACTGACCAGCCCGGCCTCCTCCAGTGCCCGCAGGTCCAGGGTCAACATCCGTTGCGAGATCGCAGGGATATCGCGTCGCAGATCGTTGAACCGCCTCGGGCCATCCAGCAGGTAAGAGGCGATCAGCAACCGCCAGCGCCCGCCGAGCAGGCGCATTGCTTCTTCCACCGAGCAGCCGGAGACGTTGTCTTTCATCGAAGGGTTCAGAAGGTGGCAGGTAACCATTATGTACCTACACCACAGGATAGTGCCTTCTTCCGTTTTTATACCGCGCTCCTAGAATGCGCCAGGACGCCTCACCTGGAGGCCCCTCCCGTCCTGGACACCGCAATGAAGCTCTATTACCTGCCCGCCGCCTGCTCGCTCGCGCCGCACATCGTGATCAATGAACTGGGTCTCGCCGCCACGCTGGTCAAGGTCGATCACCGCACCCACCGCACCGTCGACGGCGATGACTACCTGCAGGTCAATCCGCTGGGCTACGTGCCGGCGCTGGTACTGGACGACGGCAGCGTGCTCCGCGAAGGGGCGGCGATCCTGCAGTTCCTTGCCGACCAGCATCCGGCCAGCGCCCTGGCCCCGCCGAACGGCACGCTCGCGCGCTATCACCTGCAGGAGTGCCTGAGCTTCCTCGCCACCGAGATCCACAAGGGATTCATCCCGCTGCTGTACGCCACCGCCGCCGGCAAATACGTAGACACCGCACGCCCGAAGCTCGTGCAACGTTTCGCCTGGATCGACGCGCAGCTGGCCGAACGCGCGTACCTCACCGGCGACACCTTCAGCATCGCCGACGCCTACCTGTTCGCCCTGGTCGGCTGGGGCCAGGCGGCGTGGCTGACCTCCTACTACAAGGCCGATATCCACTTCGACGCGCTGGCCAATCTGCAGCGCTGGTACCAACGCGTGCAGGCGCGCCCGTCGGTACGTGCCGCGCTGGAGCGCGAGGGACTGACGCGCCCCGCTGTGGCCTGATCCGCAGCCGCCGGCCAACCGCCACGGCCCCCTCTGGTGCGGCGCGCGGCGCTCGGTTACGCTGCCGCCGGCCCGGACGCATCCGGGCTGGATCCTGGGGGGAGGATCTGCCAGTCGCGGGGGCGGCTGGTCTTGCGTAGCCATGCATGGCGGGCTCTCTCCGGGCAATTTCATACAGGAGGGATTCGTCCATGAAGTTTGCCGCTTTCCAGCGTGTGTGCGTGGGCCTGGCCATGATGGCCGCATTGACTGGCTGCGTCAGCCTGCCACCCCAGCAGGCGTACAACCGTGACGCCACGCCACCAATCAAGACCATCGTGGTGCTGCCCGTAACGCCGATCGAACCGAACGTGTTGATGATGAACCACCCCGGCGCCAACTTCGGCCTGATCGGCGGGCTGGTGGCCGCCGCCAACATGGCCGGCAAGCGTGACCGGTTGCAGGCCGCATGCGACGCGGCCAAGTTCGACCCTGCGGTGTACTTCAGGGAAAGCCTGACCCAGCGCATGGCCGAACGCGGCTACACCCTGGTATGGCCCGGCGCGATGGTGGAACCCAAGGGCAGCAAGACCGCCCGCGGCGTGTTCGGTCTGCGCAAGGCCTATACCCACCAGCCCCAGGCCGATGCCCAGCTGGACCTCAGCGTGAACTTCGTCGGTTACGCCGCCGCCGGTGCAGGTGACGATGCGCCCTACCGCCCGATGCTGAGCGTGGCCGCGCGCCTGGTCAGCCAGGACGGCAAGCAGAACTACTTCACCGACTTCGTCGTCTACAACAACGTACTCAACCAGGCCAAGGTCATCACCCTGGAACCGGAGGCGCAGCGCTTTGCCTACGCCGATTTCGATGCCCTCGAAGACGCCGGTGCCGAAACCGTGGAAGGCATCAAGCTGGCCATCGACCGCACCAGCGACGCCCTGGTCAGGCAGCTGTGAGCCGGCTGACCACCATGGTCCTGCTGGCGATGGTCGCCAGTGGACTGCCGGGGTGCGCCCACCAGGCCTACAAGGCCACGGTGCCCGATACCCGCCTGCACTGCGTGGGCAGCCTGCCGGAAGTGACCAGCCGTCCACTGAATTACCTGGCGCCCGGGGGAGATGCCGAGGACCGACGCCTGGAGTTCGCCGAGGTGGCAGCCTGCGTCACCCTGGCCGGCGCTGCGTTGCCGGTGGCGTTGTACCGGCTGGACGCGTTGGAAGGCGCCTCGGAGATCGACATCCGCGTGTCGCTTTCCGAAGGCGGCACCTTCGCCGCCAGCGCCGAACTGCTGGATGCGGGCTTCCAGCCAATCAAGCAGTATCGGTTCACCGACTTCGTCCGCCGCACCAACGAGTACTCGCTGAGCGTGTTCGTTGACCGCAGCCGTCCGACGCCGCCGGTGTACCTGCTGCTGCGCCCCGATGCCAGCCACGTGGGCAAGCAGGACACCACGATCACCTCGCAGTCCTCGGCCTTCATCACGCCCGGCGGGGGCGCCTATCGGGTCGGCACCGAGGTCAGCCGGATGCGTCCGTTGCTGGGTGCGGGCAAGCTGCAGGTAGTGGCCTATCGCGCCCGTCGCGCGGCCTTCGAGGAAGGCGCAACGCCGCACAAGTGAGCCTCGCGGGACACCCACCGATACCCGCACGCTCGGCAACCGGTCGTCAGCACTGACGACCGGCGTGCTCAGCGCGACTGCACGGCAACCGCCACATCGTCGCGGCCGCGTGGCAGCGGTGCGATCGCCAGGGTATCGCCGGTGCACACATCCACCCCGTGATAGATAGCGCGCCGGCCATTGCGGAACTGCAGCCGTATGTCGAACCGGCAGCCGGCCTCCCCCAGGCGCACGGTGATTGCGCCGCCGCCCCCGTCGAGCCTGTCGATCGGTCGGGCGACGTAGGCATCGCTGCCGGCCGGGGCCACCTCCAGCGCCACGACGCTGTCATGGGCGCGGTTGAGCAGGCCGAGGTAACGTGCCTCGCCGGCCTGCGCCGGGGCGGCCGCCAGCAGCGGCATCAAGCACAGCGAAGCGATCAGGACAGGGCGGATCAGGAACATGGCGGCGTCTCCGTAGCGGTGAAGGACGTCCGCATCAGGCACCGGCCATCGCCCCCCGCCAACCGATCCGGGACCAATCGTCGCCACGCGCGGGCCAATCGTAATGGGCCGTCATGGCGCTTCCCGCCCGCCCGGGGCCTGCCTAAGATGGGGCTCGCCAGCGATGCCTGGCCCTGGACGCCCGCATGAACATCCGCCTCGGCAGCACGCAGATCCGCCTGTCACGCTATATCGCCCTGTGGACGCTGGTGGCGATGGTGTTCGCCATGCAGAACGCGATCAACGTCGGCCTGCCCCGCACCCACTGGCCGTTCTGGGACCTGGCCCGCTGGTCGCTGATCCAGTGGTACACCTGGGCCGCCCTGGCCCCCACCGTCTTCCGCCTCGCCGAGCGCTTCCCCGTGCGCGGCAGCCTCCGCTTCCACGGACTCGGCGCGCAGGTGCTGGCGAGCCTGTGCATGACGTTCGCGGCGATGGTGCTGGGCGCGCTGGTCTCCACGCTGTTCGAGCCCAGCGGTTTTGCCGAACAGCTGGGCTACTTCCTGGAACAGCACTTCGCCATCGGGCTGCTCACCTACTGGACGCTGTTTGCCATCCAGCAGGCCATCCACTTCCACGCTGAAAAGGCCCGGCGCGAACTGGAAGCGAGCCAGTTGGCCACCGAGCTGGCACAGTCGCGCCTGCTCGCCTTGAAGTCGCAGTTGCAGCCGCATTTCCTGTTCAACACGCTGCACGCGATCATCACCCTGCTCGACGAAGACAAGCTGTCGGCCGAGGACATGCTGCTGCGCCTGAGCGAGCTGCTGCGCGCCTTCCTGGAGGATTACGACGGCCAGGAAATCAGCCTGCGCCAGGAGCTGGACCTGATCGAGCTGTACCTGGGCATCCAGCGCGTGCGCTTCAAGGACCGACTGACCACCCGCACCTATATCGCCCCCGATACGCTGGACTGCGCCGTGCCCAGCCTGATCCTGCAGCCGCTGGTGGAGAACGCGCTGCGCCACGGCATCGGCCAGCGCGTGGGCAGCGACACCATCGAGATCGACGCGCGACGCGACGGCGATGTGCTGTGCATCGAAGTGCGCAACCGCAACAGCACGCTGTCGGCCGAACCGACCGCCTCGGCCGGCCACGGCATCGGCATGGCCAACACGCGTCTGCGCCTGCGCGAACTGTACGGCGATGCCGCCGAGGTCCGCCTGGACATGATCTGGCCCGAAGGGGTGGCGTGCCGCATCCGGGTGCCGTTCCGCGCACTGGAGAGCGCCGAGGATGCCCCCGAGTTCCATCCGGGGCTCTCGCCGGCATGAGCCTTACCGCGCTGGTGGTCGATGACGAGCCGATCGCGCGCCGCGCGATCGTGCGCCTGTTGGCCGATGACCCGGACATCGAGATCCTCGGCGAATGCGGCGACGGCGTCTCGGCCGTGGCCGCCATCCGCAGCCAGTCGCCGGACCTGGTGTTCCTGGACATCCAGATGCCGGCGATCAACGGCATGGACGTGGTCGCCACCATCGGCGCCGGACGCATGCCCGCCACCGTGTTCGTCACCGCCTACGAGCAGTATGCGGTCAAGGCCTTCGAGGCCAACGCGGTGGACTACCTGGTCAAGCCGTTCAGCCGCGAGCGCTTCGCCGCCACCCTGCACCGCGCCAAGCAGCGGCTGTCGATGGCCGGCGCGGTCGGCAGCCAGGCCTCGGTGCAGATCCTGCAGGCACTGGACGCACTGCGCCAACGCGAGGACTACCTGCAGCGCATCCCGGTGCGGGTGGACGAACACGTGGTGCTGATCGCCGTGGACGACATCGTCTGGGTCAAAGCCGCGCGCAACATCGTGGAGATCCACCTGGCCGACCGCGTCCACGAGCTGCGCGAAACCATGACCACCCTCGCCGCGCGGCTGGACCCGCGCCAGTTCGCCCGGGTGCACCGCTCGGCGATCGTCAACGTGCGTCGGGTCAAGGCAATCCATCCGTGGTTCAACGGCCACCACGTGGTGACCCTGGATACCGGCCAGCAGCTGCGCATGAGCCGCTACCAGAACGAGGCGTTCCTCAAGCTGGTGTCCACGCGCAGCGGCGACATCGGGTAGCGCCGGCCATGCCCGGCCGGGTTGCCGTCAGCGTCCGGTCTGCTCGCCCGCACGCAGCGTCAACACCTCCACCCCGTCGGCAGTGACCAGCACCGTATGCTCGGCCTGCGCGGACAACTTGCCGTCGCGGGTGGTCACCGTCCAGCCGTCGTCGCTCATGTCGATGGCCGCTCGCCCCTGGTTGATCATCGGCTCGATGGTGAAGGTCATCCCTTCCTCCAGTGCCAGCCCGTCACCCCGCCGCCCGTAATGCAGCACCTGCGGCTCTTCGTGCATCTCCCGGCCGATGCCGTGCCCGCAGAACTCCTTGACCACGCTGTAACCGTGCGCCTTGGCATGCTGCTGGATGGCAAAGCCGATATCGCCCAGCGTCGCGCCCGGGCGTACCACGCCGATGCCTTTCCACATCGCCTCGCGGGTAACCCGCACCAGCCGCTTGGCCGCGTAGTCCACCTCGCCGATCAGGTAGGTCTTGCTGGAATCGGCGATGTAACCGTTCTTTTCCAGGGTGATGTCCAGGTTGACGATACTGCCGCTGCGCAGGATGTCATCAGCCGATGGCACGCCGTGGCAGACCACCCGGTCGATCGAGCTGTTCAACACGTAGGCAAAGCCATACTGCCCCTTGCTGGCCGGGCGCGCGTGCAGCTCATCCACGATGAAGCGCTCCACCCAGTCATTGACCTGCAGCGTGCTCATGCCTTCCAGCGGCAGCGTGTCCAGCGCCTCGAACACCTGTGCCAGCAGGCGCCCCGATGCGCGCATCAACGCCTGCTCTTCGAGGGTCTTGATCATGCCTCGGCCACCCGCAATGCCCCCGGCTCGACCCCGGCGGCACGCAGCTCGCGACCGACGATCTCCTGGTAGCTCATACCGGGGTTCATCTCGCACAGCATGCCGATCTTGATCCAGAACCCGGCCTGGGCATTGATCGAACGGCCGGAGACGCCACTGGCGCGGCGCAGGTTGTCGTGCAGTTCGTCATCGATGTTGACGATGCCCATGGGGATGCCCCGAATACTGAAGATATATACATCATATATGCTTCATATATTCGCTGGCAACGCGCTCTTACGCGGTATAGGCCGTCGCTTCGATCTCGAACAACATCCCGTCCAGCGCCAGTCGCGGTACCGGGATCAACGTGCAGGTCGGGGCACGCCCCACTGGCCAGCGCCGACCGATCTGATCGGACAGGATGCCGAGCCGGTCCTGATCGTGATCCACCACCAACACGGTCAGCTTGGCCACGTCGGCCAGGCTGGCGCCGGCCGACGCCAGCGCGAGGCTGAGGTTGTCCAGTGCCTGTGCAACCTGCACCTCGAAGCGCGGCGACAACGCGCCATCGGCGGTCTCACCGCCCTGCCCGGCGATGTGGATCACCCGCGCCGGCAGGCGCACCACGGCTACGTGCGAATAGCCGTTCGCGCTCGGGTCGTATAGACCGGACGGATTGATGAAACCGAACAGGCCGGTCGGCGCAACAGGGGCATCGGTCAACATGGGGCGGGTGTCGCTTGGGGAGTGGACGCGCAGTGTCCGGCCTCAACCGTGGTTGAGGTCAACGCGACGCGATGCAACGCTGCGGTGCGTGCACGGCCCTACTGCCCGCAGGCCTCAGGTCCAGGCCGGATCGGCCGTGAAATCGATCGTCAACCAGAACTCGCTGCCCCGCGCATCCAGGCGTTCGGCGATCTCATCACGCAGCCGGTCCACGTTGCCGATGTTGCCGATGACCGTTTCCGGATGGGTCAGGATGTGGATCTCCACGAAACGCATGCGTCCCATCTTGGCCACGTGGCTGGTGAAATCCAGATAGCCGTGTTCGGCCACGAAATCCTGCATGACCGTCTGCACGCGCGCGTCCAGCGTGTCCGGCGCCACCTGCAGCACCTCGCGCATGGCCTTCCAGGCGCTGCGCAGCGGCACCGGCAGCACCGCCACGCTGATCGCCGCCAGCACCAACGGGTCCAGGTACGGAATCCAGTGGGCGTGCGCGCCGCCGCGCAACAGCAGGGCGATCACGAATGCCAGCACCACCGCCAGGCTCATCAGCCCGCTCAGCAGCCAGGCCCGCACATCCAGCCACAGCAAGGATGATTGCAAGCGCAGCGCGCGGGTCCGCACGAACGCCGCCATGCCGAGGTTGCTCACGCACAACACCGCTGCCCACAGCAGCGCAGGGCCCGCCTTGACCTCGTGGCCGCCGGTCGTCAACCCGATGACCGAATTGGCCAGCGCATAGATGCAGGCCAGCGACAGGATCGCCCCTCCCAGCGCCTCCACCATCGGCTCCAGGTGCCAATACCCGTACTGGAAGCGCGGGCTCCCTTCCCGCGCCACCAGCCGCAGCACCGCCAGCGCCACCAGGGTCAGGGCCACGTCGACCAGGCTGTACACGCCATCAAACAGGATGGCCTGCGACCCCACCAGCAGGCCGCCGATGAAGCCGATGGCGCTGACCGCCACCGTCACCCCGATCGACAGTTTCAGGACCCGCTGCTCGCGTGCTGTATCCATCGCCCGCCGAAGGTCCTGCGCGTGGGCGTCAGACCTTCAGCACCTCCACCTTGTAGGTCGGCACATCGCCGTCGCGGTCGATGATAAGCCCGTGCACGTCCGACTCGAAACCCGGGAAGCGCGCGTTCTGCTCGCGGGCGATGCGCAGCGACTGGATGATCGGCTCGTCGCTGGCGCCGAACCGCTCGCCGGGCATGATCGTCGGGATGCCCGGCGGATACGGCACCAGCATGGTGCCGGCGATACGGCCGCTGATCTGCTCGATGTCGACCCGCTCGATCTGCCCGCGCACCAGGTGGTCGTAGGCCTCGGCCGGGGTCATCACCGGCTCGGGCAGGTCCACGTACATTGCGCGCATCACCTGGGCCACCGCGAACTCGCGGTTGAATTCGTGCAGCGCCTGGCACAGGTCGCGCAGGCCCCAGCCGGCGTAGGCCACCGGATAGTCCGCGGCCAGCCCCGGCAATGCCCGGGTCAACGGCGCGTTGGCATCGTACAGCTCCTTGAACGCCATCAACTCGGTGACCAGCGTGCTCCACTTGCCCTTGGTGATGCCCATCGAGAACAGGAACAGCACCGAGTACAGGTTGGTCTTCTCCACGGTGATGCCACGGGTCCACAGGAACTTGCTCAGTACCGCCGCCGGGATCCCGCGCTGGCCGACCGCGCCGTCGATCGACAGCCCCGGCGTCAACAGGGTCACCTTGATCGGATCGATCAGCACGTAGTCCTCGACCAGGCCGTCGAAGCCATGCCAGTGCGCGTCCGGCTGCAGGTACCACTCGCTGCGCTTGGCCACCATCGGCGCCGGCGTATCGCCCTTGGCCAGCGAACGCTCCAGCTTGTCCGGCTGCCATACGCTGAACCACCAGTCGTCGCGGCCCAGGTCCTCGCGCACGTGCAGCATGGCGCGGCGGAATGCGATCGCCTCGTCGTGCATCTCCTGCACCAGCGACTCACCGGCCGCCCCTTCCATCATCTTCGAGGCCACATCGCACGCGGCGATCACCCCGTAGTGCGGGCTGGTGGTCGTGTGCATCATGAACGCTTCGTTGAAGCGCTCGGCATCGAGTTCCCGGCTGGCGGCATTGCGCACGTGGATCATCGACGCCTGCGAGAACGCGGCCAGCAGCTTGTGCGTGGAATGGGTGGTGAAGATGATCGCATCCTGTTCGCGCGGCTTGCCCTTGGCCATGCCGTAGTGGTTCTCGTAGAACGGATGGAACGCGGCGTAGGCATACCAGGCCTCGTCGAAATGTAGGAAGTCGACCGCGCTGCCGATCTCCTCGGCGATCTTTTCGGCGTTATAGCACAGCCCGTCATAGGTGGAATTGGTCACCACCGCGATGCGCGGCCTGGAGCCGGCCTTGAAGGCCTTGCTGGCCAGTGGGTTGGCGGCGATGGCCGCCTGCAGCGATTCGGGGGTGAACTGGTCCAGGCTGATCGGCCCGATGATGCCGTGCGCATTGCGGCTGGGGGTGAAGTACACCGGGATGCCGCCGGTCATGATCAGCGAATGCAGCAGCGACTTGTGGCAGTTGCGGTCCACGAACACCACGTCGCCACGGCCTACCGTACCGTGCCAGACGATCTTGTTGGCGGTGGAGGTACCGTTGGTGACGAAGAAGGTGTGGTCGGCGCCAAAATTGCGCGCTGCCTCGTTTTCCGCTTCCTTGATCGGGCCGCTGTGGTCCAGCAGCGAGCCCAGCTCGGGCACCGAGATCGACAGGTCGCTGCGCAGGGTGTTCTCGCCGTAGAACTGGTGGAACGCGCGTCCCACCGGCGACTTGGTGAACGCCACGCCACCGGCGTGTCCCGGCGTGTGCCACGAATAGTTCGACTCGGCGGTGTGGTGGATCAGCGCCTTGAAGAACGGCGGCAGCAGGTTGGCCATGTAGTCTTCGGCCGCGCGCATGACCTGGCGCGCGATGAAGCTCTTGGTGTCTTCGAACAGGAAAATGTAGCCGTGCACGAACTTGAGCAGCTTGCTCGGCACCTTCTCGATGGTGCGCCGCTCGCCGTACAGGAACACCGGCAGGTTGGCCCTACGCGCGCTCTGCTCGCGCAGGAAGCCGAGCAGGCGCTGGAACTGCTCCGGGTTCTCTTCGGTGCCATCGATGGAGATCAGCACCGCCGACGCGGCCACGTAGGTGCGCGCACCGGCCTGAGCGTCGGCCAGGGTCAGGCCGCACAGGACGCGCTGGTCGCTCTTGCGCAGCTCTTCGACCAGCGCGCGGATCAGGATGCCGCCGATGCGCGGGGACTCGTAATCGTCGTCGATGACGATGATCGGGTAATCAAGGGACTTGAAGTACACAGGCATTCTCCTGGGGCAATATCACGAAAGCGTCGTGCGGACGGCGGAATCCAGCGCAGGCAGGCCGCGCTGGCGGCGGCGCTCTTCGCTGAAGAACGGGTAGAACACCGTGATGAACAGCACGAACAGGAAGGCGTACTGGACGATGCTGCCGGACGAACCGAAGATCGCCCACAGGCAGTACACGACCGTGACGCTGGTCAGCAGCCAGAACGCACCGGTATGCACCAGGGTGTGCGAGCGCTCGACCACGAAGTAGCAGGCCACGCAGGAATAGATGTAGGGCAGCAGGGTCAGGACCACCGCGGCCGAGGTGATCACATCGAACTGCGCCGAGGCCGTCTCCGAGGTGGAGGTGACCAGCACCGCCAGGGTCATCAGAACCGCCACGATCAGCACGCCCTTGACGGGCACGTCGTCCTTGTTGGTCTTGCTGAAGATGCCCGGGAACAGGCCGTCATCGGAGGCCGCCTTGGCGCTCTGCGCGGTCAGCAGGATCCAGCCGCCGAGCGAGCCGGCCGCGCCGACGAAGGCGCACAGGCTCACCAGCGCCCCGCCCCAGCCGCCCACCGCGTTGGCCGCGGCCAGCGCGAACGGCGCATCGGACACCTGCAGCTCGCCGTTGGGCACCATGCCCATGATCACCGAGGAACTGGCGATGTAGGCGATGGCCGCCAGGAACACACCGGCCAGGGTGGCGCGGGCCACGTTCTTCTCCGGGTTCTCCACCACCCCGGCGGTCACCGAGGCCGATTCCACGCCGATGAACGCCCACAAGGTCAGGGCGGCCGCACTGGAGATCGCCCCGAAGTTGGACTCCCCGGACACGTTGTAGGCGCCCTTGAACAGGGTCGGGTCGAAGAAGAACCAGCCGAAGATGGCGATGCCCAGGATCGGCACCAGCGCGAAGCTGGTGGTCACCGTCTGCAGCTTGCTGACGAACGACGGCCCGATCACGTTGGCGAAGCTCAACGCCCATACCAGGGCCAGCACCGCGATGCAGCGCGGCAGCGGCTCGGACAGGATCGGGAAGAAGTAGCTGAAATAGCCCACCGCCGCGATCGGGATGGCGACGTTGCCGATCCAGTTGGCGAACCAGTAGATGGTGTTGGTCTGGAAGCCCATGTACGGGCCGAACCAGTCGCGTGCGTAGGCGTAGGGACCGCCGGCCTTGGGCGCCAGCTTGCCCAGCTTGGCGAACACGAAGGCCAGCAGCAGCGCGCCGGCCGTGGTGACCAGCCAGCCCCAGATCGACGCGGTACCGATCTTGGCCAGGCTGGAAGGCAGCAGGAACACGCCCGAGCCCATCATGTTGCCGGCCACCAGGAAGGTGGCACCGACCACCCCGATCTTCTTCGCTTTCGCCATGACGCTGTCTCCTTTGCCTGGCAGGAACCCGGTCGCGCCGGGCGTTGGGGTCTACTTGATGAAGTTGTATTGCAGGCTGCCCTGCAGCCGCACCGTGTCGCCACGTTGTCCGCCCTGCTGTTCCAGCTGCCCGTACAGCAGCTCCATGCCCATCGTCCAGGACGGCGCCGGGCTCCAGATCAGGTTGAACACGCCATAACGGCTGCGTCGGAAGGCGTCGGCGGCCAGCGCGTCGTTGCGTTCGCTGTCGAGCTGCCCGTAGATCAGGTTGGAGCGCCACAGCGGCGACCAGTAATGCGTGTAGCCGACGAAGCCGCCGCGCAGCGAGAGCAGTTCCAGGCGCCCGTCGGCCGTCACCACCGCATCCATGCCCGAGCCGGTCAGGTCGGCGGTGTACCGGGCCAGGCCCTTGCCGCCCAGCGCGCCGAACAGCAGCAGGTCCTGGTCGCCCATCGCGGCCGAGCCGCTCAACTGCAGCCCGCCGCCGATGCGGCGGTCATCGCCGGCACTGCCGTCATAGCCCAGGCTGCGCGCCACGGCACCCAGCTGCAGGTGGCCCCAGCCGCGCTCCATGCGCGCGGTGACCGTCACATCCGGTGCCTGGTTGACCGCGCTGATGCCGTCGCCCGGCGCGCTCAGCTGTGCGTCCGGGTCTTCGGCGGCGAAGGTCAGCGTGTTGCCCTTGCCCATCGGGACGCTGTGATGGATGCCGGCCACCAGCAGGTAGCCGGCGCCACCGGGCCCGGCAAAATCAAGCGTGTCGGGCAGGCTGTCGGCGTCCATGAAGGTCGCATAGCCGTAGCCCGCGTACGTGTTGCCGAGCTGACCGTAGGCGTGGCGCAGGCGGAACGTGTAGCTGTCGCTGCTGCCGAAGAAGTCGTTCTCCAGGTAGAAGCGCAGGTTGCCATGCGTGGTCGGGCGCCGCGCTTCGAAGCTGAAGCGGGTCTGCTTGGCATGCAGGGTGAAGTTGGAGACATCCCGGTGTGCACCGCCGACCGGAATCGAAGAAGTGACGAACTGTTCCTGGTCACCGGCCGCGCGCGCATCGGCAATCGCATCGAGCTTGGCGTAGCCGCCGATGCGGATCAGGGTGTCGGTGCCTGGGATGGCGAAGAAGCCTTTCAGCTCGGGATCGGTCGGGCCGGCAGCGCTGTCCGGGCGCGATGCAGCCGAAGACGGATCGGCCACTGAATCACGGGGCGGCAGGATGGCCTGGCCGACGCCGGGGACCTGTGAGGCACCGGCCTGGGTGAGCGCGCGGGGGGACGTGGCAGGTAGCGGCGCGGTCGTTGCGGCGATCGCGGGAATGGCGGGACTCGTGGTGCTCGCAGCGCTCGACGCGGTTGGCGGAGGTTTGTTGGACTCCAGCGCATCCAGGCGCTTCTCCATCGCCTCAAGCGTGTGCCGCAGCGACCGGATCTCCTGCCGCAGCGCGTCCGCCGACGCCTGTGCATGGACTGGCGCAGACGACAGCGCCGCCACGCAAGCAAACGTTACGACAGCCAGGCGCATCACGTTCTCCATGAACCGCGAACAGCCTTGCCGGCCGTTTCCGCCGCGCATGCGCGAGGGAATCCGGTCGACAACCCGGTACTGCACTGCACGTGCGGGATGCCCTCCTCATCCCGAGCGGCATGGCGGGGTTGACCCGCGCGCCAGCGCCTTGAATAACAATCGCCGGGTGAGACATTCGTGAAGCGTCGCGAACGCAGCAGCCGCGCGGTCGTCGTGCGGCAGAGGATCGGGAGCGTGGGACGTGTGGGCTGCATGCGTACAGGCTAGTGCGCATGTCGTTTTTGGCCTTGATCTAGATCAACCGCCAATGATGCAAAGTGTGACGTACAGCGCGCCGGCAGTGCACCGGCGCGCGAATCATGCGTCGGCGCGTGCGCTCAGCGCGGCCCCATCACCCGCTCCATGTCCTTGCCCTGCGGCAAGCCGGAGAGGCGGTCGACCATCCCCTTGTCGTCCTTGAACAGGATGCCCGGGGTGCCCTGGAAGCCCATCTCCAGCATCAGCTCCTGGTTGGCATTGAGCTTGTTGGCGATCTCCGGGCTCAGCTTGGACGCCGGCTTGATACCGCCCTTGTCGAAGCCATGCTCGTTCTCCAGCAGGGCCGCGCTCGGGTTGGGCGCGGTCAGGATCGCCGCCGCCTTGGCCGGGCTGTCCTCGCGGATCACCCCGACCATGATGTGGCGCAGCTGTACCTTGCCGCTGTCCACCCACGGCCGCGCCGCTTCCCAGAACTTGTGGCAATAAGGGCAGTTCGCGTCGCTGAAGGTGTAGACCACGCGCGGCGCATCCGCCCGACCGTCACGCACCCAGGCGCTGGCGTCGAGCTTGTTCCACATCCGGTCGGACATCGGCTTGGCCGCCAGCTTCTCCAGCGCGGCCGCGCCGACTTCCTCGCCGTTCTCGTTGAACAGGCTGCCCACCAGCACGTGCTTGCCGTCCGGGGTCACATAGGCGGCCGCAGGCTGCTGCCCGCCGACCACGCCGGCAAAGCCACGCAAGCCACCGGGCGCGTCGAACTCGCCGAGCACCTCGAAGCCATGCTTCTGGATGCCCTTGAGCACGGCCGGCTGTTCCCCGGTCCTGGTCGCGGCGGTGGCCGGGGCCTTGGGCGACTGCGCCTGGCTGCACGCGGCCAGGCTCAACAGCAGACCCGTGGCAAGCAGGGAGCCCAACGGGCGTGGGGATATGAACAACATGGCAACTCCTGGTGTCTGCAAAACGGAAAGCAACGCGTACTCAGCGCAGCGTATCAAGCCTGGCCTGCAGGCCGGCGGCACTGAGTTCCCCCATGTGCAGGCCCTGCAGGCGGCCGTGCGAATCGAAGAACAGGGTAGTCGGATAGGCATGCACCTGCAGTCGTGTCGAGGTCAGGCTGTCGGCATCCAGCAGCACGTTCTGCAGCGACAGGCGCTCGGCGCCCAGGAAACGGCGTACCTCGCCGGCGTCCTCGCCCTGGTTGACGAACACGAAACGCACCGCCGGCGTACGTCGCTGTGCCTCGGCGAAGACCGGCATCTCGCGCCGGCAGGGGCCGCACCAGCTCGCCCACAGGTTGACCACCAACGGCATGCCGCCCTGCCCGGCCAGCGCCACTGGGGCGCCCTCCATCGATTGCAGGGTGAGCTCGGGCACGACGATGCGCGCCTGCTGCAACTGCGCCATGCCCAGCGACAGCGCGAGCCAGCACAGCAGGCCGGCCACCGCGCCGGACCAGACCGCGCGCCGGGCGCCGGGCCAGCGGCGCAGCCGCCATATCGCCCAGGCCGCGGCCACCAGCACCCCCGCCCACCACAGGAAGCCGCCGTCGCCCACGCGCAGGACCGCCCACGGATCCGCCAGGTAGGTGCGCGCATGCGCCATCACGAAGCCGATGCGGCCCCCCAGCAGGGCCAGCAACAGCATGTCCAGCAACAGCGCGCTCGGCGCCGGCTGGCCTTCCCGCGGCGTGGGCCGCAGCCAACGCGCCACGCCCACTGCCAGTACTCCTCCCACCACCACCCACACGACACCCAGCGGAACCGGGCCGATACTGCTCATCATCCATCCATCTCCGGCCCAGCCGCACCCCGCGCGGCCGCACCCAGCTGTACATCACCCCGTCGGCATGGTCACCGCCCCAGGCCCATCGGGCAAGCCGCACCTGCACAGGCGACAACGGCAGGCCGCGTGTGCCGGCCTGCCGTTGTCGTGGGAGTGGATGCGCAGCGCGCAGCGGTCAGGCAGCCGAGCGCAACGGCTCCTCGACCTCGCACGCCGCGGCGGTACGGGCGCGCCCTGCGCGCCGCTGCGAGATGATCTGCCGGCGGTAGCGCGCCGGGGTCACGCCGACGATGCGCAGGAACAACCTGCGGAACGCGCTCTGGTCCGAATAGCCCACCGCCCAGGACACTTCGTCCACGATGCCGCCGGCCTGCAGCAGCAGTTGGGCCTTGGCGATGCGCAGGCGCTGGCAGTACTCGATCGGGCGCAGGCCGGTGGCCTTCAGGAAACGGCGCTGCAGGGTGCGCGGCTCCAGTCCGGACGACTCGCAGATGTCCTGCAGGCTCACCCCGCGTGCGGCGATGGTGTGCAGCCAGCGCTGCGCCTTGAGGATGCCACGGTCACCGTGGGCGAAATTGGGGCTGAAGCGCTCCAGGTCGTCCTGCACCGCGCGCGGGATCACCAGCTGCAACTGCTGGATCGCCTCGACCATCACGGCATGTCCGTACACGCGGGCCAACAGGCGCAGGCTGAGGTACTTCCAGGCATCGGCACCGGAGGTGGTGAGCACATCGCCGTCATCCACCAGCGCGCGGTCGCCCTGCGACCAGCTGGCCACGGTGGAGGCCAGCGACGGGCAGCGGGCGATATCGGGCAGGCTCACCGTGCGCCCCGCCAGCACCCCACTGCTGGCCAGCAGCAATGCGCCCTCGTCGCAGCCCGCCAGCACCGTGCCGGCGTCATGGCAGTCGCGCACCCACGCCAGCATCCGCTCGTCCGGCGGCGGCAGCGGCCAGCTCGGTTCATTGCCCGGCACCACCACGATCGCCGGCGGCGCATCGCCGAACAGCTCGGCACCGGCCACCCGCTGCATGCCGCGCGCAGACAGCGTCCAGCGCGTGACCAGCATGCGCGCGCCCGGGCGCCGGCCAGCGGCTGCGGTGCGGTTGCAGCGCTGGGCCAGCTCGGACAGCACCGGAGCGGCCGCACGCAGGCTGCCGGGGTATTCGAGCACGGCCACTTCCATCAGCGCCGGGGTCGCCGCCTTGGGAAGGGTCGGCGGGGGGGAGACACGTGCATGCATAGACAAACTCCTCGAACAACGTCCGTAACCAGCGAAACCCACGCAGGGAAAGGGGTTCGCGAACGTGTCCGAGCGTACGGAGGGCGTGCGGCGCGAGCTATGAAACAAGTTGTATTTTCCGGCCCGTCTGCGACATCGGATGGCTGGGCTTCAGCAACCCTTGACTCTTGACCAGAGTCCAGGGTTTACCCTTCCGTCCAGCTCTTCAACGAGGTGGCAATGAACATCGGACAGCTCGCACGCCAGGCCGGCGTGCCCATCGACACCGTGCGCTATTACGAGCGCCAGCACCTGCTGCCCACCGCGCGCCGCAGTGCCGGTGGCTATCGCGTCTTCGACCAGGGCGACCTGACCCGGCTGCAGTTCATCCGGCGCGCCAAGGCGCTGGGCTTCACGCTGGAGGAGATCGGCGAGCTGCTCAGCCTGAGCGACCAGCGCGGCCAGGACATGGCCCAGGTCCGCGAAACCGCCGTGCACAAGCTGGCCGACATCCAGCAGCGCATCACCGAGCTGCAGCGCATGCATGCCGCGCTCGAACAACTGGTCGATGCCTGCCCCGGGCATGGCGACCTGCAGCAGTGCCCGATCCTGGCGGCGCTGACGGAGCCCCGCCCATGAGCCACACCCATCACCACGATCCCTCCCACGGCAGTACCGGCGGCAATTGCTGCGGCGGCACGCCCGCCACTGCGCCGGTAGCGGCACCGGCCAGCACCGGCGGCTGCCGCGGTGCCAAGGCGCCAGGCGGGGCCCCCACGGTGAAGGACCTGGTCTGCGGCATGGACGTGGACCCGACCCGCACCGCCCACCACGCGCAGCATGCCGGCAGCGCCTACCACTTCTGCAGCGATGGCTGCCGGCGCCGGTTCGTCGCCGATCCGGCGCGCTACCTGGACCCGGCCTCGCACATGGCCGCCCCGGCCCCGGCCGGCACCCTGTACACCTGCCCGATGGATCCGCAGATCGTGCAGGAGGGCCCGGGCACCTGCCCGATCTGCGGCATGGCGCTGGAGCCGATGATGCCCAGCCTGGACGACGGCGAGAACCCGGAGCTCACCGACTTCCGGCGCCGTTTCTGGTGGAGCCTGCCGCTGAGCGTGGCCACCATGGCACTGGCGATGCTGGCCATGACCCCGCTGCTGCACGGGCTGTCGCCCGATGTGCGGGTGTGGATCGAACTGGCCCTGGCCAGCCCCGTGGTGCTGTGGGCCGGCTGGCCGTTCCTGCAGCGCTGGGCGCAGTCGATCGGCAACCGCAGCCCCAACATGTGGACCCTGATCGGCACCGGCGTGCTGGCGGCCTATGGCTACAGCGTGGTTGCCACGCTCGCGCCGGACCTGTTCCCGCCGTCGTTCCGCCAACACGGCCATGTCGGCGTGTACTTCGAAGCGGCCGCGGTGATCATTTCGCTGACCCTGCTGGGCCAGTTGATGGAACTGCGCGCACGGGCCAAGACCTCGGCGGCGATCAAGGCGCTGCTGGGCCTGGCACCGAAGACGGCGCGCGTGCTGCGCGAGGACGGCAGCGAAGCGGACGTGGACATCGCCCAACTTCACCCCGGCGACCGCGTGCGCGTGCGCCCCGGTGAAAAGGTGCCGGTCGATGGCACGGTGCTGGAGGGGCGCTCGTCGGTCGACGAGTCCATGCTCACCGGCGAACCGGTGCCGGTCGGCAAGACCGTCGGCGACGGCGTGATCGGCGCCACCCTCAACGGCACCGGCAGCCTGGTCATCCGCGCCGACCGCCTGGGCGACGACAGCATGCTGGCGCAGATCGTGCAGTTGGTGGCGCAGGCACAACGCTCACGCGCCCCGATGCAGCGCATGGCCGACACGGTGGCCTACTGGTTCGTGCTGGCGGTGCTGCTGGCGGCGACGCTCACCTTCTTCGGCTGGGGCCTGTTCGGCCCGGCACCCTCCTGGACCCACGCCGTGCTCAGCGCAGTCGCCGTGCTGATCATCGCCTGCCCGTGCGCATTGGGCCTGGCCACGCCGATGTCGATCATGGTCGCGACCGGCCGCGCCGCCCAGCACGGCGTGCTGTTCCGCGACGCCGAAGCGATCGAGGCGCTGCGCCAGATCGATACGCTGGTGGTGGACAAGACCGGCACGCTCACCGAAGGCCGCCCGCACTTCCGCGACGTGCACGCCGTGGCGCCGTTTGTCACCGACGACGTGCTGCATTGGGCGGCCAGCCTGGACCAGGGCAGCGAGCATCCGCTGGCCGCCGCGATCGTGGCCGAAGCGCGGCAGCGCGGGCGCGCGCTTGCCGTGGTGGAGGCGTTCGATTCGCTGACCGGGATGGGCGTGCGCGGCACCGTCGAAGGCAGGGCCCTGCTGCTGGGCAACGCCGCCCTGATGCAGGAACACGGCATCGCGTTGGACGTGCTGCACGACCGCGCCGATGCCCTGCGCCGCGACGCGGCCAGCGTGATGTTCCTGGCCGCCGACGGGCAGCTGGCCGGTCTGGTCGCCGTGGCCGATCCGATCAAGGCGTCCAGCGCCGACGCGATCGCGCAGTTACGCCGCGACGGCCTGCGCATCGTGATGGCCACCGGCGACGGCAACGCCACCGCCGATGCGGTCGCGCGCACGCTGGGACTGGACGAGGTCCATGGCGAAATGCGCCCGGCCGACAAGGCTGCGCTGATCCGCAGCCTGCAGGCGCAGGGCCGCAAGGTGGCGATGGCCGGCGATGGCATCAACGATGCGCCCGCACTGGCCACCGCCGACGTCGGCATCGCGATGGGCAATGGCACCGACGTGGCCATGTCCAGCGCGCAGGTGACGCTGGTCAAGGGCGACCTGCGCGGCATCCTGCGCGCCCGTCAGCTGTCCACCGCCAGCGTGCGCAACATGCGCCAGAACCTGGGCTTTGCGTTCCTCTACAACGGCCTGGGCATACCGGTCGCCGCCGGCGTGCTGTATCCGTTGGGCATCACGCTGTCGCCGATGCTGGCCGCCGTTGCGATGAGCCTGAGTTCGGTATCGGTGATCAGCAATGCACTGCGCCTGCGTCATCAACGCTTGCCCGATGCATGAGCGGATCGGCGTGAGTGAAGTTCATGCAACGGATGAAGAAATTCCTGCAGTTTTCTCTTGCCAATCGAAAACACCGTCGCTATGATTTCGCTCCTCACGACGTGGGGCCATAGCTCAGCTGGGAGAGCGCCTGCATGGCATGCAGGAGGTCGGCGGTTCGATCCCGCCTGGCTCCACCACTCCAATCATTAGGCCGATTGAAGTGCAGTGACAAAATATGAAGTTTCGTGCGTCCCCATCGTCTAGAGGCCTAGGACATCACCCTTTCACGGTGGCGACCGGGGTTCGAATCCCCGTGGGGACGCCAATTGAAAAGCAGGAAAGCCTCGACCGCGGTCGGGGCTTTTTTGTTGTGTATCACCGGCGTTCTGCACGCACTTTTTTCTGCGTTACGACAGAAAAAAGACTTGGCGGGAGCTTCACATCCGCGTAGAATTCCGCCTCCAGCATCGTGGGGCCATAGCTCAGCTGGGAGAGCGCCTGCATGGCATGCAGGAGGTCGGCGGTTCGATCCCGCCTGGCTCCACCACTCCTGACCTTAGGCCGTCAGGATGGCTGAAAACATTGATGAGTTCATGCGTCCCCATCGTCTAGAGGCCTAGGACATCACCCTTTCACGGTGGCGACCGGGGTTCGAATCCCCGTGGGGACGCCACTCATCAACGACATCAGGCCCGGTTTGCCGGGTCTTTTTGTCACCGCCTCCCGCGGGTTTCGTTTGGTCTTCCACAAACGTGAACAGGCAGGTATACTAGGCGGCTCGCGGTACAACGTGGGGCCATAGCTCAGCTGGGAGAGCGCCTGCATGGCATGCAGGAGGTCGGCGGTTCGATCCCGCCTGGCTCCACCACTTCTCCGGACACAGGCCGTCCGATAGAAGACAAATTCGGTTTAACGCGTCCCCATCGTCTAGAGGCCTAGGACATCACCCTTTCACGGTGGCGACCGGGGTTCGAATCCCCGTGGGGACGCCAGCTTCAAACAAACAGCCCTGACTTCGGTCGGGGCTTTTTGTTTGTACGCACCCGCCAGCGGTCGGCCGCAGAAAAAGCTTCCCATCCTGCAAAAGCGCCGCTATGATAGGCGGCTCGCAGCATCAACGTGGGGCCATAGCTCAGCTGGGAGAGCGCCTGCATGGCATGCAGGAGGTCGGCGGTTCGATCCCGCCTGGCTCCACCACTTCTCCGGACACAGGCCGTCCGATGGAAGACAAATTCGGTTTAACGCGTCCCCATCGTCTAGAGGCCTAGGACATCACCCTTTCACGGTGGCGACCGGGGTTCGAATCCCCGTGGGGACGCCAGCTTCAAACAAACAGCCCTGACTTCGGTCGGGGCTTTTTGTTTGCGTGCTCGGCAGCGGCCCAGCGCCGACCCTCGCGCCTACGTGACCACCTTGGCCATCCCCACCGACCGCGGCGCGGTTTCCGCGAAACCAAACTGTGCATACAGGCGATTGGCGTGGCCATCGGCAATCAGGCTGACATAGGCTCCCACCGCATGCGCGGCCAGCCACTGGTCCAACTGCTGCATCACCACCTTGCCCAGCCCCCGGCCCTGCCATGCGGGCAACACCGCGATATCCACCACCTGCAGGAAGCAGCCGCGGTCCCCGATCAGCCGTCCCATCGCCACCAGCCTCCGGCCATCCCGGATGCTCACCCCGAACACCGTATGCGGCAGCCCAAGCGTGGCCGCTTCGTGCGATTTGGGACTGAGCCCGGCGGCCACGCGCAGCGCGCGGTACTCGTCCACATCGGGCGTCTGGGGAAAACACTGGAGGCCGTCAGGCAGGGACATGGCAGGACACGCAACAGGAAGGAACCCCCAGCATACCCATGGGTTTCTCACCGGGTGCGACGAAGACGCCTATGCTGTACCCCTGTCTGCCGCTGCCCTGCCCCATGTGCTATTCCGCCCAGATCCGCGCCGATTACACCAAACTGGTCCGCGAATTCGGCGCCATGCTGTCGCTGGACGAGTTCGCCCAGCTCTACGCGCACGACCCTGGCAAGCACCGCCCGAAGACCCCCAAGGCCATGGACGATGGCTTTGCCGGCGCGCGTACCGCCCAGGGCCAGGACATCGTGGCGAAGATCCAGCACTGGCATGCCGAGGAAATGCAGGCGCTGGACGAGGAGATCCGCGTGCAGTCCGCGCGCCTCAAGGAGGCCGAAGAGGCCCTGGCCCACCGCCCCACGCAGAAGGCACGCAACGCGCTGCGCGTTGCCGGCAACCGGATCGAGCGCGCGCAGGCGCGGTTGGACGACCTGCGCCGCACCGGCCTGCTGCCGCGTGACAGCCGCATCTTTCCTGGCGTGTACGCGCCGGTGATCGTGTCCGAGCACGGCCAGCGGGTGATCAAGCCCATGCGCTACCAGTGCCGCCTGCCTGACAAACCCGCTCGCAACGACACGCTGTATCCGGGTACCTACAACGCCCGGCGCGACAGCCTCGCCTCGTACTGGAAGTCCGCGTTCGGGCATCGCCACGGTGTGGTGGTGGTGCAGTCGTTCTACGAACACGTCCCGCGCCATGCACTGGAAAAGCGCAGGCTGGCGCCCGGCGAGACACCGGGCAACGTGGTGCTGGAGTTTCGACCGCAGCCGCCGCGCGACCTGCTGATCGCCTGCCTGTGGTCCGAGTGGGAGGGCCCCGAAGGCCGCCTGCTGTCCTTTGCCGCCATCACCGATGAACCGCCGCGTGACGTGGCGGCGGCGGGCCATGATCGCTGCATCGTGCCGATCCGGGCCGAATACCTGGATGCGTGGCTCAACCCGGACCCGCCGGACCTGGCCGCGCTCTACCGCATCCTGGATGACCGCGAGCCCGTATCACTGGCCTACGCCGAGGCGGCGTGAGCCACCCGCTCAGCTGGCGACCGACGCGCCCCGCAGCGCGCGCGCCAGCGCGGCGTTCAGTTCCGCGGTGAGATAGGGCTTGCCCAGCAACACGCCACTGCGAAATACCTCGGGCAGGTGGTCCGGCGCCATGCCGGTGGCAAGCACGAACGGAATGCCGCGCTCGCCCAGGCCAGCCGCAACGGCCTCACTTGTTTCGTTGTTGGCCAGCCGGTAATCCAGCAAGGCAACCTGGGGATCGCTGGCCCCCAGCAAGCGCAACGCCTCGGACACCGACGCCGCCACCCCCACCACGACCGCACCGGACTGCACCAGCTGCATCTGCAGCAGCGTGGCGCTCATCTCATCGTTTTCCACCACCAGTACCCGCAGATCCTGCAACGCGCTCATACCGGCTCCCTGTATGGTTCAGCACGGTGAGTATAGCGTCCCGCCCAGATGACGGCCGCATGGCGACTGAAGCATTCAGATCTCCCCAGACCGTCGTGTTTTGTATACACTACGCGGCCAGCCAGCCGAAGTGGCGGAATCGGTAGACGCAGCGGACTCAAAATCCGCCGCCCTTAAAAGCGTGTGGGTTCGAGTCCCACCTTCGGCACCAGCTGGTCGAAACCCCTTGAAACCCATAGAGGACAAGGGTTGTAGGCGAAAAGTGAACTACAAACTGAACTACAATGTAGTTCATGAGTCCCCAACGGACCTATCTAAAGCAGCGTGGCAAGGGGACCGCAAGGTCTTCTACGTCACGATGAGAGTCCCGACATCCGCACAGCACGTCTGGGGCCTGATCCGGAAACGAATCTCTTCGCACGTCCAATTTGAGCCAAGCCCTTCGGGACAGGCACAAGGTCATTGCGCGGTTCCAAGCTGATTTCGAGGAGGCTGCGCGCGCGCCGCTGCCTGCGGATGCCGCCTCTCTTATGCCGTTGGCCGAGCAGGTTCGAGCTGGAGACATGTCGGAGAACGACTTCGATGGACAGCTGTCTTCATACCTAGATGCCCTGCCCCGCGACGAGTACGGGCAGCCGGTGATCGGCATCAAAGACCTAAGGTTTGTTCGCAAGGCGAGCTCAGTGGCGAACGGCGTCCAGCTGCTCGAGTCGCTCAGTGAACAGTGGTTGGCCCTTGAGGCGACTAAAGGCATCAAGCAGGCAACCGTTGCAGAGCGCCGTGGGCACTTGAACAAGCTGCTCACCTACCTGGGGGATGACGCCCGCCCCACCGATCTGACTAAGACGCGAGCGGTGGGCTTTGTGGAAGAGGCCCTGAACCGTTGCCGGTGGGTAAGTCGCGCAAGCAGTTCATGCTCGCCACCTGCCGAGGATTTGCCGATTGGCTCGAAGTTCGAGGGATGATCCCCACGTCCGATCCCTTTGGAAAGGTCGGTATGCTGCTGCGCGCTGCTGACACGTCACGCGATGAACGGTCTACGTGGTCGCCTGATGACCTGCTGAGAATGCTTCAGGCCATCCCTCAAGGCGACCCGATGTGGCCCTTGGTGGCCATCTGCGCATACACGGCTGCGCGTCCCCAGGAGCTGTGCAATGTGCGCTGCGAGGATGTGACCGAAACCACCCTGACTATCAACAGGAGCAAGACACAGGCAGGAGAGCGCACGATTCCCATCCCGTCTCAGCTTCGAGATCTTGTCTCATGCCTGGCAGACCAAAGCTCCGATGGCTGGCTCTTGTCGGGCCTGACCACATCGACGCCTGACGACAACAGGTTCAAGCTTATTGGCAAGCGACTGCAGACGGTACGGAAGCGAGTCGGCCTAGATAAGACGCTGCAGGTCTACAGCTTGCGACATACGGGGATCACCTTGATGACGGAGGCCGGTCACCCCGAATGGCTCCGGCAGCTGATTGTCGGTCACGAAGGTGCCTCGACAATCATGGCTAAACACTACGTGAAATCGAAAAATCTGGAAATGATGAGCGAGGCAATGCGGGCGATCACCTACGGGGATGCAGTTGATCACTATGTTATGCGCCAAAGCCAAGCGCGCGAGGTCTCCACTCAAGTCCAAGGGTGCGAAGTGAGCATCGTCACAGCCCAATGACCGGACGCCCCAAACACAGCGCGCTTAAAGGAAGAATGTGGACCATGATCTATCTTGCACCTTGCGCAAATGCCACTGACAACATAGGGCGCCTAAGGACCACCACGCCCTTAGAGAGCGAGAGGAAGGGCCGCGCCGTCATACATCGGCACCCGTTCGCTAGACAGTGGCGTTCGCAAGCTGCGCACTGCGCACACGGGAAATCGCCTTATCCTCACGCATGACTACAAGCTGCGTGGCATGAGAATCGTTTCTCTATTGTTAGCTTGACCCTCGAACCGCCCATTGGCTGAATTGAACCGAAATGAAGCGATTACTTCACCATTGGCACATAAAAGCTGAAGGTTCTTGTGATCGAACCTCCAGTTCTCTGCCTTAACTGCACGGCCTCGGCTCACGCCCCTTGAATGGACGTGCCCGTCCTCCTCAAATGCATGAACTGACAAGTCCGCGTTCATATCCAGCGTTGTCCTGGTCACAAAGACGTCGCATAGCAAATAGTCCTGCAGGGTAGTCTGCGGCTTATCGGAGGCGGCGTTGATAAGCTCTCCGTGCATAGCAGCCAGCATTTTTGACAAATTTTCCTGCCGTGTCAGCTTTTGTCGGAGATCGTCAATCAAGCGGTTTCTCGCGCTCACGTCTCCTCGAAGCTCGGAAGATTGCTGCTCTGTCAGGACATCTAGATTCTGAGACCTTAGGTCAGCCTCTCGAAGCCGTCGCTGATGCCATAGATTCCAACGATGAACCAGCTCCGTCACCCAAGGAACCAGCATGATGTATACCAACGACGACAACATCGGCCATAGCAGGTTATAAGCAACAAATCGCTCAAGGGTTGGATAGAGTTCGCTATCGATAAAATCAAAACGTTTTCCGACCCTCATGTCTGCGAAGAGCACAAAGAGAAGTCTGTGGTTCCACGCTATCCAGCTAAAGATGAAAACGCCAACGAATGGACTTCTTAGGCGAGAAGAGAAGGCACTTTTTACCTGCTCCTTCAGCTCTGCAACGGTTTCCGCCGGCTCGTTTGACATGGATCGCCCCCTGGGATTTCAAGCGATTTTAGTGGTCTTCTAGTCTGGAGGATAGTGGTTTGCAGGGCCTAGCTGGCCTTTACCGGCCCTGCTAATGTTGCCCTAGGTAACCCACCCAGTCATAGGAGAGACTGTCATGGTAGTAGATCAGATTGAGACCTGGGCAAAACTGGCGGCACCAACAATATCGGCCCTCTCTATCGCAGCCTTTAAGTTGTACGCGGAGGCGAAGCCACGAGTCATCAGCTATCTAGTGCAAGCCTCGCAAGTGCCACTCGGTACCAACGACCAGGGAGTTCCGACATTTGTTAACTTTCACTCCATAGTCGTCGCCAATACCGGCAAAAAGACCGCGACTGGCGTTCGTGTCTCCCACCGAATCCAAGGCAACCTGCCGGCGCACACGATCTTCCCGCCCACCCAGTACTCGATTCAAAACAATCCCGAAGGGTACCCCGAGATCGTTTTCCCAACACTGGTAGCAAAGCAGCAGGTCACAATCTCTTACATATACTTCCCTCCGTTGTACATCGGGCAAATACTTGGCGATGTACTAAGTAACGAGGGGATGGGTAAGATCCTCCAAGTAGTTCCGAAGCCACGCCCCAACCGATACGCTTCAGTTGCCATCTGGGTCCTGGCAGGCGTTGGCGCATCGTTCATCCTTTTTTGGGTAATCCGCTGGCTTTTTGTATGGGCACTATTGCGCTAAATGTTAGTGTCCGGAGCCACTGAAATGGACCTTATATTCAGCGGTTTTAGTGAAAAAATTCGAGGGGAGTTGATGAGTATGGCCGGGCGCCCCCCTCTGGGGGGCGCTCTCGCACCTACTTCTAATGAAATAGTTAGCAGATAGGCCGGGCACTCATTCGTCCCGCCTTCTCATGTGCGTGCAAGACCCTCTATGCACATCCCAGGCAGCTCGATCTCCCCGTTATCAAGCTTAACTCCCTCCAGTCCGATCTTTTCGCGATTCCGTCTCCTCCTGCGGCTTTCAGCGGGACCGCCTTGGTCGAAGACCGAACGGTCAATAGGAAGTTGATTCCAGAAGACTCGGCGTTCGACACTCATGCTCAAAAGATGACTCTGGAAAGACGATGCCACTATTTTGTGGTCAAGAAGCTGCTATTGGGAAAGAGAAAAAGACCTTCAAACGACATCTATGCCCCCCCATGGTCCAAACATGGACGCCATTCTGCAGCTCATGCCACTATGCCGCAACGACCTTACGCGCAGGCCAGCTTCCATTCTGGCCTCCACATTTTCAACAGGCCTGCGGCCATCCATCTTTTTCTACTGGTTAGGCTGCTTAGATCTCCAGCCGGCGAGAAGGCGGGGCCGAAAGGCACTGTTGGCATCCTGAAAGGCCGTACAATGACGGCCCTTGGTGATACCTAAAGGGAAGCCGATGGACGTCCAAACGGTTGAGGCCGAGATTGCCAAGCTGATTGCTGAGACTTCAAAAATCAACGCCTGCTCCCGTTTGCACTCCTTCACGGCAGGCGCAATATGCTTCGGCTTGATGGCAGGCCTCGCCAAACTGTTCCAATAAGCAGGTCACCCCAGGGACTACCCGCCCCGGTAAAATCCTCTGAGGCAGGGTGAAGTGACACCTAGGGTTCGATGGTGGACCACTGACTCTCAATGTGCCGCGCCATGTCATCCAGCATCTTCAAGGTCTCGGCCCTCAGTGGCTGGCCTTGGAAGTGCTTCCCAGAAAAGAGATCGATAAGCTCAAACTGATGTGGCTTGGCCTCAACTCCGTTCTGCGTAAGTACCCAGTAGCCGAACTCCAGTGTAAGACGAGCTTCTTCAGAATCGCACTGAACGCCCTTCTCATGGAAATAGATGTAGCGCACCTCTGCTCCATCCATCGCCACAACGTGTGGAGAGAAGCGAACTTCGAGACTACGAACGTAGGCTTGGTAGCGATGCCCGGGAACTACCTTCAAACGCCGCTGTGCGTGTGGCGATGCGATGAAGGCATCCAACACGCGCATCGAGTTATTGCGACGAGTCTCCTGGGCAATGCCCTGGAGCTTTCCACGAGCATCGATGATTCCGGGGAAGCCACGCTTCATCACGTCACGAATGCCTGCAAGGGCCTTGGCATAGTAAGGCTGCATGAACACCTGGGGAGTGCCGCGAGGGTACTTCTGATCATGCAGAAACCTCATTTGCCTGCTAGCAGACATGCGGACGAATCGCGCAAGATTGCGGTCAGATAGACGGGGCCTGGGTATTACGGGCGAGAGCTTAGTAATGGCGCTCATATGATTTGATTGTCCTCTGCAATCTACGAATGAAGAGGGGCGGCCTTTCGGCCACCCCTCCGGTTGCTCACTTCCCGCGCGACTTCGACGACGGCTTCGGAGCGCTATTACGCTCGGTAACCGTCGTGGACTTGTGCTTCTCGGCGTACTGCTTAGTTACAAACTCACCGGTCTTAGCACTGCGGTGTTGAGTGATCTTCTTGTCAGCCATTGCCGTTCACCTATCGGTAGTTGGGGACTTGTCATTGCGACTGCCCCACCGAACACCCACGCCCCATGAAGGAAACGTTGGTGACCTAGCGGCCGAGATGTGGAAGATCTACGTAGATGCTTTACGAAGTACTCTGTACAAGCTATACTCCTGCGTCTGCCAAGACATGCAGCTGCGTAGATTTTCACCATCCGTTCGTGGACAGTTTGTTCATGTTCGTCGGTCGATTACCTCCTCATCTTCGTGTTGTTGTATCTCAAGCGCCCCGCCTGCAAGCGGGGCGTTTGTTTTTTGGGATGGTTCGTTGTCGATATTACCACCATTCAGCAAGTTAGCAAGCCCGTAGTGAGAGTGCCAACCACAACATCTAGTCTCATATATTGAGACTCACCACTACCCACAGTGTTATCCACAGAAGAGTCTGGCACGGCAGTGGGCCCTCGCGACTTCAAATAGGACCACCATGGGTCCCATGGCAAAGGATCGGCGCGCCCAGCACCGGCGAGCCATCGATGACCGCACCGCGTAGGAATAGGGATGACAAGGGATTGTCCTTCTACCGCCAATCCAAGTTCAGAGTCCGTGCAGCGCAAAGATGCACAAAGTGAGCTACAAGCGCACCCGGCGTGAACTACATCGCGCCCGGGCGATCTGGATTTTTCTGTTATGTAACAATGAGTTATGCAGCCACTATTGGCCAAGCTGACTGGCACTTCGTATCCCACCTTCGGCACCATGGAACACGCAGAGGCCAGATCACACGGATCTGGCCTTTTGCGTTTCAGCCGCCGGCCGTTTTGCGTCCTGATGGCGATACTGCGGTATCCGTCGCACGGCCCAGCGACCGGCCGACGGCATGCGTCGCTGCCGCGGCCGGGCCCCGGCCGACAGCGTCGATCGCATCACGTCGTCCCGCGCGCCGGGCACCGCGTACCGGCTTGCTGCGCTCGCACGAGGTGCCTACGCTGTTGTCAGGGACCGCCGCAGCGGCGCCCGTTTCAAAGGGGGAGAGGCGTGGATCGGCAAGGACGCAAACTGCTGGTGTTGGACATCGATGAAACCCTGGTGTTCGCCAGCGAACACGCGCTGGATCGCCCGGCCGACCTGCGCGTTGCCGGCTACCACGTGTACAAGCGCCCCCATCTGGACGCCTTCCTCGACTATGCGTTCGCCACTTTCGAGGTCGGGATCTGGACGTCGTCCGGCCAAGGGTATGCGGAACCGCTGGTGGCGCAGTTGATGGGCGCGCACCCGGTTGCGTTCGTCTGGTCGTCGGCCCGCTGCAGCACCGCGCGGGATTGGGAGACCGGCCACTACGCCAGCGAGAAACGCCTGGCCAAGCTCAAGAAGCTCGGTTTCGCGCTCGACCAGATCATCGGGATCGACGACACCCCGCGCAAATACGCGAAGAACTACGGCAACCTGGTCTGCGTACGCGAGTTCACCGGCGATCCCTGCGACGACGAACTGTCCCACCTGCCCCGCTATCTGGCCCACCTCGACCGGGCACCCCGCATCCGCACCGTGGAGAAGCGCAACTGGCGGGAGCAACTGCTGCGCCTGTGATCCGTGCCGGTCGGCCGGATGCCCACGCCGTGGGCCGGTCATCCCCCATAGCGCCAATTGCTACCTGCGGGCCTGCTCGCAGTGGTCGCGCAGGCTCACGCCCAGCGTCGCGCGGAAGGCGCGCAGGAAGGTGCCGGCGTGCTTGAAGCCTATGGCGAGCGCCGCCGCGTCCACGCCCATCTCGCCACGCCGTACACGGCGGGCGGCCTGTTTCAGCCGCACCTGCGTGCCGAACTGCAGCGGCGTGCAGCCGTAGGCGGCCAGGAACGCTTCGGAAAAATAGCGCACGGGCATGCCCAACCGGTTGGCGAGCTCGCGTGAAGGGACGGCGCGCTCGGTATGGCCGTGCATGATCAGGCAGGCGGTCTGCAGCGTGGCCAACACCTGCTGCCTACGCGCTGGCGAGTGGCCCGGGCAGTGTGCGGCGCGGGCCGCGATCCCGCGTTGCTGATCGGCCATGAGCAGCAGCAACGGGCGCAGATCCGCATGGCCCTGCGCCTTGCTGGCCGGTGCGGACGCGCGCCGACGCCACAGCTGGATCGCCATCCGCAGTTCGGCCGCTGGCATCTGGCCAATGCCGGGGTACATCGGCCCGGCGCCTGTGCCCAGTGCCTCCAGCGTGTCGGAGGACAGGCAAACGCCGGCGCAGATCCCGAGGCGGCCCGCGCGCAGCAGCGGCGTCGAATCGGGGCCGAGCATGAGCCATCCGCCGCGACGCAGTTCCAGCCGGCCCTCGCGGCCCTCGATGACGGTCCTGCCGCGCAGTTGCACCCACAGGCTGGTGACCCCGGCCGGTATCCGCAGCGGCGGCCCGGATGCAAGCACGGCAACCGGCCGCGCGTTCAAGGTGACAGGCGCTCAAGCACGGCGGTGCAGCCTGCCGGTGCCCACTCGTTGTGGGGGGCTGCACGCGACGCGCTGGTCGTGCACTGCCAGCCCTGATCGACGCTGTAGTCGAGGGCGACGAAGTCGAGGAATTCGCCGCCGCAATACAGGTGTGCCGTGCGGGCGGGAACGATGATGTCCACCACGATGGTGGTGCAGAGCGAGGACGTTCCCTGCAGGCCGACCGCGCCGGGGTTGCTGACGTAGTCGCCCTGCGCGCCGGTGTTGACCAGCCACTCGGCGCCGGCCTTGCCGTGCGAAAGTTCCTCCAGCATCGCGCTGATGCGCGAGCGTGCGGTGTGGTGCCGGTAGCCGGGAACGGTGACCGCCAGCAACACCGCCAGGGCGCCGATGGCGACGATCAGCTCGACCAGGGTGATGCCGCGCTGGCGGTTGGCCCGGGGGCGGGATCGATTGAGATGGAACATTTCGTTTCTTTGAAAGCGCGGGCGGTCTGTACGGCGGACGACGTGCTCTTTGCCCGAATGGGCATTCAACGCGTACCGGGTAGGAGACCACCCCACCCCCAGGCACACCATGCAAGGAGTGGTAAAAGCGGTTTCAGTGACGGGTTTTGCAACGATTCCGATGCGACACGCCGCGCACAGGGTCCCGCAGGGACCCTGCTGCCGGCATCGCGCCGTGGCGTGCTCGCCCCTGCCTAGACCAGGCGCAGCGGCGGATGCCCAACGTGCGCCACGTGGCCGCCGGCCGCGCGTGGCGCGCCCTTGCCCGCATCCACCCGGAACGCCGCCACCGTCTGCAGCAACTGCGTGGCCTGCTCTTCCATGCTGCGCGCGGCCGCGGAGGCTTCTTCCACCAGCGCGGCGTTCTGCTGGGTGCTCTGGTCGATGTGATCGACCGCCTGGTTGATCTGGCCGATGCTCTCGCTCTGCTGCTGGGCCACCGCGCTGATCTCGGTGACCAGTGCGCTGACCCGCTTCACGTTGACCACGATCTCATCCATGGTGCGCCCTGCACTCTCGACCTGGCCGGTGCCGGTGCCCACCTTCTCCACGGAGTCGGCAATGAGCTGTTTGATCTCCTTGGCCGCACTGGCCGAGCGCTGCGACAGTTCGCGGATCTCGGTGGCGACCACGGCGAAACCACGGCCATGCTCACCGGCACGCGCGGCCTCCACGGCGGCATTCAGCGCGAGGATGTTGGTCTGGAAGGCGATGCCGTCGATCACCCCGATGATGTCCACGATGCGGCGCGACGATGCGTTGATCAGCGCCATCGTGGAGACCACTTCGTGCACGACGTGGCCGCCCTGCGCAGCCACGTCTACCGCGCCGATCGCCAGTTCGCTGGCCTGGCGCGCGTTGGCGGCGGTCTGCTGCACGGTCGCGGTGAGGCCCTTCATCGAGACCGCGGTTTCCTCCAGCGACGCCGCCTGCTGCTCGGTGCGGACCGACAGGTCGCTGTTGCCTTCGGCGATCTCGCTGGCGCCCACCGCGATGGTATCGGCGGCGAACTTGATCTGGCCGATGATCGTGGCCATCGCATCGACCAGCGCGTTGATGCCTTCGCACAGCTCGGCGATGTGGCCGGTCTTGTCCGCGGTGGCGATGTGCCCGGTGAGGTCGCCGCCCTGCGCCGCGGCCACCACCTCGCGGGTCTGCGCGACGGCTTGCTGCATGGCCTGGCTGTCGCGCACCTGGGCGGTGATGTCGGTGGCGTACTTGACCACCTTGAACGGACGCCCGTTCATGTCGAAGATCGGGTTGTAGGAGGCCTGGATCCAGACCTCCCGGCCGCCTTTGCCAAAGCGCCTGTACTGGCCGGCGTCATACTCGCCGCGCCCCAGCTTCTCCCAGAACTGGCGGTATTCCAGGCTCTGGCGGTGCTCGGGGTCGACGAACATCGCATGGTGCTGGCCACGCACCTCGTCCAGCGTGTAGCCGGTGGTGGCCAGGAAATTGTCGTTGGCCGACAGGATGCGGCCATCCAGGCCGAACTCGATCACCGCCTGCGATTTGTTGATCGCCGCCAGCTGGCCGGAGACATCGGCGGCCTGCTGCATCTGCGCGGTGATGTCGGTGGCGAATTTCACTACCTTGTAGGGACGCCCATTGGCATCCAGCACCGGGTTGTAGGAGGCCTGGATCCAGATCTCGCGGCCGCCCTTGCCCAGCCGGCGGTACTGCCCGGCGTCGTACTCGCCGCGCCCGAGCTTCGCCCAGAACTCCCGGTACTCCAGGCTCTGGGCAAGGGCCGGGTCGACGAACATCGCATGGTGCCGGCCCTGGATTTCCTCCAGCGCGTAGCCCACGGCCTGCAGGAAGTTGTCGTTGGCGTGGAGGATGGTCCCGTCCAGGTCGAATTCGATCACCGCCTGCACCCGGTGCAGCGCGGCGACCTGCGCCTCCAGCTCGCGCTGGCGCCGCTGCTGGGCGGCATCGGCGGTGCCGCGCGCATCGCGGCGGGCTACGAACGGTGCAACCAGTGCGCGCCACGGCGAAACGCCGGCGTCGGCAACCTGTTCCTGCACATGCGCATGCATGCCTGAAGTAAGCATCATCTGATCCTCGGTGCCCGGTAGCTGGTGGGATCCGGCGGGCAACATGCCCGCCGGCACATCGGTTGGCTTGGGGACGTGCGAAGACACCCGTGGGCTGGCGTCATTCCTGCGGCTTGTACAACATGGTCCTGCTTCCTGCAGACGCTGTGTTGCAAAGGCACGCGGTCCCGGCCACACGAGCGGGGGGGCAGCCAAGGGCCAGCGCGGACCCACGCGAAGGTGGCTCCAATACCCGTATCGACTGGCGTTGAGGAAAGTTTAGGGCGGACCAATCAAAGGGGGCGGCCCGGGCGGCGGGCTCAGCCCTCGCCGCCCTCGCTGGTCTCGACCGCGTCCAGCGGGTCGCTGGCCTGGCCGAGCGGCACCTCGACCTGGACGTTGTTCTTGCCCAGCGCCTTGGCCCGGTAGCACTGGGCATCGGCGGCGGCCACGGCCGAATCCACGCTCATGTTGCCGCCGATCGCCGCGATGCCGATGCTGGCGCCCACGCTGAGCCGCTGCAGGTCCCACGGGATGGTCAGGCTCCGCACCGATTCGAGCAGGTCGCTGGCGATGCGGCGGGCGCGCTTGAGCGAGCAACCGGCCAGGATTACCGCGAACTCGTCGCCGCCCAGCCGGGCCACGATGTCCGAGTCGCGCACCCCATGGCGCAGTACGTTGGCCACCGCCCACAACATCGCGTCCCCGGCCAGGTGGCCGTGGCTGTCGTTGATCGGCTTGAAGTTGTCCAGGTCGATGAACATCAGCGAGGCCGATTGCCCGGTGCGGGCCACCCGGGTGATGGCCTGCTGCAGGTGCGCCTCGAAGCCGCGGCGGTTGCTCAGTTCGGTCAACGGGTCCACCTCGGCTAGGTGGCGGGCCTCGCGCTGGCGGGCGCGCTGCTGGGTGACGTCACGGATCACCCAGACCGCACCCGTGACCTGGCCATCCTCGCCACGCAGCCAGGCCCGGGTCACATCGACCGGCACCAGCTGTGCCCCCACCGACAGCAGCAGGTCCGAGTGCAGGTCCACCGCGTTGCTGTCCGGGTCCAGCAGCACCGCGATGTCCAGGGGCGACCGCGGCGCGTACTCGGTGGTCAGCTCCATCACGTCCTGCACCTGGCCATGGGTCAGCGGCGCGGCCCCCTCACCCGCCAGCGCGCGGGTCGCGGCGGCGTTGGCATATTGGATCTGGCCGTGCAGGTCCAGGGTGAGCACCATGTCGGCCACCGCATCCAGGGTGACCCGGGTGCGCTGTTCGGAGTCGCGCAGTTGCAGGCTGCTCTGGCGCTGGGCGGTGACGTCCTGGATCTGCGACACGAAATGCAGCGGTTCGCCGTGCTCCGAGCGCACCAGCGACACCGACAACCGGCCCCAGACCACGTTGCCGGCCCTGCCCAGGTAGCGCTTGTCCATGTGGTAGTGCTCGCGGCGCCCCGCCAGCAGGTCGCCGACCAGCGCCAGGTCGGCATGCAGGTCGTCGGGGTGGGTCAGGGTCTGGAAGTCGATCTCCAGCAACTCGGCACGGGTGTAGCCGAGGATGCCGCACAGGGCATCGTTGACGTCCATCCAGCGCCCTTCCAACGACACCAGCGCCATGCCCAGCGCCGCCGAGGAGAATGCACCGGAGAATTTCTCGGCCGCCAGGTAGGCCTGCTCGCGCACTTCGATCATCGGGGTGATGTCCACGGCCATGCCCACATACCCCAGGCGCTGGCCGCCGGCACAGTTGAGCGGGCTGATCGACAACCGGACCTGGCGATGCTCGCCATCCTTGCGCACGAACGTCCACTGGTGCGACCAGGTGCCCTGTGCGGCCTGGGCGGTGAGCGCCTCGAAGACGGTCGGCATGCGCCCGTCCGCGTCGGCCTGCGGGCGCAGGTAATCCATCATTTCGTCGGGGTCGTGGAACAGGCCGGGGTTGGCCTTGCCGATCACGTCCTCGGCGCTGTAGCCCAGCAGCTTCTGCGCGCCGGTATTGAACAGGTTGATCACCCCGTCCACGTCGGTGGCAATCACCGCCACCTCGTCGGACGCATCCACCACCGCCTGCAGGCGCTGGCGCATGTTGGCCGCGTCCTGGCGCGCGTTCTGCAGGTCGGTTACATCGGCATGCGCGCCGGCCATCCACAGCGGGCGCCCCGCGTCATCCCACTCGTAGACGCGACCGCGGTCCTGCACCCAGATCCAGTGGCCGTTCTTGTGCCGCATCCGGCACAGGCTGTCGTAGTGCGGCGAGCGTCCTTCCATGTGCTCGTTGAGCAGCGCGTTGGACTGGGCCAGGTCGTCGGGATGGACCAGCCGGAAGAAGGTCTCCGGGGTGATCGGAGCCAGTTCGTCGCGGGTGTAGCCCACGATCTGTGCCCAGCGCTCGTTGACCCACATCCGCCCGTCCTGGATGTTCCACTCCCAGGTGCCGGCGGCGGTGCCCTCGATGATCATCTGCAGGCGCCGATGGCGCTCGGTGATGTCGCGCAGCGCGGGGTCGCCGCCAGACCCGATGTCGGTGCGATCGTGGCTCACCGGCACGCCCACGCGCGCGGCGTCGTGCGCGATCGCACGGCGTTGGGCCCCGCCCGGTCCTCCGGTCCTGCCTGCTGCACTGTCATCTGGCCTCCCCGCCCGAGCCCCAGCCTACGGGCATTTGAGGGGAAGTGTGACCAAAGCGGGGTGAAACCAGAAGTGCCGCCGCCAGAGCAGCCGCCCGGACAGGCCGGGGGCCGCACGCGGCGGGCCCCCGGCACCCTGCCCGGCGGAGGCTCAGCCGCCGCGTTTGGCGCGGGCGAAGGCGTCGGCCAGGGCGTTGTTGGCGGGCGGCGCGGCGCTGCCCGGGCGCGGACCGGACGGGCCGCCACGGCCGCCATTGCGCGGGCCGGCCCCACCACCGTCACGGCGGCCACCGCCTGCGCCGGCCGGGCGCGCATCGCGCTCGCCGGGGGCCTTGGCCGGGGCCGGGGTGTCATCCAGGCGCCGGGTCAGGGCGATGCGCTTGCGCGCCACATCCACCTCCAGCACCTTCACCTTGACGATGTCGCCGGCCTTGACCACATCGCGCGGGTCCTTGACGTAGGTGTCCGACAGCGCGGAGATGTGGATCAGGCCGTCCTGGTGTACGCCGATGTCCACGAACGCACCGAAGGCGGCCACGTTGCTGACCACGCCCTCGAGGATCATCCCGACCTTGAGGTCCTTGAGTTCTTCAACGCCCTCGGCGAACTGCGCCGCCTTGAACTCCGGGCGCGGGTCGCGGCCGGGCTTTTCCAGTTCCTTGAGGATGTCGCGCACGGTCGGCACGCCAAACGTCGCATCGGTGAACTGTTCGGCCTTGAGCCCGCGCAGGAAGCTGCCATCGCCGATCAACGCCTTGATCGGGCGCGCGGTGGCGGCCACGATGCGTTCGACCACCGGGTAGGCCTCGGGATGCACCGAGGACGCATCCAGCGGCTGGTCGCCGTCGGCGATGCGCAGGAAGCCGGCGCACTGCTCGAAGGTCTTGTCGCCCAGGCGCGGCACCTTGAGCAGGTCCTTGCGGCGCTTGAACGGGCCGTTGTCGTCGCGGTGGCGCACGATGTTCTCGGCCACCGTCGAGGACAGCCCGGACACGCGCGCGAGCAGCGCGGCCGAGGCGGTGTTGACCTCCACGCCGACCGCGTTGACGCAGTCTTCCACGCGCGCATCCAGCGCGCGGGCCAACCGGTACTGGTCCACGTCGTGCTGGTACTGGCCCACGCCGATCGCCTTCGGCTCGATCTTGACCAGCTCGGCCAGCGGGTCCTGCAGGCGGCGGGCGATGGACACCGCACCGCGGATGGACACGTCCAGGTCCGGGAACTCCTTGGCCGCAAACTCCGAGGCCGAGTACACCGACGCGCCGGCCTCGCTGACCACGATCTTCTGCAACCGGGCATCGCCCAGCGCCTTGATGACGTCGCCGGCCAGCTTGTCGGTCTCGCGGCTGGCGGTACCGTTGCCGATCGCGATCAACTCCACGTTGTGCTTCTGGCACAGCTGCTTGAGGGTGTGCAGCGACGCGTCCCACTGCCGGCGCGGTTCATGCGGGTAGATGGTGTCGGTGGCCACCAGCTTGCCGGTGGCGTCCACCACGGCGATCTTGCAGCCGGTGCGGATGCCCGGGTCCAGCCCGAGCACGGTCCTGGGGCCGGCCGGCGCGGCCAGCAGCAGGTCCTTGAGGTTGTCGCCAAACACCGCGATCGCCTCGGCCTCGGCCTTCTCGCGGGCCTGGTTGAACAGGTCCAGCAGCAGGTGCATGTGCAGCTTGGCACGCCAGGTCAGGCGGCACGCATCCAGCAGCCAGCGGTCGCCGGGGCGGCCCGCGTCGCGGATGCCGGCCTTGTAGGCGACGCGGCCTTCGGCGTACACGTGGCCGGCCTCGGCATCACTGCCGGGGTCCAGTTCCAGGAACAGGATTTCCTCGCGGCGTGCGCGGAACAACGCCAGCAACCGGTGCGAGGGGATCTTCGCCAGCGATTCGGCATGATCGAAATAGTCGCGATACTTGGCGCCCTGCTCTTCCTTGCCTTCGGCGACACGGGCGCGGATGACCCCGTTCTCGCCCAGCCAGCTGCGCAGCTCGCCGACCAATGCCGCATCTTCGCCCCAGCGCTCCATCAGGATGGCGCGGGCGCCTTCCAGCGCCGCCTTGGTGTCGGCCACGCCCTTGTCGGTATCGACGAAGGAGGCGGCAACGACCTGCGGGTCCCGGGTCGGATCGGCCAGCAGGCCGTCGGCCAGCGGTTCCAGCCCGGCTTCACGCGCGATCTGGGCGCGGGTGCGGCGCTTGGGCTTGTACGGCAGGTAGAGGTCTTCCAGGCGCGACTTGGTGTCCGCGGCGAGGATATCGTTGCGCAGCTCGTCACTGAGCTTGCCCTGCTCGTCGATGCTGGACAGCACCGCGGCGCGGCGGTCTTCCAGCTCGCGCAGGTAGGTCAGGCGCGTTTCGAGGTTGCGCAGCTGGGTGTCGTCCAGGCCGCCGGTGACTTCCTTCCGGTAGCGGGCGATGAACGGGACGCTGGCGCCTTCGTCCAACAGGGCGATGGCGGCACGCGCCTGGGCAGGCTGGGCGCCGATTTCTTCGGCGATGGTCTGGGCGATCTGCTGGGCGAGCTTGATGTCAGGCATTGCTTCCGGCCGGAGCCGCAGTACGGAAAGACCCGATTGTGGCAATGCATGGCGGCGGGGGGAAGGCGTTGACAGCCGGCACCTAACCTGTCGCCAATGGCGGGCGGTGCCGACCGCGGGCCGGCACTACCGGCTCATCGATAAAGCTGCGACGTGCGTTGATGGACCAGGTCGTCGCGCATCGACTCCAGCGCCATCACCCGGATCCGACCAATCCCGGGAAGCTCCATGAACCGTTCGGTGTAGATCTCCGGCCCAGCGTCGGTATCGGCCCGTGACTTGCTGAAACCATGGGGCACCAGCCCCTTGTCGCCATCCTTGCTACCACCGACATAAAGAACGATTGCCATGTGATGTGTTCCTCCAATAAAGCATCGTGCATATACAACAGCCACCAGCTTAGCGCGGCGAACCTGACTGATACGTCATTTAGCCTAATAACCATTGTTTGCATGCAGATGACGTCGCATTGCACGACGTTTTATTTACGCGGATTTAACGGCCAGATAACGCTACGGCCACCAGCCGCGCCCGGTCATCGCATACACATCGGCGGCCCGCTCGAACGGATTGCGCGCACTGACGCCCCCGCAGAGCAGGTACACCGGCAGGTACAGTGGCCCCAGTACCAGGTACTGGTAGACATGCGCGCGTTCGTGGTCGTGCAGGCCGATCACCGGCTCGGTGCACTCGCCCGCCTGGTGGGCGTAGGTGCGGCACGGCACGTCCAGCACCGGGCCGGTGTGCAGGATCACGTTGCCCAGGGTGATCGCCCCGCCCGGCCCCCACGGCCACTCACGGAACACCACCGCCAGGTCGCGCTGATTCCATGACGCACGCGCACCGGCCAGCATGCCTGCCAGGCCGGCAACCAGTCCGATCAGGGTGTTGGGCGCAGTCCACAGCGCACCCAGCCCCTGCAGGATGCGCAGCGCCGGCGTGGGCAGGCTCAATCGGCCTCGTTGGGGATCAGCAGCCACAGGATCAGGTAGACCAGGATGCCGGGGAACGCCGCCGACAGCACCGAGACCAGCACGAACAACACCCGCACCAGGGTGGAACTCCAGCCGAAGCGGTGCGCGATGCCGCCCATCACCCCGGCGATCATGCGGTCGTTGAGCGAGCGCGACAGCGGTTGCGGGGTGGCATTCATGGCAGCGGTCTCCGGCAGCGGGCGATGGCGGACTGTAGCGCGGACGATGTCTACGGCGTGCGTTGGCGCAGGGCCGTCAAGCGGGCGCCGAACCAAACCGCGGCGGTCTGCTCGGGCTGGCCCGGGCAGGCGATGCGGTAGGGCTTGCCGCTCATGCTGCTCTGGCTGGCGGCACGCTCGATGAACTGCTCGGCGGTGTCCACCTTGTCTTTCTTGAGCAGGTAGTCGTACTTGCGCTGCAGGTGCGCGCGCGCTTCGGCGGCATCGTGCCAGCTGCCATTGCGCTGGAAACGGCAGTTGGAGCCATCCAACGCACCGATCAGGCCGGCAATCTCGCGGCGGGCGCTATCGGTCGGGGCGGCCAGCGCAAGGCCGGGGGCGATGAGCGCCAGGGCGAGCACGGATCGGGTGCGATGGGTCATGCGGAACGTTCCTTCAACCAATCGGTAATCGTACCGGGAACCTCGCGCTGGGCGCGTCCGGACACATAAATGCCGATGTGGCCGCCGCGGAAACTGCTTTCGGTGTAGTCCGCGCTGCCAATCCGCCCGCGCATCGCGCGTGACGCATCCGGCGGCACCAGGTGGTCCTGCTCGGCGTAGATGTTGAGCACCGGCAGGGTCACCTGCGACAACTGCACCGTGTCCTCGCCGATGCGCACGCCGTCGTGCATCAGGCCGTTGGCCTGGTAGAACTGCTTGATGAAGTCACGGAACGTCTCGCCGGCCAGGTCGGGCGAATCGAAGATCCACTTTTCCATGCGCAGGAAGTCCTCCAGCGCGGCCTTGTCGTCGAGGATGTCGAGCAGGCCGACGTACTTCTGTACGTTGAGCCGGAACGGCTTGAGCATCAGGTAGCTGGCATTCATCAGGTCAGCCGGGATGTTGCCCAGCGTGTCCACCAGCAGGTCCACGTCCACCTGCCGTGCCCAGTGCGAGAGCATGTTGTCCGGGGTCTGGAAGTCGACCGGGGTGACCATGGTGATGAGGTTGGCCAGCTTGTGCTGGCGCAGCGCGGCATAGCACAGCGCGAATACCCCGCCCTGGCAGATGCCGAGCATGTTGATCGGCGCCCCGCTTTGCACCTGCAGGTGGTCCACCGCGCCATCGACGAAGCGCAGCAGGTAGTCCTCCAGGGTCTGGTAGCGCTCGGACCGATCGGGGTAGCCCCAGTCCAGCACATACACGTCGTGGCCGAGGGCCAGCAGGCGTTGGACCAGCGAGCGGTCGGCCTGCAGGTCGACCATGTACGGGCGGTTGACCAGCGCGTAGACGATCAGCAGCGGGGTCGCATGCACCGGCGTGTCGGTACCGACGAACCGGTACAGCGCGACCTTGCCGTCGCGCCAGACCTCCTCGCGTGCGGTGGCGCCGTAGTCCACGTCCTCCACCGACGGCAGCAGGGTGAGCCCATCCAGCAGCTTGCGCTGCATGGCCAGGGTTTCCTGCAGCAGGTCGTCCGCGTTGAAGCCCAAGGGCCCTTTCATGGCGTGCGCGTCTTCTTCGGCCGGGCCGCTACGGGGGTTGCAGCGGCCTTGGGCGCGGATTTCTCCGCCGATTTACTGCCGGCTGATTTACCGGGGGCTTTACGAACGACTTTCCCAGCGGCGGTTCTGGAGGGCTTGGCCGACGCAGCGGCGGCCGCGCCCGGCGACGCCGTGCCAGCGCGCGTGCGCGCCGGCGGCGGTGTTTTCGGCGCGGAGGAGGCCTTCGGCGCCGCATCCGCCATCATCCGCCGGACCAGCCGCTCCAGTTCGGTGATGCGGCGATGCGCCGCGTCCATCTCGGTGCGGGTGGGCATGCCGATCGCCTCGCAGACCCGCTCGATCTCCTGCTGGGTCGCTGCGCGCAGGCGCATCTGCGCATTGCCGAGCGACGCATAGATGCGCTGGAACGCTTCGGACATGGCAACCTTGGCATACGCCTCTTCGGCGGCCTCGATCCACAGGTCGAACATCGCCCGGGCACTGGTCAGCTGGTTGCCGGGCTGCTCATGCTCGGCCAGGCGCTGTTCGAACAGCTTGAACGCCTCATCGAGCGCCTGCTTGATCTGGTCCACGTAGTCGCTGGAGTGCGCCTGGTACTCCTGCTGGGCGCGCAGCAGCGCCTGCCAGCGGGCCTGGTGCTCGCGGCCTGGACCGAACGCCGGGCTCTGCAGCCACGGCCCGAGGTCGCGCTGCAGCGTTTCCAGCAGCTTCAGCAGGTCCGGTCCACCGGCTTGGGTCTGCCCGCGCGCGCCCTGCAGCATCCACTGCAGCAGCCCGTCGCCCTGGCCTTCCACGGCCTGCTTCCAGGCCTGGGCCACGTCGGCACTGCTGGCATCGCGGCCGGCGAACTGGGCCGCCACCTGCTGCATCGTGCCGTACCAGCCGCCGGCCTGTTCGCGGAAACGGTGCACCGCCGCGTCGGCCGGACTGCTGGTGGCGTTGGGCATCATCTGCGCCCACCAGTCGATGGCCTGCTGCCAGCTGCCCTGCCCCGCTGCGCCGGGACCGCCCGGCCCAGGCGGCACCGCGGCATGCCGCAGCGCATCGCCCCAGGCGCTGAAATACTGCCGCGCCAGGGCCTCGATGTCGCCTGCATTGCTGCCGCTGCCGGCGGTGCTCATGCCAACACTCCGTGCAGGATCGAATCGAACGGCATGGGCGTGTTCCGGCTCACGGCTTGGGGATGCGCAGGGTCTTGCTGATCATCAGCGAACCAGACAGCGCGAACAACAGCACCATCGGGTGCAACTGCCACGGGCCCAGCTGCCACTGGCCCAGCCACAGGTCTTGGCCGATCGCGCCCATGCTGGCCGCCACGGCCAGCACCACCACCAGCGCCAGGCTGGTCGGGATCGGCGTGCCCTCGAAGTACGGCACTTTGTCGCCTTCGCCGGCCAGGGCCTCGGCGGTCACGTTGTAGCGCGCCAGCCGGCTCACCCCGCAGCACACGAAGTAACTCAGTACCAGCCAGTCCCAGCCGCCCTGCATACCGCAGGCATAGGCCAGCGCGGCCGGGGCCACGCCGAAGGAAATGATGTCCGACAGCGAGTCGAGCTCGCGGCCCAAGGTGGAACTGGACTTGCGCCAGCGCGCGATGCGCCCGTCCAGCGCGTCGAAAATGAAGGCCAGCGGGATCAGCGCCATGCCGAAGAGCAGGTAGCTGCGCTCGCCATCCTGCAGGAAGCGCATCGCGGCGAACACCGCGCCGGTGCCGCAGAAGGCGTTGGCCAGGGTGAACCAGTCCGCCAGGTGGAACTCGCGCAGCATCGAGAAGTGACGTTTCATGGAATATCTGTTGACGGCAATCGCAAGAGAGTACCGCGACCGGCCCGAACCGTCACAGAGCAGATGGCCGCCAGCATCCCGGTCCGCGTTGCCGTCGCCTTCACGCGACGACGACCTGCGGTGAATTTTTGACCACCCATCTTGACAGCAAGGAGCGGCGGGGGCTGCCACCGCTTATCCACAAACTTGCGCACCAGTCATCCACACCCCCTGTGGACAACTCAGTCTCAATAGACGCGACGGTGGTGATTTATTGATCACCCGCCGTTATCTCCGGCTGCTCCGCAGGCACTGTGGCCCCGCAGCGCGGTGCGCTATGGTGCGCGACGGGCCCCGCCGCCGCCCGTCCTGCCCGCTCCTGCCCACTCGCTTCCGCAGCGGGCGATGAGTGCAACCAGATCGAGCCGCTGCCCGTCCATACGGCGATTGCCGGCGCCTGCCAGAACGCAGGTCCAGCGGCTGCGGGCGCGTCGATGGTGCCGGGCAGCGCAATGGCCGGCCTGGGCCGCCGTGCTGCTTACAGGCGGGTAAAGCTCCACGACTGCATCGCGCCGTCGCGGTAAGGCATCACCCCGTGGAAGGCCCGCGGGTCCTCGCCGAACACCAGCGGCAGGAAGCTGCGGTCGCCCTCCCACAGCGGCAGCGCGTCCAGCTTGTCCAGGTCCACCCACTCCAGCGTGCCCTCCGGGTTGGAGGTCAGCGGGGTGCCGGTGAAGTCATCGATGATGAAGACGAACCCGAACCAGTCCTCGCCGTTCTTGCCGAACCCCGGCCAGCTGATCGTGCCCCGCAGGCGCATGGTGCCGCATTCGATCCCGGCTTCCTCGCGGATCTCCCGGCGCATGCAGGCGGCGGCGTCTTCGTCGCGCTCCATCTTGCCGCCCAGCCCGTTGTACTTGCCGAGGTGCAGGTCGCCCGGCCGGGCATTGCGGTGGATCATCAGGGCCTGGGTGCCATCGGGTGACAGCACGTAGCCGAGGGTGGCCATGATCGGGGTATAGGGCATGAGGCGCGGGCTCTGGGAACGCAAACCCCGATTATGCGCGATCGCCGCGGCGCGGTCGGCTCAGCCGGCGACCTGGGTGCGGCGGGTGTCGGCAGGGGCCGGCAAGGCATCGCCATCGCGGCGCAGGGTGGCCACGCCGTGGCCGCGCTCGGCCAGGTATTCCAGCCATTTGCCGAGGAAGGTATTCATCCGCATGCGGTGGCTGATCAGCTCGGCCGGAGGCGGGTACATCCCCACCACGTCCTGCCAGCGGCGGCCGACGTAGCAATGGGTGGTCTCCGCCTGGCGCGCGTCACGGTACAGGCGCACATAGGCCGACGGGTCCGGCTGCCCGGTGACCGGGTCGGCGAAGTCGTAGGTCAGGCGCAGCTCAACCGTGTAGCGATGGCACTCGATGACATCCAGGCGCACGTCCAGGCCGTCGCCGACCGAGGACACGTAGCTGCCGGGCACCAGCTCGGCCGGCGCGAACAGGCGCACCAGGTGCTGGTAGTTTTCCGCGTACAGCCCCATCAGCCAGCTCAGGCGGCTGAGTCTGGGGATGCGTTCGATGCGGGGGGAAGCCTGGGCCATGGGTCGATCCTACACGTTGATCCTCCAACGTGGGGGCGACCCGGCCCCGGCCAAAGGGCCCGGGCCGAAACGGTTCACCGGCCGGTGGTGGCCGTGGCCCGGCCTCAGTACAGCTCGCGCTGCAGCCCCAGCGTGGTCAACACCTTGCTGGAGATCTCCTCGATCGAGGTGTGGGTGGTGCTCAGGGTAGCGATGCGCTCCATCCGGAACATCGTCTCGGCCGCGGCGACCTCGCGCTTGCAGGTCTCCAGGTTGGCGTAGCGCGAGTTCGGCCGGCGCTCCTGGCGGATCTGCTGCAACCGGTCCGGGTCGATGGTCAGCCCGAACAGCTTCTTGCGGTAGGGCCGCAGCCGCGGCGGCAGGCGGTCGTGCTCCAGGTCCTCGTCGGTGAGCGGGTAATTGGCCGCGCGCACCCCGTAATGCAGCGCCAGGTAGATGCAGGTCGGGGTCTTGCCCGCCCGCGATACCGCCACCAGGATCACGTCGGCATCGTCGTAGTTGATGGCGATGCCGTCATCGTGGGTCAGCGCGAAGTTCATCGCGTTGATGCGCCGGTGGTAGGTCTCGAAGTCGACCATGCCGTGCGCCTGGCCCACCCGGGAGTGCCGGTTGACGGCCAGTTCGCGCTCCAGCGGCTCGATGAAGGGGGCGAACACGTCCAGCATGAGCCCGCCGCTTTCGGCCAGGATCACGCTCAGGCCGCTGTCCACGCAGGAACTGACCACGATCGGCCGGACCTGGTAGCGCTCCCCGGCTGCACGGATCCGTTCACAGGCTTCGCGCGCCTTTTCCGGATCATCGATGAACGACATCCGGTCGGTAATGAAGCTGAACCCGGAGAACTGGGTCAGGAGGCTATGCCCAATGGTTTCAGCGGTGATACCGGTTCCATCGGACACGTAGAACACCGGACGGATCGTCGACATGCGCCTTTTACCCCCTCTGAAGCTTAAAAAGGCCGTCGATACAAGCTTGTGCCGACGGCGGTCTGCCCGGCATCATATCGGCTTCTTCCTACGGACGTGGCCATCCAGCCCGCCTCGGGCGATGGCCAAACGGAGCATCGCGCTTGAACGAGAACATCCTGTGGTTGCACGAACTGCGCCTGGCCGACCTGGCCCGCGTAGGCGGCAAGAATTCGTCGCTTGGCGAAATGATCGGCAATCTTGCCGGTCTGGGGGTGTCTGTCCCCGGCGGGTACGCAACCACCGCTGAAGCCTTCAAGGACTTCATCGCGCACAACGATCTTTCCAAGCGTATTTTCGACAAGCTGGCCACGCTGGACGTGGAGGATGTCGCCGCGCTGACCGCTGCCGGCAAGGAGATCCGCGGCTGGGTCATCGACGCCCCGCTGCAGCCGCAGCTGGACCAGGACATCCGCAACGCCTACCAGCAGCTGTGCGACGAGAACGGCGGCGGCGACGTGGCCGTGGCGGTACGCTCCTCGGCCACCGCCGAAGACCTGCCCGATGCGTCCTTCGCCGGCCAGCAGGAAACCTTCCTCAACGTGACCGGCGCCGACGATGTCGTGCTCAAGGTCAAGGAAGTGTTCGCCTCGCTGTACAACGATCGCGCCATCGCCTACCGCGTCCACCATGGCTTCAAGCACGAGGACGTCTTCCTGTCCTCGGGCGTCCAGCTGATGGTGCGCTCCGGCGTGGGCTCCTCCGGCGTGCTGTTCACCCTGGACACCGAGTCCGGCTTCCGCGACGTGGTGTTTGTCACCTCCTCGTTCGGCCTGGGCGAAATGGTCGTGCAGGGTGCGGTCAACCCGGACGAGTTCTACGTCTACAAGCCCACCCTGAGCGCCGGCAAGCCGGCGATCCTGCGCCGTTCGCTGGGCAGCAAGGCGATCCGCATGGTGTACTCGGACGTGCCCGGCGAGCGCGTGCGCATCGAGGACACCCCGGCCGAGCAGCGCAACGTGTTCTCCATCAGCGACGAGGACGTGCAGGAACTGTCCAAGCAGGCGCTGGTGATCGAAAAGCATTACGGCCGCCCGATGGACATCGAGTGGGCCAAGGATGGCGTGAGCGGCAAGCTGTTCATCGTGCAGGCCCGTCCGGAAACGGTGAAGTCGCGTGGCCATGCCACCCAGATCGAACGTTTCGCGCTGAGCCAGAAGGACGGCAAGGTGCTGGCCGAAGGTCGCGCCGTGGGCGCCAAGATCGGTGCCGGCACCGCGCGCGTGGTCAAGTCGCTCGAGGACATGGCCCGCGTGCAGCCCGGCGACGTGCTGATCGCCGACATGACCGATCCCGATTGGGAGCCGGTGATGAAGCGCGCCTCGGCGATCGTGACCAACCGCGGTGGCCGCACCTGCCACGCGGCGATCATCGCCCGCGAGCTGGGCGTGCCGGCGGTGGTCGGCTCGGGCAACGCCACCCAGCTGATCGAGGATGGCCAGCAGGTGACCGTGAGCTGCGCCGAGGGCGACACCGGCTTCATCTACGACGGCATTCTCGAGTTCGAGCGCACCACCACGGACCTGGGCAACATGCCGCCGGCGCCGCTGAAGATCATGATGAACGTGGCCAACCCGGAACGTGCCTTCGACTTCGGCCAGCTGCCGAACGCCGGCATCGGCCTGGCCCGCCTGGAAATGATCATCGCCAGCCACATCGGCATCCACCCCAACGCCCTGCTCGAGTACGACCGGCAGGACGCGGCGACCAAGAAAAAGATCGACGAGAAGATCGCCGGTTACGCCGATCCGGTCAGCTTCTACGTCGGCCGGCTGGCCGAGGGCATCGCCACCCTGACCGCGTCGGTCGCCCCGAACCCGGTGATCGTGCGCCTGTCGGACTTCAAGTCCAACGAGTACGCCAACCTGATCGGCGGCAGCAGCTACGAGCCGCACGAAGAGAACCCGATGATCGGCTTCCGCGGCGCCAGCCGTTACGTGGACCCGAGCTTCTCGGCCGCCTTCGCACTGGAATGCAAGGCCGTGCTGCGCGTGCGCAACGAGATGGGCCTGGACAACCTGTGGGTCATGATCCCGTTCGTGCGCACCCTGGAAGAGGGCCGCAAGGTCGTCGAGGTGCTGGAGCAGAACGGCCTGAAGCAGGGCGAGAACGGCCTGAAGATCATCATGATGTGCGAAGTGCCGTCCAACGCACTGCTCGCCGATGAGTTCCTGGAGATCTTCGACGGCTTCTCGATCGGTTCCAACGACCTGACCCAGCTCACCCTGGGCCTGGACCGCGATTCCTCGATCGTCGCGCACCTGTTCGACGAGCGGAACCCGGCGGTGAAGAAGCTGCTGTCGATGGCGATCAAGTCCGCACGCGCCAAGGGCAAGTACGTGGGCATCTGCGGCCAGGGCCCGTCCGATCACCCGGACCTGGCCGAATGGTTGATGCAGGAAGGCATCGAGTCGGTGTCGCTGAACCCGGACACCGTGGTCGACACCTGGCTGCGCCTGGCCAAGCTGAAGGCCAACAGCTGATACGGCTCGCAGGTTGACGAACAAAACCCCGCGCAAGCGGGGTTTTGTTTTTGGGCGTAGAGCCGACCGCTCGTCGGCTGCTCCAAGAAATGTATCGGTTCCGTCCGATACCACGACGTCGGGCCGAAGCGCAGCTGACCAACGGTCAGCGCTACGAACGAATGCGGCCCCCGTAGAGCCGACCGTTGGTCGGCTGCAAAACCGTAGAGCCGACCGTTGGTCGGCTGCCCCACCCACATCCCCACGCCCTGAATGGACATCGCCTGATTTTTTCCGCGTCAGGCCAGCCACATCCTGATGGCATGTCCAGCCCACGCCTCCATCATGGCCGCCACTCCAGCGTAGGCAACATCTATGCACTGACGAGCGTCGTCCATTCCCGTGTCCCTCACTTTCGGCAGCCTTGTCTGGCACAGCACGTGGCGCAGGTAATGCAGGCGCTGGCGCAGAAACAGACGGTCCGCAACTTCGCCTGGGTGGTGATGCCGGACCATGTGCATTGGCTGATGCAGCTCCGACACGGCTCCCTCGGTGGCTGCATGCAGCGGTTCAAGTCGCGCAGCAGCCTGCTGGTGAATCGGCAATTGAACCGCAGCGGGCCTCTCTGGCAGGCGGGCTACTTTGACCACACGCTGCGAAACGACGAAGACCTGCGCCATCAGGCGGCCTACATCCTCGCCAACCCGGTCCGTGCCGGCTTGGCACATGCAATCGGACACTATCCATTCGCGTGGTGTCGATGGCCCATCGACGACCTACCACCCGCAACGCCCCGTCCCCCGTAGAGCCGACCGTTGGTCGGCTGCGTGTTGGTCGGCTGCCCCACGCAGCGCGGCGGATCCTTCCGATACCGCGACGTCGGATCGAAGAGCTGCTGACCAACGGTCAGCTCTACGTCGTCGGACCCTGCCGATATCGCGACGAACGCAGCACCCCGTAGAGCCGACCGTTGGTCGGCTGCGGCACCGTAGACCGTTGGACGGCTGCCCCACGCGGCGCGGCGGATCCTTCCGATACCGCGACGTCGGGTCGGAGGGCAGCTGACCAACGGTCAGCTCTACGTCGGACCCTGCCGATATCGCGACGAACGCAGCACCCGTAGAGCCGACCGTTGGTCGGCTGCGGCACCGTGGACCGTTGCTCGGCTGCCGTACGCAGCGCGGCGGATCCTTCCGATACCGCGACGTCGGATCGAAGAGCAGCTGACCAACGGTCAGCTCTACGGCGGACCCTGCCGATATCGCGACGAACGCAGCACCCGTAGAGCCGACCGTTGGTCGGCTGCGTGTTGGTCGGCTGCCCCACGCAACGCGGTGGATCCTTCCGATGCCGCGACGTCGGATCGAAGGGCAGCTGACCAACGGTCAGCTCTACGTCGGATCCTGCCGATATCGCGGCGAACGCAGCACCCGTAGAGCCGACCGTTGGTCGGCTGCCGCACTGTTGGTCGGCTGCCGCACGCAACGCGGCGGATCCTTCCGATACCGCGATGTCGGGTCGGAGGGCAGCTGACCAACGGTCAGCTCTACGCCGTCGGACCCTGCCGATATCACAACGAACGCAGCACCCGTACAGCCGACCGTTGGTCGGCTGCCCCACGCAACGCGGCGGATCCTTCCGATACCGCGATGTCGGGTCGGAGGGCAGCTGACCAACGGTCAGCTCTACGTCGGACTCTTCCGATATCGCGACGAACGCAGCACCCGTAGAGCCGACCGTTGGTCGGCTGCCGCACGCAGTGCGGCGGATCCTTCCGATATCGCGACGTCGGATCGGAGAGCAGCTGACCAACGGTCAGCTCTACGCGCGCTGCGTTGCTTGATCGTCGGTCTTGCCAGTCGCCGTCAGGCGTCGGCGGTTTCGGCGACCGGGTAATCGGTGAATCCTTCGGCGCCGCCACCGAAGAAGGTGGCCTTGTCCGGCGCGTTCAGCGGCAGGCCGTGCTGCAACCGTGCCGGCAGGTCCGGGTTGGCGATGAACGGGCGCCCGAAGGCGATCAGGTCGGCCCAGCCTTTGGCGAGCGCTTCCTCGGCGCGTTCGACGGTGTACTTGCCGGCGTAGATCAGCGTGCCGCGGTAGACCATGCGCAGGGCCTCCTTGAACGCCACCGGCATCACCGGGGCATCGTCCCAGTCGGCTTCGGCGATGTGCAGATAGCCGACGCCGATGCTGTCGAGCACGTGCGCGGCGGCCAGGTAGGTGGCCTGGGGCGTGTCATCCACCGCGCCCTGCAGCGTGGTCAACGGCGCCAGACGCACGCCCACGCGCTCGGCACCGATCGCCGCTGCCACCGCCTCCACCACCTCGCGCAGGAAGCGCAGCCGGTTCTGCAGCGACCCACCATAGCCGTCGGTGCGCTGGTTGGCCTGCGAGTCGATGAACTGGTTGATCAGGTAGCCGTTGGCGCCGTGCAGCTCAATGCCGTCGAAGCCGGCCTCGATCGCGTTGCGGGCGGCTTGGGCGTAGTCATTCACGATGCCGGGAATTTCATCGATCGCCAGCGCGCGCGGCATGGAGTGCTGCACCATGTCGCCGACGCCGCCCTGCGGGCCCCTGCCTTGCGGATCGACGAATACCTTGACCCCCTCGGCCAACAGCGCCGACGAGGACACCGGCGCCGCGCCGCCCGGCTGCAATGCGGTGTGCGAGACGCGCCCTACGTGCCAGAGCTGGGCCACGATACGCCCGCCGGCGGCATGCACCGCATCGGTGACGCCGCGCCAGCCGGCGATCTGCGCCTCGTCGTGGATGCCGGGCGTCCAGGCATAGCCCTGGCCCTGCTGGCTGATCTGGGTGCCTTCGCTGACGATCAGGCCCGCGGACGCGCGCTGTGCGTAGTACTCGGCCATCAGGGGCGTGGCGACATTGCCATCGGCCGCGCGCGAGCGGGTCATCGGCGGCATCACGATACGGTTGGGCAGCGTCAGCGCGCCCATGCGGTAGGGGGTGAACAACATGGAAGGTATCCTTCGGAACAGGTCTGCCCGAAGGATGGGGGCGCACGTGGCGACGCAACAGCGTCGGCGCGGCAAAACAGTTGTGACGCCAGCGCAACGATCCCCGGCCTGGCCGCTGCACGCCGCTACAAGCCGCTGCACGCCGCCGGTAGCGCTCAGCCGCGCTGGTCGGCCAGCATCGTGTACGCCGCACGCACCGTTTCATAGCCGTAGCTGCGCTCCAGCCGGCGCACGATGAAGTGGCCCCGCGCCATGTCCTGGTAGTAGTCGGTGAACATCGTATTGAGCGTGGCCCCGGTGACCGCGCCGATGATCGGCACCGCCTGCGCGGCGAACTTCTCGGTGACCACCACGCCAAACCGCGCGGCCACCTTCTCCACGATCTTGGCCAGCCACTTGCCGGCTTCCTTCGGCGTCAGCCCGATCATCACCCCGCCCCCGCCGGCGGCGCGCCCGGCCAGCTCGGCCGACAGGTGCCGCATCACCTCGGCGGTGAAGCCACGGGTGATGTAGTACCCGGTTTCGCTGGCGTCGTCGCTGCCGGCATTGCCGCCCAGCGCGAACACTTCCAGACAGGCATGCCGGGTGCTCAGCTCACGCAGGTCGAAGCCCTCGCTGCGGGCGACGTCCGCCACCGAGCGCATCATGATCGTGGTCGAGACCGGCAGTTCGATGAACAGCGAGGTGAACCCGAATGCCCCACCCACCGCGCCGCTGGTCGCCGCAGCCAGCTTGTGCCAGCGCGTGGAGGCCGCCTTGCCGGGGGTGTTGTCCATGCTCCACAGCGCCGCCTGCGCGGACTTGAACAGCGCCGCCTCGACCGCGCCGTGGATGCGCCTGGACACCACGGCGGGCAACTTCTTCACCGCGAACTCCAGCGGCGAACCGATCAGGTTGGCCATCTTGGCGGTGAGCGTGGGCGACTCCAGCAGCGCGACGGCGCGCTGCAGGTCGGCCCAGTCCTGCGAGGTCGGCAGGATCTGCGTTTCCAGCGGGGGTGGCGTGCTGCGGGTGATGGCGTTCATGGCCCGGATCATAGCCCCGGCCGGTTGAACGGCGTGTGCGTGCCCGCCGGCGGCCGGCGCAGGGTCGGTCAGCCCGGCAGCCCCGACAGCGCGCCCATGAACTGGCGGTAGTGGCGCAGCTCCTCGATGGAATCGTGCACGTCGCTCAGCGCGGTGTGGCTGGCGGTCTTGCCCACCCCGGCGGCCACGCCGGGTGCCCAGCGCCTGGCCAGTTCCTTCACCGTGGACACGTCCAGGTTGCGGTAGTGGAAGTACTTCTCCAGGCGCGGCATCTCGCGGTGCAGGAAGCGGCGGTCCTGGCAGATCGAGTTGCCGCACATCGGCGAGGCGCCGGCCTTGATCCACTGCGCCAGGAAGTTCACCGTCTGCGCCTCGGCTTGGCCCAGCGTCACCGTGCTCTCGACCACGCGCTGCCACAGGCCGGAACGGCGATGCTGGGTGCGATTCCACTCGTCCATCGCCTCCAGCCGTTCGACCGGATGGTGGATGGCGAACTCGGGGCCTTCGGCGAGCACGTTCAACTGCGCATCGGTGACCACGGTGGCGATCTCGATGATCGCGTCGTTGTCGGTATCCAGACCGGTCATTTCCAGGTCGATCCAGATCAATCGTTCGCCTTCTGCGCCGTTGTCAGCCATGTCTACGCCTTGTGCAAGGGACGGCGCCGCGGGCGCCGACCGGGATGAGTAGGGTCGACATGATACCGCCCCGACGTCACCCGGCCGCTGCGACGGTGCTATTCCAGCAGCAGCGGCGGCTTGCCGCGCTTGGCGCGGAAATAATTGGTCAGCCGCGTGCTGGCATCCTTGGCCAATACCCCGCCATGGATCTCCACGCGATGGTTGTGGCGCGGATCGCCCAGCAGGTCGAACACGCTGCCGCAGGCACCGGTCTTGGGATCGCTGGCCGCGTAGACCACGCGCGCCACGCGGGCATGCACGACGGCCATGGCGCACATCGCGCAGGGCTCCAGGGTCACGTACAGCGTGCTGCCGAGCAGCCGATGGTTGCCGACGGCCCTGCCCGCCTGCCGCATCGCCACGATCTCGGCATGCGCGCTGGGATCGTGGTCGGCGATGTTGAGGTTCCAGCCCTCGCCCAGCACCTGACCGTCGGCCCCCACCAGCAGGGCACCCACCGGGATCTCGTTGAACTCGCGCTCGGCGCGCTCGGCCAGCGCCAGCGCATGCCGCATCCAGTGCTCGTCCCGGTCGTGGACCGGCACGCCCAGCGGCGGCGGGCTGGCTACAGACTCAACCATGGCCGTCGGCCTTGCGGACGAATGCCTCGAACGCGGCCAGGGTGGCCTCGCTCACATGGTGCTCGATGCCCTCGGCGTCGCGACGCGCCGAGTCGGCGTCCACGCCCAGCGCCAGCAGGAAGCGCTCCACGGTCTGGTGGCGGGCACGCATTTCCACCGCCAGCGCCTCCCCGGCCTGAGTCAGGAACACCCCCCGATATGGCCGCTGCACCGCCCAGCCCTCCTTCACCAGGCGCTTGAGCGCCTTGGCCACGGTCGGCTGCGCCACCCCGAGGCGGGTGGCGATATCCACCTGGCGGGCCTCGCGGCCGTCGGCGATCAGATCGGCGATCAGCTCCACGTAGTCTTCCACCAGTTCCGAGCGGCGCGCTTCGCGCACCTGCACGAACCCCTCCACGTGGACCTGGGCATCGATCAGCGGGGGGGTCTTGCGCACGGATGAAGGCATTGGAACTCCAGCGGGCGGCCGGCGATGGCGAGGGCCGCAAGGGCGCCAGTTTAACGCACCCCGCCAGCCGTCAACGCCCCCGGGCCCGGCCCCGCGTCGGCCGGCCGGGCATCGGCGCTCAGCGCACCCGACGCTGCAGCGCGGTTTCCAGCACCACCTCGCCGTCGAGGTTGCGCGCCACCAGCGCGCCGCCGTGGGCACGGGCGAACTCGCTGGCGATGAACAACCCAAGGCCCAGTCCACGGCTGTCGTGGAAACTGGCCTTGAACGGCTCGAACAGCCGTGGCAGGAGTTCATCGGGGATCCTGCCGGCGTTGCGTACGGCCAGATGCAAGGGCCCATTGGCGACACCGCGCAACTGCACATGCACCGGCGCATCGCCCCCGTGCAGTACCGCATTGCCGACCAGGTTGGACAGCAGCTGGGCCAACCGGTCCGGGTCGCCCTGCAGGCAGGTGTCGCCGTCCATCTGCAGCTCGATCCGCGCCTGCGGATGCGCCCGTGCGATCTCGGCCACCACCGTGGCGGCGACCTCGCCTACGTCGCAGTCGTCGTGATGCAGGCGCAGTCCGCCGGTGCGGATCTTGGAGAAGTCCAGCAACTGTTCCACCATCCGCGCCATGCGCTGGGCGCTGCTTTCAAGATGGCCGAGGGTGCGCTGCACGGCCGGGTCGGCCGGCAGGTCCAGGGCAAGTTTGTCGGCGCACAGCAGGATCGAGGCCAGCGGCGTGCGCAGGTCGTGGGTGAGCACCGCCATCATGGTTTCGTTGAGGTTGAGCGCGCGCTCCAGGGCCTGGTTGCGCGTCTTCAACAATTGCTTCTGCTGGTACAGCTCGATGAAGACGTTGACCTTGCTGGTAATCACCTGCGGCTCGATCGGCTTGTGCAGGAAATCCACCGCGCCGCTCTCATAGCCCTTGAACGCGCGCACCGGGTCGTTCGGCGAGGCGGTCAGGAAGATGATCGGCACGTCGCGGCTGCGCTGCGAGCCGCGCATCAGCTCGGCCAGCGAGAAGCCGTCGATCTCGGGCATGTGCACGTCCAGCAGCGCCAACGCCACTTCGTGTTGCAGCAGCAGCTCAAGGGCCTCGGCGCCGGACGCGGCGCACAGGATGTTCAACCCGTCACGGCGCAGCAGCGCCTCCATCGCCACCAGGTTCTGCGGCACGTCATCGACGATCAGCAGGTTCACGCACTCGTCGGCGGTCGCCCCGGCGGGGTCGATCAGGTTCATCGTTCAAGGCCTTTCATGTGCACGCACAGGGAGGAAAGCGGAAGCACCGCATCGGCACCGGCGTAAGCCAGGGCGGAGGCAGGCATCAAGGAGGAATAGGCATCGTCGGGCGACTGGATCCAGGCCTGCCCGCCGGCCTGCCGGACCGCGGCGACCCCTTCGCTGCCATCGCTGCTGGCGCCGGTGAGCAGGATCGCCAGCACGCCGGCGCCGAACACCTCGGCTGCGCTTTCAAACAGCGGGTCGATCGCCGGGCGCGAATACAGCACCGGGGGGTCGATGGACAATGCGAGGGTATGCCGGTCCTCGACCAGCAGGTGGTAATCCGGTGGCGCGAAGGTGACCGTGCCATCCTGCAGCGGCTGCTTGTCCTCGGCTTCGCGCACCGGCAGTGGGCAGCGCAGGTCGAGCAGGTCGGCGATGCGGCTGGGACGGTCGCGCGGCAGGTGCAGCACCACCAGGATCGGCATGGCCAGCCCGGGCGGCACGGCTGCCAGCAGCGCCTGCAGGGCACTGACCCCACCGGCCGATGCGCCGATCACGATCAGCTCGAATCGACGGCGATCCGGCGCGGTATCCATCAGGCGACCTTCCGGTAGAGGCGCTGTTCGCGTGCGCAGGCTTCGAAGGCGCTCGCATGGTCGCCGAACTGCAGCGATTCCTTGCTGCCCAGGCCGAGGAACCCCCGGTGCACCAGGGCCTCGTGGAACAGGCCGATGGCGCGGTCCTGCAGGGCGCGCTGGAAGTAGATCAGCACGTTGCGGCAGGACACCAGGTGGACCTCGGAGAACACCGTATCGGTGGCCAGGCTGTGGTCGGCGAAGACGATATTGCGTTTCAGGCGGCGATCGAACACCACGCTGCCGTAGCCGCTGCTGTAGTAGTCCGACAACGAGCCGGTGCCGCCAGCGGCGATGTAGTTGCGGCTGAACTGCGCCATGCGGTCCAGCGCGAACGCGCCGGATTCGGCCGCCTGCAATGCCTCCGGGTTGATGTCGGTGGCATAGATGATGGCGCGGTCCAGCAAGCCCTCCTCCTGCAGCACGATCGCCAGCGACCACACCTCCTCACCGGTACTGCACCCGGCGATCCACAGCTTGATCGACGGATAGGTGCGCAGCACCGGCATGGCGTGCTCGCGCAGCACCTTGAAATAGCCCGGGTCACGGAACATCTCCGAGACCTGCACGGTGAAATACTGCATGGCCTGGGCGAAGGTGTCCGGCTCGTGCAGCAGCCGGTGCTGCAGCTCGCCCATGGTGGCGCAGTCGAAGCGCGCCATGGCGTGGCGCATGCGCCGCCGCAGCGAGGCCATCGCGTAATCACGGAAATCGTAGTGGTAACGCTGGTACACCGCCTCCAGCAGCAGGCGCAGTTCCAGGTCGTATAGCTCGGTGTCGTTCATCGACGCGAGCACCACACACGGCACAGCGAGACCAGCTTGTCCACGTCGATGGGCTTGGCGATGTAGTCGTTGGCACCGGCCTGCAGGCAGTGTTCGCGGTCGTCGGGCATGGCCTTGGCCGTCAACGCGATGATCGGCAGGTCGCGCCAGCGGTTGTCGGCGCGGATCTCGCGCATGGCGGTCAGCCCGTCCATCTCCGGCATCATGATGTCCATCAGCACCAGGTCGATCTCCGGGCGCAGCTTGTCCAGCGCCTCGCGGCCGTTGCGTGCGATCTCCAGGGTGACCCCCAGCGGCTCGAGCACGCTGGACAGGGCGAAGATGTTGCGCACGTCGTCCTCGGCCAGCAGCACCGTGCGCCCATCCAGCACCGCATCGCGGCGGCGCGCTTCGCGCAGCAGGCGCTGCTGGTCGCTGGGCAGGGACGCCTCCACGCTGTGCAGGAACAGGGTCACCTCGTCGAGCAGGCGCTCGGGCGAGCGCGCGCCCTTGATGATGATGCTCTTGGAATAGCGGCGCAGGCGCTGTTCTTCGTCGCGGGTCAGCGCGCGCCCGGTGTAGACGATCACCGGCGGGAACGCCACGGCGTCGTTGCCGGCCATGCGTTCGAGCAGGTCATAACCGGTGCCGTCGGGCAGGGTCAGGTCGGTGACCATGCAGTCGAAGGTGGACCCGGCCAGCGCGTCCATCGCCTCGGCGATGGTGCCCACGCCGGTGATTTCGAGCTGGTCGCGGCCCAGCAGCAACTGCAGGTTCGTGCGCAGCTCGCTGTCGTCCTCGACGATCAACAGGCGGCGCACGTCGCGCTGGCTGGTGGCCTCCAGTTGCTGGATGGCCCCGACCAGGCGCTCACGGGTGGCCGGCTTGATCACGTAGCCGATCGCGCCCAGTTCCATCGCCACCTGCGAGCGCTCCAGCCCGGACACCACGTGCACCGGGATATGCCGCGTGGCCGGATCGCGCTTGAGCCGTTCCAGCACGCTCAGCCCGGACACGTCGGGCAGGCCGATGTCGAGCAGGATGCCGTTCGGGCGCAGTTCGACGGCCAGGCCCAGCGCCTCCTCGGCAGTCCCGGCGACCACGCAGTCGAAGTCCAGCTCGTGCGCCATCGCCACCAATGCCTCGGCAAACGAAACGTCGTCCTCCACCACCAGGATCATCCGCCCGGCGCGGCTGCGCTGGCCGCGGTCGTCGGCCACCCGCTGCAGGGCAGGCGCCGCGACCGCCGCAACCGGTGCCTGGCCGTGCGCGCGGCCGCCGTTGAACGGCACCGCCGGCGCCAAGGGGGCCGGGCGCACGTCCGGCGCGGGGCTGGGCGGCGGTGCGGCGCCGCCATGGGCCAGCAGCGGCAGCTCGAGGATGAAGCAGCTGCCGCGCCCCGGCTCGCTGGACACGCTGATGCCGCCGCCCATGCGCAGGGCCAGGTCGCGCGAGATCGACAGGCCCAGGCCCGTGCCGCCGTACCGCCGGCGCGTACTGCCGTCGGCCTGGCGGAAGGCCTCGAAGATCACCGCGGTCTGTTCCTCGGCGATGCCGATGCCGGTATCGCTGACCACGAACTGCACCCGCCCTGCCCCGGCGCTGCGCACCTTGAGCGACACGCTGCCGTGCTCGGTGAACTTGACCGCATTGGCCAACAGGTTCTTCAGGATCTGCTGCAGGCGCTGGCTGTCGGCGACCAGGTGCGCGGGCGCGTCGGCCTCGCGACCGATCTCCAGCTGCAGGCCCTTCTGCGCGGCCATCGGCTCGAAGGTGTCCTTCAGGCGCTGCAGCACGCTCGCCACGGCAAGGTCCTCTTCCACCAGTTCGACGTGGCCGGCCTCGATCCGCGACAGGTCCAGGATGTCGTTGATCAGGGCCAGCAGGTCGTTGTTGGACGAATGGATGGCCTGGGCGTACTTGACCTGCTCGGCGGTAAGGGTCCCGTCCTTGTTGTCGGCCAGCAGCTTGGCCAGGATCAGCGCGCTGTTGAGCGGGGTGCGCAGCTCGTGCGACATGTTGGCCAGGAATTCGGACTTGTAGCGCGAACTGGCTTCCAGCTCGTTGCTGTTCTGCACCAGTTGCGCCTGCGCCAGCAGCAGCGCCTGCTGCCGCGCTTCCAGTTCATGGGTGCGCTCTTCAAGCTGGACATTGATCTGTTCCAGCTCGGCCTGCTGCTGTTCCAGGTTGGCCTGGGAGTGCAGCAGGCTGCGGCTCTGTTCCTCCAGTTCCTCGTTGGCCACGCGCAGCTCTTCCTGCTGGGTCTGCAGCTCCTCGCTCTGGCGCTGGGTTTCCTCCAGCAACTCCACCAGTTGGGCACGCATCAGCGCCGCACGCATCGCCACGCCGATCGGTTCGGCGCACTGCAGCAGCAGGTCCAGCTCCAGCGCGCGCGCCGGCGACACCCCGGCACGCCCGAGTTCGACCACGCCCATCACCACCCCATCGGCCGTGATCGGGCCCAGCAGGCGCTGGCGCACCACGCTGCGGCCCAGCGGCGTATCGATGTCCAGCGGCGACTGGTCATCCTCCAGCCGGCGCGGCACGCCTGCGCGCAGTACCTCACCCCACTGCCCGGCGGCGGCAGGCAAGGTCTCGGACAGCTGGGCCGGCAGCGCGGCCCCGCCCACCAGCACCAGGCGATCGCCCTGCAGGCGGTACAGCGCACCCACTTCGGCCCCGAGCTGGGCACACAACGCACGCATCGCCGCGTCGGCCAGCACCCGCGGCTCCGGGTCGCCACGCAGGCTCACCGTGACCGCGTTTTCGCCCTCCTGCAGCCACAGCGCGTCGGCCGCCACGCGGCGCGACTGGATCGCCTTCATCACCGTCAGCGCCATCAGGATGAAGGACACCCCGCCGATGCTGCGGTTGACGAACGAGAACGCCGAATTGGTGCTGGACGGGGCCACGTTGTAGCCCACCATCAGCAGCACGCACGAGGCCAGCGCCACCAGCATCGGCACCGCCAGGCGTCGCTGGAACAGGGTGACCCCGACCGCCATGAAATAGGTCAGCCACACCGCATAGCCCAGCGGGACCACCATCTCCAGGCACAGCGTGAGCGCCATCAGGGCGGCAGAGACGGCCCATATCCAGCGGTCGCGAGCGGTCGGCGCAGCATTCATGCGGAATTCCAGCTCAAAAGGGGGCCGATGGTACCTGAACCCAAAAAGCAGTGTTATCCGCCATTGGTCAGCCCCTTTCGCCCCTCTTTACACGTTCTTCACACCATCGCCCCTACGGTTCGGCCCCTTATAGGGGAGTGCATTACCGTCGTGGCCGAGGTCGTATCCAGCGTGGCGCCGCTTGTCGATGAAAGCCGGCAGTTGAAGCTGTTGATGGACCATGTCTCCGACCATGCGATCTACCTGCTCGACCCGGACGGCCGCATCTGCAGCTGGAACCGCGGCGGCGAGCGGGTCAACGGCTACACGGCCGAGGAAGTCATCGGCCAGCACGTCTCGATCTTCTACAGCCCCGAAGAACAGCGCCAGGGCCTGCCGCAGCAGACCTTGGACCGCGCGCGCGACCAGGGCCGGCTGGTCGGCGAAGGCTGGCGCGTGCGCCGCAACGGCGAGCGCTTCCGGGCCAGCGTGGTGATCGAGGCGGTTCGCGAACACGGCGCGCTGCTGGGTTTCGTCAAGGTCACCCAGGACATCACCGAACGCTACCAGGCCCAATGCCTGCTGCAGGACGCCCAGCGTGCGCGCCAGCACCTGCAGCGTTTCGAGGGCGTGGGCCGGCTGACCCGGGGCCTGGCGCATGAATTCAACAACCTGCTTACCACCGTGGGCAATGCCCTGGACCTGATCGCCCTGCGCCCGGGCGCCGATGCGCGTACGCTGGACCTGATCGAGCTGGCGCAGGCCGCCGCCGACCGCGGCTCGTTGCTCACCCGGCAGCTGTTGGCCTTCTCCGCCGACCAGACCCTGGTACGCGAGCCGGTCAGCGTGCCGCAGCTGCTGGACGAAGCGCTGCCCTCGCTGCAGCGGGTCTGCCCGCAGACTGTGCGGATGCGGGTGGAACTGCCGCCGGAGCTACCGCCGATCGCCACCGATGGCGTACAGTTGCACAGCGCCGTGCTCAACCTGGTGCTCAACAGCTGCGAGGCGATGCCGCAAGGCGGCACGGTGACCATCACCGCCTGTCTCGAACAGCGCCTCGCCCCGGACGCGGCCCAGCCTACCCTCCGTCGCTATGTCGCCATCACGGTGACCGACGAAGGCGCCGGCATGCCGCCGGACGTTGCCGAGCGTGCCAGCGAGCCCTTTTTCACCACCAAGGAAATCGGCAAGGGCAGCGGTCTGGGCCTGAGCCAGGTGTTCGGCTTCGTCTCGCAGTGCGATGGCTTTGTCGATGTACAGACCGCGCCGGGGCGCGGCACCACTGTCCGTTTGTTGTTACCCGCCATAGAGGAAGTCGAACATGCCTGAGCCCCTCCGCGTATTGATGGTCGAAGACCAGCAGGATCTGCGTGAACTCATTGGCCAGGCGCTGCAGGATTTCGGTATCGAGATCCATACCGCCGATGACGGCCCGACCGCGGTGCAGCTGCTGCGCGAACCGGGTGGCTTCGACGTGGTGTTCAGCGATATCAGCATGCCCAACGGGATGAGCGGGGTGGAACTCAGCGCCCACGTCGCCGAAGCCCTGCCGCAGGCACGGATGATCCTGGCGTCCGGCTACGCGCGCTCGCAGCTGCCGCCGCTGCCGGCGCACGTGGAGTTCCTGCCCAAGCCGTATCGGCTGCGCCAGCTGGTGGCGCTGCTGCAGGCCCCGGCCCCGGCGCTCTGACCCATGCATGGGCTGTCCCCGCTTCCGGTCATCGCCACCGGTCACTACCGGCATTTCAAGGGCGGCAACTATGAAGTGCTCGGGGTGGTCCGCCACAGCGAGACCCTCGAGCCGCTGGTGCTCTATCGCCCCCTGGACAGTGACGTCGGTGTGTGGGTGCGCCCCTACGCCATGTTCTGTGAGCAGGTGAACGTGGACGGTGTGATGCGCCCGCGATTTGCGCGGGTTGACGGTAGCCACTGACCTCGATCATCGCTACCCTGCCGGGCACCGCGGGCGAGTGCCCGCATCGACTGCAGGACGCAACGTGATGACGATGGTGAGTGTGGTGTGGGCCGTGCTGGCAGCCGTGATCGGCCTGGTGTGGCTGGTTGTCCCGTTCGTGATCTTTGGCATCAAGGACCTGCTGCGCGACCTCCTCGCCGAGCAGAAAAAGACCAACGAACTGCTTGCGCACGGGCCGCGCCCGGCGTTGCCCGACACGCCTGCCCCGCCACCGGTGCTGATGGCTCGCCGCTATCCCTGAAGCGGGCGGCTCAACCGGGCAGGATGCTCAATGCACGAATCCGCTGCGCGGTCTGCTGCAGCGCCGATGACGGTGCCGCCTCGGCGGCGATGCGCGCGGCCTGTTCGGCCACCGCATCGAGGGCGGCACGGAGGGTCTGCGGCGACCGGTCTTCGCCGGGAGCCTGGCGTTCGTCCAGTTCCAGCTGCGCCCCCACCCAGGCGGCCAGCACCTCGAAACAGCGCACGCTGACCGCATCCAGCTGCGACGGCTGCGGGTCAAGCGCGCACATCGTGCCAAACAGGCTGCCATCACGGCGGAACATCGGCACCGACAGGTAGCTTTCGAACCCGTACGGGGCCGGTGTCGGGTGGCCGGAGAACACCGGATGCAGGCTGGCCTGGTCGAACTGCACGGACTGCTGGTGCTGGCGGATTTCGTCGCAGAGGGTGGTTTCCAGCACCAGGTCCTGGCCCGGCGCCAGCCCGAACCCGAGCAGGTCGTGCACCGCACAGGCCGTCCAGCGCTCGGCAGTCACCCGCGCCACCTCCACCAACCGCATTCCGGTCATCCGGCTGGCCATGCCCAGCAATGCCGGGACCGCCGGCAATGCCAGCAACGCGGCGACATCGGCCAGCCGCGGGTCGCGCGATGCGTGCAGCGCAGCCTCCGGTCGGCTGGCCCATGCCTCATCGTCCGGGTTCTCCAGTGCCGCGATGCGCGACGCCAGGACCTCGGCCGTGACCCGGTCGAACAGCGCGCGCACCGCTGCCGACAACTCGCGGCCGTTGCGGATGTCTCCCACGAAGTGAATGCCCTGCCCGACCAGGCGCAAGTGCTCCACCCCATGGTCAAGGCGTAGCGAGGGCCAGGCCAGCCGGTCCAACACCCGCATCCACGCCCCGGTCGGAACGGCGTCCAGCAATGCGCTCACGATCACCCGCCCCGTTGCGGGCCCGTCACGCAGGCCCGGCAGGTCGACGCCGATGACGCTGGGAAAATCAGTGCCTGTGTACATCGTGGTCCTGGGTGGCGTGACGGCGTGGCGCGGCGACGCGCGTACCTGTCGTGTCGCGCCGGATGGCGACCACTGTCGCACCAATGCGCGAGACAGCACGTGATCGCGCGCCCACGCGGGCGCGGCGCACCACAGCGTCCTACGCCGTCAGTCCCTGGATACGCCGTTTTGCTGCGCCGCAACAGTACAATGCCCCGTTCCCTGATCCAACGCCGTCGCATGAGCCCCTCCCACGCCCCCTTGGCTTCGCGCCTGTCTTCGCGCGAGCGCACCTTCATCCTGCTGGCCCTGTCGCTGGGCGGTTTTGCCATCGGCACGAGCGAGTTCGCCAGCATGGGGCTGATGCTGGAAATCAGCCGCGGCCTGTCGATCAGCGAAACCCAGGTTGGCCACCTGATCAGCGCCTATGCGATCGGCGTGGTCGTCGGCGCACCGGTGCTGGCCTTCGCCGGCGCCGGTTACGCGCGCCGCAGCCTGCTGCTGGCGCTGATGGGCTTCTACGCGGTGGGCAACCTGGCCAGTGCGCTGGCCCCCAACTACAGCACCATGCTGCTGGCACGCTTCGTCGCCGGCCTGCCGCACGGTGCCTACTTTGGCGTGGCGATGCTGGTGGCCGCGGCGATCAGCCCGCCGGCGCAGCGTGGCGCGGCCATGTCCAAGGTCCTGCTCGGCCTGTCGGTGGCGATCCTGGTCGGCAACCCCCTCACCACGTGGCTGGGCCAGCAGCTCAGCTGGCGTACCGCGTTCGCCCTGGTCAGCGTGCTGGCCATCGCCACCGTGGCGATGATCGCCCGCTACCTGTTGCCGGATCCGGACGAGGTGCGCACCTCGCCGATGCGCGAACTGCGTGCCTTCAACCGCCCCCAGGTGTGGCTGGCGCTGGCGATCGGCTCGGTCGGCTTCGCCGGCATGTTCTGCGTGTTCACCTACCTGGCCCCGACCCTGGTCCAGGTGACCGGCCTGGCTGAATCCTGGATGCCACTGGCCGTGGGCATCTTCGGCATCGGCGCGATCATAGGCAACGTCGCCGGCGGCTGGCTGGTGGATCGCTTCCACTTCCGTGCCGCCGCCGTGGTGCTGGTATGGTCCATCGTGGTGCTGCTGGCCTACCCGCTGGCGGCGCAGTCGGTGTGGAGCCTGTTCCCGATGATCATCGCCGTCGGCACCATGGGCGCGCTGGCGGCCGTGTTGCAGACCCGTCTGATGGACGTGGCCGGCGAAGCGCAGACCCTGGCGGCGGCATCCAACCACGCTGCCTTCAACACCGCCAACGCGCTGGGGCCGTGGCTGGGTGGCATGGCGATCGGCGCCGGCTTCAGCCCGGCCACCACCGGTTACGTCGGTGCGGCCACCGCGCTGGGCGGCCTGCTGCTGTGGGGCGTGGCGGTGCTGGTGGGCCGGCAGGCGCGGACTCGACCGGCCGCCTGCGAATCCTGAGGCAGCCAACGCGTCGGGTTTTTCCTATCATGGCCGGCTGACCCACCATCGCGCTGCCCAGCAGCGTCGACCGCCGCCTGGAAACTCCCGATGACGCACCACTGGACCCCTTCGCACTGGGGCCGCCGCTTCACGCGTACGCCGTACTGGCAACTGCGACGGGTGGGGGCGCAGATCGAGCTGCACATCGACGATCGCGTGCTACCCGTGCCGATCACCGCCCCGCCGTCGCTGCAGGTGCGGCGCGGCCTGGTGTGGACCGGCCTGGTGCTGTTTCCCGGCCAACCCGATGCAGTGCGCCTGGACGGGCTGCCCAACCGGCAGGCCCGCAGCCTTCGCCAGGCGCTGGGGGAGCTCGAGCAGGCCCGGGCGCAGGATCAACGCCTGCTCGATGCCGAGGCCGCGCTCCTGGCGATACGCGCCTGGCTGGCGCAGGCCGACGCCGCGCTCGACCAGGCCGACGCCGACGGGCACTGGTTCACCTCCGAGCAGCAACGCGCACTGTTGCAGCAGCGCCCGACGCTGCCACTGGACGAGGATGCGCTGTGGGCGGTGTTCGACGACCCGGACCTGCGTGCCCAGCTGCCGGGGAAGGCCTCGCGGATCGAAACCGAGCTGCTCCGCCATGCGCAGGACTGGACGGCCCTGTGGGACGCACGCAACGCCGCCCACCTGCAGCGCGAACTGCTGCACAGCCGCGACCTGCTCGACCGCGTCGAGCGGCAACCGCTCACCGACGAACAACGGCACGCGGTGCTCTGCTTCGACAACCGCGTGCAGGTCGTGGCCGCGGCCGGCTCCGGCAAGACGTCCACGATGGTGGCCAAGGCTGCCTATGCGATCGACCGCGGCCTGGTCGCGCCCGACCACATCGTCCTGCTCGCGTTCAACCGCGAGGCGGCCGCCGAACTGCAACAGCGCACCGACGCAGCGCTGCAGCGCCTCGGCATGCAGGGCGTGCAGGTGCAGGCCAGAACCTTCCACGCGCTGGGCCGGCAGATCATCGGCAAGGCCACGGGGTGCCTGCCGGACGTGCCGGACTGGGCAGTCGATGCCAGCCTGGGCTTCCACAGGCTGGCCGAGCTGATCGACGTCCTCAAGGACCGATCGCATGCCTTCCGCACCCAGTGGGACATGTTCCGGCTGGTGTTCGGGCGTGATCTGCCGACCGCGGGTGAGCCCGCCCCGGCCGATGGCTGGGAAGCCGACGGCAGGCACTACCTGCACACGCTCAACGGCGAGCGGGTCCCCGACATCGACACCTGCGTGATCGCCGACTGGCTGTTCTACACCGGCGTGGCGTACGCCTACGAGCGCCCGGGACATCTGGACCCGTCCACCGACACCTATAGCCAGCCGCCCGCGATGTTCCGCTACCCGGGCACCGGTCTGCAGCACGTGCACCTCGCCAGCGGCGAGGAGGAGCCCGCGTCCGGAGCCGGCCAGCCGCCACGGCACGCCGCCGGCCTGCTCCACACCTGCGCCCGGCAGCTGCGCAGCGGCGCCCTGTTCGACATCCTGGGCGAGGCGCTCTCGGCGCACGGCATCGTGCTGGACCCCAACCCGGACCGCGAACTGCCCGAAGGCGGTGCGCGGCCGATGCCCGATGCCGAACTGATCGCCCTGGTGCGCACCTTCATCAGCCACGCCAAGAGCAATGCGCTCTCTACCGAGGACATGGCCGCGCGCCTGCAGGCCCTGCCCGAGGATCGGTTCAAGCACCGCTATCGGTTGTTCCTGCAGCTGGCGGCGCCGATCCTGCAGGCTTGGGACGACGCGCTGGCAGCCGAGCATGCGATCGATTTCGAGGACATGCTCAACCAGGCCGCCGAGCACGTCGAGCAGGGGCGCTACGTGCCGCCCTACACGCTGGTCATGGCCGATGAATTCCAGGATGCCTCCCGGGCGCGGGCGCGCCTGTGCCGGGCCCTGGTCCAGGCCCCGGGTCGGTACCTGTTCGCGGTGGGCGATGACTGGCAGTCGATCAACCGCTTCGCCGGTGCCGATGTCTCGGTGATGACCGGCTTTGCCGACTACTTCGGCCACGGCCAGGTACTGAAGCTGGAGCAGACCTTCCGCTGCCCGCAGGCGCTGTGCGATGTTTCCAGCGCGTTCGTGTCGCGCAACCCCGCGCAGATCCGCAAGCGCGTGCAATCGCGCGCGCCGCAACAGGGCGCGGCACTGCGCGCCTTCCAGGTGGGCTCGCGCGACCAGCTGCGCGATGCGGTGGCGCAGTATCTGACGCAGTTGCAGCAGCAGTTGGATAGCGGCGCAGCGGCACCGGGGCGCGACGGCAGGCTGCGGGTGTTCGTGCTGGGCCGCTACAACGCCGACCGTGCCTACGTGCCCACCGACTGGAAGGCGCGGCATGGCCACTGCATGGAGGTGACCTTCCTCACCGCACACCGCGCCAAGGGCGCCGAGGCCGACTACGTCATCCTGCCCGGCCTGCTCGACCGCAGCTTCCCCAGTACGCGTGCCGATGACCCGGTGCTGTCACTGGCGATGCCGCATAGCGATGCCTATCCCCTCGGCGAAGAGCGTCGACTGTTCTATGTAGCCCTTACCCGCGCGCGGCGCTCGGTGGCCATGTTCAGCGTACGCGGACGGCGCTCGCCGTTCCTGGCCGAACTGGTCCGGGCCGGTGCGGTCACGGTGACGTCGCTGGACGGGCACGCTGTCAGCGACACGCCCTGCCCCGCCTGCGGGGTCGGTGTGATCGTGCCCCGCACGGGCAGGTACGGGGCGTTCGAGTCCTGCTCGAGTTACCCGCGCTGCGAGTACAAGCCAGGGAAAGTGCCCGGGCTGATGCCTACACGCACCACGGCACGGGCTTGAATCCCCCTCAGTGCTGGAAGGGGGACGTCTCGGCTTGACCCGGACCCTTCCAGCGCCCGGAGGAGATCGCCTGAGGACAGGTCGTCAGGTACTCCTGGTAGGACTTGGTGTCATCCTGACTCCAATCCTTGCCATACGGATTCGGCGGCCGGCAGTACGGCATCAACATGAAGGCGCCGGTATAGGGCGGCATCGGAATCCAGCACGGCGCCGGGTTCATCTTCCTGTCCTGCCCCTTGGTGCAGAACAGGAAAGGATCGTTGTAACGATAGGTCAGTTTCCCGTAATAGCCCTGCTGCGCATCGAGCCTGAAGCTCAGCAGCACCAAGACGACCAGACCGATCTTGAAGATAATCTTCATGAAGTTCCCTCTCTACAGCGCGCCATTGCGCACTGGTCTCTAATTACGGCTGAACGCCTGGTTGGATGATAAAGCCAATTGCGTTACCACTGTCTACACACACACGCCGTTTCGGCCCCCACCGAAGTACCGCACCCCTGCCGAACCCGCGCCCGGCAGGGGCGATGACTGGCTCAGCGCTGCGGGTCCGAGAAGCCCTTGGACGGCTCGGTCGGGGGCGCCTGTTCCATCGGCGGCGCCGGCTTGTCCCACTGCGGGTTCTTCATCGTCGAGGCGAACTCATCGATGACTTTCTGCACCGAGCCACTTTCAGGATTGCGTACGGCCGCGAACATCCGCTCGACAAAGCTGGACGAACCGCCCTCCTCCCGTGCCTTCTCGGGCGCCGACGGGGCCTCCCCGGCCTTGCCCGCCTCGCGCGACAGTTCGGATAGTTTGCCCCAGGTCTGCGGCCCGGCGATACCGTCGGCCTTGATCCCCTGCGCCCGCTGCAGGCCCAGCAGGGCATCGCGCGTGGCCGGGCCGAAATGCCCATCATTGGCCAGGGCATTGCCTGCGGCATCCTTGTAGCCCAAGGCGTTGAGCTGCTCCTGCAGCGCCGTCACCCCGGCCCCCTGGGCGCCGACACGCAGGATCTGCGTCGCGCTGGCCGCCGGTCGCGCGCCGCCTTCGTGGGCCGCGCCCCGCTCGCTGCCGCGCAGTTCGGGCAGCGGGTCGACCTTGCGACCGTCGCGCCACAGCTCGAAATGCAGGTGGGTGTCGCCCTTGGCCGGCGTGTTGCCGCTGCGCCCCATCGTGGCGATCTGCTGCCCCGCCTCGACGCGGTCGCCATTGCGCACCGAGATCTGGTCCAGGTGGAAGTACTTGGTCATCGAACCATCGTCGTGCTGGATCCGCACGGTATTGCCGGCCGCGCCGTTGTTGGGCGTCACCGTGACCTTGCCACCGGCGAAGGCGGCAATCGGATCGCCGACGTCCCCCTGGATGTCGATGCCACCATGGGTGCGCCCGCCACTGCGCGCCGTGCCGAACTCGCCCCGGCCTTCGCGCGGCTTGTCGGCCTCGTTGATGCGCTCATTGCCCGGCGCCGGCCAGGCGATACCCGCCGCCCGCTCCGGTTCGGCCGGCCGGTTGCGCTCGTTCTCCGGCCGCGCCTGCTGCGCCGCCAGTGCCTCGCGGGTAGCCGCATCGGCCTTGCCACTGGGATCCAGGGCATTGGCGGCCTGGAAGCTGCGCACCGCTTCGGCGGTGTGCTGGCCATAGATGCCGCTGCCGGTTTCCAGCGCATTGCCCTGGGCGTCACGGAAGCCCATCTGGTTGAGCGATTCCTGCAGTGCCCGCACCTCCTCGCCACGCTCGCCACGTTGCAGCACGCCATCGGCCAGCGGCGCGGCCACTGCCGCGGCACGCGCGGCGGGCGCCACCGCCGAGGCGGTGATGCCGCGGTCGGCAATCTCGATCGCGGCGTACTTGGCATTCCAGTACTGGGTGAAGGAGGTGGCCAGGTCGCGGTCGTTCATGTCGCGGACGCCCGCGAACGGCTGGCCGGTCACGCGCTCGAAATCACGCGAGCTGATATTGCCCAGGATATTGGCCCGGGTATCGTCACGGGAAAACTCGCCGGTGGCGATCGCACGCTGGATAGACGCATAGCCACCGCCGCCCTGCTGGTGCGCCAGGTACATGTCCAGGCCGTTGGGCTGCTCGGCGCCGGACAGGAAGGAATGCCCGGTCTGGGCCTGGCGGTCCACGATCTGGGTCCGGTTGCGCGCGTACAGGGCCGCGGCCGCCTCGGTATTGGCGGCGGGATCGAACTCACGCCCGGTCAGGCCGAACTCGGCCGCCGTGCTGGGCACGAACTGGAACAGGCCCTTCGCCCCGCTGCCGGTGTTGTGCGCCGTGGCGTTGAAGTTGCCGCCGGTTTCGATATACGCAAACCGCAGGAAGTCTTCCCGCGGAATACCACTGCGCTCTGCCTGACGCTCGATTACGTCGAGAATCTCGCCTCTGTCATTCGTGCTGGCCATCATTGGCTCCTCAGATGAAGTGCGGCCGTGGGCCGCAGGACGTCAACCGGACTCGATCCATGAGTCATTTACAGAGCGGTCAACTCGAAAGTTTATCAGGGCTGGTAACGCCCCGCCTTCGCGTTAAAAGTATAGGTCAGGGCATCGACCGGCCCAAGGTCACGCAGCGTCCCGGGACCGGAGATCGCCTTGCCGGCCAGCCCCACCTTCAGGGCGGGCAGCCCGGACGCGCCCGGCGCGCCGAAAGTCAGCTCGCCGGTGCTGACGGCACACGGCATGACCTTGCCATCGTCGCAGGCGGCCGAATTGTCGCTGCCGGCCGCGATGCTGCCCAGGTAGCCCCAGCGGCGGAACGACAGGTCGTCCACGTTGGCCGGGTCGAACAGGAACAGGGCAAAGGAGGCCGTGGCCACGCCGTCGGCAAACCGGCGCGTCGGCACCGCAAGCACCAGCCGGCCGTCGTCGGTGGCGTGCGACTGCGCCTTGCGCGTTGTATCGACCGGGTCGCCCTGGTCGTTGGCCCCGAACTCGCCCACGTAACCGTCGGTATCCAGCTGCGACCACACCGGCTTGGCGGCATCGCCGCCCTGCACGAAGGTCGCCTGCGCGATCGCCACGTGGCCCGGCTCCATCAGCCCGCCCTCCGCCTCCGGCCCCTCGGTGCCTTCGGTACGGGTGGCGAACCCGGTGAAGTAATGCTTGCCCTTCAAATCGAAAGCATAGCCATACCAGTAACTCACGATGACGCCGCCATCCACTTCGTACGTGAACGCACCATCGCCGTCGCGCTGGTAGATGACATACAGAATGCTATCGGGAGAAGGCGGTTTGAGCGCGGTCATACCTGGGTCCTTTTGCTGTTCCACGGCGGGCTGTGCTCCGACAGCCGTTTCTGACGTGCGTGTCGCCGCGTCGCCATCCTGCTGGCCGCAGCCGGCAAGCATACCAATGACCATCGCCAACAACGCCAATTTTGCCTGTCTCATGCATCCTCCATCGATACGTGCCGCATGGGTGGTCCCGCGCCTCAGGCGAAGCGGGCCGCGTCCTGCGACGGTGGCGGAGCGTGCTGGGCCGCGTCTCGCTGGGTCGCCGCCTGCACCTGCGCGTCCACGCGCTGCTGCCAGGCCTGGCCGGCCTCGGAGTTCTGCAGGCTGGCCGTGGCCGCACGCAGGTCTTCGGCGTTGCCGCCCCGGGCGGCATCCAGCAACCGCGACACATTATCCTGCCCCGCCCCGCCTCCTTCGCGCGTCGGGGTCGCGGCGTCGGGCGCCCGCTCGGACAGGGGTCGGCCAGTGGTCTGCGCCTCCCGCTCCTGCTGCTGGCGCGCCGGCTCACCGGCCTTGACCGGCCCGCGCACGTGGTCGACCACATCCTCGATCGCGCCTATGGGCCCGCGTGCGCCGATGGTCACCACCCTGCGCAACCGCTCCACATCGCCGCGGTAGTTGTCGATGGCGTCCTTGTGATCCTCGGCGCGTGCCTGCGCGGCCGGGTCCTGCAGCACGGACTTGTCCGGCTTGCCGTCGCCATCCACCGGCAGGAAGTTGTGCGTGCTGTGCGACCCCATCGACCGCGCGGCCGCCACGACCGGCAGGTCGGGCGTGATGAAATCCACGAACCGGTTGTCGTGATAACCCGACTGGCGCAGCACCGAGATTTCCTTCTCGGTCGCGTAAGTGCGGACCTCACCGTAGTGGCCACTGGCCGCGCTCACCACGTCGGCGGCCATCACATGATTCACCATGCGATCGTTGGGGCCCTCGGGGATGCGTCGGTCCAGGCTGCCCGCGCCATACGCATTGAAAGTTTCACCGCGCAGGTCGTAGTGGTGCGCACTCACCTGGGCCAGCGTGCCGCCCAGCGAATGACCGGTCACGGTCACTTCCGGCGGATTGACGCTGCTGTAGGTGCGCGCATAGTGCAGCGCCCGGCCGGTCAGTGCGATCGCATCGTCGGCCTGCGGGTTGGTTCGCGACAGCACCATCGAACCGTCGGCCACGATGCCGTCTTTCCAGACTTCCTCGGTGCCGCGGTGCGCCACCACGATTTCACCGGAGTCCACCTTCTGGTAGATCGTGCCCTGGTAACCGGTGTTGGGATTATTGGCATGCTCGACGACACGGTACTGCGTGCCATCGATGACAACCTTCTCTTCGTCGTTCGGACCGCGCTGCCCGACCTTCAGATCCTGGTAGGAATGCGCCGCCAGCCCCGCATACTCCTGGGAGGGAACCGTCATTGGGTGGTCTCCTTGGCCGTCACGGTGATGCTGAAGAAGGCATCGCGCTGATCCGCGGCCTGTCGGCCCTGCGCGGTTTTCAGGTCGGTGTTGCCGAACTCACGGAACCCCGCCATCTCCGCACGCGGGTAATAGCCCGTCCAGAAATGCTTGGTGCGGCTGCCCTGGCCCAGGATCGCGGCGGCCGGCAGATCGGCGACGAAGCGCGTATCGGCCTCATCCTTGCCGGCCTGCAGCACAACGCGCGCCTCGGTCAGCTCCCAATGACAGACCCCTCGTCCGTAATAGTCCTCATCGACGATGCCGTCGGCATATACCGTGCCGGCATATTCGGTATCGGATACGCGCGTCAGGCTGACGGTTTCGTTGCTGGTGATGCTGAGGAAGACCCCGGCCAGCTCGTCCTTCTTGCCGCACTCGGCCTCGTTGCTGACGTCGTACTGGGCCACCGCGCTGACACGCGTGAACGGACCCGGCGCCCCGTCCAGCACCACCCGCACCTCGAAGGCGCGTCGAGGGGCCGGATTGAGCGTACGCAACGGCGGAGCGTCGGGGGAAGTCTGCAACGATGCATTCATGGGAGCGACCGTGTTGTTTTGCCCGGAACAGGCGGCGATGGGAACGATCAAGGCACATGCCACGGCGAACTGGTGCAGCCGCAGGCGCGACGTTCGTGACGATTTCTCGATGATCGGCATACTCATGGCGAGGCGTGATGACCTTGTGATGACAGCACGCGCTCGTGTGACCCACCGTAGGCGTAATGCCACGGATGAGGCTGCGTCATGCTGGGCGACGGGAACGTACGACCGTCCCCAAACGGCGCCGTGCAGCGCCGATGATCCCGCGTTGCGGGCATATGAAAATGTGATGGGAGCAGATCGAGGCCAGGCCAATCCGGCGCCGGCCTTTCAGTAATAGCGAGAAAATCCCCAACCACGCATGTAACAGCCATCATTGGCTCCAGAGGTGAGTGACGGCCGAAGGGCCGTTTGACGTCAACCGGACTCAATCCTTGAGTCTTTTACAGGGCGGTCAATTCGAAAGTGCATCGGGGCATGGCCCCGCCTTCGTGTTGAGGACTCAGCTTACCCCATGGGAACGGGCGAGGCCAAGCCCCTCGAAAACGCCCCGCCGGGGCCGGGCGAAGGCCGCCCGGGCTCGCTCACCGGCGACCGGGATCAACCGCCGGGCAGTGCGCAGCCCTCGCGGACGACCTTGCAGTCGGGGCCGCAACGACGCAGGGCGCGCTTGGTGGTCTTGTCCAGCGTGCGCTCGGCCGGCGGTGCGCTGGCGATGATGTGGCCCGCACTGCCGGCGGCAAGCACCGCGCAGGCATTGGCGAACACCGTCTCTACGACGCAGTCACCGCCGCCCTTGGCCCGACAATCGGTCAATGCCGCGGCCTTGGCCTCGTCCTCGCTACCGGCCTTGTCCATCCAGCCGTAGGCCTGGCCTTCGCCGATGGCAATGGCCCCCCAGCGGTCGGACGGAGGCGCCAGGCGCCCGGAGCGCTGGGCCGCCATCATCGACGGCAGCGTCACCGTGTTGTACTGGACCGAGCCGGGCTGCTGGGCGAAGACGTCAGCGGAGGGAAACAGCACGATACCCGCGAAAAGAAGTGCGACATTCCATTTCATATGCAGCGTCCTTGAGTGCAGAGTGGATAGCAGTCCCGTTGAGAGTGTACTGCGACCGCTCCGCGGTGAGCCACCGAGGCATCTTGAGTCCGTAGAACGCTCAACCGGCTCTGTGTACCCGTAGGGGATATCGTGCACCCAGCGTAGCCGCACCTTCTCAGTGCTCTTGCGCGCAGGGTTTCTGCCGATTGTCCTGCTGCCGGCTGCAGACCTCGCCCCTCGCCTGATTCCGCGAAATCAGCCAAAGACTCTGCGGGATGTCGACAGCTGGCTCGAGACCTAATGCCCCGCCGCGCAACCTTCCCGCACTATCTCGCAATCACTGCCGCAAGCGCTCATCGCCGAGTTTCGAAGTGATTCCATGGACTCTGAATCGACATCGTTGACAACCCACCTAAGCTTCGTCGGAGTAGCAGCAATCACAGCGCAGCCGTTAAAAAAAGCCTTAAGGATTCTGCAATTCTTCCCTCCATTCGCCTTGCATTCTTGAACCGCGCCAGCCTCCGCCGCTTTTTTCGTCCGGGCGTTTAACGTAAAGCCGAGCTCACGACCAGCCCCAAACGCGATCGCGCCCCAGCGGACAGGCGAGTTCTGCAACGTATCCCCAACGCCGTGTCCAGGGAGGTACACGGTGTTGTACTCGACTGAGCCAGGCTGCTGTGCGCCAGCAGTAGCCTGGATGAGACCGACCAACAGAAGCGCCACACCACTGAACAGGACGGATCTCATCAGCTTCTCTCAAATAGAAGAAGTCCGCTCATCAAGCGGAACATTCAAGCGAAGGTCCCACCCAAAGGCCGGACCTTGTCATCACCCTTCCTTCCCGCATCCCCATTTCATCCTCGCATCCCGACCGCGACTGGACTCAGTGCCCGGGCAGAAAAGATGCCGGATTTAACGCCTTGCCTCCGCACATCCCTGACGGACGATCCTGCAGTCATCTCCACACATCTTCATAACTTGCGACTTAACCGAATCCAGAACCTGGGGCCCGGCATCATCACTGGCCCAGTTCGCCTTTCCTGGCTTGGCCGCAACCGCAACGCATTCATTAACGAACGTCGTCACTACCTTGCAGTTCTTCCCGCCACTGGCAACGCAGTCGGCCAACGCCAGCTTCTTTGCTTCTGCCTCCTCCCTGGTGCCGATGACAAAGCCAAGCACCTTTCCATCCCCGGACGCGAGCGCCCCCCAACGATCGACCGAGTTTGCCCGTGTCGTGTCGCCGACACCGTGACTTGGGAGGAAAACGGTGTTGTACTCAACCGAACCAGGCTGCTGCGCAGCAACGAAGGCCGTCGCGCACATCAGCAAGAGAAGCATCGACACGCGCTTGAAACCCTTCACCCAATGATTCTCCGAGCAATGACGCACTCTGTAGGCGCGGCGAGATGAGAACCACACCGCTTATTCATTCACTATTACCTTGCGATCGTCACCACCAGCCGTAACTTACGCTCCGTGTGAAGCCCGACAAACGAACAATTCTGTAACGACGCCGGTCTCAGAAGATCGATTTATCCCCAATTCAACCCACGGCCGGCGAAAGACATCACCGCCATTGACGCGGACATGGCTATCAGCACCGACATCAACAGGCCGCCTTGTCATTCTACACCGCAGCGAATCTAATGCCTTGGAAGAAGCAGAAGACCCATCTACCGGATGAGAAGGTGGAGTCTATCTGCAAACCGGATAGTGAGCGCGAGGCCCGCGAGTGGCCACCGAATGAACACATCGGACTTTGCGCCGGTGCCCGTGCTTCCGCTTAATGCGTTCTTTCACGCGATCGGTGCTCACTGCCAAGCCCTGCGACGCGAGATACGGCGCGAGAACCTCACATCGCCCAGTTGGCGGGAAGAACCTGGGTGTTGTATTGCACAGAGCCTGGCTGCTGTGCAGATACGGAACTCACCGCAGTAGCCAATAGACAACACGCGGACAGACCACTTATCAACTTCATGCTCATTAGCCCCTTCGTTAAAATGCCGGGCGGCCTCACCAGAAGCATCCATGGGCACAAATTCAATCTGGTAGGGCGAGGAAGCTACCCAGAATGAAGCTGGAGCTCATCGGTACAACAGGCAGTGACTGAGTGGCGCACAAGCGGCCTCTAACCGCCCATTCGGAGTTTTCGGTAAGGGAGAAGGCAACTACCAGCAACAGCAGCATCGCGCACGGAGTAAGCCTGATGATGTGGAGCACTGGGACCGGAGGAGCGGCCCTAACGTCGCCCAGTGAAAGGCGTAGATCGCTCATACGCCGATGACGGCTGCGCTAAGAACGCAATGCCGCTCGCCACTGACATTAGCGCACCGGACTGGCACATCCCTCGCGAATGATCCTGCAGTCGTCCGCTCCGCACTTGCCAAGTGCTCGTGTCCTGAGCCATTCCGCCGAATGCTTCGCCGGATCGGCCGTAGACCAGGAGAACTGGCTGGAATTCATCGTAACGACGGCGCAGGAATTGACGAAGGTCTCTTCCACCAAGCACTCCTTGCCACCGGCGGCGACGCAGTCACCGATTGCTGCTCTCTTGGCCTCACTCTCCGACTTGGCACCCACCATAAAGCCAAGCACTGCCCCTCTACCAGTGGCTACTGCCCCCCAACGATTCCCAGGGTTGGGGCGCTGTGTGTCCCCGACGCCGTGTGCTGGAAGGTAGACCGTGTTGTATTCAACGGTACCTGCCTGCTGGGCGTTCGCCGGAGCGATTTGCCCGAAAAGCACTGCCAGAAAAGCACACCCTACTGCAATCTTCACTGGACCCCCTCGAATTGGGCTAATGCGACCGCTCACGACGCACGGGAAGGTTTCGCTGCCGCCTCCGCGCGCTACCCCGCCTTCACGCTGCCGCCCCTTGCCATCACCTTGTCGCAGGCTCTGGCCGACTCAAGCGCTCAAGGGACGTAGCGGTCAAGAACTGAAATCAGCACTCTGCAATGCCATCAGTTTGGGACCGTGCAGCCAGAGCGAACAATCTTGCAATCTTCCAAGCCACACTGCTTTATAGCGTCTTTCTTCGTGTAGGCAACACTTCGTCGCGTGTATGCGGTATACGACACTCCGTACATTTGAGTACCGAACGCCAAGGCCGCGCAGGAGTTGGCAAACGTACCAATTATCTTGCATTTGCCCCCACCGGCCGACTTGCACAACTCGAGAGCACCCGCTTCGGCTTCCTCCTTGCTAGTCGCGTCGTCTTTCCAGCCCAAGCGGTCGCTCTTATCCATTGCGATCGCAATAGCTCCCCACCGGTCCGGCAAGGCATTACGAGCGACAATTCCGTTCGCGGGAAGAACCTGCGTGTTGTATTGCACGGAGCCCGGCTGTTGTGCGGATGCGGCACCTCCGAAGCCAATCACCAAAAGAGACGCGGAGAACAAATGCCTGAGTCCGAATTTCATGACGCTCCCTTTAAATGACATTGCAATTTTTGCAATGCGCTCGATTCACGCTGACCTACCGGGCGACCGATACCAATACACGGACACGCTCGAAGCATGCCTAAGTGGCCACCATTTCGAATTGAAATTTCTACCCCAGCGTTCGCTTGTGGACCTGTGATCCATCTCTCGAATCATGACAACGGGGTTCAGTCATATGCCGAGGTTCGAAGTGTCCCTGGCTGACGAAGCACAGCGGCGAGTGCATTCTGGATGGCCTGTAGTAGACCGCGGCGCAGTTGCAGACCTCGGCCCTGGTTTGCTCCTGCGCATGCAATTGCTAGCGGAGATTGACCTCAATCTTGGCTTCAGGGATCCAGTTCATCACTATGGCTCGGCCGGTCACACGTAACCTGCCAAGCCGAGCGCTCCAGGCGCGCGTCAATTAACCCTTGGAGCCATCAATCGACAGAGGCGGCGTTGGCGATGGTATCGCAGGTGCCGCCGGCAGCCAACGCGGCGTGAGCATTGGCGAACTTGGTGTCCCTTTGTGTCCGCGATGCAGCAACCGCCCACCTTGCCGCCGCCATCAGTCAATGCCAGCGCGTGGGGGTCGTTTTAACTGCCAGCCTTTCCATTTCGCCGAGCTAGCCTATAGAAGCACCATCCCGATAAAGAGACACGCCGGCAGCCTGATATCAACGCATATCTCTGCCCGATCCGCTGCCGAGCGTTCGCCGTCGATGGACTCTGCCGAATAAAGTGCTCAAGGCACGTAGCGATCTGAGAATCGAATCAACAGCCTATAAGACCGTCAGTTTGGGACAGTGCAGCCAGAGCGAACAATCTTGCAATCATCGAAGCCACAGTGCTTTATAGCGTCCTTTTTCGTATAGGCGACACTTCTCCGCGTGACCCCGGTGTACGACACTCCGTACCTATCAGTGCCAATCGCGAGGGCCGCGCAAGAGTTGGCAAAGCTACCAACCACTTTACATTTAGTGGCACCTGCCGACTTGCACAACTCTAGAGCAGCGGACTCAGCCTCTTCCTTGCTGGTCGCGTCGTCCTTCCAACCCAAGTAGTCAGTCTGATCCGTTGCTATCGCAATAGCACCCCACCTGTCTGGCAAGGCACTTCGAGAGACAATTCCATTCGCGGGTAGAACCTGCGTGTTGTACTGCACGGATCCAGGCTGCTGTGCAAATCCGGAATTTGCGAATAGAACCAATAAAGAACAGGTGGAGATAATTTTAATCAGCTTCGCGCTCATTAGGCCTCCTTCGTTGGAACGCGAAGAGGAGGGACGGGCCCAGACCGAAGTCGCAGTTAGAATTTGTAAGCACACCCCTCCCGGATGATCTTACAATTTTCCCCACATCCTTTCAGTGCCCGCTCCCTCAAAGTCTTAGCGGTGTTGCGGCTTGGCGACCCGCTAGACCAGTAGTTGGCATCTGGGCTACTGGCAACGGCGATGCAAACATTAGTGAAGACGTCCTCAACCTCACAGTTCTCGCCGCCACCAGAGGAGCAATCTGCAACCGCCTTCGTCTTTGCCTCCTTTTCAGAGCGCGCATCAACCACGAATCCGAGTGCATCACCCTTACCAGTGGCAATTGCACCCCATCTATCCAACTCCGACGCGCGGACCGTATCTCCTACCCCATGGGCCGGCAAAAATACGGTGTTGTACTCAACGGATCCGGGCTGCTGTGCCTGGGCAGGGGCCGTTATCAAGCCGGCTACAAGAAGGACCGATCCACTGAACAAGGATAATCTCATTTACATCTCTCCAATCGATGAAATCTTGTCTATCCAGGGAAAGCGGAAACGAGTGCCTCGCGCGTAACGTTACCCCTTCTTATTACTTTTATGGTCCCTTTCTCCAGACTCTACGCGATTGGTTCCCTGCGTAAAGTCAGACTGCTGACCAGTGCTGTTGCGACCCACGTTACCGAAGCTAGAGTTAGCCGCAAATGAACCAAGCGTGCCGTTGAAGAACATCGCTGCCATCGGCGGGGACATGACCATCAGCACCGACATCAACAGTCCCACCCCACCCTGCTGCACCGCAGCGGAACTGATGCCCTGGCCGAATCCGAAGGCGCCCATGACGCCTGTCACCGGAGAGCCGGGGTTGGACGCGGCGTAGTACGCGGCGATCATCAACGCTGCCGACACCGCGACGACCTTCGTTGCCACCGAAACCATGAACGACAGAACCGCCATCGAGAACATGGTGCCGATCCCGTAGAGCAACCAGCGCTTGAACAGCTCCTTGGTCTGATCGAAAAGGAGGCAAAGGATGAAGATCGGCGCGAAACCCACGAACAACACGAGGCCGATCTTGTACAGAAGCAACATGGCCCCGCCAATGACCGAAGGCCCGGCAATACCCACGCCGATCAGGGCGGAGGTCTTGGCCTGCTTGTCCGTGTTCTCCTGATCCTTGATGGTCGGCAACGCATCCATCAGCGTGAAGATGAAGCCCATGATCTTCAGGTTGTCGTCGATGGCGTCCTCGACCTTGTCATCCTTGCCGGTGACGACCTGATGGATTTCCTGCGGCAGCGAATCGGTCAGGAACTTCGTCACATTGGTGCCCGCGAACGACATCGAGGTGGCCGCGATGACGATCAGGAACGCACGCAGCGAGCCCACGACCAGAGACATCAGCGATTCACGGCTTCGCCCCGTGATGATCATGAAGCCCTGCATCAGGACCCACAATGTGAGCAAGGTCAATGAAACGCCACTGACCCAGCTGGTCGCGCGGCCGAGCATGTCGCCCTGGAAAGACTCAATTTCGTTGTTCACCAGTTCGAAAAGACCGGTAAAGAACGCCCACTGGACGAAGCCAGAGGGGTCGAATGGCATAGCGAAGAGCAGCATAAGTTTTCCCCGGTCCTTTAGAACGACGACGCCGCGCCGCTGAGCAAGCCAGACAAGCTACTGCCGCCGCCGCCCTTGAGCGCGTTCCGCGTGAGCGCGACCTGGGTGTTCTGGATATGCAGAATCCGCGCGTCGTAGGCAGCCATGTAGGTCTGGTAGCGATCCCGATCGTTATCCATCAACGCGGTGAGCGCCAACAGCTCGTTGGTGTTGTACTGGAGGTTGGCGTAGTCGTTTGCAGCCAACTGCCGACGACGCGTCTGGATCTGCTTCAGGCGATCATAGTTCTCCTTGGAGCGGTCGAACATGCGCATGGAGAATCGATACTTGGCCAGTTCGGTCTTGGCCATCTCCTGGCACAGCTCCAACTGGTGCTTGGCCAGTTGGGTATCGGCGCCCTTGACGCACAGATTCTCCATCGACATCACTGTGGCGCCGGGCTTGATCTTGTCCAGCTTCTCGTCACCGGTCGGCTCGGCCACCATCGTCGGCGTGTCGTCGTTCTGCCGTTTGCTGACGCTCAACTTCGTGTTGATGTCGTCCAGCTGACCGGTCACGGTGCCCTTGTTACCCAGCTTGCTGTCCAGCTTGCTCTGCGTCTTGGAGTCATTGACCTCCCACGCCGCCATGGCCACACCGGCCCCCAGCAACGAGGCGATGGCCAGCGACAGCACCAGCCAACGGTTCGCCCTCGGCAGCACGGGACCGTTGCCAAACATGCGGGTCCACGCGGCATCGAAGCTGCGCTCGGTACCACGATTAAGATTGCCCTGGGATGCCATTTTCCACCTCCACTAGTCTCTATCTGGGTTATACAGCCAGTGCGCGCCGGATATCAGCGCGTAACCGCCCGCCTGCGTTCAGAAGTTTCCCCGCCTGTCTTGCCACCACGGCCGGAGCCCTTGCGGTTTGCATAGAAGGCTTCAAGCCATTGGTCCGGGGTCAATTCCGATCGGTCGATTTCGAGTCGCTCGGCCTGCTCGCGCACGATGCGATCCATGATTTCAATGTTGTCCGTGCTGGCCGAGATGACCGCCAGGGCGTCGTCCATGCCGCGCAGGTTGAGCTGGCAGACAGTGGAGCCGTGGCCCTGCTTGACCAGGAAGCTGCGCGAGCGTTCGTCGAGCTTGACGACCACCTCGAACTCGGCCTCGGTCAGCTTCAACCCCTCCATGTACTCCTCGCGGGACGCATTGGGGTTGGGCAGCAGGATCAATGTGGCGGTCTGTTCGATCAGCGCCGCGGAGATGTCGCTGGCCAGCGCATCTTCCGGGCTCTGGGTGGCGAAGATGCCCAGGCCGTTCTGCTTACGGATCGTCTTCTGCTTGTTCTTGGCGAAGTCCTTCAGCGCGCCACCGCCGTCGAGGATCTTCCAGAATTCGTCCATCACGTAGATCAGCGGGCGACCGTCGATCAGCTCCTCCAGGCGGTGCAGGAGGTAGTTGATGACCGGCACGCGCACTTCGACGTTGTCGATCACATTGGTGTAATCGAAGCCGATGATGTTGGCCTTTTCCAGGTCGATGATGTCGACCGGGTTGTCGAAAACCCAGCCCAGCGTGTTGCCGGCGGTCCACTTGCGCATACGCGCATACAGGCCGTCGTCGCCCATGTTGGGCAGGCTCTTCTGGAAGTTGGTCATGGTCCGATACTGCATCGGCATGTCCAGCATGCTTTCCACCGCGCGGAAGATGTCCTCTTCTTCGCGTGCCGAATAGGTGACCTTGCCGGCCAGCTCCTTGACCAGGTCGCCGAGGAACTGAACGTTGGCGTCGGTGTTCTCGCACTGGAACGGGTTGAAGCCGGTGGGCTCGCCGTTGTCCAGTGCCAGGTAGTTGCCGCCGCAGGCGCGCACGAAGATCTCGGCGCCGCGGTCCTTGTCGAAGAAGAAGATGGTCGGCGACGGATCGTACTTCTGCACCTGGCTGAGCAGGAAGTTGATCAACGCGGTCTTGCCGGTACCGGACTTGCCGATCACCATCGTGTTGCCGATCGCCTTCTCACCCAGCGAATTCTCGGCCGGGTGGGTGGCATGGAAATTGAAGTAGTACGGCTGCCCGTTGGTGGTCTGCAGCACGGTCAGGCACTGGCCCCACGGGTTGTTGTCGCGCTTGCCGGTGGCGAAGTTGTGCAGCGGCGACAGGCCCAGGAAGTTCAGCGAACTTACGTTGGCCACGCGCGTGCGGTACTTCCAGTTGCCCGGCAGCTGCGAGTAGAACGAGGAACAGACCGCGAGGTCTTCCTTGGCCGAGACGAAACCGGCGTTGGACAGCTCGGCACGGGCCGTTGCCAGGTTGACCGACAGCGACTTCTGGTCGTCGGCGTACAGCGTCAGGATGAAGTGGTACTCGCCCAGCACGAAGTTGCCGGACGCCACCTGGTCCATGGCGTAATCCATTTCGGAGATCTGGCTGACTGCCTTGTCTCCGGAGGAAATCATCATGCCCTTGGTACGCTCGAGGATCTTGAGCGCATCCTGGCGGCCCATCGGGCTGAAGGAATGGGTGATGACGTACTCGAAATCCAGGTACTTCAGGTTGTTCAGGATGCCCGGATAGGTGGCATCCGTATATTCCTTGATGTTGAGGATGGCGCCGTAGTGGTTCTTGCCGCTCGGGGTGTTGATCACGAAATCGCCCGAGCGCGCCGAGAACATGTGGCGCGAGACCGGCAGGTAGTCGTAGACCGGTGCCCGCAGGACGGGCACCGGCTCTTCGACCCGGTTCAGCAGGTAGCCGAGGAAGCTCAGCACCTCCGAGAACACCACGCCGTTCTTTTCCTCGTACATGCCCAACTGGACCGGTGCATAGTCCTTCAGCACCGCTTCCACATTGCCGGCCAGCTCCATGATCTTGCCCACGGCCTGGTCCTCTTCGGACTGCAGCCGCGAGACATCCGCGGATTTCTCCACGAACCGCTTGCCGGACACGATCGGCCGGTAGAGCATGGTCAGGTACAGCTCGTTCTGCATGATCTTTTCAGACGAGAGCCGCTGGAAGTACTCATCCGACAGCTGCTGGTTGAACACATGCTCGTACGAACTGCGCAGCTCCACCCGACCGCGTCGACGGATGTCGTGCACCCAGAACGCGACGTTCACGAAATCCGGCGCACGCAGCGTCTGCAACATCCGGTTGAAGGTGTTGTGCCGGTGCTCCAGCTCCCACTCTTCTCGCCCGACAAACGGCAACCCATCCAGGCGCCAGATGATGAGGTAGTCGCCGCCCGTCGTTTTCACGACCTGCGGTGACACGTGCGAAGACAGCGGGATGAAATCGGCGATCGGGGTATCTGGCGCCAGCATTGGACTAGTCCGTGGAGGATTCTTCGAGCGACTTGCGGTAGCTGTTGGGTGTGAACACCCACATGCCGTTATGGTGCTTGATGTTCCTGGCCCTGAAGCGGAACTGCAGCCGCAGCCCCAGCAGGCGGAAGATCATTTCGTCCCGACGGGCCATCTGCCGCATGACCATGATGATCACCGGCAGCAGCAGCAGGAAAAACATGTTGAAGTAGAACGTGCAAAGAATGCACACGCCCGCTGCCATGGCAAAGGGGAGATACGGCACCCCCATGAACATGGCCGGGCGTGTGCAACCGCGAAATAGCGCGTTCTTATGCATACTTCAGCAGGGATTCCGCGATGACCATGGTGGTGGCGGTCACGTCGGCCGGCAGCAGCATCTTGGCGATCTGGGCGGCGGCGCCGATCAGGAAGCCGCCGATCAGGACCGGTGCCACGTCGGCGATACGCTTGTGGGCGAAGGCGATCTGGTAGCCGGCGAAGATCACCGCGATGGTCACGACCGCGATCGACGCGACGTTGAGGATGCCATTGACGTTCTCGAAGAACTTGTTGACGCGGCCGGTCGCACCGGTGCCGTCCTGTGCCATGGCAATCAGCGGCAGCGCGAACAGGGTGGCTGCAGCGGTGGCCGAGGAGACCCGGCGGGCGATGGTGGAGAGGTGACGCTTGGCTTCGATCTTCATGGGTTGAATCCCCGTGGTTGTGGAAGGAGAGAACTGCGCTTTACTACAAGGCCGGGCATCGGCCGGAGTCGAAATCGACCTAGAACACCAACGCGGCGTCCCTTTCAGGGACTCCCGCGGCCGGTGTCTGGTTCGAAATCGGTGAGCGTCGCCCCGCCGCCCCCGAGGGCAGCGTAACGGGCGGTGCACCGGACGGTTGTGAAACCGGGGGCGCACCACTGGGTTGGAGCAGGACCGGCGCGTCTTCGGAACCCTGTGCGCCGGCCAGAATGGCCTGGAGGGCGGCCTCGGGGCCGGTGCCGCCCTGCCCTGCGGCACGCCGCGCGGGCACGGCCGTGGCCGGGTACACGGACTGCGCGTTGGAGGTCGGATAGACGCCGTTGGCGGTGGAGGTCGGATAGACCGAACTGGCCTGGGACGAGGGATAGACCTGGCCGGCCGCCGCCGAGTACCCGCTGCTGCGGGTGGCCGGCGCGATCCCGGCCCCGCTCAGCGCGGCTTCCTCGATCCGGCGCAGCACGCGGCTGGCCGCCGGCTCCACCGGCACCTGGATCCGGGTGACCGGCGCGCTGCCGCCGCGATTGCGGATGACCGGGATGGCACCGCCAGCGGCGGCGACCGAGCCGCGCCAGGAGGTCATGACCTTGTCCACGTAGCCGTGCCGATAGCCGGTGGTGAAGTTGCCGGAGTAGTAGCAGCTGAAGGCCTTGCCCCAGTCCTGCTTGGAACGGCTGTAGCACTCGGCCAGGATGCGCGAGCCCGCCTGCAGGTTCGGGCACATGCTGAAGGCCTTCTCATAACTGTCCAGCCCCTGCTTCTGCAGGTTGTAGCGATTGACCTGGGCCAGCCCCAGCGAGAAGTTGTAGCCCTCGCGTTCCAGCATCTTGGTCGTGGACAGGGCTTCGCCGAGGTTTTTGGGCTGGCGCGCCAGCCGACCACCGACGACGCCGATGGCATAGGGATTGAAGGACGATTCCACGCGGACGACGTGGTGCATGACCTCTGCCGGCACGGCCAGTTCGGTGCATGCCGCCAACTCAAGACCTGGCAACATCAGGAGCCCCTCCTTCCAGTGGTGCGCGCAACACGTGCACGCAACGCAGGCGAGCGTCCGCGGATGACGCTGGTAGCGATACCGGTCATTCCGCGAGCCCTCGGGTGGGATCGAAATCGATCCCGGTAATGAAACGGCGGCCGGCATGCGCCTTGATGTGCACCACCACGTCGATGGTGAGCTTCAGCAGCCGCTTGATGACCTCGAACTCCAGGCCCGAGCCTTCGTTGGAGGCCTTGACCATCAGCGCGAGCTGGTCCCAGGTCTGCGAGGTGCTGCCGGCGTGGCAACTGGTGATCGAGCCGGGGTGGCCGGAGGCGCAGTTGCGGATGAAGTAAAACGACTCATCGCCGCGCAACTCGGCCAGGATGATGCGGTCCGGCTTCATGCGCAGGCATGCTTCCATGCACGACTTGGCGGTGATGTTGCTTGAGCTCTGCCCGCCCTTGGAATACAGCAGGTGGACCACGTTGGGCTGCGCCAGGAACAGCTCGCGCGCATCCTCGATGGTCACCAGGCGCTCCTGGTGGGAGATGTGGTTGACCAGCGACTTCATGAAGGTGGTCTTGCCGCTGCCGGTGGCACCGGAGACCACGATGTTCTTGTGGTACTGGACGGCCTTCTTGAAGAAGGTGGCGTAGTCGCGCTGGGCACGCAGCTCGACCAGCTCGCGGTCGTGGTCGCTCAACGTGGGCGCCTGCTCGAGGATCTCGCTGAAGAAGCCGTCTTCCTCGTATTGCTCAAGTGACTTGCCGAACCGTGCCGGCATACGGATGGTGATCGAGACCCGCCCCGAATCGCAGGCGGGCGGGATCACGAACTGCGCACGCTGCCCGGTCGGGAAGGTCAACGAGACCATCGGGTCGGCATCGGTGATGCGCTGGCCGGTGTTGCTCTCGTTGACCACCGTGGTGCAGAACTGCCGCGCACGCTCATAGGTGAGCGTGGGGGCATCGGCGCGGTGCCAACCGTCGCGGGTTTCCAGGTACAGCTCACCCGGCCGATTGATACAGATTTCGGTCACGTCGGACGACTGCATGTGCTCGCCGATTCCCAGGATATGGTACTGATAATCCAGGAAATCGTTGGAGACCTTGGCGACGGTGGCCGTTTCGCTGCTCATTCCAGTGTCTTCGCTCAGCGGATCACGGCCGAGAAGTCGACGTCGCGGGAGACGTAGACGTTCACGATCGTGCCCTGATTGATGGTCACCGTGGCCGGACGGGCCATGTTGCGTTCCATGGCGACGTTGGCCATGCGCTCCATGGTGCGTGCGGTGGCGCTTTCATACGGGTTCTGCACGACGGCACCGTTGACGACGGTCGAGCTCTCCGGACCATTCTCCGCGGCGGCGTACTTGAAGGCATCCGCCAGGATGCTGATCAGCAGCGACGAGGCGATACGCTGGCCCCAATGCGCGTTGTAGTAACCCGGATTGCCGGCCGAGCCGAGGTTGTCCACGCCCGGGCTCTTCATGTTGACGTCCAGGCCGGTGGGCGTGGTGATGCGATCCCACACGATCGCCACGCGGTCACCGATGGTGTCGTCCCCGCCGTAGGAGCCCTGGATCTTGGAACCGCGCGGCAGCAGCAGGCGCTTGCCGTCGAACGAGTAGACCGGTTCGGTGACCACGCACGAGGTGTAGCCCGGGAAGTCCGAGATCACGCGGGACTGCAGCACGCAGCGGATGTACGTACCGCGCAGCAGCAGCGTGCTCGGCTTGTACAGCGGCTGTGCGCTGGTCGGGCCGTCGGCGGCACGACGCGGCGGCGGCGCGGCCTGGGCACCGGGCATGCCGGGCATCATCGGGTACGGCGGCTGTGCCTCACCCTCGCCCTGCGCGGCGGCCTGGGCCGCACCGGCGTCCAGCATGCGACGCTCCAGCAGCGACATCGGCTCGGGCTGGCGCGGACCGCCGTTGTCGCCCATCAGCATCGGCTCGGGCCTGTCATCGACCACCGGCAACGGCGGCAGCTGCTCGACCATCTGCGGGGCCTGGGCAACCGGCTGTTCCGGCGGCAGTTCCGGCAGGTCGCGCGGCGCGGCAGGAATGACAACCTGCGCGCTGGGCGCCTTCTTGACCTCTTCCTTGTCGGAGGAGAGGCCGCCGGAGAAGATCCAGATGGCCAGCGCACCCAGCGCCAGCACGATCGCCGCCAGGAAGGCGAGCGCCTTGCGGTTCAGGCGCTGGACGTCGTCGGCGCGCAGGTACGGCGACGACTCACCGTCCAGGTCCGGCTCGGCGCCCTGGCTGCGGCGGGTATACGGGTTGGAGTAGTCCGCCGGCGCGGGCGCCGGGGCGCCAGCCGGTACGGGCTCGTGGTCATGCTCGTTGGGAGGAATCTGATTCACAGCTCCGGCCTCCTGCGCAGGGCGATTGCATTGTCGCCGTGCCGCACGACGAGATAGGCGTAGGTGCCGTGCACCACGATGGTGTCCCCTTCGATGGTCGAGTTGACGATGAACTCCTCGCCCGTCTTGCTGTCACGCGCAAATACCGCGGGGAAATTGCCGCTGGGGAAGCGCGAACGGTCGCCCATGCGAAGGTAGGTGAAGCGACGATCGTCATACACCGAAGCCGGCACCAGCCAGGTCGGCTGACGCTTGCGGTAGGTGTAATCGTAGTTGTAGTAGTAGTCGCGCCCCGGCACCACGTCGGTGCTCAGCTCGGAGACGGCTTCGTCTTCCTTCTTCTCTTCCTGCGCGGCGAACAGGGTGTCGGCCGGGTAGGTGAAGCGGACCTTGTACTGCACGCCGGAGGACTTGGCGTCTTCCAGGGCGCGCCAGTTGGTGGCGACGACCTTCAGTTCGAAGATGTAGGAATGAGCCGCGGTACGCACCATCAGATTGGTGTCCACGTCCACATTCTTGGGCTTGAGGTAGAACACGTTCTCGCGCCGGCTGATTTCCCAGCCGCCGCCGAAGCCGCTGCTGTAGTCCAGGATTTCTTCATGCGGACTCAGCTCGATCTGGGTGGTGATGCCCAGGCCGGTGCGGATGGTGTACACCTTGTCGGCGCCGTATTCGTACTCTTCCACGACCTTGGCCGAGGCTGGCAGTGCCAGGCCCGCCATCATCAGCAGAGCCAGGCCGCCGCGCAGGAACGCCTGCATCGGGCTACTCATCGTACAACTCCCCCTTGTTGACTCTGTGCGTTCATCTGTTCGGCTGGCATCGGTGGCAATGCGCCGGTATTGGGATCCTGCGCCGGCATCACGCCGGGTGCTGCGCCGGGCACTGAGCCAGGCACCGCACCGGGCACGCTGCCGGGTGCCGGCACGGCGCCGGGATAAGCCACCTGCGCGGCAGCAGCCGGGTCGGCCTGCATCGGGGCGGCAGCCGCGCCATCGGGACGGAACACCGCCGCAGACGGTGCGGTCGGCGTGGGCGCGAAGTCGTTGTCCACGCGGTAGTTGGTGACGCGGAACCCCAGCGGATTGGCCAGGCGGTCTTCGTCGCTCAGGCGCATGGTCTTGTCGTAGGTGTATTCCATCGTGGCGATCTTGCTGTCCAGCGGCTGGGTACGCCCGTTGCTCTTGTCATACACCGTGCGCTGGAAGCGGACCGTGGCGCCGGTGGGCACGCGCCCTTCCCCGCCGCCGATCAGCACGATGCTGAGGATGCGGACATTGACCGCGCGCGACGCGCCGTACAGCCGGAACGGGCGTTCCGGATTGCTCTCGGCGTGCAGCGCCATGTACGCCGGCGCGACCGCCGGGCCGGCCATGGACAGCGTGGTGCGCCAGTTGCGCTGGCCGATCAGGCCCGAATCGTAGGACTCGCGCGCCAGGATGAACTGCGCCACGTTGCTCTTGTTGATCGCTTCTTCGGCGGTGACCTCGCGGTCGGCGAAGTTGCCGGTGAGGCGTGCCACCGACGCGGTGCCGGTGTAGGGATCGGCCATGACCAGGTACGGGACCTTTTCCTTCAACGGCAGGAACAGGAAGTAGCCGCCGGCCAGCAGCAGCGACATCAGGATGGCCGCCCAGGCGACCATCCAGGCCCGCCGCTCGCTGCGACGCGCGCGCTCGGCCAGGGTGATCTCGAAGTTCACGCCCTGGGAGACGGCCCGGTCGATTTCGGGCGAGGTGGTTTTCTTTTTACCGAACATGCGGGGCGCCTCGACTACTGGTCAGAGGCATCGGCGGCCGAAGCCCCCGCTGCGGCGGACGCACCAGCGACGCTGACGGTGATGCGTGCGTTGTCGACCGTGACCAGCACGCCCTGCGGGGCATAGGCCGCCGACAACGCCGCCGCCGCTTCGCCCGCACTGGAGGTGCGGATCTTGGCGACCGGGCCGTACAGCGTGTAGTCGTTGGGGTGCTGGTAGGACAGGGTCAGCCCCGAATCCTTGGCCCAGCGCGTGACCAGGCCCTTGAGGGTCTTGTCGATCGGCGCGGCCTGGTAGATGTAGGACTGGTTCAAGGGAATGGCGATCGTCGTTTCGGACATCCGATTGACCGGCATCCACTTGCCACGCGGCTCGGACGCCGGCGGCGTAGCGCACCCGGCCAGGACGGCGGTCAGAGAGAGTAATGCGACGGCCATCACATTTCTATTCGGCTTACTGCAGTTCACGAAGTCACCGTAGACATAGTTTTTGTATGCAGCAGATCGCTGCCCGACACTCCCCCCGGGGGGAGCAAGCAGTACGTACCACTACTGGATTTCAGTGCGATGTTTGCCGCGTGCAAGCGACGGCAAGGGGCTCCCACACCCCGGAAGAACCTTGGCAGGCCGCGGCCCGCTCTTCTTTCCCCGTTTGACATCAATCATCTGGAAATTCCTTTTCCGACTACACCATCGACTGCTACACAACGTGGCAATCGCTTCATTCCCCGTGAAGCTGCACCAGACCTTCACACGAAATCATACGAGGCGAACACGACCGGGATGTGAAGGCTTCTTCTTGTGAAGAATATTTCACGCGGACGAGTCACAGCGTTGATCGAAATGGCAATATGCCATGCGAACGATTTACGAACAAGCACTGAACACTGTCAGATAATTCTTACAATGTGTGACACGCATCAGAGTCGCCGCGCGTCATTCCAATCTGGCAACATGCGTCTCCCGCCTAGATGGCCCCCCTGATTTCGACAGGTGCGTAGTGGATCAGACACGGATGGAAGAGTTCGTCACCAATTCCGCATTGCTTGCGGGACACCTGACACAGCAATGTGACAAGGCGATTGCCGACCAGAAGCACGCCGCCGCCGAGCTGCGGCAGGCGGCCGCCGACGTTGGGCAGGGCGTTGCCGCTGGACGCGCGGAGTTGGCGCACAGCGCGCGAAGTGCGGTGCGCGAAGCGCTCTCGCAGGAAATTCCGGCGGCGGTGGAAGCCATCGCCGAATCCGGGGATCGCCTGCGCCAGCTGGCCGACCAGCTGCAGCGCGAGCACCTGTCCGCCGCATCGCGGATGCGCGCCCTGGCCTGGAAATCGCTGATCGCGATCGCACTGGCCTCGGCCGCGATCATCGGCGCCACCGCCTACACCGCATGGAACAACGTGCAGCGTGCGCAGCGGGCGCAGGTGGACGCACAGGTGCTCGAAGCCCTGCAGCAGGTGTCCATCACCTCCTGCGACGGGACGCCGTGCGTGAAGCTGGCCGATGACCAGCGCCGCTGGAGCAAGAACAGCGACTACCTCTTGGTCGATGGCAGCGGCGCCGCCCCGGCCCCGAAGGCGAAGTAACGTGGCCACCCCCACGCCGCGCGGGCAACCCGGCGGCGTGGCATCATTGCCTCCCTCTGCAAACGCACGCACGTCCGAGTCGAAGGAATCGCCTTGAACAATCCCCGTATCCTGATCTCCGCCGTGCTGGCGGTGATCCTGGCCATCGCGGCACTCTACCTTTCTGGTCTGCTCACCCTGCTGTTCCTCGGGCTGGATACCGGCGCGACCAAGTTCGGCACGTACTACCAGTACGTCAAGAACCTCAACCACCCCCAGGTGATGCCCTACGCCGGGCGCATCAAGGCCGCTGGCGCCATCTCGGCCGTGCTGATGTTCGCCGGCTGGCTAGCCGTCACGGTGATGATGTTCAAGCTGCGCAGCCACAGCAACATCCACGGCAAGGCGCGCTTCGCCGGCATGATGGACCTGGCCAGCAAGGGCTTCTTCAAGCAGAAGGACGACGGCATCGTGCTGGGCCAGATGAACGGCAAGCTGCTGCGCCTGACCGGGCAGCAGTTCGTCATCCTGGCCGCGCCGACGCGCTCGGGCAAGGGCGTGGGCGTGGTCATCCCCAACCTGCTGGACTACCGCGAATCGGCGGTGGTGCTGGACATCAAGCAGGAGAACTTCGACCTGACCTCCGGCTGGCGCCAGTCGATCGGGCATGAGATCTACCTGTTCAACCCGTTTGCCGAAGACCGCCGCTCGCATCGCTGGAACGCGCTGACCTACGTGTCCAACGACCCCGCGTTCCGCGTGTCCGACCTGCAGGCGATCGGCGCGATGCTGTACCCCGATGGCGATGACAAGGACAAGTTCTGGACCGGCCAGGCCCGCAACGCCTTCCTTGCCTTCACCCTGTATCTGTTCGAACAGGCCGAGTCCCTGCCCGGCTCGCCCAAGCCGACCCTGGGCCAGGTGCTGCGCCTGTCCTCCGGCGACGGCACCGAGCTCAAGCCGTACCTGCAGAAGATGGCCGAGGCGCCGTTCCTCAGCGCGCAGGCGCGCACCGCCTTCGCCGGCCTGCTGTCGCAGGCGGACGTGACCTTCGCCTCGATCATCGGTTCGTTCCGCGAGCCGCTCAACCCGTGGTTGAACCCGGTCCTGGACGCGGCCACCAGTGGCGATGATTTCCGCCTTGACGACGTGCGCCGCAAGCGCATGACCATCTACGTGGGCATCCAGCCGAACAAGCTGGCCGAGAGCCGCCTGATCGTGAACCTGTTCTTCAGCCAGCTGATCAACGTCAACACCAAGACGCTGCCGCAGAACGACAAGGCGCTCAAGCACCAGTGCCTGCTGCTGATGGACGAATTCACCTCGATCGGCCGCGTGGACATCATCTCCAAGGCGGTCTCGTACATGGCCGGCTACAACATCCGCCTGCTGCCGATCATCCAGTCGATGGCGCAGCTGGATGCGGTGTATGGCAAGGAACTGTCGCGCACGATCATCACCAACCACGCGCTGCAGATCATCTACGCGCCGCGCGAACAGCAGGATGCGAACGACTATTCCGAGATGCTGGGCTATACGACGGTCCAGCGCCGTTCGCGCACGCGCTCGCATGGGCCGTCCAGCTCCGTGTCGGACAACGAGGTCCTGGAGCGGCGCGCGCTGATGCTCCCGCAGGAGCTCAAGGCGATGGGGCCGGACAAGGAAATCGTGCTGTACGAAGGCCTGCCGCACCCGGTGCTGTGCGCCAAGATCAAGTATTACAAGGACAGCTACTTCACCAAGCGCCTGCTGGAAAAGGCCGAGGTGAAGCCGCTCACCCTGCAGCACTGAGGCCACGAGCCCACCCGCCATGCGCCGCCACGCCGCCCTCACCTTCGCATGTTGCCTGGGCCTGGGCGCACTGGCGGCCACCGCCGCCGCCCACAATGCGCCGGCGGCAAGCAACGCGGCCGCTACGGCGCGCACGGAAAGCGGCGTGCTGCAGGGTGCGCCGTGGCGCATCGATCTGCCGGCGCACTGGAACGGCGAGGTGGTGATGCTCGCGCATGGCTTCGAGCCGGCAGGCACGCCACGCCCTGCCGATTGGCCGGCCAACCCGTCGACCGCCGCCCTGCTCAAGGCGGGTTTCGCGGTGGCCCAGAGCGGCTATGCCAGCCAAGGCTGGGCCGTGGCCGATGCGATCACCGACACCGAACGCCTGCGCGCGCATTTCATCGCCACCCAGCCGACCACGCGCCGGACCTGGGTGCTGGGCTTCTCGATGGGCGGCGCGGTGGCCATCGCCACGCTGGAGCGTTATCCGCAGCACTACGCGGGCGGCGCCTCGCTGTGCGGGGCCAACCTCCCCGGCGAGGTGCTGGCCAGCGAGACGCTGACCACCCTGCTCGCCTTCGATCATTTCTTCCCGCGCGCACGCGGGCTGCCCGCGGCGGGGCTGGCCTCGCCGGCCGCTGCCTCGATCCCGCAGGCCGACCTGTACCCGGCCATCGCCGGCGCGCTGCAGGCCCAGCCAACGGTGGCGGCACGGCTGGCCACGCGGCTGCAGGTCACCGCCGAGCAGTTGCCGGGCACGATCAGCCTGCATGCCCTGGTGCTGCACGACCTGGTCAAGCGCAGCGGCGGCATGCCGGTCGGCAACCGCGACACGGTGTATGCAGGATTCGGCGATGACGCGGCATTCAATGCCGAGGTGCGCCGGCTGGATGCCGACCCCGCCGCGCAGGCGACGCTGCGGCGCGAACTGGGGCTGACCGGCGCGCTGTCGCGGCCGCTGGTGATCCAGTACAACCGCGACGATCCGACCATCAACCCGCGCTTCGAACCGGTCTATCCCGCCCTGGCGGCCAAGGCGGGCGCCGATCCGTTGCCGACCGTGCTGGCCCGTGCCGGCGAAGGCCATTGCGGCTTCTCCGACGACGAGGTGCTGGGCGCGATCCTGGTGCAGTCGACGCTGACGCAGCCCTGACGGCAAGGTCCCGCGCGGCGCTGGCCGGGCAATACCTCAGCGCGTGACGGCGGCGGGCGCACCGGCCTCGGGCTGCGCGGCATCGGCCGCATACTTGCGCTCGATGGCCGCCTCGCGGTCCCGGCGCTGGTCGGCGCACCGTTCGCGGGCCTGGGTGAGGCTGCTTTCGGCGGTCTGGCGCTCCATGCTGATCGACTGCTGCAGGCTGGCCAGCTGGGTACGCACCCCGGACTCATAGGTGGCATTGGCCAGGTTGTCGCGCGGCGCGGCCAGTTGCTGGTTGAGCTCGCCCACCTGCCGCTGGTAGCCGGCGATGCGGCTGTCCACCGGGCCGAAGATGCTCGCCCGCGCCGAGGCCACGCAATTGCGTTCGGCGATGGACGCATCGGACAGGTCGGTGGAGCGGAACACCGCCGTACGCGTGGCGACCTCGGCGGACGAGCGCGTCGCGCCGCGGTTGGAGCGCACGTTGACCTCTTTCGCGCCGGCGCCGCAGGGGTTCTGTGCATAGACAGTCTCGCCGTTGCTGCCGGTGCACCGGTACACCTGGGCGTGGACCTGGCCAGTCGTGCCGGCCGCCAGGCACCCCAAGGCCATCGCCAGCCCGATTCGTCGTGCGTACATGGAGGTACTCCGTTACGTCCCGTGATGGCCCATTCTTGCCCGAGCAATGCCGGGGATGCCAGTGTCCCGGGGGCGACGGTGCGAGCGGAGCCTGGGGCGCGCCCATCGGCCCGCAGCCGCCCACGCGGCGATGGGCACCGATGGGGCTGCCATGTGGCGCCCGGTACTGCAGTGGTTAGAGATGAGCGGTGACATCAAGATGCGCAGGGCGATCGGCTCGCACGGCACCGTGCACGGCGTCGACGGCCTGCAGCAGCGCCACGACGCCGCCCAGACCCTGCCGGCGCTGTTCTGCGACAGCGCCGGCTGCGCCGCACCGCTGATCTTCGTGCCGGCGCGGCCGCGCCCGAAGACGGATCCGGCGTACCCGGCCCCGATGCCCGGTTACTTCGCCCTGGACAAGGGCGCGGCGCACGTGACGGGGTGCCGTTACAACGTGGCCGGGCACCTGGCCGAAGTGCTCGATGCCGCTGCGGCCAGCGACCCGGCGTTCGTGCAGCGGCTGGAGGATGGCCGCCACGAACTGCGCCTGCTCGCGCTGCACCAGGGCCTGAAACGGGGCGGCGGCGCGCTGCCGGAGCAGCAGATGCGCCTCCTGTCCACGCTGTTGGTGCTGCGCGCGATGTGTGGCAACGACGCACTGCTGGCCGACCGCGTGGTGCTGCGGCTGGGCAAGAAGAAGCTGGCCTGGGACGCGTTCTTCCATGACCCGGCGCGCTACGACGAGGCCTGGGCACGGCTGGATGCGGCCAGCAACGAGGTGCCCATGGCCCTGCTCGGCACGGTGCGGTCACACCGCTCGCCGCCTCCGGGCACGGGCGCTGGCGCCACCTTTCTGAACTGCGCACCGAAATACCAGAAGACCGGGGTGATGGATCGCCGGGAGTTCTACGAGGTCAGCGTGGGTCACGACGATGCCGCGTGGCTGCAGCGCTTCCCGGTGGGCGCGGAGATCGTGATGTTCGGACTGTGGCGGCAGGGCAACAGCCACACGTCCACCCGGCCGCACCCCACCGACCCCCGACGCAGCATCACCAACGTGACCCACAAGCTGGCGCTGCGACCGGGTTCGCCGGGCCAGCTGGCCGTGGTGGCCTGAGCAGGCAGGGCGGTGTGTGGACGCGCGCCGCTGCCTCGGCCCGCGGCACCGGCAACGCCCAGGCCAACGCCGCGCGATCACCCGTCCCAGCGCAGGCCCTTGGGATCGCTGCGGAAGCCCGCCGCGCGCAGCGCATCGGTCAGTGCGCTGCGTGCGACCGGCGCGTCGTCGATCAGCTCCAGGGTGAAACGGGCGCGCCGCGTGCGCCCGAGCGCCGCGGCCAGCGCCTGGGCCGCCGCGTCGAGCAGGGTGGCGTCGGCGTCGGCGTCGAGCCACGTCAGGAGGTGCCGGCCGCCCTGCGCCAGGTACATCTGCAGGCGACCACCGACGATGACCACCAGCGCGCCGGCGCGCCGCAGCGGCCGCAGGGAGGCGGTATGCGGTGGCCAGGGCAACACGCTGCCGAACGGATTGGCCGGATCGACCACGGACAGCGCGACGGCGACGCTGGAGCGGCCGGCGCCTGACGCCTCGGCGATCCCGCGCAGCCGGTCCACCGTGGTCCGCTCGGCGAACTGCGCGCCGCCGAGCGTCGCCACGAACCGGCCGCGCAGCACGCGGCCGGCATCCTCCATGCCGCGATACACCTGCTGCAAGGCGGGGAAGCCGCCTGCGATGCCTTCGGCGACGGCCGCGCCGCGGGTGACGATGGCGTGGCGGTCCAACAGCGCGTCGGCCAGGGCCACCGCGCGCAGCGTGTCGCTGGTGGCCTGCCGATGCAGCAACGACCAGCGCCCGGCCAGCGTGGCGGCGGTGAACGCGACCACGCGCGGCGCGTCGTCGTGGGGCGCAAGCGCGGGATCGTGCATCGGGATGCCGCGCACCCGGCTGCTTCGTCGCGAGGTCCTCAGTGCCCGCGGACGCGGCGGCCGCAGTCCGGCCAGCTCACGCAGCGGATTCCAGATGTCGGTGGTGAGGTAGCCGCGCCAGGCGAGGTCCCACAGCGCGGTGTGCAGCGCATCGGGGCTGACCTCCGCGCCCGCCTGCCCCCCGGCGGCGCCAGTCCAGCGCGCCTGCACCGCGGCGGCAAGCTGCCAGGCGAAGTAGGCCCCGCCATCGGCCAGCACCTGCAGGATCGCCTCTTGCAGCGGCGAGTGTTCCGCCGACAGCGGCAGCGGTGGCAAGGACTCGAACGCGAACTCCTGCAGGTGCAGGGAGACCAGCCCATCGTCCTCGCCCAGCCGGCCATGGCCAGACCAGACCACGGCGCCGGTGGCAAGCAACGCGTCGAGCAGCGCCGGCACGTAGTCGTGCACGCGCGCCGGCAGGATCTGGCTTTCCCATACAGAGACAGGCGCCGGCACGCCGGCCAGCAGCTCAACCACACGGGTCACGCCGTCGATGCCGTCCAGCGCACCCGTGGTGGACGCGGTGGCACGGCGTGCGGGCGGCGTTGCATCCGCCACCAGCCCGTGCCGCTCCAACAGCAGCAACGCATACGCCTCGGGCGGCACTGGCCGGGTAGCGTCGCGGGCCGCCTGCAGCGAGCGCATGCGCAGCCGGCGCAGGACGTCCTCGCCGACCCACTCATGGGTGGCCAACGGTGACAGCCCGGCAGGCGACGTGGCCGCATCCTGCTGGCGACGGACGACGCCGAAACTGCCCTTGAGGACGCTGCCCTGCGTGGCAAGCCGCTCCAGCGCCGCGTCGGCCACCGCCACGCCGAGCCCGAATGCAGCGGCCGCCTCGGCGCTGGTGAACGGGCGGTGGGTGCGCGCATAACGCGCGAGCAGCTCACCCAATGGATCGGCGGAGGGCTGCCGGAACACGGCTGGCACCTCGGCCGGGAGCACCACGCCCAGCGCATCGCGCAGGCGCGCGGCGTCTTCGACCGCCGCCCAGCGCATGCTGCCGGCCACGGGCACCTGGATCGCCCGGTGCTCGCGCTCGAGCGCCTGCAGGTGTTGGAGGGCATCGGGCGTGGCGTCGGCGAGGCGCTCGGCCACCGCCGTGACCGACAGCGGCCCGAGCACGCGCAGCAGGTCTGCCACGCCTTCCTTGCCTTTGGCGCGGCGTTCCGGCGCACGCTGTTGCAGGAGATTGCCGACCTGCTCCACCACGGCGGGGTCCAGCAGTTCGCCCAGGTCGACCTGCCCCAGCAGGTCCGCCAACAGGCCGCTGTCGAGCGACAGCACCGACGCACGGCGTTCGGCGAGCGGCACGTCGGTGCCATACATGAACTCGGCGACGTAGCCGAACAGCAGGTTCGCCGCGAACGGCGACGGCACCTCGGTGGTGACCTCGACGATCTCGATGCCGCCTTCGGCCAGCCGCTGCATCAGCGCGGCCAGGGCGTCGAGGTCGTAGACGTCCTGCAGGCACTCGCGCGCGGCCTCGAGGAGGATCGGGAAATCCGGATAGCGTTGCGCGATGGCCAGTAGTTCGCCGGCGCGCAGGCGCTGTTGCCACAGTGGCGAGCGTCGGCCCGGACTACGCCGCGGCAGCAGCAGCGCGCGCGCCGCACACTCGCGGAAACGCGCGGCGAACAGGGCCGAGCCGCCGACCGCCCGGGTCACCTCGTCGCGCAGCCGTTCCGGCTCGAACAGGAACAGCGCCGCACCCGGCAGGCGGCCGGTGGCATCGGGGACGCGCAGCAGGATGCCGTCGTCGCTGGCCACCACCGTCGGGTCCACGCCCCAGCGCTCGCGGATGCGGCCGGCCAGCGCCAATGCCCAGGGATCGTGGACGCGGCGGCCATAGGGCGAATGCAGCATCACCCGCCAGTCGCCGGCTTCGTCGCGGCACCGCTCCACCACCAGCCGGCGGTCGGTGGGCAGCGTGCCGGTGGACTGCCGTTGTTCCTCGACCAGCCCCAGCATGTTGCGGATGGCATTGCCGGCCAGGCCACTGGCCTGCAGCCGCGCGTCCAGCGCCGGCGGAATGGCGCCCTCGCCTCCATCGGCGGCTGCGTCCAGGGCGGCAAGGAACGCGCCTACCGCCGCGCCCAGTTCCGCCGGCCGGCCCACGCCTTCGCCGCGCCAGAACGGCAGCCGCGCCGAGCGCCCGGGCGCCGGGGTGACCACCACCTGGTCATGGGTGATCTGCTCGATGCGCCAGGAGGTCGCGCCGAGGGTGATCACATCATTGACCCGCGACTCGTGCACCATTTCCTCGTCAAGTTCGCCGACGCGGCGCGAGCCGGCGCGCTCTTCGCCTTCGGGCAGCATCACGCTGAACATGCCGCGGTCGGGGATGGTGCCGCCGCTGGTGACCGCCAACTGCTTGGCGCCAGGGCGCGCGCTCAGTTCACCGGTGTGCCGGTTCCAGACCAGGCGCGGGCGGAAGCCGGCGACGTCATCGGAGGGATAGCGCCCGGCGAGCATGTCCAGGGTGGCATCGAACGCGCTGCGCGGCAGCGTGCGGTACGGCGCGGCACGGCGCACGCGGGCATACCAGGCGTCCACGTCCAGCGTGTCCATCGCCGCCGCGGCGACGGTCTGCTGGGCCAGCACGTCCAGCGGATTGCGGGGCGGGTCCACCGCCTCGATGCGGCCGGCCAGCATGCCTTCGATGGCGACCGTCGCGTCGATCAGGTCGCGCCGCGTGCGTGGGTAGACCAGGCCGGTGGAAATGCCGCCGACCTGGTGGCTGGCGCGTCCCACCCGCTGCAGCGCGCTGGCCACCGAGGGCGGCGCGGCGACCTGGATGACCAGGTCGACCAGGCCCATGTCGATGCCCAGTTCCAGGCTGGAGGTGGCCACCACGCAGCGCAGTTCGCCCGACTTCAAGGCCTGCTCGATGTCGCGGCGTTGCTCCTTGGAGACCGAGCCATGGTGCGAACGCGCGATCAGCGCCGGTGCGCCGGCGGTGCGCCCGCTGGTGCCGCCGTTGAAGGATCCGTAGTGCGATGCGGGGTCGGCACTCTCCGCCGCCGATGCCGGCGCGGCGTGCAACGCAGGATCGCGTGCCAGGCGCTCTGCGTACACCTCGTTGAGGCGCGCGGTGAGTTTCTCGGCCACGCCACGCGAGTTGGCGAACACGATGGTGGAGCGCCGCTGCAGGACCTGGTCCAGGATGCTGCTTTCCACGTGGGGCCAGATGGAGCCTACCCGGCCGGGTTCGTCGCCGGCGCGCGCGGGAATGTCGGCCATGTCCTCCACGGGCACCACGATCCGCACGTCCAACTGGCGCGCCGAGGGCGGATTGACCACGGTGACGGGGCGATCGCCACCGAGGAAGGCGGCCACCTGTTCCACCGGCCGCACCGTGGCCGACAGCCCGATCCGCTGCGCCGGTTGCGCCAGCAAGGCGTCCAGGCGCTCCAGGCTCAGCGCCAGGTGGCTGCCGCGCTTGGTGCCGGCCACCGCGTGGATTTCATCGACGATCACGCTGTGTACGCCGCGCAGCGTCTCGCGTGCCTGCGAGGTGAGCATCAGGAACAGCGATTCCGGCGTGGTGATCAGGATGTCCGGCGGCCGCCGCACCAGCCGGGCGCGTTCGGCAGCCGGGGTATCCCCGCTCCGGATACCGACCGAGAGGTTCAGCGCCGGGTCGCCGCGTCGCTCGCGTGCGGCGTTGACGCCCTGCAGGGGAACCTGCAGGTTGCGATGCACGTCGGCACCGAGTGCCTTGATCGGTGAGATGTACAGCACCCGCGTGCCGATGGGCGCAGCGGCAGCGGGCGGCTGCCGTTCGCGCTCGCGGAATAGTTGGTCGATGGCATGCAGGAAGGCGGCCAGCGTCTTGCCCGATCCGGTCGGGGCGATCACCAGCGTATGCGCACCGGCGCCGATGGCCGCCCATGCATGCGCCTGCACCGGCGTGGGAGCATCGAAGGCGGCGGCGAACCAGGCGCGGGTGGCGGGCGCGAACGCGTCCAAGGCCGCGATGGCGGGAGGAACCGGGTCGGACATGATGCCTACTCTACCTACCTGCGCGGGTGCGGTTTCAAGGCGCCACCACCACCGCCCACGTGGGGGCGTGGTCGCTGGCCTTGTCCTGCAGCCGCACCCAGCGGTCTACCCCGGCCTCCTGCAGACCGGCGGCCAAGGGCGCGTTGAGCAGCAGATGATCGATGCGCAGCCCGCGGTCACGCTCGGCATGCTGGCGGAAGTAATCCCAGAACGTATAGATGCGTTCGTCCGGATGGCAGTGGCGCAGTGCGTCAGTCCAGCCCTGCGCCAGCAGCCGCTCGAAGGCCGCGCGCGTTTCCGGCTGGAGCAACGCATCCTTGCGCCAGGCGCGGGGGTCGTACACGTCCTCGTCGGTGGGGATGACGTTGAAGTCGCCCAGGATCGCCACCGGGTGCGGCAGGTCCACCAGCGTCTTGGCGTGCGCGTGCAGGCGCTGCATCCAGCGCAGCTTGTAGTCGAACTTCGGCCCGGGCTGCGGATTGCCGTTGGGCAGGTAGATGCCGGCCACCACGATGCCGTGGATGGCGGCCTCGATGTAGCGGCTCTGCGTGTCGGCCGGCTCGCCCGGCAGGCGCCGCCGGCTCTGCACCGGGGTGACCCCCCTGCCCAGCAACGCCACCCCGTTCCAGCGGCGCTCGCCCAGCCAGAGCGCGCCGTAGCCAGCCGCCTCCAGTTCGGCCACCGGGAACGCCTGGTCCACCGCTTTGAGCTCCTGCAGCGCGACCACGTCCGGGGTTTCTTTGGCCAGCCAGGCCAGCAGCTGCGGCAACCGGTTGCCGATGCCGTTGACGTTGTAGGTGGCAAGTTTCAGTGTTTTCCTGCGCGGCATCCCCGGGCTCCAGGCGGCCAGGACCTGATTAGACGCTGGCGGGCGTCGTCGGCGCGTCACACTGACTGGCGGCTCACAACGACGGCCGTACCCTGCCCGCATGCGCCGCTTCGCCCAAGCCATTGCCGATGCCGCCTCCCTGCCCGGCGGCCTGCCCGTATCGCTGGCCAACGCGCTGGCCGATGCACCGGACCGCTACAACATCGGCAAGAACGGCGTGGCCACCGTGATCGCGCGCGACGGCGATGGCAGCATCGTGCCCGCCGACATGCGCTGGGGCCTGGTGCCGCGCTGGTCGAAAGAGCCGACCACGCCCTACACCACGGTCACCGCACGGCTGGATCGCGCCGCCAGGAGCCGCATCTTCGCCCAGGCCTGGCAGCAGCGGCCGTGCGTGATCGCGATGACCGGTTATTACAAGTGGGACAGGCAACGCAAGCCGCCGTGGCCCCTGTTCGTGCAGCGCACGGACGGGTTGGCGCTGCTGGCCGCCGGGCTCTGGGAGCACTGGGAGCATCCGGACGGCGACCAGATCGACAGCTTCACCGTGCTGACCGCCCCGAACACCGGCATACCCGCCCCGCTCACGCCCGACGGGCCGGTGTTCATCGACGGCAGCGTCGCCATGGCATGGCTGGCCGGCGCACTGCAGGCTCCCGCCGACCTGCGCGCACAGGCGCGCACGCCAGCGCTGGAGGCGTATCCGGTAAGCCGCGCGTTCCGTGATCCGGACCGCGACGACTACACGTTGCTGGAGCCGGTGGATCCCGACGCCGATGCGCCCGCGGACGCGGCCAGCGCCTGGGATGACGATGCCCTGGAAGAAGACGACGGCACCCAGTGACGCGTGCCGATGTCAACGAAAGCGAAAGCGCAGTTGGCGTCGCGTTGACACGAAAAGGAACAGGATCATCTGCCCGAACCTTTCAAACCTCATGAACGGCCGTCCGAATTCTCCCCCCGCACGCAGCCTCATCCTGGTAGTGGAAGATGAGATCCAGCTGTCCAAACTGTTCGTCGAAGTGCTCACCGAGGCCGGCTACGACGTGGTCGCCGCCGACTCCGTTACCGATGCGCTGAGCACGTTGTCCTACCAGCACTTCGATGCCGCCGTGCTGGATATCGAGTTGCGCGATGGCCCGGTGTTCCCCGTGGCCGACCGGCTGGCCGCACTCGGCACGCCTTTCCTGTTCGCCTCGGCGGTCTATTTCCAGATGGTGCCCAAGCAACATCAGGGCACGCCGTTCGTCGGCAAGCCGTTCAACATCGACGAGCTGGTGACCCGCGTCGACGATGCCGTGCGCCGCGGGCGCAGCGGGCCGCCGTTCGGCAAGGCCGCCGACTAGGCGTAAAAAAAGGGCCGCAGCGTGCGGCCCTTCCATGTACATGACCGATGCGCTCACTTGTGCTGCTTGTGTGAGCCGGCATCCTTGGCCTTGGCATCCTTGCCTGGCGCGTTCTTGCGTCCAGCGTCCTGCTGCTGTTGCTTCTGGCCTGCACTGTGGGTGCTGGCGTTGGCCTTCTGATCCTGGGTGGGCGTGCGCTTCATGTCCGACATTGCGTGCTCCAACGCGATGGAATCATCGCGCGATCCACGGTGTGCCCCGCGCGGTGACGAGGCCGTGTTTCCCTCGTCGCGGGGATGAACCCCCGTCAACCGCCGGCGTCGGCCGCCAACTGGTTGATCCGGGCGCACTCGACCACCGCCGGTGGCGACGGCATGCGGGCCAGTTCGATCATGGCCCGTCCGACCGCCGCATTGCTGGTCACCAGCGCAGGCGCAGCCCGCGCGGCCAGCGCCATCACCGGCCCGCCGAACAGGTACAGCGGCTTGAGCAGGGGGTGCCGCGTGCCGGTCCCGGCGACTGGACGCACGCCGCCCGGGCGCAGCATCACAGTGAGGATCGGCAGCGCCGTCAGCGCGGCCTCGGTTTCCCCCTTGATCCGCAGCGGCATGAACCGGCTGTCCGGATCGGCGTGCGCGCCGGAGACGTAGAGGAATCGCCCGGTGGGGTTGGCCGACGCCCACGCCCGGGCCACGGCCAGGGTGGCCGTCAGCGTGACCGCGCGATACTCCGCTTCCGGCGTGCCGATCGGCGGCGCCCCCGCGCAGTAGAAGCACGCCTGGAAACCGGCGAGCTGCTCGCCCAACGCATCGGCGCGGGTGAAATCCGGCAGGACGATCGCGCGCACGCCGTCGGGCAGCCCGCCGGCGTTGCGGACCAGTGCGGTCACGCCCTGCACATGCGGTGAGGCCAGGCAGGCGCGCAACACGCCCTGCCCGACCAGGCCGCTGGCACCGGTGATCAGGACCTGCAGGCGGGAGGGAGTGCTCATGATGCGATTCCTCGACAGGCCAGAACGCTAGAGTTTCACGAAACGCTGCATGCTTCGCGCCAGCCAGCCGCTGAAGCGCAGCGGCGCATCCAGCGCCGAGACGCAGATGCATGGCACGCCTGGCGCGGTGACCGGCTGGTGCTCGACGTCTTCGTCCAGGTCGGCCATGTCGCCCGGGGCAAAGGTGCCGAGCGCATCATTGTAGGCGCCGCGCAGGATCTGGGTGAGCTCGCTCTGGCCGTGGCTGTGCATCGGCAGGCACTTGCCCGGCGCGATGCGCAGCATGATCAGCGAGGGCATGCTGGCCGCGCGGATGCAGTGCACGCCCGGCGCGATCCAGCGCCAGCGCAGCGTGCGCAGCGAGGGCCCGAAGTACGGATGCAGGGACACCGGCAGCGGGTCCGGATGCGACGACGCGGCCGTGTCGCCGGCCACCGGCGTCGCCAGCGGGCGCAGCGGACGCACCGGCGTATCCCGCGCTTCCTCGGCCTCAAGCTGCGCCAGCATCGCCTCGCGCATGGCCGCCTGGCGCGCACTGGCGGGCTCGGGCTGGGTCTGGTCCAGCAGCGCCGCGCCGATCGCCTCGGCATCGCGCAGCAGCTGCCGGCAATGCGCGCAGCCCTCCAGGTGCGCGCTGGCAACCACGCCCAGTGCCGGCGGCAACGCACCGGCGGCGTAGCTCATCAACGTCGATTCGTGCAGGTGGTGGCGAGGGTTCACGGGGCGCTCCGCACGGTGGATTGCAACTGCAGGAACGCACGGCGCAGGTGCGACTTGACCGTACCCAGCGGCAGGCTCAGCGCCTGCGCGATCTCGCTGTGGCTCTTGGCTTCGAAATGCGACATCCGCACCAGCCGTGCCTGGATCGCCGGCAGTTCGTTGATCCGCTGGCGCAGCCGCGCGTGGTCCACGAACTGCTCGGCCGAGGTGCGCTCGGGCGGATCATCCACCGCGGCGGCCTCCACCGCCTCCTGCGCCTGCAACCAGCCGCGCTCGCTGCGGAACCGGTCGATGTGCAGGTTGCGGGCGATGCGGTACAGCCAGGTACCCAGCGCACTGCGCGAGGCATCGAAGTCGGCCGCGTTCAGCCACAGCCGCAACAGGCTCTCCTGCGCCAGTTCCTCGGCGGTGCCATCGGTGGCACCCCGGCCGCGCAGGTAGATGCACAGGCGCGGCATGAAGTGGTCGTAGATCCGGATGAAGCAGTCACGGTCACGCAGGCGCGCCACGCCATCCATGTCCTGCGTCCAGTCGGGAGGGGTCGTTGTGGGCTGCGCGGAGACGGACACGATGCGGGCGGCGTGGAAGGAAAAGGGAGGCGGGTCGGGGTGACGGTACATCTGCAGGGGATGACGCCGTGTGTAGGAGGTCATCAGGTGTACGCGCCACAGGGCCGATTGGATGCAGCCAGATGTCGGCGCCGGGGCCAGGCGCGGCCCACCGGCGCTGTCGACGCCCCCCTGCACGCCGCCGGGACGGCCACTTGCCGATCATGGGGGCCTCCCCCACCCGCCCCCCACCCCCAATGGCCAAGCCCTCCGGCTCCCGTCTTGTCATCTATGCCGCCCTTGCCGGCAACCTGTGCATCGCCATCGCCAAGTTCGTCGCCGCCGGCCTGTCGGGCAGTTCGGCGATGCTCAGCGAAGGCGTCCACTCGCTGGTGGATACCATCAATGAGCTGCTGTTGCTGTATGGCCTGCGCCGCGCCGAGAAGAAGCCGGACACCGTGCATCCGTTCGGCTATGGGCGCGAGCTGTACTTCTGGAGCTTCATCGTGGCCCTGCTGGTGTTCGCCGCCGGTGCCGGCGTGTCGGCCTATGAAGGCATCCAGCACATCCGCCACCCCGAGCCGGCCACCAACCACCTGATCAGCTATTCGGTGCTGGGCATCTCGATCGTGTTCGAGGGGGCGTCGTGGTGGATCGCGCTGCGCGAATTCCGCGCCACCAAGGGCGCGATGGGCTACTTCGAAGCCTTCCGGCGCAGCAAGGACCCGACCACCTTCACCGTGCTGCTGGAAGACAGCGCGGCGCTGCTCGGCCTGGGCTTCGCACTGCTGGGGCTGGTCGCCGCGCAGCTGCTGGACATGCCGGTGCTGGATGGCGTGGCCTCGCTGTGCATTGCCGCGGTGCTGGCGGTCACCGCCTTCCTGCTGGCCCGTGAGACCAAGGGGCTGCTGGTCGGGGAGCCGGCGCACCCGAGCGTGGCCAAGCGCATCCTGGCCGTGGCCAACACCGACCCGGACCTGCGCAACGCCAACGGCGTGACCACCATGCAGATGGGGCCGGACCAGGTGGTTGCCATGCTCAGTGCCGAGTTCGAAGACGCGCGCACCACCCCGCAGATCGAGGCCTGCATCACCCGGATCGAGAAGGCGGTCAAGGCCGAGTACCCGGAGCTGGTCGCGTTGTTCATCAAGCCGCAGACGCCGGAGGTGTTCCATGCGCGGCGCGCGCGACTTGGCGAGGCGGAGTGACAGCCAGCGCACGCGCGCCGGCTGTCCCCCGTGGGGTCAGAACATCTCGCGCACGCTGCGTAGCAGTTCGTTCACGCTGAAGGGCTTGGGCAACAGCGACATGCCGGGACCGAGGAACTCGTGGCGCACTACCGCGCTCTCGGTATACCCGGTCACGAACAGCACCGGCAGGTGCGGGCGAAGCGCACGGGCGGCATCGGCCAACTCCCTGCCGTTCATCCCCGGCAGCCCGACATCGGACAGCAGCAGGTCCACCTCGCGCGTTGAATGCAGCTCCAGCAGGGCCTGTTGCGCGTTGATCGCCTCCACTACCTGGTAGCCGGCCTCCACCAGCATCTCGCGCACCATCACGCGGACCGAGTCGGTATCGTCCACCAGCAGGATGCGTTCGGCGCTGCCACGCGGCACCTGGGTGGGGGCCGCCGTCTGCGTGGTCGCGGCCAGCTCCCCTTCCGGCAGCAGCAGTTCGATCTCGGTGCCCTCGCCGGCCTCGCTGGCGATGCGGGCACTGCCCCCGGACTGACGGGCGAAGCCGTACGTCATCGACAGGCCCAGTCCCGTGCCCTCGCCTTGTGGCTTGGTGGTGAAGAACGGCTCGAAGACCTTGGTGAGCAGCTCCAACGGGATGCCGCGACCGTTGTCGAGCACTTTCACGCTGATGTAGTACCCGGGCGCCAGCTCGTGGTCGCGCTCGATGTGGGTGCGGCCGGCACGGATCCGGATCAGCCCCTGCCCGTCCAGGGCATCGCGCGCATTGATGACCAGGTTGAGGATGACGTTCTCGAACTGGTTGGGGTCTGCCACCGCCACCATCGGCTGCGGGCCGAGCTCCAGCTCCAGCTCGATGTTCTCGCCGATCGAGCGCAGCAGCATGTCCTCCAGCGAGCGGATCCGCGCGACCACGTCGAAGGTCTGCGGGTCCAGCGGCTGCTTGCGGGCAAACGCCAGCATGCGCTGGGTCAGCGCCGCGGCGCGGTGGGCGGAGCCGGTGGCGATCTCGACGTAACGCGAGGCCTTGTCCCATTTCCCGCTGGTGGCGGCGATCTCGATCATGTCCAAACCGGAGATGATCGTGGTCAGCAGGTTGTTGAAGTCGTGCGCGATGCCGCCGGTGAGCTGGCCGAGCGAGTCCATTTTCTGGGCCTGCAGCAGCTCGATCTCGGTGCGTTGCCGCTCGGCGATCTGGAAGGCGAGCTCCGAGGCCGCGCTGGCCAGTTCCTGACGCTGCTCGGACTCGCGCGCATGGTGTTCGGTGATGTCCTCAATCAGCACCACGCCCTGCCCGGAGGCGCGGTACGGCGTTACCCGCCACTCGGTGATGCGCGTCGCCGCATCGGCACGCAGGGCGAACGTGCCCTGCCACCGCTCGCCTTCGGCCAGCGCCACCTTGAGTGCACTCAACGGCGCTGCCTGGTCGGCCAGCAGGGCCTCCAGCGCGCCCGGCCGGCTCGCGTCGACGCCGAGCAGGCGCACGAAGGCCGCGTTGGCGTCCTGCGACTGCAGGCTGGCATCGAGGACGGCGATCGGCGCATTGATCTGGCGGAAGATCTCGCCGAAGCGTGCCTCGGCCTCGCGCAGCGCCTCCTCCGAACGCCGGGCGCGCAACAGGCTGCGCAAGGTGGCCAGCAGCACATCCGGGTCCACCGGATGGATGAGGTAGGCGTCGGCGCCGGCGTTCAGGCCAGTGATCAGGTCGCCGGTGGCGATGGACGCCGCCGAGACATGCACGACCGGCAGCAGCCGCATCCGCGCATCCTCGCGCAACTGGCGCACCACATCGAAACCGCTCATGTCGGGCAGGTTCACATCCAGCACGAGCGCACCGAAATCCTGCTCGGCCAGGCGCGCCAGCCCGTCGCCGCCGGTCCCGGCTTCCTCCACGCGGAATCCGTGGTGTTCCAGCACCCGGCGCACCGCGTAGCGGGTGGCCACGTTGTCATCCACGACCAGGATGCGATCAGGCGTCGGCATGCGAAGCCTCCGCCGCCAGCTTGAGCGGCAACACCACGTAGAACACCGAGCCCTCACCCACCACGCTGTCCACCCCCACGTGCCCGCCGAGCAGCTCGGCGAAGCGCTTGCACAGCGACAGGCCCAGCCCGGTGCCGCGCAACCGTTTCTGCAGCGGCGTATCGACCTGCACGAAGTCCTCGAACAGGGTGGATTGCAGTTCGGCCGGGATGCCGATGCCGGTATCGCGCACGCTGAAGCGCACCGACTCCTCGCCTTCCAGGCAGGCCGAGACGACCACCTGCCCGTTCGGGGTGAACTTCAACGCATTGGAGATGAAGTTGCGCAGGATCTGCGCCAGCTTCTTGTCGTCGGTGTAGAGCATCGGCAGCGCCGGCGGGTCGTCGAACAGCAGGTCCACGTGGTTGCCCTCGGCCAACGGGCGGAACATGCCGCGCAGTGCCGAGAACAGGTCCATGAGGTCGAACCAGGCCGGCGAGATGGTGATGCGCCCGGCCTCGATCTTGGCCAGGTCCAGCAAGTCGTCCACCATCTCGCGCAGCTCGCTGGTGGAGGTGCTGATGAAACGCACCTGACGCCGCTGCTCATCGGTCAGCGGGCCGTCCATGCCGTCTTCGAGCAGTCGCGTCATGCTCAGGATCGAACCGAGCGGCGTGCGGAACTCATGGCTCATGTAGGACAGGAAACGACTCTTGAGCTCCGAGACCTCGCGCAGTTGTTCGGCCTGCTGGTCCAGCTCGGCATACAAGGCCAGCACGCCCTGGTTGGTTTCCTCCAGTTCGGCGCGCAGCGCATCGGCCTGCTGGCGCAGGCGCTGCACCTCGTGGTCATCCGGGGGGGTGCTCAATGCAGGTCTCCAAGGCGCAGGGCGACGATGCCGACGTCATCGCGGCCACGGTCGAAATCGCGTTGCAAAACCGCCACGATCAGGCTCGGGTGGCGGTGGAACAGGCCGGGGTAGTCACGCAGGCTCCATCGCGCCTGCAATCCATCGCTGTGCATGACCAGTAGCGTGCCTGCCGGCGCGTGAAACTGGAAGGGCTGGGCTTTGCGGTACTGCACGCCGACGATGCCCGGGTGGGAGGCCATGCCGCGCGAGCTGGTGGGCTCACAGAGCGAGGCGGCGATATTGCCGATCCCGGCGAACTGGATGCTGCCGGTGTGCATGTCCAGGCTGGCCACGGCCGCCGCACCGCCACGGGTGCCGGACATGCCGGCATGCAGCGCGCCGACCAGGGTCGGCGCGTCGAAGCCACTGGCCTGGCCGGCCGCGGCCACGCCGGCCTGCGCGGCATCCGCGGCGGGCAGCCCGTGGCCGAGGCCATCGATCATCGTCACGGCTACCGCGCTGCCCTGGACGCGCAGGTGCCAGGCATCCCCACACGCCAGCTCATGCCGCATCGGCAGACGCAACGCACCGTAGGGCAGGTCGCAGGCGCCACCGGGGCGCGCGGGATACACCCGCGCCACGATCACCGCGCCCTTCGCGTCGGACCAGGCATCGAACAAGGTGGCCTGACGGCGGATCGCACCGAGGCCATTGCCCTGGGTGCCGCCGGTGGAATAGCCATCGGGCAGGCACTGCGCCAGCGAGAAGCCGGGGCCGTCATCGAGCGTGCACAGTTCCACGCCCGGGCCGGCGCGACCCGCGGCAACGGACAGGTACATGCGCCCGCCATGCGCGTGCTTGACCAGGTTGGTGGCCAACTCGGTCGCCACCAGCGCCACGCGCGCGGCATCGGTCTCGTCGAAGCCGACCTGCCCGGCAAGCGCCAGCGCCTCGCGCCGTGCCTGCCCCACCTGCGAGGTCTCTTCGATCACCACGACCCGCGTCAGGTGCCCGGCAAAGGTCAGGTCCATTTGGTGATCGTGATGCGCGTACCTGCGCCCGGTGCGCTGTCCAGGTCGAACTCATCCACCAGCCGGCGCGAGCCGGACAACCCCAGCCCCATGCCCGACCCGGACGACCAGCCATCGGTAAGCGCCTGTGCCAGATCCGGGATGCCCGGGCCCTGGTCGGCAAAAACCAGGCGCACGCCCTTGCGCAGGCCGCTTTCGAGGATTTCCCACTCCATCGTGCCGCCGCCGCCGTAGATCACCGCGTTGCGTGCCAGCTCGCTGGCGGCGGTGACCAGCTTGGTCTGGTCGATCAGGCGCAGATTGCAGGCCACGGCCACCTGGCGCGCGGTCTGGCGCGCCAGGACCACGTCCTGCTCGATCCGGATCGGCAGGGTCCCACTGGCCGCGGTCATGGCGTCAGGTCATCGGAACGCTGCAACAACTGCATGCCGCGCTCGACATTGAGTGCAGTGCGCACGCCGCTCAAGGTGAGGCCCAGCTCCACCAGGGTGATGGCCACCGCCGGCTGCATGCCCACCACGACGGTGGTGGCATCCATGATCCGGGCGATGGAGGAAATGGTGGAGATCATGCGGCCGATGAAGGAGTCCACGATGTCCAGCGCGGAGATGTCGATCAACACGCCCCGGGCGGAGGTGCGACGGATCTTTTCGCTGAGGTCGTCCTGCAGGGTCAGCGCAAGCTGGTCATGCATGTCCACCTGGATGGTCACCAGCAGCAGATCGCCCATCTGCAGGATCGGGATCCGTTCCATGTCAGCGCTCTGCCCGCACCACCGTCTGCCCGGTGCGCTTGAGCGCCAGGGCAAGCGCGTCGGCCAGGTTGGCCTTGGTCACGATGCCCTGCAGGTCCAGCCCGAGGTGCACGATGGTCTGGGCAATCTGCGGGCGCACACCGCTGATGATCGCATCGGCGCCCATCAGGCGGATCGCGGTGACCGTCTTCAACAGATGCTGGGCCACCAGGGTGTCCACCGTGGGCACGCCGGTGATGTCGATGATGGCGATCTCCGAGCCGGTGTCGACGATGCGCTGCAGCAGCGACTCCATCACCACCTGGGTGCGCTGCGAATCGAGCGTGCCGATCATCGGCAGCGCCAGCACGCCCTCCCACAGCTTCACCACCGGGGTGGACAGCTCCAGCATTTCCTCCTGCTGGCGCTGGATCACATCCTCGCGGGTCTTCTGGAACGCCTGCACGCTGTGCAGGCCGAGCAGGTCGAGCAGTTCGGAGATCGCCCACAGCTGGTCGGCCAGCTGCGCCGAATCGTCGGCGTAGCCCTGCTGGATCAGCTCGAACAAGGGTCGCTTGAGCGAGAACAGGAAGCTGGCGGTCTCGGCCGAATTGAATCCCTTCAGCACGCGGTCGCGGGACAGGGTCTCGAGAAAGCGCCGGATCTCCTGCCACTCCGGGCCGGCCAGGCTACCGGTGTTGGCGGACAGGGCGTCCAGCAGCAGGCGCCACAGTTCGCGCGCCTGGCTGTCCAGTTCGCGCGCGGACAACCGGGCGTCGTGGGCCTGGCTCCCTGCCGCCAGATGCTGCAGCCATTGCGACACCACCTGGTCATGGTGGCTGCGGATAAGATCGATCGTGCGCTGCTGCAAAGCCGCCATGGAGGGTCCTGATGAGAAATGGAGAGAGAAAGAGCCTCCCTTCATGGCAATGAATGGGGGCCGGGACGCGAGCTTAAATCAATTCAGGTAGCTGAGGACATACGTTGCAGCGCCAGATGTGAAGGGCGCATGCACGTGCCTGACTAGTTCAGAAATAACGCCCCCGAATCCATCCTGTCGCCGTGCCGATCTCGCCCCTCCGGCATGCGCGGCCCCTCCCCCAGCGCCGGCGCGGGTGCCGGCGGGAAAGAGAGACCGCGTGGGCCGCCACGCCCCACTGTCGGGCGCAGGCTGTGCCGTCAGGCAGCCGCAGGCGCGCGCGCGCGGCGGCTGGCAAGCAGGGCCATGCTGCGTTCGGGCAGCGTGAGCCCGCCCTGTGCGTCCAGCGCCGGCGCAGGGCTGTCGACACTGGTCAGCAATACCCGCCAGGGCCGCTCCGGCACCCCGGGCACGTCGAAGCGCACCTCGCCGTGCCCAGCATTGAACAGCAGCAGCAGCGTTTCGTGCTCGGGGCCGGGTTCGTGGCTGTGGGCGTCGTTGCCCCCCAGCTTCAACATCAGCACCCGCGCCTCCGGATCGTTCCAGTCCGCCTCGTGCATCGGCCCGCCATCGGCGCGCAGCCACTCGATCGCGGTGTCGGCCACGTCGTCGCGCGCTTCGAGGAAACGCCCGCGCCGCAACTGCGGGTAGCGGCGCCGCAGCTTCAGCGCCTTGCGCACGAACGCCGCCTGCTGCGCGCCGGCCGCCGAGCCCGCCTGCGCCCAGTCCAGCCAGGTCAGCTCGTTGTCCTGGCAGTAGGCGTTGTTGTTGCCCTGCTGGGTGCGCCCGAACTCGTCGCCGGCCAGCAGCATCGGCGTGCCCTGCGAGAACAACAGGCTGGCCAGCAGGTTGCGCATCTGCCGCGCCCGCAGCGCCAGCACCGCCGCGTCCTCGGTGGGGCCCTCCACGCCATGGTTCCAGGAGATGTTGTGGTCGCTGCCGTCGCGCCCGTCTTCGCCGTTGGCCTCGTTGTGCTTGTCGTTGTAACTGACCAGGTCGTGGAGGGTGAACCCATCGTGGGCGGTGACGAAATTGATCGATGCCGCCGGTCGCCGGCCCTTGTGGTTGAACAGGTCGGCCGAGCCCATGATGCGCGTGGCGAACTCGGCCAACTGGCCGCCATCGCCACGCCACAGCGCGCGTACGTTGTCACGGAACTTGTCGTTCCATTCGGCCCAGCCTGGCGCGAACTGGCCCAACTGGTAGCCGCCCGGGCCGATGTCCCACGGCTCGGCGATCAGCTTCACCTGGCTCAGCACCGGGTCCTGGCGCACCGCGTCGAGGAAACTGCCGGACGGATCGAAGCCGGAGCGCTCGCGGCCCAGGATGGTGGCCAGGTCGAAGCGGAAGCCGTCCACGTGCATGTCCTGCACCCAGTAGCGAAGCGAGTCCATCACCATGCGCAGCGCGCCGGCGTTGGTCAGGTCGAAGGTGTTGCCGGTGCCGGTATCGTTGATGTAATAGCGCGGGTCGTCGGCGAGCCGGTAGTAGCTGGCGTTGTCGATGCCCTTGAACGACAACGTCGGCCCCAGCTCGTTGCCTTCGGCAGTGTGGTTGTAGACCACGTCCAGGATCACTTCCAGGCCCGCCGCGTGCACACCGGCCACCATCTGCTTGAACTCGGCGATGGCGTTGGTGGACAGCAGGCGCGGGTCCGGCGCGAAGAAGGCCAGCGTGTTGTAGCCCCAGTAGTTGCGCAGCCCGCGCTCCAGCAGGTGCTGGTCGTCCACATGCGCATGAATGGGCAGCAGCTCCAGCGCGGTGGCACCGAGGTGCCTGAGATGGTCCAGCACGCCATCGTGCTTGAGCGCGGAGAACGTGCCGCGCGCCGCTTCGGCCACGTCCGGGTGCCGCATCGTGAGCCCACGCACATGCGCTTCGTAGATCACCGTATCTTCCCAGGCCACGCACGGTGGACGGTCATGGCCCCAAGTGAAGGCCGGATCGACCACCGCGCACTTGGGCATGAACGGCGCGCTGTCGCGCTTGTCGAAACTCAGGTCCTTGTCGCGGTGCCCGATGCTGTAGCCGAACAGGGCCGGCGCCCATTTCAACTGTCCGACGATCTGCCTGGCGTACGGGTCCAGCAGCAGTTTGTTCGGATTGAAGCGATGGCCGGCGTCCGGCGCATAAGGCCCATGCACGCGGTAGCCGTAGCGCTGGCCGGGGCGAGCGTCGGGCAGGTAACCGTGCCAGATCTCGTCGGTGTACTCGGGCAGCACGATCCGCTCCACCTCGCGCCCGCGCTCGTTGAACAGGCACAGCTCCACCTTGGTGGCGTGGCGGCTGTACAGCGAGAAATTGACGCCCACGCCGTCCCATGTGGCGCCGAGCGGGAACGGGCGGCCGGCGCGAACGCGCGAGCCCGGTACAGTGGGATGGGCGCTCATTGGCTGCCCTCCTTGCCGGCGGCGGCTTGCAGTTCGGCCTGCAGCAACCGCTCGGCCATCAGCCAATGGCGCACGCCCTGCCCGTCCGGGCGGCCTTCGGCCTCCCAGATCTGGCGGGCCAGTTCTTCGATGCGTTCGCGTCGTTCTTGTTCTTGCATGGGTCCGGGCTTCATGGGTGGATCAACACGGTCACGGGGCTGTCCGCAGACAGCGCCCGCAGCGGAGCAAAGGCGTTCTGAATGTCTACAGGCAGTCCGGTGAGCACGTTGCGATAGCGCGCTACTGGGATCTCGACGCGTGCCGCGCCCCAGAACCGCGCCGGCAACGCGGCAGTAGCGCGCGGCGCCGGGCCTGCGGTGGTATCGATGGCCACCACCAGCACCACGCGCTGCTGGCCGTGCTCACGGCAGAGCGCCAGCACGCGGTCCGGCGCGGTGGTGCGCAGAGGGCGGTAATCCCCGTGGGCGAACAGCGCCGGCCAGCGACGGCGCACCTGCAGCAGCGCGTGCAGCAGCCGCGCCTTGACCGCACCGTCATGCCAATCGTTGAGCAGTTGCGGCCACGGCCGGGCATCGTCCAACAGTCGCCGCCGCGCGGCGTAGTCCACCGGTCGCCGGTTGTCCGGGTCGACCAGGGACAGGTCCCAGCCTTCGGTGCCCTGATAAAGATCCGCAACACCCGGCACGGTCAGGCGCAGCGCGGTCTGCGCCAGGCTCAGGCGGGCACCCGCCGGCGCCACCCGCATCACGGCCGCGTGCAGTACCTGCCGCAGCGCCTGCCCGGCCGATGCCTCGCAGACGTTGCGGAGCACTTTCCCGGCAGCCGCTTCATAGGCTGCATCCGGATCGCGCCAACTGCTGCGCAATCCGCCCTCGCGCAGCGCCTTGCGCTGCCAGCCGAGCAGGCGCGGCAGCAGGTCGTCCGGCACCTGCCGACCGTGCGCCGGCCATGCCGCCACCAGCGTCTGCCACAGCATCTGGCGGTCGCCGGGATGGAGCGACGACCCGCCCAGTGGCAGCCCCAGGCGGTCCAGCCGGCGCGTGATCGTGCGCCACCACATCGGCCAGTGAGACAGCACCGCCAGTCGCATGCGCGCGTCTTCGCCGCGCTTGTGGTCGTGGGTGGCGGTGGCCAGCAGCGCGCGCGGGTGGGCGCGGCCGCGCTCGGCTGCCCGTGCGTGGAAGTCGTTCGGCAGCAGGCCGCGCCGCGCGGGATGGGTCCCGACCTCGTTGCGCGACAGTTGCGCCGCATACCGGTAGAAGCTGCAATCCTCAACGGCCTTGGCATTGAGCGGTGCGCTGAGCAACTGGACCTGTTGGCGCAGACGCAGCAGCCCGGACGGAGCACCCGCCGACGGGGCCTGCAGCATCCACCCCAAGACGTGGGTGATGACGCCGGCCACCGCGGGATCGGCGCCGGCGCGCGCGGCGGTTGCGGCCTGCGCCCAGACCGCCTCGTCTGCGGGCCCGGCGGCGGCGTCGGTGAGGTAGCTGCGGTACACCGGGAAGTACGCCAACAGGCGCGCGATCGCGGTCGCCAGCAGCGCGCTGCCGAAATCGGCGGCCGCCCCGCCCTCTTCCTCGGCCACCCTGGCTGCCAGGGCGACCAGCGCGTCGAACTCCGCGCGCAGCCCGTTGTCGAGCACCTCGGCGCGCGCCTGCCGCTCGACCTGCTCCACGCTGCGCGGGTCCGCCGTCAGTTGGCGCCAGTGCTGGTCCAGCACCCGGCCGCCGCCGATGTCATGCAGCACCGCGCCGGCCTCGTCCATGAAGTCGTAGCCGGTGCTGCCATCGCAGGGCCAGTCGGCGGGAAGCCGCTCGTCTGGGCCGAGGATCTTCTCCACCCACAGCCCCAGCGTACCGGCCGGCAGCTGTTGCCCGGCACCGGCCACGTCGAGTGCACCGCGCAGCCGCCGCAGGTAGGCGGCGGGGTCGCGCAGGCCATCCACGTGGTCGACGCGGACGCCATCGATGACGCCCTCCGCGGCCAACCGCAACGGCAGCGCATGCACGGCATCGAAGACCTCGGTGCGCTCCATCTGCAATGCCGCCAGCGCGGTAACCGTGAAAAATCGCCGGTAATTGACCCGGGTATCGCCACTGCGCCACCACGCCAGGCGATAGGCCTGCGCGGCGAGCAAGGCGGACATGGCCTGCGTGGACGGCTCGGGTCCCGCATCGGGCAGGGCCTGGGTGGCCAACGGGTAGCGGCTACCGGCAAGCGCCAGCCAGGCATCCCCGGCGGCATCCCGTTCCACATGCAGCCGGCGCTCGGCCAATGCCGTCGCCAGCGGCCTGTCCAACACCGGCAGCCACAGCTTGCCGTGGCGACCCGGTGCCTGCCAGTCGATGTCGAACCACGCCGCATACCGGCTGTCCCGGCCGCGCAGCAGCACGTCGGCCCAGTACGGGTTGCTCAGGTGCGCCGCCACGTGGTTGGGCACGATGTCCACGATCAGGCCCATCCCGTGGGCACGCGCCTGCGCGGCCAAACGGAGCAGCGCGGGTTCGCCGCCCAGCGCCGGGCTGACCACGGTTGGATCGATCACGTCGTAGCCATGCGTGGACCCCTCCACGGCGCGGGTGATCGGCGACAGGTACAGGTGGCTGACGCCCAGCGCGGCGTAGTAGTCGACCTGCGCACGGGCGTCATCGAAGGTGAACCCGGCATGCAACTGCACCCGTGCGGTGGCGCGGAACGGGACCATGGCTCAGTCCTCCCCGCCGCGGGCCGTTGCGAAGCGGCGCAGTGCCGCGTGCAACGTGCGCCTGGGCAACGGTAGCGGCAGGCGGTGCCGCCAGTTGGGATACACCGCCACCGTGCCGGGCAGATTGACCTGCTCGCGCAGGCCCAGTGCGTCTTCCACGGGCAGCAGCGCCAACGGTGCAGGACCGGCCGCCACGAACGCGAGGGCTGCATCGTGCAACGCCTCCGGGCACAGGGTATCGGCGCCCACTGCGCTGGCCAGCTGCGCTGCTTCCTGGCGGCGCCGCTCCATGGCCTGCGCAGTGGCCGCGGGGTCTTCCTGCCCGAGTTGCGCGCGCACCGCAATGTCCTCGCCGCGCTGCCAGCCGACCAGGGTGGGCAGATCGTGCGTGCCGGTCGTGGCCACCGCCATCGTCCGCCACAGGTTGGGCGGCAGGAACTCGCCATCGGCCGCGCGCGCGAACGCCAGCACGTCCATGCCCAGTACGCCGCGCTCCGCGAGCCGCTGGCGGATGCCATCGGGCACCACGCCCAGGTCTTCGCCGATCACGATGCAGCGATGCCGCCACGACTCCAGTGCCAACAGGTTGAGCAGGTCCTCCAGCGGATAGCGCAGATAGGCACCCGCATCCGACCCCGCACCCTGCGGCACCACCCATAGCCGTTGCAGGCCGAGGATGTGGTCGATGCGCACGCCGCCGCGATCACGCATCACCGCGCGCAGCAGCGCGATGAACGGCGCGAAGCCGGTGCGCCGCAGGCCATCGGGCGAGTAGCTGCTCACGCCCCACACCTGCCCGTGGGGCGCGAACGCGTCCGGCGGCGCGCCGATGACCAGACCTCGCAAGGCGGTATCGCCTGCCGCCGCCGCTTCGGCGCCGTCCGGCACGAAGCCGACGGCCAGGTCGGCGATCAATCCCAACGCCATGCCACTGGCATGGGCGCGATGCTGTACCTGCGACCAGCTGCGGGTGGACAGCCACTGCGCAAAGGTCTGCAGCGCCGGATCCGGCTGGCCCAGCACCGCCGCGTTGAAGATGGCAAACCGCTCCAGGTCCGCCCCGCCGGCCTGTCGATGGCGGTGCAGATCGTCGCGGATGGCGTCCGGCGCCGCGTGCATGGCCGCGTGCCAGCGCGCCAGTCGCGCCCATTTGAAGGCGGCCGCGCCTGCCCAGTCGATCAGCCCGTCCGCCGTTGACGCCGGCGCGTCCAACGCAGCGTCGTCTTCCCGCAGCCACGGTGGCGGCGCGGTGTAGATCGGCTCCAGATAGCGCCGGTCACTCGGCGAGTAGGGGCTGAACAGCGGCTCGATCCGGCCGGCCGCATGCAGCGGGCTGAGTGCCAGTGCATCGCCGCCCGCCGCGCGGACGCGGCGACACCACGCGGCGGTCCCGGCACTGTCGCCAATGCCGGCGTCCGACGGCGAGCGCCCCGCGTACACCTGCAGGCTTGCGCCCCACCGGCGCGGCGTGGCCGCGCCCGTGGCGTCGTCCACGCCGAAACAGCGCGCCGGCGCCACCGCCACGGCATGCGCCTGTAAACCGACGCGCAGCGTCCAGTAGCCGGGCCGCTGCGGGCACCGCCAGCCACCCTCGACGTCCTGGTGGGCCGGCTCGGTGTCGCCTGCTTCATCGCACCATTGCCCGGGCCCCGCATCGGGCGACCCGACGACGATGCGCGCACCCGCCTGCGCCGTGCGCAGACGCGGCTGCGCGCGCTCGGCCGCGCAGCGCCGAAGGCTGTCCGCCCGTTGCGCGGTGGTCGCCGCGCGCCATTCCAGCGCATCCAGCACCGCGACCAGCGTGTCCGGCTCCACCCGGCGCGCGACACCATGGATGTCGTGCCAGTCGACCATCACGCCCACGGCCGCGGCCAGGCCCGCCAGTTCGTCCGCCGCGGTCGTCATCGCGCCACCCAGCACGCGACCAGCGATGCGGGCGCCAAACGGCCCTGGTCATCGAGGTGGCCCAGTTGCAGTACGGTCTCTCCCGCTGGCAGGGTCGTGGCGACCGGCGTCTCACCCAGGTTGAAGGCCAGCCACCACTCGCCATCGGGCAATGCCCAGCCGGCGGCGATCGCCCGCTCGGCCAGCACGGTCCCACCGAGACTACGTGCCTGCCCCGCGCCGCCCACCAGATAGCGCCGACGCAGGGCCAGGAAGGTCGTGAAGTCCTCCAGCCACGGGTTGCCCGCCAGTGCTGCCGGTGACGGCAGCGGGCAGCGCGACGCCAGGAAGGTGTCCACCGCATTGGGATCGGGAATCTTGTCGCGCGAGCCTGGATCGGCGAACGCCTTGAGCTGGCTGAACTCCTTGCGCCGCCCGTCGCGTACCGCCTGGTCCAACGGTGGCTCGAAGTCGGTGAAGAACAGGAAGGGCTCGCTGGCGCCCCATGGCTCCCCCATGAAAAACAGCGGCACCATGGGCGTGAGCGCGGTCAACGCATGCGCCACGCGCAGCCGCGCGGGCGCCACCGAGCCCTGCAGCCGGTCACCGAACGCGCGGTTGCCGATCTGGTCGTGGTTCTGCGCGAACACCACGAAATGGTCCGGCGACAAGCCCGCGCTGGGCTCGCCACGGCGATTGCCATGCCGGTTCACTTCGCCCTGCCAGGCAAACCCCTCCGCCAATACCCGGGCCAGGCGCGCGGCCGGCTCGCCGGCGAAGTCGGCGTAGTAGCTCTCGGTTTCTCCGGTCAACAGCACGTGCAAGGCGTTGTGGAAATCGTCATTCCACTGTGCGGTATAGCCCTCACCCAGCAGCGAGGCCGCGTTGTTCTCGTTTTCCACCACCAGGTCCACCGCGTGCGCGGGACCGTCGGCATGGATCGCCTCACGCAGCGTCACCAGGAAGGTCTGTGGATGGATCGCGTGCACCGCGTCCAGGCGCAAGCCGTCGAAGCGATACTCGCGCAGCCACATCAGCGCGTTGTCGATGAAGAAACGCTGCACCCACGGCTGCCGGAAGTCGATGGACGCGCCCCACGGCGTGCGCACGTCCTCGCGGAAGAACTGCGGTGCGTAGGCGGCCAGGTGGTTGCCCTCCGGCCCGAAATGATTGAACACCACGTCCAGCAGCACCATCATGCGCAGCGCATGGGCGGCATCCACCAGCGCCTTCAGCTCGTCCGGGGTGCCATACACCGACGCCGGCGCATAGGGCAGCACACCGTCGTAGCCCCAGTTGCGGGTACCTGCGAACGTCGCCAACGGCATCAGTTGCAGGGCGGTGATGCCCATCGCGGCCAATGCCGGCAACTGCGCCTGCAGCGCCGCATACCCACCCACGGCGCCCACGTGCACCTCATACAGGACCGCCTCGGCCCAGGGGCGCCCCGCGCCACCGGTCGTCTGCCAGGCATAGGCGTCTTCATCGGGGACCGCGCTGGCGCCCTTCAGTCCCTCCGGCTGCCAACGCGACGCCGGGTCCGGCACGCTCAACGTGCCGTCGATGCGGAAGCGATAACGTGTGCCCGGTGCGCATGCGCAGGACACCGCATGACAGCCATCATCCTCGGGGGCCATCGCCACTATCTCGCCGTCCAGCAACAGTTCCACGCGGTCCGCCGCCGGTGCCCATAACCGGAAGCAGTACCCGCCGTCCTCCTGCCGCCATGCGCCAAGTTGCCGCCGCGCAGGCGTCACTCAACCACCTGGAGGTAGAGGGTGGACAGTGGTGGCAACGTGAGCTCGATCGACTGCGCGTGGCCATGCATGGCGATCGACTGGGCGTCGACCTGCCCGTGGTTGCCCGCATCGCTGCCACCGTAGAAGCGGCTGTCACTGTTGAACACCTCGCGCCAGCGGCCGGCGCGCGGCACCCCCACGCGATAGCCATGCCGCGCGACCGGGGTGAAGTTGCTCACCGCCAGCAACGCCCCGCCACTGCCGTGCACGTCATGGCGGATGAAGGCAAGCACGCTGTTGACGTGGTCATCGCCGACGCTCCACTCGAAGCCGTCCTCGCTGCGATTGCCGTGCCGCAGCGCGGGGATGTCGCGCAGCAGCCGGTTCAGGTCGGCGACCACGCGTGCCACGCCGGTATGCTCCGGTTGCGCGGCCAGCGCCCAGTCCAGTTCGCCGTCGTGGTTCCACTCGGTGGCCTGGGCGAACTCGCCGCCCATGAACAGCAGTTTGCTGCCCGGGTGCGCCCACATGAAACCGTAGTAGGCGCGCAGGTTGGCCAGCTGCTGCCAGCGGTCCCCCGGCATCTTGCCGAGCAACGAGCCCTTGCCATGCACCACTTCATCATGCGAGAGCGGCAGCACGAACTGCTCGGAGAACGCATACATCGCGCTGAAGGTCATCTCGCTGTGGTGGTGCGAGCGGTGGATCGGGTCGCGCTGCAGGTAGCTCAACGTATCGTGCATCCAGCCCATGTTCCATTTGTGGGAGAAACCCAGCCCGCCCTCGGCGGCCGGCGCGGTCACGCCGGGCCACGCCGTGGACTCCTCGGCGATCACCACCACCCCGGGATGGGTGGTCGTAATGGCGCTGTTGAGTGCCCGCAGGAAATCGATGGCCTCCAGGTTTTCGCGGCCGCCATGCGCGTTCGGAATCCACTGCCCGTCCTCGCGGCTGTAGTCGCGGTAGAGCATCGACGCCACTGCGTCCACGCGCAGGCCATCGATATGGAAACGATCGATCCACTCCAGCGCGCTGCCGATCAGGAACCCGGACACCTCGCTGCGCCCGTAGTTGTAGATCAGCGTGTCCCAGTCCGGGTGCAGGCCCTGGCGCGGGTCTTCGTGTTCGTACAGGCCGGTGCCGTCGAAGCGCTGCATGCCGTGCGCATCGGAGGGGAAATGCGCGCCCACCCAATCCACGATCACGCCCAGGCCCTGCTGGTGGCAGCGGTCCACGAAGCGTGCGAACCCTTCCGGATCGCCATGGCGCGCGGTGGGCGCATACAGCCCCAGCGGCTGGTAGCCCCACGAGCCACCGAACGGATGCTCGCTGACCGGCAGCAGTTCCACGTGGCTGAAGCCCAGCTGCAGCACGTAGGGAATGAGCGCATCGGCCAACTGGTCCCAGTCCAGCACCGCGCCATCGGCACCGCGACGCCAGGAGCCGGCATGCAGTTCATAGATGGAGATCGCACCGGCGGCATTGGCGGCGCGCGCCTGCATCCACGCCTGGTCCTGCCATGCATGGCCTGCATCGGATCCCACCACCGACGCGGTGCCCGGCAGCGGCTCGCATTGGCGCGCCATCGGGTCGGCCTTGTCGGTCAGGTGCGCGCCGTCGGCGGCGATGATCTCGAACTTGTAACGTGCCCCGGCCGCCACGCGCGGCACGAAGATTTCCCAGACGCCGGCCTCGGCCCGCAACCGCATCGGATGGCGCCGGCCATCCCAGCCGTTGAATTCACCGACCACCGCGACCCGGCGCGCATTCGGCGCCCAGACCGAGAAGCGCACGCCCTGCACGCCCTGGTCGACCGCAAGCTGCGCACCCAGGCCGGTACGGACACTATGCGGATCCCCGGCGGGGATGCCGGCAAGCAGGGCCGCGTCCAACTGGGTCCCGAAGCCGAACACGTCCTCGATCTCCTGCTGATGCGTGCCCCAGTCCACCCGCAGCAGCGCGACCGCCGCGCCCTCGCACGGGGACACGAACACGCCGTCGCCCAGCGCCGCCATCGGCTGCCAGCGCCCCCCCGCGTCGCGCCGCTGCACAGCCAACGCGCCGGGGAACAATACGTGCAGCCGCCAGCGACCGTGGCCGTCCTGGTGTGGCCCCAGCAGCGCGAACGCGTCGCCGGGGGCGCCAGCAGCCAGCGCAGCCAACGCCGCGGACATCGGCTCATCGGCGGCCGGCGCAGCTGAAGCGCCGTCCTGCCCCTGCGGTGCGGGCACCAGCAATTCGCACCCCATCGTCATGCGCGCGCCTCGGCGGTGCGCTGGTACAGGTCGATGTAGTGCGTGCCTGCCACCTCCCAACCGCTGGGGCGGAGCATGGCTGCGCGACGCATGGCGGCCATCAGGCGCGGCTGGCGGAAGGTGCGGAAGGCGCGCTGCACGCAGCGGCGCAGCATGTCCGCGTCCGGGCCGTTGAACAGGAAGCCGGTGACGCCGTCGTCCACCGTATCGATCAGCCCACCGGTCGCATGGGCGATGGGCAGGCAGCCAAAGCGCTGCGCATACATCTGGCTGAGCCCGCACGGCTCGAACCGCGACGGCATCAGCAGGAAATCGGCACCGGCGAACATCCGCCGCGCCAGGGTTTCATCGAATCCGATATACGCCGACACGCTGCCCGGGAAGCGTCGCGCCAGCGCGCGCACCTGCTCCTCGATCGCCGGCTCGCCGCCACCGATGATCACCAGCTGCCCACCGGCGGCCACGATCTGCGGCGCGACGTCGCAGGTGAGGTCCAGGCCTTTCTGGTGCACCAGCCGCGAGACCACCGCAAACAACGGCCCACGGCTCTCCGGCAACCCGAAGGCGCGGCGCACGTGGCGCGCGTTGTGGTCACGCCCGTCGAAACTGCGCACGTCGAAGTGCGCCGGCAGGTGCCGGTCCGTGCTCGGGTCCCAGCTGGCGTCGATGCCATTGACGATCCCGCTGAGGTGGCCCAGCGCGGCGCGGCCCGACAGCAGCCCGTCCAGTCCGCAGCCTTCGGCCGGCGCGGTGATCTGCGCGGCGTAGCTGACGCTCACCGTGTTCACCTGGTCGGCATGCACGATGCCACCGCGCAGGAACGACAGCTGCCCATGGAACGCCAGCGCCTCGCATTGCGCCTCGTCGATGCCCAGGTCCGCCGCCAGCGCGCTGGGGAACAGGCCTTGGTAGGCCAGGTTGTGGATGGTCAGCAGGCACGACGCCGCGCTGCCCAGCCAGCGCACGTAGGCAGCGGCCAAGGCACAGGGCCAGTCGTTGAGATGCAACAGGTCCGGCTGCCACTCCATGCCCACTTCACCCGCGGCGATCAGTGCCGCGGCGCGCGACAGCGTGGCGAACCGCACGGCGTTGTCCGCCCACGGCTCTCCGGCGTTGTCCACATAGGGGCTGCCGTCGCGTTCGTACAGCTCCGGGCAGATCAGCACATACACCGGCAGGCCATCCTCCAGCACGGTGTGGCCGATCACACACGCCGGCAGTGCGGCGTGCGCCTCGGTCTGGCCCACCACCTGGATCGGGCCGGTGCGCGCGAGTACTTCGCTGTAGCCCGGGATCAGCACCCGCATGTCGGCGCGGTCGCGCAGCGCACGTGGCAATGCTGCCGCCACGTCGCCCAGACCGCCCGCCTTCACGTAGTCGGCCATCTCCGACGCCACGAACAGCACGCGGCGTGCAGCGTCCGGCGCAGCATTGGAACGACCCACCAGCCCGCGTTGCAGCAGCGACGGCGGGGCCCGGCGTACGCGGATGGCATCAGGATGTGGGAGAGCGTCTGCACGATTGGCAGAAGACGCGAGGGGAAGCGGGTGCGTGGGCATGGGGGACTCGATGGCAGAGAAACACGACGCAGCAACCTCCACCTCGAACCGGACTGTCCGGCGCAAGCAATATTCAGGAGAAAACCGCGAAGACGGGGGGAAACCCCAGCCACTACTTGGGGCGTGGTTCGAATCTACTCTCCTGCCCAATCAATGCGCCGTGAACCTGGCACGACAGTTGCGTGAACCGACATGCGCAAACGGCATGTGCTTATCCATTCGCCCTAGGTGCAGCTCACTGATGACGCACACTGAATCATTAAGACTTTCTTTTCGAGCGCCCTCAATCCGCATCAAACGGACGGTGATTGCGGTGGATTCGCGCCGATAGCGATGCACCGACGCCGGCATGGGGCAGTGCAATCGACCCGACCAACGCACCCGCCCCCCCTTTCTGCGGTCACGCAGATACCGCGATCGCGGTGCGTCTGCTCGGCGCACGCCTCCGCGCGTCCGGTTTCACGGACGGCCACCCTCTGTTCGTCGCCTTCGCCGTCCAACCGCAGGCCCGCGCAGGGCCAACCGGATTGACTGCCGCTGTCGCGCTCCGCCTAGAATGTGACGGCAGCGTGGGGAATACGCCGCCGTCATCCTGCGCCGGTCGCGCCGCGCGGGTCACTTCAACAACATGGATGTCCCATGCAACACACCGCTTCCCTGTCGCGCTTCTATGCGCTGCCCGTTACTGCCGCGATTGCCGCGGCGATCGATACGGATGTCGCCCAGGCCGACCTCGACGACCTGGTCCACGCGCACCTGTCGCGCAACCCGCTGTACTTCGGCGGCATCGACAAGACCCTGTCCGGCTTCGTGGTGCTCGACGACAGCGGCGACAACTACACCCTGCTGGACCTGCGCGGCGACGGCAGCGTGTGGTGGCAGGATCACGAAACACGGCAGCTGGAGCTGCGCTTTGCCAGCCTCGAGGACTATCTGGCCTGCCGCGCCCGGCTGGCCAGGGGCGAAGACTCCGAAGCCGCGCTGCTGGCCGAATACGCCTGCACGCCCGACGCCCGGGCCGGCGACAGCCCCGCGCTGCTGGCACGCTACCAGTGGCTGATGCACGCCCTCGCGCTGCCCGCCCGCGACCACCAGGGCAACGCCCTGCACAGCCCCAACACCCTGGCCGTCGACGCGTACACCTGTTACATCCCGCTGTTCCCCGAGCAGGGCGACGACCAGCGCTGCTTCCGGAAGGAACTGCCACGCCTGGCCGGCGACCCCCACCTGGCCCTGTACTGGCTACTGCACGCCAGCCTGCTGGGGCAGGACGCGCGCCTGGCCAAGGTGCTGGCGGCCATCGGGCCGACCGAGGTGCCGCTGCTGCAGGCCTTCGTCGCCGTGTTCGGGCACCTGGCCGATGACGCCGACATCGCGGTCGTCCCCGGGTTTGCCCACCGTCGCGCGCGCCTGCTGATCCTCGCCCAGATCGACACGGCTGCACCGCTGCAGCAACGGCTGCGCGCCATGGCGGTATCCCCGCACACCGTCGGCATGGAGCTGGTGGACGAGCTCACCCTCGCGCTGCAGAACGACCCCGACGCCTTCGATGCCGCGCAGGCCCTGCAGTCGCTCGACCGCATCCAGGCGGACGCGACGGCGGTGTGGGCGCTGCGCGCCTACCTGCAGAACCACCTCGGCCAGCCCGCCGGTGCCGCGGCCGACCGCGCCACCCGCCTGATGGCCGCCACCGCGCACGCCCCGCTGGACGCGGTGAAAACCCTGCATCCGATCCTGCCGCTGATCGGCGATGGCGATGCCCTGCTGCAGGTGGTCACCCCGTTGCTGGCGTGGGACGACCTGATGACGCGCGTGCTGGACATGCTCGAGCACGCACAGACCCTGCTGGGCACGGAGGTGATCGCCGCCGAGGCACGGGCACACCTGCGCCACCTGGCCGACGACCTCCTCACCATCTGGGATGCGCCCAGCTTTGCCGAGGGCGTCGCGGCCGCCGCGCCGGCCACCCGCGAAGCGATGGCCATCCGCCTGACGCGTCGTCCGGAGCTGGCCGACACCGACGAAGACCGCGAATGGGCCATCCGCTTCGTGCTGGGCAGCCCCCTGCACAGCCGTGGCGCGCTGCTGCAGCGCGCCCTGCCGCAGCTGGCGCCGCGCCTGCAGCGGCGTCTGCTGCCGGACATCTGCGCGAGCATCACCGATCCGGGTGACGGGCTGGTGCCCATGCTCATCGCCCTGATCGGCGAGGAGCCACCCGCGGGCGACATCAGCGCCGAAATGGATGCCGACGCCCGAGCCGACGCCGTTCTTGCGGGCCTGCAGGCGCTCTGGGGCGATGCCCGCCTGTTCGAGCCGCTGATGGCGCTGCTCGCGCGGGCACCGGTGAAGAGCGTGCTGGTGGACCGGCTCGGGCAGGCCATCCAGGCATTCCAGGCCGCGCTGGACACCGCCCAGCGCCAGCGCCTGTTCCACTGGGCCCTGGCGCGCGTGCAGGCGCGCCAGGACGACCATTGGTCGCCGCGCGTCCTGGACGGCTTGGGCACGCCCGACCTCGCCCCCACCCTGCGCCAGGCCCTGCAGGCGGAATCGGCGGCCATGGCCGCCGGCCAGCCGGCCAGCGAGGCCGTGTTGTCCAGCCTGTACAACAGCCTGGGCGAGCTCGGCAAGCAGGATCCCGATACCGCCAGCTTCCTGATCGATCGGCTTTGGGAAGAACAGGCCTACGTGCGAGGCGTCTACTGGGCACTGCACGGCTGCTGGTCGCCGCCGCTGCATGCGCAGGTCATGCAGCGCCTGCGCGAATCGCCCCACATCGCCGCTGCCGCCACCTACTGCGTCAGCGTGCATACCTGGGACAAGCGCACCCAGCCGGCCCTGGACGTGGCCGCGCTCGTGCTGGACTGGCCGTTGCCGGACGACAGCGCCTCGCGCGCGCAGCTCAAGTACCTCCTGCTGCTGGGTAGCTCGCTGGCGCTGCTCCAGCAGCAGCCGACCCAGGTACGCGCCTTCCATCATCGCGCCACCGCCATCGACGGGCCCGCACGGGAACCCGGTGCGCGCACCGATGCCGCGTTCGATCCCTTCAGCACGGCCGATCTGCAGGCCAGGCTGCAGGACGCGCTCGATGGCAAGGCCGAACGCGAACTGGCCAGCCTGCATGCGCGCCTCCAGCAGGCGCGTGCCGACGGCACGCCGGACACCCGCATCACCTTGCAGGCCCTGGGCCAACTGGCGGGCGGCACCGCCGCGTTCGCCTGGTGCCGCGACCCGGCCAGCGGCGCCACCCTGTTCCAGGACGTCCTGGGCAACACGCACTACTTTGACGGTTACGTCATCGTCGCCCCGCCCTTCCAGCTACAGGGCTACACGTTGCGCGACGAAGGCCCGGCGTTCTTCCACGACGCGACCGAGGTCTCCGAACGGTGGATGTGCTGGAAGGGCGAGACCTTCTATGACTGGACCCGCCTGGGCGCCGCCATCAACGTCATCCACGGCGAAAACAATGCCGCCGGCCAGGTCAACCTGGCACTGCGCTTTGCCAGCGCTGCCGAGGCGGCGCAGTGGTTTGCCACGGTCACCGCCAACCCGCCCAGAGCGTTCGTGGCCTGCGACCCGTGGTACCGCGCCGGCCATGGCGAGGTGTCGCGCACCCTGCGCAACCCGCGCAAGCCCGGCGGCACCTACCTGCGCCTGCGCAACCAGGCCTGGACCGACGCCGACGGCAATCGTCTGCTCGGCGATGCCGCGCTGGCCGCGGTGAACGCGCTGGAAGTGGACGCGCGCCGCGCGGGTGGCTTCACCTACACCATCGAATACCAGGACGACTTCAAGCGGCCGCAGGATCTGTCCGTGCTGGACTGGCTCGCGGAAGTGCGCGCCGTCCACGCCGGCACGCTGGCCGAATCACTGGAGCAGACCGTGGACGTGGTGGCCAGCTACCTCGCCGCGCACGTCCTGCAGCCCGCGGGTACCGCCCTGGGCGTGCGCCGCGACGGCCCCGCCAGCGCGGCCGACATCGACGCGCTGGCCGCCTCCCGCCACCACCCCCTGCCCGCCGCGCTGGTGGCGTACTGGCAGCACCATGCCTGCACCGGCTGGCACTACCCCGGCCATGGCCGCCGCCTGCTGTCACCGGCCGAGATCCTGGCCAGCGCCGCCGTCGATGGCCACCGGCCGCTGGTGGTGGACGCCCATGGCCAGCCGCAGTGGCTGCTGGCTGACGCCGAAAATGAAGACCAACAGGTGATCCCACTCGATCCTGCCGTGGACAGGCGCTACCAGTACAGCGCCCATGGCGGGGTGCGCACCGCACTGGTGGACACCCTGCTGGATGCCCTGGACCGCGACGTCGCCGACATCGCCCTGCTCTGGCACGGCCAACGCGGCGACGCGGATGTCGTGCGCCTGCAGCTCGCCAGCGAGCGCGAGGTCACCACCCTGCGCCTGGACCGCGATGCCTGCGTGCTGGCCATCCGCAAGGGCAAGCGCGGCCAGCCAGGCCGGGTCCGCTTCCAGCACCTGGCCACGCCTGCCAAGGCCGCCGCGGCGTTCGACAAGGCACGCACGGTGGCCGAGGCCGCAGGCCAGCAGGCACAAGCCACCGCATAAAGCGGAGGGGGCCGGCTGCCGCAGCCGGCCCCCTCTGCTTGCCCGCGGCATCGCCGGTAGACAGCCCGGCCGCGCCCACGGCGCTACCATCAGCCACGCCCTGCCCCCCCCTGCCTGCCGAGACCGCCATGCCACAGACCGTCATCCCCCAACTGCGCATGACCGATGCCGCCGTCAGCGTGCCGTTCTACCAGCGCATGGGCTTCGCGATCGACTGGGAACACCGTTTCGAACCAGGCATGCCACTGTTCGTGCAGATCAGCCGCGAAGGGCAGCTGTTGTTCCTCAGCGAACATGCCGGCGACTGCGAACCCGGTGGCGCGGTGTATTTCCACGTGCCGGACGTGGATGCGCTGCATCGCGCCTTCGTGGCAGCCGGCGTCGGGGTGTTCCGCGCGCCGGCCGACGTGCCGTGGGGCGGGCGCGAAATGATGGTCGTGGATCCGGACCACAACCGGTTGCGGTTCGCTACGCAGGGGCAGTGAGCCAGGGAGGGCGGCGCGATAGGACGGCGCGCCCGTCATCCGCCGCATAAGGTCGATGTGCGCCCCGCACCGTCAACACCTTGACGAATTGCGTCACCTTTCCGGCACGCGCTGCGCGGCGCAGCAGGCATGTCGCGCCTGGCGTTGATTAATTCAGCCGACTGCGCGGTCGGGTGAATCCAAATGGCCCCGGGGCTCGTACATAGGCGGCGATGGGGAAGAAAGCGGACGGCGATGCAGCGCACGTTCGCCGCTCCATCGCACTCCCCCCTATGGCCGAAACGCGATGAGCCCCCCCGTCACCCAGGAAGATGAAAGACGCGCCGTTCTCGGCGCGATGAAGATGACCGATGTCGGTGCACTTCCCTCGCTGGACCACATCACCCGCCTTGCCAGTTACACCTTCGACGCCCCCGTTGCCTTCGTCTCGCTGCTGGGCGATGTGGAACAGCGCTTCGTGTCCCGGATCGGGCTGCCGGTGGCCAAAACGTGCATCCGCGCGTCCATCTGCGCCCACGCCATCACCGCCAATGACGTGTTCGTGGTCGCCGACCTGAAGGCCGATCCCCGCTTCCAGGACAACCCCCTGGTGGTCGGTGCTCCCCACCTCCGCTTCTATGCGGGCGCGCCCTTGGTGGCCAGGAACGGGGTGGCCATCGGCGCCCTCTGCATCATGGACTCCACGCCCCGCGTGTTCCTCCAACGTGACTGCGAGCAACTGGCGAGCCTGGCACAGCTGGTGATGGGGCAGTTGGAGCTGCGCAACCTGTCCGGCCGGCTGGACCCGGTCAGCGGTCTCCCCAGTCGCCACCAGCTGCATGCCGATTTCCCCGGCATCGTCGCCTCCGGCGCCACCGGCACGCACTACGCCGTGGTCGTGGACGTGCTCGACATCCCCCGGGCCAGCCAGGTCGGCCAGGTGCTTGGACTGCAGCCCTTGGAGGCGCTGATACGCCGCGCCGGGGTTCGCCTGCGCACCGCGCTGGACGGGATCGCCACGGTCTACCACGTGGGGGTGACGCGCTTCGCCTTCATCGTAAGCATGTCCAGCACGCGCCAGGTCGAAAGCCTGGTGCTGGAGTTGCGGGGTCGCATGCTGCGTCCGCTGATGGCTGCCGCCGTGCCCATGTCACCGCGTTTCCATGCCGGCGTCTGCCCCATCGAGAGTGGCGAAGGCAGCCACGAGTTGCTGCGGAAACTGCTGGTGGGCCTGTACGATGCGTTCGACGCGGGCCGCACGCTGTGCTGGTACTCCGCAGCGCGGGATCAGTCGGTCCACCGCGCCTACCGCCTGGCCTCGGATGCCGAGCGTGGCATCGCCAACGGCGAATTCCACCTGGTGTATCAGCCCCGTTTCGACGCCACTTCGCGCAATCCCGTGTCCGCCGAGGCACTGATCCGGTGGAACCATCCCGTCCTCGGGCCCATCAGCCCGCTCGAGTTCATCCCGGTGTTCGAACAGACTGCGCTGATGGCGCTGGTCACCGACTGGGTGCTGGATGCGGCGCTGGACCAGCTGCTGGCGTGGCGGACACAAGGCGTGGAGGTTCCCCTCTCCATCAACCTGCCCAGCAGCTATCTCACCAGCGGCACTGCCTGGGAGGTCATCCGCGCGAAGCTGTCGCGTCGCGCCATTCCGGTTGCGATGGTCGAATTCGAGATCACCGAGGGCGAGTGGCTGGGCCCCGACTCCCCTGCCGTCGCGCAGATCCAGGCGATGACCCAAGCAGGCGTCAAGATCGCCGTCGATGACTTCGGCAGCGGCTACAGCAATTTCAGCTACCTGTCCGACCTGCCGATCCGCACCTTGAAACTGGATAAATCCCTGATCGACGGCATCGGCACGGATCCGCGCGCAAGGGCGAAAGTCTCGGCGATCCACCATCTCGCCCACGAACTCGGCTACCTCACCGTGGCCGAAGGCGTGGAGCATCAGGAACAGCTCGACGTGCTGACGGCCATCGGCCTGGACCAGATCCAGGGCTATCTGCTGGCAATGCCTGCGGACGCGTCGGCGATTGCAGACCTGTTCGCCCGTGCGCGCCTGCCGCTGCTGTCCGCGCTGGAGCATGCCCATCACCCGCGCGTCACAAATTGTATCGCTACGTAAACGCAGGCCCGGCTGCCTTTTAAGCGCACCGCGCTGCCGCCGATATCGGTTGTCCACCGCGCAGCTTTAGCGCTCGACATCCCATCCCCCGCCCTCTCCCCAGGCTACCCCCACCATGCACTTTGTCAGCAAACTCCGCGTCGGCCAGCGCATGACCGTCGGCTTCTCCGCCGTCATCGGCCTGATGGTCGTGTTGACCCTCATCGGCATCCATCGGGTGCACCTCATCGAGAATGACCTGCACACGATCAACGACGTCAACGCCGTCAAGCAGCGCCTGGCCATCAATTTCAGGGGCAGCGTGCATGATCGCGCGATCGCGCTGCGCGACGTCGTGCTCAGTGACGACCCGCGGGCCAGGACCGAGGCCACGCGCCAGATCGACCGCCTCGCCCACGATTACGCGGCCGCCGCCACGCCCCTGTCGGCGATGATCGCGGCGAGCACCGACGGCAAGGAAGCCGGCCTGCTGGACGCCATCCGTGCCAACGAGGTCGCCACCCTACCCCTGCTGACCGACGTCAGCAGGCGGCGCGAGGCGGGCGATGTGGAGGGGGCCAAGGCGCTGATGCTCACCCGGGCCAAACCGGCCTTCGTGGCGTGGTTGGCCTCGATCAACGCCTTCATCGACTGGCAGGAGGCCAAGAGCGCCGCCACGGCGGAACAGGTGACGGCCACCGCGCGCGGCTTTGCCATGCTCATGATCGGCGCCACGGTGCTGGCACTGGCGCTGGGAACGGTCATCGCCATCGCGCTGACGCGCAGCGTGGTCGGCCCGTTGCGCACGGCCCTGCAGGCCGCCCGGGATGTCAGCCAAGGCAATCTGGACACGCCGATGGGCTCCGGTCGGGGCGACGAAGCCGGCCAGCTGCTGGAGGCCATGGAGCAGATGCGCCAACGCATCCGGCGCGTCATCACGGAACTGGGCGACATGACGGCCCGGCACGAACGGGGCGAAATCAGCTACCGCATGGACGCCAGCGCCTATCCCGGCGAATTCGGCGTGATGGTGCGCGACACCAACGACATCGTGGACGCCCATATCGCCATCAAGATGCGGCTGGTGCGCCTGATCGGCCGCTACGCGGTGGGCGACCTGGCCGACGACATGGAACGCCTGCCCGGCGAAAAGGCGATCATCACCGAGACCATGGACCGGGTGAAGGCCAACCTGTCTGCCATCAACCGCGACATCCGCCAGCTCACCCACGCCGCGTCCGAGGGCAATTTCTCGGCACGCGGCGAACCGGAGGCTTATGAGTATGACTTCCGCGCCATGGTGGAGAACCTCAACGGCCTGATGGGCACCGCCGAGCAGAACCTCTCGGCACTGTCCACGTTCCTCAACGCGGTCGCATCGGGCAACCTGGCGGCACGCATGGAGGGCGACTTCCGCGGTGTCTTTGCCGCCATGGGCGCCGATGCGAACCGGACGGCCGGCAATCTGGCTGATATCGTCCGCCGCATCCATGTCTCGTCCGAGTCCATTACCGATGCGGCGACCGAGTTGTCCAACGGCAACCAGGACCTGTCCAAACGCACGGAACAGCAGGCCGCCAGCCTGGAAGAAACCGCCGCGTCGATGGAAGAGCTGACCTCCACCGTCAGGCAGAATGCCGCCTCGGCAGACCAGGCCAATTGCCTGGCCATTGACGCCGCCGTGGTGGCCAGTCGTGGCGGGGAGATCGTGGGCGAGGTCGTCAGCACGATGGACGGCATCGAAACCGCCTCCCGCCGCATCGCCGACATCACCACCGTGATCGACGGCATCGCCTTCCAGACCAACATCCTCGCCCTCAATGCCGCGGTGGAAGCCGCGCGCGCCGGCGACCAGGGGCGTGGCTTTGCCGTGGTCGCTGCCGAAGTGCGCAGCCTGGCGCAACGCGCGGCCGGTTCGGCCAGGGAGATCAAGGCACTTATCGACGACTCCTCGGCCAGGGTGGCCGAGGGCTCCCTGCAGGTGCGCGCCGCGGGTGCCACCATGGGCGAGGTGGTGACCAGCGTCCAGCGGGTGACCGACATCATGCAGGAGATCTCCGCCGCATCGCGCGAGCAGGCCACCAGCATCGAGCAGGTCAACGCGGTCGTGGGCCGCATGGATGAGACCACGCAGCAGAATGCCGCCCTGGTCGAAGAAGCCGCCGCGGCCGCCGCCGAACTCAATGTCCAGGCGTCGGGGCTACGGCATGCGGTGGCGGCGTTCACCCTCGAGCCGGTCGCCGTGCGCCGCCACGCCCGCCTGCCGCATGCGCAGGCCGTGGCGGCCTGCTAGGCCGGCCACCGGCGATGATGAACGAACAAGGCACGGCAACCGGCCACTGCTTGAAACCCCGGCCCTGACCCGCATTGATGGAGAGCGCCCGCGGTTGGGCGCTCTCAGGAGAAATGCATGCCGCACCATGAAAAGATCGCCATCGCCGGCGTCATCGAGCACGTCTTCGCCCATCGGTTCACCGTGATGTGCGACCAGCACGCCTACCTGGCAGACCTCGGCCCGAAGGGCGCGGAGGCCTTCGCGCTCGCGCCGGGGCTGGCCGTCCGCCTGGAAGGGGAGCAACGCCCATCGGAAATCAAGGTGGCCCGCATCGCCAGGAAAGGCGGGAGCTTTGTCGAGGTGGAACACAAGAAGCCGCATCACGGGCCCAAGCACGCTCACCCCGATGCACCTGCGGATGCTCGCAGCGTCGTGGCGGCGGTGAAGAAGGCCGGCTGGACGGTCAGCGGCACACCGCAGCGCAAGCCGAAGCACTTCGAGCTGCTGGCCCAGCGTGACGCGGGCGAATGGACCGAGCTGCACGTGGACTTCGCGGGCGTCATCTACAAGCAGGTGCCCGCCAGCGAGTCAAAATGGGACCTGCCCGCCTGATCTGCAGGTGACACGCGACACCCGCGCCCTGGATCTTCCAGGGCGCATTGCGTGTCAGGCCGGTTGCGCGCGCCATTGGCGCAGCGCCGCGCCGCGCAGCGATTGCTGGCCGCACCCGGTGGGGCAGCGCAGCACGCGCGCTACCGACGTGCTCACGAAACCCTGCCCTTCCTGCGCCTTGAAGATCACCTCGCAGGACAGGCAGCGCGCCACCATCGAATACAGGTGCACGATGCGGCCGCTGCAGGGGTCCTGCAGCGCGCTCACATCCAGCAGATCGAAGTGGCAGCTATCGGGCATCGCGCGCCGCGGGAGCGGATGGGAAACGAAGGTCTGCTGGTTCACGCGGGCGCGCCATGGGGGGTGGGATGCAGTCCACTCTAGGTGCCGCGATGTGGAGCGCGGGTGCAGATGCGATGCAGCCCGCGCGAAGCCCGCACCCGGAAACATGCACGCGCGCTACGCAACCCTGAACCGTTGGGGATGGGTTTGCGCAATCCGCCGATATTTCACTCACGCCACACGCCCCCTGCAAGCAGCATGGCCACGCCCACTCAGGGCGACATAGCGAGATACTGCACATGGACAAGAACCGTACCGAAGGTGTCAAGAACCAGGTCAAGGGCACCGTGAAGGAAGTCGCCGGCAAGGTCACGGGCGACAAGGGCCAGGAACTTGAGGGCAAGGTCCAGAAGAACGTGGGCAAGGTCCAGAGTGAAGTAGGCAAGGCCAAGGACGACGCCCGTCGCTGACGCAGGCGCGCTGCTCCTGCGCTTCGGCAAAGGAGCAGTGGCTGTCGCGCCGCGCCGGGATCGCCCCGCGCGCTGCACAGCATCCCCATCCAGGTGCGACAAACCGTCGCAATCCGGCGTAAACCCGGCCTGATTCCCGTGTCGGGCGCCGGATATGGCCTAGAATCCGGGCCGTGCGCGCACCCGTTCTCCACCGCTGGCTTCACGCCTGGGCATGCCTGGCCATGCTCCTGATGGTGGTCGCCCCGCTGATCAGCCGGGCACTCGCGCATCCTGTACCCGCTGCGTTGCAAACCCCACACCCGATGGCGGCGCATCACGCGTCGTCCGGCTCCGTGACCCCGGCTGCCCACCCCATGCATCACGGCATGGCGCATGACGGCACGGCGCATGGCATGGATCACCACGCAGCGGCTGCGACCTCCAAGGCAGCGACGACGCCCGCGTCCCCCGATCCCCACGCCGAGCATGACATGGGCGTGGACTGCGACTACTGCCTGATCGCGGCGCGGATGATCAGCCTGCTGGTCGCCCTCCTGTTCTGGATTGCGCTGTGGCCGCCGATTCTGCGCGCGTTGGGCGGGCGGGTGCTTGCCCGGCGCGCTCCTCCCACGGGCACGCTGGGAGCACGCGGCCCGCCAGTCGCCCTCGGCTGCTGATCCGGCAACGGGCACGGGGCGCACTCACCGCGCCTACCCGACCATTGCGTCCCGCACGCCCCGCTTCGGCGTGAAGGCATGTGCGGCGTGCTGGATCCAGCACGTGTTTTCCAGCCTCCGGCTCGCACGCCGGCTCTTCTGCCTGTCTCGATCACCCGGTGGTCGCGGCATCTCGACGCTGTGCACCATGAACACACTTCCCCTTTCCCGCCTGCTTTCCCAGGCGATCTTGGCCGCACTCGCGTGCGCGGCCATGCTGCCATCGCGGGCCGTTGCCCAGGACGGCACCGTACTCACCCTGGGCACCGTCCAGGCCCGCTCCGCTGCCGACCGCGAGCTGTCGGCGCGCTCGGTATTCACCTCGGTGGACATCATCGGCGGCGACCTGCTGCAGCAGCAGAAGGTGGATCACAGCTGGGAGCTGCTGACGAACGCGCCCGGCGTGCAGGTCACCCAGTTCAACATGGGCACCGATGCAGGCCGCTTCTCCTTCCGGGGCTTCAATGGCGAAGGCCGCATCAACGCGGTCAAACTGCTCATCGACGGCATCCCGAGCAACGACAATGCCGGCGGCATGCCGTACCTCGACGCCGTATTCCCGCTGGATATCAGCGCGATGGAGATCGTGCGCGGCACCAACGACGCCCGTTATGGGCTGCACGCCATCGCCGGGGACGTGAACGTACTCACCCGCCAGGGTGGCAACGACGGCCAACTCAGCGTCACCGTCGGCAGCTTCGGCACCCGCGACGTGCAACTCGCCAAAGGATTCGAGACTGGGGCCTGGTCGCAGAACTACTTCGTCGGCTGGCGCGGCGCGGACGGCGAGCGCGACCACGCCGATGGCACCCAGCGCAGTTTCGCCGGCAAGTGGTTCTACACCGATCCCGAGGACCGCTGGCGAGCGGGCCTCAGCAGCCGCTACTACAAAAACGCCGCGCTGGAAGCCGGCTACCTCAGCTACCCCGAGGTGCAAGCGAATCCCAACCAGTCCCCGGCCTACGCCCGCGATGACCGCAGTGAGCGCGAGACCGTCCAGACCGCCCTGCATGCCGATGGCGTGCTTGGCAGCGCCGGTCACTGGAACGCCAAGGCCTACCAGAACAGCTACCGCAACCAGCGCTGGGTCACCTTCACCGCCGGCGGCGCGCAGCAGGAGCGCTTCAACGATGAAACCCAGCGTGGGCTGATCCTCATCACCACGTGGCGCCCCAACACCGCCTTGGCCGAGGTCGTGCTCGATGCCGGCGTGGACGGGCAATGGCAGGACAACACCGCGCGCCGCTACCGCACCGCGGCACGCGAGCGCCAGGCGACGCTGCGCGACTGGGATTTCGACCTGGACACCCGCGGCGCTTACGTGCAGGCGGTGATCCGCCCCGTCGATGCACTCAAGATCGTGCCAGCCTACCGCGTGGACCACATCGACGGCGATTTCCGCGCGGTTGCCGCAGGCACGCGCGCCCCGGTGTACGACTACGGCCTGATCAGGCAGCCCAAGCTGAGCATCTCCTATGCCGTAGGCAGCCACACCACGGCCTACGCCAACTGGGGCCGCACCTTCCAGATCGGCAGCGGCAATGGCGCCTACCGCACCCAGCCCGGCAATCTGTCGGCCTCGATCAACGAAGGCTGGGAGACCGGGCTGACGTGGGCGCCCGTGCAGGGCCTGCAGACCCGCCTCGCCTACTGGGAACAACGCGCCTCCGACGAGGTGGCCACCATCCTCGGCGTCAACGGCAGCGTAGGCAGGAACGAGATCGCCAACGTCGGCAAAACGTTGCGCCGCGGCTGGGACGCGCAGCTCACCTGGCAGGCCAGCGCGGCCTGGCGCGCGTGGGCGTCGTACTCGCGACAGAAAGCGGTGATCCAGATACCCGACCCCGGCGCACCGCAGACCCGTGGCCGGCAGATCGAGAACGTGCCGAACTGGCTGGCCACCGTCGGCGTGGAATATACGCCCACCCCCGATTGGACCTTCAGTGCCTGGGGCAACGGCCAGGGCGACTACTTCGTGGAGCGCACCAACACGTTGGGCCGTTACGGCGGCTATGCGCTGTTGAACCTGAGCGCCAGCTACCGCCTGGATGCGCGCAACAGCCTGGCCCTGCAACTGAAGAACGCCACCGACCGGTTCTACGTCTACGCGTGGTATGACAGCGGTTCGTCCGGCTACTCGCCGGGGGACGGCCGCGCGCTCTACCTGAGCTGAACCCGGGAGCTCTGACATGGATACCGCTACCTCGCCGCCGTCGCCCGATCGCTGGCGCTTCTACCGTGCGGTGTGGCGCTGGCACTTCTATGCCGGGCTGTTCGTGCTGCCGTTCATTGCCTGGCTGGCGCTGACCGGTGCGGTCTACCTCTACCAGAAGCCGATAGACCGCTGGGTCCACCATGACCTCAAGGTCGTGGAGGACCCGCGGCACGCCCGCACACGTCCCAGCGCCCAGATCGCCGCCGTCACTGCCCTCACCCGTGGCGAAGTGTTCCGCTACACCACCCCGGAGCGCCGCGATGGCAGCGTGGAAATCGGTGTGCTGGAGGCCAACGGTCGGCGCGAGGTCTACTACGTCGACCCCGCCTCGGCGCGCATCCTCGGGCACCTGCCGGACAAGGGCACGTTCGCCGGCGTCGTACGCCGCCTGCACAGCCTGGACCTGCTCGGCGACTATGCCCGTGCGCTGATCGAGATCGCCGCCGGCTGGGCCATCCTGCTGGTGTTGACCGGTGTCTACCTGTGGTGGCCGCGAGGACGAAAAGGCGGCGTCAGCACGGTGCGTGGGCGACCGGGCCAGCGCCTGTTCTGGCGCGACCTGCATGCGGTGACCGGCGTCTGGGTAGGGCTGGTGCTGCTGTTCCTCGCGGTCACCGGCATGCCCTGGTCGGTGGTGTGGGGCAAGCAGGTCAACGCGTGGGCCAACGGGCAGGACTACGGCTATCCGGCCGGCGTGCGCGTGCAGGTGCCGATGTCGCATCAGCGGCTGGCCGACGCCAGCACGACCACCTGGTCGCTGCAGCAGGCGCAACTGCCGGTGTCCTCCCTGCCCCACGCCCAACACGCTCCCGCCGATAGCCACGCCGGGCACGAGGGGAACGGCGGAGGCGCACTGGGCGATCTTTCCGCCCAACCCGGCAGCATCGGCATCGACGCGGCGCTGCAACGCTTCAACGGCCTCGGCCTGGCACCCGGTTACAGCGTGGCGCTGCCGCGCGGTCCGATGGGCGTGTATACCGCCTCGGTCTACCCCGAGGACCTCGCAGGCCAGCGCGTGGTGCACCTGGACCAGTACAGCGGCCGCGTGCTGCTGGACATGGGCTACGCCGATTACGGCGCGCTGGGGCGTGGGCTGGAATGGGGGATCAACGTGCACCTGGGACAGGAATACGGCACGGTCAATCGCCTGTTCCTGCTCACCGCCTGCGCCGCGGTCCTCATGCTGTGCATCAGCGGCGCGGTGATGTGGTGGAAGCGGCGGCCGATCGGCAACATGGGCGTGCCTGCATTGCCCAGGCAACGGCGAACGGTGGCCACCGTGTTCGCGCTGCTGTGCGTCGGCGGGGTGCTGTTCCCGTTGGTGGGTGCGTCGCTGCTGGTGGTGGGCGTACTCGATTTCATTGTCAGCCGCGGGTGGGGCGCTGTGCGTCCGGTTCGCCATTGACGTGCCCGCGCAATCCCTTGCCAGCACCAGCAACGCGGTGCGCGCGCGGCTGCCACGAAGAATGATGCGCTGATCGTGCTGCGTGAGATCGGCAGCCATGGGCGGAGCTGCGTTGAACGTTACCTGCACAGACCACCACCTTCCGCCCAACCTGCAACAGCAAATCGCCGGGGGAATGCGCTGGGTCTGTTTGCCGGGTGCAGCGCCTCGGCGCCACGCCCACAGGGCGGCATGGCGACCATCCAGCCGGTGCACAAACGCTGAACAACGGCCGCCAGCGAGCACACTCCCCCGCGCCACACAGCCGTCACGGACGCGCGCGCATAACGTGCCGACCCCGCGATCAAACCTGCGCACGTGAATCCATCGCCGCCCGCCCTGCAGTCGTCCCGCGCGCCGGATCGCGCGCTCGACGCGGTCAACGTCTTCCTTGCCGATGTGCGCGACGGACTGGGGCCCTACCTGGCGATCTACCTGCTGGCGGTGCACAAGTGGGAACCGGCCAGCATCGGCGCGGTCATGACCGTGGCCGGGCTCACCGCCCTGGTCGCGCAGACGCCCGCAGGGGCATTGATCGACCGGGTGAACGCCAAGCGGGCGACGATCGTGATCGCCGCGATGCTGGTCACCGTCAGCTGTCTGGTGCTGCCATGGACCACGTCGTTCACCCTCGTCGCCATCACCCAGGCGGTGAGCGCGGTCGCCGGCACGGTCTTCGCTCCGGCCATCGCGGCCATATCGCTGGGGATCGGCGGCCCGCGGGTATTCGCACGGCGCATGGGGCGTAACGAAACCTTCAATCATGCAGGCAACGCGGTTGCCGCGGTGCTGGCCGGCGGGCTGGCGTATGTGGGCGGGCCGGTCGTGGTGTTCTACCTGATGGCGGCGATGACGCTGGCCAGCATCGCGGCGGTGCTGATGATTCCGGCGGCGGCCATCGACCACGAGCGCGCGCGCGGGTTGCCCTTCCCCCGCCAGGACGCGCCAGCGCCCGTCTCGGTCCTGCGGCTGCTGCACAACCGAACGTTGATGACCCTGGCGGCCTGCTGTGCGCTGTTCCACCTGGCCAATGCGGCGATGCTTCCGCTGGTGGGCCAGAAGCTGTCCCAGACCAGCCCGGCGCTGGCCACCACGCTCACCGCCGCCTGCATCGTGGCGGCACAGCTGGTCATGGTGCCGGCCGCGCTGCTGGTCGGACACCGGGCCGACGCCTGGGGACGCAGGCCGCTGCTGCTGGCAGCGTTCCTCATCCTGCCGATCCGCGGCGTGCTCTATCCCTTGTCCGACGCGCCCGCCTGGCTGCTGGGCGTGCAGCTGCTCGACGGCATTGGTGCCGGCATCTTCGGTGCCCTGCTCCCCGTCATCGTCAGTGACCTGACCCAGGGCACCGGTCGCTTCAACGTCACCCTGGGCGCGGTGTCCACCGCATTCGGGCTGGGCGCCGCCCTCAGTCCAGGGTTGGCCGGGTTGATCGTGCAGTTCGCTGGGTATGATGTCGCGTTCCTGACCCTGGCGGCCATCGCTGCCCTGGCCTTCGTCCTGGCCATGGCCATGCCGGAGACCCGGCCCCAGGCCAGCGATACCACCGCCGAACCCGCAACACCGGCGTCCAACGCCAGCCTTTGAGTGTTTCCCGAGCCATCGATGCACATTCCAACCACGTCCCTGATCATCTGGACGGTCACCGCCGTCGCCACCTGCGGTGTCATCTTTCGCCCGTGGCGCGTTCCCGAATACGCCTGGGCGCTAGGCGCGGCCGCGCTGCTGACCGTCACCGGCCTGCTGCCATGGAACGCAGCCATCGCCGCCGTGGCCGAAGGGGCCGACGTCTACCTCTTCCTGATCGGCATGATGGTGCTGGCCGAACTGGCACGGCAGGAAGGGCTGTTCGACTGGCTGGCCGCGTATGCGGTGAAGCACGCCAAGGGCTCGGGACAACGCCTGTTCGACCTGGTGTTCCTGGTGGGCACCCTGGTCACGGTCTTCCTCTCCAACGACGCCACCGCCGTGGTGCTCACGCCGGCGGTCTATGCCGCCTGCAAGGCCGCCCGCGCCAACCCGCTGCCGTATCTGTTCGTCTGCGCCTTCGTGGCCAACGCCGCCAGCTTCGTGCTGCCCATTTCCAATCCCGCCAACCTGGTGGTCTTCGGCGATCACATGCCCTCCCTGGCCGCATGGCTGCGGCAGTTCACCCTGCCCTCGCTGGCCGCCATCGGGGTCACCTACCTGGTGCTGCGCCTGGCGCATCGGCGCCAGATCGCCCCGCCACTGGCGGCCGTGGCCGACCAACGGCCCCTGTCCGATGGCGGACGCCTGTGCGCGATCGGCGTCGGTGTCACCGGCAGCGTGCTGTTGGTCACCTCGGCGATGAACGGGCCGCTGGGCCTGACCACCTTCTGCGCCGGTGCCGCCACCCTGGCCATCATCCGTCTGCGCCAGCGCCGCACCCCGCTGGCGATCCTGCGGCATGTCTCCTGGGGCGTGCTGCCGTTGGTTGCAGGGCTGTTCGTGCTGGTCGAGGCGGTGGCGCAGACCGGAGTGATTCGCCTCGCGGCCGACGCACTGGAAGCCTTTGCACGCACCTCGCCCGGTGAAGCCAGCTGGCTGGCCGGTGGCGCGGCCGCGGTGCTGAGCAACCTGGCCAACAACCTGCCGATCGGCCTGGTGGCCGGCTCGCTGGGCCAGATGGCCGACCTGCCGACGCAGACCCGCGCCGCCCTGCTGATCGGCGTGGACCTCGGCCCCAACCTGTCGGTGACCGGCTCGCTCGCCACCATGCTCTGGCTGGTGGCGCTTCGTCGCGAAGGCGAAGACGTGAGTGCGCTGACCTTCCTGCGCCTGGGCATCCTGGTGATGCCGCCGGCGTTGCTCGCCGCACTCTGGCTTCTGTAGCCACGTCGTTGCCCTGTCGATGTGGCCCACGTGACTACAACCAATGGCACAGGAAGCCAGCGCCTCGTGCGCGCTAGATTGGAACTCACATGGAATTGAAGGAGCGCGTGTGAAGCGTCTGTTTTTCTCCTTTGCGTTGCTGCTCATGTCTGGCGCGGCTGGAGCTGCATCCAGGCCAGTGGACGGAAAGACAACCGTTATCGTACTGGGCGTGGACCACGCGGCCCAGCTCGTGGCCCGCAATGATCGGCCGGCCCTGCTTGCTGCTTTCCTGGCGCATGCCAAGCCCGACGCGATCTGCATCGAGCGCTCGCCCGAGGCTTTCGCGCGCAATGACTATTACGAGTTCACCTACGAGGTCCAGGACCTCGTGGTCCCCTTCGCCCGGCGCAACGGGATCGACCTGTGCCCCATCGACTGGGAGCCGCCGGTGGAGGACGCCCGGCTCGGGTTCGGCCTGGACCTGGGCGCAGCGCCGGAACTGCGCCCGGCCAGCGGATTCCAGCAGTTCCTTTCGTTCCCGTCCCCGAGCCATCTCACCCGGGATATCTTCCACGCCGACGACGCAAGGAATGTGGCGCGCATCGCGCAGTGGGCCGCGACCCCGGCCAAGCGCGCAACCGATGATCTGCCGCGCAGGCTGTATCTCTATCGCACCTACCTGCAGGCCCAGCGGGTGGCCGCAGCAGCGAAGGCGCATCCTGGCGGCACGGTGGTAGTAGTGGTCGGCGAGTTCCACAAGCGCGATATCGAAGCGATCCTCGCCGATGCCGCCGACGTGCGCATCGTCCAGCCGTCCAGCCTCGGCAAGCCCACCGAGGCGCAGGTGCGCCAGCAGGAGCGCCGTGACTATCGGGTGGCGGTCGCCAGCTTCAACCTTCTGGGCGTCCAATCCGCCACTGGCAACATCGATCGCGCGTTCGTCCGCGACACCGTGCAGGCACTCAAGGCGGAACAGGACTCGCCCGAGGCCCGGCTGATGGAAACACGCCTGGACCTGCTCGAAGCACGCATTACCCCCGCCATGGCGGTGGACCGCTATCGCGCCATCGCCGCAGACGCGGGCGACGCGCGCTTCACCTGGACCGGGGTGACCGACGCCGCGCGCCTGGATTCCTACTTCGATCCCTTCGGCAACCTCACCGTGCGCCAACGGGCCCTGCTCGAAACGGCACGGGAGCTGCACCGTACCGGGCGTGGCGCAGAGGCGGCCGGGATACAGCAGGCCCTCGGCAGCGAACTCGGCGAGCGCAAGAGGGCCCAGCTTGCCGGCTACTGGGAACGCTACATCGTTCAACCGGCGTCGCTGTAAGTCGCCAGCGCGGGAGGCTCCATGGGAAGACGATCACTGCGGCGACAGGCGGCTGAAGCGTTGAGCCTTGGAATTTCATGACGCCCGCGGCGCCGAGGTGAACATATAAATAGCCTATCGCATCGATATACGCCGAAGATCAATCCCGGCCTAATTGAAAACGGATGTGAATCGCCAATGAATATTTTTGTGACCGTCACCGCATTTACAACTAATTGCATGTTGTCCGATTGACCCCCTGCCTACCGTTGCGACCTCGCCCTTCCTGGCATGTCAATGCCGACACTACGAGGTTGCACACGATGAAGTCTGACGTCTCCGTACAGCGGGTCCTGTCTTTAGCCATCGCTTCGGTACTTGCGATGACGGCAACAAACGCCGCCACCGCGTTGCCGATCGTTGCCGACGGCATCCATGTCGATGCAACCAGTGACACCGTCGTGGGTGATCCCGGCTATCTCGGCCATGCCGTCAGCGCCATCAACGGCGGCACGATCATCGCCTCGGACATGACCCTGACCACCAGCGGCGAGCAGGCCTCCGGCGCCATCGCCGATGGCGTCGGCAGTCGCATCGAACTGAACAACAGCACCATCTCCACGTCGGGCTACGTGTCGCCTGGCCTGAACGCCGTGTCTGGCGGCCAGATTGTGGCCCAAGGCGTCACCTTCAGCTCCACCGGCAACAACGGGCGCGGCGTGCAGGCCACCGGCGCCGGCAGTGAAGTCACCTTCAACGGCGGCCGCATCAGTACGGCGGCGATCTACGCCGATGGCGTACGTGCGACCGACCATGGCGTGGTCAACCTGGGCCGCGACAGCGCTGGCCAGGGCACCGTCATCACCAACATGGGCGGCTCGGTCGGTCTGCTCGCCGGCAGCAGCACGGCCGGCGCGAGCGGCTCCATCAACGCCGTCGGCGTGACCGTCAACAGCAATGGCCCGGCCGCCTTCGCCGGCGGCTCCGGCGCGCGGTTGAACCTCCGCGAAAGCACCATCAATTCCTTGTCCTCCGGCGTTGTCGCCACGTTGGGCGGCCACGCGGTCATTGAAGGCACCACCATTCGTTCGGGTCGCGCGGACCGGCTCAACAGCCATGGCGTCTCCGCCGACAATGGTGCACATGTGGATGTGCGTGACACCTCCATCAGTACCATCGGCGCAAGGTCGTACGGCCTGTATGCCACCAGCGCGGGCCGCATCGACACCACCTCCACCAACGTCGCCACCACCGGGCTGAACTCCCACGGTGTCGTCGTGGACAGCGCCGACAGCCGTATCACCCTCGCAGGCGGCCAAGTCAGCACGACCGGCCAGGAAGCCTACGGCCTTTATTCCACCGGAGGCACGATCAACGCCGACAACCTGTCCATCAACACCTCCGGCCTTGGCTCCATCGGCGCGTTCGCGCGCGGCGCCGATGCCGTGGTGACCTTGAGCAACAGCACCGTCGTCGGGGGCAACCGGGCCCATGGTGCCGCCGCGCTGGCGGGAGCAGAGTTGAACATCATCAGCTCCAGCCTCACCGCCAACGATTCCAATGGCATCACCGCGCGAAATGCCGGTACCCGGGTGAACGTCGCCGGGTCCAATATCCAGACAACCACCGAAAATTCCCACGGGGTACTGCTGAGCGACACCGCCAGTGCAACCATCGACGGCGGCCGCATCACCACCGCCGGCGACCGCAGTCGCGGCATCTGGGCCGCGGGCGGCAGCACCGCCAATGTCAGCAACGCGCGTATCGAAACCGCGGGCAACCGCACCGCCGACGCCAGTGGGCTTCCGTTTGGCGCGGCCGGCGTGGTCGCCTCGTCCGGCGGCCAGATCAGCCTGCAGAACACCGACGTCGCCACCACAGGTTACTGGGGCGATGGGGTCGATGTCGAAGGTGATGGCTCGTTGTTGCGCATGAGAGGCGGCAGCGTGCACACCACCGGTGAGAACTCCAAGGGTGCCGCAGCATACGGCGGCAACAACGCGTTGATCCTGGACGGCGTCCACATTCTCACCGAGGGCAATGCCGCACGCGGCGTGGTGGCTTCGGGGTCCGGCAGCACGGCTACCTTGAGCAGCACCGCTGTGGCGACCCGCGGCGTGGCATCGCACGGACTGGATGCCGTCGATGGAGCTTCCCTGCAGGCCTCGGGCACGACCGTCACCACCGAAGGCGCTGGCGCCTACGCCGCGCGCGCGCTGAACGGCGGCGTCATCGATCTGCAAGGCGGTACGCTCAACGCCGCCGCGTCGGCGGGCCTCGGCTTGGATGCGGCCACCCTGCGCGCCAGCAATGGCACCCGCATCGAAGGCGGCAACGGTCGTCTGGCCGAGTTCCGCTCGGACCGCGCCAACACCGTTTCCTTCGAACGCAACGTAGTGGCCCTCGGAGACATTCGCTTCTCCGATGGTGCGATCGACAGCGACGGCAACGGCTCCCTCGACCGCACCTCCACCCTCTCTCTCGACCACGACAGCTACTGGAAGGGCGCCACTGATGCCGTGGGCGATCTCTCGCTGGCCAACGGCAGCCGCTGGGACGTGACCGGTGATTCGCAGATCGGCAGCCTGTCCATCAGCAACGCCACGGTCGCCTTCGACCATACCGACGGCCAGTACAAGACCGTCACCGTGGACGCCGACTTCCATGCAGACAACGCCTTGCTGGCGATGAACACCGCGCTGGGCGATGACACCTCGCCCACCGACCGGCTGCACGTGCGTGGCGACACCTCCGGCACCGCGCGCATCGCGGTGAACAACATCGGCGGTCGCGGCGCGCTCACCCACGACGGCATCCAGCTGGTCCAGGTGGATGGCGTCTCCGCCGGCAAATACCAGCTGCAGGGCCGTGCCGTGGGCGGTGCCTACGAGTACTTCCTCCACCAGGGCGGCCGCACCGATCCGACCGATGGCGACTGGTACCTGCGCTCGCAGTTGCCGGTGGCTCCCATCGACGAGTGCCTGGCCAACCCGCAGAACCCGGCCTGCCTGGACCCCGAAGTGCCCACGCCGGTCGAGCGCCCGGAAGGCGGCGTCTACCTCGCGAACCAGGCCGCTGCCGTCGGCATGTTCGACCTCACGATGCACGAGCGTGTGGGCGAGCCGAACCTGGCCGAGCGCCAGAAGAACGGCGACACGATGGGCGGCGTCTGGGCCCGCGTGACCTCCGACCACACCCGTGGCCGCATCGATGACCAGCTCACCCGTCAGGGCCGCCAGCACCTGCTGCAGGTGGGTGCCGACCTCACCCGCTGGGGCCGCGACGACCGCGGCGTGGCCGGCGTGATGGTGGGCGCCGGCGAAGCGACCGCGCGCGTACGTTCGCAGGTTACCGGCTATACCTCCGAAGGCCGGGTCAAGGGCCGTGCCGCCGGTGTCTACGGCAGCTGGCTGCGCGATGCCGCCAACGACGGCGGCCTGTACGTGGACAGCTGGGCGCAGATCGCGCGCTTCCGCAACACCACCCAGGGCGACGCCCTGCGCGCCGAGCGTTACGACAGCCGCAGCACCAGCGCATCGGTGGAAACCGGCTATGCCTTCAACGTGCATCGCGGCAGCGCCAGCGCCATGTACCTGGAGCCGCAGGCACAGGTGATCTGGAGCGACTACCGCATGGACGGCGGCCATCACGTGGAGGCCAACGGCACCGACGTGCGCGAGGCCTATGCCGTTGGCGTGCGCACCCGCGTCGGGGTGCGCCTGTTCGGTCACACCACGCTGGAGGGCATCAACCGCGTGCAGCCGTTCGCAGCCGTGAACTGGCTGCGCAGCCATGGCGGCGCCAACGCCGTGTGGCTGGATGACATCCGCCTGGAAGGAGCGGCGCCGCGCGATGTGTACGAGGCCAAGGCCGGCGTGCAGCTGCAGCTCAGCCGCAGCCTGACCGCCTGGGGCGAGATCAGCGCCGGGCGTGGCGCACAGGACTACCGCAGCTATGGCGGTTTGTTGGGGGTGAAGTACGCCTGGTGAGTTCTCTGCTCGGCCATATCAAGCCGCAGTAGGTCAATATCACTGAACTGCAGAAGGGCGCCACGTGGCGCCCTTCTTTTCAAGCCCGCCAGGCTACAGCAGCACCTGCCGCGTGCTGCGAAGATAATGATGGATCTCCTCCTCCACCGCCTCATCGATCATATAGACCGGCCGCTGGCCATTGGGGCAGCGCAGACGCGGGGTGGTCCCGAACAAGCGACAGATCAGTGGGCGCTCGGCGTAGATCTCGCAGCCCTGCTTGCCCAGGTAGGGGCAACTGAGTTCGGCCAGCGCAGCGTCGTGCTCGGCCTCGCTTTTCACCGGCAGGCGCGCCATCTCCTCGCTCGACACGGTGACCGGGCCACAGCAGTCGTGGCAGCCGACGATGCACCGGAAGGACGGGATCTGATCGCGCAGCCGCTCTAGTGCGTCGCTGTTCGTATAGGGCATTGCGATGAGCCTCGGCCACGCGTTCACGGTGGGCCATTTTACAACCCGTTGTCCGGCCAGGCGGGGGACCGGCGCAATGACGCCCCTTGCGCCGCGCTCAAGGGCGGCGCGCATTCAGCATCCAGCCCTGTGAGACCATGCGCCGAGCAGACGGTCCTTCGCTCCACCGTGACCCGTAGTCGTCAAGGACACACCCATGCCAGACACTGGCCTGTTCTACCTGTTTGAAGTGTGCTGCAGCCCAACGAAAACCGCTCAGCATGCCTTTCCTGAGATCGAGTTCGTCCGGGTCCAGTGCAGCACGTGCCGACACATCTTCAGGGCCACCGCGCCACCCAGCCTGGAAGCGTTCGACGGCGGAGGGGCGGCGCTCACGTGCCCCAAATGCGGAACACGGCAGGCGATCTCGGGCGCCCGTTTTGCCGAATACATGGAACGCTTCCCGAGCGGCAATTGTGAAGAATACAGGGCGTCCCCTGGCGACGCGGCCAGCGCGACCTGAAGGACCCATCAGGTATGCCCTTCGGGTACACCGCGCTCGACGAAGCAACGACCCCCTGGAGCGCCGATACGCAGTCGCATCCCCAAGGGCTGTTTTCGACTGGCACGCCGGTTGATAAAGCCTCTCCAGCCAAAGGGCGCACTCACGACAGCGGCGATGCCCGACAGCAGCCCGTTGAGCATCCACGGACTGATCACCGCGTCTGCGGTGGCCGACAAGGCCCTGGGAAAGACGACGCCACAAAGAATGACGCCGATCACAGAGGCCGCAAACAGTAAGGCCGAACCCAAGGCCGGAGTGAACTTCATTTCAATTCCCTCCCGTGCAGGTCACACGGGCATCAGTGACGATGGCAATGCCCGTGCACGTAACCGCTCGGAGCAATCGGCTCAAACCCGCCCTGCCAAGCCCCGACCGAGCCCTCCGTCGGGTGCAGACCCTGCACATCCCATCGACGCCACTGGGCCGCGACGTTTACTCGTGCATCCGCACACTGGGCCTTCTTCGATCCCATGAAGGCTCAGCCGATGCCCGTGCCCAATTATCCAAAACCGCCGTTCAAGCCCCAGCAGCAGTCATTCCCTGGCAAAACCGACGAGCTCGATCCGCGCCCGGATCACGGTGAGAAAAGCTACGTAGGCCACGGCCTGTTGCAGGGCAAGAAAGCCCTGATCACCGGCGGAGACAGCGGCATTGGTGCAGCAGTGGCCATCGCTTACGCCCGCGAAGGCGCGGATGTGGCGATCGCATTCCTAAAGGGTGAAGAGAAGGACGCGGCCAGCATTGCGGCGCTGATCGAGGAAGCAGGCCAGAAAGCAGTGCTGTGCCCCTGCGACATCAGTGATGACGCCCAGGCCGAAGCACTCATCCAGCAGGTCACCCGCGAACTTGGCGGCCTGGACATCCTGGTCAACAACGCCGCGTATCAGCGCTACTACGAATCCTTCGACGACATCACCCTGGACGACTGGCGAAAGACGTTCGATACCAATGTGCATGCCGTGTTCAACCTGACCCGCCTGTGCGTGCCGCACCTGCAGGACGGCGGTTCGGTGATCAACACCGCCTCGGTCAACTCGAAGAAGCCGACCCCCAACATCCTGCCTTACTCCGCCACCAAAGGCGCGGTCGCCAATCTCACCATCGGCCTGGCCGGTCTGCTCGCCGAGAAGGGGATCCGGGTCAACGCGGTGTTGCCGGGCCCCATCTGGACCCCCTTCATTCCCGCCGGCATGGCCGCGGAAGAAGTCGAGCAGTTCGGCAGCCAGACGCCCTTCGGCCGCCCCGGCCAACCGGCCGAGCTCGCGTCGGCCTACGTGATGCTCGCCGCCGACAGCGCCAGCTACACCTCCGGCGCACTGCTCACCGTCTCCGGCGGCGCGGTCACCCTGTAAGGCCTCGGTCTCCCTCCCTCCCCCAAGGATTCCAATGATGTCCCGCAACCAATACGACATGCAGAACCCGCTGACCCAGTTCCCGCAGCCGACCTACCCGGCGCAGGTACAGACCCCGCCCGGCACCGTTCATGCGCTCAACCCGGCGGCCGACCATGGCGAGAAGAGCTATGTGGGCCTCGGCCGCATGAAGGGCCGCAAGGCGCTGGTGACCGGTGCCGATTCCGGCATCGGTCGCGCCGTGGCAATTGCCTTCGCGCGCGAGGGTGCCGACGTAGCGCTCAACTACCTGCCCGAGGAGGAAAAAGATGCCGCCGACGTGGTGGCGCTGATTGAAGCCGAAGGCCGCAAGGCCGTTGCCATCCCCGGGGACCTCCAGGACGAGCAGTTCTGCCGCGACCTCGTGGCGCAGGCGGTCAACGCGTTGGGTGGGCTGGACGTGCTGGCCAACATCGCCGGCAAGCAGGTGGCCGTGGAGAAGATCGACGACCTCACCACCGAGCAATTCGACGCCACCTTCCGCACCAACGTGCACGCGTTGTTCTGGGTGTGCAAGGCTGCCCTCCCGCACCTGCCGGCGGGCGCCACCATCATCAACACCGCATCCATCCAGGCCTACCAGCCCTCGCCCAACCTGCTGGACTACGCGCCCACCAAGGCCGCCATCGTGAATTTCACCAAGGCCCTGGCCCAGCAGGTGGCCGAGCGCGGCATCCGGGTCAATGCGGTCGCCCCGGGCCCGGTCTGGACCCCGCTGCAGCCTGCTGGCGGCCAGCCGCCCGAGGCCATCCAGGAATTCGGCTCGCAGACCCCGCTCAAGCGCGCCGGCCAGCCGGTGGAAATGGCCCCGGCCTACGTGCTGCTGGCGACCCAGGAATCGAGCTACATCACCGGTGAGGTGATCGGCGCCACCGGCGGCATGCTGCTGCCGTGACCCCAGGCTCCCCCAAGTCCACGCGCATGCCTGCCACGCGCGACGCGGACGGGTACGCGCCCATCCACGCCTACGCTGCCATTGGCGATGGGCGCTCCAGCGCGCTCATCGCCGCTGACGGCAGCATCGACTGGTGGTGCGCCCCCTGCATGGACGCACCGCCCTTGCTCGACCGCCTGCTCGATGCCCCGGCCGGCGGTCGCTTCGTATTGCAAGCCCGCGACGTCCAGCAGGTGCAGCGGCGCTACCGCGACAACAGCAATGTCTTGGAGACCGACGTCCGCACCGCCACCGGCCTGGCCCGCGTGACCGAGTCGCTCAACAGCGGCCCCGCCGGGCGGCTGCCCTGGTCCGAGCTGGCCCGCCGCCTGGAGGGCCTGGAGGGAGAGGTCACCTTCGACCTGCTCTACCAGCCCGGCACGCGCGCCGGAACCTGCACGCCCTGGATGAGCGACACCCCGAACGGCTGCGTGCATCACGCCGGCCCGGTCATGACGATGCTGCGCTACTCCGAACGCGTGGAGATCGACACCTGTGACGACCGGGAACTCCGCGGCAGCCTGAGGCTACGCACCGGCGACCGGGACATCATCGCGCTGCTGGCCTCCCAGGACGAAGTGCTCCCGGTGCCGCCCTTGGCCGATATCGATACCCGTATCGACCGCTCGGATCGGGAATGGCGCCAGTGGGTGGACGACCTTCACTGCGACGCCAGCCGCCACGCCGAGGTCATCCGCTCGGCCCTGGCGCTCAAATTCCTGTGGTTTGCGCCTACCGGCGCCATCGCCGCCGCGGTGAGCGCCTCCCTGCCGGAACGCATCGGGGGCGACAAGAACTGGGACTATCGCTACGCCTGGGTTCGGGATGCCGCATACGTCATCAAGACTTTCCTGCGCGTCGGTGCCCTGCCCGATGCCAAGGCCGGCTTCAGCTGGCTGATGACCACTATCGGCCGCCACCGCCCCGGGCTCGCACCTTGCTACACGCTGCGCGGCGAACGGGTCGAAAAAGAGCGCTGCATCGACGTGCCGGGCTACCGCAACAGCCAACCGGTCCGCGTGGGCAACGCCGCCGCCGAGCAATTGCAGACCTGCGCCTACGGTGACGTGCTGGAAATGGCCAGCCGGATGATCGAGGCAGGCCACATCCTGGATCCCACCACCGCCCGCCTGCTCTTTGAACTGGCCGACGAATGCGCCGACAACTGGATGCGCAAGGACAGCGGCTTCTGGGAACTGGGCGACGCGCAGCACTACACAATGTCCAAGGTGGAATGCTGGATGGCGCTGCGGCGGGCCTGTGAGCTGGCTGAGGCCGGTCACATCACCACCGCCCGTCTGCCGCGCTGGCAGCGCGAGAAGGAACGCATCCTCGACTGGGTGGACGCGCACTGCTGGGATGAGGCAAAGCAGAGCTACGTGATGCACGCCGGCAGCGATCGTCTGGATGCGAGCCTGATGCTGGCCTCGCGCTTCGGCCTGGGCGACGTGCGTCGGGAGCGCTTCATCTCAACGCGAGAGGCCATGCGGCGCGAACTGTCCGATGACAGCGGCGATCTGCTGTGGCGCTACAGCGGCATGCAGGACTGCGAAGGCACGTTCATCAGCTGCGCGTTCTGGATGGTGGAGGCCTACGGCCTGCTGGGCGAGACGGAAGAAGCCAATCGCTTGTTCGGTGCGCTGCTGGCCCGCATCCAGAACGACGTGGGCCTGATGCCGGAGATGTGGGATCCCCAGCAGGAACAGGGGCTGGGCAACACGCCACAGGGCCTGAGCCACCTGGCCCTGGTGCACGCCGCTTATGCCATAGACGGCCAGTGAAGCCGGTGCCGGCGGGTTGAATCTGCCGTCTTGGCGCTCCCGGCCAGCCACTGGTGTCAGCTCCAACCGTCGCCGCAGCGTTGACGGACCAACGCTGCCGCCCGTCACGACAATCCCGTCACGGGTTTCCGGAGATGCTCTGATCACCCCCCCTGTTCAGGAGCAACGATGCCCACCTCAGCATCCTTTGTCATCCGCTCCTTTGAAGCGAGCTATGCCTCTTCCGGCTCGGTAGAGCGGATCCTCGCGCTGACCGTCGCCTGCGGCCATTGCAGCACGACCACCACGTCAACCTTCGGCTCTCTCATGGAGCTTCCCGGTGGTGCGCTGTTCCGCTGCGGGCAGTGCGGCTCGCATCATGCCGTCAGCAACGCGCGGCTCTCGGCGATTGGCGAGCCTTCCAGGCGTACCGCGCAGCCACCGTTGGCACCGGACATCCAGCTCAACCCCCGCTTGCCCGTGTTTGACCGGGCGCTGGCCATCGCAATCCGGTAGCCGCTCGCGGACGTCCTGGCCTCGGCCTCGACGTCCATTCTCACCGTCCTGTGCTTCCCTTGGACGTCGCATTCTGGTCCCGGTCGGATAACGCCTCAGCGTCGTCCTTCCCGGCGTGAGCATGCGCTGCGGTCGGGTCGTTGATCTGGATGACCCTGCCCTTCTGCCACGCATCCGCCCCTGCATCGATGGGCGGCGCGGTAATGTCGGCCCGACGCTTCCGCTTCTCCTCGCTGCTGACGCCCAGCCGCGCGTCGCGTGCAGCCACCATGGCCGGGTCCGCCTGACCATCGGCGGTGAACCCCATCATCAGCTGCGGCATGCCTCGGGGCAGGTCCTTGTCCAGGTCCGTATGCCAGGTGTGCCAGGTCTTGCCGTAGGTATGGATAAGCTTTTCCATCAGCGCGTGCTCGGCCACCTCGGGAATGCCCGGCGCAATGAGCTGACCAGATTTCACCTCTTGAACGTGGCTGTGCCAGAGCGCCTTTTCCTGCTCGGGAAGGCCGGCAAAGAGCGTCTCGCTGATGATGTACTCCACGCCCATCAACTTGGCGTCCTTCACGTTGCCGTCGTAGATCGTGCACTGGATGACATCCTCGTTGAGGATGGAACAGTAGTGGTGGGCCTCCATCTGGACCTTCATCTGGCCGTTGTAGAAATGAAATCCGTCCAGATACGCGTTGATCGCGTCGACCGGCGGCCGGTCCTGCAGCACCGCCGCCCCGGCCTCGAGCGCTTTGGTCTTCGCCGATTCCTCGGCCCCAGGCGCCTGGACGCTGGATGCGGTGTTGCCGCCTCCGCATGCGGATAAAGCGAGCACGATGGCGGCGCAAACGATGGATCGGCGCATGGTGATTCCTCCTCAAAAGCGACCGCATTCAAGCGTGGGTCCAGATCGAGCGTCAGGTGACCGGCACGGCTTTGGACGCCGACCAGCACTCTCCGCTGCACCCCTTGGCCGGGCCTCGAATCCTCATACGGACTGTGTGAATGCCATGAGAGCGACACGTTGATGAAGCGCGCAGGCCACGGCACCGAAGACGTGTAGACCGGCCTTCACAGATGTGCGCGCCCGCCTAACAAAGGGACGCCTAGCTTCAGCGCTCCACCCACCCACAACCTGGAGAACCACGATGGCGATCAAGACCGCTGAAGACCTGTTCATCCACGAACTGTCGGATATCTACAGCGCGGAGAAGCAGCTGACCAAGGCGCTGCCGCGCCTGGCGCGCGCCGCCTCCAACCCGGACCTGGCCGCCGCCTTCGAAATGCACCTGGAAGAGACCCAAGGCCAGATCGAGCGCATCGACCAGGTTGTCGAGTTGCTGGGCATTCGGCTCAAGCGCATCAAGTGCGCGGCGATGGAAGGCCTGGTCGAGGAAGGCAAGGAAGCCATCGACAGCATCGAGGAGGGTCCCGTGCGCGATGCGGCGCTCATCGGCGGCGCGCAGAAGGTCGAGCATTACGAAATCGCCTCCTACGGCACCATTGCAGCGCTGGCCAAACAACTGGCTTACAAGGACGCGCTCCCGCTCCTGCTTGAAACCCTGGAAGAAGAAAAAGCGACCGACGAAAAGCTGACGATCCTGGCCAAGTCCGGCGGCAACGCCAAGGCCGCGAAGGCCGCTTGACGCTTGCGGTTCGCCGGGCGGGCTGATCGGCCAGACTGGCCGACGCCACGCCCCGGGAGAGCGGCCTTTTTGGCCGCTCTTTAACTCTCCAGGCGCCTGATGGGCGTGAGTTCGCCCTTTCGAATCGCTGGCATGATGGGAGGCTGCGCTGTCATGTGGAAGAGAAACGGTCTCTCGATTGTGCTGTTCCTGCTTCTGGCGTGTTTCCTGGCTGGCCAGATATGGACCGGTTTCCTGACGCACAACGAAGAACTCCACGCGGCGCACCGCGCCGACGTGAACCTCTGGGCGTACCTGCACAGCGGTCACTTTGTCAGTGCCACGTTTGAAAACTGGGAAAGCGAATTTCTCCAGATGGGCATGTATATCCTGCTGACGGTCAGCCTCCGCCAGAAAGGATCGGCCGAGTCGCGGCCGCTCGATCCCTCCGAAGAGGTAGAGCGTGTAGCGCAAGGGCCCAGTCCGTGGCCTGTCCGTCGCGGCGGCATCTGGCTGAAGCTGTACGAGCACTCGTTGGCAATCGCGTTCGGGCTTTTATTCCTGGCAAGCTTCGTTCTGCACCTTCTCGGCAGCTGGCGCGCAGAGGTCGACGAGCAGTGGGCGAAAGGACTGGCTGCTCCCACCTGCTGGGAACATCTGTGGAGCAGCAGCTTCTGGTTCGAATCCTTCCAGAACTGGCAGAGTGAGTTCCTGGCCGTGTTCGCCCTCGTGATCCTGACCATCTTCCTTCGTCAGAAAGACTCGCCCCAGTCCAAGCCCCTGGCTGCACCTCACGGCCAGACAGGCGATTGAGGGACAAGCGAGCCGCCATGAACACCCCCAGCCCTGCGCTCCTGATCATCGACATGTTCACGCTGTTCGACTTCCCCGAAGCCGACCAGGTGAAGCCCCAGGCCGTGAAAGCCGCTCGGCACATCGGACGGCTCGCCCGCCATTTCCGCGAGCGCGGCCATCCGGTGATCTACGCCAACGACAACTTCGCCAACTGGCAGATGGACTTCAAGGAGCTGGTGGGTCTTTGCCTGGCCACCGAAGGCGAGTCCTCGGCGATTGCGAAGATCCTGCAACCAGAGCGCGGCGACTACTTCGTGCTCAAACCCAAGCACTCGGCTTTCCTCGCCACGCCGCTTGCCGTGCTGCTTGCCAAGCTTGGTATAAGAGAACTCGTCGTGGCGGGGATGACGGCCGAATCGTGCATCACGGCCACCTGTTTCGATGGCAACGCCAGGGAATACGACACGATCGTGGTGCAGGAGGCGGTTGCTGGCATCGGCTCCCGAAAGACCACGGCATTGCGGTTGCTTGAAGCGTCCAGGGCGGCGACGGTTATCAAGCTGGCCAGTTACCTGCAGCGCCGCGGAAGATAGTTCGGCCTCTCCCCGAGCCTCCCCCATCGGATGAACGTGGGATACGCCATCGCGTTACGGCTCAAGCAACGACGATGGCCCGAGCTCGCGCCGGGCCATGTCGGTAACCAGACCCTTGTATCGGCCAACGTGAACCAATCACACGCTGCTGCTCATCTCCATCGGGGCCTCATTTCCCAACCCTGCCGGACGCGGGGTATGCCGGGAAACCGCCGACGGGCGAGCGCGGTCAGCGGCCCGATCGGAGGGTTCCGGGAGCACCGTGGCTTTCTCTTCAAGGCCCTCCTGCACCGAGGCAAGCAATCGGCTCGCACAGCGAACAGCGCTCCCGAGGGACGTGTCCAGCCCCACGAGGTAAACAAAGCAGCCGTCGAACTTCGCCGACGCCGTCTCCAAGCCTTCTGAATAGGTCATCTCCCGTTTGAGTGCCTTGAACCAGCGCTTGGGCGGCTCGGCGTCCAGTTCGATCACGACGGCGGCCTCGCCGAAGTCCAGCGGCATCGCTTCGATCCTCAACACCTTGGGGCCTGACGGGGTTTTTACGGTAGCGGCCATTGCCCTTCTCCTCTGCAACAATGACGGGAAAGTACCCTCAGCAGGCGCCAAGACCGCGTCAAGATTCGCTGACTGCAGGGGCGGGTTCCCTGCAGCGTCCTACGGTGGCGCTGCATAGGCGCGCACGAACAGCGCGACGGTGGCATCGCTTGTGGACACAGGCCTGGCTCCTTGGGGCAAGCCATGCTCGGTGAGAACCAGCCGGAGGAACCTCTCGCTGTCAGCGGTCGTGGTCGGGTGGGCTGACGCCTTGCCGAAGGCGGCTTGTGCGCGGGTAAGGTAGGGTTCCAGCATCGCGTTCCAGTCCGCGCTGTAGCTATCACTGGCAAGACTGGAGCGCGACAACGTCCGGCAGAACGCCTGACAGGAGGAGTCGGCCGCCAATCTCCTGATGCCGTCACTGATACGCCGCAACGCGTCGCCCAGATCGGCGACGCCCTGCATGTCGAGCTCACCTGAGGGCATCAACGCGAGGTGGCCGTCCATCACCGATCTATATAGACGCTCCTTGTCACGGTAGTGGGCGTAGAGGGTGACCTTGGTGACGCCACAGACCTCGGCGATGCGTTTCATCGTCGCGCTCTCAAAGCCGTCCTCCGCAAACACAATGGCCGCGGCATCGTGGATGCACCGCCGGCTATGCGCCCTCGCCTGCTCCCACCGGAGGCTGGTCTTGCTTGCGCAGCGGGTGGAGGAGGCAGTGGTCACAGGCGCCGGAACAGCGCACTGGCATTCACTCCGCCAAACCCGAACCCGTTGGTCAGGGCGAACGCGATGGCCGCCTTCCGTGGTACACCGCCTACGATCGAAAGCCCCTCCGCCAGCGGATCCGGATGGACGAGGTTGAGGGTCGCGGGCGCGACCTGATCGCGCAGGGCAAGCACGGTAAAGATGGCTTCGATGCCCCCGGCCGCCCCAAGCAGATGGCCGGTGCTCGACTTGGTGGCGGAAATCAGGAGGTCGGGACGGGCGCCGAACAAGGCATCCATGGCCGCGAGCTCCGCCCTGTCCCCCACCTGTGTCGAGGTTGCGTGCGCGTTGATGTGGTCAACCTGCCCGGCGTCGATGCGTGCTTGGTCCAGCGCGATCTCCATGGCCCGGCGCGCCCCGCTGCCGTCGTCGGGACCAGCCGTCAGGTGGTACGCATCCGAGGTCGTCCCGTAGCCGACCAGTTCGGCCAGGGGCCTGGCACCACGCGCCAGGGCGTGGTCCAGTCGCTCGATGACCAACAGCCCTGCCCCTTCGGACATGACGAAACCGTCCCGCTGCGCATCGAACGGGCGGGACGCTGCCTGGGGCGTGTCGTTGAACGACGTGCTAAGCGCCTTGGCGGCGGCGAAGCCGCCCAGGCTGACCCGGTGCATTGCCGCTTCCGCACCCCCGCACAGTGCAATATCCGCTTCGCCGGACCGGATCAGGCGCGCCGCATCACCGATGGCCTGCACGCCCGCAGCACACGCCGTGACGGGCGCCCCCTGCGGCCCCTTGAACCCGTACCGGATCGACGCCTGTCCCGCCGCCATGTTGGCCAAGAAGGTAGGCGCAGTGAAGGGCGACAACCGGCCAGGCCCACGGCTTTCGGTGGTGTGGACCGCATTGACGATGGAACCAAACCCCCCGATCCCCGTCGCAATCACGGTTGCCGTTCGCAGCAGGCCACGCTCACCGGCCGCGGTCCACCCTGCCTGCGCAAGCGCTTCGTGGGCCGCCACCAACGCGAACTCGACAAACCGGTCCATCTTCTTCAGATCTTTCGGCGCGATGATGCCGCTGGAGTCGAAGCCTGCCTCAGGGTCCTGCATCCGGTCAGGCACACGGCCGCCTACGTTGCAGCCCGTGCCGGCCGAAAGTGCCTCGCCCAGCGGGCCAATCCCGGAGCGTCCCGCCAGCAGGCGGGACCACACCGTTTCCACACCGCACCCGAGGGGACTCACCACGCCCATTCCGGTCACCACGATGCGATCTTTATCGGCAATGCCCATCACTCACTTCCCATATATAAAAGAGGTCCCGGCCGCAATCACGCAACGGAGGGCGTTTCCGCCCGCACCTTGAACCAGATGGCATACATCGCCGGCAGGAACACCAGCGTCATCACGGTGCCGGCGATGGTGCCTCCAATCAACGTGTAGGCAAGCGTTCCCCAGAACACCGAATGGGTCAGCGGAATGAACGCAAGCACCGCCGCCAGGGACGTCAGAATCACCGGGCGGGCACGCTGAACCGTCGCCTCGATGATCGCGTGGAAAGTCGCCATCCCTGCCATTTCGTTCTCGTGGATCTGGCCGATCAAAATGAGCGTGTTGCGCATCAGGATGCCCGACAGTGCAATGAGTCCAACCAATGCATTGATGCCAAACGGCTGCTGGAACAGTAGCAGGGTCGGTACCACGCCGATCAGGCCCAAGGGGCTGGTCATGAAAACCATGATCATGGCGGAGATGGAGCGCACCTGCAGGATGATGATCAGCAAGGTGATCGCCAGCATGATCGGGAACAGTGGCAGCATGGCACGCATCGCTTTGCCGGATTCTTCAATCGCGCCCGCCTGGGCGATGGCATACCCTTCGGGCAGCGACGCTATGAGCGGCTCGAGCTGCTTGCTGATGGCCGCTGATACGTCCGGTGGCTGCAACGCATCGTCGATATCACCCCGCACGGTGATGGTCGGCACACGGTCGCGCCGACGCAGCACCGGCTCTTCCGTGCGCACCTCAACCGTACCGATCTGCGACAACGGTATGCGCTGGCCCGCGGCCCCAACCAACGTGAAATCAGCAATACGCGCCGGATCCAGGCGCGTGTCCCCGCCGGATCGAGCGACCACCTCCACAGTCCGGATGTCCTCACGAACCGCGGTGACCGGCACCCCGCTCAGGAAGAACTGCAGTTGCTGTGAGACGGACGCCGACGTCATGCCCATCGCCTGCAGGCGGTCCTGGTCCAGCGTGAAGTGAAGCGTTGGCGTGCGCACTCCCCAATCGGTGTTCACGGTCCGCATCATCGGGCTGGCGTGCATGATCTGCTCCACCTTGGCCGCGATCCCGCGGATGACATCCGGATCCGGACCACTGACCCGATACGCCACCGGATAAGGCGAGTAAGGCCCGAACACCAGCTGCGTCACGCGCACGCGGGCTTCGGGTGCCAGGCCATCCGCCACCGCTTGGCGAAGCTTCGCCTTCAGGGCATCGCGCTGTTCCTGGCTGTCGGTGCGGACCACGATCTTGGCAAACGCGGGATCTGGCAGTTCCGGCGAAATGGCCAGGTAGAAGCGTGGCGCGCCCTGGCCGATGTAGGCCGTGACGATCTTCGATTCCCTCTGTGCGGACAACCACGTCTCGACCTTCCTGGCGGCCAGGCTGGTCTGTTCGATGGCGGTGCCGTAGGGCATCTGTACCTCCACCAACACCTCCGGGCGATCGGAGATGGGGAAGAACTGCTTCTTCACCAGCCCCATGCCGACCACGGAGAGCGCAAACAGGCCGATCACCGACCCTGCAGCAAGCCACTTGCGCGCAATCACGCGGGCCAGGATCGACCGGAAGCGGTTGTAGCGCGGCGTGTCGTAGAGACTGCTGTGGCCGCCTTCCACCGCCTTCAGTTCAGGCAGGAGCTTCACGCCGAGGTAGGGCGTAAAGAACACCGCGACCACCCACGACACGATCAGCGCAATGCCCACGATCCAGAACATGTTGCTGGTGTATTCACCGGCGGTGGATCGGGCGAAACCGTTGGGCATGAAGCCCACGGCCGTCACCAGGGTGCCGGCCAGCATGGGCGCTGCCGTATGGCTCCACGCATAGGCCGATGCCTTGACCCGGCTGTAGCCTTCTTCCATCTTCACCACCATCATTTCAATGGCAATGATCGCGTCGTCGACCAGCAACCCCAGGGCCAGGATCAGCGAGCCCAGCGTGATACGGTCGAAGTTCTTTCCGGTGGCAGCCATCACCAAAAACACCGCGGCCAGCGTCAGCGGCACGGCAGCAGCCACTACGATGCCCACCCGCCAGCCCATGCTGACAAAGCACACCACCATCACCACGAGCAGCGCGACGAAGAACTTCATCATGAACTCGTCCACCGACGCGCTGATGTTGACTGCCTGGTCGGTGACTTTCTCCAAGGCCATCCCCACCGGGAGGCCGTCGTTGATCTTCTTGACCTCCGCGTCGAGCGAGGCCCCAAGATCCAGACCGTTCCAGCCATCGCGCATGACGATCCCCAGCAGCATGGCCGGCTCGCCCCCGTTGCGGATCATGAAGGTCGACGGATCTTCATAGCCACGCTTGACGGTGGCGATGTCCTGCAACTTCAGCGTCCTGCCCTGCGCCACGATGGGCGTATCCCGGATCTTCCGCAACTGATCCAGCGCGCCATCGAGGCGGATGAAGATCTGCGGGCCCTTGGCCTCCACAGAACCGGCGGGCGTCAATGCGTTCTGGCCGTTCAGCGCCGCGAACACCGCTTCCGGTGTGATCCCCAGGTTGGCCAGACGCTCGTGGGAAAGCTCCACATAGATCCGTTCGGACTGCTCGCCGATGATGTTGACCTTCTTTACGCCGGGCACATGCAGCAGCCGCTGACGAAGCGCCTCGGAGTCGCGCGCGAGCGCGCGGAATGGTTCGCCCTTCGCCTTCAATGCGAACAGGGCAAACGTGACATCGGCATATTCGTCATTGACCATCGGCCCGATCACGCCTGCGGGCAGGTTCGCGGCTTCGTCGGCCATCTTCTTGCGCGCCTGGTAGAACTCCTCCTGCACCGCGGAAGGAGGCGTCCCGTCCTGCAGGGTCAGCGTGGTGAACGACAGGCCTGGACGCGTGTAGGTTTCGCTGCGGTCGTACCAGCGCAGCTCCTGCAAGCGTTTTTCCAGCTTTTCCGCGACCTGGTCCTGCATCTCCGTCGGCGTGGCACCCGGCCATGCCGTCACCACGGTCATGACCTTGACGGTGAACGCCGGGTCTTCCGCGCGGCCCAACTGGAAGAACGACACGATGCCGGCAACGGAGACCAGGAAGATCAGGAAAACCGTGATGGCGCGCTCGCGCACGGCAAGCGCCGACAGGTTGAATCCACTCACGGGTGAGCTCCCGTGCCAGCGGTGGTCGTGACGGCGTCGGCGAGACGAACCACCTGCCCTTCGCGGAGCAGGTGCGCGCCCAGCGCCGCCACGCGGTCGGACGCTTTCAAGGCGCCCTCCACCAGGGCCCGATCGTCACCCAACCGCTTGACCGTCACCGGCGTCCAATGGGCGTTGAGTGGGTCGCCTGCGATGACCCATACGCCGGTCCCGGTGCCGGGATCGAACACCGCGCCCAACGGGACCTCAACGCCTCCCGCCCCGCCGGCCACCGTGGCGCCTTCAACCGCGACGGCCACCGTTGACCCCAGCGGCAATGCCGTGTTGCCGTCGTCCAGGGTGTAGCGGGCTTCGAAGGTGCGGGTGGTGGGATCTGCCGCCTCGGAGAGCACGCGCAACCGTGCCGGGATCGTGCCGCGTGCCCCGAACGGAGACGCCGACGCGACGGAGCCGATCTGCGGGCGAAGCGTCTCGGGCAGTTGGACGACCGCTTCCCGACTGCCTGCACGGGCGAGCCGGGCGACGGTCTGTCCCGCCGCCACGACCTGGCCGGGCTCGGCCAGAATGGTCATCACCACCCCATCGGCATCGGCAACAAGCGCGGTGTACTGACTGGCATTGCGTGCCACCCGGGCCTGGGCGTCGGCCGCCTTGAACTGTGCGGACGCCGCGTCTGCCGCCGCCTTCATTTGATCGTAGGCCGATCGGGACACCACGCCCTTGGCCGCCAGGTCGCGATAGCGCGCTTCGTCCGCCGCGGCTTGCAGGCTCTGCGCACGGGCCGCGATGACGGCCTGCTGCTGGGAGGCTGCGGCCAGGTTCAGGTCGAGGGGATCCATCCGATAGAGCACGTCGCCGCGCTTGACCGCTTGCCCCGTCTCAACGTAGCGCTCGGTGATCTTGCCTCCGACCCGGAAGGCCAGATCGCTCTGCACCCGTGCGGCGATGGTGCCGGTGAAGGTGCGCGCGTTGCCGGCGCCCGGCTGCACCTGCGCCACCCGGACGATCGGCGGCGCGGTTCGGGGGTCGCTTTCACCCGACTTGCTGCAGGCAACAAGGGACAACGGAACAACACAGGAAATGGCTGTGAGTAAAAAACGGCGCCGCATACGGTCTTCCGGAGTGAGGTATCCGGGCGCATTTTGTTCCTAGTGACCAATGCAGTCAATAGTCACTATGCCGGCGGCGCTAGGCTCCGCAGGACCAATTGGTACAGGGCCTCGGGTGCTTCGGCATGCAGAGCAGAGACGTGGGGCAGCGTCACCGGGTTCAGGTAGGGCACCAGGACCTGATAGACGGCGCGGCTGGTGTTGCCCAGCAGCGTCCCGCTCTCGAACACCCCGGCAGCACGACCCGCCTGGATGATTTCTTCAACCAGTTGGTGGATACGGTGCTTGTACGCCTGCACGGATGGCCATTCGTCCGTCGCCGCCGCGACCGCGATTTCATACAGCCGCCGGTCCTGGAAGAACAGACGAAGACTGGACGCCACAATCACGGTAAACAGCAGTCTGAGCCGCTCGGGCGGCGCCTGGACACCCTCCAGCGCGTTAAGCACGTCGCGTTCGATCTGGCCGAGGCAGTTGGCGCAGATCACCTCACCGATCGCCTGCTTGGAGGAAAAGAACTTGTAGATGTACGCCTTGGAGAAGCCAATGGCTTTGGCCAGATCGGACACCGTGGTCTTGTCATAGCCGTAATGGCTGAAGTGCGCCGTGGCCGCCTCGATGATCTGTGTGCGCACATCGTGCTCGGCGGGGCCACGCCCGGTGTCGGGCGCTGCGGAGGTTGAAATAGACATGCCGCAAGGGTAGCGCTGCGGGATAGAGCGGGCAAATAGTGACCGATCGGGTATGTGTTCACCGCCGCGTGGTGCCCGTCCGGCCCGCGTCAGGGCGTGGACGCCCCTGACATCCGCGCCAGCACATCCGCCCGGCAGACATCCAGGAGTTCGTCCGCCAGCGCCGAATCGTCCGGGCAGGACCGGGACAGCACCATGGCCCCAACGGTCTGCGCCATCAACGCGATCCGCCGCGCGCGCGCCTGTTCGGCGGTGGCGGTGTCGGCCTGCTCTTCCGGGGTGGAGGCGGCCGCCAGCTGCGCCTCGATACCGGCCGCAAAGGCGGCCTTGACCGCCGCCGGCTGACGCGCCGCGTCGGTGCACAGCGCTGCCATGGTGCAGCCCTGGCCTGGCGCGTCCCGGTGCTCGCGGGAGAGGTAATAGCGCACAAAGCCCTCCCGGTCCGTGCCGGCCGCGGCGTCGGCCGATTTGGCCAGGCCGCAGCTCGCCGCCTCGGCCATCAGGTCCGCCTTCGACCCGAAGTGCTTGTAGAAGCCGCCGTGGGTGAAGCCGGCGGCCGCCATCAGATCTGCCACGCCCACGCCGTCGTAGCCGCGCTCCCGGAAGAGCGTGGATGCGGTGTCGACGATGTGCGCCCGGTTGGCCTGCGCCTGTGCCTTGGTGACCTTCATGACCCGGTCTCTCTTCACGCGTTGCCTTGGTGGAGCGCACTTTATCACGATAGATGACATCCATCATCAAACCGTTGACATCTAAGATGACGGTCATCATCATTGCGACCTACGGTCAGCCCCCGCCGGGCAGGCCGCTCCTTCTCGACACGACCCCGCACCCACCATGACCCTCTCCCCGCTCTTCCAGTCCTACTCCCTCGGCCCACTGACCCTGGCCAACCGCATCGTGATGGCACCGCTGACGCGCAACCGCGCCGGTGCGGGCCTGGCGCCCAGCCCGCTTGCGGCCACCTACTACGCCCAGCGCGCCTCGGCCGGCCTGATCATCACCGAGGCCACCCAGATCTCGGCGCAGGCCCAGGGCTACCAGGACACGCCGGGGCTCTACACACAGGACCAGATCGACGGCTGGCGCGCGGTCACCGATGCCGTGCATGCCCGTGGCGGGAGCATCTTCGTGCAGCTGTGGCACGTGGGCCGCATCTCGCATGTGGATCTGCAGCCGGGCAACGCCGCGCCCGTGTCCGCCTCGGCCATCCGGGCGCAGACCAAGACCTTCGTCCACAACGGCTTTGTCGATGTCTCCGAACCACGCGCATTGGAGATCGACGAGCTGCCCGCCCTCGTCAACGACTTCCGCCTGGCCGCCGCCAATGCCATCGCCGCCGGTTTTGACGGCGTGGAAATCCACGGTGCCAACGGCTACCTGCTCGAACAGTTCATCAAAGACGGCGCCAACCAGCGCACCGATGCCTACGGCGGCTCCATCGAGAACCGCGCGCGCCTGCTGCTGGAGGTCACCGCCGCGGTGGCCGCAGAGATCGGCGCGGCCCGCACCGGCGTGCGCATTTCCCCGGTCTCGCCGGCCAATGCCATTGCCACGGTCAGCGACCCGCAGCCGCAGTACGACTACATCGTCGACCAGCTCAGCGCGCTGGGCATCGTCTACCTGCACGTGGTCGAAGGCGCGACCGGCGGCCCGCGCGACGTGGCGCCCTTCGACTTCGATGGGCTGCGCGCCCGTTTCAAGGGGACCTATCTGGCCAACAACGGCTACGACGCGGACCTGGCCAACGCACACCTCGCCGAAGGCAAGGCGGACCTCGTCGCGTTTGGCCGCGCCTTCATCAGCAATCCCGACCTGGTTGAACGCCTGAAGACCGGCGCGCCCTTGAACGCGTTGAACCCCGCCACGTTGTACGGCGGCGGCGCAGCGGGCTACACCGACTATCCCGCGTTGACCGATACCACGGCGCAGTAACCCGCCGACAGCTCCCTGCCGCACATCCCCGTTCGCCCACCCCATTCCAAGAGACACCCCATGAGCCTGCTTCCCACCGTCCTCATCACCGGCGCCTCCAGCGGCATCGGCACCGTCTACGCCGAACGCTTCGCCCGCCGCGGCCACGACCTGGTGCTGGTCGCGCGCGACACGGCGCGCCTGGAAACATTGGCCGCCCGCCTGCGAAAGGACACCGGCGTCGCCGTAGACGTCCTGCCGGCCGACCTCACCCAGCGCGCCGCTCTGGCCACCGTGGAAACCCGCCTGCGCGACGATGCCCGCATCGGCATCCTGATCAACAACGCGGGCATGGCCCAGACCGGCGGCTTCACCGACCAATCGGCCGACAGCATCGAACACCTGGTCACCCTCAACACCACCGCCCTGACGCGCCTGGCCGCAGCCATCGCCCCGCGGCTGGCCAACGCCGGCGAAGGCGCAATCGTCAACATCGGCTCGGTGGTGGGCCTGGCCCCCGAGTTCGGCATGTCCGTCTACGGGGCGAGCAAGGCCTTCGTCCTGTTCCTCTCGCAGGGGCTCAGCCTGGAGCTGTCGCCCAAGGGCGTCTACGTGCAGGCCGTGCTGCCCGCAGCCACCCGCACCGAGATCTGGGAGCGTGCCGGCATCGACATCAACACGTTGCCGGAGGTGATGGACGTCGGCGAGCTGGTGGATGCCGCCCTGGTCGGCTTCGATCGCCGCGAGACCGTGACCATTCCGCCCTTGCACGTGGCCGAACGCTGGGACACGCTGGAGGCATCGCGCCAGGGCCTGCTCTCGGACATCCGCCAGGCGCAGGCAGCGGAGCGCTATCGCCCATGAAAGCCTTCCTCATCGATCGGTATGGCAAGAACGAAACGGGGCACATCGATGACGTGCCAACGCCCGCGCTGCGCGACGGCGATGTGCTCATCCGCGTGCACGCGGCCAGCGTCAACGCGCTGGACCCCAAGATCCGGCGTGGCGAATTCAAGGTGATCCTGCCGTATCGCCTGCCGCTGATCCTGGGCAACGACCTGGCCGGCACGGTGGAGCGTGTGGGCGCCGGCGTTTCCCAGTTCAAACCGGGCGATGAGGTATACGCACGTCCCGACGATGACCGCATCGGGACGTTCGCCGAGTTCATCGCCGTCAACGGCGCCGCCGTGGCACTCAAGCCCGGCAACCTCACCATGGTGGAGGCCGCCTCGCTACCCCTGGTCGCGCTGACCGCGTGGCAGGCCCTGGTCGAAACCGCCCAACTGAAGGCTGGGCAGAAGGTCTTCATCCAGGCCGGCTCTGGCGGCGTCGGCACCGTGGCGATCCAGCTGGCCAAGCACCTTGGCGCGTTCGTCGCCACCACCACCAGCACACCCAACGTGGCGTGGGTGAAGGCGCTGGGCGCGGATGTGGTCATCGATTACAGGCAGCAGGATTTCGCCACGGCACTGCACGACTACGATGTGGTGCTCAACAGCCTGGGCAAGGAGGAACTGGAGCGCTCGCTGCAGATCCTCAAGCCGGGTGGCCACCTCATCTCCATCTCGGGTCCGCCCACGCCCGCCTTCGCCGCCGCGCGTGGACTGGCCTGGCCGCTGAAGCAGGTCATGCGCCTGCTCAGCCATGGCATCCGCAGCAAGGCCAGGAAGAAGGCGGTCACGTATACCTTCGTCTTCATGCGGGCCGACGGGGCGCAACTGAGCGCCATCACCTCGCTTGTCGAGTCCGGCGCACTCGCACCGGTCATCGACCGGGTGTTTCCGTTCCAGGACACCCAGGGCGCGCTGGCGTATGTGGAGAGTGGGCGGGCGAAGGGCAAAGTGGTGGTGGAGCTGTAAGCAGGGGCGCGCTATCTCGTCGCCTTGCGCCGCACGTCCGGAAGCAACGCGTCCTGCGCCTTGCCAGACAGTTTGCCGAACTCATCAATGAGCTCGGCAAGCTGGTCGGTTTCAGCAAACAGATAGGCGACGGAAACGCCCAGGGCACGCGCAATCTTCTGCGCTGTCTCGATGTCGCAATTGTGCACGGCCCGCTCGTACCGGTTGCTGCGAACGCCCGCAACCTCTTCTGGCAATCCCACACGCACCCCCAACGCGCGTTGAGTCAGGCCCTGCTCGAGCCGGCACGCCTTGAGGCGGTTGGCGATCTCAGACCCAGCCGCCAACACCCATCCGCCCTACATGTTAATATTTCTCATTCGCACCTACCCCCATCCCACCCCGATGACCCGCCCGTCGCTTCATTTCTCTGCCCTGGGCTTGTCCCTCACCCTGGCCTGCATTGCGGCCCACGCCGCTCCGCCCTCCTCCCCCGACGTGCAGCAACTCGACGCAGTGCAGGTACTCGGCCGCGCCCAGACCCTCTACCGGGTGGACGACGCCACGGTGGGCACGCGGACGGATACGCCGCTGGCGCTGGTGCCGCAGTCCATCCAGGTGGTGCCGCGTGAGCTGATTGAAGACCAGGCGGCCCGCCAGATCACCGATTTGTACCGCAGCATCAGCGGCATCAGCTTCTTCAGCTATGCCGGCGTGACCCTGCGCGGCTTCCGCCAGGAAAACGTGCTGTATGACGGCCTGCGCGGCGACCCCTATGCCGGCTTTTCGGTGCCGCAGCTGTTCAACATCGAGCGCGTGGAAGTCCTGAAGGGACCGGCCGGCGCCCTGTATGGCGGTGGCGATGCCGGGGGCGTCATCAACTACGTGACGCGCAAGCCCAAAGCCACGCCCGAGCGCCGCATCGAACTGCAGGCCGGCAACAATGATTTCCGGGCTGCATCGATCGAGGCCACCGGGCCGATGAACGCCACCGGCAGCGTGCGCTACCGCGCCGGGCTGTACGGCGACACCGAACAGGGCGTGCGCTGGAACGCGGACAGTGAGAGCGTGATCGGGGATGCATCGCTGGCTTTCGACGTGGGCGACACCGGCGAGTTGACCCTGCAGTTCACCGACATCACCCAGAACCTGGGCGGCAACCGCCTGCGTGGCGTGCCGGTGGACGACAACGCCAGCTTTCTCACGGACCGGCGCTGGAACCACAACGAAGCCACGGACTTCCTCGACATGCGTGCCAAGGTGGCGCTGGCGCAGTACCGCTTCTCGCCCAGCACCCACCTGGACGTGGATGTGGGTGCGCGCTGGTTCGAGAACAACGAGCACCAGATCTACCACGAGCCGATGGGGCTGATCGACCGCAACCGCGACGGCGTGCCCGAGTGGATGACCCGCCAGCTACGCAACCAGATCCGCGACAACGATGCATTCACCGCCAACGCCAACGCCGTGTGGCGCGTCAGCACCGGCAGCATCGAGCACAAGGTGCTGTTCGGCGCCGATGTGTACCAGCAGGATGCCGACTTCACCGCGCAGACCGCCAACAGCGCCGACCTGGCCCGGGGTGCCGGCCCGGTGCCCGGCATCGACCTGTTCAACCCGGTGTATGGCGCAAGTTCGTGGCGCGACTACAACCTGGCCGCCCTGCCCTGGCGCAGCACGAGCACGCGCAGCAAGCGCTATGGCGGCTACCTGCAGGATGAGCTGACCCTGACCCCGCACTGGCATGTGCTGGCCGGACTGCGTTGGGATGGCTTCAAGGACGATGACCGCATTGCCGGCACCGCCGTGGATGGCAACGACATCAGCTGGCGGCTGGGCAGTACGTACACCGTGCGGGAAGGCGTCAATCTCTACGCCAACATCGCCAGCGGCTTCATGCCCCAGAGCGCGGCCAACCAGAGCGCCGAGGCGGGCGGCCCGTTCGATGCCGAGCGCAGCAAACAATGGGAAGTGGGGTTGAAGTCCCTGCTGGCCGAGCGCGTCACCCTGAACCTGGCGGCGTATCGGATCGACCGCAGCAATATCGTGCAGGCCACCGGTGAGATCGTGGACGGCGTCAACCAACTGGCCGCCCTGGGCCTGGTGCGCAGCACGGGCATGGAGCTGGATCTGCTGGCCGATGTGACCGACCGCTGGGTGCTCAACCTGACCTACGCCTACAACGATGCCCGGGTAAAGGATGCCGGCAGCAACGGCATCACCAATGCCTCCGGCGACCGCTTCGCCAACGCGCCGCAGAACAAACTTGGCCTGTGGACGCGCTATGACCTGCCGGCCATCCATTCGGCCATTGGTTTTGGGGCCGATTACGTGGATGAGCGCGTCAGCCTGGATGGCCAGCGGGTGAAGCCGTACACCGTGTTCGATATGAGCTGGAAGACCCAGTGGCAGCAGTGGCAGTTCCAGGCCAACGTCAAAAACCTCTTCGACAAGGTCTATGCCGCCAGTGGGTTCACCGAGCGCACCGGCCACTTCCCGGGTGAACCGCGCCGCGTCTACGTGCAAGCGGCGTACGCCTTCTGAGCCCGCCCATGCGCCAGCCTACGCCAGCGCATCCTGACCGCCCGGCGCGTAGTGGGAGTAGCCGCCGGCTGTGGTTCGACCTGCACAGTTGGCTGGGCCTGAAGCTCTGCCTGTTCATGGGCTTTGTCTGCCTCACCGGCACGCTGGCGGTGTTCTCGCAGGAGATCGACTGGCTGCTGCACGCGCCCATGCGCGTGGCAGACGGCGGTGAGCCCGCCGGCTGGGGGCCCATCATCCACGCCGCACAGGCGGCACATCCGGACTGGGAGCTGGAAGGCATCACGGCCGGCCACACCCGCCTGTTTGCGGCGCGCGCGCAGATGCGCCTGCCCGATGGCAAGCGGCGCTTTGTCTGGGTGAACCCGTATACCGCGCAGGTGACCGGCGACACGGGCTGGTTCAATACGCAACGGCTGCTGCGCAACACCCACCGCCACCTGATGCTGCCGGTGGCCTGGGGCGTGCCGCTGGTGGCCTCTCTGTCCATCCCGTTGCTGCTGTCGCTGTTGAGCAGCCTGTACATCTACAAGAAGTGGTGGCGCGGTTTCTTCAAACGGCCCGACCCCTCACGACCACGCCGCCTGTGGGGCGATGTCCATCGCTTGGCCGGGGTATGGTCACTCTGGTTTCTGCTGCTGATCGGGTTGACCGGGGCGTGGTACCTGATCGAATCGCTCGGCGGCGATGCACCGGCCGCGCCGACCCTGCGACTGGCCAAGGGCGATGACCGCGCTGGTGCCGTAGACCCGGCCGCCGTCGACGCCGCAGTGCAGACCGTCCGCCAGCAATGGCCTCGCCTGGAGATCCTCGGCGCCATCCCCGCGCGCGATGGCGGGAGCATCCTCTTCCTGGGCGAGGCCGACGCCTGGCTGGTGCGGGAGCGGGCGAACAACATCGCCGTGGACCTGCACACCGGGCGCGTGATCGGCATGCATGACGGCCGTGCGCTGGGGGTCCATCAGCGCATCGCCGAAATGGCCGATCCCCTGCACTTCGGCAGCTTCGGTGGCTGGCCGATCCGACTGCTCTGGTTGCTGGCCGGCACGCTGCTGACCGGGCTGTGCTTTACCGGCGTGTATCTCTACGGGCTTCGCACAGTGGACGCGCTGCGATCAAAAGCAAAGAGGCGGCAGGCATGAGTCCTGAAAAATTGCCCGGCCCTTGGCGCGCGGCGTGGCAAGGCATGGGTCGCTGGCGCTGGCTGTGGCTGGCCCTGTTGCTGGTTTGGGCATCGCTGGTGCCGCTTGAGGCCATGAAGTAGACGCACTCGCCCGTCGAACGATGGCATGCTGCCTGTACGTGCGGGAGAGCAACGATGCGGATGACGGGAAATTTTCTGGCAGCAAGCGCTGTCACGCTCAAGGTCGGCGTGGTCTTCTGGGTGTTGGTGGCTTGGCGGACACCGGGGGGCGAGCCGTGGGACGCGCCTGCGTTCTGGACCGTCGTCTATCCCATCGCACTGGGCATCGCCGCCGTTCTAGGCGCCTGTTTTCCCCGACGGGCATGGCTTTGGGGGCTGCTGCTCATCGCGCTGCAGGTGCCGGTGGTGGCCGTGACGTCTGGCGTTGGCCCGTTGCTGCTGGCCGGGCTGGTGTACGCATTGGTGCTGGCGCTGCCTGCGATGGCTATCGCGGCGGCGGCGGGCGCGCTGCGCCGCCGCCTGCATGGGAGGTCGTGAGACGCTCAGCGCTTTGCCGGCTGCCACCCTGCTCGCAGTGCATCCCCAGGACTGCAGAACATGCGCTCGCCGCGGCTCGGGTCGATGCTCGTACGCGCGTAGTCCCGCTGGCCCGGCACGTGGTAGATCTTCTTGCCCTGCTGGGAGATGTTGCCCTTGATGCGGCATCCGCCCGGCGCCGGCTGCGCGGCCACCGGGGTTCGTGGTGACGCCTGGTCACGCTTGCCGCGACGAAAGTCCGCTGGCATCTGAAACCGCCCCTGCCAGAGGTTCCGCTGGTGCTGGCGCGCGTCGGCTTCGTCTGCGATGAATGCCGTGGCGTATTGGCGATAGGCGACCGCCCAACCGGAGCGCACCATCCACCGATTGACCGACGCCCCTTGAACAAAGCACTCCGCCACCACCCTGCCGTAGCGGTCGGTGTCCTTGGGCTTGCAACGCACGGTCTGGTCCAGCAGATACGCGTCCAGCGCGGCGGCAGACCGCCGTCCACAGGGCCAGGAACGCCCGTCTTTGGCGGTGCATTGCTGGGCGCTTTCCGGCGCATCGATGCCCCAGAGGCGGATGCGCTGCTTCGCCAGAGTGAGGGTGTCCCCGTCCGTGACCGTCGCGCGGCCGACCAGCTCTGCCGCCACACCAGGAACCGACGCAACCATCAAAAGCAACACCACCAGACCTTTCCACACCATCAACAACGACGTCCTCCAAGCGCACGCTCGGGTGCGAGCGCCAGTCAAAACAGGGGCGAGCACTTTAGCGGAAGTGGCGAAAGGACGCCGACCACATCGACAGTCATTCCATCCCGACGTCTGTTCCTGACGTGGTCGCCGTCGGTGTCTTCTACAACAACGTAGTGGCTCCAAGGCCTGCGTGGCGATCACGCAGCCACCCTGGACGCCAATGTCCGACTAAATATGAAACGCCGGACCCGCCGACAATGTCGGCGCGCTCACCCTCACTCGCAACGCAATGAGGAGGCTGGCGAGGAGCATTACCGCCGCCGCAACGGTGAGCACTGCGACGATGCCCCCCAGCCCGAACACCAGCCCGCCCAAGGCGGCGCCCGCGGCGATGGAAGACTGCACCGCAGCCACCACCATCCCGCCGGCACTCTCGGCCTGGTCAGGCACCGCACGCGCGACCCAGCTCGACCAGGCCACGGGCACGCCACCGAAGGCCAGGCCCCAGAGCGCGACCAGGATCGATAGTCCGCCAACGCCCACCGGCAACAGCAGCATGCCAAGCGCGGCTGCGCCCACCAGGGCAGGCATGATCACCAACGTGACTTTCAAACTACGCTCCATGAGCCAGCCGGCCAGGAGCGTGCCCACAAAGTTCGCCACACCGAACCCGAGCAGAATCAGCGCCAGGCCATCAGCGCTCATCTGCCCCAGGCTCTCCAACGTTGGGCGGATATAGGTGAAAAGCGCGTACTGCCCGGTGTGCGCCAGGACGCAGCCCAGCATGCCGACCGCAACGCCTGGCCGGCGCAGGAGCGTCACCACCGACTCGGGGACTGCCGCCTTGCGCGGGGCCATCCGGGGCAGCGTGAACCACTGGAACGCAAACGTGAGTCCACCTACCGCCGTCGCAGCCCAGAAGGCGCTGCGCCAGCCCAGCAGCCCGCCGAGGTAGCTCCCCAAGGGAACGGACACCACCGTGCCGACCGCAATCCCGCTGAAGATGACGGAGAGCGCGCGAGGCACGCGCTGTGGCGGCACCAACCGCATGGCCACCGCCGCTGCCATGCTCCAGAAACCGCCCAGCGCGACGCCCAGAAGAACGCGCATCACCAGCAGGACGCCCATGCTGGACGACAGCGCCACCAGGGCGTTGGAGAGAATCATCAGGCCGGTGAAACCCAGCAGCACCCGGCGCCTGTCCATCGAGCGGGTCAGCCGCGGCACCAGCAGGCCGGCGAACAGAGCCACAACCGCAGTCACCGTCACGGCTTGCCCGGCCAGCGCCTCCGATACCCCCAGGTCCGCCGCCATCGGCGTCAACAGGCTGGCGGGCAGATATTCGGCCGTGAGCAGCCCAAACACACCCATGGCCAGCGAAAACACCGCCACCCACGCCGGGGAAGAAGGCTCCCCGCTATCCCAGTCCACGGCATCCGGTGCGCCTGCGGCATCAACTACGTCATTGCTCATCAAAGATCCCAGTGCAATCGTGCAGCCGAGAGTCTAGGGAGCCACTTCAGGATGATCTATGATTTCCTGACCTGTATTTTTGATCGAAACCCCGGAACCTCTCGATGCGCCCTGCTGCTCCCCAGCCCACCCATCTGATCAGCGAACTGCTGACCGGCATGCGGCTCCACGGCGTTCAGTACCGGCGCATCCAGACCGGACCGCGCTTTGGCCTTGGATTTCCCCCGAAGCCGGGCCATGCCTACTTCCATTACCTCGCAGTGGGTACGGCGATTCTTCGTGGCGCGGACGGCAGCCAACACCGTCTATCCGCCGGGGATGTCGTGCTGCTTCCCCGCGGAGACGAACACGCGTTGCTGTCGGGCGAGGACCATCCCGTCCAGTGCCTGGACACGATCGACGCAGCCCCATTGGGTGACGCGGTGAGCGGGATCGACACCTGCCCGAGCACGCACGCCGTGCCAAGCGCGGTGCTCTTCCACGGCTGCATGGTGTTCGATCTGGGCGGCATGCAAGGGTTGAGCAAGGTGATGCCGGCGGTGATGGTGTGCGATGGCAACGCCACGCAGTTCCCTGGGCTGTTGCCGATGGTCGATGCGATGAAGCGCGAGGTGTGCTCCGGGCGTATCGGCTATGCAGGCATACTCGCCCGGCTGGCGGATGCAGTGGCCGCGATGATCGTCCGTGACTGGGTCGAGCGCGGTTGCGACGGCGCATCCGGCCTGGTCATGGCCCTGCGCGACCCGCGCCTGTCGCTGTCGTTGCTTGCGTTACATAAAGACCCGGGGCGTGACTGGACCGTCGACGCGCTGGCGGCAGAATCCAACATCTCACGCTCTGTGTTTGCAGACCGGTTCCAGACCGTCATTGGAACCGCGCCGCTGCGCTACGTGACCGAGCTGCGCATGCAGTTGGCCAGCCAATGGCTGACCCACCAGCGCCTGTCCATCGAGGTAGTGGCAGAGCGCCTGGGCTACGCGTCGCAGGCCGCGTTCAGTCGTGCCTACAAGCGCGTCATGGGGCGCTCGCCTGGCGCGACCCGGCGCGGCCGCGCCCTGGCCTCGCCATAGGGGGCCGTTCTTTTGGGGTCAGTTGCTCAAGCCGCCTGAGCGTCGTCAACGGGCTGCAGTCGGTTGGCGATCGCATCGAAGCGCGCCGCCTCTGTTCGAAGGCGATCGGCCGCAGTGCCTCGACTGGCCCTTGCCCGCCAGTCGCCCCCGCGCTGCAGGTCCAGTGCGTCGGCCTGCTGCCACAGCGACGCCGCGCGTGCGCGCGCCCAGCGCGCTTTTCCGATGTCTGCTTTCGTCATGGGCCCAGAGTGAATGCGGGGCGTCGCACGGGGCGATACGGAGGCAACGCCGGCTGACTGCGCTGCTTTGCGCCGGTCGGGAGCGGTGCGCCGATGCCCAGCAGGACCGATCGGAAGTGATGGCCCCGCCATTTGGTATCGTGGGCGCCAGCTCTGCACACAATCCGAACCCCATGCCCCGCAAGCCCTCGAACACCCCCTCCGCATCGCCGCTGGACGTCCCTGCCATCGCGCCCCGTTCGGGAACCGCAACGGACAAGGCACTTCTCAGTGCAGCGACCAAGGAAGCCTACAAGCGCGTCAACTTGCTCCTGACCGCTTACTTCGAGGATTTCAGCCCTGCGCAGCAGCGCAGGATCCGCGAAGCGATCGGAGCGAACGCCCGTGCGAAGCCGCCTGGACGGGCCAAGGTTCCCAAGGCTCCCAAGGCTCAGAAGGAAGCCCTGACGCCCCGATTCTGGCTGCCCTTCAGTGGTGAGACGTGGTCTGGGCGAGGACGCCCACCGGCCGCGTTCCTCGCCTGGGAGGGAACCGTCGCCCATACCGAGTGGAAGAAGCACCACCCGGGCGAGCGATTCCCCACCTACCCAGCCTGAGTCCGGCGGCAAGATCGCAGGCGTTCCCCAGCGCCAGCGTCTTGCCCCGCCATCCACCCCTTCGCGCAGGCGCTGGACATGACCCCACTCGACAAAGCGATCCGTAGAGAACTGCAGGTCGGCGACGACACCTACACACTAACCATCGACCCGAGCGGGCTCAAGCTCGTGCTGAAAGGGCGGAGAAAGGGATTGGAGCTGCAGTGGACCGAGTTGGTCAACGGCGACGCCGCATTGGCTGCAGCGCTCCAGGCATCACTCGCCGCCAAGTGAATCCAGGCTGGCGATCAGATGGCGCGATTCTCGATCCATAGCGGATTGACGCTGGTTGGCCACGCGTCGCTGGAGAGTGGCGATCCTCCCGTGGGCGTTGCGTTCGGCCGGTTCGAGCCAACCGCTGGGTATCTGGCCATTCAAAACGAGTGCCGCACCAGTCACATCGACCATTCCGGCTTGAGACTTTCAGCAAAAACGGAATCGGGCATGGTTGTTCCATCCATGGCAATTGCCATTCTGGACGGCGCTGAAGCGTTCCTGCCTGATTGCATCGAGATAACCATCTTCGGCATTCCCAGCGCTTTTTATGAAGCGTTGTTTCCCGATCATGTGATCAAGTGCACCCACCCCCTAATTGCGCGCTGATGCAGGCGCTGGGTATCCACGGGACTGTCGACCTCGTGCGCAAGGCCGAGGTCCCCGGCGTGATCTCTGCTCGGTTCAACAGGACGTCGGCCGGATAGGACGTCGCGGGTCGGATTGACGGGTAACCGTTCGAGCCGCACAGGCCATCGAGGCAGAGCCTCAATGTCAGTAGAAATACTGAGCGGAAGACAGTGGATACGCGCTTGTCGCCTGTGTGGCCGGGAGACCACAGTGGCGTTGGACCTTCTCGGACCTCTGCACGCACGAACGTGGTGCATGGCGTGGGCCAAGCGCTGCCGGTTGCGCCCGCGAGTCGTCTCTCTCTTCACCCTGCCCCACCCAATCGAGCTCATGTCCATGCGCCCAATGCCTTGCGGTCCATTGCTTTTGATGACCACGGTCATGCTGCTTCCAGCATGCCAGCGGCAGGAACGTCAGCCGGAGGAAGCGAAACCGGCGCCGGTTCCGGCCACACAGCCTGTCCAGGCGACCGCCAGCGACCGCGAGCAGGCGGAGGCGCGAGCGATCGCCAAAGAGGCCTACATCTACGCGTTTGCGATGCTCGAAAACTACAACACCCTGTACAAGCAGGTGGCCTCTCCCACTGCTCCGGAATACGTCGGTGGCTTCGGGACATTCAGGCATTACTCGCAGCTCTATACACCCGACAACCATGACGTTGTGACCCCCAACAACGACACGCCCTATTCGTGGGCCTGGCTGGACCTGCGCGCTGAGCCCTGGGTGGTCACCGTTCCCAAGGTGCCCGAGGGACGCTACTACGTGCAACAGTGGGTCGACCTGTTCACATACAACTTCGCCTACATCGGCTCGCGTGCGACGGGTAACGACGCCGCCAGCTACTTGATTACCGGTCCCGGCTGGACGGGCGCAGCACCGAAAGGCATCAAGCAGGTATTTCCCTCGGAAACTGCCTTGGTGATGACGCTCACGCGCATCGCACTGAACGGCCCCGACGACATCGCCAACGTCAAGAAAGTGCAGGCGGGGATGAAGCTCCAGCCGCTCAGTGCCTATCTGAAAACCCAGTCTCCACCGGCAGCACCGGCGATCCGGTTCCCCCCCTATGATGCTGACAAGGTCCATTCGCACGACTTCATCGGCTACCTCAACTTCCTGCTTCAGTTCACTCAACCGCCGCATCCAAGTGAGACCGAGCTTATGCAGCGGTTCGCGACGATTGGCATCGGCCCCGGCCTTCCGTTCGATGCCAGGACGTTGCCCCCCGCCCGGTTGGCCGCGATCGATGCAGGCGTGGCAGATGCCAAGGCGGAAATGTCCGAGAAGGCCAAGACGATGCTTTCGTCCAACGGCCTGTTCGGCTCGCGCGCGTTCCTTGAAAACAACTACCTCACGCGCGCCATCGCGGCCGAGAAGGGTCTCTATGGGAATTCGATCGATGAGGCGTGGTATGGCGGCTACGAAGGCGACGGCAACAAGGCGTCACTGATCCATTTCAGCAAGGACGCGCTGCCGCCCGCCAGGTTCTTCTGGTCGGTCACGCTCTACACCCTGCCGGATCGCTTCCTCTACGCCAATGAGCTGAAGCGCTACTCCATTGGAGACCGGACCCCCGGGCTCAGGTATGACGCCGATGGAGGGCTGACCCTGTATGTCGGCCACGTTTCGCCTGGCAAGGAAAAGGAAAGCAACTGGCTGCCTGCCCCGGCCGGGCCCTACAGCGCGGTGGGACGCGTCTACGGCCCGAGCCCTGCTGCCATCGAAGGCAAGTGGAATCTGCCCCCGTTGCAACCGGCTGACACAGATACGCCGTGACTTCGCACGACCTATGTCGGCGAACCAGACCCCCCAGGAGAGACCACATGCGCGACCATCGAATTCCATCCGCTCCGGGGATCGGGATGCTCCTTGCCCTCGCCGGCTGCATGACACTCAGTGCCTGTAGCGAGCGAGCATCGTCCGACAAAGAGAGGGATACGGCCACCCCTGCGAGCCACTCGGCTCCGCCCGCGCAAGCGCCGGCAGACGCCTCGGCATTGGAGGAGGCGAAGACGACGGCCAGGGACGCCTATGTGTACGGTGTCCCGATGGTGGACACCTACAAGACCGTCTATGCGTTCAACGTCGACACCGCCAACCCGCAGTACAAGGGCCCGTTCAACTCCATTCTGAACATCGCCCGGGTGTTCACCCCCGACGACACCGCCTTCGTCACGCCCAACTCGGACACGCCCTACTCCTTCGCCATGCTGGATCTGCGCGCGGAGCCGGTCGTCATCACGGTGCCGAAGATGGCGAAGGACCGCTATTTCGTTTTCCAGCTGATGGATCTCTACACCTTCAATTTCGACTACATCGGCAGCCGCGCAACCGGGAATGACGGCGGCAGCTTTCTTATCGCCGGGCCGGCATGGAAGGGCGAGGCACCCAAAGGCATTACCAAGGTGATCCGGTCTGAAACCGATCTCGTCAGCGTGGTCGGGCGCACGCAGCTGTTCAACGCCGCGGACCTGGAGAACGTGAAGAAGATACAGGCCGGCTACAAGGTGCAGCCCTTGTCAGCGTTCGCGGGAACGCCAGCGCCGCCACCGGCCCCTGCCGTCGAATGGATCAAGCCAACGCCGCCTGCGCAGGACAGGACGTCGCTGGAGTTCTTCAACCAGCTGGCGTTCCTGCTGCAGTTCGCGCAGCCCCCGCATCCCAGCGAATCTGCCCTGCGTGCGCGTTTCGCCCGGTTGGGTATCGAGCCTGGCAAACCATTCGATGCCAACCGGCTGCCGCCGCCGATGCAGGCCGCGCTCAAGGAGGGTATGGCCGAGGGGCAGAAGCAGATCGATGACAGGCGCGCGTCGCTGGGAGGAAGGACCGATGCCCTGTTCGGCAACCGGGACTTCCTGAAGAACGACTACGTCGCCCGTGCCACCGGCACCCAGGTGGGCATCGGCGCGAACTCGCGCGAAGAGGCGATGTATCCGATTCTGGACAAGGATTCCGACGGCCAACCGCTGGACGGCAGCAAAGGCGCATACACGCTGCGCTTCGCCAAGGACCAATTGCCGCCCGTGGACGCGTTCTGGTCGGTCACCATGTATGGCTTGCCGCAGCAGTTGCTGGTCAAGAATCCGATCAACCGCTATCTCATCAACTCGCCGATGTTGCCGGGCTTGAAGAAAGATGCAGATGGCGGTTTGACGATTTACATCCAGGCCCAGTCACCTGGTAAGGAAAAGCAGGCCAATTGGCTGCCGGCACCCAGCGGGCCGTTCGTGATGTTCATGCGCTACTACCGTCCCAAGCCGGCGTTGCTGGATGGCCACTGGGAAACCCCCGCTGTGACCAGGACGCAAGGCAGCGATGGGCAATGACTGCGGTCCCAACGATCCCGTCGACCGCTCGCCCAGACCCGGCATACAGGCGAGCACCGCCTGGCGGCCCATGGGGATGCGCTGGACAGAGGGCCAGCGACCGGTTGGAGACTGAGTGACATTGAGGAGTATGCGTATGCGAGTGTTTCCTCGACGCGCCGCCTTCTCTCCACTCCGCCACACTCAATTGATCGTTTTCAAAATCACTGCATTATGCGCGAACAAGGAAAAGGCTTGGATCGGATCACACTTGATCCGATCCAAGCCTTTCAAACCGGTGCAGAAGGCCTGTTCGGCAGGTTTCCTCTCAATATTCCGTGGAACGGTTGGCGCATCGGCGCAGGGCACTGGTGGCCCGGTCGGTTGCCGGGCCTCTTTCGGCCGCTTGACTGCTATTGGTCTATCGACGAAGAATGACGGTCTTGGAGAGTGAGCACTACCTGACGCCGGTGACCGGAAGGACGTGCACAGCCACTGGCTGAAGCGGTCAAGCGACGGTCACGACACGTTGGCGGTGGAGGGTTCAACTGTCCAATCAATCGCCCGCTCAGGATGCCATCGGGCCACATCAACGCGAAGGAGTTCGTACTTGAAGCGTGTCAGTGGTTTAGGCGCACTACTTTGGCTTTCGTGTGTCAGCGCTGGCGCGCATGCCGAAGGAAACTGCCCCGCAGGTTTTTACCCGATTGGCGGACGCGCGACTGGAGGATGCGCTCCTATTCCGGGTAATGGCGGAGGACACCAGCAAGCATCCAAACCTCCAGCGCCTGTGTGGGAGGACCGCTGGGGTGCGATTGCAGGCGACAAGCCACAAGGCATTCTCGGTTTCTCGACCGGGTTCCCGAGTGAACCTGCCGCACAGCAAGCAGCGTTGGCTGACTGCGCGTCGAAAGGCGGCAGCAGCTGCAAGATCGAGAACTCCTACAAAAATGCGAAGAGGTCGACAGGAATTGCGTGGCTTCGTACAGTGCATGCAGTCCCCCGGTCCGCATCCGCTAGCTGAAAGCTTCAAACAAAAATAATTTTTCTTGACGCATTGTACGGACGGAACTCTCCCCGCATGAGAACAAAAACCAGACTTTTCACCCTCAGCCTTGCACTCATCATGTATGGATCGGGCGCGCAAGCGTATGAAAGCACCGCTCAGGTCATCAAACGTCAAGCGCCCGCAGGCATTAGCAATGTGTTCTATGGCTGCGTTGAAAAGGCGGAGTCAGACAACATCGCACTTGCTGCATGTCAATCTGCGGAGAAGAAGCGACAAGACGCGCGATTGAACGCTGCTTACAATTCGCTGCTCAGCAAGCAGCGTGGTACGGCCAAGGACACTCTGATCCGCGCCGAACGCGCCTGGCTCGATTTCCACAGCACCAGCAATGCCTTTGAGGCGTCACTCTATGGCAGCGAAACGGTGAGCAGCTTTCAAGTCATGCAGCGAGAAATTTTCCGTCTCTGCGAACGCGCCAATGTTCTGGAAGAGTACGTATCGATCGCAAACGATCGGTAGCCGCAACGTGTCATTCAATGGAACAGCCCAGCGCCCATCAGAGTGACAACGTCGCCAGCATCCCCCGACACCGGTACTCGCGATGTCAACTCGGTTGCCGGCGCCAATTATTTCGTTGTGGATCGCGGCGCCGAGGGATGCTCCTCCTCTTCTCACCTGTCCATCGCAGCTTGATCAGCCGGCAATCGAACCCGGCTTGCAGATCAACAGAGACTCGCTGGACAAATGACCGGCGGCCGGTCGCAGATCGGCTCAGGTGATGGGGGTGCACATGCGAGTGCTCTCTGCATGCTTCCCGCCTCCCGTCAAAATCAAGATTTTAATTTCAAATCAATGATTTAAGAGGCAGTGGCGGAGAGAGTGGGATTCGAACCCACGGAAGGTTTGACCCTTCGCCGGTTTTCAAGACCGGTGCCTTAAACCGCTCGGCCATCTCTCCGTATCGGAAACGCTGTCCGCGCCCCGCGTGCCCAGGTCATTGCCACCCGGGCATCCGGTCGGGGCGTCGCCCCTCCGGCATTGCTCCCCGGCACGGGCCGGGGGTCGCATTCTCGCATTTCAGGTGTGGTTTGCCCACCCGGCCGGTGTCGGGCTCAGCCCGCATCCACCGCCAACGCCCCCAGCGCACTGGCCTTGATCTTCTCCTTGGCCCGCTCGCACGCGCCACCGCAATCGAGGCGCGAGGCCTCCAGTTGCGGCGGCAGATGTTCGGCCAGGAAATCGATGAACACACGCACCGCCGGCAGCAGGCCGCGGCGCGAGGCGAACACGGCGTGGCACACGCCCTGCGGCAGCGACCATTCCGGCAGCACCACTTCCAGCTCGCCACTGCGCACGGCGTCGGCGCAGACGGTTTCGGGCAGCATGGTGATGCCGAAGCCGTCCTTGACCATGCTCTGCAGCAGCGGGAAGTCGAAACCGGCCACGCGCGGCTGCAGGTCCACCCGGCGCACCGCGCCTTCGGGGCCATGGAGTTCCCAGCGCTGGCGGGCTTCGTCCTCGCTGATGCTCAGGGTGACGTGGTTGGCCAGTTCGTCCGGGTCCTTGGGGCGGCCGGCGCGATCGAGGTATTTCGGGCTGGCCACCAGCAGTTCCTGCACCTGGCCGAAGCTGCGCATGACCAGGCTGCCGTCATCGTCCAACCGCGAGCGCACGCGCAGGGCGACGTCGTAGCCTTCATTGATGATGTCCACGCGGCGGTTGCTGATGTTCAGCTGCAGCCGCACCTTGGGGTACTGGGCCAGGAACTTGGGCAGCAGCTTGGGCAGTTGCATCTGCGCCAGCGACACCGGCACGCTGGCGCGCACCAGGCCGCGTGGCTCGGCGCTGAGCCGGTCCACCACTTCGCGCGCGGCCTGGGCCTCGGCGAGCATGGTCTGGGCGTGGCGGTGCACGCTGGTGCCGACGTCAGTCACCGCGAAGCGGCGCGTGGAGCGCTGCAGCAGGCGCACGCCCAGGTCGGTTTCGAGCTGGCTGATACGGCGACTCAGGCGGGATTTGGGAATGCCCAGCGCGCGCTCGGCGGCGGCGAAACCGCCGTGGTCGACCACCATGGCGAAGTAGTAGAGATCGTTGAGGTCTTGCATACCGAAGTTCCAGATATAGAACAATACGTGGTATTCAATCACCTTTATCCCAGTCAAGCAACAACCTAACCTGTTCTTCGTCGGCGGCGCCTTGCCCGCCCCTCCCCAGATAACAGGTGACTGCCATGAAGCTTCTTCACATCGATGCCAGCGTCCTTGGCGACAACTCGGTTTCCCGCCAGCTCTCGGCCGCCGTGGTCCAGCAGTGGCGCGACCAGGTGCCGGGCCTGGAAGTGACCTACCGCGACCTGGACGCCCAGCCTGTAGCGCACCTGCGCAGCAGCTCGTTTGCCCAGACCGACGCGGCTGAAGTAGCGGACGCGGCGCTGGTGCTGGAGCAGTTCCTGGCCGCCGACGTGGTGGTTATCGGCTCCCCAATGTACAACTTCAGCGTGGCCTCCACCCTCAAGGCGTGGATCGACCGACTGGCGGTGGCCGGCAAGACCTTCAAGTACACCGAAAACGGCCCGGTGGGCCTGGCCGGCGGCAAGCGGGTGATCGTGACCAGCAGCCGCGGCGGCCTGCACACCGGCGCCCCGACCGACTTCCAGGACCCCTATCTGCGCCAGGTGTTCGCATTCTTCGGCATCGACGACGTGGAATTCGTGCGCGCCGAGGGCATCGCCTATTCGCCGCAGCACCGCGCCGATGCCATCGCGCAGGCGCTGGCCGCGCTGCCGCAGCCGCGTGAGCTGGCTGCTGCCTAAGAGGTAACCCCACGCCACTCCCTCCCCCTCGTCGTGGTGGCGTGGTGCGCAGTGCCGGTTTTCTCTCCCTTGCCGGCGTTGCGCCTGATGGCCCCTTTTGGGGCCATCTTTTTTTCCGATGATGCAAGTGCGACGGCGATGCTGTGCGCCCGCCAGCGGCAGGCCTAGGCTGATGGGCTCACCGTGTTGGAGGGCCCGTCCATGCGCTACCTCGTGATTGCTCCGCACCGGAGCGCGTTTCCGCACCCGTTGGCGCTTGAGCGCGGGCAGGCACTGGAGGTGGGCGAGCGCTACCAGGGCACCGAAGCCTGGGACGATTGGTACCTGTGCAGGGTGCCCGGGCAGGCGCCAGGCTGGGTGCCGGCGCAGATGATCGGGCGCGATGCGCAGGGGCGCGCCTTCGCGCAGGAGGCGTACTGCGCACGCGAGCTGGACGTGGACCCGGACCAGGCGCTGCTGGGCAGGCGTGTGGTCAATGGCTGGGCGTGGTGTGTGCCGGCCGAAGGCGGGGTTGAAGGCTGGGTACCGCTGCGGGTGCTGCAGGCAATCAGTTAGCCCGCGTAGAGCCACCCCATGGGTGGCTGTTCGTGGTGCCCGAGCGAAATGCAGCCACGCATGGCGTGGCTCTACGAATCTCGACACCCCGGTTGCAGGATCACCGGTAGAGCCACCCCATGGGTGGCTGCACGTGGTGCCCGAACGGTACGCAGCCACGCATGGCGTGGCTCTACGATTTTCGGCACGGTTGCAGGATCGCCTGTAGAGCCACCCCATGGGTGGCTGCACGCGGCACCCGAACGACACGCGGTGCCCAGCCGGTGCCCCAAAAAAAAACCCGCCTTCCGGCGGGTTTTCGTGAATCAGGCGATGGTGTCCAGGCCGCCCATGTAGGGCTTGAGCGCGTCCGGCACGGTGATGCTGCCGTCGGCGTTCTGGTAGTTCTCCATCACCGCGATCATCGCGCGGCCCACGGCCACGCCGGAGCCGTTGAGGGTGTGCAGCAGTTCGGGCTTGCTGGTCTCCGGGTTGCGCCAGCGGGCCTGCATGCGGCGGGCCTGGAAATCGCCACAGTTGGAGCACGAGGAGATCTCGCGGTAGGTGTCCTGCGAGGGCAGCCACACTTCCAGGTCGTAGGTCTTCACTGCCGAGAAGCCCATGTCGCCGGTGCACAGCAGCACCTTGCGGTACGGCAGGCCGAGCTTCTCCAGCACCACTTCAGCGCAGCGGGTCATGCGCTGGTGTTCGTCGTCGCTCTGCGCCGGGGTGCAGGCGGCCACCAGCTCCACCTTCTCGAACTGGTGCTGGCGGATCATGCCGCGCACGTCGCGACCGCCGCTGCCGGCTTCGGCGCGGAAGCACAGCGAGTGGGCAGTCATGCGTAGCGGCAGTTGGTCGGCGTCGATGATGTCATCGCGCACGATGTTGGTCAGCGGCACTTCCGAGGTGGGGATCAGGTAGCGCGTGGACTCGCCCACCGCGGTCTTGAACAGGTCGTCCTCGAACTTGGGCAGCTGGCTGGTGCCGCGCAGCGAGTCGGCGTTCACCAGCGCCGGCACGTTGGTTTCTTCGTAGCCGTGCTCGCCGGTGTGCAGGTCGAGCATGAACTGCGCCAGCGCGCGGTGCAGGCGGGCGATCGGGCCGCGCAGCACGGTGAAGCGCGAGCCGGACAGCTTGGCGGCGGTCTCACCGTCCAGCCAGCGGTTGCGGGCGCCCAGCTCGACGTGGTCGAGCACGGGGAAGTCGAACGTGCGCGGGGTGCCCCAGCGCTTCTGCTCCACGTTCTCGGTCTCGTCCTTGCCGGCCGGCACGTCGTCGGCCGGCAGGTTCGGGATGCCCAGGGCGATGGCTTCGATCTTGTCGCGCAGTTCGTCCAGCGCCACTTCCGAGGCCTTCAGCTCGTCGGCGAAGGCGGCCACTTCGGCCATGATCGCCGAGACGTCTTCGCCCTTGGCCTTGGCCTGCCCAATGGCCTTGGAACGGCTGTTGCGCAGGCTCTGCAACTCCTGGGTCCGCACTTGGATGCGCTTGCGATCGGCCTCCAGCGACTCCAGCCCGGACACATCCAGCTCGAAACCGCGCGAGGTGCGCAGGCGTTCGGCAAGGTCGGCGGGGTGTTGGCGAAGCAGGGCTGGATCAAGCATGGCGGTGGCAGGTGGGTTCGGGTACGGAGGGGGATTATCGCCTGTTACGCGGATTTCTGCCGCCCACGGGCGGCCATGTACCCCTCAGTCATTGCCGGCGTGGCAGAATCGGGCTGTTCACAACGGTATGGCTCATGTCCGCTTCCCGCTCTACGTCTGGCAAGAACATCACCTTCCACCTGCCCCGCCGCAGCCTGATGATCGCCGGTATCGCCTTCGGCGTCGGCATCGCGCTGTTCCTGGTGGTGTGGCTGAGCAGCCGCAACGACGAGTTCTACAAGGCCGGCCCGGCAGCCACCCCGCAGCAGGTGGCCGAGATAGAGCCGCTGCCCGAGCCACTCCCGGCCGCCGCCGGCTCCAGCGACATGCCCGATGCCAAGGCCCCCCCGGCGGGCGAGGACACGCCGCAGCTGGTGGAAACCGCGCCGCCGGCACCGCCGGCCGCCGCGCCGGCACCGGTAGCCGAGGCTGCCCCGGCAGCCGCCGCGGGCGGTGACCGCCCGCAACCGATCGCCGAGCAGTCGCCGCCGCCCTCCTACCCGCCCGCTGCATTGCGCCGGGGCGACTCCGGCAGCGTGGTGGTGCGCGTGGACGTGGATGCCACCGGCTATCCGTCCAACGTGACGATCATCCAGCGCAGCGGTTCACGCGATCTTGACCGCGCGGCCGCCGAGGCGGTGCGCCGCTGGCGCTTCCATCCGGCACAGAGCAATGGCCAGCCGGTGCCGGGCAGCATTGAAGTGCCGTTCGACTTCAAGCCGCAGTAACGCCCGCTTCGCCCGGCCCTCACGTGGGCCGGTTGGGCAAGGGCTCATCAAGCTGAACCTCGTCGGGAATGCAGTCGCCGCGTTGACGTTGCGCTGACACACCGGCAACCGTGCACGGGCAAGACTGCGGCTGTCACAACGACACCAGGAGTCAGCCATGAGTGTTACCCATGCCCAGGACATGCACGCTTCGCCGCACAACCAGCGCGACGTGACCGATGAACCCGCCCGCCGTGGCACTTCGCCGTGGTTGTGGATGGCGCTGATCGTGGCGATGTTTGCCGCCGCGCTGGTCTGGTTGCGCTACGCCAACCCCGATGACACCAGCACGGCGCCCGTCGGCGAGCGCATGCTGCCGGCGACCGAGACCCCGGTTGCCACGACGGCTCCGGCCCCGGCCGCACGCCAGGCCGCACCGGCCAATATCGCCCAGCGCAAGGCCACCCCGGTGGTACGCAACCGCGAGGCGCGCCCGTTGGCCAGCAACACCAAGCCGACCTACCCCGCCTCTGCGCTGCGCAATGGCGTGCAGGGCAGCGTGGTGGCCAGCTTGAACGTGGACCCGCGTGGCCACGTGACCGACGCCAGCATCGTGCAGCGTACCGGTTCGCGTGATCGCGATCTGGACCGTTCGGTGCTCAACACCGTGCGTGAGTGGCAGTTCGAGCCGGCCATGAACAATGGTCGTGCCGTGGCCAGCGTGGTGCGGGTGCCGGTGGATTTCCGCACCGAGCGTTAAGCGGGTGCGTTGAGGCGTAACGAAAAGGGAGGCCGTTGGCCTCCCTTTTTCGTTGTGGATCGCATAGGGCTGCTCAGGATGCGCATTCAGCGCGCACCGGCAATGCACTGCGCACCGGTGATGCATCACGAACCGGCAATGCATAACGCATCGGTAGTGCCGGGCCATGCTCGGCAAGCAGGTGTGCAGGCAACAAAGCGCAAGGGCAAAGGAGCAGAAGCGGAAGAGCAGCCGAGCACGGCTCGGCTCTACCGGTTGGGTCGAGTGGCCAGGTTGAGGGTGGATCCGCGTGGCGACGTGACTGACGCCAGCATCGTGCAGCGCACCCGCAATGCATCACGCATCGGTAGTGCCGAGCCATGCTCGGCAAGCAGGTGTGCAGGAAACAAAGCGCAAGGGCAAAGGAGCAGAAGCGGAAGAGCAGCCGAGCATGGCTCGGCTCTACCGGTTGGGTCGGGGGGCAGCTTGAGGGTGGATCCGCGTGGCGACGTGACTGACGCCAGCATCGTGCAGCGCACCCGCAATGCATCACGCATCGGTAGTGCCGAGCCATGCTCGGCAGCCAGGTGTGCAGGAAACAAAGCGCAGGGGCAAAGGAGCAGAAGCGGAAGCGGAAGCAGGAGCAGGAGCAGAGCAGGAGCAGAGCAGGAGCAAAAGCGAAAAGCAGCCGAGCATGGCTCGGCTCTACCGGGCTTTCTCCCCTGTCAGCCTTGGCGCAGCCCGAATCCTGCACCCGTGGCCAGCCCGTCGAAATCCGGGAACGAGGTGGCCACGTTGGCGATGTCATTCACCCGGACCTCGCCGCTGCTGAGCTGGCCGGCAATGGCGAACGCCATGGCGATGCGGTGGTCGCCGTGGCTTTCGATGGTGCCGCTGCCCAGTACCGCGCCGCCATGGATGGTGGCGCCGTCGTCGGTTTCGTCCACCTGCACGCCCAGCGTGCGCAGGCCGGTAGCCATGGCCGCGAGGCGGTCGGATTCCTTGACGCGCAGTTCGGCCGCGCCGCGTACCACGGTGTTGCCCTGCGCGGCCGCGGCCGCGACGAACAGCGCCGGGAACTCGTCGATCATGTCCGGCACCAGCGCTTCGGGAATCTCCGCGCCATGCAGCGGGGCGTAACGCACCACCAGATCGGCGACTGCTTCACCGCCCTGCTCGGCATGGTTCTCTTCGCTGATGTCCGCGCCCATCAGCCGCAGCGCGGCCAACAGGCCGGTGCGGCGCGGGTTGAGGCCCACCGCGCGCAGGCGCAATTCGGAACCGGGAATGATGCTGGCAGCCACCAGGAAGAACGCGGCGGACGAGAAATCGGCCGGCACCACGATGTCGGTGGCGCGCAGGCGCTGGCCGCCACGCAGGCGGGCCTTGCCGGGCGAAAACGCGATGTCCACGCCGAAGGCGCGCAGCATGCGCTCGCTGTAGTCGCGGGTGGGGTGCGGCTCGCTGACCGAGGTCTCGCCATCTGCATACAGGCCGGCCAGCAGCACGGCCGATTTGACCTGCGCGCTGGCCACCGGCGAGGCGAATTCGATGCCGGTGAGCGACTGGCCGCCGTGCACGCGCAGCGGCGGGGTGCCATCGGCGTCGGTATCGATCTTCGCGCCCATCAGCGCCAGCGGCCCGGTGACCCGGCGCATCGGCCGGCGCGACAGCGATTCGTCGCCCACCATGACGCTGTCGAACGGCTGCGCGGCCAGCAGGCCGGCGAGCAGGCGCATGCCGGTGCCGGCATTGCCGCAGTCCAGCGGTGCGCTCGGCGCCTTCAGGCCGTCCACGCCCACGCCATGCACCACGCGCTGCGACGGCGACGGGGTATCGATGCGCACGCCCATCTGGGCAAAGATGGCGGCGGTGGCGCGGGTGTCTTCGCCTTCCAGGAAGCCGTCGATGTGCGAGACGCCATCGGCCAGCGCGGCGAACATCACCGAGCGGTGCGAGACGGACTTGTCGCCGGGAATGGTCAGGCTGCCCTGCAGGGGCTGGCCCTTGTGGGCGATCCAGTACGGTGAAGCAGTCATCGGGAATCCTAAGGGGCGGGCCGCCGCGGCGGCGATGCAACGGTGTGCGGGAGTGGCCTCGGCACCCGCGGGTGCGCCGGGCCGGGCGTAGCGCGCAACGCGGCTACGCCACCGGGATCACGGGATGGCGACCGGATAGGAGCCAAGGATCTTGATCTGCGCCGAGTGCGCCTTGAGTTCGGCCAGCGCGGCCTGCATGGCCTCGTCTTCGACATGGCCGGCCAGGTCGATGAAGAAGCCGTACTCCCACTTGGCGTTGTGCGAGGGGCGCGACTCGATGCGGTTCATGCTGATGCCGTGGCGGGCGAACGGGCTGAGCACGTCGAACAGCGCACCGGGCTTGTCATGGATGAACACCAGCACCGAGGTGCGGTCGTGGCCGGAACTGGGGAAGATGTTGCGGCCGACCACCAGGAAGCGCGTGGTGTTGTCCGCATCGTTCTGGATCGGCTTGGTCACCACCTTCTTCAGACCGTACACGTGCCCGGCGCTCTCACCGCCGATGGCGGCGGCGTCGTCGGCATTGCGCGCGCGGCGGGCGCCTTCGGCATTGCTGGAGACCGGGATCTTCTCGGCCTTGGGCAGGTGCGCGCGCAGCCACGAGGAGGTCTGCATGAACGACTGCGGGTGGCCGTAGACGCGCTCGACATCTTCCAGCCGGCCACTGCGCGACATCAGGTACTGCTGCACGCGCAGTTCCACTTCGCCGCAGATCTTCAGGTTGGAGGTGAGGAACATGTCCAGGGTGATCTGGATGGTGCCCTGCCCCGAGTTTTCCACGGGCACCACGCCGAAATCGGCGTTGCCCGCTTCCACTTCCTGGAACACCTCTTCGATGCTGGCCAGCGGCAGGCCCAGCGCCGAGCGGCCGAAGTGCTTGAGCACGGCCTGCTGGCTGAAGGTGCCTTCCGGGCCGAGGTAGCCGATCTTCAACGGCTCCTGCTGGGCCAGGCAGGCCGACATGATTTCGCGGTACACATGGACCAGCACTTCGTCGCTGAGCGGGCCTTCGTTGCGGTCCACCACCATGCGCAGCACCTGCGCTTCGCGCTCGGGGCGGTAGTAATCCACGGCGGCGGCGAGCTTGCCCTTGGCCTTGCCGACCTGGTGGGCGAAATTGGCGCGCTCGGCGATCAGCGCCTGGATGCTGCGGTCGATGTGGTCGATCTTGGCGCGCACGTCCGACAGCACCGGCGCGGCATCGGGCTTGACCGCAGGCGTGGCGTCCGGCGTGGCCTTGGCGGCGGCCTGGGTCTTGGTCGGCGCGGGCTTGGCAGTCTTGGCCTTGGCGACGGGCTTGGCGGGTTGTTTGGCCATCAGGGGATTCCAGGTGCAGTGGGGCGGCATGCGCCCCGGTCGAAACGAATGACTCAGCCGTGGCGCTGCTGGAAGTCGGCCATGAAGGCGGCGAGCGCCTGCGCGCCTTCCACCGGCAGGGCGTTGTACAGCGAGGCACGGATGCCACCAACCGCGGCGTGGCCCTTCAGCGCGAGCAGGCCGGCGGCCTTGGACTCGCTGACGAACCGCGCGTTGAGGGTGTCATCGGGCAGGAAGAACGGGATGTTCATGCGCGAGCGCGCAGCCGGCACCACCTCATTGCGGTAGAAGCCGCCGGAGCCGTCGATGGCGCCGTAGACCAGCGCGGCCTTGGCGGCGTTGCGGCGGGCGAACTCCTCCACGCCGCCTTCGGCCAGCATCCACTGGAACACCAGCCCGGCCAGGTACCAGTTCCAGGTGGGCGGGGTGTTGAGCATGGAATCGCGGCCCACGTGCGAGCGGTAATCGAAGATGTCCGCGCGCGGCTGGCCGCTGCGCGCGAGCAGGTCGCGGCGCACGATCACCACCGACACGCCGACCGGGCCGAGGTTCTTCTGCGCGCCGGCGTAGATCAGGCCGTATTTGCTCACATCCAGCGGCTCGCTGGCGATGGAGGAGCTGAAATCGGCGAACAACGGCACCTGGCCCACGTCCGGGGTGTCACGGAACTCGACGCCGTGGATGGTCTCGTTGGCGGTGATGTGCACGTAGGCGGCATCGGTCGAGAGCTGCCAGGTGTCGCGCGCGGGGATGTCGTGGAAGCCGTTGGCTTCGCTGCTGGCGGCGATGTGGACGTTGACGTAGGGCGTGACCTGCTTGATCGCGGTCTTGCCCCAGTGCCCGGTGAGCACGTAGTCCACGGTCTGGCCGGGCTGGGCGAAGTTGAGCGCGAGCAGGGCCTGCTGGGTGGTGGCGCCACCGGCCAGGAACAGCACGGCGTAGTCATCGGGGATGCCGATCAGGCGGCGCAGGTCGGCGTCGGCCTGGGCGGCGACGGCCATGAACTCCGGGCCACGGTGGCTCATTTCGACAATGGAGGCGCCCGCGCCGTTCCATTCCAACATCTCTTCCTGCGCCTTGCGCAGGACCGATTCCGGCAGGGTTGCAGGGCCGGCACTGAAATTGAACGCGCGCGTCATGTCACACCTATGGGGCAAGACCCCTAGTATGCCGCAGCGCACCAGGCTTTAGGCCTTGCAGGACCGGGCGAATTTGGTTGCAAACGAATCTATCCTCGGCCCGGTACTGCAGGCCGTTGGCCCGCCACACGCCCCCTGGGTCGGGGGTGCGATGTCGCTTATCGCGCGCCGAACCAGAGCAGGCCGCTGATCACCGCCGCCAGCAGCAGCGCGCTGGCCAGCAGCCACGGCCAGCGGCGCACCCGCCTCGGCTTGACCGGTGCAGTGACCGGGGTGGGCAGGTCGAGCAGGTCGTCCTCGTCCTCGCTGACGATGCGCACGCGGCTGTCATGCGGCACTTCCAGCACGAAGCGGTGCTGGGTGTCGAAGACCAGCTGGTCGCCCGCCTGCAGCCAGCAATGGCGTACGGCCACGCCGTTGACCCGGGTCGACTCGCCGGCGCCGAGGTCGCGCAGCAGGACGCGGTCGCCGTGCAGCTCCAGACGCGCGTGCTGGGCGGCGAAGGCCGGGTCGTCGATGACGATGTCGGCCTCGGGGCTGCTGCCCACCAGGCGCGGCCGGTCCAGGGTGAAGCTGCGGCCGTGGTGCTGACCGCCGAGCCCGCGCAGCAGGCGCTGCTCGTCGCTGCCGTCGTCGTTGCGCGCGGGCGCCTGAGCCAGCGCCTCGCACTCGCCCTGGATGACCATCTCCACGCCGTCGGCGTACACCGCGTCGCCGGCGCGCAGCATGGCCATGCGCCGCACCGGGCGACCGTTGACGTGGATGCCGCGGATGCCATTGGCGACCTGCAGCCAGAGGCCACGGTCGTCCAGGCAGAACTGGGCCAGCAACAGGTTGCCGACCGCATCACTGCTGAGCCGGACGCTGCCCGAGGCGTGTCGCACGATGCGTTGCACCCCGGGCCGCAGGGGCTGGTCGGGGTGTTGGCGATGGGTGAAGTGAACTAGCAGGTTCTGCACGCGGCGCAAGCCTAGCAGGTTGGATGTCATCGAAGAAGAAGTGTGACGCAGACCTTGGAGTTGCGCGCGAGGATGCGCACAATGCACGCCCTTCCCGCAGCGGCCCGCCAGGAGCCCTCCATGTCCAACATCGATATCCGCCACGCCCATGCCCTGCCCGCCGACGGCGCGCGCCAGGCGATCGAAGAGGTGGCGGCCAAGCTCTCCGAGCGCTTCGGCCTGCAGAGCAGCTGGGTCGGCGACGTGCTGAACTTCAACGGTTCCGGCGTGGACGGGGCCATCGAGCTGCAGCCGGGTGCGGTGCGGGTGACCGCCAAGCTGGGCTTCCTGCTGTCGGCGATGAAGGGCATGGTGGAAAGCGAGATCCAGCGCGTGCTGCAGGAAAAGCTCGGCTGAACGGTGCCGCGGGCGCCGATCGCGCCGGCGCGCGCCATCACATCGCGCAAAGCTGGCGCTGATTAGCATCGGGGTGTCCACACACAGGATCCCCCCGATGACCGCACACGACGACTTCGACGACCGCGATACCCGCAGCCCCGACGACAAGCCCTCGCTGCAGGAACAGGCCGAGCGCTTCTCGCGCAAGCTGACCGGCTCGGCCCAACAGGTGTGGCTGGCCGGGCTGGGCGCCTTCGGTCGCGCCCAGGCCGAGGGCAGCCGCGTCTTCGATACCCTGGTGCGCGAAGGCGAAACCATCGAGGCCCGCAACCGGGAACAGACCGGCGATGCACCGCGCTGGCGCGACAATGTCGAGGAACACCTGGGCGAGGCCCGCGAAAAGGCGGCCGGCACCTGGGACAAGGTGGAGAAGGCCTTCGACGAGCGGGTCCAGGGCGTGCTCAAGCGCCTGAACATCCCCACCGCCGAGGACGTGGCCGCGCTCAATGCCCGGATCGATGCCCTCAACGCCCGGGTGAACCGCGCCGAAGCGCGCAATGCCTCGCCCAATGCGGACCCGGCCCCGGGCACGCACCAGGCCCCCGGCGGCGCCTGACCCGCCGCGCACCCGCTCCATATCGATTGTTGCAAAGCAGCACAACTTTGTTGACAATCGAAATCGACCCGCCAATCGCTGTTGCGCCGTTTGTTCCCTCCCCTCACGGCTATGGATTGGCGGGTTTTTTGTGGCCGCTCGCCGGCAAAGTGAGACATCCGTCACCGGCTGCGATGACAGCCCGGCTGCAACTGCCGTAATGCGGCCCCGCAGACGCCCACAAGCGCATATAAACTGTCACTTGCACCCTCGCGTTCAACCCTAGCGCCTCATGTTCTCTTGGATTCTCGCTTTACTGTTGGCCCTCATCGTCTGGACGCTCTGCGCCGCCTGGTTCTGGCTGGTCAAGCGCCGCCGCAAGGAGACCCGGCTGGGTCTGAACGCCCTGGCGGGCATGCACTGGCGCGACTTCTCCGAGATCGTGCGGCGCGCCATGCGCGAACAACGTGGGCTGCAGGATGTGCCCGGCGAGGTGGACGACAGCCGCGAGCCGCGCAGCGATTTCCTGATGCACGATGACCAGCACCGCTGGCTGGTGTCGTGCAAGCATGGCCGCGCCTACCGGATCGGTACGGCGGCAGTCAACGAACTGGGCGCGGCCGCGCGCCTGGCCGGGGCCCGCGGCGGCATCCTGATCACCGAGGGCATGGTCGAGCGCGATGGCCGCGTGGCCGCCGAGAAGCAAGGCGTGGAAGTGCTCGACGGCCACCTGCTGTGGCCCCTGCTGCAGCCTTACCTGCCCGGCGACATGGAAGCGCGGGTCAAGAACGCCGCCCGCCGCGAGGCCATCCGCCGCATCTCGATCGCCGCACTGGGCTCGCTGACGCTGGGCCTGCTGGTGGGCATGGGCTACCTGACCTCGCGCTTGGAACGCCAGCCGCCCGCCGCCCCGGCTGTCGAGGCGAGCACCCCCGCGCCGCCGGACACGGCCCCCGCTCCCGTGGCAGCGACCGAACCGGCCACGGCCGCGCCGGTGGCAGCGGTCGCCACGCCGGCCACCGCGCCGACGCGCCCTGCCCCGGGCATTCTGGGCGATGAGCCCGATCCGGACCCGGCCACGCTGGCGCGGTATCAGAAGGAACTTACCCGCACCCTGGCCACCCAACCCGGCGTGGTGAGCGCGTTCTGGCTGACCCGGCAGACCCTGGCGGTGAACCGCAGCGACGAGATCGACACGATCTGGCCGCGGGTCTGCACCGAGGTGAAGCGCTATCCGGCGCTGCGCACGGTGCGCATCCAGCTCAATCCGCGCCCGGGCGTGGACGAGCCGGTGCGTTGGCGGCAGTGCGCGACGCTGTGATCGTTGGCGGGTAGCGCAGCCGGCCCGAGGCCGGCACCGCCCGGATTGAGGCGGCCGACGGCCGGTTTTAGCGCGCGCCGGGGGCGAACCTGGCGACCAGGTCCCAGGCATCGCCCAGGAACATCTGGCGCACGCAGGTGATGGGCTGCTCGCCGCGCCAGGTGAGGCGGTCGATCACCAGGCAGGCGGTGCCGGGCTTCACCTCCAGCAGGGCGGCGGCGGCGTCATCGGCGCCCCAGGCACTGATGCGGTGCTGGGCGCGCGTCCACGAGACGTTCTGCAACAGCCAGCTGCCCGGCGCGGTGGTGTCGAAATCCACCTCCAGCACCTCCGGCACGCCAACCGGGCTGATCAGCCGGTGCTCCAGCGCGAACGGGCGGCCATCGGCGCGATGCAGGCAGCGGATCGCCAGCAGCTTCTCGCCCCCGGACAGCGCCATTTCGTCCTCGGCCTGCGCACGCGGGCGCCGGTAGGCGCGCTCCAGCAACTGGTAACCGTAGGTGTGCCCGCGCGCGCCGACTGCCATGGCGATGTCGGGGATTTCCAGCGCCACCTGCTCCAGGTGCGGCGGCTGCCGGGCCACGAACGAGCCCGCGCGGCGGCGGCGCTCGATCATCCCGCTCTCGGCCAGTGCGGTCAGCACCTTGTTCACGGTCATCCGCGAACAGCCGTACTGCTCCATCAGTTCGTGCTCGTACGGGATCCGGAACCCGGGCGGCCACTGCCCGCTGAGGATGCGGCTTTCCAGGTCGGCGCGGATGCGCTGGTTGAGGGTTTCTGCTTTCTTGCCCGTCACTCGGGAGTCCTGGATGGGTGCGACCGGCACTCAGCCGGCCGACAACAACGTGCGCAATGCGTGGGCGAAACGGGCGGCCACCGCGTCACGCTGCAGGTGACGGCCCTGATGGACCAGCTGGCGCCCCTGGCGCCACACCGAACGCACTGCACCATTACGTGCGGCGAACACCCAGCTGTCAAGCAAGGCATCGCCGTCGCGGGCGATCAGCGCCGGATGGCCGGGATCCAGCTCGACCACGTCGGCTGGCGCGCCCACCTGCAGCCCGGTGGCCACGCCCAGCGCCTGGCCGGCGCCATGCAGCGACTGTTCGAACAACCAGCGGCCGCTGGACTGGCCGGTGCCCGGGGCCAGCACGTTGCGCCCGCGCAACTGCAGGCGCTGCCCGTACTCGAGCAGGCGCAGCTCTTCGGCCGCGTCGATGAGCACGTTGGAATCGGAGCCCACGCCGAAGCGGCCACCGGCCCGCGCGAAGGCCTGCATCGGGAACAGCCCGTCGCCCAGGTTGGCCTCGGTGATCGGGCAGAGCCCGACCACGGCCTGGCTGGCCAGGATGCGCTGCACCTCGTAGTCATCCACGTGGGTGGCGTGCACCAGGCACCAGCGCTCGTCGACGGCAGCGTGCTCGTACAACCAGCGCACCGGACGCAGGCCGCTCCAGGCCACGCAAGCGTCCACTTCACGGGTCTGTTCGGCGATATGGATGTGGACCGGGCCGGTGGTGAGCGGCAGCAGGGCGGCCAGCTCATCACCGGTAACCGCCCGCAGGCTGTGCGGGGCGATGCCGAGCACCGCGTCATCAATGCCTGCCAGTGCGCGGGAGCAGCCCCGCAGCAGGTCGGCAAAGCCATCCACGTCGTGGATGAGGCGGCGCTGGGCCGGGTTGGGCGGCGCACCGCCGAAATCGGCATGCGCGTAGAACACCGGCAGCAGCGTGAGGCCGATGCCGCTGCCGTGCGCGGCGGCGGCGAGGCGCTCGGCCATCTCGGCCCGGTTGACATAGGGCGCGCCGTCCGGCGCGTGGTGCAGGTAGTGGAACTCGCCGACCCGGGTGAACCCGGATTCGAGCATCTCCACGTAGGCCTGCTCGGCGATGGCCTGCACCGCCTCGGGCTGCAGGTGGGCCAGGAACCGGTACATCAGCTCGCGCCAGCTCCAGAAGCTGTCGCCGCTGTTGCCGCCGATCTCGGTGAGCCCGGCCATGCCGCGCTGGAAGGCGTGGCTGTGCAGGTTGCCCAGGCCCGGCAGGGCGATGGCCAGGGCGGTGTCGCCAGGCTGCGCGGCAACACCCGCGGTGACCTCGCTGAGCGTGCCGCCGGCGCAGGTGATGCGCACATCGCGGGCCCAGCCCTGCGGCAACAGCGCATGGGCGGCGTGGAAAACAAGCGGCGGATTGGCCGAAGCGGCGGGGCTGGCTGGCATCACTGGACATCCCGGAAGTGGCGCCTATATTGTATAGACATATACGCCGACGTGGTTGCTGCCATGCACTGTGACACCCTCTGGTACCACGCCCACCTGATCACCGTCGATGGCCCCGGCCTGGGCCTGATCGAGAACGGCGTGCTTGCCGCGACCGATGGCCGCATCGTGCACGTGGGCGCGGCCGGTTCCGAGGCGCACCTGCAGCCGGCCCGGCGCATCGATTGCGGTGGGCGCTGGATCAGCCCGGGCCTGGTCGACTGCCACACCCACCTGGTCTATGCAGGCAACCGCGCCGGTGAGTTCGAGCAGCGCCTGCAGGGGGTGAGCTACGCCGACATCGCCCGTGCCGGCGGCGGCATCGTCTCCACGGTGCGGGCCACGCGCGCTGCCAGCGAAGCCGACTTGATCGCGGCCAGCCTGCCGCGCCTGGACGCGATGCTCGCCGAGGGCATCACCACCCTGGAAATCAAATCCGGCTACGGCCTGAGCCTGGAGGATGAAACCAAGCAGCTGCGCGTGGCGCGCGAACTGGGCCGGCTGCGTGCGGTGGAGATCGTGCCGACCTTCCTGGGTGCGCACGCGATTCCGCCCGGCCGCCAGGCACAGGACTACATCGACGAGGTCTGCAACGTGATGATCCCGGCGGTGGCCGCGCAGGGCCTGGCCGAGGCCGTGGACGTGTTCTGCGAGAACATCGCCTTCAGCGCGGTGCAGGCCGAGCAGGTGTTCGTGGCGGCACGCCGGCACGGCCTGGCGATCAAGATCCACGCCGAGCAGCTGAGCAACCAGCATGGCGCGGCGCTGGCTGCACGCCACGGCGCGCTGTCGGCCGACCATGTCGAACACCTCGATGCCGACGGCATCGCGGCGATGGCGGCCGCCGGCACGGTGGCGGTGCTGCTGCCGGGCGCCTTCTATTTCACCCGCGACACCACCCTGCCCCCGATCGCCGCCCTGCGCGCGGCCGGGGTGCCACTGGCCCTGGCCACCGATTCCAACCCGGGCACCTCGCCACTGACCAGCCCGCTGCTGGCGATGAACATGGCCGCCACCCTGTTCCGCATGACGGTGGACGAATGCATCGCCGGCTTCACCCGCGAAGCGGCGCGCGCGCTGGGCCGCCACGAGCGCGTGGGCCGGCTGGCGACCGGCCTGGATTGCAACCTGGCCCTGTGGGACATCGAGGCGCCTGCCGACCTGGTGTACCGCATGGGCTTGAACCCCCTGCACGCGCGCGTGATGCGCGGCGTTTCCGTCTGATCTTTGTGATGTCTGGAGATTCCATGAGCACTACCCTGACCCTGCAGCCCGGCGCGGTGACGCTGGCGCACTGGCGCGCCATCTACGACGGCGCCCGCGTGCGCCTGGACCCGGCCTCGGCCGCCGCCGTGCTGCGCAGCGCGCAGACCGTGGCCGACATCGTGGCCAGGGGCGCACCGGTGTATGGCATCAACACCGGCTTCGGCAAGCTGGCCAGCGTGCGCATCGAGCGCGACGACCTGGAAACCCTGCAGCGCAATATCGTGCTGTCGCATGCCGCGGGCGTGGGCGAGCCGATGCCGGCCCCGGTGGTGCGGCTGATGATGGCCCTCAAGCTGACCAGCCTCGCCCAGGGGGCGTCGGGCATCCGCCCGCAGACGCTGGCGCTGCTGGAAGCCTTCCTGCAGCACGACATCGTGCCGGTGATTCCCTGCCAGGGCTCGGTGGGCGCCTCCGGTGATCTGGCCCCGCTGTCGCACCTGGCCAGCGTCATGATCGGCGTGGGCGAAGCGTTCTCGAACGGTGAGCGCCTGCCCGCCGCCGAAGCGCTGGCGCGGCTCGGCCTGACCCCGCTGGTGCTGGGCGCCAAGGAGGGCCTGGCCCTGCTCAACGGCACCCAGTACTCCACCGCCTACGCGCTGGCAGGGCTGTTCGAGATCACCACCGTGTTCCAGGCCGCGCTGGTGACCGGCGCGCTGTCGGTGGAAGCGGCCAAGGGCTCGGACACCCCGTTCGATCCGCGCATCCACAGCATCCGCGGCCAGCGTGGCCAGATCGCCACTGCGGCCACGCTGCGTGCACTGATGCAGGGCTCGGCCATCCGTGAGTCGCACCGCGACAACGACGTGCGCGTCCAGGACCCGTACTGCCTGCGCTGCCAGCCGCAGGTGATGGGCGCGGCGTTCGATGTCATGCGCCAGGCCGCCACCACGCTGGCGATCGAGGCCAATGGCGTGTCCGACAACCCGCTGGTGTTCACCGACACCAACGAGGCGCTGAGCGGCGGCAACTTCCACGCCGAGCCGGTGGCCTTCGCCGCGGACATGCTGGCCATGGCGGTGTGCGAGATCGGCTCGATCAGCGAGCGTCGCACCGCGATGCTGGTCGACCCGGCCCTGTCCGGCTTGCCCGCCTTCCTTACCCCGAAGCCCGGCCTCAACTCCGGCTTCATGATCCCGCAGGTGACCGCCGCCGCGCTGGTCTCGGAGAACAAGCAGCGCGCCTACCCGGCCAGCGTCGATTCGATCCCGACCTCGGCCAACCAGGAAGACCACGTGTCGATGGCCGCGCACGGTGCGCGCCGCCTGCTGGCGATGGCCGAGAACGCGGCCAACGTGGTGGGCATCGAGCTGCTGGCTGCCGCGCAGGGCTGCGATTTCCACGCCCCGCTGCGCTCCAGCGACGCCCTGGAAGGCGTCCGCGCACGCCTGCGCGCGCAGGTGCCGACGCTGCAGGACGACCGCTATTTCCACCCGGACATGGTGGCCGCCACCACGCTGGTGCGCAGCGGCGCGTTGGCCGAGGGCCTGGCCGACGTGCTGCCGCAGGTGGAGCCACTGGCATGACCACGCACCCGGACTGGCTGCAGGTGCATGAAGGCGATGCGCCGCTGGTCGTCAGTTTTCCGCACACCGGCAGCGAGCTGCCGCACGACCTGATCGACCGCTACCACTCCCCGTGGCTGGCCCGCCGCGACGCCGACTGGTGGGTGCACGAGCTGTACGACTTCGCGCGGGGCATGGGCGCGACCACGGTGCGCTCGGCGATCTCGCGCTCGGTGATCGACCTCAACCGCGATCCCAGCGGCGTGTCGCTGTACCCGGGCCAGAACACCACCGGCCTGTGCCCGCTGACCACCTTCGACAACCAGCCGCTGTACCACGCGGGCATGGAACCGGACGACGCGGAAATTGCGCGCCGCCGCGACACCTATTTCGCGCCGTACCACGATGCACTGGCTGCGCAGATCGCGCGGCTGCGCCAGCGCCACGGCACGGTGGTGGTGTACGACGCGCACTCGATCCGCTCACATATCCCGCACCTGTTCGAGGGCGAACTGCCGCAGTTCAACCTCGGCACCGCCGGCCCGTCGGGCACGGTGGACACCGCCTGCGACAACGCGCTCAGCGATGTGGTGGACAACCTGTGCCGGATCAGCGGCCTGTCGCACGTGCGCAACGGCCGCTTCAAGGGCGGCTGGATCACCCGCCATTACAGCGACATCCCCGGCGGCGTGCACAGCCTGCAGATGGAACTGGCCTGCCGCGGTTACATGCACGAGCCGCTGCCCGACCAGGTGGACGAGCACAGCTGGCCCACCCCGCTCGACCCCGACCACGCCGCACCGCTGCGCCACACCCTGGCGCAGGTGCTCAACGCCTGCCTTGCATTTGCTACGAACCGGAGCGCCGCATGACCCGCAACGACCCGTCCCGCACCATCATCGCGCCCACCGGCAGCACGCTCACCGCCAAGAGCTGGCTCACCGAAGCACCGCTGCGCATGCTCATGAACAACCTGCATCCGGACGTGGCCGAGCGCCCGCAGGAACTGGTGGTGTACGGCGGCATCGGCCGCGCCGCGCGCGACTGGGAGAGCTTCGATGCCATCGTGGCGACGCTCACGCGCCTGGACGACGACCAGACCCTGCTGGTGCAGTCGGGCAAGCCCGTGGGCGTGTTCCGCACCCACGTGGACGCGCCGCGCGTGCTGATCGCCAACTCCAACCTGGTGCCGCGCTGGGCCAACTGGGACCACTTCAACGAGCTGGATAGGAAGGGCCTGGCGATGTACGGCCAGATGACCGCCGGCAGCTGGATCTACATCGGCGCCCAGGGCATCGTGCAGGGCACCTACGAAACCTTCGTGGAGATGGGCCGCCAGCATTACGACGGCAGCCTGGCCGGCAAGTGGCTGTTCACCGGTGGGTTGGGCGGCATGGGGGGCGCGCAACCGCTGGCGGCGGTGATGGCCGGTGCGTCGTGCCTCGCCGTGGAATGCCGCAAGAGCAGTATCGAAATGCGTCTGCGCACCGGCTACCTGGATACCTGGACCGACGACCTGGATGAAGCGCTGCGCCTGATCGAGGAATCGTGCACGGCCAAGAAGCCGCTGTCGGTCGGCCTGCTCGGCAATGTCGCCGACGTGCTGGACGAACTGCTGGTGCGCGGAGTCAAGCCGGACCTGCTGACCGACCAGACTTCCGCCCACGACCCGGTCAACGGCTACCTGCCGCAGGGCTGGACCGTCGAGGAATGGGACGACAAGCGCGTGTCCGCTCCCAAGGAGGTCGAAGCCGCCGCGCGCGCATCGATGGCCAACCACATCCGCGCCATGCTCGCCTTCCACGCGCTCGGCGTGCCGACCGTGGACTACGGCAACAACCTGCGCCAGATGGCGCTGGAAGAAGGCGTCGAGGATGCCTTCGACTTCCCCGGTTTCGTCCCGGCCTACATTCGGCCGCTGTTCTGCCGGGGCATCGGCCCGTTCCGCTGGGCCGCGCTCAGCGGCGACCCGGAAGACATCGCCAAGACCGATGCGAAGGTCAAGGAGTTGATTCCGGACAACCCGCACCTGCACCGCTGGCTCGACATGGCCGCCGAGAAGATCAAGTTCCAGGGCCTGCCCGCGCGCATCTGCTGGGTGGGCCTGGGCGATCGCGACCGGCTGGGACTGGCCTTCAACGAGATGGTCGCCAGCGGCGAGCTGAAGGCGCCGGTGGTGATCGGCCGCGACCACCTCGACAGCGGCAGCGTCGCCTCGCCGAACCGCGAAACCGAGGCGATGGCCGACGGTTCCGATGCGGTGTCCGACTGGCCCCTCCTCAACGCGTTGCTCAACACCGCCAGCGGCGCCACGTGGGTGTCACTGCACCACGGCGGTGGCGTGGGCATGGGCTTCTCGCAGCATGCCGGCATGGTGATCGTCTGCGACGGCACCGAAGCGGCCGCCAAGCGCATCGCGCGCGTGCTGTGGAACGACCCGGCCACGGGCGTGATGCGGCACGCCGACGCCGGGTACGACATCGCGGTGGAGTGCGCGAAGGAGAAGGGCCTGGATCTGCCGGGGATTCTGGGCTAAGGCACGCGGGTCTCGACCACCGGCCAGCACCTGCCGCCACGTAGAGCCACGCCATGCGTGGCTGCGCCTTGCATCCGGCACCGCGTGCAGCCACCCATGGGGTGGCTCTACGTGATGCAACGAAACGCCACGACACACCGGTCCGCGCACCGTAGAGCCACGCCATGCGTGGCTGCGCTTCAATCGGCACCGCGCGCAGCCACCCATGGGGTGGCTCTACGTGATGCAACGAAACGCCACGACAGACCGGTCCGCGCACCGTAGAGCCACGCCATGCGTGGCTGCGCTTCAATCCGGCACCGCGCGCAGCCACCCATGGGGTGGCTCTACGTGGTGCAACGAAACGCCACGACATACCGGCGCGCGCACCGTAGAGCCACGCCATGCGTGGCTGCGCTTCAATCCGGCACCGCGCGCAGCCACCCATGGGGTGGCTCTACGTGATGCAACGAAACGCCACGACAGACCGGTCCGCGCACCGTAGAGCCACGCCATGCGTGGCTGCGCTTCAATCCGGCACCGCGTGCAGCCACCCATGGGGTGGCTCTACGTGGTGCAACGAAATGCCCCGACAGACCGGCGCGCGCATCGTAGAGCCACGCCATGCGTGGCTGCACCTTGCGTCCGGCACCGCGTGCAGCCACCCATGGGGTGGCTCTACGTGGTGCAACGAAATGCCCCGACAGACCGGTCCGCGCACCGTAGAGCCACGCCATGCGTGGCTGCGCCTTACACGCAGATCGCCACCCCAGGAGCCCCGATTGCACCGGCTTCGGCAGCCACGCGTGGCATGGCTCTGCACTGCAACCCCGGCACTCAATCACCGCCATACGCCCATGACGGGTGACCTTTCAGGCAACACCTGTTAACTTGCGCGCCAGTTTTTTAGTTTACAGCCCTCCCCATGTCCCTGCTGTCGCATCGCCCTGCCCTTACCCGGATCTCCCTGGTCGTCGCCGCCGCACTGTCGGCCACCGCCCGCGCCGCCCCCCAGGCCACCACCCTCGACGTGGTCAACGTGACCGCCGCCAGCGAGACCGAGCAGGCCCGCGCGGCGCTCAAGCGCGTTCCCGGCGCCAGCAACGTGGTGGACCTGACCAACGCCGACCGCCGCCTGTCCACCAGCGCCGATGTGCTGGCCTACCAGCCGGGCGTCAGTGCGCAGTCGCCGGGCAATGAAGGCGCCAAGGTTTCGATCCGTGGCTCGGGCATCAACCGGGGTCCGGGCGCGCATGCCTCGGGGATTTCAGCGTCGCTGGATGGCCTGCCACTGACCGGCCCGGGGGGCACGCCGTATGAGCTGCTTGAGCCGCTGTGGCTGAGCCGGGCCGAGGTGCTGCGGGGTGCCAATGGGTTCGAGCGCGGCACGTTGTCGCTGGGCGGTGCCATCAATTACGTGAGCCGCAGTGGGCGCGATTCGGCCGGCCTGGACGTGCAGTACGAAGCCGGCAGCCGTGGCTACCAGAAGCGCAGCATCGGCTATGGCGGGGTGAGCGGCGATGTCGACTACTACCTGGCCTACACCGATACCGAGGCCGACGGCTACCAGCGCCACGCCGCCAGCGACGGCAAGGGGGCGATGGCCAACCTCGGCTGGCAGATCACCCCGCAGCTGGAAACCCGCTTCTTCGTGCGTTACCGCGAGACCAATCACGAAACGCCCGGGCGCCTGACCCGCGACCAGATCCGCAACGATCCGCGCGCGGCCAATCCGGCCAACCTGGCCATCGACGCGCGCCGTCCGCAGCCGGGCAGCACCTGGATCGGCAACATGACCAGCTGGCAGATCGACGAAGCTTCTTCGCTGCAGGCCGGGCTGGTGTACCACACGTACCCGATGGACTTGAACGAGAGCCTGTACCGGCAGCAGCTGGACTACAGCAACCTTAACGCCACACTCGACTACCGCCACCGGCATGTACTGTTCGGCCGCGACAGCGTGACCACCCTCGGCCTGCGCGTCACCCACGACCTCGATGCGGACGTGCGCGAGACCCTGCGATTTGCCAGCAACGGCTATGCCGCCGGGACGCACACGCGCGATTTCTCGCACCACGGCACCGACAGCACCCTGCGCGTCGGCAACGACCTGGCACTCACCGAGGCGCTGCACCTGCAGACCGGGCTGGCGCTGATCAATACCCGCCGCGATGTGCAGGTCACCTGGCCGGCCACGCCCGAGCGCCTGCGCGAGCAGCAGTGGGATTACGCACCGCGGCTGGGTGTCACCTGGCAGCAGACCCCGCAACTGCAGTGGTTCGGCAACCTGAGCCGCTCGGTCGAGCCGGCCCATCCGTGGTCGATGATCTGGGGCTCGAACCAGTACTTCGGCCCGGGTCATGGCGCCTCCACCGGCCGCCAGCGCGCGCCCGTGCCGCTGGACAACCAGACCGCCACCACGCTGGAACTGGGCGCGCGCGGCGACAGCGCGCTGGGCCGCTGGGAGCTGACCGGCTATTACGCCCGCGTGTTGCACGAACTGCTTACCGTGGAGGTAATGCCGGTACCGAACCTGTTCGTGGCCGAGAACAACGCCAGCCCGACCGTGCATCGCGGCCTGGAAGCGGGGCTGGACAGCACGCTGTGGGAAGGCCGCGAGGGCCGCCTGGCGCTGCGCCAGGCGTACACCTTCAGCGACTTCCGTTATCGCCATGACGCCGTGTTCGGCAGCAATCGCCTGCCGGGCTTGCCGCGCCATTACTACCAGGCCGAGCTGCGCTACGACCACCCGACCGGCTTCTATGCAGCGCTCAACACCGAGTACGCCTCGAAGATGTTCGTGGACTACGCCAACAGTGTCAGCGCCGACAGCCACGTGATCGTTGGCAGCCGGGTGGGCTATGACGCGCCCGGTGGACGCTGGCAGGCCTGGGCCGAGCTGCGCAATATCGGCGACCGCCATTACGCCGCCACGGTGACGCCGGGCTACAACGATGCCGGAAAGGATGTGGCGCGCTCGACCCCGGGCGAAGGCCGTGGCGTGTATGCCGGCGTGCGCTGGCGGTTCGAGTGACCGCCTGAGCGCAGCGTTGGCCGCGTTATGATCGCCGGCTCACATCGAGCGCAGGGAGCACGTGGATGACCGGACGTTTTGGCTATACCCATGGCGCGGTGCTGCGCCGCGACCGCCTGTACATCGCCGGGGTCGCGCTGGAGCTGGAGGAGCAGGACGTGCCCCACGCGATCCTGTTCGCCCGCCAGGGGGACGCGCTCGATACCTGGTCGTTCGAACAGCGCCTGGCCGGTCTGGTGGGCGTACCGCTGGAGGGGGTGGACACGGCGGTCACCGTGGGTGAGGAAGGGTATGTCGAGTGGACCGATGACGACGGTGCGGCCGAAGACCGCATCGGCGACGAGGATCCTGCTTCCTGGCCCAACCGCCTGCGCCGACTGCGTGGCGTGCGCCAGATCGATGGCGTGCTGTATGCGTTTGGTGCGGGCCGCCAGGTGCATCGGCGTGCGCTGGATGAGGCGGCTTGGGCGCGCTGCGACGCTGGCTGCCGGGTCGGTGCAGGCAGCGGTGATCCGAGCAGCGTGCATGACCTTGATGGCAGCGGCCAGCACGACCTGCTCGCGGTGGGCAGCGGCGGTGCGCTATGGCGCCGGACCAGCGCGGACTGGTCGGCATTGCCCACTGCCACCGACGAGGCGCTGCATTGCGTCTGCCGCAGCGCCGACGGCTACGTGGCGGCGGGCGACCGTGGCACCGTCCTTGTGATCGACGGCGCGCGCGCGCACGCGGTGGCGCACGCGCACGGCGAACACACGTTCTGCGGCATCGCGCCCGCATTCGGCCGTGTGTACCTGTGCAGCGAGGCGGGCGCCCTGTTCCAGCTCCAGGGCCAGGTCCTCTCGCCAGTGGACGTGACGCCGGATCCGCAGGGCGGCGGGCACCTCTCCAGTGCCGATGGAGTGTTGCTCTGGGTGACCGCTGCCCAGGTGCGCAGCTTCGACGGCACGCACTGGCGGGACATCACCCCGGAATGACGGCGCGGTCGGCGCCCGTGCCACCGGCGTGCAACCAGTAAAAGTACTGGGCCGATCCGCGGGGATTTGCCGTGGTGCGCGCTGCGCGCCTGCTCGACACTGGCGGCATTCCCGTCGCTGGAGCCTGCCGTGATCTCCTCCGCAACACGCGCCCTGTGCGCGCTTACGCTGGCGGTGTGTGCCGTGGCCCTGGCCACGCCCAGGACACGCCCACCGCGGCGACCACCCGCTTCGCGTTGCTGGACCGCAACCACGACGGCACGCTCAGTGCGGACGAGTACGACAGCGGTGCGGTGTTCCGCGAACTGGACACCAACCAGAACTACCGGATCAGTCTGGATGAACTGCAGGCCGCGCTGGGCCCGGATCGGGATGGGCAGCTCTCTGCGGCCGACCGTCTGCGCGTGGCCGACCTCAACGGCGATGGCGACCTCAGTGGCGAGGAAGCGGGCCGGTTCGCGCAAATGCGCTTCGAGGGCCTGGATACCAACCACGACGAGCAGCTGGATCTGGCCGAGTTCCAGAGCGGGTTCCGCCGGTAGTCAGATCGCACTGGCCTGCGCAAAGACCGCCAGGTACATCGCCACCACCGCGATGCTGCCGGCGACCAGCATCGAGGCCAGGCCGACCACGCCGGCCAGCCAGCGCCCATGCATGCCGCCGAAGCGCCAGACCAGCAACACCACCAAGGGCCCCAACCACGCCACCGGGTAGCCCGCGGCGAATGCAGTGGTGAACGACGGCGGCGCCATGCCCTGCGCCTGCAGGGGGGCCAGCAACCGTGGCAGGATCACGGCCCCCATCAGGGTCGTCAGCAGTGCGGTCACCCCACTGGTGGCCAGACCCACCACCAGTGCGCCCGCCCCAACGGCGCGGTAGGCGGTCAATGTCGTCACTCCTGCCATGGTCATGTATCCCGTAAGGTCTGCAGCACATCCACCAAGGTAGTGGCGTGCGGTGCGATCTCCTGCGCGATCCAGCCGAGCGCGGCGAAGAACAGCAGTACGCCGAGCAGTGGCCAAACGGTATGCGCAAGGCACAACCGCCACCAGCCCTGCGCCTGCATGCCCTGCATGCGCCGGTACAGGCCGCCGGCGATGGCCGCATCGACCAGCAGTTCGGCCATGAGCACCGGCGCTGTCCAGACCACCCAACTGGCCGCCACCACGGCGGCAGCCACGACAGCCACGACACCAAGCAGCGCGAGGATCGGTAGACCTGCTTCGTCATCGGCAAGGTCCAGCATCGCGCCATCGCTGGCGCTGCTGGACGTGCTCCCCTCGCCCCACGAGGCGGAGGCACCGCCGCCACCGGAGCGACCGCCACTGCCGAACCAGTCCGGTCCCGCGCCGGGTGCGGCGGAACCGCCCGCCCCACCGGCATCCGGGAGCACCGCATCGGCAGCGACATCGCCGCGCCAGCGCAACCATGCCCACATCAGCAGCAGGAAGATGGCATACGCCAGCAGCACCGCCAGCGGATAGCGCAGCAGCATCGTATCGATGCCGCCCACTCGCAGCAGGTGCGAGGCCAGCAGCCCGGCGACGCCGGTGACCAGCACGATGGCCGCCATCTGCAGGCGCGGCCAGCCGCCGCGCTGGAGCTGCTGGCGGGCACGCGCGATTTCGCTGCCGCGGGTCAACGGCAGCAGCAGCGGGTGGCTGGGCCGTGGTACGCGCCGCTTCACGCATCCGCCTGCTTGGTCACCGCTTCGATGCGATGGCCATCGGGATCGATCACGAAGGCGGCGTAGTAGTGATCGCCATAGTCCGGGCGCAATCCAGCCGCGCCGTTGTCCTGGCCGCCGGCGAGCAGCGCGGCGTGATGGAAGGCATTGACGGCAGTGCGCGTGGGCGCACTGAAGGCAAGATGGAAACCCGGTCCAGGCGCGGCCGCATCATCGTGCAGCTTCAAGCACAGCAGGTCCTCATCGTCGACCCGCCCATAGCCAATCGCGGTGTCGTCCTCGAACACACGGCGATAGCCCAGTGCACCCAGCACGGCATCGTAGAACGCGCCGGCCAAGGCGAGGTCGCGGACCCCAAGTGAAACATGATGCAGCACGAGGACGTCCTTGCCGTGGGATGCGGAATGCATGCCCGCATTCTAGGGCCGTTGCAGACGTCCGTGAACACGCACCCCCACGCGCTGAACCGCTACGCCGCCCGGATGGTGGCCGGGACCAGGCAAGGCGCGTGATCGGCGGTGGCAAGCGCCTGCAGGCGTTCACGTCCCCGCACTTCCACTTCGCGCCCGTCGACCATGACCAGCCCTTCAGCCTGGAACCGGCGCAGCAAGCGGCTCAACGTCTCCGGTGCCAGGCGCAGATAGCTGGCGATATCCATTCGCGACATGGTGAGCTGCCAGTGGGTGGAGGAGTAGCCGCGCGCGGCCATGCGATCGGCCATGCCGATCAGGAACGCAGCCAGGCGCTCGTCGGCGTTGGTGCTGCACGACAACCGCGCCGCGCGCGCGATCTCGCGGCTCATCATGCCGAACAACCGCGCCTGCAGTGCAGGCATCCGGGTGGTCAGGTCCAGCGCACGCTGGAAGGGCAACCTGCACACCGTCACCGTATCCAGCGCCACGGCGTTGCACGGATAGCGGCCCTCGTCGATGGCGCTGAAGCCGATGACATCGCCGGGCATGTGGAACCCCAGGATCTGCTCGCGGCCTGCGCGATCGACCGCGTAGGTCTTGACCGTGCCCAATCGGACCACCGAGATGCACCGGAACGGGTCGCCCTGGTGGAACAGGAAACTCCCGGCATGCGCCGGGGCGGCGTGCTCGATCAACGCATCCAGCTCACCCAACAGGTCCGCGCCCACCGCTCCGGAAAAGCACGCCGGACCCAGCGGGCAGGCGTCGCACTCCCAGCAGCGCGCCGACGGCGTGACAACACTCCTGGCCATGGTCGAGATCTCCAGCTCTGGATGCCGCCCCCTTCCCCACCCCATTGCAGCCAACCGTGCCACCGCTAGCAGGTTATTTTGTGCGATGCCGCGGTGCAATGTCGCCACCACCAGTATTTCTACTGGTCACCCACATTCAGCTTATCCGGCGCGGTTGGATGAAGCGTTTGGCCGACCGAAACCCCCGCCAGGGCCATCGCTCCGTCGCTTGACCCACATCAAGTGCCAACCCGGCCCGTCGACCTAACGTGTGGGTACCGGGCACATCGCCGTCGCTTACCCCGTCCCCGCCCATCTCTGGAGCCTTTCCCATGAACCGCACGTTCCGCCTCATATCGCTGGCACTGATCCTCGCTGCGGCTGGCGCAAGCCAGGCCCAGCAGCCCACCGTCAACATCGGCGAGCGTCACGGCAACCTGCGCGCCGCCCAGGAGCACATCGTGCAGGCGTATCAACTGATCGGCGTGGCACAACAGGACAACGACTCACGCCTGGGCGGCCATGCCGGACGCGCACGCGAACTGCTGATCCAGGCCGACCAGGAGCTGCGCCAGGCGGCGAATGTCGCCAACAACAACGGACGACCGTAATGAACCAGGCCTCTGCGGCCTGGCCGTCGCGGAGGCCGGCAGGCGGGTCACGCAGGCGTCGCGAGGCTACATGCCTGCCATGGATGTCGAGCGTGCACGCGGCGGAGTGGCGGCCAGGGCGGTGACGATCCGGCGGGCCACCTGCGCCTCGTCTGCGGTACGGCCGAAGTGGTCGACATAGCGGCCTTCGCGGTCGAGCAGGAACAGGAAGGTGGAATGGTCCATCATGTACTGTCCGCGACTGCCATACGGAACCTTCTGGTAATACACGTGGTAGCGGTCGGTGACCTCGGCAATCTGCGCCGGTGTGCCGGTCAGCCCCACGAAGTCCGGCCCGAATACCGACACGTAGGCCTTCATCCTGGCCGGTGTATCGCGGGCGGGATCAACGCTGACGAAGATCGGGACCAACGATGGCCCGCCCAGCGACCGCACGCGCCGGGCAATGCGCGCCACGCGCGCCAGGTCGGTGGGACACACATCCGGGCAGGAGGTAAACCCGAAATACAGCAGCGCCGGTTTGCCTTGGAAGCTGCGCTCGGTGACCTCGCGTCCACTCTGGTCGGTAAGTTTGAACGCGCCGCCAGTCCGCGGCGGGCTCTGCGCCGCCAGCGGTGACATCAGCAGCAGCGACACCACAAGAGCAGCCGCGAGGGCCTGCCATCGGGATCGTTCCATGTCAGTGCGCTCCACTGTACGTCAGTGCGAAGCCGACCAGGTTGGAATCCTGTCCACCCCGCGACTGGCTGCCGACGGACAGGGCAACGGTCAATTGACCGGTCACCCGGTAGCCGCAACTCAGTTCGTTGAGGTAGTCGTGCCGTCCGGCTCCCGGTGCCCACGGCCGCCGTTTGTCGGTGCGGGTGGCGCCCACGACCCAGCGGCCATAATCGATCGTGACCGAGGTGGTGAGGTAGCGGGTGTCGTTGCCGGCGACGGCGTCTTCGTTCTGCACGGCCGCGTACTCCAGCAGCGGTACGACGTCGACGTAGCGGCCGCGCAACGTGGTGTCCAGGTCGGCGCTGGAATCGGGTGCCCAGATGTAGCGCGCTGAGACGATGCGGATCACTTCATCGTCGGCAGGCCCGGTGCCTGGCTGCGCCGGCCCGGCGCGGTTTCGCATGTAGCCGGCCTGCAGTTCCAGGAACGGCAGTGCGGGAATCGCATCCCAGTTCACCGTCAACGCGTAGGAATTCAGTTTGCCGGTGTTGGCCGGGCCGCCGTCGGCACGCTGGGCGCGCCCACCACTACGGAAGAACGGCCGGCTCAACTCGGTGGTGTCGGCGGTGTAGAGATTGACCCCGCCCTGCAGCATCCCCAGCCTCTGGCCGAACCAGCGATACGCGTAGGTTGCGCCGAGCACGCCGCCCAGATCGTAGGTCGAGACGAAATCACTGGTATACAGCCCCGGTGCGGCATCCATCGCGCGCCCGAACGGCACCTGCAGTTTGCCCACCTGCAGCTGCGTGTGCTGGGTGAGCGCGTAGTAATTGAGCTCATTGACCACCAGGCCGATGTCACCGAAGGTGCGTTTCTCACCCGCGCCCGGCGGGTTGATCGGGTTGAGTTCGGTGGACAGCCGGATCTGGTCGTTGGGGCTGAACCGCACGTAGAAACTGCTCTGGATGTCAGGGTAGAAATCGGTGGTGTCGCGCGGCGCGATGGCCCCATCGCCCTCGATGCGGCTGACGTCATACTGCATCACCGCGCTGTAATCCATGCCGAAATTGGGGTAATACCCCTTGTCGGCACGGGCCTCGCCGGACAGCACGGCCAACCCGCCCACGATGCCCAGCGCCAGGCTGCGTCTGCATAGTGCGTCCATCACGGACCCTCCGGAGGCAGCTGCACATTGGCCGGCAGGGTGAACTCGCGCCCGCTGTTCGTGAGGTAGCTGCAGGTCTGGTTGTCGCCGTAGATGCCCCCCAGCGGCGCCAGCTTTACCGCCTGCGCATAATCCTCGGGGCGTACCACCTGGATCACCTGCATCATCCCGCCGTCTTCGTGTTCGAGGATGTGGCAGTGGTAGACGAACTTGCCCAGCATCACCGGGTCACGGAACGGGATGCGCACTGTGATCGAGCCGCGCGCGGGGATGAACACCGTATCGCGGTAGCCGCTGAACGGCACCGGCTTGTCGTTGATCGCCACCACCTGGAAATCGGTCTGATGGATATGGAACTGGTGCAGTTCCTGGGAGGGGTTGTACAGCCTCCACTCCTCCACATCGCCCAGCTTGACGGTGGTATTCACGCGGCGCGGATCGAAGCGCTCGCCATTGATCAGGAATGCATCGCCGTCGGTGGCCGAATCCTGGAAGGCGAACTGGCGGACGTTGGCGACCTTCACCTTGCCCAGGTCCTCCAGCACCGGGTATGCACTGGAAATGCTGCGTGTTGCCAGGGCCGCACCGGTCACCCGCAGCGTGGCGATGCGCGCGCCCTTGTACTGATCGCCGGCCGCACCGGTGTTGCCGGCGGCCAACTCCACGGCATGGTCGCCCGTAGGGGCGCCCACCACCAGGATGCTGAAGCGTGCCGACGGCCCGATCAGCAGTTCGTCGGTCATCACCCGCTTGTTCACCGTGTTGCCGTCGCGCGAGAGGATCTGCACGTTCTGGCCGTTGATGCGGATCCGGAAATACTGGTTGGCCGAGATGTTCATCAGGTGCCACAGCTGGGTTTCGCCCGGCTGGATCGTGATCACTGGATCGGCTTGCCCGTTGACGGTGCGGATGGACGGTGCGCTGGTGACGATTTCGCTGGCCAGCCTGCCGGTCAGGGTCTTCTGGAAGTTGCGCAGGACCAGCACGCGTTCCGTGATGCCCTTCAGTTCCGGGAACGGATCCAGGAGGCCGTCGACCAGGATCGGCCCGGCGATGCCCGATTCCACCTGACGCTGCGCGCCGCCGTGGAAATGGCTGTGGTACCAGTAAGCGCCAGGACTGTGGTCGGGTGGCAGCTTGAAGCGGTACAGACCCTTTTCGTGCGGGCCGACCTCGCGGAAGATGCTGTCGCCCGAGTCCAGTGGGGTGACGGTCATCCCGTGGAAATGCAGGTTGGTCTTCTCGTCCATCTGGTTGTCCAGCGTGATCGACACCGTGCCACCGGGACGGGTGCGGATCAGCGGCGCGTCGTAGTCCCCGTTGAACACCAGCGCGCGATAGGGTTGCCCGCCTACCGACACCGCCGACATCGCCGGGCGCAACGTGCCCTTGCTGATGCCGTCGGCCCCGTAGCGGATTTCCGCCGGCGACTGCAGCAGCGCGCCGGGTGCGGCGGTGTCCAGCGGGGATTGGGCCACGGTGGCCCCGGTCCACAGCAGCGTGCCGATCAGCACCACGGCGTAAAGATCGTGCAGCCGTCGTGTGCGTGACGGATGCGGGGGAATGGCGGGATGATCCATGGATGTACCTGCTAGGCGACGGTTCCGGGGGTGGGATCAGGTACCGGCAATGGCCCAGGTGATGAAGCCGGTGGCGACGGCACTCAGCGCCAACCCGGCCAGGAACAGCCAGTCGGCCATCACCTCCAGCATCCGGTTGCGCTTGCGCCTGCGTGTGCGCAGCGCGCCATAGGCACACAGGCACGAGGCCAGGTAGATCAGCGAATCGATGCTGAGCAGGTCATCGCCCAGGGTGTCCACCTTGCGCAGCACTGTGACCACGTGCAGCACCCCGACCACGGTCATGCACACGCCCAGCATCGCGGCCGACGTGGTGAAAATGTGGACGCAGATGTCCTCGTCCAGATGCGCATTGCGTGGCAGTGACGGGTCAGGTGGGGGCGACGGAACCGGGGCCATTGGCGTTCTCGCTGGCAGCGTCCGGAAACGCTCCGGGCACGGGTCAGCCCGACCTTAGCGAGTGCCATCCGCCCACTTCATGACCTGGATCAAGCCGACGCGGATCATGCGGCCGGGCGCGCGCATTCAGCCGTCGGCGACGCGCGGACGTGGTGGCCGCGGGCTTGACCAGGATCAAGCCACCTTCACTGCCTGCGCGGCATGGTGCGCACTGGTCCCGCACGCGCGCCGCTGCGCCTCCTGCCTGCCATGTGGAATGACTTCAGCCATACCTTCCTGGTGATCTTCACCAGCCTGCTGCCGGTGATCAATCCGCCCGGGGCGGCATTGCTGGTGCTCGGCCTCCTGCCTGACGCCACCGTGGCCCAGCGCGCGCGGGTGGCGCGTGCGGTCGCGTTCAACAGCCTGGTGATGCTCGCTGCATCCATCGGAATCGGCGCTTACGTGCTCTCGTTCTTCGGCATTTCCATTCCGGTGCTGCGGCTGGCCGGTGGCCTGGTGATCGCCGCCACCGGCTGGCGCCTGCTGCAGGCCCCGGCGCAGAGCGAACACGGCACGCTCGCCGGCGCGGCGCAGGCGGAGGCACGGGAGGACGTCGACGCCACGTTGGAATCGCAGTTGTTCTACCCCTTCACGCTGCCGCTCACGGTCGGTCCCGGCTCGATCGCGGTGGCCATTGCGGTGGGCACGAGCTCCCCTGCCGAAGGACCGGAGACGGTGCATGTCGCTGCCGCGGCCAGTGCGCTGGTCGCGTTGTGCGTGCTGATCTACCTGTGCATGCGCTATGCCGGCCGCCTGCAATCGCTGCTCGGGCGCACCGGTACCCAGGTCGTGTTGCGGCTGCTGGCATTCGTGCTGCTGTGCATCGGCGTGCAGATCGGCTGGCTGGGATTGTCTGAGCTACTGGGGCTGCCGGGCGTGCATTGAAGCACCCCGATGGCGCGTACTCATGCCGTGCGGGGCGCCTCCGCCAGCGCCAGCAACTGCGTGGCCACCCGATCAAACGGCCCGATGTCCTGCATCGCCCGGCACATCGCCACCGCGCCCTCCACGCCGGCGATGATCATGGTCGCCTGCACGGCCGCCTGCGCGGGGGCGTGGCCGGCCTCGATCAGCGCGTTGCCAAGCCGCTGCTCCCAGCGTGCGAACACCACCGCCGCCGCCCCCCGTGCCTGGCTCGGCACCGCCTCCACCGGCGCTTCCACCGACGCGGCCAGCACCGGGCAGCCGGCATCGAAGTTGCTGCGCAGCAGGCGCTCGCGCCACAACTGCAGGAACTGCGCGATACCCGATGCGGCGCCCTCCTGCAGCAGCTTTTCGAGCAGGGCATCCACCTTGTCACCGGCCAACGTGGTGGCGCGGGCCAACAGTTCCTGCTTGCCACCGGGGAAGTGATGGTAGGTCGAGCCGAGTGGCGCGTGGGCCGCCTTGGTCACCTCGCGGATGCTGGTGGCGTTGAGCCCCACCCGCGCGAGCATGTCCGCTGCGGCGGCGACCACACGTTGCGGTGCATCGGTCGTTCGCGGTCCCATGGCCCCTCCTTGCTAAGACAGTCGTCATAGCCTAGCGTATCCGCTCTATTACAGTCGTCATATTCCGCATGAATCTCTGGTTCCGCCTGCTCTACCTGCTCCTGTGTAGTTACTTCCGCCCGCGCCTGGCGGCACCGTTCGGGGTCTCCAGACTGCCGTTCCGGGTGCTGCCCAACGACCTGGACAGCAACCTGCACATGACCAACGGGCGCTACTGGAACATCTTCGACCTGGGCCGGCTGGACCTGATCCTGCGCATGGGCCTGGGCCGGGTGGCGCTGCGCGAGAAGTGGGCGCCGATCGTGGGCGCCGGCACCATCCAGTTCCGCCGCGAGCTCAAGCCGTTCCAGCGCTTCACCCTGGAAACGCGCCTGGTCGGCTGGGTGGGCACGCGGGTGATCATGGAGCAACGGGTACTGTTGGGTGAGGACACGATCGCCACCCGCGCCCTGCTGGTGACCGGCATCTACGACCGTCGCCAGCGCCGCTTCGTGGACATGCCGCGCATGATGCAGTCCATCGGCGCCGAGGATGTGCCCTCCCCGCCGCTCGGCAAGGCCGCCGACGCCTTGCTGGCGGCCGACGCCGCGCTCAAGCAGGACGACGCCTGAGCCGCCCTCGCGTCACGGTGCCGCGCGCACCGGCCGCACCTGCTCGACCTGCACCCTCTGGCTCCTGCCGCCCACGTGCAGCACGTACTCGAAGGTCTGCTTCATCGTGCTGTAGGCCTTGCCGTCGGGCGCGCCGTAGTTCGCGCCCACGCTGAGGGTGTGGCGGCCGCGCGGCAATGGCGTGAGCATCAGCCAGTAGCCGTCGGCTGCGGCCAGCGCCGAGGTGTCATCCTCCGGATCGAGGCGGAAACAGCCGTTGCTGGACACCCGGTGCGCCCGCATGTCGCCCAGCGGCTGCCCATCCAGGAGGACCACCGCGCTGAGCAGGTGCTCGTTGTTGACCGCCGCGCGCGCCTGCAGCGCCGTGCACTCACGCCGCCCGGGCGACGCGAAGATCACCATGTTGATGATCGGCAGCAGCAGGTGCTTGCCTTCGGGAATCACGCACTCGCGACGCGGCTGGAAACGACCGTTGGTACCCGCCAGGAACCACACCGGCCCGTCCTGGTCGATGTCGCACAGGCGGCCGTCGGGGTCCATGTACGGCGCAATCGGCCGCGCCGCCGCCCACCGCCACCACTGTTCCGTCCAGCCGGCCAGCGTGGTGCCCTGCACCGCCGCGCGCGTGATCGGCGCGGCCTCCGCCTGCGGGCTCCCCGCGTTCGCAGCGGTCATGGTCATGGCCAGGGCCGTCAACACGCCCCTCCCCACGCCGGCCAGGCGCGCCTGCAGTCGTTCGTGCATTCCCTTGTCCTCGTTGCTCCCTGCCCGGCGACACAGCGCCGCCCGGCTCCCCGGGAATCTACCGCATCAGCGCCGCCGTGCGTGCAGCGCCCGGGCCACGGCGGCCTCGGCCAGGGGCGCCATGCGCGCATAGCCAGCCGCGGTGGGATGCACGCCGTCGGCGGCCAATGCCGCATCCAGGCCGCCATCGCCGTTGGCCAGCGCGTCGTAGTAGTCCAGGTACACCAGGCCCTGCGCATCGGCGTACTGCCGCAGCGCCGCGTTGAGCGCGCGCACCTTCGGTGCCGGCTGCACGCCCGGCTGCCAGGGGTAGTCACTGACCGGCAGCACCGAGGCCAGTACCACCGCGATGCCATGCGCCTTGGCCAGTTCCACCATCGACCGCAGGTTGTCTTCGATCATCGCCTGCGTGCTCGGGCCGGTATTGCCCGCGATGTCATTGGTGCCGGCCAGGATCACCACCACCGCGGGTTGCAGCGCCACCACGTCCTGGCGGAACCGCAGCAGCATCTGCGCGGTGGTCTGGCCGCTGATACCGCGGTTCACGTATCCCTTGCCCGGGAAGAACGACGCACTGCCGGTGCGGCCCCAACCTTCGGTGATGGAGTCGCCGAAAAACACTACGCGTGGCTGGCCTGGCGCGGCGGCGGGCAGCGCGGCATTCTCGGCGCGGTAGCGCTGCAATTGGGGCCAGTCGAGCAGGCGCTGCTGCATGCCGTCCACCTGCGCGGGAGTCAGCTCCTGCACCGGCGTGCGCAACAGCGGGTTGACCGCCGGGCCGTCGGCGTATGCGGCGGGGATCAGCAGCGACAGCGTCGCGACGGCGACCAGGGCATGCGGCAATGAAGGCATCCGGGACACTCCGACGGGGATCACCACCAGCCTAGCATGGGGTCGTGGTGCCCTTGCCGGGCAGCAGGGCGCGCCACAGGGTCCAGGATCGCCACCAGCGTCGGAACGGCCGTCTGGCGCGCCGACGTAACCCCGCATCGCCGCTGCAGAGGCGCTGTTCGACCGCGGCCAGCACGCGCTCGGCCGCCCGCGCGTCGGTTGCGGGGTGGATCTGCATCGCATACGCGCGCCGCGCCTGTGCCGCTGCCCCGGGCATTGCCAATGCCGCGTCGATCGCTGCATCGATCTCGTCCGGCGAGCGCACGTCGTGCATGCACGGCTGTGGTTGGCGGTGGCAGACGGTCACCACCGGCTTGTCGAGCAGGATGAACTCTTCCACCACCGAGGAGGTGTCGCAGACCAGCACGTCGGCGGCCTGCATCATGGCCACCACGTGCTCGGCCTCCAGATAGCACGCATTCGGGCCGGCCAGCGCGCGGTAGCGCTCGCGCACCGCGGGGGGCGACATCGGGTGCAGGGTCAGCAGCCAATACCGGTCGCCGCGCGCGATGAGCGCCTCCAGCACCGGCAGGCATCGGCTCGCCTGGCTCAGGGGCGCATTGAACGTGGAGGCGTACATCACCCGCGGCCGCCCGCCTGCCGCCGCAAGCAGTGCCTGCACCTGCGTGCCGGGCGCAGCGAACAGCGCATCCAGTTTCGGCCACCCTGTCTCGACCACCCCGAAGTCCCGGCGCTGGGCCGCCAACTGCCGCAGTGGTGCGGTGGTGGCCGGTCCGTGCGAGCAGTACAGGTCGAACAGACCCAGCATGCGGAACTGGCCCTGCGCCGGGTCGCGCTTGTGCAGGTTCAATCCGTGGAACAGCTGCACCTGCAGGCCGGGGAAGAACGGCGGGATCCGGTTCACGGTGGCAAACACCGCGTGCGGCTTGAACGCGCGCAACTGCCTGCCACTGCCAATCCGCTGCTCGCCCGGTTGCAGGCGCGCGGCCACCGCGTCCGGTGCCAGCCACAGCACCTGGTGACCGCGTGCCTGCGCGCACGCCGCCAACGGGCGCAGGATCGGCAGCGCGTACGCCTCCGAGGCGAGCATCACCCAGCGCCGGGGCGCGTGCGGCGGCGGGACGGCAGTGGGCATCAACGTGGCCGCCATGCGCAGGTCAGGAAAGGACGCTGGCAGCGGTTGGCAGCGCTGTGTCCGCCAGGGCATCGGTGGGCAGGCGTGGCGGTTCGTAGAGCACCGCACCCAGGCGTTCACGGAACGCGGCGTCGCGTTCCAGGAAGCGGGCGCGGGCCGCCTGCCCCAGCGCACTGCATTGCCCCTCGCTCAACTGCAGCACGCGCGCCACGCCGGCTTCGATCGCCGCGGCATCCACGCGATGGCGCTGGGTCAGCCCCATCGGCGCCCCCGGCGTGCAGGCGAGCAACACGCCACAGTCGGCGTCGACCAGCTCGTTCATCGGTGCCGCGTCGGTGGTCAGCACCACCGCGCCGACGCTCATCGCCTCGGCGATCGAATGCCCATAGCCTTCCGCCTCGGACGGGCAGATGTGGAAGCGGTGCGCATTCTGCAGGCTGCGCAGGACGGCATCGTCGAGATACCCGGGATGCAGCACGATGTTGGATGCGACCGCTGCGGCGCGGGCATGCCGGTGGCGCTGCACGACCGTCAATGGCGGCCACTCCGGGTGGCGTGCCCAGGTGTCCAGCAGCACCGCCGTGCCCTTGGCCGTGCTGCGCCCGGCGAGGTGGAAGAACGCGGGCACGCGCGGCACCGCGGGATCGAAGCGGTCCGCACAGGTGAAGCCCGTATACAGCGTCGCGCAGCCCAGCTGTGCGAACAGGGTTTCGGCATGCCGGGTCTTGCACAGCACCCGTTCGAACCGCGGCAGCAAGGCAACCCAGTCGGGCGCGAACCACTCCGGGTTGGGGATCAGCAGGTTGCGCGCGGCGCATCCCAGGGTGGGTGCATAGATGCGCTCCAGCGATACCTGCACGTCGAAGCGGCCGCGCACCCGGCAGGCGGCGCGCGTCCACCACTGGTACACGTGGTTACGCCAGCGATGGCGCCCCAGGCCCACTGCGGCAACCTGGTGACCGGCCCGCAGCACGTCGGCCACGATCGCCAGATCGCGGCTCAATCCAGCGCCGTTGTCGCGGGTGATGACACGCAGCTTGGCCACATCCTTGCCCTCGATCGCCGCGGCACCGCCGGCATGGTCGGCGCGGGTCGTCGTTTCCCTGCCGCATCATCGGCTGACGCGCCGGCCCGATGCAAGCGTCAGCGTACGGCCGCCTGGCCACGCCACGGCAGTATCGGCGCACGCACCTGCAGTGCCTGTTCGATGCGACGCACGCACCCGGGCTTCGGGCTCACCAGGCACCACTGCACGCTGTTGCGCAGCAACGGCAGGTCGGCGTGGTGGTCGGTATAGGCCATCGCCCACGGTGGCGGGTAGCCGCGCGCGGTCAGCAGCGGGATCTTGTTGGGGCCCAGGCAATGCTGGTCGCTCACCCAGCCGCCCAGCCACGGGCGCAACGTGGAGGCCACCAGCGGCACCTCGGCCAGGCCACCGCGCGCCAGCAGCGCGCGTGCCAATGGCTCCCAGCAGCCGGTCGCGATGACCACGCGGTCGCCGTTGGCCAGGTGAGTGCGCAGGCACGCCACCGCGTCCTCGATGAACACCGCCTCGCCCGCCGCGAACACCGCGTCCGCATGCGCCTGCGCCAACCGGTCCAGTTGCGTCCCGCTGCGGCCGAAGGTCGCCATCCATACCGCGAACCGCACCGGCAGCCGTCGGGTGCGACGCAGCGCCAGCAGCGGCAACAGCACCGGCGCGGCCAGCACGACCACCGCCATCCGCCACGGTTGTGCCCGCAAGGCCGCCTTGAAGAAGCGCGCCGCTGTTTCCCAGCGGGTCAGGGTCAGATCGAAATCGAATACCACCACGTCGGCGTGCAGCATCGGCGGCCCTCCTGGTTGCCGACCGGCATTCTTGCATGGGTGCCAGGGAATCCAGCAAGCCCCGCCGACCGCCGCGGATGTGCCGCGGGCGTGTCCGACGTGGCAGACTTCGGCGCAGTTTCTTCTCCGCGACAAGGACCGTCATGATCGTTCCCGAGTACTGGGCAGAGGCCCGGCATGAAGTGCGGTACAACCGCAGGCGGCTGATCGTGCGCCGCTTCGGCTGGTCCGACGACAGCGTCGCCGCCGCGCAGGCCCATGCCGACGCGCGCGCGCTGGAGGCGCTGCATGCCATCGCCGCCGGGCAGCCGCTACCGCACCAGGAACGCCGCACCAAGTACGGCGTGGAAGGCGTCCCGATCCGCGAGCAGATCGTCGAGCGCCAGGGCGACGTCGTCATCACCCGCAACAGCTACGGCGCGCTGTGCCTGAACACCCCGGACGTGCTCTTCGCCGACATCGACCACCGCCCGGGCCCGGCCGGCTGCGTCATTCCCACGCTGCTGGCCTGCGTGCTCTGGGCCGGGGTCGCGATCGCGGCCGGCAACGTCTGGAACTGGATGGCCGGCCTGGCCCTCGGCAGCGCAGTGCTGGTGGCGGTGAATGCGGTGGTGCTGGCCTTCAAGCGCGCCAACCACCGCGACGCGCAGCTGGAGGCGCGCGCGCTGGCCCGGGTGGAGGACTTCACCCGGCAGCATCCAGGCTGGCACCTGCGCGCCTACCGCACGCCGGCCGGGCTGCGCCTGCTGGCGATGCACGCCACCTTCTCCGCGCACGACCCTGCCGTGCAGGGCCTGTTCGATGCCCTGCAGACCGACAAACTCTATGCCCGCATGTGCCGGGTGCAGCATTGCTTCCGCGCGCGGCTCACGCCCAAACCATGGCGCATCGGCATGCGCCGGCGCATCCGTCCGCCAGTGGCGGCGTGGTCGGCCGAGCAGGCGTTCCTGCCCGGTCGCCTGCAATGGATCGCCGACTACGAACACAAGGCGCAGGGTCATGCGGCCTGCCTGTTCCTGCGCGCCTTCGGCGACGAGCGCCGGGTGGATGCCAAGGCCGAAGCGGTACGCGCCCTGCACGACCGCATCGCCCGCGCCTACGAGCCGTTGCCGCTGGGCTGATGCCGGCGGCCGCGCTCAGAACCCGTCCAGCGTGCGCAGCAGCGAGCCGAAGGTGAGATAGAACGCATCGTGCCCACCCTGGGCACGTCCATAACCCAGGAACACCGGGCCCAGGAAGGTGTCGGCGCCGACGAAGACGCTGCCGGCGGTCTGCATGCCGTCGATGTCCACCTGGTTGCGGCTGCGCCAGAAACCGCCCCATTCCAGGCTGCCGCCGACATACAGCGGGATGGTCAGCAGCGAGTCGGCGTGGGCCACCCGGCGGTAATACACCACCCGCGCCAGTGCGGTCTGTGGCGCGAAAATCGCCTCTTCCGGATAGCCGGAAAGGTTGCCCAGCCCGCCGAGGAAACCATAGGTAGCCAGCAGATCGTCGCCTCCGTGCGCCGACGACGCGCGCACGCCGCCCAGCCAGCGGTTGCGGCCGTGCGACCACGCTCCGTCCCATTGCAGCCGGGTAACGGCCGCCGAATCATCGGTGCCCAGGCTGTCCAGGTAGTGCTGGCGGGTCAGCGACAGGCGCTGGCCGCGGCTGGGAAAGGCGGAACTGTCGATGGAATCGTGACGCACCTGCCAGCCAACGCTGCCCATGTCGGCGCGGTAGTTGCCCAATTCGGTGGGATTGCCCACATCCAGGCGCAGGCGCTCCTGCCCACGCTCAAGGAAGGTGGCGAACTCCCAGTCCGGGTGCGGCGAATACGCCCAGCGCAGGCCCCCAGCCACTGGCTGTAACGAAACTCGGCCAGCGCCCCGCCCCCCATCAAGGCCAGGTCGAGGTCGGTGGCGCGGTACTTGGCATAGGTCGACAGCGCATGCCGGCCACTGCGGCCGAAGGGGCGGTAATACTCGGCGAATGCCTCCTCCACCTCGCCCAGCCCGACCCGCAGCTTGAGCTCGGCGCCCTGCTCGCTCAAGCCGGTACGGGTCAGCTCGCTGATCAGCTGTTAGTTGCTGCTGCCGTCGAAATCATCGGACAGGCGCAATGCGAAGTGCAGGAAATCCGGCCCCCAGCGCTTGTCCTGTGGCGCCAGCACCAGGCCCTGGCGCCCCTCGCGCTCGTCCAGCCGCCACTGCACCTGCTCATAGCGGCCCTCACCATAGGCGGTGGCCACCTGCTGCTCCACCTTCTCCGGCGCCAACGGCTGGCCGATCTGCGGCTGCATGCGCTGCTGGAGATACCGCGCCGTGCGGGTGTCGCCCTGCAGCACCTCCACGAAGGCCACAATCGGTGCCGCGTAGGCCGGCGGCCGGTGGCGATGCTGGAAGGCGGCATAGCGTTCCGCGTCCACCTGGTAGCGACGGACATCCACCACGCTGGCCTGCGCGGCCTGCTCGCCAATGCCCACAGCCTGTGGCGAGCGGTTGAAATCCTGGCTGCCCATGTCGCCCAGCGGCGGCGTGATCAGCAGGTCCTGCGGCCCCAGCGTGGCCAACTGCGCCAGCACCTCGCGCTGCATCAACACGCTGGCCATCTGGTGGCTGATCGCCAGGGGCGAGTCCAGTTGCGCCTCGGTCATCAGTGGCGTGCCCACCCGCGAAACGATCAGGCGCTGGGCACCCAGGCGTCGCGCTTCGTCGATGGGCACGTTGTCCACCACGCCGCCATCGACCAACAGGCGATCCTGGTAGCGCACCGGTGCGAACACGCCCGGCACCGACATGCTGGCGCGGATCGCCAGCGCCAGGTCGCCCTCGGCAAACACCACTTTGTCGCCGTTGACGATATCGGTGGCAACTGCGCGGAAGGGGATCGGCAACCGGTCGAAATCGCGGACCTGCCAGGTGGGCAGCAGCAGCCGGCGCAGCAGCATCTCCAGCTTCTGGCCCTGGATCAGCCCGCGCGGAAACGCGATCCTGCCATTGCTCAGGCCCACCTCCACGCCGCCCAGCAGGCGCAGGTCATCCTCCTTGCGGCGCATGCTGCGCTCGTTGCGCGGCGGCTTGTCGTGCAGCACCTCGGCCCAGTCGATCCGATCGAGCACCAGCTCGATCTCGTCGGCGCTGTAGCCGGAGGCGTACAGCCCGCCCACCACCGCGCCCATCGAGGTGCCGACGATGCAGTCGATCGGCACGTGCTCGCGCTCCAGCACCTTGAGCACGCCGATATGTGCCGCGCCACGCGCACCGCCACCACCGAGGACCAGGCAGGTGCGCGGGCGCGCGCCGGGTTCTGGCATTGGCTGGGAAGCCGCATCTGCCTGCTGCGCCCCGCCCCATGCCGGCGCGCACAGTAGCGCGCCGAGGGCCAGCAGCCGGCGCAAGCGTGCCCGCATTCGTCGTGCGATTCGATCCATCCGCCCTCTCCCTCCGGTGCACCCCAGCACCGTTTTTCCAGCAGCACTCTGCCTGCCACGCGCGGCGGCGTCCAGACGAATGAAAATCGGCCGCCCATTGCGGGGCGGCCGATCGGGTGCAGCGGGACCGTCGACCCACGCGCTACGTCAGCGGGCGTTCTTCACGTAGGTGTCGAACCAGTTGAGCATTTCGTAGACCAGTTGCTCGTTGGATTCCAGCGCGGTGTACCAATGCGGCTCATTGGGCAGCATCACCAGGCGGGTGGTGCCGCCGTTGCCACGGATCGCCTGGTACAGCTTGCGCGACTGGAACGGCTCGGTGCCCGGGTTGGCGTCATCCTCGCCGTGGACCAGCAGCAGCGGCAGCTTGATCTTGTCGGCGTAGAAGAACGGCGAGGCCTTCAGGTACACGTCCTGTGCCTGCCACACCGAGCGACGCTCGTTCTGGAAGCCGAACGGGGTGAAGGTCTTGTTGTACGACCCGCTGGTAGCCACGCCGGCCTTGAACAGGGTGGTGTGCGCGATCAGGTTGGCGGTCATCAGGCCACCGTGGCTGTGCCCGGTCACGCCGATCCGGTTGCGGTCCACCACGCCCAGGTCCACCGCCTTGTCCACCGCCGCCTTGGCGTCGGCTTCCAGCTGTTCCAAGTAGGTGTCGTAGGCGTTCTTCGGATCGCCCACGATCGGGAACGAGGCGTTGTCGATGATCGCGTAGCCGGCCAGCAGCATCAGCCGGTACGGCGCCAGGCGGGTGAAGGTCTGCTGCGACCCGGAGACCTGCCCGGCCTGCGCGGCGTTGGCGAAATCGGCCGGATAGGCGTACAGGATTGCCGGCACGCGCTGGCCTTCCTTGTAGCCCGGCGGGGTGTACAGGGTGAAGGACAGGTCCACCCCATCGGCGCGCTTGTAGGTCACCAGCCGCTTCTGGATCTGGCGCACTTCCGGGGTCGGGTCGGTGAGTCGGGTCAGCGCGGTGGCGGTGGAGGCGTACTGCGCCTCACCGTCCTTCGCCGCCGTTGCGCGCTCGCCCTGCTGGCGCACGAAGGCGTTCGGCGGGTCCATCACCGACTGGTGCCAGGTCAGGTAGCGGCCGGGCGTGGCGGTCAGGCCCAGCACCTGCTCATACGCATCGGCACCGCTGCGGAACAGGCGCTCGGTCTTCAGCGAGCCCAGGTCCAGGCGGTCCAGGAACGGGCGATCACCTTGCGGCGAGGCACCCTGCCCGCGCAGGAACACGAACGCGCCGTCCTGGCGCACCACCGGGGCCCCGTTGGGCAGGCGCTTGAACACCAGGTTGCCCGGGTCGGCGTACTGCTCGTCGCTGGACAGGTCCCACAGCAGGCGGCCTTCCTTGTTCGGCTGGTCCACATCGACGATGCGGGTCTGGCGCCAATGCCGGTTCTCGTCGTTCTCGAACAGGAACGACACCGCCGGATCGGCGCTCCAGGCGATGCCTTCGAAGCGCTGTGCGGTACGGGCGATTTCCTGCGGTTTGCCGGTGAACGGTGCCTTCAGCGACAGCACGCGGTCGCGATGCGGCACCGTTACCTTCCAGTCGCCCTTGTCCAGCGCTTCGGCGTAGACCAGCGTGGCCGGGTCGGTGGAGCGCCAGTCGAACTCGCGCGGGCCTTCCGGCACGCCATGCACCGGCACGCGGTCGGACAACGGCAGGCTGGCGATCGGCGTACTGCGGCCGGTGCCCAGGTCGAGCACCGCCACGTCATTGGCGAACCGCTGGTACGTCACCGCATGCGAGAACGGTGCCTTCAAGGTTTCCGTCAGCACGTGCACGCCATCGGGCGCGGCGTTGACCCCGTCGTACAGGGCCGGCGCACCGACCGTGCGCACGCTGCCGGCGGCGACATCCACCACCGCCAGCTGCGAGGCGCCGTAATAGGCGAACAGCTGCTCATCGTGCGCGCTGGTAAGCGTATCGCGTGCCTCGTAGGTGCTGCTCTCGCCGCTGCTGCCCAGCGACTCCTGCACGTCCGGGCCGCCCGCGCCGGTGCCACTGGACGGTGCCGGGCCCTGGTTGGGGGGCACCAGCTTCACCAGCAGCTGCTGGCCACCGCCCAGCCACTGCACCGTGCCGCCGAAGATCGGGTTGAGCTGTACGTTGGGAATCTGCTTGACCTGCCCGGTCACCGCATCGCCCACCCACAGCTGCACCGCGGTATCCACCGCGTTCTGGAACGCGAAGCGCTGGCCGTCCGCGGACCATTGCGCCGCACCCGCGCAGCCCTGCGGCAGCACCACCTTGGTGTGCTTGGCGGTGCCCACATCCACCAGGGTGAAATCGGCCACGCAGGCCGGGATCCCATAGCCACCCTGGGTATCGTGGCGGCTGCGGTTCTTCGGCTCCAGGCGCACGCCGGCCAGCTTGAGGTACGGCTGGGCGACGCGCTCGATCGACGGATAGGTCCGCGCGGTGGTCAGCAGCAGGCGCTGGCCGCTGGGGTCCAGGCTGGGCACGGGCGGCGGCGGTGCCTTGAGCACCTTGAGCAGGTGCTCCGGCGGTTTGTCATAGCCGGCGAAGGCCGGCGCGGCGGCCAGCAGGCCGAGGGTGGCAACGGCGACGGCCGCGGCCAGCGAGGTACGACGGATGAGCATTCCTGTCCCCTGTGTGGTGGTGGTTACCCGCGAACGGGCATCCGCCGAATCTAGCACCACCGGCGCACTCGGGGATGGGCCGGAAGTGCTAGCCGCCCGACGCCGCAAAGGCAGCCCCTCGACGGCGTCGGGTCCCCCTGCCCCGTTACTGCCGCGCGTGCAGGTCCCAGGTCACCACATAGTCCGGATCGACCACCGTGGCCCCCGTGGAAAGCATCCGGTACTCGCCCGGCTCGGCGGCCACGTAGTTGTCCAGCATCGGCGGCAGATAACGCTCGTGCCCGTCGACATCGTCGGCCAGCACCACGCCTTCGTCGAAACTGATCCGCAGCACCCTGCCAGCATATTGCTGCAGTCCCTGCACCTGGCCATCGCCGCCGTAGCGGGTGACACCGACCAGTACCACCTTGCCGATCATCTGCTCGGCCTTGGGGCCATCCAAGGGCGGCATTGCGTGAGTCGCTGTGTCGTTCATGCGTGCACCTCCGCGATGTTCACGGACATCCTAGACCAGTTGCGCGCGCTATTGCGCACGTGCGTTTCGGCTTAACCTGCGCTTCACCTGGCCGGCCCTACGGTCAGCGTTCATCACGCAAGGATCGCTCATGTTGGGGTACGTGTTTTCGCGGCCTTGGACGGTTGCCCTCTGTGTATCCGCCTTCTGTGCCTGTGCGAGTACAGCGGCGTCTTCGCCCGCTGATCACACGCGAACGCATCCGGCACCGCTTTCTGCTCAAGATGCACCGTCAGGCGCTTTCACTCCCGAGCAGTGGGTGACGCGCCTGCTGAACCTGATCAGGACGACGAAATCGATCAGCGCGATGACGACCGTGCAGCTTTCGACAGCCATGAAGCAAACCGGCAAGACCATTCGGCTCGGGAACATCCGGCTTCAGCGCTAGCCTCACTTCACAGGGGGGCTTTGCCCTGGTACTGAGAAATGCGGGCGAGTCACGGGCGCGGCTGGATGTCGAGTTCCTGGATGGCAGTGCACGCAGAGACACGTCAGCGACACCGATCTGCAGTAACGACGTTGACTACGTCGCCTCCGAACTGGAGGCCGCCGGCTTCAAGCGAGAGACCGTCCACGGAGAGCATGGACGAGTAATACACGAGCGGCCTCACCGACCTGGCCTCTCAGTTGAGATGGATTCCATCCGTGAACCGAACGCCGCATGATCCGAAAGATTGCCCCGTTCCTGCGTACTCGCGCTTAGGATGCAGTGACGCACTGCTCGGGGACCCGCTACTCCAGCGATCGCGGGCTGGCGGCAAACGTGTGCAAGGTGTCGCCCTGGAACATGAACGCCAGTTGCAGGGTCACCGGGTGCGTGGCGGTACCGCCTTTGGCCTGCGGATCGTCCACCAGGCACTCGGTGAGGTGCGAGGCAACAGCGGTCTTCTCGCACTGAAGCACCAGGTGGTGGGTGGCCGCGAATGCGTCCACCGCCGCACGGGATTGCCCCCGCAGCGCGGCATCGTCCACCTGCTCCTGCCAGTAAGCCTCGCGCGCTCTCACGTTGGTGCCACCGGCCACTTCGTCGAACTGACCGGTTGCCCACAGCATCAGCGCACCGATGACCGTCAGCGCCAGATACGCATATCCCTTCCCCATCGTCTCGCCCCGCGCCTGTGTGGCCGGCAAGATGGCATGCCCGCCACCGCTTGCCAATCCGCCCGAAGCGGAGACCGTCAGGCCGCTACGGCTGGGGGGGCCGTCATTGCCTGGCGCGATCGAAATGTGCCGTTCGCAGCACCGGCTGGCCGTCCCGGAAATAGGCCTCGGTTTCGGTCAGGACCTTGCCGTCGGCGCTCACGGTGTACACGCGGGTGGAGCGCGGAATGTTCTGGTAGATGAACTGCACCACCAATACCCCGGGCGCCGGCATTTTTGCCGCTACGCGGTCCACCGGATAGGTGCCGGTGGCCGGGGCGGGCGTGCCATCCAGCAGCATCGTGGAGGCAGCGTCCAGCCGATTGCCGCTGTGCTCGACGATGGCGACCCGGGAGGACCATTTGCCGCCGGGCACTTCCGCGAACTCCAGAGTGACGCTCTGCGGTCGCGCCTCCGCAGGCATCGGCAACGTTGCCACATCCAGCGTCCAGCGCCCTGCCAGCGGTGAAACCGTCGGGGGCGCGGCAAATGTCGAGGAGGCCTGCAGCAGCAACAGGGCGAGCGATGCGGCAATGACGTTCTTCATACGACCTCCACTGCGAACCGGGTTGACCCCTGCCTTCTAGACCCCACTCGTGGGCCGGTCAAGACGCAGCGCACGATGCCCACCCACCCGCCAAGGCGGCCCAGCGTCCGCCAGCGGCCGCCAGCGGCATGCGTCGTGCGTGCCGTCAGCCAGCACGCGCGCGCGGCGTCACCACGCCCTTGAAATCGATTGGAATGGCAAACCCCTCCAGTTTCATCCACGGGGCGGGCTCGGCCTGGACCCGGATGTCAAAGTCACGGGTGATCAACGCACAGAACAGCACCAGCTGCGCGTGCCCGACCGCACTGCCGATACACGCGCGCGAGGAAAACCCGAAGGGCACGTAAGCACCCTTGTTGGGCTGCCGGCGCGATGGCAGCCAGCGGTCCGGATCGAACACGTCGGGCTGATCCCAGAATTCGGGGGAATGATGCTGGTAGTACGAGGACAGCTCGTAGGCTGCGCCCTTCCTGATGGACACGCCTTCGGCCTCGATGTCGTGCCAGGCGGGGCGCCGCAGCGCGAACAGCCCCGGCCACACCCGGATCGTCTCCTTGATGAAACGCGACGTACACGGCAGCTCGCGCATCGGCAGCGTGTACAGCGACTCGAGGCTGAGTGCGCTGGTCTCGGCACGGATTCGTTGCTGCCACTCGGGGAAGCGGTGCAGTGCATACAGCAGGCTCGCGGCGGTGATCCCGGGCAGCCCGGACATACCGGCCAGCACGGTCGAAATGAGGTAGGCCACGCGATCCACGCCGATACGGCCGACCAGGGGCAGCAGCGACTGCAGGAAATCGTCATGCACGTCGGTATCGCGCACGCGCCGTTTGATATGGCGCACCACCGTGCGCGCCGCCTTGCGCGACAGGTGGAGATTCAGCAGGCGGCGGAAGAAGCCGAAATCCTGCAGCACGATGCCACTGTAGCGGGTCTTCTGCTCGCCGATCAGCGCATCGGTATCGCGCGCATCCATGCCATCGATCAGCAAGGGCAGCAGCGGCTCGGAAATCGCCCACCAGCTGAGCTCGCTCAGGTCCTGGACCGCACCGCAGCGCCGGGACAGGAAGGCGTGCATGCGCAGATACAGCGCACGCATCTGCTCGGGTGCAGCCAGGCGACCGCCCTGCTCGCTGAGCAGCGCGCGCACCTCGCGCCACGCCACCGGCGGCGCGGATCCACGCAGCCCGAGATAATCGATCAGCGAATCGGGCACCGTGTGCTGGTCGGTGTTCGCCTTGTCGACTTTCACCGCCAGGGCCGGGTCGAAAATACCCACCACATCATTCTGGAAATTGAGCACCGGGCCTTCCTGGCGGACCCGTTCCAGCAGATCATCGATCGAAATGACTTCCGTGCCTGCGCTGCGATCCGCCATATGCCCTCCGAAGCCAGGGGTGGCCATCGACCACCCCTGGAGGTTCATGAAAACACGCGAAAACCGCTGCGCTTAGAAGATGATCCAGTAGATGTACTTCGAACGGATGCTCTGGGTCGGACTGTGCGAACGCAGATTGAGGGAAACCTGCAAGGCGCGAACAAGATTAGCCATGGTATGACTCCTTAGTTTCGTCGTGGTCCCAACATCGAATACCAGGCAAGGCTTGCCTGGCGCCCTCTTGTAACACGCAAAACCCGGGGCGATCGATATTTCACCCGATTAACACGAAGCACATCGGAATCGCCCAAATTTCACTGACGAGCACTCATATTCAACGAGAAACTCATCACATTTCGACGCCCTTTCAGGCGACGGCGCAGACCTCAGAACACCGACTCGCGCCGAGCGCGTCCAACCGGCCGCGCGCCGCTGGCGGCAACGCGAGGTCGTCCATGGAGCGGCTCCGGGAAGCCCATCACGCATGCCCGACCGCCACGGCTCGGCTCGGCTCGGCTCGGCTCGGCGAGTACACAACCACGGCATGCCCCCGCCAGCGACCCGCATCATGCGCACCACGGCGTCTTCCCGTGCTTCGGCCATGGATGCCACACGCTAGAATGCCCCCATGCGAACCGTGCACGCCCTGCGCTACATCACCCCCCTCCGCGAAGGCGGCTCCCTGCCCGCCGTGGTCGAGACCGACGACGATGGCATGGTCGTGCTCAAGTTCCGTGGGGCCGGGCAAGGCCCCAAGGCGCTGATCGCCGAGCTGATCGCCGGGGAAATGGCGCGCAGCGTGGGGCTGCCGATCCCGGAGATCGTGTTCGTGGAACTGGACCGTGAGTTCGCCCGCACCGAGCCAGACCCGGAGATCCAGGACCTGATCCGTGCCAGCGAGGGGCTCAACCTGGGCAGCGACTACCTGCCCGGGGCGATCAACTACGACCCGGCGGCGATGCCGGTGGACGCCGACCTGGCCTCGCGGATCGTGTGGTTCGATGCGCTCACCAGCAACGTGGACCGCACCGCGCGCAACCCCAACCTGATGGTGTGGCACCGCACGCTGTACCTGATCGACCACGGCGCGGCGATGTACTTCCACCACGACTGGGCCAACGCCGGGGATGCCTGCGAGAAGCCCTTCGTGCTGATCCGCGACCATGTGCTGCTGCCGTTCGCCACGAAGATCGCCGAGGCCGATGCCGCGCTGGCGGCCCTGCTCACCGATGCCGAGATCGAACGCATCGTCGGTCTGGTGCCGGACAGCTGGCTGGTGGATGAGCCGTATTTCGACAGCCCGGCGGCGTATCGCCAGGCCTATGTGACCTATCTCAAGCGCCGCCTGCAGGTGCGTGCCGTCTTCGTCCAGGAGGCCGTCCGTGCCCACGCTGCACACGTATGACTACGCGGTGATCCGCGTGGTGCCCCGCGTCGAACGCGAGGAGTTCATCAACGTCGGGGTGATCGTGTCGTGTCCCGGGGCCAGGCACCTGGAAGCGGCCATCGACATCGATCCGGCGCGCCTGCATGCCTTCGCGCCGGCGCTGGACCTGGACGCGCTGCAGCCGTGGCTGGATGCGATCGTGGCGATCTGCCGCGGCGATGCCGACGCGGGCCCGATCGCGCAGCTGCCGGCACGTGCCCGCTTCCACTTCCTCACCGCCAAGCGCAGTTCGGTGGTGCAGATGTCCAGCACGCACGTGGGCCGGACCGTCGAGCCTGCAGGCGTGGTGGAGCATCTGCTCAACCGCATGGTGCGGGTCCCGCGCTGACGCCTGCGGTGGGGCCTACTTCGGGGCCGGCCCATCCCAACGACTGGTGATCTGGCTGCGGATCGGCGTACGCGCCGCATTGCGCGCGGTCGGCTCGAAACGCATGGCCTTGATCGCGCTGACCGCCCAGCCGGTGTGCGCGCCCGCGGGCGTGGCGTCGATCACCTGCACGTTGGTGGTACGACCGCGCGCGGTGATCGTGTAGGCCAGGGTGACTTCGTCGGCGAACGCAACGCGCTCGGGGTCGGCCATCGTCCTGGGCGTGAACGTACCCGGCGCCGGCGTCCAGTAAGTGAGCCCTTCGGCGGGCGTCAGTTCCAGGGGCGCCCCCTCGGCAGCGAGGGCGGCGGGACTGAGGGCCAGGACAAGCGCCACCACGGTGGTGCGCAACAGGGACAGGTGCATGGTCTTCCTTGTGTGCCAGTGAACCGAAGGCCCAAGAGTACCTGCAACCTGCGCCCCGGTCCTAGGGACTGCGCCTCACCACGCCCACGCGGATCTCGAAACCGGGAATCCGCGCCCACTGCTCGCGCGGATAACGCACGGTCTCCACCCCCATGCCGATGTCGTAGCCCACTGCATCGGGGCCCGCACGCCATGCATACGGCGCACCGCTGCTCCAGCCGCAGCAGACATAGGTCAACATGGGCATGCCGAAGGTCTGGTGCAGGTAGGCCTCCACCGCGACCGCGGACGCCCCGCTCACCCGGTAGCGCGCGGTCATCGGTTGCAGGTAGGAGGCGTCGTCCTGCTCGCAGCCCAGGTACTCGATGGTGGCCGGTTTGCGGCCCAGGGCCAGCAGGAAGTCCTGGCACTGGGTATCGGGCCGCGCCAGCCCGTCGCCGCGGCCATGCGCCTCCCACTCCGCCAGCGCCGCGTCCGCGTCCTGGGTGCCGGCGGCGGCGTGGCCGGTCAGCGCGAGCACGCCGCACAACGAGAGCGATACCAGGTGCGCGGCGCGGGTCGTGCTCATGGGTGCTGGTGAGATGCGGGAGGTGGGCGCATCGTAATCGATGCGCCCAACCGACGCCGCTTACTTCGGCAACGCGTAGGCAATCACGTAATCGCCCGCGGGGGTTTCCATGAAGTGATGTCCGCCGGCCATGATCACCACGTACTGGCGCCCGCCGAACGCGTAGATCATCGGGTTGGCCTGGCCGCCGGCCGGCAGCTTGGCGTGCCACAGCTCCTTGCCGGTCTTCAGGTCGATCGCGCGCAGCAGGTCATCAGTAGCCGCGGCGATGAAGATCAGGCCGCTGGCGGTGACCACCGAGCCGCCGTTGTTGGGCGTGCCGATCTCGATCGGCAGGCCGGAGCGGATGCCGAACGGGCCATTGCCGCGCGCACTGCCGAACGGGCGGTCCCACAGCGTCTTGCCGGTGCGCAGGTCGACCGCGCGGATGCCACCGTACGGCGGCTGCTTGCACAGCAGCTTGGTGAACGGCAGGCGCCAGCCGGCGTTGACGTCGATCGCATACGGCGTGCCCACCTGCGGGTCGCCCGCGCCTTCGGCACCGCCCTTGTCGGCGCGCACCTCCTCGCGCGGCACCCATCCCAGCTTGTCGGCCTTGGCGCGCGGCACCAGCAGGTTGTAGTTGGGCATGTCGTTGTAGTTGGCCACGATCACGCCACGCCGCGGATCCACCGACACGCTGCCCCAGTCCGAGCCGCCGTTGTAGCCGGGATACTCGATGGAATGGCGGTCGGCGGTGGGCGGGGTGTAGAACCCTTCGTAGCTGGCCTTGCGGAACTGGATGCGGCAGACCAACTGGTCGATCGGGGTGATGCCCCACATGTCGCGCTCGGTGAGGTCCGGCTTGCGCAGCGTGTGGTACAGCGAGAACAGCTGGGTGGGCGAGCGCTGCCCGGGCTCCACGCCACCGGCGGGCACCTTGCGCTCCTCGGCCGGTGTCAGCAGCTGGCCGGTGCGGCGGTCGAGCACATACATGTCGCCCTGCTTGGTCGGCAGCAGGATCGCCGGCACCTTGCCGGCGGCGGTGGGGTAATCGACCAGCGTGGCCTGCGAACCCATGTCGTAGTCCCACACGTCCTTGCGCACCGCCTGGAAATGCCAGGCCGGCTTGCCGGTGTTGACGTCGATGGCGACCAGCGAGGTGGCGTACTTGTTCTGGTTCTCGGTGCGCGAGCCACTCCAGTAGTCGCCGGCCGAATTGCCCATCGGCAGGTAGACCAGGCCAAGCTGGTCATCGCCGGTGGCGGTGGTCCACATGTTGGGGGTACCCCGGGTGTAGGTCCTGCCCTGCGCCGGCAGGCCGGTCAGTTCCGGCTGGTCCATGTCCCAGGCCCAGCGCAGCTTGCCGGTCACCGCGTCATAGGCCTGGATCACCCCGGACGGCGCATCGCGACGCTGGCCGTCGAGCACCTGGTGGCCGGTGACGACCACGCCCTGCACGATCGCCGGCGGCGAGGTGATGGACACATAGCCGGCCGGGCTGTCGCCCATGCCCAGGGTGATGTCGACCTGCCCGTTGTTGCCGAAGCCGGCGCACGGCTTGCCGGTGGCGGCATCCACCGCGATCAGGCGGCCATCCAGGGTGCCTTCGATGATGCGCGCCGCGCAGGCACTGCGCGGCAGCTGGGTCAGCACCGGCACGCCCGGCGCGGCATTGGCCAGGTCGGCGGCAACGTCCGCATCGGCGGCCTGCTGCGCGATGGCCGGCACTTCGTAGTACGACACGCCACGGCAGGCCGCCGTGTACGGAATCGACTTGTCCTTGATCTTCGGGTCGAAGCGCCAGCGCTCGGTGCCGTCGGCGGCATTGAGCGCCACCAACTGGTTGCGCGCGGTGCACAGGTACAGCGTGTCGCCCACCTTGAGCGGCGTGGTCTCCGCGCCCCAGCGCTTCTCGGGCAGGTCGCCGGTGCGGAACAGCCAGGCCTGTTCGAGCGTGCCGACGTTGTCCGGGGTGATCTGCTGCAGTGGCGAGAAACGGGTGGCGGCGTTGTTGCGCCCGTAGGCGGCCCAATCGCCGTCGGCCGGCTTGTCGGCCGGCTGCAACGGCGCATCGGCGGTGGGCGCGAGCCCGGCACTGGTCATCGGCTCGGGGAAGTCACCATTGGCCGCGGTGATGCCGTGCGGCACGAAGGCCAGCACGAACGCCGCCACGAACACCGCCGCCAGCACGCCGGCCAGGCTGCGCGAGAGCCGCCGGGTGAACGGCCGGTCCAGCGTGGGCAGCAGCAACGCGAGCACGAAGCCGATGCCGACGATCAGTCCAAGCCGCGGCACCCAACGCCAGTAGTCGCTGCCCGACTCCCACGCGGTCCACAGCAGCGTGCCCACGAACACCGCGCCGAACCACAGCGCTCCGGCACGCCGGTTGCCCCACAGCAGCACGCCGGACACGAGCAGCCCGATACCGGCGAGCAGGTAGTACCAGGAGCCACCGAGGGTGGCCAGCCACGCGCCCAGCCCGCCCAGCACCAGGCCGAGCAGCACCAGCACGAGCGACAAGACGGTAACCAGGCCGTGGCGCGGGCGTCGCACGGCGGATGAGGAATCGGGGGGGACGGCGTGGGGTGAGGCGGACATCGTGCGCTCCTGGCGGCACAGCCGGAGCGGCTCCGACTGCAGGGGGAAGGCCATCGCGGACGCAAACGTCCGCTGGTTCGGGTGCCGTTATCCCACCGTGCCCGTGAAGTGCATGCGTTCTTTCGCCCGGCCGCCACGATCGGCAAGGTGCGTCGCGGCCGCACCCGGCGCGGAAACGACAACGCCGGCACGAGGCCGGCGTTGTCGTGGTACCGCAAGGCGCTGCGATCAGCCCTGCGGGGTCTCGTCACCGGCGACCGGTGCGATCTCGACGCTGCCTTCGACAGGCGGCACCGCATCCACCGCCAGTTCTTCGTCTTCGATCGAGGCATCCATGCGCTCGACGGCCTGGAGCTTCTCGTCCTTGGACAGGCGGATCAGGGTGACGCCCTGGGTGTTACGACCCACGCGGCTGATTTCCGAACCGCGGGTGCGCACCAGCGTGCCGCCATCGGAGATCAACAGCACTTCGTCGGCCGCGCCCATCAGCACCGCGCTCACCAGCTTGCCGTTGCGCTCGGTGGTCTGGATGCCGATCACGCCCTGCGTGCCACGGCCCTTGCGCGGGTAGTCCGGCAGCGGGGTGCGCTTGCCGTAGCCGTTCTCGGTGGCGGTCAGGATGTACAGCATGTTGTCGTCGTCACCGACCTCGATCACGGCGTCGCCGTTTTCGATCGCGATTTCTTCGACGTTGCCGTCATCCTCGTTCTCGTCCTCGTTGCCGCCGGCACTCTCGGCCACGATCAGGCTGACCACTTCCTCGCCCTTGGCCATCTTGATGCCGCGCACGCCGGTGGCGGTGCGGCCCATCGAGCGGACCTTGTCCTCGCCGAAGCGCACGGTCTTGCCGTTGGAGGCGAACAGCAGGATGTCGCGGTCGCCATCGGTCAGGCCGACGCCGACCAGCGCATCGCCCTCGTCGAGGTTGATCGCGATCTTGCCGCGCGCCAGGCGGAAGGCGAACTCGCTGAGCGGGGTCTTCTTGACCGTGCCGTTGCGGGTGGCGAAGAACACGAACTGGCGTTCGGCGTACTCGCGCACCGGCAACACCGCCTGCACCCGCTCACCGGGTTCCAGCGGAATCCAGTTGATGATGGGGCGGCCACGGGCGTTGGAACCGGCTTCGGGCAACTGGTGCACCGGCAGCCAGAACACCTTGCCGGCGCTGGTGAAGGTCAGCAGCGTGTCGTGGGTGTTGACCAGCCACAACTGCTCGATGAAATCCTCTTCCTTGGTCGACGCGGCGCTGCGGCCACGACCGCCGCGGCGCTGTGCGCGGTAGGCGCTGACCGGCTGGCGCTTGACGTAACCGGCGTGCGACAGGGTGACCACCACGTCTTCCGGGGCGATCAGGTCGAGGATGTCCAGGTCTTCTTCGCTGTGGCGGATCTCGGTGCGGCGCTCGTCGCCGAACTCGGTGCGCACGTTGATCAGCTCTTCGCGGATCACCTGCAGCAGGCGGTCCGGATCTTCCAGGATGTGGATCAGCCCGGCGATGGTTTCCAGCAGCTGCTTGTACTCTTCGGTCAGGCGGTCCTGCTCCAGCCCGGTCAGGCGGTGCAGGCGCATTTCCAGGATCTGGGTGGCCTGGATCTCGGTCAGCTGGTAGCCGCCGGTGATCAGGCCCACGCCCTTGGGCAGGTCTTCCGGGCGCGAGGTTTCCGCGCCCGCAGCGCCCAGCATCGACCCGACCAGGCCCGGCTCCCACAGGCGCGCGAGCATGCGTTCGCGGGCCTCGGTGGGGTTGGGCGAGGTCTTGATCAGCTCGATCATCTCGTCGATGTTGGCCAGCGCGACGGTCAGGCCTTCCAGCACGTGCGCACGGGCGCGCGCCTTGCGCAGCTCGAACACGGTGCGACGGGTGACCACTTCGCGGCGGTGGCGCACGAAGGCCTCGAGCATCTGCTTGAGGTTCATCAACTGCGGGCGGCCATCGACCAGCGCCACCATGTTGATGCCGAACACCGACTCCATCTGGGTCTGCTGGTAGAGGTTGTTCAACACAACTTCCGCCGACTCGCCGCGCTTGATCTCGATGAAGATGCGCATGCCGTCCTTGTCGGACTCATCGCGCAGTTCGCTGATGCCTTCGAGCTTCTTTTCCTTGACCAGCTCGGCGATCTTCTCGATCAACCGGGCCTTGTTCACCTGGTACGGGATCTCGGTGACGATGATCGACTCGCGGCCGTTGTCGGCCACTTCGATCTCCGCCTTGGCGCGGATGCGCACCCGGCCACGCCCGGTCCGGTAGCCGGCGACGATGCCGGCGGTACCGTTGATGATGCCCGCGGTCGGGAAGTCCGGGCCCGGGATGTACTCCATCAGGCCGTCGACGTCGATCTCGGGATTGTCGATCAGCGCGATGCAGGCGTTGATCGATTCGGTCAGGTTGTGCGGCGGGATATTGGTGGCCATGCCCACCGCGATGCCGGCCGAACCATTGACCAGCAGGTTCGGGAACCGGGTCGGCATGACCGTCGGCTCCAGTTCCTTTTCGTCGTAGTTGGGCTGGAAATCGACGGTTTCCTTGTCCAGGTCGGCCATCAGCTCATGGGTGAGCTTGGACATGCGCGCTTCGGTGTAACGCATTGCCGCGGCGGAGTCGCCGTCGACCGAACCGAAGTTACCCTGGCCATCGACCAGCATGTAGCGCAGCGAGAACGGCTGCGCCAGGCGCACCAGGGTGTCGTACACCGACTGATCGCCATGCGGGTGGTACTTACCGATGACGTCACCGACGATACGCGCCGACTTGAAGTAAGGCTTGTTGGCGTGCGCGTTGAGTTCACTCATCGCAAACAGCACGCGACGATGCACCGGCTTGAGGCCATCGCGCGCATCCGGGAGTGCGCGGCCCACGATCACGCTCATCGCGTAATCGAGGTAACTCTTGCGCATCTCGTCTTCCAGGTTGACCTGGATGATTTCCTTGGCGGTTTCTGCCATTCGGGTTCCGTTGTCTGGGTGCGGTCCAGTCCGCCGCGCCAGCCCTTTCGGGGCGGCCGCGTCGGAATCTCGATTAACCGTTGGAGTCTACCACAACGGGCCGTTTTCCGCCTGCTTTTACAGGGGTTTTACCGGCAAGAATCAGGAACTTACGGGGCGTTGCGCGCCCGCCTGCCGGCGACCGGCCGGCACTGCCCGGGCGCTGGCCGCAGCGGCAGCCGGTCCGCGCAGCCAAAGGGGTGCGGGGCGCCGCCGCAGCCGGCCTTCGCGCGCGGCGCTGGCCGGTGGCCGCTTCCCGTTACACCGCCCGCCATTCGCGCCGGGGTCCGCGCCCCGGCCAAGCTCCCGCTCAGCCGAAGGCGGCCTGCATGTTGGCCACCGTCGGGTTCAGGATGACCCCACGCTCGGTCACGATCGCATCGATCAGGCTGCCCGGGGTGACGTCGAACACCGGGTTCCAGGCGGCGATGCCCTCGGCCACGGTGCGCGTGCCCCCTACCCCGTACAGCTCACCCGGATCGCGCTGCTCGATCTCGATCTGCTCGCCGTCGGCAGTGTCCATGTCCACCGTGGAGGACGGGGCCACCACCATGAACCTGACCCCGTGGTGGCGGGCGGCGATGGCCAGCTGGTAGGTGCCGATCTTGTTGGCGGTATCGCCATTGGCGCAGATGCGGTCCGCACCGACGATCACCCACTGCACCGCCCCGGTCTTCATCAGGTGCGAGGCGGCCGAGTCGGCGATCAGGGTGGCGTCGATGCCGTCCTGCTGCAGCTCCCACACGGTCAGGCGCGCACCCTGCAGCCACGGCCGGGTCTCGCCGGCGAAGACCTTGGCGATGCGGTGCTGGGCCATGCCGGCGCGGATCACGCCCAGCGCGGTACCGAACCCGGCAGTGGCCAGCGAGCCGGTGTTGCAGTGGGTCAACACGCCGCTGCCGGCCTCGATCAGGCCGGCGCCCAGCGCGCCCATGTGGCGGTTGGCGGCCAGGTCTTCGTCGGCGATGGCCTGGGCTTCATTGGCCAATACCTGCTGCCAGTCGGCGCCGGCCGCGGCCAGGGCGCGGCGCATCCGCGCCAGCGCCCACGCCAGGTTGACCGCGGTCGGGCGCGAGGCATTCAGCCGCTGCAACGCCGGCTCCAGCTTGGCCAGCGCCTGGGCACCGTCATCGGCCTGCACCGTACCGGCGGCCAGCACCACGCCCCAGGCGGCGGCAATGCCGATCGCCGGCGCGCCGCGCACGGTCAGCGCATGGATGGCCTCGGCCACGGCATCGCTGTCACGGCATTCCACGTGTTCCACCACGAACGGCAGCTTGCGCTGGTCGAGCAGTTGCAGGGAATCGCCGGTCCACAGGATCGGGCGGATATGGTCGTAGCGGGCGTAGTCGATGTCGGTGGATGCGTTCATCCGCCCATTGTAGCGGCGCGCGTGCGCGCCGCCATATCCGGGCTCAGTTGACCTGGAACTCGGCCCGGCAGCCGTTGTCCACCCACACCCCGCGCGCATCCCAGCCCCAGCCGCGGCCTTCCTCGCAGGCGCTGCCGGAGAGCTGCCTGGACAGGCGCACGCCCTTGCTGATGGTGGCCCCGCAGAAGCGGCGCTGGCGCGACTTGGATTCGCAGACCAGCGTGCGCGGCATGTCCAGGAAGCCGGTGCCGTCGGCGGCGCCGATCTCGAAATCACCCTGGCAGCCACGCGTCACCCACACTTCATTGCGGCGCACGCCCCAGCTATGGCCTTCGCGGCACGGCATCGAGGACAACTGCCGTAGCAGCCGCACGGGGGCGCCCTGCAGCACCACGGGGCAGTTCTGCGGGCGGCCGTTGGATTCGCAGCGCAGGACGCGGCGCACGTTGCGCGCCTGACCGGCACCGGCGGCAACGCGGCTGCGGAACTCGCCGCGACAGCCCAGCGTCACCCATACCCCGGAACGGTCGGTCCCCCATTCGGTGCCACGCACGCAGCTGTTGCCGGACAACTGGCGGACCAGGTCGACGCCATTGGCCACCGGCATGTCGCAGTGCACCCACTCCATGTCACGCGATTCGCAGCGCACCACCTGGCCGGCATAGCCGGTCTCGGCCGCGCTTGCGTGCAGCGGCAACGCCGTACTGCACAGCACCAGCGTCCACCACGTCCACGTCCAACGCGGCGCGTTCCACGACGGCAGGTCGGCTACATCCAACAGCTTCATCAACACAGTCCCCGCCGCACCAGAACGATCACATGACCACCTTCGGACATCCGGTGTGATCAGAGCATCATCATGCAGGGCGCGCAAGACACCCGTGCGTCGAAAACCGGCGCAAACGGCCGGCAAAACCGTTCAGGCCCGCGCGAACTCGATCGCCAGCACGTCAGCAATCCGACCGGTGCGGTTCATCGCCATCAGCAGGCGGTCCACGCCCACCGCCACCCCGGCACAGGCCGGCAGCGAGGGCAGCGCGGCGAGCAGGTGCTCGTCCAGCGGCGGCAGCACGTCGCCACGACGACGGCGGGTGGCGTGGTCGCGTTCGAAGCGCGCACGTTGTTCAGCTGCATCGTTCAGCTCGTGGTAGCCGTTGGCCAGCTCCACCGCTCCCAGGTACAGCTCGAATCGTTCAGCCAACGGCGGCGTGCCCGGTCGCACCCGCGCCAGCGCTGCCTGGCTGGCCGGCCAGTCGTGCACCACCGTCATGCAGTCGTCATCGAAATGCGGTTGGATGCAGTGGGTCATCAGAAGGTCCAGCCAGTCATCGCGGGTCAGCCCGTCCGCATCGATGCGCACGTCGGCCAGCGGGGCCTGCAGCTGCGCCAGGCTGGCCTCGAACGGATCCACGCCGGCGTGCTGTCGGTACAGGCTGCGGTAGTCGATGACGTGCACGCGCGCGGTGCGCTGCACCAGGCCGAGCGCGGCATGCACCAGCGCGACGGTCTCCTCGATGAGCCGGTGGTGGTCCCAACCCACGCGGTACCACTCCAGCATGGTGAACTCGGGATTGTGGCGGCCGCCGGCTTCGCCGTTGCGGAACACCCGGCCCAGCTCGTAGCAGTCGCCCACGCCCGCGGCCAGCAGGCGCTTGAGCGGGTACTCGGGCGAGGTGCGCAGCCAACGCTGCGCGGTGCCGGCGTCCACGTGGCCGCTGAAGCGGGTCTGGAAGCTGTCGATGTTCGGCTCGGTGTTGCCGGCCGCCGACAGGATCGGGGTTTCCACTTCCAGCACGTCGCGCTCGGCGAAGAAGCCACGGATCAGCGCATTGAGCGCGGCACGCTGGCGCAGGGCCGCGATCATGCGCGCGCGTCCTTCAGCCGCTCGGCCAGCGGCAGGGTCAGCAGGTCGCGGGTATCGTCGACGTAGCCGGTGGCCAGGTAGAGCCGCCGCGCCAGCTCGTTGTGATGGTTCACTTCCAGCCGCATGCGCGCCACGCCGCGCGCGTTGGCGCGCTGTTCGAGGATCGCCAGCGCCTGCTTGCCGCGGCCGCGGCCGCGCGCGTCATGCTGCAGATACAGCTCGTCGAGCAGCGCGAAATGACCGCCCTGCTCCAGGCTGAAGCCCATCGCCAACGCGGCATAGCCGACCACGTGGCCATCTTCGGCCAACCACAACAGCACTTCGCCATTGCGCGGCTCTTCCAGCAACGCGGCGAGCGCGCGGCGCACCCGATCGTTGTCGAAGTCGAGCTTGTCTTCGGCATAGAACGCGCGCATCAGGCCGATCAGCAGCTCGGTATCGGCGACGGTGGCAACGCGGAAATCCAACGGGACGGTGTGCATGCGGGCCTCTCAGTGCTGCGCCAGGAAGGCGACCAGACGATCTTCGTCCCAGACCTCGATGCCGAGCTCGCCGGCCTTGGCCAGCTTGGAGCCCGCCTCGGTGCCGGCGACCACGAACGCAGTTTTCTTCGACACGCTCCCGGAGACCTTCGCGCCCAGTGCTTCCAGCCGCGCCTTGGCTTCATCGCGGGTCATCTGCGCCAGGGTGCCGGTGAGCACCACGGTCTGGCCATCAAGCGGGCCGGCCACCTGCTCGACCTGTTCCGGTGCGCGTGCCAGCAACTGCTGGCGGCACTGTTCGGCCTTGAGCAGCATCGGCCCGTGGCCGTCGCTGTCCAGCCAATTGGCCAGGCCCAGGGCGACCTCGTTGGGCAACCCGGCGGCCACGAACCGCACTGCCTCGGCATCCAGCACGGCGGCGGCATCGGGCAGCATGGCCACCAGCTTTTCGGCGCGCAGGCGGGTGATCCCGGGAATTTCGGATTCAACCAGCACCTGCGCGAAATCCAGGCCCTCGCGCAGCTTGGCCGACGGCGCATGGGTATCGGTGATGCGCACCTGGCCGACCTGCAGCAAGGCATTGATCGCGTCCTGGTTGCCGGCCTGCTCGAAGAAGTGGCCCAGCGAGCGCGCCACTTCACCGCCGATGTCGGGCACGCGCTTGAACAGCGGCCACGGCAGTTGCCGGATCAGCTCCAGGTCGCCGAACCAGGTCGCCAGCGCCTTGGCGGTGCTCTCGCCCACGTGCTCGATGCCGAGCGCGAACAGCAGCCGCTCCAGGGTGGTGTCGCGGCTGGCGTCGATCGCCGCGATCAGGTTGTCGGCCCATCGGGTCGCGATCTTCTTCGTGTTCCAGGTGAACGCGGCCGGCATCGCCAGCGCCTGCGCGCGCCAGCGGTCGTCAGTGCCGTCCAGTTGGAGGATGCGGCGCAGGTACTCGCCACTGCCTTCCGGCGGCAGGTGCAGGCCGATCTGCGCGGCCAGCGCCTCCGGCGATTCGGCGTCGAGCACCAGCTTGAGCTGCAGCAGCTGGTCGCGCGTGAGCCGGTACAGGTCGGCCACGCCACGCACGATGCCGGCGTCGACCAGCGTTTCGATGTACTTGCCGCCGAGGCCGTCGATATCCATCGCGCGACGTGAGGCGAAGTGGGCGATGGCCTCCTTGCGCTGCGCCGGGCAGCTCAGCTCGCCCGAGCAGCGCCACGCGGCCGCGTCCTCTTCGCGCACGATCTCCGAGCCGCACACCGGGCACTGGCTGGGCATGCGCCACGGCGTGGCGCCATCCGGGCGACGGTCGGCGATGACGCTGACCACTTCGGGGATCACATCGCCGGCGCGGCGCACGATGACCGTATCGCCCACGCGCACGTCGAGGCGTGCGATCTGATCGGCATTGTGCAGGGTGGCGTTGGAGACGATCACCCCGGCCACCGCGACCGGGGCCAGCCGCGCCACCGGGGTGGCGGCGCCGGTGCGGCCGATCTGGATCTCGATGGCTTCCACCGTGGTGGTCTGCTCCTGGGCCGGGAACTTGTGCGCGATCGCCCAACGCGGTGCGCGCGAGACGAAGCCCATCTGCTCCTGGCCGGCGCGGTCGTCCAGCTTGTAGACCACGCCATCGATATCGAAGGCCAGGCCATCGCGGCGCTCGCCGATATCGCGGTAGTAGGCCAACAGGCCGTCGCTGCCCTCCACCACCTTGCACAGGTCGCTGACCGGGAAGCCCCACGCGCGCAGCTGCGCCAGCGTGGCCGAGTGCGTGGCCGGCAGCTCGCCGCCCTGCACCTGTCCGGTGCCGTAGGCGTAGAAGCTCAGTTTGCGCCTGGCGCTCATCTTCGGGTCGAGCTGGCGCAGCGAGCCGGCGGCGGCGTTGCGCGGGTTGGCCAGCACCTTGCCTTCATGCAGTCGAGCCTGCGCGTTGTAGGCCTCGAAATCGGCGCGCGCCATGTACACCTCGCCGCGCACCTCCAGCACCTGCGGCCACCCCTCACCGGCAAGCGACTGGGGAATCACCTCGATCTGGCGCAGGTTGGCGCTGACGTCCTCGCCGGTCGCACCGTCGCCGCGGGTAGCGCCCTGCACGAAGCGGCCGTTCTCGTAGCGCAGGCTGATCGCCAGGCCATCGAGCTTGGGTTCGGCGGAAAAATACAGCGCATCGCGGCGCAGGCGCTCGCCGATGCGGCGCACGAAATCCTGCACTTCCTCGTCGCTGAAGGCGTTGCCCAGCGACAACATCGGCACCGCGTGGCGCACTTCGGCAAACCGCGACGATGCCTTGCCGCCCACGCGCTGGGTGGGCGAATCGGCCTGGACCAGATCGGGATGGGCTGCTTCCAGCGCCTCCAGCTCGCGGACCAGCCGATCGTAGTCGGCATCCGGAATCAGCTGCTCGTCGCGCTCGTGGTAGGCCTTGCCGGCTTCGTCGATCTGGCGGCGCAGCACCTCGGCACGTTCAGCGGGGCTGGGGCTCATGCGGGAAGCATCCTGACGGGGCAGTAGATTTTATGGCCTGTCGGCTGCGCCAGCCACCCCGCAGTTCGGCGCCCGGACTATTGCCGTTACCCGACCACGGCGCTAGCGTGCGCGGAGTCCCTCACTGCAGGTGTCCCGTGACCGTGACCGCCCCCTCCCGCCGCTCGTTCCTGCAACTGGCCGGCACCGGCCTGGCCCTGGCCGGGCTGGGTGTGCCTGGCGCGGCGGCAGCCGCACCGCGCACCGCGGCAGACGCCCCGGTCCTGCTCAACTTCAACGAATGCCCGTACGGCCCGGCCCCGGCCGCGCAGGTGGCCGCACGCGACATCGTGGCCGGCAGCGGCCGCTACCTGTTCGGGCTGGCCGGTGAACTGCGCGATCTGTTCGCCCAGCAGGAGGGCCTGGGCACGGCGCAGGTGCGGCTATACCCAGGCTCCAGCGAACCGCTGAACCGCGCGGCGATCCTGTGGACCTCGTCCAGCGCCGGGCTGGTGGTGGCCGACCCGACCTTCGAGGCACTCGGCGACCTCGCTGCCGCACGTGGCGCCACGGTGGCGAAAATCGCGCTGCGCGCAGACGGCGCGCACGACGTGCGTGCGATGGCCGCTGCCGCGGCACGGATCAATGCTGGCCTGCTGTACCTGTGCAATCCCAACAACCCGACCGGCTCGATCACCCCGGCGGCGGACATCGCCTGGTTGCTCGCCAACAAGCCGGCGCAGACCCGCGTGCTGGTCGACGAAGCCTACCTGCAGTACAGCGACCAGCGCTCGGTGATCGGCCAGGTGATGCAGCGCGAGGATCTGATCGTGCTGCGCACGTTTTCCAAGCTGTACGGCATGGCCGGGCTGCGCCTGGGCGTGGCCGCCGCCCACCCGGACCGCCTGCGCGAGCTGGCCAGCCTGGGCGACAACCCGTTGACGGTGACGGCCCTGGCCGCCGGGTTGGCGAGCCTGCGCGAACCCACGCTGGTCGCGCAGCGCAAGGCCGAGAACACCCGCGTACGCCAGGCCACCGTCGGCTGGCTGGGCGCGCGCGGCTTCAGCTGCGTGCCGTCCGAAGCGAATTGTTTCGTGGTCGATGTAAAGCGCGACGGCACCGCGTTCATTGCTGCGATGGCAGAGCGCGGCGTAGTGATCGGCCGCAGCTGGCCGATCTGGCCGCAGCGGGTGCGGGTGACGGTGGGTACCGAAGCGGAGATGGCCCGGTTCCGCGACGCGTTCGCGGCGGTGGTGAGCGCCTCGCCCTGACGGTCCACGCAGCCGAGCATGGCTCGGCTCTACCCCGCCCACGGCGACACCCCCTCCTACGGTAGAGCCGAGCCATGCTCGGCTGATCGCCCGCCGCGACGCCCCATCATCGGTAGAGCCGAGCCATGCTCGGCTGATCGCCCGCCGCGACGCCTCTTCATCGGTAGAGCCGAGCCATGCCCGGCTGATCGCCCGCCGCGACGCCCCTTCATCGGTAGAGCCGAGCCATGCTCGGCTGATCGGCCGCCGCGACGCCCCATCATCGGTAGAGCCGAGCCATGCTCGGCTGATCGGCCGCCGCGACGCCCCATCATCGGTAGAGCCGAGCCATGCTCGGCTGATCGCCCGCCGCGACGCCTCTTCATCGGTAGAGCCGAGCCATGCCCGGCTGATCGCCCGCCGCGACGCCCCTTCATCGGTAGAGCCGAGCCATGCTCGGCTGATCGGCCGCCGCGACGCCCCATCATCGGTAGAGCCGAGCCATGCTCGGCTGATCGGCCGCCGCGACGCCCCTTCATCGGTAGAGCCGAGCCATGCTCGGCTGATCGCGAGACGACATCGCACAGATTCCCGACAGCAGATCAGGCACCAGGCCGATCAACGCGTGGCTGCCACACGGGCAACGTGTGGCGATGACCAGCCCTCGACTGCAGATTGGACGTCACTCCGAAATCGCCCAGGTCTATGTGGTCACCACCGTGACGCTGGGGAGAGCGCATCTTCTCGCAGTACCCGCAAACGCCGCGGTCATCATCGATGCCCTGCGATTTGTCGAAGGCACGAAACGCACGTGTTCACTGGCATGGGTGGTGATGCCCGACCCTGTGCACTGGATGTTCCAGTTACGCAGCGGGACGCTTGCCGCCTGCATGCAGATGTTCAAGTCCCGCAGCGGCCGGCTGCTGAACCAGACGCTCGGACGCGGGGCGTCGCTGTGGCAGCCAGGGTACTTCGACCACGCGGTGCGGGGCGATGAATCGCTCCGCCGGCATGCGGTCTACATCGCCGCCAATCCCCTTAGGGCGGGACTGGCCGACAGACTGGGGGAATACCCCCATGCATGGTGCCGTTGGCCATTGCAGGAATGAGCTCGACCATCAGCCGAGCATGGCTCGGCTCTACCGTCTGCCGCTACGCCCTTTGCCGGGTAGAGCCGAGCCACGCTCAGCTACACCAGCGTCCGTCGCTGCACGCCGCCACCCTTCCCCCAAGGTAGAGCCGAGCCATGCTCGGCTGCACCACACCCGATCGCCTTACCAGCGCGGGGCTTTGGTCAGCGGCGGGGCCTGGTGCTGGCGATCATAGGCGCGCAGTTCGTCACGGATGTGCGCGACACGCTGGCGGCCGAGCGTAGCGCGGCTGTCATCCAGCACCACGCCGTCGAGCAGTTCGCCCATGCGCTGCACGGTGGGCAGCATTTTCTCCCACGCATCCAGCGCGGTGAGCGGCGCCGGCAAGGTCAGGAAAAACGCGATGGCCGGGGTTTCCATCTCGCGGATGTTGGCCATGTCGAAGCTGCCCGGCTTCATGATGCTGGCCATCGAGAAGATCGGACCGCGCTCAGGGTGGCCTTCGACCAGGCGGTGGAACACGTTCATGTGGCCAAACACCAGGCCGGTCTTCTCCGCAGCCACCACGATGTCCTCGCCGCGCAACTGCTCGCCGGCGCGGGCGGCCACGAACAGCGACACGATCTTGTCGAAATCCTGGTTGGCGCGCTTGCCCAGGTCGCTGGCGGCGGCGCCGTCGACATCGGACAGGCCCAGCTCGGCCTGGGTCACCCCGTCGTCGCCGGGGACGCCATCACGGCCGGCCTCGGCGCTGTCGCCTTCGCCCAGGCTCGGCTCACGACGCGCGCCGGCGCCGGTATCGGCCGCGTCGACGCGGCGACCCTGCGATTTCTTCTTCGGGCGGCCAAACAGGAAGATCGCGGCGATCAACAGCAGGCCGGCGGCCAGGATGCCGATGCGGAGCAGTGCCATGTCGGACATTCGGTGGGGGTCTCCGGCTAAATACGTTCAGGTAAGCATGGCACGTCAGGCGGCGCCCGCCAATCGTGCCGCCTCTTCCAGGTCCACGCTGACCAGTCGGCTGACGCCCGGCTCGCGCATGGTGACGCCCGAGAGCTGGTGCGCGGCTTCCATCGTGGCCTTGTTGTGGCTCACGAACAGGAACTGCACCTTCTCGCTCATCTCCTTGACCATGTTGGCGAGGCGGCCGACGTTGGCTTCGTCCAGCGGCGCGTCCACCTCGTCCAGCAGGCAGAACGGCGCGGGGTTGAGCTGGAAGATCGCAAACACCAGCGCCACCGCCGTCATCGCCTTCTCGCCACCGGACAGCAGCGAGATGCTCGACACGCGCTTGCCCGGCGGCCGCGCCATGATGGCGACACCGGTGTCGAGAAGGTCTTCACCGGTGAGTTCAAGGTAGGCATGGCCACCGCCGAACAGGCGTGGGTACAGCTGCTGCACGCCGGCGTTGACACGGTCGAAGGTGTCCTTGAAGCGGCCCCGGGTCTCGCGGTCGATCTTGCGGATCGCGTCTTCCAGGGTTTCCAGCGCGGTGGTCAGGTCGGTGTTCTGCGCGTCCAGGTACTCCGAGCGCTGCGAGGCTTCGCCGTACTCCTGGATGGCGGCCAGGTTGACCGGCTCCAGGCGACGCATGCGCCCGTCGATCTGGTGCACCGTCTGTTCCCAATCGGACACCCGCGCCTCTTCGGGCAGCGTATTGATCACGTCCTGCAGCACGAACCCGGCCTTCTCCACCGACGCCGACAGCTGCTCGGCGCTCAGCACCAGCGCCTGCTGGTCGAGTTTGCGCTGGGAAATCCGCTCGCGCTGGGCCAGGGCCTGCTCGTCGCGCTTGTGTCGGGTCTGTTCGAAATTGCGCAGTTCCGCATCGATGCCGTCCAGCAGCGTCCGCGCCTCGCCCAGCACGCGGTCGGCACGGACGCGTTCGCTCAGCGCGTTCTGGTGCTCGGCCTGCAGGCTCTGCACCGGCGAGTCGCCCTGGTCCAGCTGCGAATGCAGCTCGCCCAGGCGGGTGTCGAGCTGGCCACGCTGGGTGCTCATGCGCTCCAGCGCCTGGCTCAGCGAGGCGATCTGGGTGCGCTGCGATTCCAGGGTGAGGGCCAGCGAGTGCGCGCTCTCGCGCACGTTGCGGGCCTGGTCGCGCGCCTGGTCGCGGGCATCGGTGAGTTGGCGGCGCTCGCCTTCCAGCGCGGCGCGCACCGCCTCCAGGTCGCCCATGCTGGTAACCGCATCGTCGAGGCGTGCGCGTGCTTCGCGCACCTGCTCGCGGCCGGTATCGAGGGTTTCCAGCAACTGCACCAGCTCGCCTTCGATGCGGTCGATGCGGGTCCGGGCGGCCTCGACCTTGCCCTGCTGGCTCTGCAGCTGGCCACCGAGTTCGGAGACGCTGCGATGGGCCTGGTAGAGCTGGCGCTGCGCGTCCTCGCGATGCTGCTCGCCGGCCAGCAACTGTTCGCGGAAGGCGGAGAGCTGTTGTTCCAGCGCGGCTTCGCGCTCCTGCAGGGTATCGATCTGCGCGCGCAGGGTGACGATCTCGCGCTCGCGCAGCAGCGCGCCCTGCTTGGCCGCGCCGGAGCGCGACACGCGCACCCAGCCTTCGCCCAGGCGTTCGCCGCCGCGGGTGATGACCGAATCGCCTTCGGCCAGCGTGGGTTGCAGCGCACGCGCCGCATCCAGGTCGTCCGCCGCGTGCAGGCGCGCGAGCAGGCGACGGATCGCGGTCGGCCCCTGCACCTTGGCCGCCAGCGAGGTGGGCGCGACATTGAGCGCCTCCTGGCTGTCGGACACCAGCGCGATGCGGCCGTCACCGAGCTCGGCCAGTTCGCCGACCAGTTGCTCGGGAGCGGCCACCAGCACGCCTTCGATGAGCTGGCCGAGCGCGCTTTCCACCGCGTTTTCCCAACCGCTTTCGACGGTGAGGCGCTCGCCCACGCGCGCGCCGGAATCCAGCCCGCGCGATTTCAGCCACGCCACGGCGGCGCCCTGCTCCTGGCCGAGGGCGGCCTGCTGCAGGGTTTCCAGTGACGACAGGCGGCCGCGCGCGGCCTGGGCCTGCTTGCGGATCTCGGCCAGTTCGGTCTGGCCCGTTCGCTGGCGGTCCTGCAGTGCGGCCACGGCCTGCTTGCGTTGCTCGACCAGTTCGGTGAGCCCGTCCAGCGACTCCTTCTGGGCTTCATGCTGCAGGTGCAGTTCCTCGAACACCTCGGCCAACGCGTCCAGGTCCAGGCCGGTGCGTTCGGCGCTGAGCGCTTCACGGCGGCGGTCGGCCTCCAGCACCTGGCGATCGAGGTAGTCCACGCGGGTGCGCTCGACTTCGCCGGCGCGCGAGGCCTCGGAGGTGCTGCGGGTGTGGGCTTCCCAACGCTGCTGCCAGTCGGCGAGGCGGGCTTCGGCATCGCGCAGGGCTTCCTGCTTGATCTCGTTTTCTTCCTGCAGTTGTTCCAGTCGCGGCTCGGCCTCGTCCACCGACTCGCGCAATACGGCCAGCTTGGCTTCGTCGCCGCTGATGTGCTGGCCAAGTTCGGCCAGGGCCTGCTGTGCTTCGTCGCGCGCCTTGTTCAGGCGCTGCGCCATTTCGTGCTGGTGCTGGATCTGCTGCTCGAGGCGGGCCAGCGTGCTGCCCACCTGGTAGACCTCGGCCTGTGCGGTGCTGAGCGCATCGGCGGCTTCCTCGCGGCGCACGCGGCTGGTTTCGATACGCGCTTCGGCGTCACGTTGTTCGGCGATGAACTGCTGCAGGCGGGTTTCTTCCTGCGAGAGCGCTTCGCGCAGGCCACTGAGGCGGCCATCGAGGCCGCGATATTCCAGCGCCTTCCACTCGGCATCCTTGACCCGGCGCTCTTCCTGCAACGCCTGGTACTGCTCGGCCTGGCGGGCCTGGCGCTTGAGGTGTTCGAGCTGCTTGCCGATTTCCTCGCGGAGGTCGCCGAGGCGGTCGAGGTTTTCGCGGGTATGCCGGATGCGGGTTTCGGTTTCCTTGCGGCGCTCCTTGTACTTGGAGATGCCGGCGGCCTCTTCCAGGTAGACGCGCAGGTCTTCGGGGCGGGCTTCGATGATCTGGCTGATCATGCCCTGTTCGATGATGGAGTAACTGCGCGGCCCCAGGCCGGTGCCGAGGAACAGGTCGGTGATGTCGCGACGCCGGCACTTGGTGCCGTTGAGATAATAGTTGCTGCTGCCGTCGCGGCTGACCTGGCGCTTGACCGAGATTTCGTTGAACGAGGCGTACTCGCCGGAAATGGTGTGGTCGGTATTGTCGAAAATAAGTTCGACGGTCGCCTGGGAGACCGGCTTGCGCGCGGAGGAGCCGGAGAAAATGACGTCGGTGAGCGAATCGCCACGCAGGCGGCTGGCCGAGCTTTCGCCCATGACCCAGCGCACGGCGTCGATGATGTTGGACTTGCCACAGCCATTGGGCCCCACCACGCCGGTCATGTTGGTCGGCAGGTGGAGCGTGGTCGGATCGACGAAGGACTTGAAGCCGGACAGCTTGATCGTGGACAGACGCATGGCGGGGTTGGTTTCCGGGGCGAGGGCCTGAAGCGACCCCCGCCAGGGTGGATGTCGGGGCGATTCCCACCTTCAAGCCATTGATGTTGCTGGGTTTCAATGGCCCCAAGGGCGACGCGATAGCCTGAGTATAACGGGGCAGCTGTTTGCTGGGGGTTGGGGGTTTTTGAATGCTTGAAGGCGTCAAGGCGCGGAGCCAGCGCCAGAGCCAGAGCACGGCTTCTCACCTGCGCCGCACGCGGGGCGGTGCGGGAGGGGGCGCGGGACACGCCGTAAACCCCGCTCCGCGGTCCGGCAAAGCGAGAGGGTGCGGGAGAGCGTAGCGCCACGCCATGCGTGGCTGCCTTTGCCGCTCCTATTTACCCGCTCGCCTCCTCAACATCCATTTCTCACTACCCCGCCAGTGACGTCGGCACCGCCGTAGCCCCACCCCAACCGCCCACACCGATATCCCCTGCAGAGGGTGGCGGGTAGCCTTGGCCGGGACCGTTGTGCGCCATGGGTCCGGCGCATGCGCCGGACGGGTTGGGCCGGACGCCCAACCCCGGTCTTGCCGCTTGTGCAGGATTGCACGAGCGCGCAAGGCGCACATCGAGCCCCCATGGACGGGTTTACGGCGTGTCCCGGCCAAGGCTACCCGCCACCCTCCCCCGGAAAGCCAAGGCGCCAGCGCGTGCCGTAGCCTTGGCTTTGGCCGTCCGCTTCTAAAAAAACCCCACCCCATAAACAAAAACGGGCACCCTCGCGGGCACCCGTTTCAGCGATTCCAGCCTTTCGGCAGGGATCAGGCCTTTTCGGCTTCCACCACCACCTTGACGGTGGTTTCGACGTCGGCGTGCAGGTGAACAGTCACCTCGTACTCGCCCACGTTGCGGAAGGCGCCTTCGCCCAGGATCACTTCGCTCTTTTCCAGCGGCAGGCCGGCAGCGGTGAAGGCTTCGGCGATATCGCGCGGGCCAACCGAACCGTACAGCTTGCCTTCGGTCGACGCATTGGCGGCGATCGTGACGCTCTTGCCTTCCAGCTTCGCCTTGCGGGCTTCGGCGTCAGCGTGGATCGACTGGGCCTTGGCTTCGTATTCGGCGCGCTTGGCTTCGAATTCGGCAACGTTGGTGCTGGTGGCCGGAACGGCCTTGCCGGTCGGGACGAGGAAGTTGCGGCCGTAGCCCGGCTTCACGTCGACCAGATCGCCCAGACCGCCGAGGTTGGTGACCTTCTGAAGAAGAATCAGCTTCATGGTGTAACTCCAAATATGTATTCGTTAGCGAGGCAGGGCCCCGCAGCGGATGGCTGTCCGAATATCCGAACGGTAGACCGTGAAACCGCCCGACGCTCTGCAGCGCGGGCGGCCAGGTCCACGAAAGCGGCGACCGAAGCCGCCGGCTTTCATCACACGTCGTGGTTGTCGGTGTACGGGATCAGGGCCAGGAAACGGGCGCGCTTGACGGCCGTTGCCAGCTGGCGCTGGTACTTCGACTTGGTACCGGTGACGCGGCTCGGCACGATCTTGCCGTTCTCGGTCAGGTACTGGCGCAGGGTGTTGAGATCCTTGTAATCGATCTCCTTGACACCTTCGGCCGTGAACTTGCAGAACTTGCGGCGACGGAAGAACTTGGACATGTCAGTGCTCCTTAAGCGGCCGAAGCGGCGTCTTCGCCGGCATCGGTGTCAGCGGCGGGGGTGGTTTCACCTTCTTCGTCATCACGACGACGACGCTCGCCACGCTCGGGCTTGTCACCCTTCTCGTCCTTGCTCTTCATGATCAGCGACTGCTCGGTGTCGGCTTCGTCACGCTTGATGACGAGGTTGCGCAGCACGGCGTCGTTGAAGCGGAAGCTTTCCACCAGCTCGCTCAGCACGGCCTGGTCGCACTCGATGTTGAGCATGACGTAGTGGGCCTTCACCAGGTTCTGGATCGGGTAGGCCAGCTGACGACGGCCCCAGTCTTCCAGACGGTGGATGGTGCCGCTGCCGTTCTCGACCAGCGCCTTGTAGCGCTCGATCATGGCCGGGACCTGTTCGCTCTGGTCCGGATGGACCAGGAACACGACTTCGTAATGACGACTCATGTGTTTTTACCTTTCGGATGTGGCCCTTTGGGGGCCGGACAGCCCCCCGCAGGTGAACGCGGTGGGGCAAGGGTCCTGCCCGGAATCAGGCAGGAAGCCGCAAATTATGGCACAGATGCGCTGTCACGGAAACCACAGCAGCGTTCACGGGCGCAGGCCGAAGATCGCGCGCCGCCGAGAATACGCATTACCGAATGTTTTCAGCAACTTACCCTAACTTATATCGACATGCAGTCGATGCTGGCCGCACTGCAGGCACTGAAAAAGGCAGCCCGCCATCGCCCCATCGCGACTGAGGTGTTTCAGCACCCCGTCGGGATCGCGAGGGCTCACCTCGCGGATGTCAGGCAGGACCTGGTCCAGGTACGGCGCCAGATCGTCAGCCCCTGCATACCCAAGGAAGGCGCACGGGCGGTCGCAATGAGTCAACCAGACCGCCTGCTGCCACGCAGGGTAGCTCGGCGTCCGATCGCATAGTTCCAACAGCAGCTCGCGGGGAATCGCGGGCGGCGGATCGGCCGGATCGGGGGACACCCCTTCGATATCGGCCCAGCCGATGAACTCACCCGAGAATCGGGCGGCGGCCGAGCCATCGGCGATGCACCAGGGGCACAGGTAGCCTGGCGTCTCCCCGGCACAGTAGAACGAGCCCCGGTATCGCACCGAACGGCGCTGCGTGCAGCAGTCGCAGACACCCTCGACCTCCTCGAACGATATCGAGTAGGCATTGGGCTGATACCGGAACACGGGCCGTTCGGTCATGGCAGGCGGACGCTGCGGCCAACCTGCCGCGCCAAGGCCGGGCGCACCCCTGCCCGGCTCAGGCCTTGTCGGCCTCGGTGGTGAAGCTCTCGCCGCAGCCGCATTCAGCGGTCGCGTTCGGGTTCCTGAACGTGAAGGTCTCGCTCAGCCCGTGCTTGCCGAAGTCGATCTCGGTGCCGTCGACCAGCGCCAGGCTGGTGGCATCCACGTAGATGCGGACCCCATCCTGCTCGAAGACGGTGTCGCCATCGCGCTCATCGCGGGCCAGGTCGGTGATGTGGCCCCAGCCGGAACAGCCGGTGCGGGTCACGCCGAAACGCAGGCCCAGCGCGCCGGGGGTCTGCTCGACGAACTTCTGCACACGGGCAAAGGCAACAGGGGTAAGGCTTACGGCCATGACAGGCAACTCCAGCGGATCGTGATCATTATAGAGGGTATGGCGCGGCCCGGCTTCGACGGCCGTCGCTGCGGTTCACATGGCGCGCAGCCCCGGAGAGCGCGCGAAAAATGCCTCGCAAGCCGAACACCGCACCCGTTAAACTCCGTGTTCAGAGATCGAGTCGATCAACAGAGGATTCAAGTCATGACGGTGGTCAGCGTTGAACATGCGCTTGCCGGGAAGATCCCGGAAGGCGGCGAGGCAACAGTACGCGGGTGGGTTCGTACGGTACGCGGCTCTGCGGCGCTGGCCTTCGTCAATGTCACCGATGGCTCCTGCTTCGCCCCCATCCAGGTGGTGGCCAATGACACCCTGCCCAATTTCGACGACATCAAGAGCCTGACCCCGGGCTGCTCGGTGATCGCCCGCGGCACGCTGGTGAAGTCCCAGGGCAAGGGCCAGTCGTTCGAAATCCAGGCCCACGACATCGAGATCGTCGGCCTGGTCGACGACCCGCTGACCTACCCGATCCAGCCCAAGCCGATGAGCGCCGAGTTCCTGCGCGAAGTGGCGCACCTGCGCCCGCGCACCAACCTGTTCGGCGCGGTCACCCGCATCCGCAACTGCCTGTCCCAGGCGGTACACCGGTTCTTCCACCAGAACGGGTTCAACTGGATCAGCACCCCGATCATCACCACCTCCGATGCCGAAGGCGCCGGCCAGATGTTCCGGGTCTCGACCCTGGACATGGCCAACCTGCCGCGCAACGACAAGGGCGAGGTCGATTTCAGCCGTGACTTCTTCGGCAAGGAAACCTTCCTGACCGTGTCCGGCCAGCTCAACGTGGAGGCCTACTGCCTGGCGCTGAGCAAGGTCTACACGTTCGGCCCGACCTTCCGCGCCGAGAACTCCAACACCACCCGCCACCTGGCGGAATTCTGGATGATCGAGCCGGAAATCGCCTTCGCCGACCTGGCCGAAGACGCGCGCCTGGCCGAGCAGTTCCTGAAGTACCTGTTCCGCGCGGTGCTCGACGAGCGCGGCGACGACCTGGCCTTCCTGGCCGAGCGCGTGGACAAGAACGCGATCACCAAGCTGGAAGCGTTCATCAATGCCCCGTTCGAGCAGATCGACTACTCGGAGGCGGTCAAGCTGCTGCAGAAGGCCGACAAGAAGTTCGACTTCCCGGTCGAATGGGGCCTGGACCTGCAGACCGAACACGAGCGCTGGCTGACCGAGGAGCACATCGGCCGCCCGGTGGTGGTGACCAACTACCCCGAGCACATCAAGGCGTTCTACATGCGCCTGAACGACGACGGCAAGACCGTCGCGGCGATGGACGTGCTGGCACCGGGCATCGGCGAGATCATCGGCGGCAGCCAGCGCGAAGAGCGCCTGGACGTGCTGGACGCGCGCATGGCGCAGTTCGGCCTGGACCCGGCGCATTACGGCTGGTACCGCGATTTCCGCCGCTACGGGTCGGTCCCGCACGCTGGTTTCGGCCTGGGCTTTGAGCGCCTGGTGGTGTACGTGTGCGGGCTGGGCAATATCCGCGACGCGATCCCCTACCCGCGCGCACCGGGTACCGCCGAGTTCTGATCCACGCGCGCTGGTCCATCCAAGGAGGCCCTGACCCATGACCCTGTTCTTCGCGCTGTGTTTCGTCGGCGTGGCGATCGCCGGGTTCAGTGCCTTCGTGATCTTCTGGCCGCTGACCCTGATCCACATCCGCGACCGCCACCCGCCGCTGGCCGAACGCTTCGGCAGCGGCGCGTTCCTGCGCCCGGACGCGCTGCGCTGGCTGCTCGGCCGTGACTACCGGCAGACCCCCGACCGGGCGCTGTCCGGGCTGGCGACACCGGCCTGGGTGTCGCTGCTGACCCTGCTGGCCGGACTGGGCATGGCTGCCCTGCTCTGGCTGCTTTCGATGGTATTGATATGAACGACACCCCCACCCACCGCGACGAGTGGTTCCTGGCCAGCCTGGGCAACACGCTGATCTGGGCCCGTCTGCGCGTGCGCCCCGCCGGCACCGCCGAGGTGCTGGACAGCGACGGCAACACGCTGAGCTACGACAGCGAAGACACCGCGCGTTCGCAACTGTTCGACGCCGAGTTCGTCGCCTACGACGGCCTGGACGAAGAAGACGCCCTGATCCGCGGCTTCTCGCTGCATGAAGTGCAGCCGCCGCAGGCCGACAGCGACGATGCCCTGCACGGCCGCATGATCCAGAGCCTGGGCGCCCGCGCGTAACCGACGATGTTCATCCCGTCCGCCTTCGTCGAGACCGACCTGATCTGGCTGGACCGGCTGCTGGCGCGCGATGCGTTCGTCACCCTGGTCACCACCGGCGCCGACGGACTGCCGCAGGCCACGCGGATGCCGGTGCTGTACCGGCGCGACGCCGATGGCATCCTGATCGAAGGCCACTGGGCCAAGCCCAACCCGCAGGCAGGCCATGCCGGCCCCGCGTTGATGCTCGTGCACGGCCCGCATGCGTATGTCTCCCCCGGCTGGTATCCGGACAACGCCGTCAGGAACGGCGTTGGACAGCCGAAGGCTGGCCCGCAGGGTGAGCGCCAGGGACGGGGTGAACACAAGGCCGCACAGGCGCGTGTGCCGACCTGGAATTACGCCGCCGCGGAACTGCGCGGCGTACTGGAGCCGGTCACCGATGATGAGGCACTGATCGCGATGCTGGACGGCCTGAGCGCGCACTACGAAGCGCAGGTCGGCGGCGACTGGGACCTGCTGCCGATCGAGCCGCGCCAACAGCGCATGCTCGGCGGCATTGTCGGTTTCCGTTTCCGCCCGGCGCAGGTGCAGATCAAACTCAAACTCAGCCAGAACCATCCCGAGGCCAACCAGTCCAGCGTGATCGACGCGCTGTCGGCACTGGACGCCCCGGCGTCACGCGAGCTGGCGCAGTGGATGCGCTGGCGCCGCGAGGGCGGCACCGCCGCCGACTGACCTCCCCCCTCCTGCGACGACGCGGCCGGCCTGGCCGCGCCTTGCCCCCACCCGACGTCAGGGACCCCGCACGATGAAAGACATCCACAAGCTGCTGCAGAACAACCGCGAATGGGCGGACCGGATCGAAAAAGAAGACCCGGAGTTTTTCCACCAGCTGGCCAAGCAGCAGCACCCGGAATACCTGTGGATCGGCTGCTCGGATTCCCGCGTGCCGGCCAACCAGATCATCGGCATGGCGCCGGGCGAAGTGTTCGTGCATCGCAACGTGGCCAACGTGGTCGTGCATACCGATCTGAACTGCCTGAGCGTGATCCAGTACGCGGTGGACCAGTTGAAGGTGAAGCACATCCTGATCGTGGGCCACTACGGCTGCGGCGGCGTGCACGCCACCCTGCACAACACGCGCGTGGGCCTGGCCGACAACTGGCTGCGTCACGTGGGCGACGTGGCACAGAAGCACGCGTCGATCATGGATGCGATCGACGACCCGGAGCTGAAGCACGCGCGGCTGTGCGAACTGAACGTGATCGAGCAGGTGGTCAATGCCTGCCGATCGACGATCGTGCAGGACGCCTGGGCGCGCGGCCAGAAGCTGATGGTGCACGGCTGGGTGTACAGCCTGAAGGACGGGCGGGTGCGCGAGATGGGCATCGACGTCGGTGCGCCGGAAGACCTGCAGCCGGCCTATGAGCGGGCGCTGGCGCACGTTCCGCGTCGCGGCAAGCGCGACTGACCTCCCCCACTACGGACCTTGCGCCATGCTCCCGATGCCGATCAATCTGCTGGGCTGGATCGAAGAACACCGGCACCTGCTCAAGCCGCCGGTCGGCAACAAGATGATCGAGGACGGCGACTTCATCGTGATGGTGGTGGGCGGCCCGAACAGCCGCACCGACTTCCATTACGACGAGGGCCCCGAGTGGTTCTATCAGCTTGAAGGCGAGATGACGCTGAAGGTGCAGGAGGATGGCGCAGTGCGCGACATTCCGATCCGTGCCGGCGAGATTTTCCTGCTGCCGGGCAAGGTGCCGCACTCGCCGCGCCGCCCGGCTGGCGGCGTGGGCCTGGTGGTGGAGCGCAAGCGGCTGGCGCACGAGCGCGATGGGCTGCTGTGGTACTGCGAGCGCTGCAACCACAAGCTGTATGAAGAATACTTCGCGCTGGAGAACATCGAGACCGACCTGCCGAAGGTCTTCGCGCGCTACCAGTCGTCGCTGGATCTGCGGACGTGTGATGCGTGCGGGCACGTGGACCCGTTGCCGGGCAGTGCGGTGGCGGTTGAGGGGTGAGGACTCGCACGCGGATGGATGCATGTGCGCGTTTTGTGGGCTGGCAGATGCGGGGGAGAAGGGGCCGGTAGGGTCGATCCTCTATCGAGTGCCGATACCTCTTCTTCAGGCGATGGCAGCATGACCTCTGAATGAAGAGCAGCCGAGCATGGCTCGGCTCTACCAAGCTTTTTCCGCGTTTTCCCCGCGTTTTTTCCGCGTTTGCCGCGTTCCCCGGCGTTCCGGCGTTCCGGCGTTCCGATCGTTTCCGACGTTTCCGACGTTTCCGGCGTTTCCGGCGTTTCCGGCGTTCCGCGTTCCGACGTTCCCAGCGTTTCCCGTATTTTCGCCGTTCCCCACGTTTCCCGGCGTTCCGAGCGTTTCCGGGCGTTCCGGCGTTCCGGCGTTCCAGCGTTCCCAGCGTTTTCCGCAGTTCCCGTATTCCGGCGTTCCCCGCGTTTCCCGGCGTTCCGAGCGTTTCCGGGCGTTCCCGGCGTTCCCGGCGTCTCCAGCGTTTCCGGCATTTCCGGCATTTCCGGCATTTCCGGCATTTCCGGCATTTCCCATGGAAACCGACCCACTGCTTGTGCGTGTGCGTGTGCGTGTGCGTTGCCGGGACCGTGTGTTGCCATGAATGGCAACGCCGAGCCCCCGGGCGTGAGGGCGCTTTGCTTGCGAGGCACCGCCTCGCAAGCGCCCGAACGCACAGGCGCCAGCGGCTGGGGCGGAGCGCGGCGCGGGGTTTGCTGCGTGTCCCGGCACCCCACCCGCACCGCGCCAGCCCAGCCGACGACCCCGACAGGACGCCATTGCTGTTGCGGCTGCCTTTACCAACACACACCCCACGACACCCCACACCCCCACCACCGGATAAACTGTCGGTCACTGTCACCGCTGGTCGCACCATGTCCGACATTCTCAGCCGCACCCATGCCGTTGCCCTGGACGCCGCCGATCCCCTGCGCGCCATCCGCAGCGAGTTCGTGTTCCCGCAGCACAACCATCGCGACCAGGTCTACTTCGTCGGCAATTCGCTTGGCCTGCAGCCGCGGGCTGCGCGCGCGGCGGTGCAGGAGGTGATGGACAAATGGGCCAGCCTGGCCGTCGAGGGCCACTTCACCGGTGACACCCAGTGGCTGCGCTACCACCGTCTGGTCAGCGAACAGCTCGCCCGCGTCGTGGGCGCGTTGCCCACTGAAGTGGTCGCCATGAACACCCTCAGCGTCAACCTGCACCTGATGATGGTCAGCTTCTACCGCCCCAGCGCGCAGCGCCCGGCGATCCTGATCGAAGCCGGCGCGTTTCCGACCGATCGCCACGCGGTCGAATCGCAGATCCGCTTCCATGGCTTCGACCCGGCCACCGACCTCATCGAGGTGCAGCCCGACGAACCCAACGGCACGATTTCCCTGCAGGCCATCGAGCGTGCGATCACCCAACACGGCCCGCGCCTGGCGCTGGTGCTGTGGCCCGGCGTGCAGTACCGCAGCGGCCAGGTGTTCGACCTGGAGGCGATCACCCGCATGGCCCGCCTGCAGGGCGCCCGGGTCGGTTTCGACCTGGCGCACTCGGTCGGCAACGTGCCCCTGCACCTGCATGACATCGCGCCCGACTTCGCGGTCTGGTGCCATTACAAGTACCTCAACGCCGGCCCGGGCGCCGTGGCCGGCTGCTTCGTCCATGAACGCCACCACCGCGACACCACCCTGCCGCGTTTTGCCGGGTGGTGGGGACACGAAGAGGCTACCCGCTTCAAGATGGCCCCGCAGTTCGTGCCCGCCATCGGCGCCGAAGGCTGGCAGTTGAGCAACCCGCCGGTGCTGGGGCTGGCGCCGCTGCGCGCGGCCCTGGACGTGGTCGACAAGGCCGGCGGTATCGCCGCGCTGCGCGCCAAATCGTTGCGCCTCACCGGGCTGCTGGATGCGCTGGTGCGCGCCCGTCTGGCCGGCGTGCTGGAGGTGCTCACCCCCAGCGAACCCGAGCGTCGCGGCTGCCAGCTCTCGCTGCGCGTGGTCGGCGGGCGCGAGCGTGGGCGCAGCCTGTTCGAGTACCTGCAGACCGTGGGCGTGCTCGGCGACTGGCGCGAGCCCGACGTCATCCGCATCTCGCCCACCCCGCTCTACAACCGTTACCAGGACCTGCACCACTTCATCGACGAAGTGGGCGCCTGGGCCGGCCACTAAGCCGCGCTCCCTCCCCCTTGCGGACACCGACTTGATCGCTACCCCCTCACGCTCGCTGAGCATCATCGGCGCCGGCCTGGCCGGCTCCCTGCTCGCCATCCTGCTGTCGCGCCAAGGCTGGCGCATCACCCTCTACGAGCGCCGCGGCGACCCGCGCATCAGCGACTACGAGTCCGGCCGTTCGATCAACCTGGCGCTGGCCGAACGCGGGCGCAATGCGCTGCGCCAGGCGGGCGTGGAAGACGCGGTCATGGCCAAGGCCGTGATGATGCGCGGCCGGATGGTGCATCCCCGCCAGGGCGAGCCGCAGTTGCAGCGCTACGGCCGCGACGACAGCGAGGTGATCTGGTCGATCCACCGCAAGGACCTCAACACCACGCTGCTGCAGCTGGCCGAGGACGCCGGCGCGCAGGTGCACTTCCACCGCCGCCTGCACACCGTGGATTTCGATGCCGGCTACGCCCGCTTCATCGACGACCGCGACGACCAGCCGCATGACATCCGCTTCGACACCCTGATCGGCGCCGACGGTGCCGGCTCGGCGCTGCGCGCGGCGATGAACCGCAAGCAGCCGCTGGACGAGCGCATCGAGTTCCTGGACCACTCCTACAAGGAGCTGGAGATCCCGCCGACCGCCGACGGTGGCTTCCGCATCGAGGCCAACGCCCTGCACATCTGGCCGCGCGGGCATTACATGTGCATCGCCCTGCCCAACGACGAAGGCACCTTCACCGTCACCCTGTTCCTGCCCAACACGGGCGAGCCCAGCTTCGCCACCACCACCACGGGCGCCGAAGCCGAGGCGCTGTTCGCGCGCGACTTCCCCGATGCGCTGGCGCTGATCCCCAACCTGCGCCGCGACTGGGAAGAACATCCGCCGGGCCTGCTCGGCACGCTGCACCTCACCCACTGGCACCTGCAGGGCCGCGCCGTGCTGCTCGGCGATGCCGCGCATGCGATGGTGCCGTTCCACGGCCAGGGCATGAACTGCGCGTTCGAGGACTGCGTGGCGCTGGCCGGCCACCTGCTGGCGCAGGATTCGCTGGCCGCGGCCTTCGCCGCGTTCGAGGCCGACCGCAAGCCGAATGCCGAGGCGATCCAGCAGATGGCGCTAGAGAACTACCTGGAGATGCGCGACCGCGTGGCCGATCCGGCGTTCCTGCTCCAGCGCGAGCTCGAACAGGCGCTGCAGGCACGCTGGCCGACCCGCTTCGTGCCGCACTACACCATGGTGACCTTCCTGCACACACCGTATGCGGTGGCGCTGGCGCGCACCGACCTGCAGCGGCGCATCCTGGAGGACGCCACCGCCGGGCATGACAGCCTGGACCACATCGACTGGCCGGCGCTGGAGCGGATCGTGCACGCGCAGTTGCCGGTGCTGGAGGGCGCACACTGATGGCAGACAGCTTCCTGTTCTACGACCTGGAGACCTTCGGCCAGGATCCTCGGCGCACCCGCATCGCGCAGTTCGCCGCGATCCGTACCGATGCCGAGCTGAACATCATCGAGGCGCCGGTCAGCTTCTACGTCAAGCCGGCCGACGACCTGCTGCCCTCGCCGGTGGCCACGCTGATCACCGGCATCACCCCGCAGCACGCGCTCGCCACCGGCGTCAGCGAGGCCGACGCGTTTTCGCGCATCAACGACCTGATGGCGCGACCGGGCACCTGCTCGCTGGGCTACAACACGCTGCGCTTCGACGATGAGTTCGTACGCCACGGGTTGTTCCGCAACTTCTACGATCCCTACGAGCGTGAGTGGCGCAACGGCAATTCGCGTTGGGACCTGCTGGACATGATGCGCCTGCTGCACGCGCTGCGCCCCGAGGGCGTGGCGTGGCCGCAGCGCGAAGATGGCGCCACCTCGTTCAAACTCGAGCACCTGGCCACCGCCAACGACGTGCGCCAGGGCGATGCCCATGAAGCGCTGTCGGACGTGTACGCCACCATCGGCATGGCACGCCTGTTCAAGCAGGCGCAGCCGCGGCTGTGGGACTACGCCCTGAAGCTGCGCGACAAGCGCTTCGTGGCCAGCCTGCTCGACGTGGAGGCGATGCAGCCGGTCCTGCACATCTCGATGCGCTATCCGGCCCAGCGCCTGTGCGCCGCCCCGGTGCTGCCGCTGGCACGCCATCCGTACATCAGCAACCGGGTCATCGTGTTCGACCTGGACGGCGACGTCGACGCGCTGCTGGCATTGCCCGCCGAGACCATCGCCGCGCGCCTGTACACCCGCGCCGCCGACCTTGCCGAGGGCGAACAGCGCGTGCCGCTCAAGGAAGTACACGTCAACAAGGTGCCTGCGCTGGTCGCCTGGAACCACCTGCGCGCCGCCGACCATGCGCGCCTTGGCCTGGACGTGGCCGCCATCGAAGCCAAGGCAGCGCGCCTGCGCGAGCTGGGACCGGCATTGGCCGAGAAGGCCCGCCAGGTGTTCGGCGGCGAACGTGCGCTGCCCCCAAGCGACGTGGATGCCTCGCTGTACGACGGTTTCCTGGCCGACGGCGACAAGGCATTGATGGCCCGCATCCGCACGAGTCCACCGGCCGAACTGGCCAGCTTCGCCGAGCGCCTGCGCGATCCGCGCATGCCCGAGCTGCTGTTCCGCTACCGCGCACGCAATCATCTGGACACCCTGGACGCGACCGAGCACTCACGCTGGAACGACTATCGTCGCCAGCGCCTGCTCGGCGACACCGCGCTGGGCGAGCAGAACCTGCCGCAGTTCCGCCAACAACTGGATGCACTGGCCACCGAGCACGCCGCCGACCCGGCCCGGCTCGCCCTGCTGCAACAGTTGCGCGACTGGGGCACCCACCTGGAGCAGAGCCTGTGAGCAGCTATTTCACCCCCAAGAGCTTCACGTTCCTGCGTGGGCTGGCCCGCAACAACGACAAGACCTGGTTCAACGAGCACAAACCGCAGTACGAGGAGCACGTGCGCCAGCCGTTCCTGCGCCTGATCGCCGACCTGCAGCCCGACCTGGCCGCAGTCAGCGAGCATTTCCGCGCCGACCCGCGCGGCGTGGGTGGCTCGCTGTTCCGCATCTACCGCGACGCGCGCTTCTCCAACGACAAATCGCCCTACAAGAGCTGGCAGGGCGCGCGCCTGTTCCATGAGCGCCGCAGGCAGGTACCCGCGCCGTCGTTCTACATCCACCTGCAGCCAGGCGAAAGCTTCGTCGGTGCCGGCCTGTGGCATCCCGAGCCGGCCACGCAGCGCAAGGTGCGGCATTTCATCGTCGACAACCCGGGCAGCTGGAAGGCCGCCGCGCACTCGCCGGTGCTGCGGAAGAAGTTCGACTTCGAGGAAAGCGAAAAGCTGGTGCGTGCCCCGCGCGGCTTCGAGCCGGACTTCGAGTTCATCGACGACCTCAAACACCGCAACTGGGTGTTCTGGCGCGCGCTGGACGACGCCACCATGACCGGCCCGCGCCTGCGCCAGACCATCGCCGCCGACCTGGTCACGCTGGGGCCGTTCGTGGACTACCTGTGCGCCGCGCTGGACCTGGAGTTCTGAGCCGCATGCCGACGCCGTCTCCCGTGGCGCTGCGCCCGCTCGGCCGCAGCGGCCTGCAGGTATCGCAGGTCGCGCTGGGCTGCTCGGGCTTCTGGGGCCATCGCCGTTTCGCCGAAGACCAGGCCGAGCGCATCGTGCGCTACGCGCTGGAGCGCGGCGTCAACCTGTTCGACACCGGCCACAATTACGCCGCCTTCAATGCCGAGCCGCGGCTGGGGCGCATCCTCCAGCGCGCGTTCGCCGCGCACCCGCGCGATGGGCTGGTGATCTCCAGCAAGGCCGGCACCCTCACCGGGCAGGCCGGGGTAAGCGGTGCCGAACACCGCGATTTTTCCCCGGAGGCCATCGAGCGCAGCTGCGCCGCCTCGCTGCGCAACCTGCACTGCGACCACCTGGACATCTTCCAGCTGCACGGCATCGGCGTGCCACAGATCACCGACGAGTTGCTCTCGGCACTGGCGCGCATGCGCCGCAACGGCATGTTCCGCCTGCTCGGCATCAATACCCACACGGCCGGCACCATGCAGTTCATGGCCGCCCACCCCGGCATGTTCGATGTCGCGCTGATCGACTACAACGCCCTGCAGCAGGACCGCGAACCGCTGATCGCGGCCATGCACGCGGCGGGCATCGGCGTCCTGGCCGGCACCGTGCTGGCCCAGGGCCACCTGCTGCCCGCACGGCCGCGGGTGCCGCGCCTGGCCGACGCGTGGTACCTCGCCCGCGCGTGGTTGAAGCCGTCCAGCCGCGAACTGATGCGCAGTGCGCGCACGATGCAGCGCGCGGTCGCCACGGTGCGGTCGCAGACGCCCGCGCAGACCGCATTCGCCTACGTGCTGCAGAACCCGGCGATCGCCAGCGGCGTGCTCGGCACCACCCGCATCGGCAACCTGGCGCAGGTCCTGGACACGCGGGTGGACGCACTGCAAGCGGACGAGCGCGCGCGCCTGGTGGCCGCCTTCCAGTCAGGGCGATCGCCAAGCCAGTAAGCCTTCACATTTCCCGACACCCACTGCGGCAAGCTCAACCCGATGCCCTGCAGATGCGTGATGTGATGAAAAAGCTTCTCTGGTTGCTGCTGGCCCTGCTGCTGCTGTTGGCAGGCGTGTTTTTCAGTGGCCCCTACCTCACCGTGCACGGCCTGTCGCAGGCCATCGAAACCCGCGACACCGCCAAGCTCGACCGCTACGTGGACTTCCCGATGCTGCGGGCCAACCTGCGCGCGCAGCTCAACGACTACGTGGTCCGCCGCGCTGGCGCTGACGTGCAGTCCAACGTCATCGGCGCGCTGCTGCTGTCGGCCAGCGAAACGCTCACCGGCACCGCGGTGGACGCGATGGTCACCCCGACCGGGATCGGCGCGCTGCTGGAAGGCCACACCCTGTGGAAACGCGCCCGCAACGACCTGGAAAGCAGCGACGCGTACGCGGCACCGCGCAAGGCACGGCCGCTGCAGGGCGCCACGCATCGCTTCGAGTCGTTGTCGCGCTTCACCGCCACCACCCACACCCCGGATGGCACCCCCGTGGTTTTCGTGCTGCAGCGCTCCGGCCTGCGCTGGAAGCTGGTCGACATCCGCCTGCCGCTGGTCAGCGCGCCGGATGTGCCGTCGGGCCTGCCGCTCCGGTAAGCACGGCCGCGGCCCGCCGCGGCGATAGGTCAGCCGTCGTTCGCGACGCCATGCGGTACGTGGCCGGCGGCCACGCGCTGGTGCTGGCGGGCGCTGTCGATGTTGTGCTGCGAATCGTCGAAGAAGATGTCGGCCCCGAACGCTTCCAGGAACGGCCCCTTGTGCCGCCCGCCCAGGAACAGCGCTTCATCCAGGCGCACGCCCCACTCGCGCAGCGTGCGGATCACCCGCTCGTGCGCCGGCGCCGAACGCGCGGTGACCAGCGCGGTGCGGATCGGGGCATCCTCGCCCGAGGGGAACACGGCCTGCAGGGTGTGCAGGGCGGAGAGGAAGTTGCGGAACGGGCCGCCGCTGAGCGGCTCGCGCGCGTTCTCGCGCTCGTGCCGGCCAAACGCTTCCACGCCCTGCTCGCGCGAGATGCGCTCGCTCTCATCGCCGAAGATCACCGCATCGCCATCGAAGGCGATCCGCAGCTGGCCCAGCGGCCGGCCCAGGTCGACCTGCTCGGCCGCGGCGATGGTCTCGCCTGGCGGCTTGGGCAGGATGGTGGCCGCCGCGATGCCGTGCAGCAGCGCGCGGCGCACCGATTCCGGGTTGGCCGACAGGAACAAGTCGGTACCGAACGGCTTCACGTAGGGCCAGGTCGGCTCGCCGGCAGTGAACGTGGCGCGGATGATGCCCAGGCCGTAGTGCTGGATGGAATTGAAGATGCGCAGGCCGGTGTCGGCCGAGTTGCGCGAAAGCAGGATCACTTCCACGCGCGGCGACTCCGGCGACTGGCCCTGGTTGAGCGCCAACAGCTTGCGCACTACCGGGAACGCCACGCCGGGGCGCAGTACGTCGTCCTCGTGCTTGCGCTGGTACTCGGCGTAGGCGTCCACGCCTTCGGCCTCGAACAGCGCGTGGCCTTCTTCCAGGTCGAACAGCGCGCGCGAGGTCACCGCGACGGTCAGCAGACGGGGGGTGTTGTCGCCCATGGCACTCAGCAATCCAATGCGGCCGCAGCGGCCGGCCAGCCATTGTCCCACAGTGCGCGGCCATCACGCCCGGGTGGGCTCAGAACATGAACTGTTCGCTGAGGATGCGGTCTTCCAGGTTGTGCTCCTGGTCGAACAGCAGCGTCACCCGGCGCTCGCGCGACTCGCGGATGGTCACTTCCACCACGTCGCGGGTTTCGTGCGAGTCGGCGGTCACGCTGACCGGGCGCTTGTAGGGGTCCAGCACGCGGAAGCGCACTTCGGTGTCGGCCTTGAGGATCGCCCCACGCCAGCGACGCGGGCGGTACGGGGCCAGCGGGGTGAGCGCGATGGTGTGCGAGCCCAGCGGCAGGATCGGGCCGTGCGCGGAATAGTTGTAGGCGGTGCTGCCGGCCGGGGTGGCCACCAGCACGCCATCGCCGATCAGCTCGGCCACCCGCTCCTGGCCATTGAGGTCCACGCCGATGTGCGCGGCCTGGCGGGTCTGGCGCAGCAGCGACACATCGTTGTACGCCAGCGACCCGGTGGTGGTGCCCGATTCGGTCAGCGCCAGCATCTCCAGCGGGCGCAGATTGGCCGGCTCGGCCGCCGCCAGGCGTGCCGGCAGGTCGTCATCACGGAACTGGTTCATCAGGAAACCCACCGTGCCCAGCTTCATCCCGAACACCGGCTTGCCCAGCGCCGCGTAGCGATGCAGGGTCTGCAGCATGAAGCCATCGCCGCCGAGCGGGCACAGCACATCGGCCTGCTCGGGCGCGCACGTGCCATGCCGGGCCAGCATGACGGCCAGGGCCTGCTGCGCGGCCTCGGTGTTGCTGGCCAGGAAGGCGATACGGGGGGTGTCGCTCATCGGTGGATCCGGGTGGGGTATGCCAGCAAGAGCATACCCGGTCGTGCCGGCCGCTGGCCGGGTCCGCCCATCCGCCGTCGGGTCGATGCGATTGCCGGGCAGCGGCGAGCACCACGACCGGAAACGAAAACGGCCCCGCGATTGCGGGGCCGTTTCCTTTTCATGCCACCGGGCAGCGCCCGGCGCTATCGCTTACGCGCCATGGGCCGCCAATTGGCCCAGACGCTGGACGGCAACCGACACCGTCGGGTAGTCCAAGGTCTTCTGCTCGGCCAGTTCGGCCAGCATCGACAGCGTGAAGCGCAGGCTGCTGTCGTCACGACCGATCCACGCGGCCACCTTGGCTTCGGCACTGCCGCCCTTCATCGACAGCACCTGGGCAGCCAGGTTGCGGTGATGGGCGGCCAGCTCGTCGCGCAGCACGCCACGGGCCACGGCGTGCCAGCGGCCATTGACCTCCAGCGCGTCGATCTGCTCGAACAACCACGGCAGCTGCAGGGCATCGCCCAGGCGGAAGTGGATCTTGGACACATCCACCGGCTTGAGCTTGCGGGTACGCGCCAGTTCGATGATGTCGAACGCCGGTTCCAGGAACTGCAGCTCGGACAACTGCTGCGCCAGTGCCGGCGGCAGGCCCTTTTCCTTCCACTCGGCCACGCTGGCCTCGTAGGCCGGGCGCTGGGAATCGGGCAGCACGCCGGAGGCGACGCGGATGTCGTTGAAGGCCGCCTGGTAGCGGTTGACCGCCTCGGTGATGCCTGGCATCGCACCCGGGCGCGACAGCAGCCAGCGCACGAACGAACGCTGCAGCTTCCAGATCACTTCCAGCGCGTCGATCTGCACCGACTCCGGCAGCGTGCCGTCGAGGGCGTCGATCTGGGCCCACAGGGCGCGCGCGTCCAGCGTTTCACGGCTGATCGTGTAGGCCTTGGCGACCTCGGCGATGCTGCGGCCGGTGTCTTCCTGCATGCGCATCAGGAAGGTGGCACCCATCCGGTTGATGGTCTGGTTGGTCACGGCCGTGGCGATGATTTCGCGCTTCAGGCGGTGACGTTCCATCGCGTCGGCGTACTTCTTCTGCAGCGGCGTGGGGAAGTAGCGCTGCAGTTCCTTGGACAGGTACGGGTCTTCGGGGATGTCCGAATCCAGCAGCTGGGCGAACGCGACCAGCTTGGAATAGGACAGCAGCACCGACAGCTCCGGCCGGGTCAGGCCCTGGCCACGCGCCTTGCGCGCGGACAGCTCGGCGTCGGAGGGCAGGAACTCGATCTGGCGATCGAGCAGGCCCTGCTGCTCCAGCGTACGGATGAAGTGCTGCTTGGAGCCCAGGCGCTTGACCGCCATCCGCTCCATAAGGCTCAGGGCCTGGTTCTGGCGGTAGTTGTCGTTGAGCACCAGCGCGGCCACTTCGTCGGTCATCGACGCCAGCAGCTTGTTGCGCTGTTCGACGGTCAACTTCTTGGCCCGGACCACGTCATTGAGCAGGATCTTGATGTTGACTTCGTGGTCGGAGGTATCCACGCCGGCCGAGTTGTCGATGAAGTCGGTGTTGAGCAGCACGCCGGCCTGGGCGGCCTCGATGCGGCCGAGCTGGGTCATGCCCAGGTTGCCGCCCTCGCCCACGACCTTGCAGCGCAGCTCGCCACCGTTGACGCGCAGTGCGTTGTTGGCGCGGTCGCCCACATCGCTGTGCTGCTCGGTCGAGGCCTTGACGTAGGTGCCGATGCCGCCATTCCACAGCAGGTCCACCGGCGCCTTGAGGATGGCGCTCATCAGGTCGTTCGGCGACAGCGCCTTGACGTTATCGTCCAGGCCCAACGCCTCGCGCACCTGCGGGGTGATCTCGATCGACTTCAGCGAGCGCGGGTAGATGCCACCGCCCTTGCTGATCAGCTTGGCATCGTAGTCGGCCCAGCTGGAGCGCGGCACGGTGAACAGGCGCTCGCGCTCGACGAACGTGCTGGCCGCATCCGGGTTCGGGTCCAGGAAGATGTGGCGGTGGTCGAACGCGGCCACCAGGCGGATGTGGCGCGACAGCAGCATGCCGTTGCCGAACACGTCGCCGGACATGTCGCCCACGCCCACCGTGGTGAAGTCCTGGCTCTGGCTGTCACGGCCCAGGGCACGGAAGTGGCGCTTGACCGACTCCCACGCACCGCGCGCGGTGATGCCCATGCCCTTGTGGTCGTAACCGACCGAACCACCGGAGGCGAACGCATCGCCCATCCAGAAGCCGTGCGCGATGGCCAGGCCGTTGGCGATGTCGGAGAAGGTCGCGGTGCCCTTGTCGGCGGCCACCACCAAGTACGGGTCGTCCATGTCGTGGCGGACCACGTCCACCGGCGGCACGATCTTGTTGTTGACGATGTTGTCGGTGATGTCCAGCAGGCCCTGGATGAACAGCTTGTAGCAGGCCACGCCGTTGGCGAACACCGCATCACGGTCGCCGTTCACCGGCGGAGTCTTGGCGAAGAAGCCGCCCTTCGCGCCCACCGGCACGATGACCGTGTTCTTGACCATCTGCGCCTTGACCAAGCCCAGCACCTCGGTGCGGAAGTCTTCGCGACGGTCCGACCAGCGCAGGCCGCCACGGGCCACGGCACCGAAACGCAGGTGGGTACCTTCTACGCGCGGGCCGTACACGAAGATTTCGCGGTACGGGCGCGGCTTGGGCAGGTCCGGCACCAGCGCCGAATCGAACTTGAAGCTGATGACATGGCCCGGACGGCCATCGGCATCGGTCTGGTAGTAGCTGGTACGCAGGGTCGCATCGATCACGCCCATGAAGCTGCGCAGGATGCGGTCCTCGTCCAGGCTGGAGACGCGGTCCATCAGCTTGACCAGCGCGTCACGCGCGGCATCCATCTGCGCGGCACGGTCGCCCTTGCGCGCATCGACCACGGTCTTGAGCACCTTCAGGGTGGCCTCGTCGCCGCCGGCGAGCACGGTCAGGTGCGCACGCAGCTGGGCCTGGCCCTCGGCGATGGCCTCCTTGCTCTCATGCCCGGTGGCCGGGTCGAAGCGGGCTTCGAACAGCTCCACCAGCAGGCGCGCCAGCAGCGGGTAGCGGGTGAAGGTGCCTTCCACATAGGCCTGCGAGAACGGCACGCCGGTCTGCAGCAGGTACTTGCAGTAGCCACGCAGCATGGCGACCTGGCGCCAATGCAGGCCGGCAGCCAGCACGAGGCGGTTGAAGCCGTCGTTCTCGGCATCGCCGTGCCACACGCGGGCGAAGGTTTCGCCGAAGGCGGCATCCACGCTCGGCGCGTCGATGGCACCGGCCACCGATTCGACCTCGAAGTCCTGTACGTAGACCGGGGCGTTGTCGACCGTCAGGCGGTACGGACGCTCGGCGATCACGCGCAGGCCCATGTTTTCCATCATCGGCAGCGCGTCCGACAGCGGGATGTCGTCCAGCTGGCGATACAGCTTCAGGCGCAGGCCGTCACCGCCGTCGCGCTGCACGGCCTGCAGGCTCAGGCGCAGGTCGTCCGGACCGGTCAGCGCGTCGAGCTGGCTGACGTCGTTGGCCGCGATCTCGGTGCTGGAGTCTTCGATGTAGCCGGCCGGCAATGCCTTGCCGATACGCGCGGCAATGCGCAGGCCTTCGCTTTCGCCGTGGCGGGCCACCAGCGCTTCACGCAGGTCGTCCTGCCAGTTGCGCAGCACCTGGGCCAGCTTCTGTTCCAGCACGCTGGTGTCCACTTCCAGGGTCTGGCCAGCCTTCGGGCGCACGATCAGGTGCACCTGGGCCAGCGGCGATTCGCCGAGCACCACCGAGCTGTCCACGTATTCGCCCTGCAGGGCGTCCTTGAGCATGGCTTCGATGCGCAGGCGCACATCGGTGTTGAAGCGTTCGCGCGGCAGGTAGACCAGCGCGGAGATGAAGCGGCTGTACTTGTCGCGGCGCAGGAACAGCCGGCTGCGCACGCGCTCCTGCAGGCCCAGCACGCCCATCGCGGTGCGGAACAGCTCGTCCTCGCTGGACTGGAACAGCTCTTCGCGCGGCAGGGTTTCCAGGATGTGGCGCAGGGCCTTGCCGCTGTGGCTGCTCGGCGCCAGGCCGGACTGGGTCATCACGTATTCGTGGCGCTGGCGCACCAGCGGGATCTCCCACGGGCGGCGGTTGTAGGCGCTGGAGGTGAACAGGCCGAGGAAGCGCTGCTCGCCGATGATCTTGCCCTTGGCGTCGAATTCCAGCACGCCGATGTAGTCCATGTAGCCGGCGCGGTGCACGCGCGAACGGGCATTGGTCTTGGTCAGGATCAGCGCGTCCTTCAACCCGGTGGTGGCGTTGAGGCCCTGCGCGGCCAGGGTCTTGACCGGACGGGCGGCGGACTTGTCCTTGCCGCGCATCAGGCCCAGGCCGGTTTCATTGAGCGGTGCCAGCACCTCTTCCTTGCCCTGCTTCTCCACGCGGTATTCGCGGTAGCCGAAGAAGGTGAAGTGGTTGTCGGCGGCCCAGCGCAGGAATTCCTGCGCTTCGGCGCGCGAGGCGGCATCGATCGGGAGCTGGCGGCTGCCGAGGTCCTCGGCCAGGCTCTGCGCCTTGGCACGCATCGCGTCCCAGTCGTGGACGATGGCACGCACCTCGTCCAGCGCCTTGACGATCGCCTGCTCGACGTCGGCCATGGCATCGGCCGGCTGGCGGTCGATTTCCAGCAGCATCACCGACTCGGCGTTGCCCTCGCTGACGCCGCTGAGCTTGCCGGCCTTGTCGCGCGCGAAGCGGATCACCGGGTGGCCCAGCACGTGCACGCCGATGCCATGCTCGGCCAGCGACATGGTCACCGTGTCGACCAGGAACGGCATGTCGTCATTGACGATCTGCAGCACCGTATGCGGCGATTCCCACCCGTTGGCCTTCAGGCTCGGGTTGAACACGCGGACATTGGCCTTGCCCGGCTTGCGGACACGCGCGAATTCCAGCGTGTCCGCCGCCAGCGCAGCCCACTCCTCGGCGGTGTGGTGGGGGAACTCGTCCGCCTCCATGCGCTTGTAGAAGTCGGCGGCGAAAGCCACTGCCTCGGCCTGCCCGGCCGCCGGGTAGCGCTTGCGCAAGGCCGTGTACACCGGCTCCAGCGAGAAGCCCACTGGCGAAACAGTCTGCGTATCGGCTGGTTTGGATTTGTTTTTCACGGTCTTGGCTGCTGGTTTTTGCGGTTTCATGGCAGAGCGGTGCGTGTTGCTCAGTTGGGAAAATGAAATTGTAGGCCTACCGCACAAAAATACCTTGCTGCAGGACGGAATAAGGCAAATCGGGTTGGGTGGCGTTTACGTCGCGATGGTCAATCCGCACGAGTACGGACGCTCGCGTAGGAGATCCACGCAGGCAAGCATCGGCCACTTCCGTGGCAACTTGACGATGGGTATCAAATCCGCGGCAAACACAAGGCTTCTCCAATTCTGAACTGGACGGTATAGTCCATCGCGTGAATCCCCCCCACCCCGCCGCCAGCACCCTGGATGCGCGCGATCAGCGCGTGTTCGATGCCGTGCGCGATCTGTTCTCCACCCAGGGCATGCAGATCAGCATGGATGCGGTGGCCCAGCAGGCCGGCTGCTCCAAGCAGACCCTCTACAGCCGCTACGGCAGCAAGCAGGAACTGCTGCGCCGGGTCATGCAGCGGCATGTCAGCCGGGCCACGGCCGGCCTGCACAGCCTGGACCAGGGCGACCTGCGCGGCAGCCTGCTGCAGTTCGCCACCGACTACCTGGAGCACTGCAACCAGCCGCACGTGGCCCAGGCCCGGCGACTGATCGCCGCCGACTCCCCGCATTTCCCGCAGGAAGCCCGCGCCCTGTACCGCGACGGGGCGGGCGCGCTCGTTCTTCACGTCGCTGAATGGCTCCAGGCGCGCACCGCGCTGGGCCAGTTGGGGCATGACGACCCGCACTTCATGGCCGAACTGCTATTGAGCATGATCGCCGGCTTGGATTTCGAGAAACAGCGCTTCCACACCCCCCACCGCGCTGACGCCACCGTGCGCCGCCGCTGGGCCGAATTCTCCGTTGACAGCTTCCTGCGCGCGTTCGCCGTGCCGGAGACCGCCGCGGCATCGCATTCAAACCAACACCGGAGTTTTTCCTGATGATCGCCCCACTCCGCAGCCTTGCCCTGACCTGCGCAGTTGCTGTCGCACTGACCGCTTGCAAGAAGCCAGAGCAACAGACGCCCCCGCCGCCGGAAGTGGGCGTGATCGATGCCAAGCCGCAGACCCTGCCGTTGCAGCGTGAGCTGGTCGGCCGCCTGTCGCCCTACCGCAGCGCCGACGTCCGCGCCCGCGTGCCCGGGGTGCTGCTCAAGCGCGTCTACCAGGAAGGCGCCGACGTCAAGCAGGGCCAGGTCCTGTTCCTGATCGACCCGGCCCCGCTGCGTGCCTCCTTGAACGCGTCGCAGGCCGAGCTGGCGTCCGCGCAGGCCACCTACGCCAACGCCAAGGCCGCCGCCAACCGCGCCCGTTCGCTGGCGCCGCAGAAGTACGTCTCCAAGTCCGACCTGGACGCAGCAGAAGCCACCGAGCGCACCGCTGCGGCGGCCGTGCAGCAGGCCCAGGCGGCGCTGACCAGCGCGAAGATCAACCTCGGCTATGCCGAAGTGACCTCGCCGATCAGCGGCCGCGCCGGCAAGCAGCAGGTCACCGAAGGCGCGCTGGTCGGCCAGGGCGATGTCACCCTGCTGACCACCGTGGACCAGCTGGACCCGCTGTACGTCAACTTCTCCATGAGCGTGGACGAACTGACCCAGATGCGCGCCGCGCAGGCCAAGGGCCAGCTGGCGCTGAGCGGGGACGGCAAATCCACCGTGCAGGTCAAGCTGGCCGACGGCACCCTCTACGACCAGCCGGGCACGCTGGACTTCTCCTCGACCACCGTCGACCCCACCACCGGCGCGGTCTCGCTGCGCGCGGTACTGCCCAACCCGCAGCAGATCCTGCTGCCGGGTGCCTTCGTCAGCTTCCAGGCCACCCTCGGCGAGCGCAACAACGCGTTCCTGGTGCCGTTGCAGGCGCTCCAGCGCGATACCACCGGCGGCTACGTGCTGGTGGTCGGCAAGGACGGCAAGGTGGCGCGCAAGAACGTCAAGAGCGAGGGCCAGCAGGGCGGCAACTGGCTGGTCAGTGGCGGTCTTGATGCGGGCGACAAGGTGATCGTGGCGGGCGTGCAGAAGGTCAAGGAAGGGGCGCCGGCCACGGCCAAGCCGTGGGATCCGGCCAGCGCCGCAGCCAACGGCCAGGCCCCGGCCGCGGGGGGAGCCGCACCGGCCGCCGCCAAGCCCGACGCCGCTGCAAAACCCGCCGACGCGACTGCCGACAAGGCCGACGCGGCCCCGGCTGCCGAATCGAACAAGCAATAACGGGAACCCTCCGTCATGCCTAAATTTTTCATTGAACACCCGGTATTCGCCTGGGTGGTCGCGATCCTGATCTCGCTGTCCGGCGTGATCTCGATCCTCGGGCTGGGCGTAGAGTCCTACCCCAGCATCGCACCGCCCCAGGTGACGGTGAGCGCCACCTACCCCGGCGCCAGCGCCGACACCGCCGAAAAGTCGGTCACCCAGGTGATCGAGCAGCAGCTGACCGGTATCGATCACCTGCTGTATTTCAGCTCGTCCTCCGCGTCCAACGGCCGCGTCACCATCACCCTCACCTTCGAGACCGGCACCGACGCGGACATCGCCCAGGTGCAGGTGCAGAACAAGGTGTCGCTGGCCACGCCGCGCCTGCCGACCGAAGTCACCCAGCAGGGCGTGGTGGTGGCCAAGGCCAACGCCGGCTTCCTGATGGTGGTGGCATTGCAGTCGGACACCGCGTCGATCGACCGTGACGCGCTGAACGACATCGTCGGCTCGCGCGTGCTCGACCAGATCTCGCGCATCCCCGGCGTCGGCAGCACCCAGCAGTTCGGCTCCGAGTACGCCATGAACATCTGGCTCAACCCGGAAAAGATGCAGGGCTACGGCCTGTCGGCCAGCCAGGTGCTGGCCGCGATCAAGGACCAGAACGTGCAGTTCGCGGCCGGTTCGCTGGGTGCCGATCCGTCGCCGGAGGGGCATTACTTCACGGCCACGGTGTCGGCCGAAGGCCGCTTCAGCTCGCCGCAGGAATTCGAGAACATCATCCTGCGCGCCAACGCGGATGGTTCGCGGGTGATGCTCAAGGACATCGCACGCATCGCCTTCGGTGCCAACAACTACGGCTTTGACACCCAGTACAACGGCAAGCCGACCGGTGCCTTCGCGATCCAGCTGCTGCCGGGCGCCAACGCCCTGAACGTGGCCAACGCGGTCACCGCCAAGATGGACGAACTGGCCCCGAGCTTCCCGGCCGGTGTCAGCTGGTTCTCGCCGTACGACAGCACCACCTTCGTGAAGATCTCCATCGAGGAAGTGGTCAAGACGCTGATCGAAGCAGTGGCACTGGTGTTCCTGGTGATGCTGATCTTCCTGCAGAACTTCCGCGCAACCCTGATCCCGACCCTGGTCATCCCGGTGGCCCTGCTCGGTACCTTCCTGGGCATGAGCGTCATCGGCTTCACCATCAACCAGCTCACCCTGTTTGCGATGGTGCTGGCGATCGGCATCGTGGTCGATGACGCCATCGTGGTGATCGAGAACGTCGAGCGGATCATGACCGAGGAGAAGCTGCCGCCCAAGGCCGCTACCCAGAAGGCCATGACCCAGATCACCGGCGCGGTGGTGGCCATCACCGTGGTGCTGGCGGCGGTGTTCATCCCGTCCGCGCTGCAGGGCGGTGCCGCCGGCGAGATCTACAAGCAGTTCGCGCTGACCATCGCCATCGCGATGGGCTTCTCCGCGTTTCTGGCGCTGGGCTTCACCCCCGCACTGTGCGCGACGTTCCTCAAGCCGACCCACAGCGACAAGCCCAACGTCGTCTACCGCACCTTCAACAAGTACTACGACAAGATCAGTGGCACCTACGTGGGCCACATCACCTCGGCGGTGCGCCATGCGCCGCGCTGGATGATCCTGTTCGTGGTGCTCACCGTGCTGTGCGGTTTCCTGTTCACCCGCATGCCGGGCAGCTTCCTGCCCGAGGAAGACCAGGGCTACGCCCTGGCGATCGTGCAGCTGCCGCCGGGCTCGACCAAGGCCCAGACCAACCAGGCCTTCGCACAGATGCGGGGCGTGCTCAAGGACCAGGAAGGGTTCGAGGGCATGCTGCAGGTGGCCGGTTTCAGCTTCGTCGGCTCGGGCGAAAACGTGGGCATGGGCTTCATCCGCCTCAAGCCCTGGGCGGATCGCAAGGTCACCGTGCCCGAGTTCATCCAGAAGATGAACGGTGCCTTCTATGGCATCAAGGAAGCGCAGATCTTCGTGGTCAACCTGCCCACCGTGCAGGGCCTGGGCCAGTTCGGCGGCTTCGACATGTGGCTGCAGGACCGTGGCGGCGCCGGCTATGAACAGCTGACGCAGGCGCGCAACATCCTGCTCGGCAAGGCGGCGCAGGAGAGCGACCTGCTCACCGGCGTGCGCCCCAACGGGCTGGAAAACGCACCGCAGCTGCAGTTGCACGTGGACCGCGTGCAGGCCCAGACCATGGGCCTGTCGGTGTCGGACGTGTACAGCACCATCCAGCTGATGCTGGCCCCGGTGTACGTCAACGACTTCTTCTACGAAGGCCGCATCAAGCGGGTGACGATGCAGGCCGATGGCCCGTACCGCACCGGTGCCGAATCGCTCAACAGCTTCTATACGCCCAGCAGCCTGCAGACCAACGCGGACGGCACCCCGGCGATGATCCCGTTGAGCACCGTGGTGAAGTCCGACTGGGTGTCCGCACCGCCGTCGCTGAGCCGCTACAACGGTTACTCGGCGGTCAATATCGTCGGTTCGCAGGCACCGGGGCGCAGCTCGGGTGAGGCGATGCAGGCGATGGAGCGGATCGTCAGCGACGACCTGCCGGCCGGCTTCGGCTACGACTGGTCCGGCATGTCCTACCAGGAAATCCTGGCCGGCAACGCCGCCACGCTGCTGCTGGTGCTGTCCATCGTGGTGGTGTTCCTGTGCCTGGCCGCGCTGTATGAAAGCTGGTCGATCCCGGTGGCGGTGCTGCTGGTGGTGCCGCTGGGCGTGCTCGGTGCACTGGCGTTCTCGCTGGCGCGCGGCCTGCCCAACGATCTGTACTTCAAGATCGGCCTGATCACGGTGATCGGCCTGGCGGCCAAGAACGCGATCCTGATCGTGGAGTTCGCGGTGGAGCAGCGTGCGGCGGGCAAGACCCTGCGCGAGGCCACCATCGAGGCCTCCCGCCTGCGCTTCCGCCCGATCCTGATGACCTCCTTCGCGTTCATCCTGGGCGTGGTGCCGATGGCCATCTCCACCGGCGCCGGCGCCAATGCCCGTCACGCCATCGGTACCGGCGTGATCGGCGGCATGGTGTTCGCCACCTTCCTGGGCCTGCTGATGATCCCGGTGTTCTTCATCGTGGTCCGCCGCATGCTGGGCGACAAGCTGGACGAACCGTCCAAGGAGTTCCTGGAACGCCAGGGCGAAGCCAACACGGCGCACCGTCCGGATCGTTGATCCGGGCAGTACGCTGCTGAAACGAAAAGCCCCGGCTCACGCCGGGGCTTTTTTTTGGGTCTTCACCCGTATGCGGGGCAAGCACGAAGTGCGCGCTCAATCCTTTGCCGCGCGGCGGTCGGAGGATCGGGCGCTGGGGTCTCTGCGCCCGATCCACCGACCAGTATCAGAAAAGCCTTGCTTCGGCCTGCTTACCGCAAGCCGAGCCCCTTAGCGGCCGGTAGGCTCCTGGGCAAAGTAAAGAGGGAGGCCGCCAGGCCGGAGGACACTCCGCCAGGGGCCTACCGGCCGCCAAGGGGCCCTCACGCGCGCGACAGGCCCAAGCGGAGGCACAGCCCGATCCACACACGCCGCCGACCCTACCCCGTCCCACTCGTAACAGCGTCGTGTTCACTCTGCGACGGCCCTTGTAAAAAGAGGCTCCCCTCGGATGGGAGAAGTCCCTTTTTTGTGCCGATCTCAACAGGGTGTCACGCCATATGGGGCTGCATTGCCTCCATGCTGGCGTCATGTCGTTACCGAACGCGGGGCTCTGCGTGCCGTCGAGCAAAGTTCGACCCTACCTCCGGCGCCCGAGCGCGATCCTGACGCGCGCAACCAACCCCCACGCGCACGCCTTGCGGGGGTGGGGTCGGTTCCCAGACGACCGCCGATAGCGCTCGTCGGCGCTGTAACGCATGACCCCGAACAACACAGCGCCCACGGTGATCCGGCGACGCGTCAGCGAAGCAGCGCCACCACTACGCACGCGACGACGATGGCCAGCGATGGCCACTGCATCGGCAGGAAAAAGAAATGGTGGCGGGCATGCTCGCCAGCCGCGCGCGGGCCGCGATTGAGCACCAGACCCAGCAGCACATTGAGTGCCGCACCACTGCCGAATCCAAGCAGAAGCTGGGTCAGCGAGGTATTGCCTTTGGCAACGGCTGGATCGGGCCACAGCCACATCAGCAGCAGCAAGGTGGCGATGGGCGTGAGCAGGGTCAGAAATCCTGCGCCTCGGTAGATGAGCATGAGGTTTCCTGGGGCGTTGTGTTGAGTTGCGGCCGGGCATCGTACAGCGCTGGAGATGCCCGTGGCGATCCGCGTGGCGCCTCGGTCTTGGGCGCGGCGCGCGCGCAAACGATGTCGCAATCAACACGCACCGCATTTTCTGTACGCCGCAACACAACTTCGTGTGAGCAGCCACGCTACAAAGAGCTTCCCATCCATATCCGATGATCGATTCACTGCACAGAGAGGGAGAACAGGCATGGCACGTTCTGGATTCAACCCACACTGGCCCGCAGCCCTGCTGGTTCCTTGGCTGGCGGTGGTGTTCCCCGCGCACGCAGGCGGTGTTGTCGTGTGCGACAACTGCGCCAACCCGAAGCAGGCCGCCGTAGGGTCCGGCGCGGGAACCACGCTCGTGGTCGACTTGCTGCAGGTGAAGATCAGCGGCTATGAGGTCGAGTACGACCGGGAACTGAAGCGCTACCGCGCACTCCCGACCCAGATCCCCGCGCCGGTGAACGACGCCTTCCTGCGCGTCATGGCCCTTGCCGAATCACACGGCGCGGCAGGTGCTGCGGTCACCCCACAGGCAGGCGGCAACGGCGCGGTCATCCCGGTCCATCCCGACGATCCCGGCGGCGCCAATGGCATTTCGTTTCCGGAGGATTTCAAGGGCCTCACCGCTTACGATGTCGTCCAGTCCGCCACCACGCGATCGCAGCTTGAAACGCGTATTGGCAGCGCGTTCTCCGGCGCTACGACCGGCAGCACCGTGTGGAATTCGCTTTCCACCACACTGTCATCGGTAGGATTGAGCTTTGTCAGTCGCCTGTTTGGTGTCAGCTCCGTCACCTACGCCGTCACTTGGCGGGACGGATCACAGACCCTGCTTAAGCTGGAGCCGGACTCCGTCCACCAAGCGCAGTATGTCAAAGGCAAGAGCCGCGATGCGCAGGGGAATCCCATTCCCGATGCAGCCGCCACTGGCCCGGAAGCACCCGACATCTTCGGCGGCGACTATCACTTCCAGGATCGCCACGCGATCGAAAACTGGCTGCAGGCAGCCAAGCTCTATGGCGTACATGTCGACAATGTGGGACTAACAGCCTTGCAGCTGCGATGCACATGGAATGGCCAGACACTTGCCTGCAGCGGCCGCTGACACGGAGCGGCCAAGCAATGTTCTGGTCAACAGCCTCCAAGGCGCGGACGGCGTCCCCACGCGGGAACGCCGTCACATGACTCAGCGCAACCCGGTCTCGTTGCGCGCGATCACCAGCCGCTGGATCTCCGAGGTGCCCTCGTAGATCTCGGTGATCTTGGCATCACGGAAGTAACGCTCCAGCGGCATTTCCTTGGAGTAGCCCATGCCGCCGTGGATCTGCACGGCCTGGTGGGTGATCCACATCGCCGCTTCGGACGCGGTCAGCTTGGCAATCGCCGCTTCGTTGCTGAAGCGCTTGCCCTGCCCCTTGACCCAGGCCGCGCGCAGGGTCAGCAGCAGCGCTGCGTCCAGCTTGCACTTCATGTCGGCGATCTTGGCCTGGGTCATCTGGAAGGTACCGATGGCGGCACCAAAGGCCTTGCGGTCCTTCACGTACTCCAGGGTGGCTTCATACGCCGCGCGGGCAATACCAATCGCCTGCGAGGCGATGCCGATGCGGCCGGCGTCGAGCACGCCCATGGCGATCTTGAAGCCCTCGCCCTCCTTGCCCAGCACGTCGTCGGCGCTGGCCACGTAGTCCTGGAACTCGATCTCGCAGGTGGCCGAGGCGCGGATGCCCAGCTTCGGCTCGGTCTTGCCGCGGTGGAAGCCAGCCTTGTCGGTGTCGATCATGAACGCCGTGATGCCGCGCGCGCCCTGGTCCGGGTCGGTCATCGCGAACAGCACGATATATTTGGCGACCGGGCCGGAGGTGATCCAGCTCTTCTTGCCGTTGATCACGAACGTGCCGTCGGCCTGCTTGACCGCGCGGCAACGCATGGCGGTGGCGTCCGACCCGGACTGCGGCTCGGTCAGCGCGAACGCGCCGATGGCCTCGCCTTCGGCGATGGCGCGCACGTAGGTCTGCTTCTGCGCTTCGGTGCCGTGGGTGAGGATGCCGTTGCAGAACAGCGAGTTGTTGACCGACATGATGGTCGAATGAGCGGCGTCGCCGGCGGCGACCTCCACCATCGCCAGCACGTAGGCGATCGGGTCCATGCCCGCGCCGCCATACTCGGCCGGCACTTCGATGCCCATCAGCCCGTTCTCGCCCAGCAGGCGGATGTTCTCCAGCGGGAATTCGCCGGTACGGTCATGATGTTCGGCGCTGGGCGCGATCTTTTCCTGCGCGATGCGACGCGCGACGTCCTGCAGCATCAACTGCTCTTCGGTAAAGCTGAAATCCACAACACCCTCCCAGGAACATATGGTGATAGGGCCGCGCAGTGCGCGCCCCGGTGGGGCGATTGTACCGGGGGCGGGTCGATCCCGGCTGACTTGACCCCGCACCGGCCCAGGGACGAAAATATCTCTATATCGCGATAGGTAGATATTTATGGATCTCGAGGATTGGTCAGTCCGGCTGAAAGTATTCGCCGACGCCACCCGTGTGCGCCTGCTGACCCTGCTGGAGCAGGAAGAACTGACCGTGGCCGAGCTGTCGGCCATCACCACGCTGGCCCAGCCACGCGTGTCCACCCACCTGGCCCGGCTCAAGGAAGCGGGCCTGGTGCGCGACCGGCGCGCCGGCGTCTCGGCGTATTACCGCTTCGATGACGCCGCGCTGGACCCGGCGCAGCGCGCATTGTGGCACGCGCTGAGCACCGGCAGCGACGACCCCCTGCTGCGCCAGGATGCTGAACGGGTGGCCGCCGTGCTCGCCAGCCGCGCCGCCGACCAGAACTGGGCCGACAGCGTGGCCGGCGACATGGAGCGGCACTACTCGCCCGGCCGTACCTGGGAAGCGCTGGCGCGCACCGCCCTGCCCCTGCTGGAAACCGGCGACGTGCTCGATATCGCCTCCGGCGATGGCGTGCTGGCCGAACTGGTCGCCCCGCATGCCAAGCGCTACGTCTGCATCGACACCAGCGCACGCGTGGTGGCGGCCGCCAGCGAGCGCCTGCGCCGCCTGGCCAACGTGGAAGTGCGCGAAGGCGACATGCACGCGCTCCCATTCAAGGACCGCAGCTTCGACCTGGTCGTGCTGATGCACGCGCTGACCTATGCGGCCAAGCCGGCCCAGGCCGTGGCCGAGGGTGCGCGCGTGCTGCGCTCCGGTGGCAGGCTGCTGCTGTGCAGCCTGGCACGGCATGAACACAAGGCTGCCGTGGAGGCCTATGGCCACGTCAACCTGGGCTTCTCGGACAAGGAACTGCGCAAGTTCGCCGAGAAGGCCGGGCTGGTCGTCTCCAGCCTGGAAACGGTGACCCGCGAGAAGCGGCCGCCGCATTTCGAAGTCATTTCGCTGATCGCCAGCAAGCCCTGAGGCCCGCCATGTCACCCCTTCCCTGGCTGCATCCCGACCGCGTCCATGCCCTGCAGGACGCGCTTGCCCGGCGCATCCTGATCATCGATGGCGCGATGGGCACCATGATCCAGCGCCATGGGCTGGAGGAGGCCGACTACCGTGGCGAGCGCTTCGTCGCCGGCTACGACAGCGCACACGCCCATGGCCCCGGCTGCGACCATGGCACCCCGCCGGAAGGCCACGACCTCAAGGGCAACAACGACCTGCTGCTGCTCAGCAAGCCGGAGGTGATCGCCGGGATCCACACCGCCTACCTGGAGGCCGGCGCCGACCTGGTGGAAACCAATACCTTCAACGCCACCTCGGTCAGCCAGGCCGACTACCACCTGGAACACCTGGTGTACGAGCTCAACAAGGCCGGTGCCGCGGTCGCGCGCGCCTGCTGCGATGCCGTGGCGGCGACCACGCCGGGCAAGCCGCGCTTCGTGATCGGCGTGCTGGGCCCGACCAGCCGCACCGCCTCGATCAGCCCGGACGTCAACGACCCCGGCTTCCGCAACACCAGCTTCGACGCGCTGCGCGAGACCTACCGCGAAGCCATCGACGGCCTGATCGACGGCGGCGCGGACACGCTCATGGTCGAAACCATCTTCGACACGCTCAACGCCAAGGCAGCCCTGTTCGCCATCGAAGAGGCCTTCGACGCCCGCGGTGCACGCCTGCCGATCATGATCTCCGGCACCATTACCGATGCCTCCGGGCGCACGCTGTCGGGGCAGACCGCCGAGGCCTTCTATGCCTCGGTCGCGCACAGCCGGCCGCTGTCGGTCGGGCTCAACTGCGCGCTCGGCGCCACCGACATGCGCCCGCACGTGGAAACCCTGTCGATCGTGGCCGACTGCCTGGTCAGCGCGCACCCCAATGCGGGCCTGCCCAATGCCTTCGGCGAATACGACGAAACCCCCGAGGAAATGGCGGGCACCCTACGCGAGTTCGCCAGCGCCGGGCTGCTCAACCTGGTCGGCGGCTGCTGCGGCACCACGCCGGCGCATATCCGCGCCATCGCCGACGCGGTGGCCGACCTGCCTCCCCGTGCCCTGCCTGCCGCCGCGCTGGACGATGCCGCGTGAGCGCCGTGTTGTCCGCATGCGTTTGATCCCCCTTCGCCAACCGATGCCCGCCCGCCCATGACGTCTTCCCGCCACACCCGCCTGTCCGGCCTCGAACCGTTGGTGATTACGCCGGACCTGTTGTTCATCAACATCGGCGAGCGCACCAACGTCACCGGCAGCGCGCAGTTCCGCAAGCTGGTCAAGGAAGAGCGCTACGAAGAGGCCGTGGAAGTGGCACGCCAGCAGGTGGCCAACGGCGCGCAGATCCTCGACGTCAACATGGACGAGGGCCTGATCGATTCGGAAAAGGCGATGACCCGCTATCTGAACCTGATCATGTCCGAGCCGGACATCGCGCGCATTCCGGTGATGGTCGATTCCTCCAAGTGGAGCGTGATCGAAGCCGGGCTGAAGTGCCTGCAGGGCAAGAGCGTGGTCAACTCGATCTCGCTCAAGGAAGGCGAGGCGCAGTTCATCGAACAGGCGCGCAAGGTGCTGCGCTACGGCGCGGCGGCGGTGGTGATGGCCTTTGACGAGGACGGGCAGGCCGATACCTGCGCGCGCAAGGTGGAGATCTGTACCCGCGCCTACCGGATCCTGGTCGACCAGGTCGGGTTCCCGCCGCAGGACATCATCTTCGATCCCAACATCTTCGCCGTGGCCACCGGCATCGAAGAGCACGACAACTACGCCGTCGACTTCATCGAAGCCACCCGCATCATCAAGCGCACCCTGCCGCATTGCCATGTCTCCGGCGGCGTCTCCAACGTGTCGTTCTCCTTCCGCGGCAACGAGACGGTGCGCCAGGCGATCCACGCGGTGTTCCTGTACCACGCGATCGCGGCGGGCATGGACATGGGCATCGTCAACGCCGGCGCGATGCCGATCTACGACGACCTCGATGCGGAACTGCGCGAGCGCGTGGAGGATGTGATCCTCAACCGTCGCCGCGACGGCACCGAGCGCCTGCTGGAGATCGCCGAGCGCTACAAGGGCAAAAAGGGCGAGGTCAAGGGCGAAGACCTGGCCTGGCGCGAGAAGCCGATCGACGCGCGTCTGGCGCACGCCCTGGTGCACGGCCTGGACGCCTGGGTGGAGGCCGATACCGAAGAGGCTCGGATCCGCTCCAGCCGCCCGCTGGACGTGATCGAAGGCCCGCTGATGGATGGCATGAACATCGTCGGCGACCTGTTCGGCGCGGGCAAGATGTTCCTGCCGCAGGTGGTCAAGTCCGCACGCGTCATGAAGAAGGCCGTGGCCTACCTGCTGCCCTACATCGAGGCCGAGAAGGCGCGCAGCGGCGATACCGCCAAGAGCAACGGCAAGATCATCATGGCCACGGTGAAGGGCGACGTGCATGACATCGGCAAGAACATCGTCGGCGTGGTCCTGGCCTGCAACAACTTCGAGGTGATCGACCTCGGCGTGATGGTGCCGGCGCAGAAGATCCTCGACGCGGCGCGCGCCGAGAACGCCGACATCATCGGCTTGTCCGGTCTGATCACCCCGTCGCTGGAGGAAATGAGCCACGTCGCCCGCGAAATGGAGCGCCAGGGTTTCACCCTGCCGCTGATGATCGGCGGCGCCACCACCTCGCGGGCGCACACGGCACTGAAGATCGATCCCCATTACAAGGCACCCACGGTGTGGGTGAAGGATGCCTCGCGCGCGGTGGGCGTGGCCCAGTCGCTGATCTCCCGCGAGCTGCGCGACGCGTTCGTGGCCGCCAACGAGGCCGACTACGCCGATATCCGCCAGCGCCATCGCAACCGCGGCGATGCCAAGCGCCTGGTTCCCCTGGCCAAGGCGCGCGCGCAGCGCTTCCAGGGCGACTGGGCCGCGTACACGCCCCCGGCGCCGCGCAAGCCCGGCCTGCATGTGCTGGACGACTACCCGCTGGCCGACCTGGTCGAGGTGATCGACTGGACCCCGTTCTTCCAGGCCTGGGAGCTGGCCGGCAAGTTCCCGGCCATCCTCACCGACGAGATCGTCGGCCCCCAGGCCAGCGAACTGTACCGTGATGCACGCGCGATGCTCGACCGCATCGTCGGCGAGAAATGGCTGACCGCCAAGGCGGTGTTCGGGCTGTGGCCGGCCAACAGCGTCGGCGATGACGTGCGCGTACAGCACCCGGATGGCGAGACCACCCTGCACTTCCTGCGCCAGCAGGTGGACAAGCCGGTCGAACGCCCGGACTTCTGCCTGGCCGACTTCATCGCCCCGGCCGACAGCGGCAAGCAGGACTGGATCGGCGCCTTCGCGGTCACCGCCGGCATCGGCATCGATGCGCACGTGGCGCGCTTCGAGGCCGACCACGACGACTACAACGCGATCCTGCTCAAGGCCCTGGCCGACCGCTTCGCCGAAGCGCTCGCCGAGCGCCTGCACCAGCACGTGCGTACCGACTACTGGGGCTACCAGCCGGACGAACAGCTGGACAACGAGGCCCTGATCGCCGAGAAGTACAGCGGCATCCGCCCGGCCCCGGGCTATCCGGCCTGCCCCGAGCACAGCGAAAAGGCCACCCTGTTCCGCCTGCTCGACGCCGAGCGCAACGCCGACATGCACCTGACCGAGAGCTTTGCGATGCTGCCCACCGCAGCGGTGTCCGGCTATTACTTCAGCCACCCGCAGAGCCAGTATTTCGTGGTGGGCCGGGTCACCCGCGAACAGGTCAGCGACTACGCCAAGCGCAAGGGCGTGGACCGCGTGCAGGCCGAACGCTGGCTGGCCTCGAACCTGGATTACGATCCGGAGTGAGTCGCACGCCCACCCGCGGCGGGGTGCTGCGGTCATAATGCATCTGTAGGCACCCGGCGTTGCGGGGTGCGCGCAACAACCGGGACCCTGCATGACCGCCTCCACCCGCGACGCCGTTCCGGCCGTTCGCCTGTCGTCTTTCTATCTCTTCTACTACGCCGCGCTCGGCGCGTTCACGCCGTACTGGAGCCTGTTCCTCACCTCCCGCGGCATGAGCGTCACCGCGATCAGCGTGATGATGGGCCTGTGGTATGCCACCCGCATCGTCGCGCCCACCACCTGGACCTCGATCGCCGCCGCCTCGCCGCGCCCGATCTTCTGGCTGCGCATCGGCTGCGTGCTCACCCTGCTCACCTTCTGCGCGTTCCTGCTGCCGCTGCCGCAACCGTGGCTGTACCCGGCCATGATCGCGTTCTGCTTCTTCTACAACGCGGTGATGCCGCAGTTCGAATCGATCACCCTCACCCACCTCGGCAGCGACAGCCATCGCTACGGCCTGATCCGGGTCTGGGGTTCGCTGGGCTTCATCGCCGTGGTGATGCTGTTCGGCTGGATCATCGAGGGCCACGGCGGCGCCGGCAACGCACACCTGCTGCCGTGGCTGATGCTGCCGCTGTTCGGCCTGCTCACCGCCTCGGGCTTTGCCAACCACTACGCGCGCAACCTGCAGCGCCGTGATGGCGACGCCACCGGCTTCTGGCAGATCGTGCGCAAGCCGCAGGTGCTGGCCTTCTTCCTTGCCGCGTTCATGGAGCAGCTGTCGTTCGGCCCGTATTACACCTTCTTCTCGGTCTACATGGACCACCATGGCTATGCCACCTCCACGCTGGGCGTGTTGTGGACGGTCGGGGTGGTGTTCGAGGTGGGCGTGTTCTTCACCATCGGCCGCTTCTTCCGCCGCTACGACGCGAGCTGGATGCTGCTGATCGCCCTGCTCAGTTCCACCGTGCGCTGGGCCGTCACCGCCCTCTTCCCGGACAACCTGCCGGTGATGCTGGTGGCCCAGACCGCGCATGCGCTGGGGTTTGCGGCCTTCTTCGCCGCCGCGATGCAGATGCTGGCCACCTACTTCCCCGGCCGCCTCAACGGCCATGGCCAGGGCTTGCTGTACGGGTTTTCGTCTGGCGTGGGCGGCGTGCTGGGGGCGTTGATCGCCGGCCAGTTGTGGAACATCGACCAGGGCCGCACCGCGTTCCTGGCCGGCAGTGGCTTTGCGCTGGCCGGCGCGTTGCTGTGTTTCTTCGCGATCAGCCTGCCGTTGCTGCGCGCGCGCAGGCGTTGATCGCCCGCCGCTGGTAGCGCCGGCCGCCGGCCGGCAACCCGGTCCCCCGGATGGGGTAGGCTCAAGCCTCCCCCTGACTGGAGCCGCCGATGCGATCGACCCGCCTGTGGGCCCTGCTGCTTGCCGCCGTCGCCCTGCCTGCCGCCGCCGAACCGATCCTGCTCGAGAACGCCCGTGTATTCGACGGCCAGCGTGACCTCGGGGTCACCCCGGTACTGATCGACGGCGCCCGCATCGTGCATGTCGGCACGCCGCTGCCGGCCGCGGCTACCGGCGCGCGCCGCATCGACTACACCGGCAAGACCCTGCTGCCGGGGCTGGTCAGCGACCACGCGCACGTCGGCAACACCCAGGGCCTGGACCACGGCGACCGGTTCTACACCCAGGACAACGTGGTGCGCGACCTGCGCCAGTTCCAGCGCTACGGCATCACCACGGTGACCGCGCTGGGCATGAACGGCGCGGACTTCTTCGCCATCCGCACGGCAGTCAATGCCGACCCCGCACTGGGCGCCCAGCTGTACGGCGCCGGCGGCGGCATCGGGGTGCCGGACGGTGCGCCCCCGGCCGACAGCATGGGCCTGAGCCACGATCCCGTGGCGCGCCCGCGCAACGCCGAGGAGGCACGCGCGGCGGTGGCCACCCAACAGGCCGATGGCGTGGACCTGATCAAGCTGTGGGTGGACGACATGGGCGGCAAGCGGCCGATGATGACCCCGGAGGTGTATCGCGCGGCGATTGCCGAAGCGCATGCGCGCGGCCTCAAGGTCGCTGCGCACATCCACGACCTGGCGCAGGCACGCGAGCTGGTCGACGCGCAGGTGGACATCCTCGCCCACGGCATCCGCGACCGTGCGGTGGACCCGATGCTCGCGCGCAGAATGCGTGACCAGGGCACCTGGTACATCGCCACCGTCGCCATCGACGAGGCCAACTACTGGTATGCCGAGCATCCGCAGTACCTGCAGCAGCCGTTCCTGCGCACGGCGTTGCCCGCCGATGTGCTGGCGCGCTGGTCGCAGCCGGCCTGGCAACGTGCGCAGCTGGCAGGCAGCGACATACCCGCTGCACGCAACGCGGTGGCAACCAACCTGGACAACCTGCGCCGGCTGCACGCGACCGGGGTCCGGCTCGGCTTTGGTACCGATGCCGGCGCGATGCCGCAGCGGGTGATCGGGTTTGCCGAACATCGCGAACTGCAGTTGCTGGTAGAGGCCGGGCTGACCCCGACCGAAGCGTTGCGGACCGCCACCGCCCAGGCTGCCGACCTGCTCGGGTTATCCGACCGCGGTCGCATTGCCGCCGGCAAACGCGCCGACCTGCTGGTGCTGGATGCCGATCCGCTGGCCGATATCGCCAACAGCCAGCGCATCGATGCGGTCTGGCAGGCCGGTCGGCAGGTGGCTGGGCCGATCACGGAATGATGGATGCCTTCGCGGCGCCATGACGCCGCGAATATCCACGACGCACCCCGCTCCGTTATCGCGGGCGGGTTGCCAGCATGGCCTGCAACGACGGCAGCAGCAGCCGATTGCCATAGCCGCTCAGATGGTCGCCATCGAAGAACAGCGGGCGGCCATCGCGTTGGGCGCGGCAGGCGTCGGCGTCGCACAGGATCGGCAACGGGTCCCAGATCACCGCGCCGGGGAGCCCCGACGCGACCTGTTGCAGCGCCACCAGGGCCGGGGCGCGATAGTCTTCCATCCAGGCGCGCTGCACCTGCAGGCCATTGCGACATACCGCATTGGCGGCATTGAAGCGGTCCGAGCACCGGTAAGGCGGCGCCGGCAGCACCGGCTTGGGCGCCTCCAGCACCACGCGCACGCCGGCGTCGGCGAGCGGGCGCCAATCGGCGATGGCACGCTCGGCTTCGGCCGCACGCCCGGCATAGCCCTGCTCGCTGTGTTCGCTGTCGCGCTGCTCGCGCGCGTCGAACAGGATGAACTGGTCGGACAGGCGCGGCACCCGCAGCGAGACCAGCAGCACGACATCACCGGGTGCGGCGCGGCGGGCGATGTCGGCCCGCACGGCGGCGTCGTATGCCTGGCAATCCGGCGCGGCCCACCGCCACTCCTGCAGGCCCAACTGCGGGCAACCGCCCCGCCCGTACTGCCACACGGTCGCACCGGTCTCCAGCGCCAGCCGGCGCAGCAGTTCGTTATAGGCCATCGCATGCGAATCGCCGGCCACGAACACGTTGCGCGGCATCCCCGCCGGCACCGGGCGAACGCAGTCGCCGCGTGAGAACGTGCGCGCACGCCCCCCCTCGAAGCGCTCCTTGCCCACCTGCAGCGTGCAGCCCGGGTAATCGGCGGCCACGGATTCGCCATCGGGATACCAGTCCAGCGGATGGCGGCTCACCGTGCTCAGGGAAAGATGCGGCGACTGCCAATACAGCAACGCCTGCAGGCCACCGGCCAGTGCCAGCGTCGCGACGCCGACCAGCACCCAGCGGGGCGCGCCAAGGCGCTGCGCCAAGGGGCCGCGGAACGGCCGCTCCACCCAGCGCCAGGACGCCCAGGCCAACACGGCCACCAGCAACGTGGCGAACACCCGCTGGCCGGGGGTGTCCAGGCCCACCGTCCAGCGCATCAGCACGAACACCGGCCAATGCCACAGGTACAACGAATAGGAGAGCAGCCCGATCCGGCGCAGTGGCGGGCTGGAGAGCAGCCGGCCAACCAGCGCGCGCGGGTGGAAATGCAGTGCCAGCAGCAGCCCGGCACTGGCCAGCACGGCCCACAGTCCGTCCGGCCAGGGCGAGTGCCCGGCCCGTGCCGACCACAGGGTCCAGCCCAGCGCCACCAGCGCCGCCACGGCCAGCAGCGACCACGCCACGCGGGCACGCCCCGGCGCCGGCACGCTGCCGGCGTCATGATGGCGCAGGTGCAGCACCTGGAACAGCAGCACGCCCGCACCCAACTGCCAGAACCGGGTGGTGGTGGCATAGAACGCCCGCACCGCCTGCTCGGGATGGCTGCCGGCATACACGGCGTGGCCGATCGACAGCATGCTCGCCAGCGCGAACAGCCCCACGCTCAGCAGGCGCCCGCGCCCACCGCGGCTCCAGGCGAGGAACAACAGCGGGAACAGCAGGTAGAACTGCTCTTCCACGCCCAGCGACCAGGTATGGGTGAATGGATTGAACTCCGCGCGTGGCGCGAAGTAGTCGCTGCCCACGCCCACCAGCACCCAGTTGCTCAAGCCGACGAAGGCCATGAGCCCGGTCATGTCGCTGGCTTCGCTCAACCACGACTGTGGAATCAACAACACGCTGGCGACGCCGGACACCAGCAGGCAGGCCACCAAGGCCGGCGCGATGCGGCGCAGTCGGCGCGAATAGAAGCGCTGCAGCGACGGGCGCAGCGGCAACGGCGGCAGCCGGTGTACCGAGGCACTGACCACGAAGCCGGAGATGACGAAGAAGACGTCCACCCCGGTGAACCCACCGGGCAACCAGGCCGGGTCGAGGTGGAACAGGATCACCGCCAGCACCGCGATGGCACGCAGCCCGTCGATATGCGGCACGTAGCCGTGACTGGGGTCAGCCGTCATGCGCATCCCTGCAACGAAAGGGTCGCGGTGGCCGCGACCCGGATGGAATCACCAGACCAGGTCGTCGGGGACCTGGTAAGCCGGATCGGCGTAGGGGTCTTCGTCGGCGGTGGCATTGGGGTCCACGCGCAGGGCTACCGACGGGGCGAACACCGCTTCGGCCTCGTCGAGCACGGCCGCGGTCACCAGCAGGTAGCGTCCGTTCTGCTGCAGCACGCCCAGTTCGCCGGCGTTGAGCGCCTTGAGCTGTTCGGCGGTGACGTAGACGCGCTTGATCTTGCCGCCGTAGTTGAAGTGGCGCGCGATCTCGGCCGCGGCATCGTTCAACGATTTGCCTTCCAGCAGCACGTCGAGCTTGGCCTTGGCTTCACGACGCAGGCGTGCCTCTTCCTGCTTCACGCGCTCGGCTTCGATGCGGTCGTCCTTTTCCTTCTGCGCGCGGATCGCGTAGGCCTTGGCCAGGTCGATGTCCTCGCGCGAGCGCGGCTTGCCCTGGCCGGAATTCTGGCCCTGGCCGGGACGGGCGCCGCCGGGACGGCCCTTGCCGTGCGCGGCACGCCGTGCGGCGTCGCCTTCGCGCGGCGGACGCGCGGCATCGCCGGGCTTGGCCGGTGGACGGGCGCCCTGCGGTTTGTTGCCCGGGCGGCCATCGCGGCGGGCATCGGGCTTGCGTTCGGGTTTGCGTTCGGGCTTGGGCGCGGCTTTGAAGCCCAGGCCCAGCAGCTGGTCGCGGAGTGTATCGCTCATGACGTTGGGTCGATCAGTAGTGCGGGGGCGGTGGTTCTTCGCCCGAATCGGAATACAGCGCGTTGCGGACCTTGCCCAGGTCCTCCAGCAGCAGGCGGGTCAAGTCGGCGTTGCGGCTGCCTTCGATGCGTGCATCGGCCAGGGCTTCACTCAGCTCGGCCAGGGCCTGCTCCTGGAAGGACACGCGCATTTCCAGCTCGACCAGGCGCGCTTCCAGCGCCTGCTCACGCGATGAGGGGGTGGAATCATGCATGCAGCGAACGTCCCCGGCCAATGCCGTAATAGGCCAGGCCCGCGGCTTCGATCTCCTGCGGGTCGTACAGGTTGCGGCCGTCGAACACGACCGCATCGTTGAGCATCTCGCGCAACCGGGCGAAATCCGGGCTGCGGAACTGCTTCCATTCGGTCACCACGACCAGCGCATCGGCGCCTTCCAGCGCATCGTAGGCGTGCTCGCAGAACACCAGGTCCTCGCGCTCGCCGAAAATGCGGCGCGCTTCCTCGGTGGCTTCCGGGTCATAGGCCCGCACCGTGGCGCCCGCTTCCCACAACTGCGCCAGCAGCCGCCGGCTGGAGGCTTCGCGCATGTCGTCGGTGTTGGGCTTGAAGGCCAGGCCCCAGACCGCGAAGGTCTTGCCGCGCACGCCTTCATCCTCGCCACGGTCGTAATGGCGCTGGATCAACTGGTAAAGATGCCCCTTCTGCGCATCGTTGACCGCCTCCACCGCATTGAGCAGCTTCGGCTCATGGCCGTACTGCTGCGCGGTGCGCGCCAGCGCCTGCACGTCCTTGGGGAAACACGAGCCACCGTAACCGGCGCCCGGGTAGATGAAATGCCAGCCGATGCGCGGGTCCGAACCGATGCCCTGGCGAACCTGTTCCACATCCGCACCGACCTTCTCGGCGATGTTGGCGATTTCATTCATGAACGAAATCTTGGTGGCCAGCATCGCGTTGGCGGCGTACTTGGTCAGCTCCGCCGAGCGCACGTCCATCTCCACCACGCGGTCGTGGTTGCGGTTGAACGGCGCGTACAGGCGGCGCATCAACGCCACCGAATCGGGGTTGGAGGCACCCACCACGATGCGGTCCGGCCGCATGCAGTCGGCGACCGCGTCGCCCTCCTTCAGGAATTCCGGGTTGGAGACCACGTCGAACGCGATCTCCACCCCACGTGCGGCCAGCACCTCGGCAATGGCCGCGCGCACTTTGTCGGCCGTGCCTACCGGCACGGTCGACTTGTTCACCACCACGGTCGGCACGCGCATGTGCGTGCCGATCGTGCGGGCCACCGCCAACACGTACTGCAGGTCGGCACTGCCGTCCTCGTCCGGTGGCGTGCCCACGGCGATGAAGATCACCTGGCCATGCGTGATCGCGCTGGCAGCATCGCTGGTGAAGGCCAGCCGCGACGCGGCGTGGTTGGCCTTGACCATCGGCTCCAGGCCCGGCTCGTAGATCGGGATGACACCACGGTTGAGGCCGTCGACCTTGGCCTGGTCGATATCGACGCAGACCACCTGATGACCCACATCGGCCAGGCAGGTACCCGTGACCAACCCGACGTAGCCGGTACCGAAAATCGCTACACGCATGTCCGTGGTGACTCCAATTCCGATTACGGAAGGACGTTGAGCAGTTCGACGTCGAAGGTCAGCGTCGCGTTCGGACCGATCGGACCGCCCGGCGTACCCTGTTCGCCATAGGCCAGCTCGCCCGGGATCCAGAAGCGGTACTTGGCGCCGGTCGGCATCAGCGACACGCCTTCGGACCAGCCCTTGATGACCTGGTCCAGGCCGAACTCGATCGGCTGGCCGCGCTCGTAGCTACTGTCGAAGACGGTGCCGTCCAGCAGCTTGCCCTCGTAGTTCACGCGCACCTTGCTGGTCGGCAGCGGACGCTCGCCCGACCCCGGACGCAGCACCTGGTACTGCAGGCCCGACGCGGTGGTCACCACGCCCGGCACGGTCTTGTTCTTGGCCAGGAAGGCGTTGCCTTCGGTGCGGTTGGTGCCGGCCTTGGCGGCCGCCTGGGCCTGCATTTCGGCCTGCTTGCCGGCCATGAAGCCTTCCAGCGTGGCCTTGGCCTGCTCCGGCGTCATCTTGGTGGCGCCCTTGTTGAAGGTGGTACCGATCGCGTCGAACAGCGCGTCCAGGTCCAGGTCGTCCTTCAGCGGGGCCAGCGACGGGCCGACCGCATAGCTGCCCAGCATCAGGCCGACCTTTTCACGGTCCACCTTCGGCGCCGGGGTACCCGGGGCAACGCCCGGCACCGGCTGGCCGCTCTTGGCGGCCATGGCCTGGCGCAGCGCGCCGTCGGTCTTCTGGGCTTCTTCCTGGCTGATCAGCGGCTGCTTGCCTTCAAAGGCATTGGTCACCGCGCGACGCAGCGCCGCCAGATCGATCTCGCTGGAGATCGGAGCGAACGAGTTGGCCACATCGATGCCGATGGCGTAGCCGAGCTTTTCCCGTTGGGAGTTCAAAGCGGAAGTCTCCTTGGCAGCCGCAGGCGCGGCCGGTTGTTGCGACATCACGGTACCGGTGGCACCCATCGCCAGAATCAGAACCGACGCCGCGGCGCCGCGCATTCCCATCTTCATTCGCTGCTTTCCTGGAAGTGACTGGACGCCGACGTCGGCGCGAAAGCGATCATTGTCGCACGCACGTGCGAGATGTCGAGGTTGTCAGCGCTTTGCCGGCGTGACGGACAGCTCACGTTCGATCGCCGCGACCAGCCCGGCATCATCCGGCTTGACCTTGCTGGGGAACTGCGCAACCACCCGGCCATCGCGCGCGATCAGGTATTTGTGGAAATTCCATCCCGGCTCCACGCCGGTGGCCGCCGCCAGGCGCTGGTACAACGGCGTGGCATCCTTGCCGGTCACCTGCACCTTCTGGAACATCGGGAACTTGACGCCATAGGTCAGCGTGCAGAATTCCTGGATCTGCGCCTCACTCCCGGGCTCCTGGCCCTTGAAGTCGTTGGACGGGAAACCAAGCACCGAGAAACCGCGCGCGGAATATTTCTGCTGCAGCGCCTCCAGGCCTTCGTACTGCGGGGTGAAGCCGCACTTGCTGGCGGTGTTGACCACCAGCAGCACCTTGCCGCCGTACTGCTTCTGCAGGTTGACCTCGGCCTTGCCGGCCAGCGGCCGGTAGCTCAGGTCCAGCAGCCCGGCCGCATGGGCGCCGGTGGCGGCCAGCAACCCGCCCAGCAACAGCGTGGCACCCCAACGGCGGGCACGGCCCAGGGCAGCGCGGCGCGGGGACGACTCGGGACGGATCTGGGGCATTGCAAGACTCCACGAAAGGGTCGAACGGGATGGGTACCCCGTGCGCCGGGCGCAGCGGCGCACGGCCGGCAACGGGCCGTTTCGCACTATATCACCGGCACTTTTGCCCCATCGCGGCCGTCCCCCTGGCCGCGATAGGCCTGGCCGCGCATACAGCGATGCGATGGTTTCCAGCGTCACCCGTGACGGAATTGCCGAATCTGGCGGTCTGTCCACGCGACGCCACCAGCGGCTGCATTCACCTGAATAGCCACGTGACCTGCCCTACCATCGATGAGGCTGAACGAAGGCGGCACCCCAGCCGCCAGGCGAAATCGATTGAATCCATTTCAAATCAATCACTTGAACAACCCCAGGGCGCAGTGGCATGCCCCTGCCATCAGTTGGGGGCATGGACCCGTTGCACTTCGGCGTGCCGGTGTTATAGTTGCATACAACACCAGTCACCTGATGCAGGGGAAGCCCATGAACCGCATGCGCCGCCAGTCCACCAGAGCCGTTACCGCCGCCTCCGCGCTGCTGTTGCTCGGCTGGTTGGGCACCCCCGCCGGTGAGGTCGGCAGCAGTGCCGCCACCGGTGCGTTCGAAGGCCCGCAGGACGCAGGCGCGATCATCGAGGCAGGGACCGCCGACGGCGCCCCCACGCCCCCCCGCCGGCTGCACAGCTCCCTGTCCATGCCTTACTTCTCATTCGCACAGTCGCTGAACCCACGGAGCTGACCATGAGCGATATCCAATGGAGCGATGGTGCTCCGATCTACCGTCAGCTGAAGGAACGCGTGATCGCCATGATGCTTGACGGCATCATCAAGCCTGGCGACGCCCTGCCCTCGGTCCGGCAGGTCGCCGCCGAGTACCAGCTCAACCCCATCACCGTATCGCGCGCTTACCAGGAACTGGCTGACGAAGGCCTGGTCGAGAAGCGCCGCGGGCTGGGCATGTTCATGACCGAGGAAGCGGCCACGCAGCTGCGCAGCAGCGAGCGCGACCGGTTCCTCAATGAAGAATGGCCGCTGGTGCTGGAGCGCATCCAACGCCTGGGCCTGAATCTCGACGAATTGCTGCCCCAGGGGAAATCCTCATGAATGCCGTTGCAAGTGATGTCGTCATCTCCGCCCGCGGCCTGCGCAAGGCCTACAAACAGACCCTGGCGCTGGACAACACCAGCTTCACCATCGCCCCCGGCCGGATCACCGGCCTGATCGGCCCCAACGGCGCCGGCAAGACCACCCTGCTCAAGGCCCTGCTCGGCCTGACCACGGTGGAAGGCGAGCTGCAGGTGCTCGGGCTGGACCCGGCCGTGCAGCGCAATGCGCTGATGAACGAGGTGTGCTTCATCGCCGACGTGGCCGTGCTGCCGCGCTGGATGAAGGTGCGCGAGGCGATCGACTTCGTCGCCGGGACCCACCCGCGCTTCGACCGCGCCCGCTGCGAACGCTTCCTGGCCTCGACCAAGCTGCAGCCCAGGCAGCGCGTGCGCGAATTGTCCAAGGGCATGATCGTGCAGCTGCACCTGGCCCTGGTGATGGCCATCGATGCCAAGGTCCTGGTGCTGGACGAGCCGACCCTGGGCCTGGACATCCTGTACCGCAAGGAGTTTTACCAGCGCCTGCTGGAAGACTACTTCGACGAACAGAAGACCATCATCGTCACCACCCACCAGGTCGAGGAGATCGAACACATCCTCACCGATGTCATGTTCATCCGCGACGGCCGCATCGTGCTGACCACCGACATGGAGGACATCGGCGAGCGCTACAGCGAAGTGCTGGTGTCGGCCGAGACGCTGGAGGCCGCGCGCGCGCTGCAGCCGATCGACGAACGCTCGCTGCCGTTCGGCAAGACGGTGCTGCTGTATGACGGGGTGCCACGCGCCCAGCTCACGCCCTTGGGCGAGATCCGCAGCCCCGGGCTGGCGGACCTGTTCGTGGCCATCATGAAGGGAACCTACGCATGAACACCGTCCACCACCCCATCAGCAAGGCCAGCACCTTCAAGTGGATGCTCAAGCGCGAGTACTGGGAGAACCGCGGCGGGTTCCTGTATGCCCCCCTGATCGCCGGGGCGATTTCGCTGGTAATGAGCCTGGTCGGGATCCTGTTCGGCCTGCTGGCGATGCATCGTGCCGCCAAGAGCGGCAACTTCGTCATCGACGATGAAAACGTCAACGTCAACGGGCTCGACCTGGCCCTGCTCACCCAGAAGCTCGACGCGGAGGCCCTGCACAACCTGGCCAACGGGCTCGACCTGACCTTGATCCTCAGCTCGCTGTGGCCATTCATCGTGCTGGCCTTCGTGGTCTTCTTCTACTGCCTGGGCGCCCTTTACGACGACCGTCGCGACCGCAGCATCCTGTTCTGGAAGTCGCTGCCGCTGTCCGATACCCAGACAGTGCTGTCCAAGGCGGTGAGCGCGTTGCTGGTGGCGCCGGTGATCGCGGTGTTCGCCTCGATCCTGACCATGTTCGGCTTCCTGCTGATCATCAGCGTGGTGGTGCTGGCGCACGGCGGCAACCCGATGACCCTGATCTGGGGGCCGGCCAGTCCGTTGAGCATCGTCGCCGGCCACCTGTCCTGGATCCCGGTCTACCTGTTGTGGGCGCTGCCGAGCGTGGGCTGGCTGCTGCTGTGCTCGGCCTGGGCCAAGACCAAGCCGTTCCTGTGGGCGGTGATGCTGCCGCTGTTCGCCGGCATCATCGTCAGCACCACCCACCTGATGGGCGCCTTCGGCAGCACCAGCGGCTGGTTCTGGAAGAACATCGTGGGCCGCCTGCTGCTGGGCACCCTGCCGGGCAGCGATGTGTTCTACCGCACCGACCAGCTGCGCGCGGTGATCGGCGACCGCGACAACCTGGTCGCCGCGCTGGCCCCGTCCAACCAGCTGCTGGCACTGAGCGTGCCGGACATCTGGATCGGCGCCGCGATCGGCGTGGTGTTCATCATCGTCGCCATCCGCCTGCGCCGCCGCGCCGGCGAAATCTGACCGCCCGCCCTTCGACCCACCGTTCCCAGGAGTCGCACATGATCCGCACCCTCGCCGTCGCTTCCCTGCTGTTGCTGCCGCTGTCCGCGCTGGCCGACGAACCGCAATGCAAGTTCAACGCACCACGCGAGCTCAAGCTCGACCTGGCCGGTGCCAAGGCCGTGGTGTTCGAGGTCAACCAGCACGACCTGGTGCTGACCGCCGGGCCCGGCCCGGCCCAGCTCGGCGGACGCGCCTGCGCGTCCAACGCCGACTGGCTGCGCGAGCTGACCGTGACCCAGCACAAAGTGGACGGCAAGCTGGTGGTGCGGCTGCTGCGCGAAGGCCGCAACCACGTCACCACCGGCGGCAACTACGCCTACCTGGACCTGCGCGGCAGCGTGCCGGACACCCTGCTGGTACAGATGAAGGTGGGTTCCGGCGACGCCAGCGTCAGCGGCGCGCACTCGCTCAGTGCCGACGTCGGCTCGGGCGACATCACGCTGCGTGACATCAAGGGCCTGGTCACCGCGGCGATCGGCTCCGGCGACGTGGATCTCGACGGTGCCGGCGCACTCAACGTGCTGTCGGTCGGCTCGGGTGACTTCAAGGCACGCAACGTACGCGGCAACGCCACGATCGGCACGGTCGGCTCCGGCGACCTGACGCTGCATGGTGTGCAGGGCAACGTGGAGCTGGGCACGGTGGGCTCGGGCGATGTCGACCTGCGCGAGGTGAAGGCCAACGTCAGCGTCGGCAACGTGGGTTCGGGCGATCTGGAAATCCGTGGCGTCGGCGGCAATGTCAGCGTGGAGCGGCATGGCTCCGGCGATGTCACCGCGCGCGATGTCGGCGGCAACCTCACCGTGGCCAACAGCGGCAGTGGCGACATCCGCCACAGCGGCGTGGGCGGCCGCGTGCAGTTGCCCCGCGGCAAGTGACCTCTACTTTCATCCCAAGGAATGCGCGCATGACCACCCGACTGCTGCTGCCCACCCTGCTGCTGTGCCTGCCGCTGGCGGCCTGTGGCAACCACGATGCCGACAAGGCCGCCACCGCTTCGGGCAAGGGTGCCTCACCCACGGCCGAGACCACGTCGGTGGGCAGGACCGTGCAGGAGGCCACCGACAAGGCCCGCGCGGAGATCGCCAAGAAGAACATCAGCATTTCCAACGGCCAGTCGGACAAGGCCGAGATCACCCCGCAGGGCGAGCTGCTGATCAACGGCAGGACGGTGACCACCACCGCCAGCCAGCGCGCACTGCTGGTGGACTACCGCAAGCAGGTCGAGGCCCTGGCCGGGGCCGGCATGGACATCGGCGTGGCCGGGGCCAACCTGGGCGTGAGCGCGGCCGGCGAGGCGCTCAAGGGCATCCTCGCCGGGGATACCCAGGGCATCGAAGCGCGGGTCAACGCCGAGGCCGGCAAGATCGAGGCGCAGGCCAGGAAGCTGTGCGCCCTGCTGCCGGGGATGATGGCCAAGCAACAGGCGCTGGCGGCCGAACTGCCGGCCTTCAAGCCCTACGCCACGATGGACCAGAGCGACATCGACGACTGCGGCAAGTAAGCGCCACCGCTGCGACGTTGGGTCGCAGCCCGGCCCGCAGGCAAGGGGGGAGGACTAGAATGGTCCTCCCCCTTTTCATGTCTGCCACCTGCCCATGAAGAAGCTGTGCCTGCTCCTGTTCGCCCTGTTCTGCGTGGCCGCCACCGGTTGCGACCAGGAATACCGCAACCACCGCGCCGAGCGCGGCAAGCCGAAGATCACCGTCAGCGACGGCATGCTCACCGTGCGCCGCGCGCCGGCGCCGAACATCATCGTGCTGCCCAACGGCCACATGAAGATCGACGAGATCGAGATCCCGCTGGACGCCAGCCAGCAGGCGCTGCTGCAGGGGATGTTCGGCCAGCTCCAGGTGCTGCGCCAGAACACCCTCACCGATGCCCCGCCGGACCCGGCCAAGCGTTCGGTCAAGATCCAGGTCCCCGAGGGCATGCAGCCGATCCCGCCGGACCTGGTGCAGCGGATTCCGGAGTTCAAGGACTACACCGAGACCTTCGACAACCTGCAGGCCGATCGGCACTGACGGTCTGATCGCGCGGGGGTCGGTGGGGCGGGCGCTGGGCCCCCATGCCCTTTCCGGCGAATGTCCTCCGGCGTCGGCCTGCGGCCGACACCTCCCCCTTTATTTCGCCTCCAAGGGCATGGGGGCCCAGCGCCCGACCCACCGCCCAGCGTCAAAACAGCCTTGGCGTCTACCTTCTTGCCGCAAGCCTAGCCCCGCAGCGGCCGGTAGGCTCCCGGGCAAAATAAAGGAGGAGGCCGCCAGGCCGGGGGACACTACGCAAGGGGCCTACCGGCCGCTATGGAACCCCCACGCGCGCGGCACGCCCGAACGGAGACCCGCCCCCCTCACGCGTGACCCGGACACTTCCGCCACGCGCGCATCGCCGGACGCCATCCGCCATGCAACAAGCCGCTACCCGCCGCTGGCAGGAGAGCCAAAAAAAACGGGCCTTTCGGCCCGTTTTTTCGTTCTTGGCCTGGGCGTCAGCCGCCGCCGCTACTGCCGGCATGGATGCCGCCGGCGGTCAGTGCTGCCGGATCGAGCAGGGTGCGCAACTCGGCCTCGGACAGGCCACTGTCTTCCTTGGCCACGTCCAGCACCGGGCGCTGCTCCTTGTACGCGCGCTTGGCGATCGCCGCCGCCTTCTCGTAGCCGATGATCGGGTTCAACGCCGTCACCAGGATCGGATTGCGGTCCAACGCCTCGCGGACGCGGTCCTCGCGCACCTTCAGCCCCGCGATCGCCGTATCCGCCAGCAGCCGCGAGATGTTGGCCAGCAGCCCGATCCCGTCCAACAGGTTGGCCGCGATCAACGGCAGCGTCACGTTCAACTGGAAATTGCCGGTCTGCCCCGCCACGGTGATCGCGGTGTGGTGGCCGATCACCTGCGCGCACACCATCACCGTCGCTTCGGGAATGACCGGGTTGACCTTGCCCGGCATGATCGAGCTGCCCGGCTGCAATGCCGGCAGTTCGATCTCGCCCAGGCCGGCCAGCGGACCGGCATTCATCCAGCGCAGGTCGTTGGCGATCTTGATCAACGCCACCGCCAGCGCATTGAGCTGGCCCGACACTTCCACCGCGTCGTCCTGCGCGGCCAGCCCCTCGAACTTGTTCTCGGCACTGTCGAACTTCACACCGGTCTGCTGCTTGAGCAGCTTGGTCACGCGTTCGCCGAAGCGCGGATCGGCGTTGATCCCGGTCCCGATCGCCGTGCCACCCAGCGGCAACCGGCGCAGCCGCTTCAGACTGTCCTCGATGCGCTCCTGCGCCGAGGCCAACTGCGCCGACCACGCACCGAACTCCTGCTCGAAGGTCAGCGGCATCGCGTCCATCAGGTGGGTGCGGCCGGTCTTGACCACCTTGCGCAGGCTGCGGCCCTTCTTGTCGATGGTCTTGCGCAGGTGCACCAGCGCCGGCAGCAGCTGTTCCTGCACGCCCAGAAGCGCCGATACGCGCAGCGCGGTGGGAATCACATCGTTGGAGCTCTGCCCCTGGTTGACGTGGTCATTGGGGTGCACGGCCAGCTTGCCCGCCTTGCCGGCGCGGTTGGCCAGCGTGGCGATGACCTCGTTGGCGTTCATGTTCGAGGACGTGCCCGAACCGGTCTGGTACACATCGATCGGGAAATGCGCGTCGTGCTGGCCACTGGCCACCTCCGCCGCAGCCGCCTCGATCGCCTTGCCGATGTTCTTCGGCAGGTGGCCCAGTTCGACGTTCACCGCCGCCGCCGCGCCCTTGACCAGCCCCAGCGCGCGGATGAAACCACGCGGCATGCGCTGCCCGGACACCGGGAAATTGTTCACCGCCCGCTGCGTCTGCGCGCCCCACAACGCATCATTGGGCACCTGCAGCTCGCCCATGCTGTCGTGTTCGATCCTGAAACCCTTGCTCATTGCATCACTCCGCGTTTCTTTCGGTTTGGAAAGGGAACCTGCGGCTGGCAACGGGCCTGATTCCCTGGCTGGCGGCTCTCGGCACGATACTCCCAAGGCGGACCGAAACCCAAGGGCGCGGGTGATCGGCTAGACTTGGGATTCGTGTTCATTCAGAAAGCCTTCCGCCCCCATGGGTGACGACCCCCACAGTAGTCCCTGGCCTGCCCATGCGCAGTGCCCCGCCCCTTCCGTCACCGCGCCTGCCGCGCCGTTGACCGGGGTCCGCCGATGATCGGCAACCTGCTCCTGCTGCTGCTTGCCTTCGGCCTGGTGCTGCTCAACGGCTTCTTCGTGGCCGCCGAGTTCGCCCTGGTCAAGCTGCGCCACACCCAGGCCGTGGGCCTGGCCGAGAGCCACGGCTGGCGCGGGCGCCTGCTGCTCAACGTGCACTCGCACCTGGATGCCTATCTTTCGGCCTGCCAGCTCGGCATCACCCTGTCCTCGCTGGGCCTGGGCTGGGTCGGCGAGCCGGCCTTCGCGCACCTGCTGCAGCCGCTGTTCGACGCGCTGGGCATGGGCGCGGAGGCCTCGCAGCTGACCTCCTTCATCATCGCCTTCAGCGTGATTTCGTTCCTGCACATCGTGCTGGGCGAACTGGCGCCGAAATCGATGGCGATCCGTCGCCCGGACCGCATGTCGCTGTGGACCGCCGCGCCGTTGTACCTGTTCTACTGGGCGATGTACCCGGCCATCTGGCTGCTCAACAACAGCGCCAACGCGCTGCTGCGGCTGGCCGGCTGGGGCGACGTGGAGCACACCTCGCACCGCTACTCGCGCGAAGAGCTCAAGCTGATCGTCGGCCGCCAACAGCCCACCGACAGCGCGCCCGACCACGGCCTGACCCTGATGAGCCATGCGCTGGAGCTGCCTGAACTGGTGGCCGGCGACCTGATGCGCCCGCGCGACCACATGCGTTCGTTCCGCGACGGCATGGCGCTGGCCGAGGTGATGGCCGAGTTCGCCGAAAGCCGCTACAGCCGTTACCCGTGGTTCGACCGCGACGGCGAGGATGTGCTGGGCATCCTGCACATGAAGGATCTGCTGGTCGAGATCGCCCGTGGCAACCCCACCAACGACCTGCGCGCGCTGCTGCGCCCGGCCAACCTGATCGCACTGGAGACCCCGGTACCCAGCGTGCTCGAACGCTTCCGCACCGGCACCACCCACCTGGCGCTGTGCGTGGAAGAGCACGGCCGCATCCTGGGCTTCTTCACCCTGGAGGACCTGCTGGAGGTGGTGGTGGGCGATATCGAGGACGAGCACCCGCACATCGTCAAGGACGCGCCCACCCGCGGCGCCGATGGCAGCCTGCTGGTCGCCGGCTCGACCTCGATCTTCCGCCTGGAGCGCCTGCTCGGCCACGACCTGGAGGCGCCCGAACACCTCAATTCGGTCGGCGGGCTGATCGTCCACCAGCTCCAGCGCCTGCCCGACGAGGGCGAGCAGCTGGAGATCGACGGGCACCAGTTCACGGTCAAGCGCATGGCCGGGCACCGCATCCAGGCCGTCACCGTACGCATGGCACAGGCCGAGGCCCCCGGGGCAGCGTAGAATGACGGCCCCCGCCGTCATAGCCCCGCGCCTGCCATGTCCGAATTCGCCCTGCTCGCCCTGTCCCCGCTCGATGGCCGCTACGCCGGCAAGGTCGACGCGCTGCGCCCGATCTTCTCCGAATACGGCCTCATCAAGGCCCGCGTGAAGGTCGAAGTGGAATGGCTGCTGGCACTGGCCAACGAGCCGGGCATCGTCGAACTGGCGCCGTTCTCGGCCGCCGCCACCGCCCGCCTGCGCGCCCTGGCCGATGACTTCGCCCCGGCCCACGCCGCGCGGGTCAAGGAGATCGAGCGCACCACCAACCACGACGTCAAGGCCGTGGAGTACTTCATCAAGGAACAGCTCAAGGCCGACGCCGAGCTGGGGCCCGCGCTGGAATTCGTGCATTTCGCCTGCACCAGCGAAGACATCAACAATCTCAGCTACGGCCTGATCCTGGAGCAGGCCCGTCGCGACGTGCTGCTGCCCAGCCTGGACGGCGTGACCGCCACGCTGCGCGCCCTCGCCCACGCCCAGGCCAGCCAGCCGATGCTCTCGCGCACCCACGGCCAGACCGCCTCGCCCACCACCCTGGGCAAGGAAGTGGCCAACGTGGTCGCCCGCCTGGAGCGCCAGCGCCGCCAGATCGCCGCGGTCGAGCTGACCGGCAAGATCAATGGCGCCGTGGGCAACTACAACGCCCACGTCATCGCCTACCCGGCGGTGGACTGGCCGGCCTTCGCCAAGCGCTTCGTGGAAAGCCTCGGCCTGGTGTTCAACCCGTACACCACCCAGATCGAACCGCACGACAACGTCGCCGAGATCGGCGATGCCGCGCGCCGCGCCAACATCATCCTGATCGACCTGGCCCGCGATATCTGGGGCTACATCTCGCTGGGCTACTTCAAGCAGAAGCTCAAGGAAGGCGAGGTCGGCTCCTCGACCATGCCGCACAAGGTCAACCCGATCGATTTCGAAAACGCCGAAGGCAACTTCGGCATCGCCAACGCGCTGTTCGAGCATTTCAGCGCCAAGCTGCCGATCAGCCGCTGGCAGCGCGACCTCACCGATTCCACCGTCCTGCGCGCGGTCGGCACCGCCTTCGGCCACACCCAGGTGGCCCTGGACTCGCTGGCCAAGGGCCTGGGCAAGCTGACCGTCAACCCGGAGCGCCTGGACGCCGACCTCGACGCGTCGTGGGAAGTGCTGGCCGAGGCCGTGCAGACCGTGATGCGTCGCCATGGCCTGCCCAACCCGTACGAGCAGCTCAAGGCCCTCACCCGCGGCCAGGGCATCACCGCCGAGTCGATGCAGGCCTTCGTCGAGTCGCTGGACCTGCCCGAAGACGCCAAGCAGGGCCTGCGCGCCCTGACCCCGGGCGGCTACATCGGCCTGGCCGCGGACCTGGCCAAGGCGATCTGACGATCGCGCCCACCGTGTGACATGGAAGGGACGCTGGCGCCACCAGCGTCCCTTTTTCGTTGTGGCCGACCGCGCAGCCGGGCATGGCCCGGCGCCACCGCAGGATTCGATCCCTGCACTGCGTGACCCGGGCGCACGCACCGCATCGGCCGTCGGTTGGAATCGACCGTACCCCGCGCATCGCCGCGCCACGACCAACGCCCCACCCCGCGACACCCCACCGCAGGTGCACATCCGCGCCAACCAGCGGACAATAGCCCCGCTCGCGCCGGCCCGCGCCGCGCCCCGTTTTCCGTCTATACGCTCCAAGGATTCCCCCATGGCTGCCCGCAAGACCAAGACCCCCGTCATCGAAATCCAGGCCCGTCCCGGCCTCCCGCTCGGCATGCCCGCCGCCGTGTTCCTGCGCGACTACTGGCAGAAGCGCCCGCTGCTGATCCGCGCCGCCTTCCCCGATTTCCAGACCCCCGTCCAGCCCGAAGACCTGGCCGGCCTGGCCTGCGAGGAAACCGCCCTGGCCCGCCTGATCACCCACGATCGCGCCACCGATGGCTGGACCGTGCGCAGCGGCCCGTTCCAGGAAGAGGAATTTCCCGGCATGCCCGACCACGACTGGACCCTGCTGGTCCAGGACGTCGACAAGTGGGACCCGGACGTACGCGCCCTGATCGGCCACTTCGACTTCCTGCCGCGCTGGCGCATGGACGATGTGATGATCAGCTTCGCCGCCACCGGCGGCTCGGTCGGCGCCCATGTCGACCAGTACGACGTGTTCCTGCTGCAGGCCCATGGCCATCGCCGCTGGCAGATCGACGCCAGCGAATCGACCAAGGGCAAGCGCCCGCCGCTGGACTTCCGCGACGACGTCGAGCTGAAGCTGCTGCGACGCTTCAAGCCCACCCATGACTGGGTGCTGGCCCCCGGCGACATGCTCTACCTGCCGCCCAACGTCCCGCATAACGGCGTGGCCGAAGATCCCTGCCTGACCTTCTCCTTCGGCATGCGCGCGCCCGCCTCGGCCGAGCTGATCAGCGACTACCTGGACACCCTGATCGAGGGCGCCGACGAATCCATCCGCTACCAGGATCCGGACCTCACCCTGCCCGAGGACCCGAACGAAATCGACGTGGTGGCCATGAACCGCGTGGTCGACGCGCTCAACGCCATCCGCATGAACGACCCGGACAAGCTGGGCGACTGGTTCGGCCGCTTCATCACCACCTACCGCGCTGCCGGCGAGGTGATGCCCGGCGGTGAGCCTGTGCCGCGCGAGGAGATCGAGGCCGCACTGGCCGCTGGCCTGGACCTGCAGCGCCATCCGTGGGCGCGCATGGCCTGGCGCCGCGCCAAGCGCGGGGCAAGCCTGTACTGCAGCGGCCTGGAGTTCGCCCTGCCGGTCAAGGACGCGCAGGTGCTGGCCGCGACCGAGCAGCTCGGCGCCGCGCTCTACCAGAAGCTCTCGGCCAAGGGCCGCGATGCCGTCCAGGACCTGGTCTCCGGCGGCTATTACCAGCTGTTCGACGCCCAGGCCTTCGATGACGAAGACGAGGACGAGGCGGAGTACGAGGACGAGGACGGCACCTTCGCCGACGACGCCGTCGTCGACGGCACCGCCGCGGTCGAGGTCGACGACGCCCAGCCCGACGTCCACGAAGTGACCATCCATGAGGACGGCATCGAAGTGATCGTCGATTTCGACGACAGCGACGACCAGGACGACGGCAAGCCCGCCTGAGCATGGCCACCGGCATCCAGGTCGAGATCGTCCCCTACCCGGCCCAGCGCGACGCGCTGCACCGGGTCCGGCACCGCGTGTTCGTTGACGAACAACAGGTGCTGGCCCACCTGGAGATCGACGCGCTCGACCCGCTCAGCGTGCACGTCCTGGCGCGTAGCGGCGACGGCACGCCGGTCGGGGCCGGCCGGCTCACCCCGGATGGCCGGATCGGCCGGATGGCCGTGCTGGCCGATTGGCGCGGCCACGGCGTCGGCGAAGCGCTGCTGCTGGCCCTGGTCGAGGTGGCCCGGGCCCGCGGCTGGCCCGAGGTGACCCTGCATGCCCAGCTGCCGGCCCGGGTGTTCTATACCCGGCAGGGCTTCCTGCCGCACGGCGAGGTGTTCGAGGAAGCGGGCATCGCCCACCAGCACATGCGCCGGGTGCTGACAGGGGCGGCCCAGATCGATAATGCCGAGGAGGCGGTGGCGATCACCACCGCCGTGGTCCACCGTGCCCGCCGCCAGGTGTGGATACACAGCCGCCAGCTCGACCCCGGCCTGCTTGACGCCCCGCCGGTGCTGGAGGCCCTGCGCCGCTTCGCCACCGCCCGCCACGACAAGCAGGCCTGGCTGATCGTCCACGACCCAGCGGCCATCGCCCACGCCGGTTCACCCCTGCTGGGGCTGCTGCAGCGGCTGCCCAGCGTGTTCCGCCTGCGCCAGCCAACCGACCCGATCGACCGCGCACTGGCCTCGGCCTGCCTGCTCAACGATGCCGGCGACTACTACTTTCGTCTCAGCGGCCAGCGTTTCGATGGCGAGGCAGGGCTCTCGCTGCCAGCACGTTCGCGACCGTTGCAGGACGGTTTGCAGCGCGTATGGGAACGTTCGCGGGAATGCAGCGAACTACGGGCCATCGGCCTGTAGCTCACGCCACGGGCTCGAACCTGTCTGGGAATGACACCGCAGGTCCTGCCACGGCCGCCGCGGTGCCCCTTCCTGTCCCGATGGGGGTACAATTTGTGGAGTTAGATACCGCCCGCGCAGGGCTATTCACTTTTCCCTGCCGGATCATCGAAGCCTTACCCCACAAGCGAATCCGACCCTCCATCGTGGACAATCTACTGAAGCAGTTTGCGCAGTCTTCGCAGCTCGCCGGCGGCAACGCCTCCTATATCGAGGATCTGTACGAGCAGTACCTCGTTTCTCCGGACAGTGTCGATCCCAAATGGAAGACCTACTTCGACGGCTTCAAGGGCCGCGAAGCCGGTGACATTCCGCACTCGGCCGTCATCGCCCACATCACCGACGCTGCCAAGAACGCTGTCAACAGCGGTTCTGCCACCGGTGCCGGCGATGAGCGCGAGCGCAATGTCGGCCGTCTGATCACCGCCTACCGTTCGCGTGGCCACCTCGGTGCCCGCCTGGACCCGCTGGGCCTGACCCCGCCGACCAACCCGCCGGACCTGGGGCTGCCGTTCCACAGCCTGTCCGAGAGCGACCTGGGCAGCGAGTTCAGCACCGGCGGCATCGCCGGCCAGCCGCGGATGAAACTGCGCGACCTGCTGGAGCGCCTGAAGAAGACCTACACCGGCTCGATCGGTGCGGAATTCATGCACATCTCCGAGGTCGAGCAGCGCCAGTGGCTGTACCAGCGCCTGGAAACGGCCGGTGGCAACTACAACCTGGATGCCGACACCCAGCGCCGCACCCTGGAGCGCCTGACCGCGGCCGAAGGCCTGGAGCGCTACCTGCACACCAAGTACGTCGGCCAGAAGCGTTTCTCGCTGGAAGGCGGCGATGCGCTGATCCCGATGATGGACACCATCATCCGTGACGCCGGCAAGGATGGCGTCAAGGACGTGGTGATCGGCATGGCCCACCGCGGCCGCCTGAACGTGCTGGTCAACACGCTGGGCAAGAGCCCGCGCAAGCTGTTCGACGAGTTCGAAGGCAAGTTCGAGCACGACGACCACGCCTCGGCCGGTGACGTGAAGTACCACATGGGCTTCTCCGCCGACGTCTCCACCCCGGGCGGCGCCGTCCACCTGGCGCTGGCGTTCAACCCGTCGCACCTGGAAATCGCCGACCCGGTCGTGGCCGGCAGCGTGCGCTCGCGCCAGGAACGTCGTGGCGATACCGCCCGCAAGCAGGTGATGCCGGTCCTGATCCACGGCGACGCGGCCTTCTCCGGCCAGGGCGTGGTGATGGAGCTGTTCCAGATGTCCCAGGCCCGCGGCTTCGCCGTCGGTGGCACGGTGCACATCGTGGTCAACAACCAGGTCGGTTTCACCACCTCCAACCCGCTGGACACGCGCTCCACGCGCTATGCCACCGACGTGGCCAAGATGATCGCCGCGCCGGTGCTGCACGTGAACGGGGATGACCCGGAAGCGGTCGTGTTCGCCGCGCAGCTGGCCTTCGAGTTCCGCCAGAAGTTCGCCAAGGACGTGGTCATCGATCTGATGTGCTACCGCCGTTGGGGCCACAACGAGGCCGACGAACCGGCGATCACCCAGCCGCTGATGTACCAGGTGATCCGCAAGCACCAGACCACCCGCGAGCTGTACGCCGCGGCGCTGGAAGCTGCCGGCGTGATCGAAGCGGGCGGCGGCAAGGCGATGGTCGATGCCTACCGCAACAAGCTCGATGCCGGTGAAGTGACCACCGAGCTGGCCCAGGTCGAAAAGACCCCGGCCACCAGCAGGATGTACGTCGATTGGCCCAAGCTGCTCAACGGCAAGCTCTCCGACGCGGTCTCCACCGCCGTCGGCATGGAGAAGGTCAAGCAGCTCGCCACGCTGATCAACACCGTGCCCGAAGGCGTGGAACTGCACTCGCGCGTGGCCAAGGTGTACGACGACCGTCGCAAGATGGCTGCCGGCGAGATCCCGGGCGACTGGGGCTTTGCCGAAAACCTGGCTTACGCCACCGTCCTGGACGAAGGCAACAGCCTGCGCCTGGTCGGCCAGGACGTCGGCCGCGGTACGTTCACCCACCGCCACGCGATCCTGCACGACCAGAAGACCGACAACTACTACCTGCCGCTGCGCCAGCTGGTCGAGTCGCCGGAACAGGCCACCATCATCGATTCGCTGCTCAGCGAAGAAGCGGTGATGGCCTATGAGTACGGCTTCTCCACCACCGATCCGAACACCCTGTGCATCTGGGAAGGCCAGTTCGGCGACTTCGCCAACGGCGCCCAGGTGGTGATCGATCAGTTCATCGCTGCCGGCGAAGCCAAGTGGGGCCGCATCACCGGCCTGACCCTGCTGCTGCCGCACGGTTACGAAGGCCAGGGCCCGGAGCACAGCTCCGCACGCCTGGAGCGTTTCCTGCAGTTGTGCGCGCTGGAGAACATGCTGGTGTGCGTGCCGTCGACCCCGGCGCAGGCGTACCACATGCTGCGTCGCCAGATGCGCATGACCACCCGGAAGCCGCTGATCGTGATGTCGCCCAAGTCGCTGCTGCGCCACAAGCTGGCGGTGTCCAGCCTGGAAGAACTGGCCAATGGCGAGTTCCAGCACCTGATCGGCGATGCCAACGCGGAGGCCAAGAAGGTCAAGCGCGTGGTGCTGTGCTCGGGCAAGGTCTACTACGACCTGCTGGAAGACCAGACCAAGCGTGGCCAGGACGATGTGGCCATCATCCGCGTCGAACAGCTGTACCCGTTCCCGCGCGTGGCCCTGGCCGCAGAACTGAAGAAGTACGGCAAGGCGGCCGATGTGGTGTGGTGTCAGGAAGAGCCGCAGAACCAGGGTGCCTGGTACCAGATCCGCCACCACCTGCAGGCCTGCCTGGCCGATGGCCAGAGCATCCATTACGCAGGTCGCGCCCGTTCGGCGTCGCCGGCCGCTGGACACATGGCGGACCACATCATCGAACAGCAGAAGCTGATCGCCGATGCCCTGGTCAACCCGTTCAACGACTCGGTCGCTGAATAACCCCCTCCCTCATTCTAGAAAAGACAAACCAGGAAGCTCCCGCATGGCCACCGAAGTCAAAGCCCCGGTACTGCCCGAATCCGTCGCCGACGGCACCATCGCCACCTGGCACAAGAAGGTCGGCGATGCCGTCAAGCGCGATGAAAACCTGCTTGATCTGGAAACCGACAAGGTCGTCCTGGAAGTGCCGTCGCCGGTCGATGGCGTGCTGAAGGAGATCAAGTTCGAGGTGGGCGCCACCGTGACCTCCAGCCAGGTCGTGGCCGTCATCGAAGAAGGCGCCGCGGCGGCTGCCCCGGCTGCGGAAGAGAAGAAGGCCGAGGCCGCCCCGGCAGCCGCAGCACCTGCTGCCGCTGCGCCGGCCGCTGCCGCCGCGCCGGCCCCGGCCGCCAAGTCCTCCGCCGATGCCCTGCCCCCGGGTGCCCGCTTCACCGCGATCACCGAAGGCGTGAACCCGGCCGACGTGGACGGCACCGGCCGTCGCGGCGCGGTGACCAAGGAAGACATCGTCAACTTCGCCCGCAACGGCGGCGCCGGCAAGGCCGGTGGCGCACGTCCGGAAGAACGCGTGCCGATGACCCGCATCCGCAAGCGCATCGCCGAGCGCCTGATGCAGTCCAAGAACAGCACGGCCATGCTGACCACCTTCAACGAGGTCGACCTGTCCAAGGTCTCGGCCGCGCGCAAGGACCTGCAGGACGAGTTCGTCAAGGCCCATGGCATCAAGCTCGGCTTCATGAGTTTCTTCGTGAAGGCCGCCGCCAACGCGCTGCAGCGCTTCCCGCTGGTCAACGCCTCGATCGACGGCGACGACGTCATCTATCATGGCTACTCGGACATCTCCATCGCCGTGTCGACCGACAAGGGCCTGGTCACCCCGGTGCTGCGCAACGTCGAGCGCATGTCGTTTGCCGACATCGAGAAGACCATCGCCGACTACGCCAAGAAGGCCCGTGACGGCAAGCTGAGCCTGGAAGAACTGCAGGGCGGCACCTTCACCGTGACCAACGGCGGCACCTTCGGCTCGCTGCTGTCGACCCCGATCATCAACCCGCCGCAGAGCGCCATCCTGGGCATGCACGCCATCAAGGAGCGTCCGATCGCCCAGAACGGCCAGGTCGTGATCGCGCCGATGATGTACCTGGCGCTGTCCTACGACCACCGCATCATCGATGGCAAGGACTCGGTGCAGTTCCTGGTGGACATCAAGAACCAGCTGGAAAACCCGGGCCGCATGCTGTTCGGCCTGTAAGACCGCCTACCCCTCCGCGCCTGCGCGGAGGGGTATTGGTTTTACGGCACGGTGCACCCTGCTCTCTCCCCGGCGCCTGCGCGCCACCGGCTTCGACCGAAGCTCGGGACTGCAACAAGGAATATCTCAATGGCTGAACAATTCGACGTCGTCGTCATCGGTGCCGGCCCGGCCGGCTACCATGCCGCCATCCGCGCCGCGCAGCTGGGTCTGAAGACCGCCTGCATCGACGCTGCCCTGGGCAAGGACGGCAAGCCGGCCCTCGGTGGCACCTGCCTGCGCGTGGGCTGCATTCCGTCCAAGGCGCTGCTGGATTCCTCGCGCCAGTTCTGGAACATGGGCCACATCTTTGGCGACCACGGCATCAGCTTCAAGGATGCCAAGATCGACGTCGAAGCGATGGTTGGCCGCAAGGACAAGATCGTCAAGCAGTTCACCGGCGGCATCGGCATGCTGTTCAAGGCCAACAAAGTCACCGCCTATTACGGCTTCGGTGAGCTGCAGCCGGGCAACGTGGTCAAGGTCACCCAGCACGACGGCGCCATCGTCGAGCTCAAGGGCACCAACGTGATCATCGCCGCCGGTTCGGATTCGATCGAACTGCCGTTCGCCAAGTTCGACGGCGAGACCATCGTCGACAACGTCGGCGGCCTGGACTTCACCGAGGTCCCCGCCCGCCTGGCCGTGATCGGCGCCGGCGTGATCGGCCTGGAACTGGGCAGCGTCTGGAAGCGCCTGGGTTCGGAAGTGACCATCCTGGAAGCCCTGCCGGACTTCCTGGCCGCCGCCGATACCGAGGTGGCCAAGGCGGCCGCCAAGGAATTCAAGAAGCAGGGCCTGGACATCCGCCTGGGGGCCAAGGTCTCCAAGGCCGAAGTGACCGCCAAGGGCAAGAAGAAGGAAGTCGCCCTGACCTACACCGACGCCGAAGGCGAGAAGAGCCTGATCGTGGACAAGCTGCTGGTGGCCGTCGGCCGTCGCGCCGCCACCAAGGGCCTGCTGGCCGAAGGCACCGGCGTCAAGATCAACGAGCGCGGCCAGATCGAAGTGGACGACCACTGCCACACCGGCGTGGATGGCGTCTGGGCGGTCGGTGACTGCGTGCGCGGGCCGATGCTGGCGCACAAGGGCTTCGAGGAAGGCATCGCGGTGGCCGAACTGATCGCGGGCCTGCCGGGCCACGTCAACTTCGACACCATCCCGTGGGTCATCTACACCGAGCCGGAGCTGGCCTGGGTCGGCAAGACCGAGCAGCAGTTGAAGGCCGAAGGCATCCCGTACAAGGCCGGCAGCTTCCCGTTCGCCGCCAACGGCCGTGCCGTGGCGATGATCGAGCCGGCCGGTTTCGTGAAGGTGCTGGCGCATGCCGAAACCGATCGCATCCTGGGCATGCACCTGGTCGGCGCCAACGTCTCCGAACTGGTCCACGAAGGCGTGCTGACCATGGAGTTCAGCGGCTCGGCCGACGACCTGGCGCGCATCTGCCACGCCCACCCGTCGCTGTCCGAAGCCGTGCACGACGCCGCCATGGCCGTGAGCAAGCGCGCCATCCACAAGGCGAACTGATCGCCCTGCGGATCGTGTAACGAAAAACCCCGCCAAGGCGGGGTTTTTTGTGCGTGCTTGCCCGGTGCCAACCACTGCCGGCGGCGCCTCGAACATGGCTCCGGTGGTCCGGGCTGCTGGCGGCGCGTCGACCCTCTCTGGTAGCGCCGGCGCGATTTTGTCAGCAGCACTGCAAGCCCAGCCAGGTCTGCGACAGATCCCGCGCGGCCAGGTCCTGCCGGCGGACCCAGGCGTACAGCTTTCCCGAATCGCCCCACATCGCCTCGTCGTCCGAATCCAGCTGCAGCAGCATCGCCCAGTCGGCCACACCAGCCGCCAGCGCAGCGGCGCGGGGATCGCCATATCCGCTCGGGTCGCCGCAATACAAGCCATGGCTGACCAGCTGCGCTTCCAGTGCCATGTCGCCCTGCACGTTATGCGACCACCCGCCCAGACCGTGCCGCTCGCGCGGCGTCGGGGAGCCCAAGTCGGCGATATCCTCCACCAGTGCGTAGTAGCCCTCCTCGGCCGCGTCGTCCCAGCCCAGCCCGGCGTCACGCAGCGCCTGCGCCACCTCTTCGCCCTCGGACGTAAACGAATGCGGCAGGCTCCAGGCCTGATGGAACGCCAACGCGGACGGCACCAACGCGGCCTCCGCATCCGGCGGAGGCAGGCGCCGCAACCCGTCCGCGTCGAACAGGCCGATGACATGCCCGCTGCGATCGGCCGGGTCATAGCCCCACGGTTGCGTCTCGGTGTCGTAGAAGAACGACAGCACGCCCTGTGCGGGCAGATCCAGCCCGCACTGCAGACCCTGCACGTCGGCCAGGTTGATCTGCAGCAGGAAGTCCAGCGCCCTGCCCTTGTGGTTAGGCCATTCAAAGCCGGCGGGGACATCCGGCCCGCCGCCGATCCGCGATGCGCCGATCGGTGCATCCGTCTCCGCGCGGCGACTGAACCCTACGCGCGGCCGCAGCCACGGCCGCAGCACGCCGACATGCGCGCCGAACCCATGCGATGCGCAGAGCGCCGTGAATTCCTGTTGAGTCAGCGTCATGACCACCTCCCTGTCTGAAAGCAGACAGCAGTCTAGGCGCAGCACCGACAAAACCGGTAGAGCGGGCCGCTGGCCGGCTCCACGCAATGTCCACAAGCCGGCCACCGGCCGTGCCCATCGACATCACGTACGTGTCCGGATCGTCTCCGGCGCGGCCGCAGCCGGCACCTTCGGCGCGTCCTCACAGACCCGATGCTGCGCGACCACCTCGCCCACTTTCCATTCCTTCACCACCCGGCAGTGTTGCTTCGGCGCGTCCTTGCCAGCCGCAGGCTCGGCACCCACCTGACCAGGTTGCTGCCGTTCCACCCACGCCTTGGGCGGTTCGGCGGCGAACGCAGGCGCCGCCAACCACAGCGCGACCAGTCCAGCGCACAGCCGGCTCATGCGGCCACCGGGCCGCCGCCCAGCAGTCGCGCCGGCAGCATGAACAGCGCGCGCAGGAACGCGAACAACGCCGAGAAGGTGATCCCGACCAGGCGGAACGGCAGGCTCAGCAGCCACACGAACGGCCAGGCCACCAACGCCAGGATCGCCAGCGGCCAGCACAGCACGAACAGCAGGCACCACACGCCCAGCGCGAACAGGGTCTTCATCATCGGTCTCCACCGCACGGGGCGTCATTGCCCACGGCTCTACACTGCGACCGCGCCGATCGGCCGGCAAGCCGCATGCGACGAACATCGACCAGCGCCGACGAACGTGGGAATACGCGGATGAATAACAGCACGACACAGCGGAAGGGGGCAGAGCCGAGCCATGCTCGGCTGCCTACACGTGGAGGTAGAGCCGAGCCATGCTCGGCTGGCCAGAGGCGAGGTAGAGCCGAGCCACGCTCGGCTGACCAAAGGCGAGGTAGAGCCGAGCCATGCTCGGCTGACCAGAGGCGAGGTAGAGCCGAGCCACGCTCGGCTGACGCACCCGGAGCGCTGCCGGAAGAGCAGCCGAGCATGGCTCGGCTCTACCCTGCTCCGGGACCGGTGCCGCGGCGTACCGCCCAACGGTCGTCACCTCCCGGGTTGGATTCACCCGATTCACCGGAGTGCAGTCCGCAGCCAACACCACCGCCAAGGTAGAAGGGGGTAGAGCCGAGCCATGCTCGGCTGCCTACACGCGGAGGTAGAGCCGAGCCATGCTCGGCTGACGCGCCCGGCGCGCTGCAGGAAGAGCAGCCGAGCATGGCTCGGCTCTACCCTGCTCCGGGACCGGTGCCGCGGCGTACCGACCAACGGTCGTCACCTTCCGGGTTGGATTCGCCGGATTCGCCTTCACCCGATTCGCCAGAGTGCAGCCCACGGCCAACACCACCGCAGGGCCTGCGCCGTTACTCGAACGACCCCACCGAATCGTGCGACAGGTTGTCGAAGCGGGTGTATTCGCCAAAGAACTTGAGTTTGCACGAGCCGGTCGGACCACCTCGGTGCTTGCCGATGATGATCTCGGCCAGGCCTTTGTCCGGCGAGTTTTCCTTGTTGTAGTAGTCGTCGCGGTAGATGAACACGATCATGTCCGCGTCCTGCTCGATAGCGCCGGATTCACGAAGGTCGGCCATCACCGGGCGCTTGTCGGTACGCGTTTCCAGCGAGCGGTTGAGCTGGGACAGCGCGATCACCGGCACGTTGAGCTCCTTGGCCAGGCCCTTCAACGAACGCGAGATCTCCGAGATTTCCGTCGCGCGGTTTTCGCTGTTGCCCGGCACGCTCATCAGCTGCAGGTAGTCGATCACGATCAGGCCCAGGTCGTGCTCGCGCTTGAGGCGGCGGCACTTGGAGCGCAGGATTTCCGGCGACACGCCTGGCGTGTCGTCGATGAAGATCTTGGTTTCCTTCAGCATCCGGATCGCGCCGGTGACCCGGCTCCAGTCCTCATCTTCCAGCTGGCCGGTACGCAGGCGCTGGGCGTTGATGCGGCCGTTGGAGGAAATCAAGCGCATCGCCAGCTGCGAGGCGGACATTTCCATCGAGAACACCGCCACGCCCTTCTTGGACTTGATCGCGGCGTATTCGGCGATGTTCAGTGCGAAGGTGGTCTTGCCCATGGCCGGACGCGCGGCCAGGATGATCAGGTCGGTCGGCTGCAGGCCGGAGGTCATCGCATCGAAGTCGGCATAGCCGGTCGGCAGGCCGGTGATGTTGCCACCGTTCTCGAAGCGGTTGCGCAGCTCTTCGAAGGCGTCCTTCAGCGCGCCGGGCATCGCCACGAAATCGGTGCGGCCACGTGCGCCCTGCTCGGCGATCGCGAACACCGACTTTTCCGCCGCCGAGAGCAGCTCGCTGCTTTCGCGGCCTTCGGGCTGGAAGCCGTCGTTGACGATATCGGTGCCGACCTGGATCAGCTGGCGCAGCACCGCCTTGTCGCGCACGATCTCGGCGTAGGCGGCAATGTTGGCCGCCGACGGCGTGGTGCTGGCCAGTTCGATCAGGTAGGCGCCATCACCCACCAGCTCCATCCGGCCCTGCGATTCGAACCACTCGCCCAGGGTCACCGCATCGAACGGACGATCGCGCTCGGACAACTCGCGGATCGCGCGGTAGATCATCTGGTGATCGCGGCGGTAGAAGTCGGTCTCGGTCAGCTGGTCGTTGACCCGGTCGTAGCTCTCCGGTGCCAGCATCAACCCGCCCAGCACCGCCTGTTCGGCCTCGATCGAATGCGGCGGCACGCGCAACTGGTCGATCCGCGATTCGTCGCGGTCGAAGCGGTCACCGCGGTCTTTGCGGTCGGAACGGAAGCCAGAACGGGCAGACATGTGGGGGTGTACTTCCTGCAGTGCGGAGCATGGGGCATGGTAGGCACGTAGCGACCGCCCCAGCCATGCACAACCCTGTGGATAAGCGGTGGATGAGCTGGGCATACCGGTAGTGCCGGCAGCATCGGCCGCAAGCGTCGCATTTAGTGCGACAGGCGCCGTTGCGGCGCCCGTCGTCCTGCCATTATCGCAGAAGCACCCGGCTCAATGCTGACCGCCGTGGGTGGCGATCCAGGCCAGGAAGGTGTCGATGAACCCCTGCAGGAACGTCTGCGTGCCCGCGTTGCTGATGTTGCCCGCCTCGTCGATCAGTCCGTCCTTGACCTGCAGGAACACCTCCGGCTGGCCCAGCACGGGCATGTCCAGGTAGGCCAGCACGTTGCGCAGGTGCTGCTGGGCCAGCGCGGTGCCGATGACCCCGATCGAGGCACCGACCACGGCCGCCGGCTTGCCGGCGAAGGCGCTGTCGCCGTAGGGGCGTGAGCCGAAGTCGATGGCGTTCTTGAGCACGCCGGGGATCGAGCGGTTGTACTCGGGGGTGACGAACAAGACCGCGTCGGCATCACGGATCTGCTTTTTCAGGCGTATCGCCTGGGCGGGGTAATTCTTGTCGAGATCCTGATTGTAGAGCGGCAGGTCGCCGATGTCGACGTGCTCGAAACGCGCCTTGCCGGCCGCGAGCTTTTCCAGCGCGTGGGCGAGCGCATTGTTGTGCGAGCCCTTGCGCAGGCTGCCGACCAGTACCGCGATCTTCACTTCGACCATGGGGGGTGTCTCCGTTGGGGGAAAGGTCCAGCCTAGGCGGCGCAACCTTCGGCAACGGTGAAGGTGAGGCCGCCGTGCATGGCGTGGCTGTACGGGGGGGCTGTGGTTGATTGGGGGCCGGGTGGTGCCGGCTCGTGGGGAGCTGCCTGTTGGTCAGGCGTGGTCGGCGGTCCCAGCCACGCATGGCGTGGCTCTACGGGGGGCCATGACTGTGGGGGCTTTCCTCCGTGGCGCCAACTTGTGGGGGCTGCCTGTTGGTCAGGCGTCGTCGGCGGTCCCAGCCACGCATGGCGTGGCTCTACGGGGGGTCCATGACTGTGGGGCTTTCCTTGGGTGGTGCCACCCTGGGGGCTGTCTGTTGGTCAGGCGTCGTCGGCGGTCGCAGCCACGCATGGCGTGGCTCTACGGCGGTTCACGACTGTGGGGCTTTCCTCGCCTGGTGCCAACCTTTCGGGCTGCCTGTTGGTCAGGCGTGGTCGGCGGCCCCAGCCGCGCATGGCGTGGCTCTACGCGGGGTCCATGAATGCGGGGGCTTTCCCCGCGTGGTGCCACGCTGGGGGCCTGTCTGTTGGTCAGGCGTCGGCGGCCCGAGCCACGCATGGCGTGGCTCTACGCGGGGTCCATGACTGTGGGGGCTTTCCTCCGTGGCGCCATCCTGTGCGGGCTGCGTGTTGGTCAGGCGTGGTCGGCGGTCCCAGCCACGCATGGCGTCGCTCTACGGGGGTTCACGACTGTGGGGCTTTCCCCGAGTGGTGCCAACCTGTGGGCTGCCTGTTGGTCAGGCGTCGTCGGCGGCCCCGGCCACGCATGGCGTGGCTCTACGCGGGGGGGCAGACCGCCGGCCTTCCCTCGTAGAGCCACCCCATGGGTGGCTGCGCGCAATGTCAGCCGCGTTCGACCCCGGCGCGGACGTGGCGCCAATGCGCCTGCCAGGCCTGGAACATCAGCACGTTCCACAGGTGCGTGTGCCATTTGCGCTCGCCCTGCTGGAACTGCTGCCACAGCGGCACCACCGCCTCGACGTTGAAGACTCCTTCGGCCGCCAGCCGGGCCGGGTCGAGCAGTTCATCGGCCCAACCGCGCAGGTCGCCCTTGAGCCACTCGCTGACCGGCGCGCCGAAGCCGCGCTTGGGGCGGTGCACCATGTCCTGCGGTACATAGCGGCCAAGCACCCGCTTGAGCAGGTACTTGCTCACGCCATCGCGGTGCTTCATCGACAGCGGCAGCGACCAGGCGAACTCGGCCACGCGCCAGTCCAGCAGCGGTGCGCGTGCCTCCAGGCTGACCGCCATGCTGGTGCGGTCCACCTTGCACAGCAGGTCATCAGGCAAATAGGTGTTGAAGTCGGCCAGCATCATCGCATCGGCCGGTGAGCCGGCGCCATGCAGCGGGTCGGCGAGGTCATAGAAGCTGCCCGCCCCGGCAGCTCCCTTCACCGCCGCAGCCGGATCGCGCCAGCGCGAGATCCGGTTGCGGTACACATCGCCGATCCCCCGCGCCCCGGTTTCGGCCAGCAACGCGGCCAACCCGCCGGTACGCGAGGCCTCGCCCTGGGTGGTGGAATGGGCGGCCATCCAGCGCCGCAGGGGCGCCGGCACCCTGCCCAGCATCGCCCAGTTGCGCAGTGCGCGCTGGTAGCGGCTATAACCGAAGAACAGCTCATCGCCGCCATCGCCCGACAGCGCCACGGTCACCGAGCCGCGCGCCAGCTTCGCCACCAGCGCGGTGGGCACCTGCGAGGCGTCGGCGAAGGGCTCATCGAACATGGCCGGCAACTGCGGCACCACCGCCAGCGCGTCGGCCCCGCTGACGTACAGCTCGGTGTGGTCGGTGCCCAGGTGCTGCGCCAACGCCTTGGCCAGCGGCGCCTCGTCGTGGTGGGAGCCCTCGAAGCCGATGCTGAAACTGTGGATCGGCGTGCTCGACTGCGCCTGCATCAACGCGGCCACCACCGATGAATCGGTCCCGCCGGACAGGAACACCCCGACCGGCACGTCGGCCACCATGCGCAACGCCACTGCATCACGCAGCACACCATCCAGCTGCGACTCGGCCTCGGCATCGCTGCCGACGAACGGCTGCGCCAGGGCCTGCTGCATGCGCTCGCGCGCGTTCCAGAACGGTACCTGCTGCTGGTCCGGCCGGTGAGCGTCGGCACCGGCGGCCACCGTGGCCGCATCCAGCCGCAGCACCCGGCCGGGCATCAGCTTGAAGCAGCGCGCGTGGATGCAGTGCGGCGCGGGGATGTAATCCAGCTTCAGCAGCAGGGTCAGCGCATCGCGGTCGATGTCGTTGTCGAAGTGCGGGTGTTGCCACAGCGCCTTCAGCTCCGAGCCGAACACCAGTGCCTCGCCGGCCCAGCCGTAGTACAGCGGCTTCTTGCCGACCCGGTCGCGGGCCAGCCACAGGCATTGCTCGGCGCGATCCCACAGCGCGATGGCGAACATGCCATTGGCGCGCTGCAGGGTGGCATCCAGGCCCCAGGCCACGAACGCGGCCAGCAGCACCTCGGTGTCGGAATGGCCGCGGAAGGTATGCCCCAGGGCCTCCAGGTCGGCGCGCAGGGCGGCGAAATTGTAGACCTCGCCGTTGTAGGCGAGCACGTAGCGCCCGTCGTTGGACGCCATCGGCTGGTGGCCCAGCGGGGACAGGTCCAGGATGCTCAGCCGTCGGTGCGCCAGCGCGACGCCGCCGCTGGCATCGGCCCACACCCCGCTGTCATCCGGGCCACGGTGGATCAACGCGTCGCCCATGCGTCGCGCCAGCTGTTCCAGTACGGCCGGCTCCATTACCGGAGCCGGCAGCAGCATTCCTGCCAATCCACACATGCGTCAGAGGTCCTGCGCCAGTACCCGGGCGGCGCTTACCAGTGCATTGTCGCTTGGAAGCACGCACATTGCTGCCCCTGCCAGTGGCGTATAGGTGTCGGCGCCGCAAACGCGCTGCAGCGGCAGGTGGCCCAGCCCCGCCTCGACCAGCGCGGTGATGACGCCCTCCCCCACCCCCGCGCTGTGCCGGCCTTCATCGACCACCAGCACCCGCTGGGCATCGGCCGCCTGTTGGGCGATGAAACCGGCATTGAGCGGCACCAGCCAGCGCAGGTCCACCACCCGCACCTGCCAGCCCAGCTCGGACTGGAGGGTGCGCGCTGCGCGCAGGCTCATCGGCACGCCATTGCCATAGGTGAAGATCACCAGGTCGCTGGCCTCGGGGTCGTACACCCGGCCCTCGCCGGGCAGCATCGTCTGCTCCGGCGGCGGGTAGGCGAACAGCCACTGGCCGTCGCCGGGCGCGTACAGGTCCTTGGTCATGTACAGCGCGATGGGCTCCAGGAACACCGACACCCGTCCGTCGACCTGGGCCAGCGCGACCAGGGTGCGCAACATCATCGCCGCGTCGTCGCCACGCGACGGGCAGCCCACCACCAGCCCCGGGATGTCGCGCAGCGCGGCGATCGAGTTGTCGTTGTGGAAATGGCCGCCAAACCCCTTCTGGTAGCCCAGCCCGGCAATACGCACCAACATCGGGTTGCGGTACTGGTCGTTGGAGAAGAACTGCAGCGAACACGCCTCACCGCGCAACTGGTCGGCCGCGTTGTGCAGGTACGCCAGGTACTGGATCTCCGGGATCGGCAGCATGCCCAGGTTCGCCAGGCCCTGGGCCATGCCCAGGATCATGGTTTCATCCAGCAGCGTGTTGAACACCCGGCGCGGACCGAACGCCTTGAGCAGGCCCCTGCTGACGGTATACACCCCGCCCTTCTGCGCCACGTCTTCGCCGAACAACAGCGTGGACGGGTACTTCGCCATGAGTTCGTGCAGGCCCTGGTTGATCTGGATCGCCAGGTGCCGCGGCGGCTGCCGCTCGGGCAACTGCGCCTCGCTGCCGAACGCGGCCAGGCGCGCTTCGGCAGCGGCCACGCGGCCTGCCTCGGCCTGCACGGCCGCCGGCGAGTACGGCGCCAGCGGGGCCAGGATCTGCGCCAGGCCATCCAGCTTGGGCCGGCGGTCGGCTTCTTCAGCCGCGGCAAAACAGCGCGTACGCATCGCTTCGTAGCGCTGCAGCACCTGCGCGCCGTCCATCCAGCCCGATTCGAGGGCGATCTGCGCCGAGCGCAGCAGGGGATCGGCCGCTTCGGCCGCGCACAGCTCCGGCAGCGGCCGCCACTCGATCTCGAAATCGGTACCGGCATGGCCCATCAACCGCGTGGTGCGCAGATGCAGGAAGGTCGGCCGCCGCGTGCGCCGGCAGTGCTCCAGCGCGCGCTGCACCTGGGCATGGCCGCTGGCCAGGTCCAGGCCATCGGCAAAGAAGTAGTCCAGCCCCGGACGGTGGCTGAAGTTCTGCGCGATCCAGCCGTCCGGGGTCTTCACCGAGATACCGATGCCGTTGTCTTCGCAGACGAACAGCACCGGTGCCGGCAGTCGCTGGTAAGCCGCCCAGGCGGCGGTGTTGAACGCGGTCTGCGCGGTGGCATGGTTGGAGGAGGCATCGCCGAAGGAGCAGATCACCACGCTGTCTTCGGGAATCGGCAGCGCGTGCCCGATCCGCCGCGCGCTTTCGATCGCCATGGCCGTGCCCAGCGCCTTGGGCAGGTGCGAGGCGATGGTGGAGGTCTGCGGCAGCACCCACAACGGCTTGCTGCCCCACACCTTGTGCCGCCCGCCGCTGGCCGGATCATCGCAACTGGCGGCGAAGGACAGGGCCGCATCCAGCACCGGGTCCATGCCCGGCAACTGGCGGAAGCGCTCGGCCATGAACGCGCCCGAGCGGTAGTGCAGAAACGCCGGATCGGTGTGCCGCGCCAGCCGCGCCACCAGCGCATTGCCCTCGTGGCCGGACGAGCCGATGGTGTAGAAGACCTTGTTCTGCACGCGCAGCACGCGCGCCATCAGGTCCAGGTGGCGGCTGATCAGCTGCGACTCGAACAGCGCATCGAAGCCCTGCGCATCCAGCGTGCTGCCCGGCAGGATCGGCGCGTCCGGCGCTGGCCGCGGCGTCGGATCGCCCTGCCACTGCTGCACGAAATCGATGAAGTTGGCGTCGCAGATCTCGGCCCGGTTGAGGGCCTTCATGCGGGCGGGAATCGGATCGGGAACCACGGCAAACATCCATCAGCCTCCGTGACGCGCGGCCAAATCGACCACGCCGGGAGTCTGGCCGCAACCCGCGCCGCTTGCCAAGCGCGGGTGCAGCATGGCCATCAGGGGCCGCGGCGCGCCCGCCATTGGCCGCGCGACTGGCCCCAGATTTCGATCGGTTTGCCACCGTGCGGGGGCGGCAGTTCACCCATCCGCAGCAGCGTGCTGCCGAGCTTGCGCGCGACGACCTTGGAGTTCTCGTTGGCCGCATCGATGGTGTGGATCACCTCGTCCCAGCCCAGCGTGTCGAACGCCCACTCGATGCTGGCCACGGCGGCTTCGGGCGCGTAGCCCTTGCCCCAGCTTTCACGGCGGATGCTCCAGCCGACTTCGGTGCCCGGCCAGTCCAGCGGCTGCCACGGCCCCATCCGACCGACCCAGTCACCGCTGCTCTTTTCGATCACCGAAAACATCGAAAAACCGTACAGGTGCCAACTGCCGGCCAGGCAGCAGAAACTGCGCCAGGCCTGCGATGGCGCCTGCACGCCACCGAGGTGCTGCATGACCTCCGGGTCGGTGCAGAAGCGCAGGAACGCGTCGAAATCCTCTGCCCGCGGCGGGCGCAGGATCAATCGGTCGGTTTCCAGTTGCAGATCGAAGATGCTCATGCCCATGCCCTGTGCCATGCCGGCATCGATCTTCGCAGACGCTGCGCGCGCAGGCCAATGGATGTCATTGATCGGGCCCGCCGGTCGCGCCGGCCGCCACAGCAAAACGCAACAGGCCGGACTAGGCCGGCCTGTTGCTCGCCCCATCAAGCGGCGCGAAACATCACTGCTTGTTCGAATCCAGTGCCGCAGTCTGGGTGACCAGCTGGCCATCGATCACCGGCAGGCGATCGCTGCTCGGCTTGTTGTCCATCTTCACGGTCTTCTCGGCGCCGTCGTAGCGGTAGGTCACGTTGTAGCCGGTGACCGCGTTGCTGGTGCCCATCGGAATGCGGTTGCCCGGCTTGCTGGCCATGCGCATCGTGCCGGTGGTGCCGTCTTCATTGCGGTAGGTCACGTTGTAGCCGGTGACCTTGGTCGACTCGGAGGTCGCCGTTTCGGTATGGCACTGGCGCTCGGTCCGGTTGACCACGCGGCCACCGACGTGGCGCTTGTCGACCGTGTTGCCGATCAGGCCACCGGCCACCGCGCCAGCGGCAGTCGCGGCCTTGCGGCCGTTGCCGCCGCCGACCTGATTGCCGAGCAGGCCACCGATGACGGCACCGGCCACGGTGCCGCCGACGTTGCCATCGCGCTCGGGCAGGCGTTCCTGCACGACCACGTCCTCGCAGACTTCATGCGGGGTCTGGGTGGTGGAGGTTTCGCGCACCGGCTCGGTACCGATCACCGTGGCGTAGGCCTTCTCCTTCCTGGTCAGCGGATCGACCTTGACGATGTCGGCGTACTCCAGCTTGCCGGCCTTGTTGTCCACCGCGACGGCATCGGTGCGGGCGCCATCGTCGGCCAGCGGGGTGGTGTCCAGGGTGGGCCGGGTCTGCGTCGCCGTCACCGGATCGGGGGCGGACGAGCCACTCTTCATGAAGGCAGCGGTGGCGATGCCGCCGACGAGCAGCGCGCCAGCAGCGACCAAAGCAGTGGTGGTAGTACTTTTCATATCCGGCTCCCTGCGGGCGATCCGCAACGTTCTTGAGCGGATTCCAGCATGCGGTGCCTGAACGGAATCTCCACAGTGCGTGCACGCCCCCCTTACCCATTCAGGTTCTGTGTCGATGGGGCTCGTGATAGCGTTTACAGCATCTGTCCGAGGAGTGCGTCATGGCCAATCCCCTGCTGCTGCCGATGCTGGAATGGGCGCGCCGGTTGCGCTACCCCACGCTGTTCAAGCTGACCGCCGGCCTGTTCGCGCTGACCCTGTTCATTCCCGATCCGGTGCCGTTCGTGGACGAGATCCTGCTGGGCCTGGGCACGCTGCTGCTGGCCAACTGGAAGAATCGCAGCGCAGCGGTGCCGCCCGCCCTGCCGCGCAAACGCCGCGCGTGATCCTGGTCGACAGCCATTGCCACCTCGACGCCGGCGAGTTTGATGCCGATCGCGCCGAGGTGGTCGCGCGGGCACGTGCGGCCGGGGTGGGTACGCAGATCGTGCCGGCGGTGACCGCCGCCAGCTGGCCCAAGCTGCGCCAGACCTGCCAGTCGGCCGAGGGACTGCATCCGGCCTACGGGCTGCACCCGATGTTCCTGGCCGAGCACCGTGCCGGGCATCTTGACGAACTGCGCGCCTGGATCGAGCGCGAGCGCCCGTGCGCGGTCGGCGAATGCGGGCTGGATTTCTTCGTCGAGGGGCTGGATGCGGAGCTGCAACAGCAGTATTTCGTGGGGCAACTGCGCCTGGCCCGCGAGTTCGACCTGCCGGTCATCGTGCATGCACGGCGCGCGGTCGATGCGGTGATCGCGGCAATCAGGCAGGTGGGCGGGCTGCGTGGCGTCGTCCACAGCTTCCCGGGCAGTCCGGAGCAGGCCGCGCAACTGCACAAACTGGGTTTTCTGCTGGGTCTTGGCGGTCCGTTGACCTACGACCGTGCGCAGCGGCTGCAACGGCTGGTGGCACGGATGCCGCTGGAGCAATTGCTGCTGGAAACCGATGCGCCGGACCAGCCCGATGCCGGCATCCGCGGCGAACGCAACGAGCCTTCGCGGCTACCGGTGATCCTGGAAACGGTGGCGCGGCTGCGCGGGCAGCCGGCCGAGGAGATTGCCGCGCAGACGACGGCCAATGCGCGCGCACTCTTTGGCCTGGCAGCGTAGCGCCGACCGTTGGTCGGCTGTCGGCGCAACGGCAGCCGACCGGTGGTTCACGCAACGGCAGCCGACCAACGGTCGGCTCTACCAAGCACGCGGGTTTCAATCGGCCTTGGCGGCCGCCGCCGGCTTCTTCAACAGCATCTCCAGCGCCTTGCCCACCGCGGCGAACGCGAACGCCCCGGTGATGTGGGTGGCCGCGCCGAGGCCGGCGCCGCAGTCCAGCTTCAACGCCGCGTCCGCCCCGAGGTTCGGGCGGATGCCGCACACGCTGCCATCGGCCTGCGGGTACTTCACGTTCTCCAGCGAATACACCGCGGGCACGCCGAAGTAGCGCGAGGCGTTCTTGGGGAAGTTGAAATCGCTGCGCAGCTTCTTGCGGATCAACGCCATCATCGCGTCGTGCTCGGTGCGCGACACATCGCGGATGCGCACCAGCGTCGGATCGGTACGCCCGCCGGCCGCGCCCACGGTGAGGATCGGCAGCTTGCGTCGGCGGCACCAGGCGATGGTTTCCACCTTGACCCGGAAACTGTCGCAGGCATCGATCACCAGGTCGAAATCGCGGTCCAGCAGTTCCACCATGTTCGACACGGTCAGGAACGAGGCGATCGCATCCACCTGGATGTCCGGATTGATCGCATGGCAGCGCTCGGCCATCGCCTCGGCCTTGTTGCGCCCGTATTGGCCGGCCAGCGCCGGCAGCTGGCGGTTGGTGTTGGACACGCAGATGTCGTCGGCATCGATCAGGGTCATATGCCCCACCGCCGTGCGCGCCAGCGCTTCGACCACCCACGAGCCGACCCCGCCCATGCCGACCACCGCCACCCGGCGGGTCGACAGCTGGTCCACGGTGCCTGCCCCATACAGCCGGTCGATGCCGGCAAATCGTTCGCGCAATACGTCGTTCATCCGCGAATTTTACCCTCCCCCCGGCCGACCCGTACGCCGCACCCACAGGACGCACCGTAAGATCGGCGGCAGCCACCCTCAAGGACGCCACCGCATGAACCAGCCCGCCCCGCCCCGCCGTCACTCCGCCGCCTATCGCTACCTGCTGGTGGGCGTGCTCGGGCTGCTGGTCGGCCTGGTCGCCACGATCATGGTCGCGCGTGCGATCCAGGCCCGCCAGGACCCGTTCCCCGATGCGCTCATGCACGTGATGAACCGGCAGGTGCAGCTGCTGCACGATGCCCAGGCACAAAACCGCTGCAGCCTGGCCGACAGCGTGCCGCGCCTGCAGACGCTGCGGTCGCTGTCCAACGACGTCGACCTGGCGTTCCCCACCCTGAAGGACAGCCAGGGCTTCCAGCAGCACGCCAGCCGCCTGCGCGCCACCCTCAACCAGGCGCTGGCGGCGCCCCCGGCCGATTGCATCGCCATGGGCGAGCTGGTCGAGAAGATCCAGTCCGACTGCCAGGCCTGCCACCAGGATTTCCGCTGATTCATCTGCCAGCCACGCTGGCGGCGGGAGATTGGCGCGCTGTTCACGTAGCACAGGACAGGATCTGCGGCATGCGCCCCAGACGCATTCGACCACCCCTCTGGCCAGGAGAACCACCATGAAGATCCAACTCATCGCTGCCGCCGCCGTCGCCACCGTCGCACTGGCTGGCTGCGCGACCACCTCGCCCGGCTACGGCAGCAGTGGTTACAACAACGGTTATGGCAACAACAACGGCTACAACAACGGCCGCTGCGCCGACTGCGGCATGGTGACCCGCATCAACCAGGTCGCCTCCGGGCGCACTGCGCCGTCGGCCACCGGTGCGATCCTCGGCGGCATCGTCGGTGCCGTGGCCGGCCATGAAATCTCCGACCATACCGGCGGCAGCAAGGGCAACCAGAACGTCGCCGCCGCAGCGGGCGCGGTGGGTGGTGCGCTGGCCGGCAACCAGATCCAGAAGAATGTGACCAGCGATACCTTCGACATCACCGTGCGCATGGACGACGGTCGCACTGTGGTGGTCAACCAGCGTGACCTCGGCGGCATCCGCGAGAACACCTACGTGCGCGTGGTCAACGGCAAGGTGATCCTGCGCTGATCGCGCCTGGCCCCACCGCCGCCGAATAAAAAAAGGGCCCGCTTGCGCGGGCCCTTTTCGTGTTGCATGCATGCTGGCATGCGGTGTGCGCTTAGAGCGGCTTCACCTTGTCGGCCTGCAGGCCCTTCTGGCCGGTGACCACTTCGAACTCCACCGCTTGACCTTCCTTCAGGCTCTTGAAGCCCTGGGATTCGATCGCACGGAAGTGCACGAACACATCTTCGCCGCTTTCACGGCTGATGAACCCAAAACCCTTCGCGTCGTTGAACCACTTGACGGTGCCCTTCTCAGCCATCTTAGCTACTCCCTAACTGTCTTGTTGTTGGATACGCCGGTACAGGCGGCTGACAGCAAGGGGGAAGCGAGGTGCAACGATGCAGCGGATCCGGAAGATCTACCATCATCAGGCCACGATCCACGGTGACCTTGCCAAGCTCAGCGTCTGCAACTTAACCCGGGCAAAACGAAAAATCAACTGGCAAATCCTTTCGGATGTCAACCCTGTTTCCTATACCATACGGTACAGCATGGACTATTCATTCATCTTCTATCTGCTAGCCCTGATGCTGGTCCTGATCGGCATCGCGGGCGTGGTGCTGCCCGCCCTGCCCGGCATCCCGCTGGTGTTTGCCGGGCTGCTGCTGGTGGCCTGGACCGATGGCTTCGTCCACGTGGGCTGGTTGCCGCTCACCCTGCTCGGCCTGCTCACCGTGCTGTCGTTCGCGGTGGACATCCTGGCCACCGTGGTCGGCGCGCAACGGGTGGGCGCCAGCAGCAAGGCCCTCTGGGGCACCTTCATCGGCAGCATCATCGGGGTGTTCTTCATGCCGATCGGCCTGCTGGCCGGCCCGCTGCTGGGTGCGCTGGCCGGCGAGTACTGGCACACCCGCGAGCTCGGCCGGTCGACCCAGGTGGGCCTGGCCACCTGGCTGGGCATCCTGCTGGGGGTGGCGCTGAAAATGGCCCTGGTGGTGGCGATGCTGGGACTGTTCGCCTTCGCCTGGTGGCTCTGAGTCCGACCGCTGCGACAGGCTTCACGCCCCGAGCACACCACCGCCCGGCATAAACGCGCGGAGGGCTGCGACGCATGTCCGCTGGCGGGATCCAGGGCCAGCGGCCACACTGTCCCGGTCGACCCCATTCATTCTCGCCACCTGGCCTCGCTTTCATGATGATCCTGCGCCCCCGCACTGCCCTGTTCACCGCCCTGGCCCTGGCCAGCCCGAGCCTGCCGCTGGCCGCGCAGGAAGCCGCGCCCACGCCGGCCTCGCCGGAAGCCTGCGCCCTGGTGGATACCGACGCGGCGCGCCTGGCGTGCTACGACAAGCTGTTCGGCCACACCCGCGGCGTAACCGTGGCGGCCGACGCGGCGGCCACCGCTGCCCAGGAAGCCCGTCGCGAAGAACGCCAGGCAGCGCGCAGCGCCGAGGCCGATGCACCGGCCACCCAGCGTGCCAAGCAGCGCCTGGGCGAGCTGTTCAAGAGCGACGGTCACGACCAGGCGCTGGCCAACGCGGGCAAGGGTTCGTTGCTGGACAGCCGCTGGGAACTGGCCCAGGACTCCAAGCTGGGCGCGTTCCAGTTGCGTGCCTACAAGCCGGTGTACCTGCTGCCGGCGTTCTGGACCAGCGACAAGAACCAGACGCCGCAGTCGCCGAACCCGGCCAACACGGTGGCCACGCCGCAGCTGCTGGACAGCAACGAGCTGAAGTTCCAGCTGAGCTTCAAGACCAAGGTGGTGGAGAACCTGTTCGGCGACAACGGCGACATCTGGGCCGGGTACACCCAGAGTTCGCGCTGGCAGGCCTACAACGCCGAGAACTCGCGCCCGTTCCGCGAAACCAATTACGAACCTGAAATCATGATGCTGTTCCGCAACGGCTACTCGATCGGTGGCTGGCGTGGGCGCATGAGCGGGATCGGCGTCAACCACATGTCCAATGGCCGTGCCGATCCGCTGTCGCGCAGCTGGAACCGGGTGATCGCCACCATCGGCCTGGACCGCGAGAACTGGGCGCTGGTGCTGCGCCCCTGGTATCGCCTGCCGGAAGACCGCAAGGACGACAACAACCCGGACATCGAGGATTACATGGGCCGTGGCGACGCGACCCTGACCTGGAACCGCAACGGCCACGAAGTCTCGTTGATGGCGCGCCATTCGCTGCGCGGCGGCGACCGTTCGCACGGGGCGGTGCAGCTCGATTACGGCTTCCCGATCAGCAACCTGCTGCGCGGCCACGTGCAGGTGTTCGATGGCTACGGCGAGAGCATGATCGACTACAACCACAAGGCCACCTACATCGGCCTCGGCGTGTCGCTGCTGGAGTGGTATTGATGGCGGTGACGATCTGGCACAACCCGCGTTGCAGCAACTCGCGCGGGGCCCTGGAGATCCTGCGCGGGCGGGGCATCGAACCCACCGTCATCGAGTACCTGAAGGACCCGCCGGACCGCGCCACGCTGCAGGCGCTGGTGGGCGCCATGGGGACGGGGGCACGCAGGCTGCTGCGCGACAAGGAGGCGGCGTACGCCGACCTCGGGCTGGCCAATCCGCTGCTGGACGATGCCGCGTTGATCGAGGCGATGCTGCAGCACCCGGAACTGATCAATCGCCCGATCGTGCGTACCCCCCAGGGCGTCCGCCTGTGCCGGCCACCGGAAACGGTGCTGGAGATCCTGCCGGCGTAAGCCGCGCCTCAACCGCCGCAGCGGCTCACGCAGCGGCTGCGGTTTTCGCCGCAGGTGAGCGCGGGCAAGCGGTTGCGGCAGTAGTCGGCACTGGCCTGGCAGCGCTTGCGGAGGTCCGGGTTGTCGATCGTGCCGCAGCGGGTATCGCGCTGCGTCGCCACGCCGGCGCCGCAACGGTCGCTGCTGTCGACGCTCGAGGAGCTGGTCATGCAGCTGTCGAAATGACGCTGGCACTGCTCCATGCATTGGTTGGCGGCCGTCACCTCGCGCAGGCCGGGCGGATCGTAGCGGTCGCCGCCGCTGCTGCAGGCGCTGCACAGCAGCGCCAGTACGGTGACCAGAAGCATCCTTGGCATGTGTCGCTCCCTGTTGGATCCATCGCGAGGTTATCAAACGCCTCCGGCGCACGCAGTCGCCACCGGCTCAGCGCCAGTCGGTGATGCCTTCGCGGCGGTACACCTCGATGAAGGCCGGGCGCGCCTTGAGGCGGTCGGCGTAGGCCTTCAGCACCGGCCAGCGATCGCCCGGGGTGGGCATGTTGCGCGACCAGCGCAGCAGCATCACCAGCATGAAATCGACCACGCTCAGCTGGTCGCCCAGCACATACGGGCCAGCGCCCTGCAGGTGGTCGGCCAGGCGTTGCCACGCCGCTTCCAGGCGTTGCCGCGCATGCTGTCGGGTGGCCTCGCTGTTCTCCGCACCGGCCATTTCATCGGCGTAAAACCACGCGCGGTAGGCAGGCTGCACGGTGTTGGCACACCAGAACATCCAACGATACGCCTCGCCGCGTTGCGGGCTGCCCACCGGCGGCAGCAGGCCGGCCTGCGGGTGCAGGTCGGCCAGGTGCAGCGCGATCGCCGCCGCTTCGGTCAGCACCTGCCCATCCAGCACCAGGGTGGGCACCACGCCGGCCGGGTTCAGCGCCAGGTACGCGGCCGACTTCTGCTCGCGGGTGTCGAAGTCGAGCAGCACCAGCTCGTGCTCGATGCCCAGTTCGATCAACAACCAGTGCACCACCAGCGATGCGGTGCTGGAGGAGCCATACAAGGTGGTCGGCATGCGCGGCGCCTGTTGGGGGGACGCTGCCGATTATGCCCGCTGTGGCGGCCTACGATGGATACAGATCGGCCAGCGCCGGACGCCCCGCTGTGGCTGTCGGCGATGCGGCCACCGGCCTAGCATGCGACACCCCCTTGCGCACTGGAGCGCGGCATGCCCGACCTCTCCCACCTGCTCGCCTTCGGCCTGCTTTCGCTGGGCATGGTGCTCACCCCGGGCCCGAACATGCTCTACCTGGTATCGCGCTCGATCTGCCAGGGACGCGCGGCCGGGCTGGTGTCGCTGTCCGGGATCGCCGTCGGGTTCCTGGTGTACCTGCTGTGCGCCGCGCTCGGCATCACCGCGTTGTTGATGGCGGTGCCGCATGCCTACGACGCGCTGCGCATCGCCGGCGCGCTGTACCTGCTGTACCTGGCCTGGCAGGCGCTGCGGCCCGGTGGTCGCTCGCCGTTCGAACTGCGCGAGCTGGCGCGCGACAGCCCGCGCCGACTGTTTTCGATGGGCCTGTTCACCGCCCTGCTCAACCCCAAGATCGCGGTGATGTACCTGTCGTTGCTGCCGCAGTTCATCCAGCCCCACGGGCACGGCAGCGTGATGGCGCAATCGGTGGCGCTGGGGCTGGTGCAGATTGCCACCAGCCTGGGCGTCAACGCGCTGATCGTGCTGGCTGCCGGCAGCATCGCCACGTTGCTGGCCGGGCGCCCTCGCTGGCAGACGCTGCAACGGGGGCTGATGGGCACGGTGCTGGGCGGGCTGGCGGTGCGGATGCTGGTGGACGCGCGACGCTGAGCGCGGGCCGACCCGCCGGCCGACGCGCCGGCCGATCCTGGCGCGATCCATCGCGCACACCGCGCCGCGCGACGCCGCCGGCATACGCAACCAGAAACGGCGCCCGAAGGCGCCGTTCTCTGCCATCGCGGTGCCGACTGACAGTCGGCCCCCAACGGGTCAGGCCACCACCACCGGGATCTTGCCGATGCGGGCCTGCCATTCGCGCGGGCCGGTGATGTGCACCGACTCGCCGGTGGAATCCACCGCCACGGTCACCGGCATGTCCTGCACGGTGAACTCGTAGATGGCCTCCATGCCCAGGTCGGCGAAGCCGACCACCTTGGCCGCCTTGATCGCCTTGGAGACGAGGTAGGCCGAGCCACCGACCGCCATCAGGTAGGCCGACTTGTTGTCACGGATCGCCTCGATCGCGGCCGGGCCGCGCTCGGCCTTGCCGACCATGCCCAGCAGGCCGGTCTGTTCCAGCACCTGGCGGGTGAACTTGTCCATGCGGGTGGCGGTGGTCGGGCCAGCCGGGCCCACCACTTCGTCGCGCACCGGATCGACCGGGCCCACGTAGTAGATGAAGCGGCCCTTGAGGTCGACCGGCAGCGGCTCGCCCTTGTCCAGCATTTCCACCATGCGCTTGTGCGCGGCATCGCGACCGGTCAGCAGCTTGCCGTTGAGCAGCAGGGTCTGGCCGGGCGTCCAGCTGGCGACGTCTTCCGGGGTGATCGTGTCCAGATCGACGCGGGTGCCCTTGGACGCGTCGTAGGTGATCTGCGGCCAGTCTTCCAGCGACGGCGGATCGAGCATCACCGGGCCGCTGCCATCTAGGGTGAAGTGTGCGTGGCGGGTGGCGGCGCAGTTGGGGATCATCGCCACCGGCAGGTTGGCCGCGTGGGTCGGGAAGTCCTTGACCTTGATGTCCAGCACGGTGGTCAGGCCGCCCAGGCCCTGCGCGCCGATGCCCAGCGCGTTGACCTTGTCGAACAGCTCCAAGCGCAGTTCTTCGGCGCGGTTGGAGGCGCCACGGGCCTTCAGTTCGTTGATGTCGATCGGCTCCATCAGCGACTCTTTGGCCAGCAGCATCGCCTTCTCGGCGGTGCCGCCGATGCCGATCCCGAGCATGCCCGGCGGGCACCAGCCAGCGCCCATGGTCGGCACGGTCTTGAGCACCCAGTCCACGATCGAGTCGGACGGATTGAGCATGGCGAACTTGCTCTTGGCTTCCGAGCCGCCGCCCTTGGCCGCCACGATGACCTCGACGTGGTCGCCCGGCACCACCTTGACGTTGACCACGCCCGGCGTGTTGTCCCTGGTATTGGTGCGCTTGCCCGCCGGATCGGCCAGCACCGAGGCGCGCAGCTTGTTGTCCGGATGGTTGTAGGCGCGGCGCACGCCTTCGTTGGCCATGTCTTCCACGCCCATGGTGGCGTCGTCCCAGCGGACGTTCATGCCGATTTCCAGGAACACGGTGACGATGCCGGTGTCCTGGCAGATCGGGCGGTGGCCTTCGGCGCACATCCGCGAGTTGATCAGGATCTGGGCCATTGCCTCCTTGGCAGCCGGCGACTCCTCGCGCTCATAGGCGGCGGAGAGGCTCTTGATGTAATCGACCGGGTGGTAGTACGAGATGTACTGCAGCGCGTCGGCGATGGACTGGATGAGGTCTTCCTGCTTGATCGATGTCACGACTTGCTCGCTTGCTGGAGGCTGGCGGGGATTCAGCCCATCATTTTACCCCCCCTCGCGCCGCCAAGGGGCATCGGTCGTGGGGCGACACCCGGCATCGCCACGGCGCGCCGTCTGCGGCACAGTGGTCCCAGCCCCGTCACAACCGCGCCCCCGGCGGCGTCCTCCCGGCATGACCCCGACCGATACCTTCCAGACCCACCGCCCCCGCCTGTTCGCCTTGGCCTACCGCCTGCTGGGCAGCCGCAGCGACGCCGAGGACATCGTCCAGGACGCCTGGCTTCGCTGGCAGGGCGCCGACACCGCCGCGATCCGCGACCCGGAGGGCTGGCTGGTGACCGCCACCACCCGGCTGGGGCTGGACCGGCTGCGCGCCATGCGCAACGCCAGGGTCCAGTACGTGGGCCCGTGGCTGCCCGAACCGCTGGAGATCGCGCTGGATCCGGATCCGCTGCACGACCCGGCCCAGCGGCACGCGTTGGCCGATGAGGTCTCGGTGGCCTTCCTGGCCCTGCTCGAACAACTGAAGCCGGACGAGCGCGCCGCGTTCCTGCTCAAGGACGTGTTCGACTACGACTACCCCGAGATCGCCCCGCTGCTGGAGCACAGCCCGGCCAACTGCCGCCAACTGGTGCATCGCGCGCGCCAGCGCCTGCAGGCTGGCAAACCACGCTTCGACGTCTCGCCGGCGCAGCACCGCGACCTGCTCACCCGCTTCATGGAGGCCTCCCAGCGCGGCGACCAGGCCGCGATCCTGTCGCTGCTGCACGCCAACGCCGAGATGGTGTCCGACGGCGGTGGACGGGTCACCGCGGCGCTCCGCCCCCTGCTCGGCGCCGAGCGCATCGCGCAACTGTACTGGGCCATCGCGCGGCGCAACGGCGCGCACCCGGCCCGGCTCGGCTACGTCAACGGCGAGCCCGCGATCCTGCGCTTCCAGGGTGCGCACCTGCACTCGATCACCCTGGTCAGCATCGACGGTGAGCGGATCGCGCAGGTATTGAGCGTGCTCAATCCGGAAAAACTGACCGCACTTGTCACAGCGGGTGATGCGGGCGCGTCCTCCTGATGAAGACGGCCAGCGTGGCCGTCATGGAGTCCGTGATGTCCACCTCGCCCCGCGTTCCGTATTTCCGTCTGGCCAACGAGGCAATCAAAGGCCTGCTGGCCACCAGCAAGGCCGTGCATGACAGCTCGATCGACCCGACGCTGATGGAGCTGGTGTTCCTGCGCGTCTCGCAGATCAACGGCTGTGGCTACTGCATGGACATGCACGGCACGGCCCTGCGCAAGGGCGGCATCGAGCCGCGCAAGCTGGATACGCTGCCGGCGTGGCACGAGAGCCGCTTCTTCGACGCGCGCGAACGCGCGGCGCTGGGCTGGGCCGAGGCCCTGACCCGCTTGCCCGATGGGGCGCCGTCCGATGCGGCGTTCGATGCACTGGCGCCCCATTTCGATGAAAAGGGCATCAGCGATCTCAGCGTGGGGGTAGCAGTGATCAATGCGTGGAACCGGCTGGGCGCCGGGCTGCTGCCGCCGCTGCCGTAGGGTACGCGCCATCGCATGCACGCTGCCGCGCCCACGCGGTGCTGCGCAAAACGTGCGCCGCTCTTGCCGCTAGCCACACTCCCGCCGCTTCGCGGCCGCCCCCTGACTCAGGGGGCGCTTCTCCGGGCTTATCCCATCCGTTGACATGCCCCAAGGCAGAATGGCGGCCATGCCCGCCTCCCTCGCCGCCGGCGCTGCCGGCCAGAAGAATCCCAGCCTGCGCGAACGCTTCCAGGCGATGCGCAACCTGCCCCCGTTCCTGCGCCAGGTCTGGCAGACCAGTCCCTGGCTGGCATCCGCGAGCCTGGGACTGCGCCTGATCCGCGCCCTGCTGCCGGTGGCGATGCTCTACGTCGGCAAGCTCATCATCGATGCCGCCCTGCACCTGAGCCAGCACGAGGCCGGCTTCCCGCCGTTCGGCGAGGCGCTGTCCAGCGGCCTGCTCAATCCGCTGCTGGGCCTGCTGGCGCTGGAGTTCGGCCTGGCGATCGGCTCGGACCTGCTCGGCCGGATGGTCAACTACGCCGACACGCTGCTCTCCGAGCTGTTCACCAACGTCACCAGCGTGCGGCTGATGGAGCATGCCGCCGAACTCGACCTGGAAGATTTCGAAGATCCCGACCTGCAGGACAAGCTGGACCGTGCGCGGCGCCAGACCATGGGCCGGATGAACCTGATGAGCCAGCTCTTCGGCCAGGTGCAGGACAGCATCACCGTGGCCAGCCTGGCGGTGGGCCTGCTGGTGTACGCACCGTGGCTGATCCTGCTGCTGGCGGTGGCGCTGGTGCCGGCCTTCATCGGCGAATCGCACTTCAACGCGGCCGGCTACTCGCTCAACTTCCAGTGGACGCCCGAGCGCCGCCAGCTCGACTACCTGCGCCAGATCGGCGCCAGCGTGGAAACCGCCAAGGAGGTGAAGATCTTCAACCTCCACCGCTTCCTGATCGAGCGTTACAAATTCCTGGCCGACAAGTTCTTCCACGCCAACCGCGCACTGGCGCGCAAGCGCGCGTTCTGGGGCACCCTGCTGGCCGCGCTGGGCACGCTGGGGTATTACACGGCCTACGCGTACATCGCCTGGCGCACCGTGCGCGGCGACTTCTCGATCGGCGACCTCACCTTCCTGGCCGGCAGCTTCCTGCGCCTGCGCCAGTTGCTGGAAGGCCTGCTGATCGGCTTCTCGCAGGTGGCCGGGCAGGCGCTGTACCTGGACGACCTGTTCTCGTTCTTCCAGATCCAGCCGGAAATCCACTCGCGCACCGATGCCGTGGCGATCCCGCAGCCGATCCGGCAGGGCTTCGTGTTCGAGGACGTGGGCTTCCGCTACCCGGAGGCGGAGCGCTGGGCGGTGCGCCACCTGGACTTCGAGCTGCGCGCCGGCGAGGTACTGGCGCTGGTCGGCGAGAACGGCGCCGGCAAGACCACCCTGGTGAAGCTGCTGGCACGCCTGTACGACCCCGACGAAGGCCGCATCCTGCTCGACGGCCGCGACCTGCGCGATTACGACCTGGACGACCTGCGCGCCAACATGGGGGTGATCTTCCAGGACTTCGTGCGCTACAACCTGAGCGCCGGCGAGAACATCGGGGTGGGCCTGGTCGAGGCGATGACCGACGACGCGCGCATCCGCGATGCCGCCCGCCGCGGCATGGCCGACGAGGTCATCAACGCCCTGCCCCACGGCTACGAGCAGCTCATCGGCCGGCGCTTCAAGCAGGGCGTGGACCTGTCCGGCGGGCAGTGGCAGAAGATCGCCATCGCCCGAGCCTACATGCGCGATGCACAGGTGATGATCCTGGACGAGCCCACCGCGGCGCTGGATGCACGCAGCGAGTTCGAGGTATTCCAGCGCTTCAAGGAACTGTCCGAACAGCGCACCGCCGTGCTCATCTCGCACCGGTTCTCCTCGGTGCGCATGGCCGACCGCATCCTGGTGCTGGCCGACGGCCGGATCGAGGCCAGCGGCACCCATGCCGACCTGATGACCCAGGGCGGCCGCTATGCCGAATTGTTCGAGCTGCAGGCCGCCGGGTACCGTTGAAACCCCCATTCCACCTGCCTTTCCGGCCAGTCAATGAGAATTTATCTCATTTGAGATAAACTGGGCCCGACAACACAGATCAGACCCCACCCCCATGTCTTCCGCTTTCGGCGCCGAAACGGTGCTTGAGGTCCGTCACTGGACCGACGCCTACTTCAGCTTCACCACGACCCGCGACAGCGGCTTCCGCTTCGAGAACGGCCAGTTCGTGATGATCGGCCTGGAAACCGAGGCGCGCCCGCTGCTGCGTGCGTACTCCATCGCCAGTGCCAACTGGGAGGAGAACCTGGAGTTCTTCAGCATCAAGGTCCAGGACGGCCCGCTCACCTCGCGCCTGCAGCACATCAAGCCGGGCGACAAGGTGCTGGTCGGCAAGAAGCCCACCGGCACCCTGCTGATCAGCGACCTGCACCCGGGCAAGCACCTGTACCTGCTGGGCACCGGCACCGGCCTGGCGCCGTGGCTGTCGGTGATCAAGGACCCGGAAACCTACGAGCGTTTCGACAAGGTGATCCTCACCCACGGCGTGCGCTACGAAAAGGACCTCGCCTACCGCGACCTGTTCGAGAAGGAACTGCGCGAGCACGAATTCCTCGGCGAGATGATCGGCGACAAGCTGCTGTACTACCCGGCCGTCACCCGTGAAGCCTTCCCCAACCAGGGCCGGCTGACCTCGCTGATGGAAAGCGGGGAAATGCAGAAGACCCTCGGCCTGCCGCCGCTGGACCCGGAAAACGATCGCGCCATGATCTGCGGCAGCCCGCAGATGCTGGCCGACCTGCGCACCGTGCTGGACAGCCGCGGCTTCCAGACCTCCCCGCGCATCGGTACCCCGGGCCATTACGTGTTCGAGCGCGCGTTCGTCGAGAAGTAAGCGCGTGGCGCACCGGTAGAGCCACGCCATGCGTGGCTGGGGCCGTCCACGGGACCGCCGACCGCTGCCCGGGTCCCCCGCCAACCCGCCAGGCCCCCGTTCGGCTATATTCCGCGTCAGCCCGGCACCGGCCGGGCCTGACCTGGAACCGCGCCCGATGATCAGGAAGATCCGCCCCGCCCTCGCCTGCGTGCTGCTTGCCGCGGGCCTGGCCGCCCACGCTGCCGCGCCCACCAATCCATCCCCGAAAGCCGGCGACATCCCGCCGCAGATCCTCGGCAAGGACCGCGAGGGCAACGTCGTCGACCTGGCCAGCCAGCGCGGCAAGATCGTCATCGTCACCTTCTGGGCGTCCTGGTGTGGCCCGTGCCGCAAGGAGCTGCCGATCCTGGGCCACCTGCAGAAGGTGATCGGGCATGACGCGCTGCAGGTGTATGCGGTGAATCTCAAGGAACCGCGCAACGATTTCGCCGCCATCGCCCGCAGCCGCACCGCCCCGCCGCTGGACTACATCCACGACGCCAAGGGCGTGGTCAGCGACGAATACGGCATCCAGGCGATCCCGCACATGTTCATCATCGGCCACGACGGCCGCATCGCGCGCGTGCATCGCGGCTACTCCGAACAGAGCCTGCCGGAGATCGTCCAGGACATCCTGGCGCTGCTGCCCGAGGACGTGCGCAACCGGCAGGCCGGCGGCTGATACGCGTCCCGCCGCACCGCGCCCTGCGTCGGTGGGCGCGCGGCGATCATTGATGCGAGCGGCCGGCCAACGACCGGCATTACCCGGCCAGCGCGGCCTCGATGTCGCCGCGCAGTGATTCGGGCTTGTCGGTCGGGGCGTAGCGCTGCAGTACCTGGCCGTCGCGGCCGATCAGGAACTTGCTGAAGTTCCACTTGATCCCGCGCGTGCCGAGCACCCCGGATTTTTCCGCCTTCAACCATTGCCACAGCGGATGGGCACCCTCGCCGTTGACCTCGACCTTCTCCGACAGCGGGAAGTCCACCGCGTAGGTCAACGAACAGAACGCGCGGATCTCCTCGGCATCGCCCGGTTCCTGGTGGCCGAACTGATCGCAGGGGAAGCCGATCACCACCAGCCCGCGCGGCCCGAATTCCCGCCACAGCGCTTCCAGCCCTTCGTACTGCGGGGTAAACCCGCACTTGCTGGCCACATTCACCAGCAACAGGACCTGGCCCTGATACTGCTCCAGCGCCTGCGGTTCGCCGGCGAGGTCAACGAAGGAAAAATCGAAGGCAGTAGTCATGGGATCGGCTCAGGCGGTAGACGGGCATCTTAGCGCCGCCGGGCGTCGGGGCGGGTCAACGGCCGCCGACCGGATCCCGCTGCGTGGGCAACATGCCTTTCGACACAAGCCCGCCGCCGTCGCCCCGGGTTACCCTCGGGCACTTGTCTGACCGGAGAATTCCCCTTGACCACCCGTCTTGCCCTTGCCGTCGCCGTGACCCTCGGCCTTGCCCTGCCCGCCTATTCCGCCGTTGCCGCCGCCCCCGCCGCCGCGGCCGCCCAGCAGGCCAACCCGTTCTTCGCCGACAGCCCACTGCCGCTGCACTACCCGCAGTTCGACAAGATCAAGGACAGCGACTTCGCCCCGGCCTTCGACGCCGGCATGGCGCAGCAGCTGAAGGAAGTGGACGCGATCGCCAACAACAAGGCCAAGCCGACCTTCGACAACACCCTCATCGCCCTGGAAAAGAGCGGTGACACCCTGGACCGCGCCACCACCGTGTTCTTCAGCCTGGTCGGCGCCGACACCAACGACGCGCGCAAGAAGCTGCAGGCCGACTACTCGGCCAAGTTCGCCGCGCACAGCGATGCCATCGCCCTCAACGGCAAGCTGTTCGCCCGCATCCAAGCCCTGTACGACACCCGCACCCAGCTCGGCCTCGACGCCGAAGGCGTGCGCCTGGTCGAGAAGTACTACGACAGCTACGTCCGCTCGGGCGCCAAGCTCAACGAAGCCGACAAGACCAAGCTCAAGGCGATGAACGCCGAGCTGGCCAACCTGGGCACCAAGTTCAGCCAGAACGTGCAGAACGAAGTGAACGCCTCGGCCGTGGTCGTGGACGACGTCAAGCAGCTCGACGGCCTGTCCGACGAGCAGATCGCCGCTGCCGCCGAAGCCGCCAAGGCCCGCAAGCTGGACGGCAAGTACGTCATCGCGCTGCTCAACACCACCGGCCAGCCGCCGCTGACCAACCTGCGCAACCGCGACCTGCGCAAGAAGATCTACGAAGCCTCGATCACCCGCGGCAGCCGCGGCGGTGAGTTCGACAACACCGCGCTGGTCTCGCGCATCATGCAGCTGCGCGCCGACAAGGCCAAGCTGATGGGCTTTGCCAACTTCGCCGCCTACAACCTGACCAACCAGACCGCCAAGACCCCCGAAGCGGTCAACGCCATGCTCGGCCAGCTCGCCCCGGCCGCCGTCGCCAACGCCAAGCGCGAAGCGGCCGACCTGCAGGCCATGATCGACAAGGAACAGAAGGCCGCCGGCAAGCCGACCTTCCAGCTCGAAGCGTGGGACTGGGCCTTCTACAGCGAGAAGGTGCGCCAGGCCAAGTACAACTTCGACGAATCCCAGCTCAAGCCGTACTTCGAGCTGAAGAACGTGCTGGAGAACGGCGTGTTCTTCGCCGCCAACCAGGAATACGGCCTGACCTTCAAGCAGCGCACCGACCTGCCGGTCTACCACGAGGACGTCACCGTCTATGACGTGTTCGACGCCGACGGCAGCCAGCTGGCGATCTTCATCTTCGACCCCTACGCACGCGCCTCCAAGCGTGGCGGTGCGTGGATGAACTCGTATGTGTCCCAGTCCGAGTTGACCGGCTTCAAGCCGGTGGTCGCCAACCACCTCAACATCCCCAAGCCGCCGGCCGGCCAGCCGTCGCTGCTGACCTGGGATGAAGTGACCACCACCTTCCACGAGTTCGGCCACGCCCTGCACGGCATGTTCTCCAACGTGAAGTACCCGTACTTCTCGGGCACCGCCGTGCCGCGCGACTTCGTCGAGTTCCCCTCGCAGGTCAATGAAATGTGGTCGGACAACCCGGCCATCCTGAAGAACTACGCCAAGCACTACCAGAACGGCACCGCCATGCCGCAGGCGCTGCTGGACAAGGTGATCGCCGCGGCCAAGTTCAACCAGGGCTTTGCCACCACCGAGTATCTCGGTGCGGCCATGCTCGACCAGCGCTGGCACCAGATCGGTCCGGACCAGGTCCCGGCCGCAAAGGACGTGATGGCCTTCGAGCGCGCCGCGCTGGAGAAGGACGGCATCTACTACGCGCCGGTTCCGCCGCGCTACAAGACCCCGTACTTCAGCCACATCATGGGCGGCTACTCGGCCGGCTACTACGCCTACATCTGGTCGGAAGTGCTCGACGCCAACACCCAGAAGTGGTTCCGCGAGAACGGCGGCCTGAGCCGCAAGAACGGCGACCATTTCCGCCAGACCCTGCTGTCCAAGGGCGGCAGCGTGGATGCGATGGAGCTGTTCCGCACCTTCGCCGGGCATGAGCCGCAGATCGAACCGCTGCTGGAGAAGCGTGGTTTGACCGGTGGTGATGGCAAGAAATAAGCGTTCGATTCAACGACGCATGTAAACAGGACCGCCCGGCATTGCCGGGCGGTTTTTTGTTGCCGATCACGTGAGAGGATCCCGCCCCCCCCCATTTGACAAGTGCAATATGTACAATCCAGCCCGACAGGTGCCAAATCCAGCGCTCGGCCCTAGCTGCCCTGGCTCATGGGATGGGCCCGGGCAGCAGATTCGAAAATGGCAGAATCGGCTTAAGAAGCTGATTGAAAAAGCACTTGTGAATAATTGCCACCTGCCCTTCGGGGTCTTTGATGCGGCATATGGTGGGCTGCCGGGCATGCCGCGAGGATATTGAGTTGCTTCATGATATTGATGAGGCTGATGACGTCATCTTCTTGCTCTCAACCGACTGGTTCTCGACCTGGATCGTTTCCTTGGGGCAATGGAGTGGCGGACAGGCTTCAATAGAGCAGACGAAAAATGTCGCTAGGCGCGCCGCATCGGGCATTCTTTCGGAAGCCGATGACTACTATTTCGTGGATCTTTCGCCGACCAGAAAGGCGGCGACCTTTGATCGGTTCGTCAAGGAGCTGAGGCCGAGCTTGAATGAACGAGAGTCGCGGGATTTTCGTACGCTGGTGAGTTCGTTAACCGGCCATTCGCTGCTCTCCCGGGAGCAGAGGTGGGCGCTCAAGGCGGTTCTGATTCGTGAGATGGCCTGCGGTTTCGGGGCTGACGCTCACGCTGCATTGGGCGAGGGAGTGGTACTCGCGGTGATCAAAACTCTGGAGCTGCTCGGTGTCGGTGAGATTCCATTCCAGCCTGAAAGCAGGTGGGACGTGGAGCTCGATGGCAAATTTGGTGGTCTTGCTGGAAGGCTCGAGGACTACGCGAGTTCTGCCTATGCCCCCAATGTGCTCTTGCAGGAAGTGGCACGCGCCACTTGTCGTCTACAGTACGGCCCGTTTGACGTTGAGCTGCTCGCTGATTGGTGGGCGGGTAAAACTCAGGAGCTCTCAATGTACGTCGATCCGCGCTCGCTCACCATCCTGTTGTCTGAGTGTAGTGAGCTGGGTGGAGACTCGTAGACACCCCTCTGGTTTCCGATGTTAGTGGTGTCGAGTTGTACGCGGAGTCCTAGCAGGTCCAGTTTGAAGGCCAATGCTCAATCACAAGGGCTCAATCACAAGGAGATTTGACGTGAAGAAGTCTTTTCCGAAGAACGGATTATCGGCTTCCTGCGCGAAGCCGAGGCTCGTATATCAATCAATGGCCTATGCCGCCAGCACGGCTTCAGCGAGGCCTTGTATTACCTTTGACGCAGCAAGTTCGGCGGCATGAGCGTGCCCTACGCCAAGCGGCTCAAGTACCTGGACGCTGAAAGAATGCGTCTGAGGAAGCTACTCGCGGAACAGGTTGTCGAGAACGGCGTCATCAAGTACGCGTTGCGAAAAAATGGTGACCGTACCGGCGCGCAGGCTGCTGGTGCTGGGCGTGGCGTGGCGTTCGCGGTCGGGAGCAGCCACCCATGGGGTGGTTCTACCGGTTGACGGGGTTCTCAGTCGCGCGTGCAGTTGGCGGGGCAGTAAATCGTGGGGGGAGGCGGATTAATGCATGAGGGAAGCGAACTGCCTCGGCCACCGAGTTGACCTGTGAATGCACCCTCTACGCGATGGAGAGATCGTGATGTCAACCAAACCGAAGCGTGGCGTCCTTGTCCGCCTGACCCACGAGCACGGCCGGATGTTCATTCGGCTTGATGATCTTCAGGAAGGACAATCCCAGCCTGCGGCATGGCATCAACGCGAAATCGTGACGCTGAAGGAAGTCAATGCAGCGCAGTTTGACCGGTTGGCGTTTGATGATCAGGAACTGGCGGGCCTTGGCTACTACATCCTGTCGAGGCTCTATGCCTTCAAAGCCATGGATGAGGGGCCGTGACAAGGCGTCATCACGCGCGGCTCGGCGACGCCGGGCCGCGCGTGATGGCCCTTTTTGTTGATCGGGGTATTCGCGTTCCGCCGCAAAAGGGCCGCGCCCGCCTCAGCCCCCCGCCGCCATCGCCTGCTCGCAATACGCGCGCAGCGCCGGCGTCATCTTCATCGTCTTGCCGCCTTCCAGCGCCTCGGTGTAGATCACATCCATGTCCACCTTGGACATGTCCGGGTCCTGCTCCAGCAGGTGGCTTTCCAGCGTGTCCAGTGCGTCACGCACCACCTGGTCCCAGTCGTCGCCAAACTCGCCGCGGCAGGCCACGGCCTTGGCGACCGATTCCTGCAGCATCGCGGTGGCATCGCGCGTCTGTGCCGATGCAATGGGAGTCAGGGCGAGGGCAAGCAGGCTGCCGGCAAGAAGCATCTTGATGCGGTGAAGGGTCATATCCGTTCCTTGGGGTGTAGAAGCTGGCGTCATCATGCCTTTCCCTCTGCCGTCGCGCTAGATAAGCGCCGCAGGTGGCGTGCCGGCAACGTGCGCACGCAAAAAAGGCCGCCGGGTTTCCCCGGCGGCCTCCATGCAAAACGCGTCGCTTGAGCCAACGCTTACTTCCAATGGGCTTGTGGATCAAAGTACGCTTCCCACGTGCACGGCAATGCCGACAGCGCGCAGGCTTGGGTGAACGCCGTCTTCGCGAGTGCCGGCTCGCTCAGGTTGATCAACGCCACCCCCACGTTGAAATATGCATTTCTGTCCCGGCTGCCCAACGCCAGCGCCCGGCGCAGCGGCGCAAGCGCTTGCTCGTGCTGACCCCGATCGAGGCTTCTTCACGTCCAATCTCCTTTTGATTGAGGATTGGACTCCAAACCGCTTCGCTACTCAATCTCGGGGGGACATCGCCACCAAAAATCACAGTACATATTCTCGATCAATACCCGCCGTCCAGAGCCGCACTCGACTGCACGAACGATGCCGTAGTCGATATACCCGTAGTGCATCCAGTCAAAGAAATCCAAGAACTCAAGCCTGGGAAGATCTGCAGCAGCAACCAGCTCAACCTTGCTCCAGTACGTGTTTCCTTCGAGCCCTGCACTAGCCAACTGGACCGGCACCTCTGGGAACCCGAGCTTGGGCTTCACAAAAAGCCCGCTAATGGCGGATCGCCGGTAATGATCTGCCGCTGCACTTCCATCGAGCACCATACTCTGCAGCAGCGCCCGCTCAATTTCGCGAAAAGAGTCTTCGACAGCTATGTCGACGACGCCTTCGCCAGGCATCAGGTACGAATTCCAGATATGTCGACTTGCCTCTCTAAATCTCTGCATCTGCGAGTTAACGTTCTTCATGCTAGTTCCCCTGGAGACCGCCGCTCGGTCGATCTGGATAGCACATGCAGGACATTGGATCCTGATTGTAGTTGATCGTATGCCAGTAGCCGTTTGCGTGGCCATGCCCAGGCCTGTTCACGTACCACCGGACCCCCGGAGGACAGGGCTTGCACTCCCCTTCACAATTCCTTCCGGGATTGACCGGCTTCAGGACTGCCGGATCGCGATTTGCGCGAGACTCTTGAGTCGAGCCAAAAGCGCCGGTGAGCAGACCACCCAGAAGGACTCTATTGAATCCATTCGGATCAGCCCACTCCCCTGGACGGGACAACCGAAATGCAAGGCCGACGGCCCCTGCCAAGGCGTCAAGGTCAGAGCATTCAAACCCTGAGTACTGATAACCGTTACTGTAGTAACGATCATGGTAATAGTCGTATCCACCGATGGGGCCGGGATTGGACACGTGAGCGGGTCTCAAGCGCTGCAAGCCGTAGGAGTCTGTAGATCCTCCAGGGTCCGCTCCCACATAGCCGTATGTGGAACCACCGCCATTTAGGCCGATGGGATCACTCTGAACGTAGCGCCCCGTACTTGGCTCATAGTCTCGAAAATAGTTGTAGCTCAACCCAGAGGCCGAATCCATGCGCTGACCGGGGAAGCGAAGATCAAAGAACTGTAGGATTCCATCCTGATCTGGATCCTCGGCCGGTATGCCTGATCCAAAAGGCTCTCCCAGAACGCTCCAGCGCCACACAGCGACATCCCGCTGCGGATCGACCACTACGCGCGGCGAACCCAAGTGATCTGACTGGATGTATAGCAGCTTGCCCGCTTGAATCAGGCCGACTGGTTGAGACCCCAACCACGCGACCTGCTGTGCCGGAGTACCGGTCGCACCATAGCTGCCGAGCCACTCGCCCCCCTCACCATGCAGGTGCAGCGTCTTTTCAGTATCCATCTGCTGCAAATGGTCGCGACGTAACCCCAGCTTGAGTAGCGGGGGTCTAGCGTCCGGTGCCGACGTTATCCCTTCTTCGCCGCCAACTGCGCGGCGTACCGGGTAGTGTTGCCCCGCCAAGCGCTCGCTTGGGTCTTTCTCCGTTGTAATCGCGCCACCAGCTTTCAATGCTGGTATGGGCATGACGCAATGTCGGGAACCAGTGCCCGTTGAGGCATTCGTTGAGACCCCAACCGCACGACCTGCTGGGCCGGGGCCGAGCCATTCGCCGCCCTTGCCCTTCAGGTGCAGCGTCTTGTCCGTTATCAGCCATCCAGGAAATACTGCAACAACGGAACGAAGCCCATAGCGAGAAGCATCATGACGAACGCAGCCTGCGAGCAAAGGTGAATGGACGCAACAATAGCGATCGGACTTCTAAATCTCCGCTCCCTAATGATGGCAACGCACCCGAAGAATGCGTCGCGCATTTCCATTGAGTCCCGCGATGGCAGGGCCGGGAGAGCAGCAAGCTGCTCTTCACCGGATGTTCTGTCGCGCTCCCGCTTGGCCATGACTATCGCACAGGTTCGACTAAGCACGTTAACTACCATGCAGTAGAAGATGTACGGAACCAGTTCATACATTGCTTCTAGAAACCACGCCCGTAATTGATGACCTGAGGATGCCCATCAAACATTGAGATACCTTTTGGATGGGCGTAGAAGGAAGCGTCGACGCCGCATTGCCCAGCCCACGAAAGCTCAGATCGCGCCGATCCGAGCATCAAGTCTGAGCAGCTTGCCCCGCCGCTAAGCGAGAGACCGCCACCGTAAAGGACAGGAGGGCCAATCAGATGTTCGGGGTTCACGTCCGCCGCGCCATCCTCAAGCACCACCCTTGAAATTGTATATGTAACTGGAGCACCACAACCGGCACCGAACCAGTAGGCATCCAAGTCAACGATACCCCCTTTTCCGTTAACGCACTCCGATTCCAAGTGGAAATTGTACTTGGCTCCTTCAAAACCCCAGTTGCCACGAGCAATTCCATGCGCAACCAAGCAGGCTCCAGCGCCATACAGAGACATCCCGCTGCGGATCGATCAATGCACGCGGCGACCCGAGATGGTCGGACTCGATATGGAGCACCTTACCCGCCTGAATCAGTCCGACAGGCCGGGAACCTGGCTATACGACCTGCTGTTCCGGGGCACCGTTTGCACCATACTGGCCGAACCATTCGCCTCCCTCACCATGCAGGTACGGCGTCTTTTCAGTACCCACCTGCTGCAACACGCGCTGGCCTGCCGCGTTGTGTCGGTAATTGGCCTGCGCGGAGCCTTCGGGCGCCAGCCCAAATCGTAGCTGAGGTCCAGCCGGCGGCCTTCGCCGCAAGAACTCCCGCGTGCGACCACAGTGTGGATCTGAACTGCGCCCAACACCTCGGTTCTGCCGTACATCGCAAGGCTGCGGCTGGAGCTACAGCAGAGGCGTCATTCAGTGCGATAGAACCGGACTTTTTGGCCGTTCCACGACGCTATTGGCAAAGGCACAATTCGCCGCCACGCTGGATACACCTACGCCCAATTCAGCAGATCTCGTACCTCTCGTATGCCACCTGAATGCAGCCGTTCGCAAGATAGAGATATCCATGGCCACGCGCAGATGGAACCCAAGAGACAAAATTGCCAAATTTGGCATGCGATTCAAGGGACATCAAACCCAGGATTGCGGAGAGCGAGCCGACCCCTTCTATTCGAAGAACTCCCGGCGTCCTTTGCCTGTCATTGCTTGAAGCGTAGTACGCCATCTCTATTTCGACCAAACGGGATGACAAGTCAATGCAGATGCGGTGAAGCAAGGCATCGTGCAGATCATCCCTCTCGAACATTTGATCATTCATACATTACCAATCCCAGATGAATTCGCGCGCTCACCGTCTCTTGGTTAGAGACATCAATCCTTGTGCGACTTCCGGCGACAGTGCGTCGCGCCACACGTGGGCCAAGACACCCAAAAAAGCCCTCTTCTCCGACATGTACGATTCAATAGCGTTCAGTGCAAATTGGCCATGCAAGCTCAACAGCGTTTCCACAGGGCCAGCCCCCAGATTTTCCAGCACCCAAGGGTCGGAGCTCAATTCAAATATCTCTACAACCACTCTCCATGCCTGTTCAGGATCCTCAATACACATCATATTGAGCTGAATGGCAGACCATTGGGAATCGCTTTGTAGAGCGGAATCATCAGTGGCGCCCTGCAAGGCAACCCAAGCACTTGCCAAAGCATGGCGGTTCAAAAATTCCATCAAAAACCACCTCGGTGCAGGCTGAGTCGGGACTGGCTTCGTTGCCCACTCCCAAGCGTCGGAAGGATAACCTTTGCAGTTCATCGCGTCTGCCACCTCAAGGTACCCGCGAAGATGCACCTGCCAAGATCGGAACTGTTGCTGCTGCCCGCCCATGACATCTTTCCGGTTGGCCGAGCAGTGAACAGGTCCATGCCATCCTGGCGCATATCCCCGATACCTTTTCTTCATGACTGCCAGGATGGTCCTGATCGTCGCATGGATTTTTTCACACATATCCTGCAAGGGGCAGTCATCATGAGTCTTTGCGCCATCTCTCGCCAGCGATGCCGGAGCTGCAACACCGGCTGCACCGAAGCCGGATGAGGACGTTCCAGCGCTTCCAGATGAACCAATTCCCGCGGCTGCGCGGCCCAGAACATTCTCGGGACGGGCGCACATCGAGAGCGTGCTCAGCCCTGACGGATCCAAATTGATGATTGGATTGGAGCCTGCGTATCGCAGTTTTCGGCGTGTGCAGGGAGACGCGCTGGCGATCGCTGCCAAGGTCATTGCAGTTTGGGAGGATTGGCTTCGCCCAGCCACGCATCGCGTGGCTCTACGCGGAGACGCGTGGGAGACGGCCCGTGGCTCTTGCCTTACCGCGGTGCGATGTACCCGCCCGGGACGCCGTTGGGCGACAGCACCAGCTGCCATAGCTGCGCGTGCCGGCAGCGGAAACTGGCCATCGACGCGGCCAGGTAGAACCGCCACATGCGCTTGAAGCGCGCGTCGTAGCGATTTGGGTCGAGGTCGCCCCAGGCCTGTTCGATGTTCAATCGCCACGCCTGCAGCGTGCGGTCGTAGTCCGGGCCGAAGCTGTGCCAATCCTCCAGCACGAACAGGCCTTCGTACGCGGTGGTGATCTGCACCGCAGAGGGCAGCATCGAGTTGGGGAAGATGTAGCGGGCGATCCACGGGTCGGTGCGGTGCCGGGAAATATTGCCGCCGATCGAATGCAGCAGGAACAGGCCGTGCGGATGCAGACAGCGCCGCGCCATCTCGAAATAGCCGCGGTAGTTCTTGTCGCCGACATGCTCGAACATGCCGACCGAGAAAATCGCGTCGAAGGTCTCTTCGACGTCGTGGTAATCCTGCAGGCGGATCTCGATGGGCAGGCCAGCGCACAGCTGGCGCGCGTAGTCGGCCTGCTCCTGCGAGATGGTGATGCCCACCCCGGACGCGCCATAGCGCTCGGCGGCGAACTTCAGCGCCTCGCCCCAGCCGCAGCCGATATCCAGCACGTGCTGGCCCGGGCGCAGGCCGAGTTTGCGGCAGATCAGGTCGAGCTTGGCCTCCTGCGCCGCGTCCAGGTCCACCGCGTCGCGCCAGTAGCCACAGCTATAGACCAGGCGCTGGCCGAGCATGGCCTGGTAGAGGTCGTTGCCGAGGTCGTAGTGGCGCCGGCCGACCTCGAAACTGCCGCTGCCGGCCTGCAGGTTGAACAGACGCGCCTTGAGCGCGTCGGCCAGTTCGCGCCAACCGTGCACGCGCTCGTCGAGGTGGGCCAGCATCAGCTGGTGCAGGAAGCCGTCCAGCGAGGCGGCATCCCACTGGCCGTCCATGTAGCTTTCGCCCAGGCCGAGCGAGCCCTGGGCGATGACTCGCGCATAGAAACGCGGATCGTGTACGTGGATGTCGTGGGGCTGGTCACCGTCGACGGTGATGCCGGCCTCGTGCAGCAACAGCGTTACTCGTCGTTGCAGTCCCGCGTCCACACCGCCTCCGTCGATCAGCCCTGGGCGAACAACCCCGCGTAGGCCGTGCCGACATGCGGTGCCAGCACGCTGGCCGGGACATCCACGGTCTGCGTGCCATCCGAGTACGGCCCGACCTGGTACGGCGGGAACACGAAGCGTACCGCGCTGATCTTGCCGTCAGTACCGGTCAGCGGCTGGAACTGGCTGAAGTTGTCCGCGCTGGGCTCGGTGCCGTCGGCGATCATCCGGCTGGCACTGCGCAGCGATTCCTGCAACTGGCCCGGATCCATGTCCTCGCTGCTCAGGCGGGTAGCCACGCGCTCGCGCAGCTGGTCGGCAATGTAATCGCTGACCGCCTTCCAGCCCTTGGCGTCGGCCACCAGCTTGTCGGCGGTGAGCATCTGCTGCTGCTCGGGCAACCACACGAAACGGGCCACCAGCGGCTCGCCGTGGGCGCCGCCGGTATACCGGCTGCCGTCGGCGCTGACCACCACCAACTGCGGGGTTTCCAGCACCTTCTCGAAGCTCAGCGACAACTCATACGGCATGCTCGGCTTGTCGTTGCCCAGGCCGTCGACGGCCTGCTGCAGTTCGCCGCGGGCGGCGCTGGCATAGTCGGCCAGGGCCTTGGCCAACCCCGGGTAGCGCGCGAGGTCGGTCGGATAGCTGATCCCGACCACGGCCTGCGGCGTGTTCTCGATGACATCGCGCAGCTCCACCGGCGCCGCCGGGGTGGCCGCGGTGTCGATGTCGGCCGGCTGCGCCGCGCTGGTAGCGGCGGCAGGTGCGGCGGTGGTGTCGCCTTCGTCGCGCTTGCACCCTGCCAGCAGCACCACGCCCACGGCCAAAGCCAGGGCGCTGGCGCGCAGCGCGCGACGGTTTACTACGCTGTTCATTGCAATCCCCTTGTTGAAACCGGTCATCATGATCGTTCGTCCCTGAAGCATCGCCGGCCGCATTCATCCGGCCAGCAAATCATCGTATTCCGTGTGCCGCTGCATGAACGCCTCGGCGTACGCACAGGCCGGCACCACTTTGTATTTGTGCTCGCGCGCATAGCGCAGGGCCACCTTGGTCAACTCCCCGGCGATGCCCCGCCCGCCGATGGGCTCGGGTACCTCGGTATGGGTGATGACCATCCGCTTCCGCTTGATCTGGTAATCCAGCAGCGCCAGGTGCCCCTGGATGCGGGCCTGGAACCGGTGGTTGGCCAGATCGTGCTCCACCTCGTACGCCAATCCGGGCGGGGTGACCGAAGCCATGGGCGATGTCTCCTGCGGCGACTGACGCGATAGTGCGCAGCATGGCGCCATGATCGCGTGAAGCCTGAACAGGGGCAAGCAGCGACGCTGCGCGTCACATCCGGCCCTAAAGCTACGGCGATTCAAGCCGATATCGATAACGGACAGGGCGTGAAAGCTGGCACGAGTTTTGCGACACCTGCCTGCCCGAATCTGCTTTACAAGGAGGTCCACATGGACAACGCAACCGCCTCCCCGGCCCCGGCCGATGCCGACAGCTCGTTGCTTGAAGGCCTGTTCCAGCTGGCCGTCAACGGCCAGACCGAAGGCTGGGAGTTCGACCAGATCGACAGCGAAGTGTATGCCCGCCTGCTGAGCGCCTACGGCGCGGAAGGCAAGAAAGCGGCGTAACGCGTCGTTTCGCAGTGGCACGGCCGCCGGTCGTGCCCTGCCCCGGGGCGGCCGAGGGGCCGTCCGGACTGCGTCACGGCCAGCGGTCGTGGCCTGCCGTGGGTTGCCGGTGAACCCGGTCCCGGTGGGTGGCGACCGTTGGTCGGCACCCGATGGCCCCGCTCACCCCAGCGGACGGAAGCTCGGGTTGCTCAGCTCGCGCAGGAAGTGATCGAAGATCGCCGGGCGCATCGCCAACATGAAGATCACCCCGAACGCGGCCCCGGCCAGGTGCGCGCTGTGGTTGATGCGGTCGCCACCGCGCTTGTCCATCCAGATGCTGTAGCCGACGTAGAACGCGGCATACACGATCGCCGGCGCCGGGATGAAGAACACGAAGATCACGCTCCACGGACTGAGCAGGATGAAGGCGAACAGCACCGCCGATACCGCCCCCGACGCACCCAGGCTGAGGTAGTTGGGATTCTTCTGGTTCTTCAGGTAGCTGGGCAGGATCGACACCACCAGCGCGCCGAGATAGAACGCCGGATAGGTGAAGTAACTGCCGGTCAGGGCCAGCATCAGCGATTCGATCTGGCCGCCGAAGAAGAACAGCGTGATCATGTTGAACGCCAGGTGCGGCAGGTCGGCGTGGATGAACCCGTAGGTCACCAACCGGTCGTACTGGCGATGGCGGTCGATCGCCGGCGGCCACAGGATCAGGCGGTCGCCGAGGGCGCGGTTCTTGAACGCCATCCACGACACGATGACGGTGATGGCGATCAGCAGCAGGTTGACGGGGGTCATGTCAGGGCTCAGGCCGTACGGTAGTTGTCGACCATACGATAGCGCCTGGCATACCAACCGAAGGCCAACGCCGCCACGAAGGCGAACCCGGCGAAGAAGAACATCAGGAACGCCGCCTCACTCAGGCCGGTACTGGCGATCTTGTGGGTCACCGTGTCGTTGCGCACCGCCGCGTTGGACAGCAGCACCCACAGGTTGCCGATGGTGGTGGTCAGGTTCCAGAAGCTCATCACCACGCCCTTCATGGCCTGCGGGGCCTGGCTGTAGGCAAACTCCAGGCCGGTGGCCGAGACCAGCACCTCGCCGAAGGTCAGCAGCGCGTAGGGCAGCATCTGCCAGAAGATGGACATGACGTTGCCGCCGTCCATCATCACCTGGATGCCACCGACCACGATCCAGGCCAGGCCGCTGAAGGCGATACCGGCGGTCATCCGGCGCAGCGCGGTGGGCTCGAAACCGAAGCGGCGCAGCGCCGGGTACAGCACCAGGTTGTTGAACGGGATGAGCAGCATCACCAGCAGCGGGTTGAGCGCCTGCATCTGCGAGGCGGTGAACCAGCTCGGCATGGCCATCTGCTGGCCCTGCAGCACCCAGGTGGAGGCTTTCTGGTCGAACAGCGAGAAGAACGGCGTGGTCAGGGCGAAGATCACCAGCACGCGCAGCACCGAGCGCACGCCCTCGACCGCCTCGGCCGGGTGCACGGCGCGGGCGCGATCCAGCTGGATCCAGGTGCCACCGCCGATACCGGCCAACAGCAGCACCAGCGCGATGCACAGGCAGATCACGATGCCGAGGCTGCCGACCAGGCCCATCGAGGCCACCGCCAGCACCGCACCGAGGATGGCCAGGGTACGGCCAGGGCGGCCCTTGCCCGGCACCTGCGCCGACAGTGCGGTGCGCACCACATTGCCGAACGAATGCGGGTCCTTCGGCGGCAGCGGCACCAGCACGTAACGCTTGCGGCCCAGCCAGAACACGAAGGTGGCCACGAACATCAGGATGCCGGGGATGCCGAACGCCCACTGCGGGCCCAGGTTCTTCAGGGCCAGCGGGATCAGCAGGGAGGCGAACAACGAGCCGAAGTTGATGATCCAGTAGAACGCGTCGAACACGACCTTGGCCAGGTGCTTGTTGCTCTGGTCGAACTGGTCACCCATGAACGAAGCCACCAGCGGCTTGATGCCACCGGCACCGAGCGCGATCAGGCCCAGGCCCAGGAAAAAGCCCTGGCGGCTGTCTTCGAACACGGCCAGGCAGGCGTGGCCGGCGCAGTAGATCAGGCTGAACCAGAGGATGGTGTGGTACTTGCCGAAGAACTTGTCGGCCAGCCAGCCACCGAGCAGCGGGAAGAAATACACGCCGATCATGAAGCTGTGCATGATGTCCTTGGCCTCGCCGGCACGGCCTTCGGCGGTGATCTCCTGCAGCAGCAGCGAGGTGATCAGGAACTGCACCAGGATGTTGCGCATCCCATAGAAACTGAACCGCTCGCAGGCCTCGTTGCCAATGATGTACGGAATCTGGCGCGGCATCTTTCCCTTGCCTGCGCTGGCGGCTGCGATCGTGCTCATCCTATGGGGCTGTCCTGCAAATACGAAAGGGTGCGAGCTTACCGGAAGGGGGCCCACCGGCGCACGCTGCGGCCCTACGTGACAGCACTCGCCGAACATGGCAGGCGATCGCAACAGATCGCAACGGAAGTCACGAAGCGTCGACGGCCAAAGCGTAAACTTATCGTTATGCGCATGATTCCCCCTGCTGTTACAGGACGTTGCCCCGGCTGGCTGCTGCTGTTGCTGCTGGCCACCACGGTCGCACAGGCCCATGCGCGTCAGGACGAGGCCGGCGAGCGGCTGCTCACGGTGGCCACCCTGGAGCTGCCCACCCTGGACGAAGGCCAGTGGGAGCAGCGCCGCGATCAGGTGCTGCAGATGCTGGAAGCCCTGCAGCCGGACGTGATCGCGGTGCAGCGGGTACTGCAGGCGCAGGGGCGCAACCCGGCGTGCTGGCTGGCCACCCGGCTGCGCTACAGCTGCGACTTCGTCACCGCCGATCCGCCCAGCCAGCCCTTGCGGCGTGGCAGTGCCATGCTGACCCGGCTGCCGGTCAGCGAGGACGGCGTTACCCTGCTGCATCCGCCGGGCCAGTACAGCGCGGCGGGGATGCTGCGGGTGAAGCTGAAGGAAGAACTGGTCAACATCTACGTGGCGCGGCTGCGCCCGGACCCGGACGAGCCGCAGGTGCGCCGCCACCAGGCGAGCGACCTGATGACCTGGATCGGTGCCACCGCCGAAGGCCTGCCCTCGCTGATCGCCGGCGACTTCTCCGCCGACACCGCCGAACTGGTCAGCAGCGCGCCGGGGTTCCAGCCGGCCCGGCGCAATCCCGGCGAGCGGGTGGATCCGCCGTCGGTGGCCGGCAGCGCACGCGGGCATGGCCTGGACGTGCTCTTCCAGGTCAAGCATTTCGACGGGCTCGGCCAGCAGGCTCTCAAGCTGCCGCCGCCAGACACCGGCGGCACCGAGGCCGGCCCGCTGCGGCTGGGCGTCATGGCCACGCTGCGGCTGCAGTCGCCCGCGCCGGTCAGCGCGCCCTGACCTGCGGGGCGCGCGTCGGACCACGCTGGCACACACGACGACAGAAACGACGACGGCCAGGCATTGCTGCCTGGCCGTCGGCTTACCTACCCGGCAGGATCGCTCAGGCGATGGCCGCCTGGTAACGACGCTCGACTTCGTTCCAGTCGACCACGTTGAAGAACGCGCCGATGTATTCCGGGCGACGGTTCTGGTACTTCAGGTAGTAGGCGTGTTCCCACACGTCCAGCGCCAGGATCGGGGTATTGCCGTCCATCAGCGGGCTGTCCTGGTTGGCGCTGCTTTCCACCACGATCTTCTTGTCCGGGGTCACGCTCAGCCAGGCCCAGCCGCTGCCGAAGCGGGTCAGCGCAGCCTTGGTGAAGGCTTCCTTGAACTTCTCCACGCCGCCCAGCTGCGATTCGATCGCCTTGCCGACATCGCCGACCGGGGCGCCGCCGCCGTTGGGCGACATGACCGTCCAGAACAGGCTGTGGTTGGCGTGGCCGCCACCGTTGTTGCGCACCGGGCCCTGCAGGTTCTCCGGCAGCGACTTGGTCTTCTTCACCAGCTCTTCGATCGGCAGGTCGGCGTATTCGGTGCCTTCCAGCGCAGCGTTGACGTTGTTGATGTAGGTCTGGTGGTGCTTGGTGTGATGGATTTCCATCGTGGCCGCGTCGATATGCGGCTCAAGGGCGTCGTAGGCGTAGGACAGCTTGGGGAGGGTGTAGGCCATGTGGTTCTCCTGGTAGCTCACTCACCCGGCGAAGACCGGGCGTTGCGCTGACGATGATGGGGATGGCCGGCAAGCTTACCAAGGGCCATGTAAAGGAAACTTGGTCCTGCGCATGCAGCTGTGCAGGCGATGTGATGCAGCGGTGACGGCGACGCTGCCGCGCATCCGCCGCTGTTGCGCTGCGCCTCATCGTGGCGAAGGTCGTTGACGCTACAGTAGTGGCCTGTCCCCTGCCCGTCCCTGCCCATGCGCAAGCCCCTGCTGTTGCTGGTCGCCATCGTGCTGCTGATCGGCGGCCTGGCCGCGATCAAATTTTCGCAGCGCCCGCCTCCGCCCCAGTTCGCTCCGTCGCTGACCGGCGCCACGCCACCGGCCGCTACGGTCCCGGACGACGGCCCCGCGCCTGCGCGGCAGGCCCTGCCGGCGTTCCTGCCGGCCGAGGCCCGGCACACCATCGCGCTGATCCAGCAGGGCGGCCCGTTCCCGCACCGCCAGGACGGCAGCGTGTTCGGCAACCGCGAGCAGCACCTGCCGCCGCGCCCGCGCGGCTACTACCACGAGTACACCGTCGACACCCCGGGTGCCGGCAACCGCGGTGCGCGTCGCATCGTCACCGGTGGCACTCCGCCCACCGGCTGGTTCTACACCGACGACCACTACGAAACCTTCCGCAGTTTTGACGTACCACCGGCCGGGAGCTGGAAATGAACCATGATGGATTCGAGTTGGGCCTGCACGACATCAACAATGCCGGCGTGTATGCGATCGGCAATGGCGACGTCGGTCCGTTGTCGGCGGCGATGCGCGATGCCGGCCTGCGCGTGGTGCAGATCGACCTGGACGGCTGCCAGGACAAGCGCACCCTGCTGATGCGGCTGGCAGCGCGCCTGGATTTCCCGACCGGCTTCGGCGGCAACTGGGATGCACTCACCGACAACCTGCGTGACCTGGCCTGGTTGCCGGCCAACGGCTATGCGCTGTTCTTCAACGATGCCGACGCGCTGCGTGCGCATGCCGGCGCCGACTTCGACACGTTGCTGGATGTGCTCGACGACGCCAGCGGCTACTGGAGCGAGAGCAACGTGCCGTTCTGGGCGTTCGTCGCCCTGCAGGATGCAGACACGGAAGCGGGCGCCGAGCCCTAACGCCACGCCATGCGTGGCTGCTTCAGCGGCTGCCGTTGTCTTCCTGCAGTTCTTTCTTGAACGGGATGTCCGGCGGCGGCCGCGCGACGGCCGGCTGATCCTGCATGTTCGGGTCGCTCAGGCCGCAGCCGCCACCGAACTGCAGGATCGAGACCACGCAGGAAATGGACGAGCTGGTGCCCGGGATCGGGATTTCCACCGCCTTGATGCCCTTGCGGACCCACTCGGCAAGCAACGATTCGTTGGGCGCCCAGTACTTGTCGAACGACGTCGGCGTGTAGTCGTAGGGCGGACGCTTGAGCCAGGTTCCCGATTGCGCGATGCGCTCCTTGGTCCAGCCATCCTTGTCACCGCCCGGCGCGCCGCGTTCGGTGTCGCCCTTGCCGTCCTGGCCGGGCACGCGCACGCTGCCGTCGGCATTGAACAGGCTGCCGCCGCTCTTGCCGGTGGCACTGACCGCGCGCCCGTTGAGGTCGGCATCCTGCGGATGGTTGGCCGCGCCCCAGTCGTCGCCACGCGTGGGCGTGGCCCAATCGCCGGGGTTCACCGCCGGACGGGCGGCGGGCGCCGCGGCGCGGGCCGTACTGGGTGACGGCGCCCGGCTGGCAGCGGGCGCGCTCGCCGTTGCGGTCGCCGCGCTGGACGTGGGCGCCACCGGCGCCGGACGATCGGCCGGCGTGGGCACGCTGCGCTCGCGGACGGCCACCTGCGGTGTGCGGGGGGCCACGCTGACCTCGCGCTGCGGCACGCTGGCCATCGCTACCGACGGCGCGGTCACCGGCTGGATCTCACGCTCGCGCACCTGCAGGTCGCGCTGCGGCAGGGTCACCTCGACGCGCGGCCCGGGCACCGTTACCTGGGTAGCCGGCGCCTCGACCACGCTCACTTCGCGCTCGCGCACCGCCAGCTGCGGCGTGCGCAGCTGCGGGTCCAGCGGGCGCGGCGTCGGTGTGCTGGGACGCGGTGTCGGCGCATCGACCACGGTGACCTGGCGCTCGATGACCTGCACGTCCTGCACCTGGCGCGGCACCACCCGCACCTCGGTGCGCGGCACGCTGGTCGGGGGCACCACGAAATCGGTGGTGGCCTCGGCCACTTCGGTGGCCTGCACCGGCTGCTCCACCGGCGGGGTCGCCGGCGCCGGCTGCGGCTCGCTTGGCGGTGCGGCCTCGGCACGGGGCTGCGGCGCGGTGGCCACGGCGGTGGGGCGCTCGGCGGCGGGGGTGGGCGGACGGGGCGGTGCGCTGGCCGCGGTCGGGGCAGCGGCGGCGGCCGGCGCGGGCTCGCCACCGCCGTCCTCCTGCGGGGTGCCGCGGCCGACCAGCTCGACCTGCATGCGCCCACTTTCCCCACCCTGCTCCGGCTCGGTTGGCGGACGGATCAGCGCCACCCACAACAGCAAGGCGGCAAACACCACGTGCAGCAGCAGGCTGAGGGCCGCCGAGCTCCAGCGCATCCAGCGCTGGTCACGCGGTGCCGGGTCCCATCCCTGCCACAGCAGGCGCCGCACCGACTGCAGGAACCCCAGCTGCGGCAGCCGGCCAGGCGACCCGGGCAACGGGCGGTCGATCAGCGTGGCGATGACCTCGCTGGAGCGGAACGGACGCGGCAAGGGGGTCAACGCGCGCAGCCAGAGGCCCCACCCGTAGGGGAGGCCCGTGGTTTTTTCGAGGATGCGCTTGTCCGGCTGGCGAGCCAGCAGCCAAGCGAGGATGTCGTCAGCCCGGCGCAGTGGCACGCAGCGCGATCAGGCGGCCGTGCCGCGCGGGATGTACGGCGCGTTGCCACTGTCGTGGTCGGTCGCGTCGCGTACCGCGGTGATGCCGGGAACACGCCCCATCAGGGTCTTCTCGATGCCCTGCTTGAGGGTTACATCGGCCATGCCGCAGCCCTGGCAGCCGCCGCCGAAGCGCAGCAGCACCACGCCGTCGGCCGAGACTTCCTGCACGGCAACCTTCCCGCCATGCGAGGCCAGCTGCGGGTTCACTTCGTTTTCCACGACCCAGCGCACGCGCTCGACCAGCGAAGACGCGTCACCGGGCGCTTCGCCCTTGATCTTGGGCGCCTTGATGGTCAGCTGCTGGCCGCCGGCGGCATTGCTGACGATGTCGATGTCGGCCCCGTCGAGCCAGCCGACGCTGGGCGCATCGACGTACAGGGTGAAGCCGTCGCAGTCCACCGCCCACTCGTCACCGAGCAGTTCGGCGGGCTCGGCGAACTCCAAGCGGGCATCGGCGCGCGGGGTGCCCGCATCGACGGCGCTGAGACGCACGCCCATGCCGGGCACGCCCTCACGCTCGATCAGCTTGCGGAAATAGGTCTGGGCAGTGTCGGATATCTGGATCATCGGGCTATTCTAGCCAATCACATGTTATGCGCTCATTCGGTTTATACACTGGCCGGCGCATCGTTCAGGCATCTTGCAAGAAGAAAGGGAGTGGAGGATTTCATGGCCGACCGGATTCCGCTGGCACAGGCCCGTTGCGTACCGCGCAAGGGCAGCGACCACAAGCTCGGCGAGGCCCGGGTAGCCGAGCTGCTGGCGCAGGTCCCGGGCTGGGAGCTGGCCGAGCACGGCCAGGCGCTCACCCGCACCTTCCGCTTCCAGGACTACCACCGGACCATGGCCTTCGTGAACGCCCTGGCCTGGGTGGCCCATCGCGAGGACCACCACCCCGACCTGGGCGTGCATTACGACCGTGCCGTGGTGCGCTTCTCCACCCATGACGTGGGCGGCCTGAGCGAAAACGACTTCATCTGTGCAGCCAAGGCTTCGGCCCTGACGGAGTGACCCCATGAAACTGCAGACCCTCGTATTGTCCAGCATCGCCCTCGCCGCCTTGAGCGGCTGCAACCAACCCGCCGCCCCCGAGGCGCCGGTGGCCGCGCCCACCGACGTGGCCGCGGTGAAGACTCCGCCGCCGCAGTACCCGATCGAACTGGCCTGCCAGGGCATCGGCGGCACCAGCACGTTCAAGGTGGTGATCGCCGCCACCGGCAAGCCCAGCCAGGTGGCGCAGGTGAGCGGCAGCGGCAATGCCCAGCTCGACGAGCAGGCCCGCAAGGCGGTGGAAGGCTGGGAGTTCAAGGCCGCCACCCGCAATGGCCAGACCGTGTCCACCACGATCCAAGTGCCGGTGAGCTTCAATCCGCCGCAGCCCAAGCCCGACGAGTGCTTCGCGGTCGAAGAGCGGCTCCGCCGCGGCGGTTGATGCCCCCATATTGAGGTCAGCCGCAGCCAGCCTCGCCTTCGCGCGCCCCGCCCGGGGCGCGTTGCACTTCTACAAGGACGCTGTGGCACATGCTAGACATATCCGCTGAACACGTCTGGGTCGCCCTCGGCGTGACCCTGGCCGCCGGCCTGGCCACGGGCCTGGGCAGCCTGATGGTGCTGTTCTCGCGCCGCCCCAATCCTCGCCTGCTGGCGTTCGGGCTGGCCTTCGCCGGCGGCGCGATGGTGTTCGTCTCGCTGACCGAGATCCTCAACAAGGCGATCGATTCGTTCACCCAGGCCTACGACGCCCGGCTGGGGTTCGCCTACGGCACGGCCGCGTTCCTGGTCGGGGTACTGCTGATCGTGGTGATCGACCACCTGGTGCCCAACCCGCACGAGAGCCTGGACAAGCAGGACCCGCTGTTCCGCGACAACAACAAGGCCTACATCAAGCGGGTCGGCATGCTGACCGCGATCGCGATCACCGCGCACAACTTCCCCGAGGGCCTGGCCACCTTCTTCGCCACCCTGGAAAGCCCGGCGGTGGGCATGCCGCTGGCCTTCGCGATCGCCATCCACAACATCCCCGAGGGCATCGCGATCGCGGTGCCGGTGTATTTCGCCACGCAGAACAAAGGGTACGCATTCGGGGCCAGCCTGCTGTCCGGCCTGGCCGAGCCGATCGGCGCGGCGATCGGCTATTTCGCCCTGTCGGGCATGCTCAACCACGCCACCTTCGGCTGGGTGTTCGGCCTGATCTCCGGGGTGATGGTGTTCCTGGCCCTGGACGAACTGCTGCCGGCGGCCAAGCGATACGCCAAGGGCCACGAGACCGTGTACGGGCTGGTGGCGGGGATGGGCAGCCTGGCGATCAGCCTGGTGCTGTTCAAATGGTGAGCCGGAACCGGCGCTGGCGCCGGCCGGCAGGACCGGGCGCGGTTACTTCAGGCGGTTGAGGACCTCGACCAGTTCATCGGCCAGCGGCGCGTTGAGCAGGTACGGGGTGCGACCGTCATCCAGGGCGAACTCCAGCGTGGCCGCATGCAGGAACAGGCGCTTGAGCCCGATCTGCTCGCGCAGCCGCTTGTTGACGTCCGGATCGCCGTACTTGTCATCAGCGGCGACCGGATGACCCAGGTGCTGGGCATGCACGCGGATCTGGTGGGTGCGCCCGGTTTCGATACGCACCTCGCAGTAGGAATGGCCACCCTTGCGCTCCAGCACGCTGAAGTGGCTGATCGACGCCTTGCCGATCGGGTTGACCTGGACATGGCGCTCGCCCCCCTGGCGCAGCCCCACGTGCAGCGGGGCATCCACGGTCATGGTGCCGTCGGGCATCCGCCCGACAAGCAGGGTCAGGTAGCGCTTGCGGATGCCGGCGCCGTGGTCTTCACGCAACAGCGCCTGCAACTCGCTCAGCGCCGAGCGCTTCTTGGCCACGATCAACAGACCCGAGGTATCGCGATCCAGCCGGTGCACCAGCTCCAGGGTCTTGCCCGGGCGCAGCGCACGCAGGGTCTCGATGGCGCCGAAGCTGATCCCGCTGCCTCCGTGGCTGGCCACGCCCGAGGGCTTGTTCAGTGCCAGCAGCCGATCGTCCTCGAACACGATGGCATCTTCCAGACGCTTCATGAACGCGGCGGGCGGGCCGGCCTTGTCTCCTTCCTCAGTGAGACGAACCGGCGGCACCCGCACCTCGTCGCCCGGCTCGAGCTTGCGCTCGGCCTTGGCGCGGCCGCCGTTGACCCGCACCTGGCCGCTGCGCACCAGCTTGTAGATCAGGCTGCGCGGTGCACCCTTGAGCTGGCCGAGCAGGAAGTTGTCCAGGCGTTGCCCGGCGCGATCGGCCGGGACAGTGATGATACGTACGCTGGTCATGGCTTCAGCGGCTTTGGGGGTGGGCTCGGTAACGGTCATTGGCCTTTTATTCTGTTACACTCGGCGGGCGAGATAAGGGATTGATTTCGTTGGAAGTTGCTCTGGGCCAGAAGCCCGACTTCCCGCGATTCCGGCACAGTGCGCAGCCACCGCCCCCGGGGCGGCCATGTTAGCGGCTCACCGGCGGTCCCGGCCATCGCCGGATGCCTGACAAGCGTCTGTGCTGAAAAAACATGTCCCTGTGGCGCTCCAGCCTGTCTGACAGCTGCCTCCGGCCCGTTACACCCAAACCAAAACAAAATGAAGCGCTCCCGCGGCCTGCCGTGGTGTCGTAGCGCTGGAAACCCAAGCCGCCCTCCCCGCGCCTGCGCGATGGGCGTCGAAGCGTGACCAGAAGCGAAACCCCATGGCGTTCCGCGCGGTAGCAGCGCGCGAGGAACGCAAGAATGAAGCGAATGCTGATCAATGCCACGCAGGCTGAAGAGCTGCGGGTAGCCATCGTGGATGGCCAGACGCTGTACGACATCGACATCGAACAGCCGTCCAAGGAACAGAAGAAGTCGAACATCTACAAGGGCCGCATCACGCGCCTTGAGCCGTCGCTGGAAGCGGCCTTCGTCGAGTACGGGGCCGACCGCCACGGCTTCCTGCCGCTGAAGGAAATCTCCCGCGATTACTTCCAGGCTGGCGTCGACCCGAACAAGGCCGGCATCCGCGAGCTGCTGCGCGAGGGCCAGGAAGTGGTGGTCCAGGTGGACAAGGAAGAGCGTGGCAACAAGGGCGCCGCCCTGACCACGTTCATCTCCCTGGCTGGCCGCTACATGGTGCTGATGCCGAACTCGCCCACCGCCGGTGGCGTGTCGCGTCGCATCGAGGGCGAAGACCGCGCCGCGCTGAAGGAAGCGCTGGACAAGCTGAACATCCCCGACGACATGGGCGTGATCATCCGCACCGCCGGCGTCGGCCGCGATGCCGAAGAGCTGCAGTGGGACCTGGATTACCTGCTGCAGGTGTGGAAGTCGATCGCCGAAGCGGCGCTGACCAAGCCGGCCGCGTTCCTGATCTACCAGGAGTCGCGCCTGATCGTGCGTGCCCTGCGTGACTACCTGCGCTCGGATGTCGGCGAGATCCTGGTCGATACCCAGGAGCTGTACGACACCGCCCGCGAGTTCATGCAGCAGGTGATGCCGCAGACCCTGCGCAAGCTCAAGCACTACACCGACGACATCCCGCTGTTCAACCGCTTCCAGATCGAATCGCAGATTGAAGGCGCGTATGAGCGCAACGTGCGCCTGCCGTCGGGCGGCTCGATCGTGGTCGACCAGACCGAAGCGCTGACCGCCATCGACGTCAACTCCTCGCGCGCCACCAAGGGCAGCGACATCGAGGACACCGCCTTCCAGACCAACTTGGAAGCGGCCGAAGAAGTGGCCCGCCAGCTGCGCCTGCGCGACCTGGGCGGCCTGGTGGTCATCGATTTCATCGACATGGCCTCCAACAAGCACCAGCGTGAAGTCGAGAACCGCCTGCAGAACGCGCTCAAGTACGACCGTGCGCGCGTGCAGCTGGGCCGCATCTCGCGCTTCGGCCTGATGGAAATGAGCCGCCAGCGCCTGCGTCCGAGCCTGGGCGAATCCAGCCAGATCGTGTGCCCGCGTTGCGATGGCCATGGCCGCATGCGCAGCGTTGAGTCGCTGTCGCTGTCGATCATCCGCGTGGCCGAAGAGCATGCGATGAAGGAGAACACCGGGCAGGTGCTGGTCCAGGCCCCGGTCGAGATCGCCAACTACCTGCTCAACGAGAAGCGCAGCGCGCTGCGCGAGATCGAACAGCGCCATGACGCGCCGATCGTGATCGTCGCCGACGAGCAGCTGCACACCCCGCACTACGAAGTGACCCGCCTGCGCGAGAACGAACTGGGCGAAGAAAGCGGCAAGCCGAGCTACCAGCGCGGCACGCCGCGCAAGCTGCCGGTGCACGCCCTGACCAAGGCCCAGCTGAACATCCCGGTCGCCCCGGTGGTGACCCAGGTCAAGCACAGCCAGCCCGCTCCGGTGCGCGACGTTCCGGAACCCGAAGCCGCACCGGCGCCGGTCGCGCCTGTCGTGGTGGCCGCCCCGGCCGCCACTGGCGTGGTCGGCTGGCTCAAGCGCATCTTCGGTGGCGAACCGGCCCCGGCCGCCGCACCGCAGCCCAGCGCCCGCCCGGCCCAGGATGGCAACCGCAACAACCGCAACAAGGATCGCAACAAGGACCGCAACGGTCGTCGTGACGAGCGCGGTGAGCGCGGCGGCAACGGCCAGAGCCAAGGCCAGGGCCAGGGTCGTGGCAACAAGGACCGCGGTGAGCGTGGCGAACGTGGCGGCAAGAACGAGCGCCGCGACGAGCGTCGCCAGGACGTGGCCGCACCGGTGGCCGGCAACGCCGCCCAGGTGCAGGCACCGGGCCAGGGCAAGCCACGCGGTGAGCAGCAGCCCAAGCCGCCGCGCAATGAGCAGCAGCAGCCGAAGTTGAAGCAGAAGCAGAATCCGCCGCAGGGCAAGCCGCAGCAGGCAGACGGCGACAAGCCGGCCGCCAGCGAGAAGCCGGCCCGCCAGCCGCAGGCCGACGCGCCCAAGCCGGTCAACACCGCGCCGGTCACCGACGCGGCCGTGGTCGCCGCCGCTGCCGTCGGCGTTGCCGAAGCGGTGGCGCCGAAGGCACCGACGCTGGACAACGACGCAACGACTGCGGCGGTCGCTGGCGATGAGGCAGTGCTGGCCGCCGATACCGGCGAGCAGACCGATGCCCCGGGCAACGGCGACGACGCCAATGGCGAAGGCGGCTCGCGTCGCCGTCGCGGCCGTCGCGGTGGCCGTCGTCGTCGTCGCGGCAACGGTGACGCCGCTGCCGGCGGCGATGGACTGAGCGATGACAACGGTCTGGACGATGAGTCCGACGAGCAGGACGGCGAGCAGGACGGTGGCGATACCGTCCAGGCCGAGCGTGCCGTGGCCAACAACGGCCAGCCGCAGCCGGAGTTTGAATTCGACGATGAAACCGGCTCCGCGCCGGCTGCCGCACCGGTCCAGGCCCCGCGCCCGGCCCCGGTGGCTGCCGTCGCCGCCGCCGCGCCGCTGGCAGTGGTCAGCAGCCCGGTGGTGACCGCCGGTCACGCCGAGGCCAGCCCGGCCGCGGAAGCCGCCGCGCCGTCCTACACCGACCGCGTGCCGTTCGTGGAATCGCCGACGCCGGCGCCGGCCGTGGTCGCGACGCCGAAGGCCGTCGAAGCCGCCCCGGTCGTGGAATCGCCGAAGGCTGTCGAAGCGGCCCCGGTGGTGGAAACCCCGAAGGCTGTCGAAGCCGCTCCGGTGGTTGAAACCCCGAAGGCTGTCGAAGCCGCTCCGGTGGTGGAAGCCCCGAAGGCTGTCGAAGCCGCCCCGGTGGTTGAAACCCCGAAGGCTGTCGAAGCTGCCCCGGTCGTGGAAACCCCGAAGGCTGCCGAAGCTGCTCCGGTCGTGGAAACCCCGAAGGCTGTCGAAGCTGCCCCGGTCGTGGAAACCCCGAAGGCTGTCGACGCCGCCCCGGTGGTCGACGCGGCACCGGTGGCCACCGATGCAGGCCAGCAGGCCCGTCCGGTCCAGTCGAGCATGCTCGATGCGGTCGACCCGATCCCGGCCACGCCGGAGAAGGTGGCACCGGCAGCGCCGGTGGCACGCGTCGAAGCCGCTCCGGCTGCCCCGGTGGTGCACAACGGCCAGCTGTTCGGCAGCGCCGCCAGCGACGCCCCGGCCAGCACCGATGCCGCCGCCCACGCGGCGCAGGCCGAGGCGCGCGAGGACATCCCCACCGATGTCGCGCAGGCCGATGAAGACGCCAAGCAGGATCAGGACAAGAACGACAAGGCCTGATCCGCCACGCGTCACGTAGTACCAGACAGCGGCCTTCGGGCCGCTGTCTGCATGTGGAGCATGGCGTGGCTGTGGCATGCTCGGCGCATGGATCGACACGCGCGCCTCATGCCGTGCATCGCGATGCTGGCGGTGCTGTCGGCCTGCCAGCCCGCCCCTGCGCCACTCAGTGACGCGGCCATCCGGGTGCGCGATGCCGCGCCGGAGGATCTCTTCGTGGGTCGGCTCGCGGGTGTGGACGTTGAACTGCTGGTGCAGGACTGCAAGGTGTTCCGGGTCACGCGCGGCCCCGAACAGGCCGTCACCCTCACCGAGGTGCTGGCACCGCCGCCCTACCCGTTTTTCAGCAGTTGCGATCGACAGTCAATGCGCCACGAAGACGGCATGGTGATCGCGGTGCTGGGGCGCATGGCAGTGGGTGCGGGAGGCTGCTGCGCCACGGGCGGCACCTGGCGCACCCGCGATGGCGTGACCTGGGAGAAGATCAGCGAGCACGCGATTCCGTAACGGGGCCGGTCGCGCGCTTCCGGCGCAGGTTCGCCGCGCATGGCGTGGCGCTGGCGCTGCCGCAGGAGCGGCTCAGGGCGTGGTGGCAGCCGGGCTGCCCGGGCTGGGCGCGAACTGCAGGCGCGTCCATACGCCGTAGTGGTCCGAGGCCCAGCGGCCGTCGGCGTAGGGCTGGTCGAACAGGATTTTGGCCTCGCGTGCGAGCAGCCGGTCCTGCTGGAAGAAGATGTGGTCGATGCGCGACGGCGCGTCGTAGTAGTGGCGGTTGAGCGTACTGACCTGGGCCAGTTCGTTGTTGACGTGCACGCTGCCGAAACTGTCACCGTACTGGTTGCGCAGCGCGCTCAGGTCACCGGCATCGACCAGCGCGTTGAAGTCGCCGGCGATCACCACCGGCGCGGTGCCGGCGGTGCTGGCGATGAACGCCAGCAGGTCGGCCACCTGCTCGCCTCGGATGCGGCTGCCGCTGTCGTCCGAGCGTTCGTTGAGGTGGGTGGCATACACGTTGACCGGCTGGCCGTCGACGTCGATGCGCAGGTGCGCCACGGTGCGGTAGTCGCCGCGCGGGGCCAGCAGGTGCTCGTTGCGCGCCAGCACCGGGCGCCGGGTCAGCAGGGCGTTGCCGTAACGCTTGAAGCGGCCCGGCGGGTCGGTGGAGACGAACTGGTAGTCGTAGCCCAGCTTGCGCGCCAGCCACGCGGCCTGGTTGCGCACATGGGGCTTCTGGATCACTTCCTGCAGCGCGATCGCATCTGGGCGAAGCGCCTGCAGTTCGCGCAGGATCACCTTGCGCCGTGCCGGCCAGTCCTCGCGGTCGTGGTGCAGGTTGAAGGTGACCATGCTCATGCCCGGGGCGGCGCTGGCCACGGCCGACGGCGGCGCAGGCGTGACCGCCGCTGCGGCCTGCCCGGCCGCGTGCGCCGCGCCTGCCAGCAGCGAAGCCAGCAGCACGCCATGGACAAAGGCACGACGCAGGCGTGCAGGCGGGGACGCGGTCGACATTACGGGGCCTTGCGCTCTGCGCGACGGACCGCCGACGGCACCTCGATCTCGACCTTGGCCGGCACCTGGGTGATGCGCAGCTCACCGTTGAGCCATTGCGCCGGTTCGCCATTGACCCGGGTCTCGCCCGGCTCGCCACTGTAGGGCCACGGCAGGATCACCCCGCCGTGCGGTGGCACCAACCCGGCCGAGACCTCCAGCACCAGCTGCTTGTCGCTGCGGCTCAGCGCATAGCTGAGCTGGCCGTTGGGGGTGCGCAGGCCCTTGATCGCCACGCCCTTGCCGTCCAGCCAGCGCGTCGGCACGCCGGCGGCCAGCACCAGGCTGTCGTCGACATCGCGGTTGTAGGCGAACATGTCCAGCGCCGAGCGCACGAAGTCCGAGGCCACCCAGGCATGCGGCAGGTCGCCGACGAAGAACGGCTTGCGCGGCGTGTGCGAGACCACTTCGGCCCACTGGTTCCAGGCCTGCGGCGCGCGATCCTTGAAGAAGAACTCGGTGGCCTGCCAGGCGCGGTCGCGCCAGCCCAGGCGCACGAACGCGGCCACGTTGCGCCACTCGTAGGGGGTGTAATCCTTCCACTCGCGCTTGCCGTCGCGACGCTCTTCGAACTGCTTCCAGTAGCGCTCGAAGGTGTTGTCCAGGTACGGCTGCGGCAGGCGGCCCTGCTCGCCACCGGGGGCCAGCGCGATGGTGGTGGAGGTGGCGTCGAAATCACCCAGCTCGGCAGCACCGGGCAGGTAGTCGATCTTGTGCAGCTGCACGGCGGCCAGCAACGAGGCCTGCAGGTCGTCACGGAACTGGTCGCGCGACTCGCTGATCTGCAGCGCGTCGACCTTGCCCAGCGTGCTGGCGATCACCGCGGCGTCCTTGTAGCCGCGCAATGCCCAGAAGTTGTCCCAGTACGAATGCATCGGCTTGGCCGAGTAGCCTTCGTGGCTGATCGACACCGGCATCATCCCGTAGAAGGCCGGGTTGCGCGCACGGTTCTCCTCGGTGCGCTCGCTGAGCCGCAACCGTTCCATGTAGCCATAGGCGCCCTGCACGTGCGGCCACATCAGTTCCAGGAAGGTGCTGTCGCCGGTGTAGCGCCAGTACTCGGCGATGTTGAAGATCAGCTCGCCGTGGCTGTCGTTCTCCGGCACCGGGTCGCTGCCGCGCGGGTCGACGCAGCACGGCACCTTGCCGTTCTCGAACTGATGCGGGGCGTACCAGGTGACGTACTCGCGCACCGCGTCGCTGCGGCCCATGCGCAACAGGCCTTCGGAGATCATCGCGCCGTCGCGGATCCAGCTGCGGGAATAGGAGCGCGTGCCCGGCTGGATGCTTGGCCCGATCCGCGAGATCAGCATGTGTGCCAGCGCGGTGCGCAGGGTATCGGCCAACGGCTTGCCGGCCGCCGGGAGCTGCAGGCTGACCTGGTCCAGCTTGGTCCGCCACATCGAGGCCACGGCCTGCTGCGCCTTGGCGGCGTCGAAGTCCTTGGGCATGGTCCAGCTGCCGGTCTGCGGCAGCACCACCGCGATCTCGCGGCTCTGGCCCGGCTCCAGCTTCCAGCGGTACAGCAGCGCGCCGGAGGCCAGGCCGGTGGGGTCGCGCACTTCGGTGGTGCCCGGCAGCTTGCCGCTGGCCAGGTGCACCACGTCCAGCTTGCCGTCGAAGGTGGTGGCGAAGGTGGCATCCGGGGCCTGCGCCGGGTACAGGCGCGGCGTGCCGTTGACCTCGACGTCGGTGGCGTCCACCGACAGGTTGTCGATGCGGCTCACGCCGCCCACGGTGTTGAGGAACTGGGTCGGCGGGTTGACCTGCCAGGGCCGCACGGCCAGGGCCAGGGTGTACTCGTGGGCCACCTTGTCCGGGTTGCGCAGGGTGTAGCGGCCGATCAGCTGGGCCTTGTCGGGCGTGCCCTGCACGAAGCCGGTCACCCGCAGCGCGGCCTTGTCGTGGGCCCAGTCGACGCTGGCGATCGGCAGGTAGTCGTCCTGCAGCGACTGCGTGCTGGTCACGTCGGCCCAGCTCAGCAGCTTCTTGCCATCGACCTGCACGAACGGCTCGACGCTGAAGCTGGCCTTGGCCACTTCCAGCGCGCCGTCTTCGCCGATCAGGGCCTGTTCGCGCCCGCCGTCCAGGCCCAGCAGCGTCCAGTACGGCTGTTCGCCACTGAAGCCACGGGGCACCGAACCGCGCGGCAGGTCGGCACCGACCGAGCGGATGAAATCGTTGGGGGTATCGGCGAAATCGAGCGGCTTGAGGCTGATGTCCCGGATGCCGTAACGCCAGCTCGGCCCGCCCTTCAGGTCGAAACGCAGGTAGCGTGCCTCGGTATCGGGCAACGCCAGCCAGTCGCGGTCTCCGCCACCGCCGACCACCTCGCGCACTTCCTTCCAGCTGCGCCCGTCCTGGGAGGTGCGCACCACGTAACGGGTGGCTTCCAGCCCCGGCAACCACTGGATCACCGCACCGCCGAACTCGCGCACCTTGTGCAGGTCCAGGCTGATGGTCTGCTCGGCCACGCCGCCACTGATCCACACCGTGTCGGGCTTGCCATCGGCAATGCGGCTCTGCAGCGCGGGGGCGGTGTCGGCGATCACCGACGGCGTCAACGCCGAGGTATCCATCGGCGGCAGGCCCTGCAGGGTCAGGCGGTCGAAGCACACCGTGCCCTTGCCCCCGACCTTGCTGTAGATCGTGAATTCAATCGCGGCGCTGCGGGCGAGCGAGGTTTCCTTCGACGGCCCCCAGGCCTTCTCGATCTGGCGCGCGCGGTACTGCACGCTGCTCCAGGCCTTGGGGAAGATGTAGCCGGGCCGGTTGACCCACCACACGTTGTCGCCGCTGGCGTCGATCAGCTTGAACTGCAGGTCGTTGGCCGGCGAGTCGCCGCGCAGCTGCAGGCCGAACTGGTAATTGGCCGGGTACTCGATGCCCAGCTCGCGGCGGATGCCCACGTACCCGGAGACGTCGTGGAAGTCGTAGTCCACGCACAGCGCGCGCCCGCCGCCACTGCCGATCACGCTGCGCAGCGAGCCGCTGACCTGGTCGGACACCACCAGTTTCCAGGGCGCCATGTCGTCGAAGCTGTCCAGCACCTTCGGTGCCGGCAACGGTGCCGGCGCGGCGGCCGGGGCCGCCATCGACCACATCAGCCCAAGACCCAGACCCACCGCGACGACGGCATGTTTCACCCTTTGACACTCCCCAGCAGCAGACCTTGGATGTAGTAACGCTGCAATGCCAGGAACAGCAGCAGCACCGGCACCACCGTGACCACCGCACCGGCCATCATCATCTCGACGTCCATGATGTGTTCGCGCGACAGGGTGGCCAGGGCGACCGGCAAAGTGTAGTGCTCCTGGTCGGTCAGCACGATCAATGGCCACATGAAATCGTTCCAGGCGCCCATGAAGGTGAAGATCGACAGCGTCACCAGCACCGGCTTGAGCATCGGCAGCACGATCTGGAAGAAGATGCGCATCTCCCCTGCCCCGTCCATGCGCGCCGCTTCCAGCAGCTCATCGGGGATGGAACGCGCGTACTGGCGCACCAGGAAGATGCCGAACACGCTGGCCAGCGCCGGCACCACCACCCCGCCGAAGCTGTTGACCAGGCCCAGCTGCTTCATCAGCAGGAACAGCGGCAGCATCGCCACCTGCGCCGGGATCACCAGTGCGGCCAGCAGCACCTGGAAGATGCGCTCGCGGCCTGCGAAGCGCAGCTTGGCGAACGCATAGCCGGCCATGGTGTTGAGCAGCAGCGAGCCCAGCGTGATCGCCAGCGAGACGCCCAGGCTGTTGATGAAGTTGTTGCCCATGCCGGTGCGCGCGAACAACTCGTGGTAGTTGGCGGTGGTCACCGAGGACGGCAGCAGCGGCGGCGGGAAATGCGCCGCCTCGCCGGTGGGCATGAACGACACCGAGAGCATCCACAGCAACGGCGCCAGGCTGACCAGCGCCAGCACGGTCAGGCCGCCATTGATCCACCATGCATGCCAGCGCGACTGGCCGATTTCACGACTCATACCAACTGCCTCTTGCGGCCGAAACGCAGCATGACGCTGGTCACGGCCAGGATGATCAGGAACAGCAGGAACGCCACTGCGGAGGCGCGTCCCAGGTTCCACCACTTGAAGCCTTCCTCGAACATGAAGTACAGCACGCTCACGGTGCTCTGCAGTGGGTCGCCGCGGGTCATCACGTAGGGTTCGGCGAACAGCTGGAAGTAGCCGGACACGGTAATCACCCCGACCACCAGCAGCACCGGCCCCAGCATCGGCAGGGTGATGTGCAGGAACTGCTTCCAGCGCGAGGCGCCGTCGATGCGCGCGGCCTCGTACAGGTCATGCGGGATCGCCTGCAGGCCGGCCAGGAAGATCACCATGTTGTAGCCGAAGTTCTTCCATACCGCGAACAGCATGATGGTCGGCATGGCCCAGTTGGGGTCGCCGAGCCAGTCGATCGGACTGATCCCCAGGTGGCCCAGGCCGTAGTTGACCAGGCCGTAACTGGTATGGAACAGGTAGCGCCAGATCACCGCCACCGCCACCAGCGTGGTCACCACCGGGGCGAACAACGCGGTGCGGAACAGCGCCTTGAAGCGGGCCGCCGGGGCGTTGAGCAGGATCGCCGCGCCCAGCGACACCGCGATCGACATCGGCACGCCGACGATCACGAAGTAGGTGGTATTCCACAGCGACTTCCAGAACATCGGGGTCTGCAGCAGGTCGATGTAGTTGCCCAGCCCGACGAAGCGCAGGTTGCCGCTGTCGGCCAGCGAGTACAGGTCGAAGTCGGTGATGCTCAGCGCCAGCGCCGAGAACACCGGCAGGCCGAAGAACACGCCGATGACCAGGATGGCGGGGCCGGCGAACATCCAGCCGGCGAGCGAACGCTGCTTCATTGCGCTGCTCCCGTGGCCACGGCGCTGGAATGCACGCCGGTACCGGCGGCCTTCTCCTGCGCATCGCGTTCATGCATCCAACGGCGCTTGGCGAGGACCTTGTTCACGCGCTTGTCCAGTTCCTTCACTGCTACATCCTGGTCGAGGCCACCACGCACCACCTGTTCGGTGATGATCCGCATTTCCTGCACGATCCGCTCCCACTCCAGCACCTTCGGGGTGGGCTTGACGCGTTCCAGCTGGTCGCGGAACGGCTGCGCCAGCGGGTCGTTGGCCAGCGAGGGGTAGTCCCAGGTGCTGCGCCGCGGCGGCAGGTCGCCGATGATGGAATGGAAGCGCTCCTGGATCGCCGGGCGCGACAGGAACTCGATCAGCTTCCACGAGGCTTCCTTCTGCTGCGAGGAGCGGAAGATCACCAGGCTGGTGCCACCGGCGATGCCCGCGCCCGGGCCATCCGGACCGGGCAGCGCGGCGGTGCCCCACTTGCCTTCCAGTTCCTTGGGCTGCAGCTTCTTGAACTCGCGGATATTCCACGGGCCGGACAGGTAGAACACGTTGAAGCCGCGGAAGAACTCGTCCCAGACGTTGGAGATCTGGGTCTCGGACATGCGCGGTGCCCAGCCCTGGGCGAACATGTTTTCGTAGAAACCCAGCGTCTTGCGGAAGCCCGGGCTGCTGAAGTTGCCGCGGGTGTCCTCATCGCGCAGCAGCGGATCGGGCTGCTGCAGGGCGAAGGACAGCTGCTGCTCGAACTCGTTGATCGGCATCAGCACCGCGTAGCGCTTGGGCCCCTGCATCTTCTTGATGGCGGCCATCATCTGGTTCCACTCCTCCCAGGTGCGCGGGGGGTGGTCGTAGCCGGCCTGGGCGAGCAGGTCCTTGCGGTAATACAGCAGGCGCGTATCGACGTACCACGGCACGCCGACCAGCTCGTCATGCACGACGTTGGTATCCCAGATGCCCTGGAAGTAATCGGCAGGGTCCACCACCTTGGACTGCGCCACGTACGGCTGCAGCGGCACCAGCGTATTGAGTTCGGCGAACTCGGGGATCCAGGTGTTGCCGAGCTGGCACACATCCGGCAGGCCGTCGGCGGCGAACGCGGTCAACAGCTTCTCGTGCGCGGCGGTCCACGGGATGTTCTGCACATCCACGTGGATGCCCGGGTTTTCCGCTTCGAACTCGCTGATCAGGCCACTGACCACCTCGGCCTCCCGGCCCATGGCCCAGAAGCGCACGGTGACCCCCTCCGGCTCCTTGCGGCAGCCACCCAACATCACGCTGCCGACCAGCAGCAGCAACAGACTCAACCCCAGCTTCGGGCGCGACGACAATGGCACTGCTTACTTCCCCTGCTGCTGGTTGCGGTTGGTGTTGGAATTGTTCTTCTGTTCCTGGGCCGCCGCCGCGCGCGATTCGGCGATGCCGACCGAGCGTGCCGAAGCGGCCTTTTCATCTTTCTGCAGTTCCATCGGCTGGTCCTCGCCTTCGGGGGTCAACCAGCCACCGCTGAAGCCCGCGCGTTCCAGGCCCTTGCGGATGTGCGCGTTCTTCTTCATCACGTCCCAGACGAAATCGTTCCGGTAATTGGCGATCATGGTCAGGATCGGGCCCTGGTCGATGCCGATGTAATCGCTTGCCACCCAGCCACGATCAGGCACCATCCGGCCGGTCTTGATCGGGATGTCGTAGTTGAAGCTGGGGTTGAACGAATCCAGGAACCCGTAGCTGGAATAGATGTAGTCGCCGTAGCGCTTGTGCATCTCCAGCGTGGCCGGGATCACTTCCTCCGGGGCGAACACCACCGAGGCGATCGCCGCGGTCGGGGCGATCGTGCCGTCGTCGAAGTTCTCGCGCAGGCCGGCGCCGCGCGAAGAGTAATGGCGGAACTGGCGCTGCTCGCCGCGGTATTCCTGGGTGGTGTTCTGCGGGCCATCGCTGGCGGTCAGGCCCCACACGTTCTCGCCGTAGTCCTTCCAGTTCATCGGGTTGGCGATGGCGTATTCGCGCTGGGCCAGCGCGGCCGAGCGGCTGTTGAGGAAGTAGGTGCTGCCGCGCTCGCGCATGTAGGCATCCTGGATGTCGCGGAAGTCCACCCACACGTGCGTGTACTGGTGTCCGAACAGCGGCCCGAAGGACAGGTATTCCTGGCCCTGGTAGACGCCCCAGTCGTTGTCGTAGGTGCGCGTCCACACCGTCCAGGCATCCGGGCTGACCGGATGGGTCGGCGAGCCGAGCGCGAGGATGTAGACCATCATCGCCTCGTTGTAGCCCATCCAGTCGTGGTCGATGAAACCGCTCTCGGGGAACCAGCCCATCGAGATCAGCGGCGCACGCTGCTGCAGCCACGGCCAGTCCACGCGCTTGTACAGGGTGTCGGCGATCTCGCGGATTTCCTTCTCGCGCGCGTCGTCACCGGTGTAATAGGACTGCGCGAACAGCACGCCCATCATCAGCAGCGCGGTATCCACGCTGGAGAGTTCCACCCAGCTGTCGTAGCGGGCGCCCTGCTGCATGTCCAGGAAGTGGTAGTAAAAGCCCTTGTAGCCGCCCTTGCCGGTGCGCTGCGGCCCCATCGGCAGGTCGCGGAAGAACTTCAGCGTAAGCAGGGTGCGGTCGACCGCCTGGGTACGGCTGACCCAGCCGTTTTCCACGCCGATCGGATAGGCGGTGAGCGCGTAGCCGACCGAGGCGATGCTGGCGAACGGGCGCGACGGATACCGGTCCGGGCTCAGCCCGTTGACCTCGTTGGTGGTGTCCCAGAAGAACTGGAAGGTGCGGCGCTCGATATCGTCGAACAGCGGCGGCAGTTCCGGCTTCATCGGGCGCGGCGGCACGTCGGCCTCGACCAGGATCACCGGCGGCTTGGGTTTCGCCGGGGTTTGCGGCGCCTGCTGCTGGCAACCGGCGATGGCCACGGACAGCAACGCCAGCGACACCATCCGAGATGCATTCATCCACCACCACCTTTTGCGCATGTTCGTGCTGGAGAGCATAGCCTCAACCAAGCTGAAATCGTTTACAGATCACGATCCAAAAAAATCCGCCAGGGCGGATGCCGTTCCACCGACCGCACACGCGCTTGCCCATCCGGGGACGGCAAGCGCCTGTGCAGTCCGCCGGTCGGCCTGGGCCGGCCGGCGGTGCTGCCCCTGCAACGCCGGTGAAGGCGTTGCAGGGTGATGCGGACATCAGAAGCGGAAGCCGACTTCCGCCTTGACCTGGCGCGGGGTACCGACGATGTCGCCGGTCTCGTTGTAGCTGGCCAGCAGCTTGCCGTTGGTCTTGGTGTAGTTGTAGTTGGAGAAGTTGTCGAAGTTGAAGATGTTGATGATGTCGATACGCGCGTACAGCTCGGTATCGCCCGGCATCTTGAACGTCTTGGTGGCCTGCAGGTCGACCGAACGGTAGCCGAAGATCTTGCCACCGAGCAGGAACTTGCCATTGCCGTTGGGCACCGCGGCGCCCGGGGTCGGCAGGTCGTAACCGGTCGACTGGGTGACCGGGTACCAGTCGTTCACCGCGGTAGGGGTGGCCAGGGTGACCTTGCCGCCGAAGGTGATGCCCCAGAAGCCCGCGTACGAACCGGTGACCACCAGGCGGTGGCGCGGCGCGCCGTTGGAGCGGATGGTCGGGTAGTCGCCGATCAGGCCGCGGTCGAAGGCGTACTTCTCATTGATGTCGCGGTTGTGGCGCGCGGTCGTCCAGGTATAGGCGATCGAGGAGCCCCAGCCGCTTTCCTGGGTGAACGGCTTCTGCGCCGACAGCAGCACCTGCGTTGCGCGGGTCTTGATGCCCTGCTGGCCGATGATCAGGCTGCCGAAGCCCGGCACGTTGCAGCTCCAGGCCTGGCTCAGGCCCGGGTCGGTGCCACCGCACAGGCGCGGGTCATCGAAGAACTGGCCGGTCGGGTAGCGGTTGCCCAGCGTGAAGGCGAAGCCGTCATAGCTAAGCGTACGGGAGATGGTGGCATCGGTCAGCCAGTCACCGACCTGGTTGCTCATGCCCAGGCTGAACTGGTCGGAGTACGGCACCTTCAGGTTGTTGTTGAGCAGATCCACTTCCAGGCCGGCATTGCTGGTGGAGCCCACCAGGCTCTGCAGGTTGCCGATGCCGTTGAGCAGGTTCGGGTTCCAGTCATAGCAGGCGGCCTGGCCATTGAGGCAGCTGCCGGTGGCCGGGTTGCGGAAGTAGATGGTCGGCTGCGGCAGGGCCAGCTTGGTGGTTTCCAGCTGCAGGTTGTCGAACAGGTCGCGATCGTAGGAACGACCGGCGCCACCGTGGATCACGTGCTGCTCGTCGGCGTTGATGTCATACGAGAAGCCCAGGCGCGGCTGCCAGGCATCCTTGAATGCCTTGCGGTTGTGGCCGTTGCTGATGTAGTTGCTGATGTCCAGCCCGCCCAGCGCCAGCGAATCGGCGTAGGTCTGGCCGGCAGCAGCGCGCGGATCCTGCGAGTAGATCGCGTCGACCACGGCCTGCGGGGTCACGAAGTCCAGGTAGGCCGGGGTCTTTTCGTAGTCCCAGCGCAGGCCGATGTTCAGCTGCAGGTGGTCGTTGACCTGCCAGTCGTCCTGGATGAACAGGCCGATCTGCTTGGACTTCGAACGCACTTCGCCGGACACGCCCGACACGCCGGTCACCGGCTTGACGAACTGCGCCTTGTACGGGATGTCGGACGGGAAGTCCGGATCGCCCAACGAGTAGGTGAACTGCGGATTGATCTGCGCCGCATCGGAGGCGTACAGGTCGATCTGCTTGTACTTGGCGCCCATCTTGATGGTGTGGTCACCGGCCCACTGGATGCCATCCAGGGTCAGGTTGTCTTCGATCGCCCAGCCCTTCTGGCCCTTCACCTGCGAATCCAGCGCCGAGGCGCCGCCGATCTTCACCAGGGTGCGGTCTTCGGTGCCGTCCGGCGCGGTGTAGGTGAAGCCGTTGCCCAGGGTCAGCGGGGTCGGGTTGTTGAAGGAATCTTCGTGGGTGAGCATCATTTCGTTGTAGTAACGCTCACCGCTGTGGTTCCAGCGCAGCGCGTAACGACGATCGGTGTTGACCACTTCACGGCCGGCTTCCGGCGCGGTCTGGCCGCTGAACTGCTGCTGGGTCTCGTCGCGGTCCTGGAAGCTCAGCTCGATGCGATCGTTGTCGGTCGGCTCGAAGTCGATCTTGGCGAAGATCAGGTCCTGCTCGAACGGCTGGCTGGACGGGCCGAGGCCGGCGGCGGCGTCTGCCGGCAGCAGGCCGACGCGGTTGGTGACCGAGCCTTCCGGCGCGATGGTGACCGGCAGGTCGAAGCGCTTGGCTTCATAGGTCACGAAGAAGTGGGCCTTGTCCTGGATGATCGGGCCACCCAATGCAAAACCGTATTCCTTCTCGGCCGATGCCTCCTTGGTCTGGCCAGCCTGGCGCTCGGCCGGGGTCTTGGCGCGCATGTCTTCGTTGGTGTAACGGTAGAAGGTTTCACCCTTGAACTCGTTGGTACCGGACTTGGTCGCCGCGGTCACGGCCGCGCTGGAGACCTGGCCGTACTCGGCCTTGTAGTTGCCGCTGATGACCTTGTATTCACCGATGGCCAGCTGCGGGAACGGGTTGCCGGCGCTGCCGGACTGGCCGGCCACGCCGCCGCCCTTGACGTAGCTCTTCTGGCCCACGCCGTCGATGTAGACGTTGGTGCCGTCGGCATTGGTGGCACCGCCGCGCAGCGAGGTGTTGCCCTTGGCATCACGGGTGAAGATCATGCCCGGGACCGCGTCGGCGAATTCCAGGAAGTTGCGCGACACCTGCGGGGTGGTCTGGATCTGCTGCAGGCTGACCGTCTTGCCCACTTCGGAGGTACGCACTTCCTGCAACAGGGTCGGGGCGACCACGTTGACCGTATCCAGGTTGGTGGCGTTGGCGGTGCTGCCGTTGGCCGGCGCGCCGCCGAAGTTCAGGGTCGCGGCCGAGGCCACGGTCACCGTCACCTTCTGGGTCTGGCCATTGGCCACGACGTCGTAGGTGCCCGGATCCAGGCCCATCAGCGAGTAGCTGCCGTCGGCACGGGTGGTCGCGCGGCGCACGGTGCCGCTGGCCAGGTTGGTCGCGGTCACTTCGGTGCCGGCCTCGGCCTGGGCGACCTGGCCGCGCAGCGAAGAGGTGGCCGACTGCGCCATCACGCTCGGGGCGGCGCCCAGCATCAGGCAGGTGACCAATGCGCTCGTCAGCAGGCTGCGAGCCGGCGTGCGATTGCGGTGATTGGAATACGTCATGTGAATCTCCGGGTGGTGGTGGCCGTCGTTGCGGCCCCTGTCGTTTTATTTATTGCGTTGTTTTAAGGCGTCACGACCAACGGTCGTAACCTACGGCTCGTTTCTGGGTTTGCTTGAATCACGCACGATCAGGCGCGGCACAAGCGTCTGCTTGTCACCGGCCGCTTCCGTGTTGTTGCCGTCCATCAACTGCAACAGACGCGTCATCGCCTTATCGCCGAGCTCGGCGATACTCACCTGCATCGTGGTCAACGATGGGTGAACGAAACGCGCCAGCGGAATGTCATCGAAGCCCGCCAGGGCGACATCGGCCGGCACCCGCACGCCTGCCTGCGCGAACGCATACAGGCAGCCCAGCGCCATCATGTCGTTGGCGGCGAACACCGCATCGGGCAGCGCACCGGCTGCCAGCAACTCCTGTCCGGCGCGATGGCCGGAGGCTTCGTCAAAGTCGCCGGGCAACTCGATGCCGGCGGCGTCGGCACCGAACGCGGCCAGCGCGTCACGGAAACCACGCAGGCGCTCGCGGGCATCGAAGTTGAGATCCGGGCCGGAAATGAAGGCGATGCGGCGATGGCCGACATCGAGCAGATGGCGGGTCATGGCCATCGCGCCGGCATGGTCATCGATGCTCAGCACCGGATGATCCTGCTCGGGCAGGTAGGTATTGATCAGGACCGTGGGCAGCGCCTGCGGCAGGTTGTCGGTGAGGAACCCCGGGCTCTCGGCATAGGGCGACAGCACCAGCAGGCCGTCCACGCGGCCACGCATCGCGCGCAGGGCCGCGCCCTGCTGCTCCTGGTCGCCGTGGTAGCTGGACACCAGCAGGTGCTGGCGGCGCTCGCGGGCCACCTGGTCGATGCCGCGCATCAGCTCGGAGAAGAACTCGCCGTACAGGTCCGGCAGGACCACGCCAATGGTGTTGGTGCGCCGGCTGCTCAGGCTGCGCGCGGCCGCATGCGGGGTATAGCGCAGGCGCGCGGCCACCTCCAGCACCAGCTTGCGCACCGGTTCGGCGACATTTTCATGTCCATTGAGCGCACGCGACACCGTGGCCACGGAGACCCGGGCTTCGCGGGCTACATCTTTGATTGTGATGGCTGCCTTGTTCACTTCGCCGCCCTCCACGGCTTAGAGATCTGGGGCTTGGCGCGGAATGTAAGCGTTTTCAATCCTGAATGTAAACACTACGTTAGGCCAATGTCGCACGGCGGTAACGCAACGCTGTCCCTGGCGGTCCCCGGAGGGACTCGCCAGGACAAGGCAGGACAAGGCTTTCAGCCGTTTTTGGCTGGCACTTCGGCGCGGATGGACAGCGCATGGATATCGGTGTCCATCATGCTGCCCAAGGCGGCATAGACCGCCCGGTGGCGCGCAAGTGGCAGCTTCCCTTCGAACGCGGCGCTGACCACATGCACGTTGAAATGGCCGCGACCGTCGCGCGCGCCCTCATGCCCGGCATGGCGGTGGCTGTCGTCCTCCACCTCCAGCAGTTCCGGGTCCAGCGCCTGCTGCAGGGCCGCGCGGATGCGCTCGACCCGGTTCACGGCAGCACCTTGCGGAACGGGCGCACCTGTACGCGGGTATAGACCCCGGCGGCCACGTAGGGATCGGCATCGGCCCAGGCCTGGGCCTGGTCGAGCGAATCGAAGGCGGCGATCACCACGCTGCCACTGAAACCGGCCGGGCCCGGGTCCTCGCTGTCGATCGCCGGGCACGGCCCGGCCAGCAGCAGCCGGCCTGCATCGCGCAGGGCGGTCAAACGGGCCAGGTGCGCCTCGCGCACCGACATACGGGCGGCCAGCACATCGGCGCCGTCATAGCCTTCAATCACGTACCACACAGGCAACTCCAGGGTTCAGCTAAACGAACCCGACGATTCTAGCCCGCCTCGCTGGACACTGCCGGCCTGAACCCGTACTCTTGGGTCCATTGCACGTGGCTGGACGCAGCAGCCCCGTCGGCAGACGGCTTCACCGCCACCCGACGACCGACCCGCTGCCCCACACCAGTCCACGTAGACGACCTCCCCGTAGTCCTGTCGCTGCCCATCGCGGCGCGCCTTGCTGTTTGAAGTGTGGAACCGCGCCGACGCAGGCGTGTCATGTCATGCCAGCCTTCGTACCGCCCGGAATGTTCCGGCCGCGGGCACGGCACGGCGACCGGTCCGTTGCAATACTGACGTCAACTAGATGACTTCCGAACTCGCGCTCGACGCGAACCCGCAAACCCGGCCGACCGCTCCACAGCAGCAGGAAATGCCGCTGGCCGTGGTGCATGGTCAACCGGTCCTGCAGATTCCGCAGGACCTGTACATCCCGCCGGATGCGCTGGAAGTCATCCTGGATGCCTTCGAAGGCCCGCTGGACCTGTTGCTGTACCTGATCCGCCGGCAGAACCTGGACATCCTGGACATCCCGGTGGCCGAGATCACCCGCCAGTACGTCGAGTACATCAACGTCATGCAGGAGCTGCGCTTCGAACTGGCGGCCGAGTACCTGGTGATGGCGGCGATCCTGGCAGAGGTGAAGTCGCGGATGCTGCTGCCGCGGCCGCCGAGCGTGGAAGGCGAGGAAGCCGACCCGCGCGCCGAGCTGGTGCGCCGGCTGCAGGAGTACGAACGCTTCAAGCAGGCCGCCGAAGACATCGACGCCCTGCCCCGCCAGGATCGCGACACCAGCCTGGCCCATGCCTTCGTGCCCGACCGGGCCGCGGTGAAGCTGCCGCCGCCGGTGGACCTGAAGGAAATGCTGATGGCGCTGCACGACGTGCTCAAGCGCGCCGAGCTGTTCACCGGCCACGCGATCAAGCGCGAGGCGCTGAGCGTGCGCCAACGCATGGGCGACGTGCTGGGGCGCCTGGAGGACGGCCGGTTCTACCGGTTTGAAACGCTGTTCACCGCCGAGGAAGGCAAGCTGGGGGTGCTGGTCACCTTCCTGGCCCTGCTCGAACTGGCCAAGGAACAGCTGCTGGACATCGTCCAGGAAGCACCGCTGGCGCCGATCTACGTCAAGTCCCTGGCCGCCGGCAACACCAACGAACCGCTGCAGTTCAACAGCGAGTTCGACGACGCCGACGCCGCCAACGAATCCGACTGAGCACCCGACCCACGCATGGATCAACCGCTGATCAACCGCATTGTCGAAGGCGCGCTGCTGGCCTCCAGCCAGCCGCTGACCCTGGCGCAGCTGCAGGGCCTGTTCCCGGAAGAGGAACCGGCACCGCCGGGCAGCATCGAACGCGCGCTGGAACTGCTGCGCGAAGGCTGCGCGCAGCGGGGCGTGGAACTGGTCGAGGTGGCCTCCGGCTTCCGCTTCCAGGTCACCAGTGAAGTGCACGGCTACATCACCCGGCTGTGGACCGAACGCAAGACCCGCTATACCCGCGCCACCCTGGAAACCCTGGCGCTGATCGCCTATCGCCAGCCGATCACCCGCGGCGAGATCGAACAGGTGCGCGGCGTGGCGGTGAGCAGCAACATCATCCAGGCGCTGGAAGAGCGCGAATGGATCCGCGTGATCGGCCATCGCGACGTGCCCGGCAAGCCGGCACTGTTCGGCACCACCAAGGGCTTCCTGGATTACTTCGGGCTCAAGCGCCTGGACGAACTGCCGCCGCTGTCCGAACTGCGCGACCTGGGCGAGCTGGAGCCGCAGCTGCCGCTGGACAGCGAGGGCCAGCCGGCCGGTCGCCTGGCTGCCGGCGCTGCGACACCGGAGGCCGAGCCGGACACCGACGCGGCCAATGACGACGCCACCCCGGCGCCGTCGGAGCCGTCGAAGCCGTCGGAGCCGTCGGATTCTGCAGATCCCGCAGACCCGGTGGACCCGGTCGCCGCGCGCCTGGCAGCCCGCGTGGCGCTGGCCTCGGCACGGCTGGCGGAGCACCCCGCAGACCCGGACAATGGTGATGCGTCCGCCGACGCGGACGACACCGATACCCCATCCCATGCGCCGTTGTCGCTCGCCGACGACGACGCGGATACGACCGCCAGCGATGGCGAACCCGATACCGCGCCGGGAGAGCGCGCGGCGCCCCAGAACGAAACCGAAAACAACGCCGTCGCGAAGACGACCGTGGCTGTTGACGAAGCCGATCCCGAACCAGAGGCCGACGCACCCGTCGCCGGCCGGAGCCAAGTAAATGAGTGACACCCCCCGCAAGCCGTCGTTGAACAAGCTTTCGCTCAAGCGCGAAACCGCCTCCGAACAGCCCAAGCTCGAAGAGCGCCTGCACAAAGTGCTGGCGCAGGCCGGCCTGGGTTCGCGCCGCGCGCTGGAACAGCGCATCGCCGATGGCCTGGTCAAGGTCAACGGCGAGGTCGCGCAGACCGGCCAGTCGATCAAGAGCGGCGACAAGGTCGAACTGGACGGCCGTGGCTTCGTCGCCACCGCGCTGACCGAAACCTCCCGCGTGCTGGCCTACAACAAGCCGGAAGGCGAAGTGACCACGCGCGAAGATCCCGAAGGTCGCCCGACCGTGTTCGAAGCGCTGCCTGCCCTCAAGGGCGCGCGCTGGATCGCGATCGGCCGCCTGGACATCAACACCACCGGCCTGCTGCTGGCGACCACCGACGGTGAGCTGGCCAACGCGATGATGCACCCCTCCTACGAGGTCGAACGCGAGTACGTGGTGCGCGTGCGCGCCCCGGAAGGCGAGGAGAAAGTGCCGGACAACATCGTCGACCGCCTCGCCCGTGGCGTGGCGCTGGAAGACGGTCCGGCCAAGTTCGACGAGATCGAACGCATTGGCGGCACCGATTCGCATGACTGGTTCCGCGTAGTCGTCAAGGAAGGCCGCAACCGCGAAGTGCGCCGCCTGTGGGAATCGCAGGGCTGCCAGGTCAGCCGCCTCAAGCGCACCCGCTACGGCAAGGTGAGCCTGCCGCGCGAACTGCTGCGCGGCCAGTCGGTGGAACTGCCGGCCAAGCAGGTCGAAGCGCTGCGCGCCGAACTGAAGCTGGAAGAAGGCGCGCCGTCGGCGCTGACCCTGCAGCCGGTGATCGGCCAGCGTCGCGCCGCCAAGACCACCGTGCGCGTGTCGCGCGACGGTGCTCGCAGCAACGCCTACGTCAACGGCCACAACTCGGCCGATGAAGGCCGCGAACTGCGTCGTTTCGACAACGTGCGCGAAGAACGCGGCCGTGGCCGCGGCGGCAAGGGCGGCGGCTTCAAGGGTGGCCTGACGGTCAGCGGTGAAGCGGCGGCCAAGCAGTCGCAGCGCCCGTTCAAGGCGCGCCCGGACAAGGGCAACCGCGCGCTGCCGGAAGGCAACCCGGCCGCGTTCCGCAGCTGGTACGTGCCGGACGGTGTCAGCACCGGCCCGAGCGGCCACCGCAATGCCGGCCCGGGCGCTGCCCGTGGGCCGGGCGCGCGGGGTCCGGGTGCCGGCGCGGGTGCCGGCGGCCAGGGCCGTCCCTACGGCAAGCCGAAGGGTCCGGGCGGCGCAGGCGGCCCGGGGCGTGGCAGCTACGGTGGCGGCGCTGAAGGCCGCGGCCCCTATGGCGGCGGTGGTGGTTACGGCGGTGAGAACCGTGGTGGCGAGAGTCGTGGCGGCTACGGCGGCCAGGGCCGTCCGGCCGGTGCCGGTGCCGGTGGCAACCGCGGTGGCCAGGGTGGCCAGGGCGCGTCCCGCCACCCGTACGGTCACCCGGGCAATGCCCCGAGCTTCCCGTCCGACCATGCCAACCCGGGCGTCAGCCCGTACGGCAGCGCGCGTCCGGCGGGTAACCGCGGCCCGGGTGGTCCGGGTGGCAATCGTGGCCCGGGTGGCCCCGGTGCCCGTGGTCCGGGCGGCGCCAGCGCACGCGGCCCCGGTGGTAACCGTGGCCCGGGTGGTCCGGGCGGCAACCGCGGCCCGGGTGGCCCCGGCGGTCGTGGTCCCGGCGGCCCGGGCGGCCGGCCCGGCGGCAGCCGCGGCCCGGGCGGCAGCGGTCACCGTGGTGGCGGCCCGCGCGGCGGCTGATCGCTGATACGCTGAGATCAAAAAACCCCGGCGTGAGCCGGGGTTTTTCGTTGTGGATCCACGCATCGCGTGACGCTACGGGCAGCGCTGCGTGCACCACGGAGAACTGCATGCCGTCGCGCGTGGATCCACGCCATGCGTGGATGCCGTTCGCCGGGCCACCCTTGCCTCAATGGCGCGCTTGACTCAACGACGCTCGATCGTGAACTTGCCCAGGCCTACGCCCAGGTCCCAGCCCTTGCCGGTGCCGGCCAGGGCCAGCGACACATCGCCCTTGGTCATCACCTGCGCGTTGCTGGATTTGTCCGCGCCGGCATGCGCTTCCACCGAGGCGTACGAACCGATCAGGTCGTCGAGCGAATAGGCGCCGGAGAACTTGCCCTTGCCATCGACGATCTTGGACTTGCCCACGGTGAGCCCGCCGCCCTTGACGGTGATCTTGACCGGGATGCGCGCGCCGTTGTCGCAGCTGATGGTGCCGGTGCCGGACGCGGTCTTGTACAGCACCGACCAACCGGCCAGGTTGTAGTGCAGTTCGCAGTCGATGTTGCCGGCGGCCTGCGCGGCCGAGGCCGTGGACAGGCCGGCCAGTGCGATCAATGCCAGGGAAAACTTCTTCATGCGGTCCGCTCGTACTCAGTGGGTGACGAGGCGAATCTAGCAGCGCCGGCGTGTGGCCCGGATGAGGCCACACGCAGCCATCAGGCGTCCGTTCAGCCTGCGTCGACCGGCCCGTCGAGGGTGAACGCGTCGGCATCGAGCATCGCCGGGAAACGGGCGCGGTGCGCGGCCAGCGCGGCGGCGGAAATGGTGCTGGTGACCACCTGCTCCACCTCACGCACTTCCACCTGCGGCTGGCCGAGGAAATCGATCACCGCGCTGTCGCCGGCGTAGTGCAGGTCGTTGCCATCCACGCCGATGCGGTTGACCGCCGCGACATAGCAGAGGTTTTCGATCGCACGTGCACGCAGCAGCGTGCGCCACGGATACGCACGCGCCGAGGGCCAGTTGGCGACGAAAATCTGCAGGTCGAAATCCAGCTCGCCGGGGCGCTCCACGTCGAAGCGGTTGCGGCAGAAGACCGGGAAACGCAGGTCGTAGCAGACCTGCGGATTGATCCGCCAGCCCTTCCAGTCCACGCTCAGGCGCTCGCTGCCGGCGGCATAGCGCAGGTGCTCGTTGCCGTAACGGAACAGGTGGCGCTTGTCGTAGTGCTGCAGCTCGCCATCGGGCGTGGCCCACAACAGGCGGTTGAACACGCCCTGCCCCGCCCGCAGTTGCACGCTCCCGGTGACCGCCGCGCCCAGCCGTGCCGCCTGTTCGCGGATCCACGCCACGGTCGGGCCGTCCATGCCCTCGGCCTTGTCGATGGCCTCGTTCGAGAATCCACTGGTGAAGGTCTCCGGCAGGATGACCAGATCGGTCTGCCCGGCCAACGGCGCCAGCAGCGCGCCGTAGTAATCGCGATTGCCGGCGGGATCGTGCCAGCGGGTGTTGCCCTGGACCAGGGAGATGCGCAGGTCGCAGCGCTCGATGGCTGTACTCATTACAGCACCTGCAGGCGTTCGATCGCCGCGTCCAGGGTGGCCTCGTTCTTGGCGAAGCACAGCCGCACCAGGCGCTGGCTGGCCGGCGCAGTTTCGTAGAACGGCGACAGCGGGATCGCGGCCACGCCCTTTTCAATGGTCAGCCACTTCACGAACTCATGGTCGGGCAGGTCGCTGATCGCGGAATAATCCACCAGTTGGAAGTAACCGCCCGGCACCGGCAGTGGGGTCAGGCGGGTGCCCAGCAACTGCTCGCGGAAGCGGTCGCGCTTGGCCTGGTAGAACGCGCCCAGTTCCAGGTGGTGTTCGGGCTCGTAACGGATCATCGCGGCAAACCCATACTGGGCCGGGCCGAAGCTGGTGAAGGTGTTGTACTGGTGCACCTTGCGGAACTCGCCACTCATCGCCGGCGGCGCGATCGCATAGCCGATCTTCCAGCCGGTGCAGTGGTAGGTCTTGCCGAAACTGGAGATCACGAACGCGCGCTCACGGAGTTCCGGGTAACGCAGCGCCGACTCATGGCGGCGGCCGTCGTAGATGATGTGTTCGTAGACCTCGTCCGAGATCAGGTAGATGCCGGTGCCGCGCAGCACGTCGGCCAACGCCTGCATGTCATCGGCGGTCAGCATCGCGCCGGAGGGATTGTGCGGGGTGTTGACCATCAGCAGGCGGGTGCGCGGGGTGATCGCCGCGCGCACGCGGTCCCAATCGACCGCGAAGGTCTGCGGGTCCAGCGGCACGTGCACGGCGCGCGCGCCGGCCAGGTCGATGGCCGGCTCGTAGCAGTCATAGGCCGGGTCCAGCACGATCACTTCCTCGCCCGGGCGCACCACGGCGTGGATGGCGTTGAAGATCGCCTCCGTGGCGCCACTGGTCACCGTGATTTCGGCGTCCGGGTCGACCTGGGCCCCGTACAGGTCCAGCGACTTCTGCGCGATGGCCTGGCGCAGCGGGGCCACCCCGGTCATCGGCGGGTACTGGTTCAACCCGCCCTGCATGGCCTTGATGGTTTCATCCAGCAGCCGCTGCGGCGCGGAGAAGTCCGGAAACCCCTGGCCCAGGTTCACGGCGCCATGCTCGGCAGCCAGCTGGGACATCACGGTGAAAATGGTGGTGCCCACCTTGGGCAGCTTGGTTTGCGGTTGCATCGGCAGGGAAGGCGAAAAGGGGGAAAGGGCAGTGTACGCAAAACCCCCGATACAATGACCGCCCTTCCCGCCGCAAAGACCCGACCCTTGAACGCTCCTCCGTTGCTGGCCGCCCAGGGCCTCGCCTTCAGTCGCAACGATGAGCCGGTGTTCGGCCCGCTCGATTTCCACATCGACGCTGGCGAGGCGCTGCTGGTGCAGGGCGACAATGGCGCCGGCAAGACCACCCTGCTGCGGGTGCTGGCCGGCCTGCTGCGCGCCGACGCCGGGCAGGTGCAGATCGATGGCCGGCCCGCCGGGCACAAGGAACGGTCGCAGTTCGTGGCGTACCTGAGCCACCTGCCCGCCCTCAAAGCCGACCTGGACACGCTGGAGAACCTGAACTTCCTGTGCGGCCTGCACGGGCGGCGCACCCGGCAGATGCCCGGCAACGCGCTGGCCATCGTCGGCCTGGCCGGCTACGAGGACACCCTGGTGCGGCAACTCTCGGCCGGGCAGAAGCGTCGGCTGGCCCTGGCCCGCATCTGGCTGTCGCCGGCGCCCCTGTGGCTGCTGGACGAGCCCTACGCCAACCTGGACCTGGAGGGCATCAACCTGGTCAACCGGATGATTTCGGCGCACCTGCGCAGCGGCGGCGCGGCGCTGGTGACGACCCACGGCGCCTACGCGGCGCCGCCGGTGCAGACCCGCCTGCTCAGCCTGGGAGCAGCGGCATGATCGCGCCCGGTACCGAACCCGGCCTGTGGCAGACCGCCCGCGCGCTGGTGGTACGCGACCTGCGCCTGCTCTGGCGGCGCCGCGGCGATGCGCTGCAGCCGCTGATGTTCGCGGTACTGGTGGTGGTGCTGTTCGCCCTTGCCCTGGGCCGCGAGCCGCAGTTGATGCCGCAGGTGGGCGCGGCGGTGCTGTGGCTGGCGGTGCTGCTGGCCGGCCAGTTGTCGCTGGACTCGCTGTTCCGCAGCGATGCCGAGGACGGCTCGCTCGAACAGTGGCTGCTGGCCCCGGTGCCGCTGGCCTGGCTGGTGCTGGTGCGGGTGCTGCTGCACTGGGCGACCACCGCCGGGCCGCTGATCCTCATGGCGCCGCTGCTGGCCGAAATGCTGCATCTGCCGCATGACCAACTGCCCATCCTGCTGGCATCGTTGGTACTGGGAACACCGCTGTTGAGCCTGATCGGTGGCGTGGTTGCCGCACTGACCGTCGGTATCCGGCGCTCTGGTATTCTCGTGGCGTTGCTGGCGTTGCCGCTGTACGTACCGGTGCTGGTGTTCGGTGCGGGCAGCGTGGCGGCAGCCGCGCGCGGGCAGGATCCGGTCGGCGCGCTGCTGCTGCTCGGCGCCGGCCTGGTGGTCGCCCTGGTGCTGGCACCGCTGGCCACCGCCGCGGCCATCCGGATTTCCCTGCATTGAGCCATCGTCCACCGCACCACCGTTTCCAGCGTCATCGTTCAACAAGCCGCTCCACGTCCGTTGAATCGTCGCCCTTCGTTGGATAACCACCGCCGTATGCATCCGATTGTCCGCTGGTTCCACCAAACCGCTTCGCCGCCCACCTTCGATCGCTTCGCCGCGCGCTGGTCGCGCGTGTTCTACGTGGCGGCGGTGCCGGTGCTGCTGCTCGGGATCTGGCAGGGCCTGTTCGTGACACCGCCGGAGCAGAACCAGGGCGACGCCTTCCGCATCATCTACATCCACGTGCCCAGCGCGTGGATGAGCCTGTTCGTGTTCGCGCTGATGGCGCTGTACGCGGCCATCGCGCTGGTCTGGCGGATCAAGATCTGCGAGATCCTGGCGATGGCCTGCGCGCCGATGGGCGCCGGCTTCACCCTGATCACGCTGCTCACCGGCAGCATCTGGGGCAAGGGCACCTGGGGCACGTGGTGGGACTGGGACCCGCGCATGACCAGCGAGCTGATCCTGCTGTTCCTCTATCTCGGCGTGATCGGCCTGTACTACGCCATCGAAGACCGTCGCAGCGCCGCGCGCGCGGCCGGGCTGCTGGCCATCGTCGGCGTCGGCCTGCTGCCGGTGATCCGTTACTCGGTGGACTGGTGGGGCGGGCTGCACCAGCGCCAGTCGGTCAACGTGTTCGGTGACAACGCCATCCGCCCGGAGCTGATCGCACCGCTGTGGTGGATGGTGGTAGGCACCAAGCTGTGGTTCGCCGGCTCGCTGCTGGCCAAGGCGCGCGCCGACAACCTGCTGCGCGAGGCCGGCAAGGCCTGGGTGGGCGAACGCATCGGCGGCGGTGCCGCCAGCACTGCCGGGGAGATGCCGCGATGACCCACCTGCCCTTCATCATTGCCGCCTTCGCGGTGTTCGTGCTGGTGCTGTGCTGCGATGCGTTCGGGTCCTGGCTGCGCCTGCGCCTGGCGCGCTGGCAGGCCCGGCACCGCCAGCAGCGGCTTCAGGCGCGCGCCAAGCCGCAACCCGGCGCCACGTTGGCCCCGGAGCTGAGCCGATGACCCCGGTACAGCGCCGCCGCATGGTCTGGGTGCTGTTGCTGCTGCTCGCCTCCGGCCTGGCCACCACGCTGGTGGCCTTCGCCCTGCAACGCAATATCGCCTACCTCTACACCCCGGCCGAGGTGCTGCGCGGCGATGTCGATCCGCAGTCGCGGTTCCGCCTCGGCGGGATGGTGGTGAAGGGCTCGTTCCAGCGCGCCAGCGGTTCGCTGGAAGCGCATTTCGTGGTGACCGACGGCGATGCCACCCTGCCGGTGAGCACGTCGCGGATCCTGCCGGACATGTTCCGCGAAGGCACTGCCGTGGTCGCCATGGGCCGCCTGCAGGACGGCCGTTTCATCGCCGATGAAGTGCTGGCCAAGCACGACGAGAATTACATTCCCAAGGAAGTGGCCGACAAGATGGGCCAGGCGCACAGCAAGCACGACGTGCCCGTGACCGCACCCGAGGCGCGCTGAGTGCTGCCCGAACTGGGGCAGATCCTGCTGGTGACCGCCCTGCTGATGGCGGTGCTGCAGGCCGTGTTGCCGCTGTGGGGGGCCCAGCGCGGCCGCGCGACGTGGATGGCGGTGGCGCGGCCCGCCGCGTTCGCGCAGCTGGCCCTGCTGCTGGGCGCGTTCGGCGTGCTCACCGCCGCATTCGTCACCCAGGACTTCTCGGTGCGCTACGTGGCCGAGAACTCCAATTCGCTGCTGCCGCTTGCCTACCGCTACTCGGCGGTGTGGGGCGCGCATGAAGGCTCGCTGTTGTTGTGGGCGCTGGTGCTGGCGCTGTGGAACGGCGCCGTCGCGCTGTGGTCGAAGCGCCTGCCGATCGAGGTGCTGGCCCGCGTGCTGGGCGTACTCGGCATCATCGGCATCGGCTTCCTCGCCTTCCTGATCTTCACCTCCAATCCCTTCGCCCGCCTGCTGCCGGCACCGCTGGAAGGCCACGATCTCAACCCGCTGCTGCAGGACCCCGGGCTGATCATCCACCCGCCGATGCTGTACCTGGGCTACGTCGGCTTCGCCGTGCCGTTCGCCTTCGCCATCGCCGCGCTGCTGGATGGCCGCGTGGATGCACGCTGGCTGCGCTGGACGCGGCCGTGGACCAACGTGGCCTGGGGCTTTCTGACCCTGGGCATCGCACTCGGCAGCTGGTGGGCGTATTACGAACTGGGCTGGGGCGGCTGGTGGTTCTGGGACCCGGTGGAGAACGCGAGCTTCATGCCGTGGCTGGCCGGCGCCGCCCTGATCCACTCGCAGGCGGTCACCGAAAAGCGCGGCAGCTTCGCCAGCTGGACACTGCTGCTGGCCATCGCCGCGTTCGCGCTGTCGCTGCTGGGCACCTTCCTGGTGCGCTCGGGCGTGCTGACCAGCGTGCATTCGTTCGCCGCCGATCCCTCGCGCGGCACCTTCATCCTGATCTTCCTTGCCCTCGTCATCGGCGGCGCGCTGCTGCTGTACGCACTGCGCGCCGGCGCGCTGGGCAACGACGACCCGCGCCGCGGCTTCATGCCAACCTCGCGGGAGACGCTGCTGCTGGCCAACAACCTGCTGCTCGCCGCGGCCTGCGCGATGGTGCTGCTGGGCACCCTGTACCCGCTGCTGGCCGATGCGCTGGGGCTTGGCAAGGTGTCGGTCGGGCCGCCCTACTTCGGCACCCTGTTCCTGCTGCTGATGGCCCCGCTGGTGGCGCTGTTGCCGTTCGGCCCGCTGGTGAACTGGCAGCGCGACCAGCCCTCGCGTGCGCTGGCGATGCTGGCGCCGTGGGCCGTGCTGGCCCTGCTGCTGGGTGGGATTGCCTATTTCATGGCGCCCCAGGGCGCACTCAAGACCGCCGCCGGCGTGACCGCGGCGGCCTGGGTAGCGCTCGGCACGGCCCGTTTCGTCTGGAGCCGGCTGCGCGGCAACGGCCGCTTCAACGCCGAGATGGTCGGCATGCTGCTGGCCCATGGTGGCGTGGCGGTGTTCCTGGCCGGCGCGCTGCTGGTGGAAGCGCTGAACGTGCAGCGCGAGGTCGCGCTGTCGCCGGGGCAGACGCTCCAGGTGGCGGGCTATGAACTGCGCTTCGAGGGCGTGGACCACCAGCAGGGCCCCAATTACAGCGCCGATCGTGGCCATGTGCGGGTGCTGCGCGATGATCGCGAGGTGGCGCTGCTGCACCCGGAAAAACGTGCCTATGCCAGCGGCGGCCAGATGATGACCGAGGCCGGCATCCATGCCCGCCTCAATGGCGACGTGTACGTGGCGCTGGGCGAGCCGCTGGGCAACAATGCCTGGGCGGTGCGCGTGCACGTCAAACCGTTCGTCCGCTGGATCTGGCTGGGCGCCCTGTTGATGGCACTGGGTGGCTTCGTCACCGCCGCCGACCGTCGTTTCCGTCGTCCCTGAGTCCTGGAGTTCCCCGTGTCCGATCCGCGTCCCGCTTCCCGTCCGTTGCCGCCCGTGGCCATCGTCATCGGCGTGCTGTTCTTCTTCGGGCTGCTCGGGCTGATGGTATACGGAGTGATGAAATCCGGCGCGCCGGACCGCGATGTACTGCCCTCGGCGCTGATCGGCAAGCCGGCCCCGGCATTCACGCTGCCGGTGCTGCACGACCCGACCCTCAAGGTGAGCAGCACCGAACTGCGCGGCGCGCCCTACGTGCTCAACGTGTGGGGCAGCTGGTGCGCGGCGTGCCGTGAGGAGCACCCGATCCTGACCCGCTTCGCCGAGACCAAGCGCGTGCGGGTGATCGGCTACAACTGGAAGGACGAACCGGCCGATGCGCTGCGCTGGCTGGAACAACTGGGCAATCCGTTCGTGCTGGTGCTCACCGACATCGAAGGCCGCACCGCCATCGACTGGGGCGTGACCGCCGCGCCGGAGACTTTCCTGGTCGATGCCAGCGGCGTGGTGCGCTGGAAATACAGCGGTGCCCTCAGCCAGCGGGTGATCGACACCCAGCTGATCCCCGAACTGGAGAAGGTGGAGCGCGCCAATGCCAACGCCCAGAACCGCCTTCCCGCCGCGCCCTGACCTGCACGGCTGGCTGCGCGGCGGGCTGCTGCTCGCCGCGTTGCTGCTGCCTTGGGCGGCACTGGCCCAGGCCGTCTCCGACCCCACCCCGCTGCACTACCGCAGCGCCGCCGAAGAGGCGCGCTTCCATGCGTTGGCCGCCGAGCTGCGCTGCGTGCAGTGCCAGAACCAGTCGCTGGCCGATTCCAACGCGCAGATCGCCCACGACCTGCGCCGCGAAGTACTCGCGCTGATGCAGCAGGGCCGCGACGACGCCCAGATCAAGCAGTTCCTGGTCGAGCGCTACGGCGACTTCGTGCTGTATCGCCCCGCCATGGATGCACGCAACAGCGTGCTCTGGTTCGGCCCCGTCGTGCTGCTGGTGGCCGGTGCCGGCGTGCTGGTGTGGGTGGTGCGTCGCCGCAGCCGCCAGCTGCAACCGATGGACGACAACGAGGCGCGCTGGTGAGCGGGTCCTGGTTGCCAACGGCCGCGGCACTGGCGGCAGGTGCGGTCGGACTGGCGGTGCTGTGGCCGCTGCGCGCCAGCAGCCGGCGCGCGCCCTTCATCGCACTGGTGGTGGCACTCGGCCTGGCCGGCTACGGTTTGTATTCCCTGGTGGGCACGCCCCAGGCTGCCACGCAGGCGCCGGACACGGGCGAACCGGCCACCCTGGCGGCCGGCGTGGCGCAGTTGCAGCAGGCCTTGGCGCGCGACCCTCAGCGCGCCGATGGCTGGGCGTTGCTCGGCCGCTCGCAGCAGGCACTGGGCAACCTGGCCGAGGCCAACGCGGCCTATGCGCGGGCGGTGCAGTTGGCCCCCGACGAACCGGAGGTCCTGGTGGAAGCGGCGCAGGCGCGTGCCCAGGCCGACCCGACGAGGACGTTCGACGACACCGCGCTGCAATGGCTGCGCCACGCCCAACAGCTCGCCCCCGACGGCGAACGTGCCGGCTGGCTGATCGGCATCGCGCTGCGCCAGCGCGGCCAGGATGCCGAGGCTGCCGCGACGTGGGAGGCATTGCTGCCCAGGCTTGCGCCGGGCGCGGCCAAGGCCCTGCGCGCGCAGATTGCGGTTGCCCGCGACAAGGCCGGCCTGCCGGCCGCCGCGCAGGCCGCCAGCGCGTCGCCTTCGCTCGCCGTCACGGTGAGCCTGGCGCCCGCCTTCGCCGCACGGCTGCAGGTGCCTGCCGACGCCCGGGTGTTCGTCATCGCCCGCGTGCCGGGCGGCCCGCCGATGCCGGTGGCCGTGCAGAAGCACGCGCTGGCCGAGCTGCCGCTGCAGGTCACGCTGGACGATGCCGACAGCCCCATGCCGACCCAGCCGCTCTCTGCGCATCCGGAGGTGGAGGTGTTTGCGCGCCTGTCCGCATCCGGCCAGGCCAATCGCCAGGACGGCGATGTCGATTCCCCGATCGTCCGCGTTCGCCTGCCGCATGCCGGGCCGGTGCCGTTGGTGATTGGCGGGCCATGAGCGGCGCTGCGATGCTGCGTGCCGCCAGCGGTGCGGCGCGTGGCACGGACCCGGCTAAAATGGCCGCATGACTGAATTCATCCCCCCCGGTACCCGCTACCACGCCCTGCCCTCGCCGTTCCCGTTCAAGCGCGGTGGCCAACTGATCGGCGCGCATGTGGCGTTTGAAACCTGGGGCACGCTGGATGCCGATGCGGGCAACGCAATCCTGATCGTCACCGGCCTGTCGCCGGACGCGCACGCTGCCGCCAACGCGGACAACCCCGCGGCTGGCTGGTGGGAAGGCATGCTCGGCCCGGGCAAGGCGATCGATACCGAGCGCTGGTTCGTGGTCTGCGTGAACTCGCTGGGCAGCTGCAAGGGCTCCACCGGCCCGGCCACGATCGATCCGGCCACCGGCCAGCTGTACCGCCTCGGCTTCCCCGAGTTGTCCATTGAAGACGGCGCGCGTGCGGCGGTGGAGGTGGTGCGCGCGCTGGGCATCCACCAGCTGGCCTGCGTCATCGGCAACTCGATGGGCGGCATGACCGCGCTGGCGCTGTTGCTGCTGCACCCGGGCATCGCCCGCAGCCACATCAATATCTCCGGCAGTGCGCAGGCCCTGCCCTTCTCCATCGCGATCCGCTCCCTGCAGCGCGAGGCGATCCGCCTGGACCCCAAGTGGGATGCCGGCCGCTACGACGACGCCAGCTACCCCGAATCGGGCATGCGCATGGCGCGCAAGCTCGGCGTGATCACCTACCGGTCCGCGCTGGAGTGGGACGGCCGCTTCGGCCGCGTGCGGCTGGATTCGGACCAGGCCGACGATGACCCGTTCGGGCTGGAATTCCAGGTGGAAAGCTACCTGGAAGGCCACGCGCGTCGGTTCGTGCGCTTTTTCGACCCCAACTGCTACCTGTACCTGAGCCGCTCGATGGACTGGTTCGACCTGGCCGAATACGCCGACGGCGATGTCCTGGCCGGGCTGGCCAGGATCAAGGTCGACAAAGCGCTGGCGATCGGCGCCAACACCGACATCCTGTTCCCGGTGCAGCAGCAGCAACAGATTGCCGACGGCCTGCGTGCCGGGGGCGCCGATGCGCGCTTCATCGGCCTGGATTCGCCGCAGGGCCATGATGCGTTCCTGGTCGACTTCGCGCGGTTCGGGCCTGCGGTCGGCGAGTTCCTTTCCACGCTCTAAGGACAGACATGCGACTGCAGGGAAAGCTCAGTGAGTGGGACGACGCACGCGGCTTCGGCTTCGTGCAGCCCAATGGCGGCGGCGAGCGCTGTTTCGTGCATATCCGCGCATTTGCCGCCCGCGATCGGCGCCCGGCACTCGGCGATGTCATCACCTATGTGGCCGAGCGCGATGCGCAAGGGCGGCCGAACGCGGCCCAGGTGCGCTTCGCGCTGCAGCGTGGTGGCGCACGCACCCGCCCTTCGGCCGAACGGACGGGGCGCGACATCCTCCCTCGCAAGGCCATCGCACTGCTCTTCCTTGCCTGCCTGGGTGCGCTGACGGCGTGGATGCACTGGCCGACATGGTTGCCGGCCGCCTACCTGGGCGCCAGCGTCGTTACGTTCCTGGCCTACTCGCACGACAAATCCGCCGCGCAGGCCGACCGCCGCCGCACCCCCGAAAAGACCCTGCAGCTGCTCGCACTCCTCGGCGGCTGGCCAGGCGCCCTGCTTGCCCAGTCGCTGCTGCGCCACAAGAACCGCAAGGCCTCCTTCCAGCAGATGTTCTGGCTGATAGTGGTGATCAACCTGGTCGGGCTGGCCTGGCTACTGCACGACATCGCTCGGTAGATCCACGCCAGGCGTGGGTGGCGCAGCCATCGGGCGCCCGACTCCCCCGGCGCCCGACCCGGCAGAGCCTTGTGTAACGCCCGACCGAACGGACATCACTGCACGTCTTCGACCGTTTCTACCAGGTGATCGGACGCGGCGCGGAGGAAAGCGGATTGGGTTTATCCGTTGTCCAGGAGACGTTGAACGCGCACGAAGGCGGGATCACCCTTGGTTGGCCGGGATTCCGGCGGCGAGCCACTCAGCCAGGGCGACGACTTTCGGGCGCGCGCCATGACCTGCCGCTGCGTCAGAATCACCCTTTACGGCAGCGTAGCGTTCGGCATCTGGAACGTGAACAATGTCCCGGCGGCCTCATTCGACTGCACACTCAGTGTGCCGCCATGGGACCTCGCAATTTCCGATGCGATGTAGATGCCAAGACCGAGACCAGGTCGCGGGCGCTCGCCCTTTTCGCGCGAAAACGGGCTGAAAATTGTGTCCATGCTGCTGGACGGAATGACGCCGGCGTTGTGCACCTCCAGGATGAACCCATTGGGCGCGCAGTGAACGTTCAACGTGATGGGGGACGAACGTTCGCCATGCTGGGCCGCGTTTGTCAGCAGATTGGCCAGCAGTTGTGACAGCCTGCTGGGGTCGCAGACCACAGTCCCTTCGAGCCGTATCTGAACCTGGATATCCTGGCACCCAGTGGCGATGGCTACCTCGTCCACCACCCGTTTCAGTTCCGCGTCCAGCGTGCTGGTTGCCTGCAGCGAGATGGGAATGCCGCCACCCAGGCGCCCTCTGGCGAAATCAAGCACGTCGTTGATCAGCCCGTCCATCCTGGTCACGCCTGACGCGATGTGCGCGAGCATGCGATGCTGACGCTCGGAATTCGCGTCAATGCTCAGCGAGTCTGCGGCGATGCTGATCGCCTGGAGAGGGCTGCGCAGGTCGTGTCCCAGAACCGCGATGAACTGATCGCGCAAGTCGGCAGCGCGGTGCGCATCGGAGAGTGCACTCTCGGCCTGCAGCAGGCGATCTTCCTTGTCCAGGTAGTTTCCAATCAGCTCGGCAAGCAACTCCATCGAGCGCTGGACATGGGCTTCGTCGAAGTTGCCTGGCGCCGAGTCGATGGCGCACAGCGTGCCGAAGAAGGTCCCGTCCGGCCGATGGATGGGAACGGACGCGTAGCTCTCAAGCCCGTAGATCCGGGGCGTGTGATGCGTGGAGTAAAGCGGGTGTGCGCTCGCATTCGCGAATACGACGGAGGTCGAAGACCGCCTGATTTCGTCGCAGATGGTGGTTTCGAGCACCAGTTGACCACCTGGAACCAGCCCGAAACCCAGGGTGTCGAGTGTGGCGCACGCCGTCCAGGTTGTCTCGGTCACGCGGGCAATAGCGGCGAATCGCGAACCCGTGATGTGGGCTACGGTTTCGAGGATTCGCGGCACCGCCTGGATTCGACCGATCTCAGCGATGTCGTTCAGCAGATCAGGGTCGGTCAGGGTGTCCATGCGTGACAGGTTGGGTCGGTGGCGCATTATCTCATGGGGGAACCCGTGCGTTGGCAGGTCCGCAGGCGTGCGGGCCAGTCGGGCTGGGCACTCAGGGGCCCGGTGGGTGTCCCGACGGAGGCAAGCGAGCCCTTCGTCGATACAGGGCCGTGAGCAAGGCAGCCACTGGGGGGCGACGTCCGGTGGAGGATTGAACGAGGCTCGCTTCGCGTGGCAACCCACGGCTGCTTGCGCAGTTCAGCCAGTTGCTGTGACAAGGCCGGCTGTCGACTGCCGGTGGCCGCCTCCGGGCCGCCCACGGCCGACTCACCTCGACACAGCGGACAAAGAAGAACAGACGCAACGGTGTCGCCATGCAGCAGGGCAGCTCGGCGACGCCAGCGGCCCTACCCGTCATTGCGTGGCTAGCGCCGGTCTTCGTACCTGATGCCGAACCCGTTTCCCACGCGGTGGATGCGTGCGAAGCCAAGCTCCCCCAGGTGCATGCCGGCGACCTCCAGCCCATCGGCGCTGACAACATCCAGAAGCCGTGAGCGTGTGGCGGCCGCCAGCAGCGGGTCCTGGTCGAATGCGATGGATACCGCAGGGCGGGCTATCTGGATATGCGGAAAATGCACGATATCGCCCCAGATCAACGCGCTTCGCCCGTCCGACTCGATGCGGTAGCCCACGTGCCCTGCGCTATGCCCGGGTAGCGGCAGCATGTGCATGCCAGGCAGCACCTCGCCTTCCCCCGCGACCCGAAGATGGTGGCGATACCGGGCGACGACCTGGCGTGCCAGCAGGAAGTTGCCGCGTGCGCGCGCGTTGCTCCGCGCAAGGTGGGCATCGTCCTCCCAGAAGGCCAGCTCGCGTGGGTGGATCAGCAGTTCCGCGTTGGCGAAGACCGGCCCGCCCTGCGCGTCGAGCAGGCCGCCGACATGGTCAGGATGGGCATGCGTCAGCAGCACGGCGTCCACCTCGGCAGGCTGCACACCCGCCCGCGCGAGGTTGGCCGTCAGCTGCCCACCCCATCCCTTTACGCCGCCAGCGCCGGCATCGATGAGCATCGTGCGGCCCTGCCCGCGCACGAGATAGGCGTTGATGTGGATCGACGCCGGATCGTGCACACCTGCGCGTGCCTGCAGCTGGAGGGCATCGGCCGGGTCGATGTGGGAAAGGAGCTCCAGGCTGCCAGGCAGGTGGCCATCACTGAGGGCCTGGATGAAAAAGTCGCCCGTCTGCTGCGCAGGCAGGGCCGGTCCAGGCAGGGTTGTATTCATGGTCGGTCATCCGTTCCGGGCGTGCAGTGACGCGGGGGTGCAGCCAAAGCAACGGATACGCGCCGCCATCCCTGCATGCTGTTGGATCGCCAGCGCGAGCTGACGCATGAATTCGTCCATGAGCGCTGGCGTTCTCGCCGGCGAAAGACGGAAGGTCAGTTCCGCGGACGCCGGGTAGCCGCGCCCGTGACGCGCGCCCAGGTACTGGATGTGCACGTTGTCCAGGGCCGCCCCAAGCAGGTCGGTACACAACTGCGTGCATCGTTCGGTGAGCGCCGCCAGATGGGTGTGCGCCGGCATGCGTTGCTCGGTGAAGTAGATCGTCAGCCCGGGCATGTCAGCGCGGCTCCAGTGCACGGGGTGCAGCACCCTGCGGGCTGTTCAGCTGCCCGGTCAGCGGCACATAGGCGTGCACGCCCTCGGGCAGGGTATCCACGCCCGGCGCTCCCGCCTGCGCAACCGATGCCAGCCAGAGTCGTGCAGGCATGCAGTCGAGGGCAACGGCATGCAGCGCCTGCGAGGTGATCCCCATCGCCGTCAGCGGGCCCGGCCCCGCGTGGCTCACCAGCAGATACCCGCCCGGTTCGATGGCCGGCGCCCGGCCCGGGCTGTCGTACAGAGTGCGGCGCCACTGGGTGATGTGCCGCTGCCAGCGCGCGAAATTGCCACCGCCCTTCCGGGCGTACTCCTCGCCCAGCAGAACCTCAAGGCCGTCGATCGTGTGCAGGGCGAGGTAAGCGGGGCAGCCGGGACCGGATGCCCTGAAGCGTTGCGAGGTGTGGAAGCCGCGCACGGAAATGAGTGCGGGCAGTTTCTGCAGGCTGTAGAAGTGGTTCCACTCCGCCTCACTGGCAGGATCGGCAAAGTTGCATTCGACGGCGTAGATCATGGACGTGCTCTCCTGGCCCGGGCCCAGCGCCCGGCCCTCATTGACGTTCCATCATGCTAGGCCTGCCTTTTCAGGCGCAAAAGCGATAAATCGGTATGCTTCCGTGACACAACGTCACGCTGGACGCCCTTCATGCGCAGAAAAATCCCCAGCAGCGCCGCCCTGACCGCCTTCGAAGCGGCTGCCCGCCATGGCAGCTTCGCGCGGGCCGCGGAAGAGCTTTCGCTGACCGAAGGCGCCATCAGCCGCCAGATCGGCAGGCTGGAGTCGTTCCTGGGGGTCGCGCTGTTCGAACGCATCGGCAATCGTGTCCGCCTGCTGCCCAATGGCGCGCGCTACGCCGGCCAGGTCCGTGAGCTGCTGGACCGGCTGGACCGGGACAGCCAATACCTGATGGGCCAGCCGGAGAACGCCGCGAGCCTGGACATCGCCGTTACACCGACGTTCGCGATGCGCTGGCTCATCCCCCGCCTGGCCGGTTTTAGCCGACTGCATCCCAACATCACCGTGCATCTGTCCGAGCGCACCGAACCGTTTGCGCTGGCAGGAAGCGGGGTCGATGCCGCCGTGCACTTCGAGCATCCAGCGTGGGCGGGCATGCGGACCTATCCGCTGCTGCAGGAAGTGCTTTTGCCGGTTTGCCACCCCTCGCTGCTCGGCGGGCGCAAGCGCTTGCCCGCATTGGACACGCTGCCGCGTCTGCACAGGCGGCACAGCCCTGACGCCTGGCAGCGCTATGCCGAGGAGACAGGCGTGCTCCTCACCAATCCCGCGGTAGGCGCGCGCTACGACCTGCACGCGATGCTGATCGAGGCGGCGCTGGCCGGGTTGGGCGTTGCCTTGGTCCCGCGCCTGTACGTGGAGGCGGAACTGGAACAGGGGCGCCTGGTCGCGCCGTGGGCGCACCCCACGCGCGTATCAAAGACCTTCTGCCTGGTACTGCCCGAGCCAATCGGCCTGACGGCCGGCCCGGTGCAGGTGTTTGCGCACTGGCTACTGGACGTGGCGGGCAAGCCGGGCGCCGACCGGGAGGCTTGAGCGGCCCTGCAGCGCGTGGCCTGCGGCGCAGGGAGAGCGCGGCGGTGCGCTCGGGCAACCAGCACTCAATGGCGTCCGGAGCGCTCCCGCTTTCCATCCTCGTGCTGCGCCGTCGCGCGGCTCTGCGCGAACTCCGGGAAGGTCTCTGCCATCGACGCGTTGTCCGGCAGAACGTAGAACACACCGCCGCGCTCGAACGTGGACCGCACGACGCGCTCGTAGAACTCCGAGGACACGTTGATGCAGCCATGGGTGACGCGGTTGTCATCCGGCGTGGGCGACGCGAGGCGTTCGGCGCGCTTCTCTGCCGGCGTGCCCGGCGGCGTCGGGTGGATGGACACGGCGGAATCGTAGTCCACCCACAGCACGCGGCCGGCATCGATGGAGGGGCCGTAGCCGCCGACGAAACGACCGGCCGGTGTAGTGCGATCGCGCCCCGGAATCTCGCGCAGCGCGAGGCCGGCAACGCCCGGGGCGGAGTGGTCGCCGGTAGCCGAGCCGAACAGCGCGGGTGCTGCGCCGCGAAGCTTGCCATCACCACCAAACACCAGGATCTGTGCAGCGGCCTTGTCCATGACCGCGAACGGATAGCCTTGGCTGTCCTTGCTGGCCACTACCCAGCCGGCCAGTTCGATCACGGTATCGGACACGTCCTGGCCCTGCGGAAGCTCATCAACGGCGGCCACAGGTTGCGTGGCGTTGTCTGCCGCGCTGGCCGCACCGACGCTGGTCAATGCCAGCGCCAGGGCCAGCGCAGCATGGCGTGCAATGTAAGAGTGCGTACGGATGGGAAGGGTCCTCGGAATGAAGCGCGTGTGGCTCAGGGGGACCAGTGGCCAGAAGCGGCCACCGGTCCCCGATTCAAGCGTTTTTCACACGTGGTGCAGGAGCGATCAACCGCGCGGCTTGCGTCGCGGGGCCTGTTCGAGCTGCTGGACGCGGCCTTCGATCTGATCCAGACGCTGGTTGGCCTGTTGGGCGGACTGATTGGCGGACTCGGCGCTCTGGGCGGCGCCCTGCACCTTCACATCGAGCTGGTCGAGGCGTGAGTTGATCGTTGCAAATTCGTCTTTGTAGGTGGCGCAGGAGCTGAGTCCGACGGCGACGACAATCGCCACACCGAAACTACGAGCCATCGTCAAATGCTGCTTGTTAAGGGACATTGCACACCCTCCTTTCGTCTGGGGTCTCCGGAATATAGCCGGCTTTTCGCCCGAGTCAGGAAACGCTTTCAGCTACAGTTGGAGGAAGTAGAGGGGGCGTGAAGGACGCGAAATCCGCCGTGACGGAGCCTGAATACGCGGGTGCTGCGCGACCCGCCGCGAACGTCCATTGCGGCTGATTTCGGCCAGATGGGTCGCTGGCGGTGACCCTGCCAGACTGCCTCGTCTGTCACTCTCTTCGATCCCCACCTGCGCGCTGATCCGGGCCACCCATGAAACACCCACGCGCTTCAGCCACCCAGACAGATACGGCGCACGGACCGACGTCGCCGGGTCTGTTCGCCGCGTTGCGGGATCTGCTGCTCCCGTACAAGGATCATCTTGTCGTCGTGCACGACGACGACGCGCACTTCTACGCCAACGGCATGCACGCCGCCGCCAACGGCAAGGCGCAGTTCTTTGCCGCGGTAAAGATGTCCGGCAGCAGATGTGCATTCCACTTCATGCCCGTCTACGACTTCCCCGAACTGCTGGTGGCGATCAGCCCGCTTCTGAAGAAACACATGCACGGGAAATCCTGCTTCAACATGACGGTCAATGACCCGGTCCTGCTGGACGAACTGCGGTTGCTCGTCGCACGGGGCGTGCATCGCTACATGGCGGCCGGCAAGCTCTGAGTGCGCAGGCGCGCGCTACGGCGGGCGACGTGGACGCACCTGCCCTCCCCTGACCCATCAGGAGCGCACCGTGCTGCGTTATTGGATCAGGGCATTGAACGCAGCCATGCTGCCGCTGCCTCGATGGCGTCCTGATCGCTGGGCACAGGCTGCTCGGGCTGTATGCCATGTGGGTAGGCCACACCCGAGCGATCGAGCATCATCGCCCTGGTCAGCCGCAGGGCGCCGCCATCCGGGAGCGGATAGCCGCGGTTGGCAGTGGCAAGACCCGCGGTCGGCTGCCCGAAGAAGCGGGTGCCCGGACGGGCCCTGAACGACACGGCCACCGCCTCGCCGGAGCTCCCCGTCTTCGGCCCCACCAGCACTGCCACACGATGGTGGGCCATGTCGCCACCGCACGCCTTGGGCGCGCGGGCGCGCCACGATGTCGCCACCCCGTTGCGATCGCGGAATGCACCGACCTCGCCATCGCCCAGCAGCGCGTGCACGCCGCTGAGCATGGGCCACATGTTGCCGCCGGTGTTCTGGCGAAGATCGAGGATCCAGCCCTTGGTGGACGTTGGGGCCAGCCGCGCGATCTGCTCGCATAGTCCGGTCGCGAAGGCTTCACCGGCGGCTGCATCGGTCCCGCGCAGGCCGGGCACCAGTACGTAGCCGAGGTCCTGCATCGGCCTCACCTCGATGGCCCGCGTCGCCACGGCTCGTTGGCGGTATGCCAAGGCTTCGTTGGGAGACTGGAGGAAGCTGTGGCGATCTGCCAGCGCGTCCAGGACCTTGCGTATCCTGCCGTACGCCTCCTGGGCGGGACGTTGTTTCAGCTCCGGCGTCAGCTGCGCCTGCTGCACGGTCGGCCAGTCAACCTTGTCGGCGTTCAAGGCGTTGGCGCGAATCGTGGCAAGGGCATACGCGACCACGTCATAGGCCGATACGCCGCCCGACGGCGCATCCTGCGCCGTCAGCGTGAGATGCTCGACTGCGACACGCCCGGGGCTGTTCAGGGTGGCCCCCAGCTTGAGATGGGTCGTTCCCGAAGGGATATAGAGCCGCAGTTCCCTCGCTTGTGCGCCGTCAGCCAGATGCACCGGCTCGTCCCCCGAACTCGCGAAGGCCAAACGCCCTGTCGGGCCATCCGCACGGATCCAGAGCGTGGCGATGCCGTTGCCATCGGTTACCTGCACGCTGCCGGCCAGGCGCGCCTCCCGCCCCTGGAACGGACCGGCGTCCAGCGAGGTGATGGCGCCGACGAATGCCTTATCACCGGTGGATTCGGCCGACAGGGTGATGGCGCCGCCGCGCGTTTCCAGGATGTCGCCCGCACCGCGGGTGACCGAGAGTGGGCTGGTGCCCGTCCAGACGGTGTCCGCTGACGCGCCACTGCTGAGCAGCGCAAGAAGGAGAAACATCGCGGTGCGGGGCATGGGCAACGTCCTTGTCCGGGTTGAAAAACCATCCTTGGTTCACCTGTACGGCCGTCGACATCCCGACATCCGCAGGGGAGCGGGTCTTTCGGATCACGACGGATTCCGAGGATGTCACTCGGTGCCAGGCAGCGTGGAATGTACCGTCTGCGCATGCGTGCTTCAACTGCGACTGCCACGCGGAAAAACCGGCATCCGGATCGAGCGCGTGCATCAGTGGCGAGGATGTTCGGAACAGCACGCCCTCCTGCGTGTCGCAACGATCGAATGCGGCGTCGCGCAGCCGCGCACGATCGACGCGGCTGTCGAACTCGGGGCCAGGATAGTTGGCCATGGCCGGCCAGCCCTCCCCTACCCCAGCCGCCCCTCGCGCAGCCGATAGCTGCGATGCACGATGCCCTCGGGCAATACGTCGTGGGTGATCATCAACAGACTGCGCCCACCCAGCGCCGCCACCATGTCATGCAGCAATGCATGCGCGGTATCCACGTCCAGGCCGTCGGTGGGCTCGTCCAGCAGCAGGATCGGCGAGCCACGCAGCAGCGCGCGCGCCAGCGCCAACCGCCGGGCCTGGCCGGCGGACATGGTCGCGCCGTTCTCGCCGACCCAGGCGTGCAGCCCCCCCAGCTGGTCGGCCCAGGCCTGCAGGCGCACGTCGGTTAGCACCTGCCACAGCTGCGCGTCGCTGGCCTGCGGGTCGCCCAGGCGCAGGTTGTCGGCGATGCTGCCGGCAAACACCGGCGCATTCTGCGGCAGCCAGGCGATCTGGCGATGCCACTCGGCCTGGCTGAACTGGCGGATGTCGACGCCGCCGTAGCGGACGTAGCCCGAGGCCGGGTCCCACAGCCGCAGCAGCAGCGAGGACAGCGTGGTCTTGCCGCTGCCACTGTCGCCGCGGATGGCGATGCGCTCGCCCGGGCGCAGCTGCAGCTGCACCTCATCCAGGACCCGGCGTGCCTGCCCCGGCCACTGGAAGGTGACGTGTTCGACGCTGAGCAAGGCCGCCTCCGCAGGCAGCGGTACCGGATCGCGTGGCTCGGCCACGCCGGGGGCCTGCTCGACGATCTGCTCCAGCCGCACCGCCGCCACCCGGCCGGACAGCCACGACTGCCAGGCCAGGCCGATGCCCGCCCACAGCTCCAGCAACGCCACGGTGAGGAACACCAGCGCGGCCGCCATGGCCGCATCGATGGCGCCGCGCTGGAAGCCAAGCAACGCCACCCACACCATCGCCAGCAACCCGGCCGCCGCGCACAGGCCATGCAGTGCATTGCCGCCGATCAGCCGCCAGCGACGGCGACGGTCGCGCGATCTCAACTGTTTGGCGGCCACCAGCACGCGCTGGTTCCAGTGCTCGCGCGCCTGCAGCGCGGTGAGGTCGGCTGCACCTTCCAACCCTTCGAACGCCTGCGCGCGCAGCTGCGCACGATGCCATGCGCGGTCGCGCTCCTCGCCACCCGCGCCGCGCACGGTCAGCCACGGCACGCCGATGCCGATCAGCAGCGCCAACACCGCCAGCAGCAGCGCGGCCGGCGGATGGATCAGCGCGGCCGAGACCACCGCCGCCAGCGAAATGCCGCCCAACGCCAGCAGCGGGCCGATCGCACGGACCAGCAGGCCATCCACTTCGCCGATGTCCGACATCAGCCGTGCCAGCAGCTCCCCGGTGCGCACGCCGGCCAGCCGCGCCGGTGCCAGCGGCAGCGCGCGACGGAAGAACCACACGCGCAGGTCGCGTGCGATGCGCAGGGTGACATCGTGGCCGACCAGCTTCTCGAAATAGCGCGAGGCGATCCGCGCCATGGTCAGGCCGCGGATGCCCGCCGATGGGGAGAAGAAGTTGAACCCACTGCCGAGCCCGGCCGCGCCGGCCAGCGCCGCTGCGGTGAGGAAGCCGCCGGACAGGCCGAGCAGCGCGGTGCCGGCCAGCATGGTGATCCACAGCAGCAGCACGGTCAGCAGCAGGCGACCGCGATGGCGGGCGAAGACGCCGCGCAGGGAATCGGTGCGCGGGGTGTGGATGCGCGGGGTGCTCATGGCGAGGCCTCCGTGGCCAGTGCCGTGCCGCCGGCGGTGAGGGTGAGGCGGGTATCGGCCCAGCGCATCGCGACCTCGCTGTGGGTGGCGATGACCACTGCGCGGCCGCGTGCGAAGGCGGCGAGGGTGCGCAGCAGGTCGGCCTCGGTGTCCGGGTCGAGGAACGCGGTGGGCTCGTCGAGCAGCAGCAGCTGCGGGTCGCGCAGCAGCAACCGCGCCAGCCCGATCCGCCGTGCTTCGCCGCCGGACAGGCCGACGCCGCGCTCACCGATCACCGTGTCCAGCCCGTCGGGCAGTGCCTCGGCAAAGCGCATCACCTGCGCGGCCTCGGCCACCGCACGCAGGTGCGCATCGGTGGCCCCCGGGTCGGCCAGGCGCAGGTTGTCGGCGATGCTGCCGTGGAACAGATACGGGCGCTGGCCCGCATACCCCACGTCCATGCCCGGGCGCAGCACGATGCTGCCCGACTGCGGCGGCAGCCAGCCGGCCAGCGCCTCCAGCAGCGTGCTCTTGCCGCTGCCACTGGGGCCGACCAGCGCCAGGCGCTGGCCGGGCTCGATCTGGAAAGACAGCCCCTGGATCACATCGTGCCGCGCTCCCACGGGGCGCAGCACCAGGTCGCGCACCTGCACCGGCGGCGCGTGCTGTTCCAGCAGCTCCGGTGCACGCGGCACCGCCGCTGGTGCGTCGACGGCGGTCTCAGCGGCGGGCAGTTCGCCGAGCAGGCGCTCAACCTCGGCCGCAGCGGCCAGCGCGTTGGCACGATCGTGGTAGTGCGCGGCCAGGCGCCGCAGCGGCGCGTAGAACTCCGGGGCCAACAGCAGGCAGAACATCCCCACGCCCAGCGTGGGCACCTGCGCATGCAGCGACATCAGCCCCAGGTAGCTCAGCCCGAAGTACAGCGCGACCATCGCCACGCTGATCGAGGCGAAAAACTCCAGCACCGTGGAGGAGAGGAATGCGATCCGCAGCACTTTCATGGTGCGCTCGCGCACGCCTTCGGCGGCGGCGGCCACGCCATCCAGCTCGGCCTCGCCCCGGCCATACAGGCGCAGCAGGCCCAGGCCCTTGATGCGGTCGGCGAAGTGCCCGCTCATCCGCGCCAGCTCACCCAGCTGGGCACGCCCGGCCGCTTCGGCGCCCCAGCCGACCAGCATCATGAAGAACGGCGCCAGCGGCGCGGTGAACACCAGGATCAGCGCCACCACCCAGTCGGTCCAGGCCACGGCCAGCACGATCAGCAGGGGCACCACCACCACTTCGATGCGGACCGGCTGGTAGCCGGCGTAATAATTCTCGACTGCATCGGCATGGGTGAGCATCAGCTCGCCCAGCTCACCGGTGCGCTGCTGGCGCAGCCACAGCGGGCCGCGCGCCAGCAGCCGCCGGTAGACCCGCTCGCGCAGCGCCAGCCGCGCGGTGTCGGCCACCTCGCCCGCCGCCGCCTGGGTGGCACTGCCCAGCAGCGCGCGGATGACAAGCACCGCCAGCAGCGCGACCAGCACCGGCACCGCGCTGGCCAAGGGGCGATGCTGCACCAGCACGGCCTGGATCAACCAGGCGATTGCCGCCGCCTGCCCGATCAACAGCGCACCGGACAGGCAGATGCACAGCGCGGCCAGGCGCTGGCGGCTGCGCGCGGCGACCGCCAGGCTGCCCAGCCAGTGCAGGCGCTGGCGGCGCAGGGCGGCGGTATCGGCAGGGCTCGCGTCAGGGGGTATGCTCAAGACAGCTCACAGAGGGACACAGGGAGGTTCCGGTCGATTGTAGTGGGTGCCGGGATGGCCCCCGTGCGGCAAGCGGTCGCAGGCTGCGCCGATCGCATACGATTCCCTCGTGGAACCGTTTGTACATTGATCTGAATCAAGGCTGTTTGAAGTTGCTGGTCACAGAATTCACTCCGTAGACCCCTTCCCGCCACCTGAAACGGCAAAACCCAACGAGGTAGCCAGGCCATGATTGATCAGACAGTCGTAGAACTGTCACGGCTGCAATTCGCCCTGACCGCGATGTACCACTTCCTATTCGTCCCGCTCACGCTTGGCCTGTCCTTCCTGGTGGCCATCATGGAGAGCGTGTACGTCATGACCCGCAAACAGGTCTGGCGGCAGATGACCCTGTTCTGGGGCACGCTGTTCGGCATCAACTTCGCCATCGGCGTGGCCACCGGCCTGGTGATGGAATTCCAGTTCGGCATGAACTGGTCGTACTACAGCCATTACGTCGGCGACATCTTCGGTGCGCCGCTGGCGATCGAAGGGCTGATGGCGTTCTTCCTGGAAGCCACCTTCATCGGCCTGTTCTTCTTCGGCTGGAAGCGCCTGAGCGCGGTCAAGCACCTCACCGTGACCTGGCTGATGGCGCTGGGCACCAACCTGTCGGCGGTGTGGATCCTGATCGCCAACGGCTGGATGCAGAACCCGACCGGTGCGGTGTTCAACCCGGAAACGATGCGCATGGAAGTGGTCGACTTCGCCGCGGTGCTGTTCAACCCGGTGGCGCAGGCCAAGTTCGTGCATACCGTCAGTGCCGGCTACGTGACCGGCGCGATCTTCGTGATGTCCATCAGTGCGCTGTACCTGCTGCGCAACAAGTACAAGGACATGGCCCGCCGCTCGTTCGCGGTGGCTGCCGCGTTCGGCCTGCTGTCGTCGCTGTCGGTGGTGGTGCTGGGTGACGAGAGCGGGTATGCCGCCAGCGAACACCAGAAGATGAAGCTGGCCGCGATCGAGGCGATGTGGGAAACCGAGCGTGCCCCGGCCGACTTCACCGCCTTCGGCATCCCCAACCAGAGCACCCACGCCAATGATTACGCGATCAAGATCCCGTACCTGATGGGGCTGATCGCCACCCGTTCGCTGGACCAGCCGATCCCCGGCATCCTGGAACTGGTGGGCCGCGCCGAGAACCGCATCCGCGGCGGCCAGCTCGCCTACGGTGCGCTGGAGCGCGTGCGCAAGGACAAGAACGACCTCGAAGCGCGTGAGATGTTCGACCGCCACTGGCAGGATCTTGGCCATGGGCTGCTGCTCAAGCGGTACCGCGAGGACATCCTCAACGCCACACCGGAAGAAATCTCCAAGGCGGCGATGGATACCGTGCCGCGCGTTGCCCCGCTGTTCTGGACCTTCCGCATCATGGCGGGCCTGGGCTTCTACCTGATCGCATTCTTCGCGGTGGCCTTCTACTTCTCCTGCAGGAACAGCTTCCAGGACAAGCGCTGGTTCCTGAAGCTGGCCGTGTGGTCGCTGCCGGCACCGTGGATCGCGATCGAGTGCGGCTGGTTCGTGGCCGAGTACGGTCGCCAGCCGTGGGCGGTGGACGGCGTGCTGCCCACCTTCTATGCCGCATCGGGCCTGGCACTGCATGAAATCCTGACCACGCTGGCGGTGTTCACCGCGCTGTACACGGTGCTGCTGGTGATCGAGGTCAAGCTGATGCTGAAGGCGATCCGCAAGGGCCCCGACGACATCCTGCCCACCCTGCAGGCCGACATCCGCCCCGTTACCCCCATTGCCGCCGCCCCCGGCCAAGCCTGAGGCAGGAGAATCCAGATGGACTTCATTGCACTTGATTACACCACGCTCCGCGTGATCTGGTGGCTGCTGCTCGGCATCCTGCTGATCGGCTGGGCGGTCATGGACGGTTTCGACCTCGGCGTCGGCACCCTGCTGCCGTTCGTGGCCAGGACCGACGACGAACGCCGGCTGGTGATCAACACCGTCGGCCCGGTCTGGGAAGGCAACCAGGTATGGCTGGTGCTGGGCGGTGGCGCGATCTTCGCCGCCTGGCCGCCGCTGTACGCGGTCAGCTTCTCCGGCTTCTACCTGGCGGTGTTTGCCATGCTGTTCGGCCTGATCCTGCGGCCGGTCGGCTTCAAGTACCGCAGCAAGATGCCGTCCAAGCGCTGGCGCGACAACTGGGACCGCGTGCTGTTCGTGGGTGGCCTGCTGCCGGGCCTGATCGCCGGCGTGGCCGTGGGCAACGTGCTGCTGGGCGTGCCGTTCCACTTCGATGACAGCATGCGCATCTTCTACACCGGCTCGTTCTTCGGCCTGCTTACCCCGTTCGCGTTGGTGGCCGGCCTGGTCAGCGTCGCCATGCTGGTCTCGCATGGCGCGGCAATGCTGGTGATCAAGACCGACGGCCCGGTGGCCGAGCGGGCGGCCCGTTACGGCAGTGTCGCGGCGCTGGTCAGCTTCGTGTTGTTCGCCGCCGCCGGCGCGTGGGTGGCCTTCGGCCTGCCCGGCTACCAGATCACCTCGCAGGTGGTCACCGACGGCCCGACCAACCCGCTGCTGAAGACCGCCGAAATCGGCACCGTGGTCGGTGGCTGGCTGCGCAACTACAGCAGCATGCCCGCCACCCTGGTGTTCCCGGTGCTTGGCCTGCTCGGTGCGCTGGCCAGTGCGGTGCTGCTGCGTGCCCGCCGTGGCGGCCTGGCGTTCATCGCCTCGGGCACGTCCATCGCCGGCATCATCCTCACCGTCGGCTTTGCGATCTTCCCGTTCCTGCTGCCCTCCTCCAGCCAGCCCACCTCCAGCCTGACCGTCTGGGACAGCTCGTCCAGCCACCTCACGCTGTGGATCATGCTGATCGCCACGGCCATCTTCCTGCCCATCATCCTGGCCTACACCACCTGGGTGTACCGCGTGTTGAAGGGCAAGACGACCGCCGAGGAAATGGGCGACAACCCCAACGCGTATTGATCCCCTGCGCCGGCCAGCGGCCGGCCCCCACCCCCGCACATAGGAGATTGACCATGTGGTACTTCGCCTGGATCCTCGGCGCCGGCCTGGCCTCGGTCGTGGCCATCCTCAACGGCATGTGGTTCGAAGCCCGCGAAACCAGCCGGCTGGACGACGAGCAGCGTTGAAACTGTAAAAAAAGGTTGCCGATACGGCCTTCACACCGTATTCTTGGCGGCTCCTTCGGGGTGTAGCTCAGTCTGGTAGAGCGCTACGTTCGGGACGTAGAGGTCGCAGGTTCGAATCCTGTCTCCCCGACCACTTCTGGTGGTCGCATCGAAGCCTGGAAACACGATTTCCAGGCTTTTGTGTCTAAGGCCGTGGTGACACGGCACCGAAGGTGAATGAAACATCCCCCTTGCCGCCGAATGCGGGGATGGCTACAATAGGCGGCTCCTTACGGGGTGTAGCTCAGTCTGGTAGAGCGCTACGTTCGGGACGTAGAGGTCGCAGGTTCGAATCCTGTCTCCCCGACCAGTTACTGGTCACATTGAAGCCTGGAAGACTCACGTCCTCCGGGCTTTTTTGTGTTTGTCGTTCTGCGTGCCTTTGCGGGTATGTCAGCCGGTGCGTTCGCCGCGCGAAGGGCAGCCGAGCGTGGCTCGGCTCTACCGTCATGGAAGGGTGTCGCGTTCAGCGCGGTGTTCCTGATCTCCCACCCGCCCCGGCCCTGCGTGGCATGACCGCGTTTCATCGCCCGGACAGACCGCGCAGGTACAATGCCCGCCTTCGGGATGCGCGCGGCCTGCCCCATCCTTGCCATTGAATCCACGCTGCCACCGGCCCTGCGCCGGCGGCGGCGTTTCCGCACATCCGCCCCCACGGTGTTGCGCCACCTGCACGAGATCCACGCCCATGACGCCAACCGATCCCCCTGCCTCGTCCCTGTTGCGCGGACGCATGCTGGCCTTTGCCGCCATCCTGCTGGCTGCGCTGAACCTGCGCACCGCGGTTACCTCGGTGACCCCGCTGCTGGACCTGCTCGGCACGACCTTCGGCTTCGGCACCACGATGACCGGTGTGCTCGGCATGCTGCCCACGGCCTCGTTCGCGCTGTTCGGCGTTACCACGCCGATGGTGGCCCGTCGCATCGGGCTGGAACGCACCGCCCTGCTCGCCATGGGCCTGGCCACCGTGGGCCTGCTGCTGCGCTCGATGGCCGGCGGCATTGGCAGCCTGCTGTTCGGCTCCATCGTCGCGCTGGCCGGCATGGGCATCGGCAACGTGGTGGTGCCGCCGCTGGTGAAGCGCTACTTCGCCAACCGCGTCGGCACCGTCAGCACGCTGTACATCACCGTGCTGCAGGTCGGCACGATGATGCCGGCCCTGCTCGCCGTGCCGCTGGCCGAAAGCGCCGGCTGGCGCGTGTCGCTCGGCATCTGGTCGATCCTCGCCCTGGCCGCCGCGCTGCCGTGGCTGATGCTGGCCCGGCGCCGCCCGCACCCGGACCCGCTGGACACCGCCGCCGATCCGGCCGCGCAGCCGCACGGCAAGGTCTGGCGCACGCCGCTGGGCTGGGGCATGACGCTGATGTTCGGCATGACCTCGCTGATGACCTACTCGATGTTCACCTGGTTGCCGAGGATCGTGGTGGAAGCCGGTGCCAGCCCGGGCTTCGGCGGGATCATGGTGGCCATCTTCGCCGCCTGCGGCCTGCTGCCGTCGCTGACCATGCCAGCCCTGGCCGTGCGCCTGCGCAACCCGTTCCCGCTGGTGCTGATCGGCTTTTCCGCGTTCCTGATCGCGTTCGCCGGGCTGCTGTTCGCGCCGATGAAGGCGCCGTGGCTGTGGGCGATCCTGCTCGGCATCGGCCCGTCCACCTTCCCGCTGGCGCTGACCCTGATCAACCTGCGCACCCGCACCCCGGCCGGCTCGGCGGCGTTGTCCGGTTTCATGCAGGGCGTCGGCTATGCCTTCAGCTGCCTGGGGCCGTTCCTGTTCGGCTGGCTGCACGCGATCAGCGGCGCGTGGTACCTGCCGTTCGGGTTCCTGGTGTTCTGCGCGCTGGTGCTGCTGGCCGCCTCGTGGGTGGCCTGCAAGCCGCAGAAGCTCGAAGACCAGTGGTGATCTGACCACGGGCAGCGCCCGCCGTCGGCCGACAGCGCGTGCGTTGCATCCGAGGGAGCCGGCCAATGGCCGGCTCTACCCTTTACGCGCGGGTCTGGCCTTCGCCGCGCACCACGAAGCGCTCGACCGTGAGCGCCTCCAGGCCCATCGGGCCGTAGGCGTGCAGGCGCGTGGTGGAGATGCCGATCTCCGCGCCGAGGCCGAGCTCACCGCCGTCGGAGAAGCGCGAGGACGCGTTGACCATCACCACCGCCGAGCGCAGCGCGTGCACGAAACGTTCGGCTGCCTGCGGGTCTTCGGTGGCGATCACCTCGGTGTGGTCCGAGCTGTATTGCTGGATATGCGCCAGCGCCTGCTCGAGGTCGTCGACCACGCGCACGGCGATGACCAGGTCCAGGTACTCGGCGGCGTAATCCTCGTCGGTGGCCGGCTGCGCATCGGCGAGCCACTGGCGCGCACGGTCATCGGCACGCAGTTGCACGCCACGCGCGCGCAGTGCCGCGTCGGCCAACGGCAGGAAGGTCGCGGCGCTGTCGGCGTGCACCAACAGTGTCTCCAGCGAGTTGCAGGCCGACGGCCGGCTGCATTTTCCGTCCACCAGTAGCGCCAGCGCACTCTCCACATCGGCCGCGCGGTCCACGTACAGGTGGCACACGCCCTTGTAGTGCTTGATCACCGGCACGCGCGCGTGCTCGGCCACGAAGCGGATCAGGCCTTCGCCCCCGCGCGGGATCGCCAGGTCCACCAGGTCGTTGAGCTGCAGCAGTTCCAGCATGGTCTCGCGGCGCAGGTCGTCGACCAGGGTCAGCGCGGCATCGGCCACGCCGGCCTCGCGCAGTGCGCGCTTGAGTGCGGCGGCAATGGCGGTATTGGAATGGATCGCCTCCGAACCGCCGCGCAGGATCACGCCGTTGCCCGCCTTGATGCACAGCGCCGCTGCATCGGCGGTCACGTTCGGGCGCGCCTCGTAGATCATGGCGATCACGCCCAGTGGCACGCGCACCTTCTGCACGCGGATGCCGTTGGGGCGCACGTCGTCGCGGGTGATCGTGCCGACCGGGTCCGGCAGCGCGGCGACCTCACGCAGGGCCGCGGCGATGCCGGCCAGGCGCTGCGGGTTCAGCGCCAGGCGATCCAGCATCGCGGTGCCGACGCCCTTTTCGCTCGCGGCGGCGAGGTCGCGCGCGTTTGCGGCGAGGATCGCATCGGCATCGGCCTCCAGTGCGGCGGCCATCGCCTCCAGCAGCGCCGCCTTGGCGGTGGAGGACAGCTGCGCCAGTTGCTGGGCCGCGTCGCGGCAGGCCAGCGCCTGGGCGCGGATGTCGGAGGGGGAGCTGGCGACCATCTCAATATCCTCGGAAAAAGCAGCGTAGGGCCACGCCATGCGTGGCTGCGGAGTCTCGAACGATGCCCGGGTGCGCCGCCACGCAGTGCGTCGCGCGACATCCCAAGGCGCCGATCACAGCAGCACCAGGTCGTCGCGATGGATCACGTTGCCACCGTAGTTGTAGCCGAGCACGCTTTCAATGTCGCGCGAATGGCGGCCGGCGATGCGGCGGATGTCGCTGGCCGAATACTGGCTCACGCCCCGCGCCAACCGTACCTCGCCACTGGCATCGCACAGACGTACTTCGACCATGTCGCCACGGCGGAAGTCCCCGTCCGCGCCGCGCACGCCACCGGGCAGCAGCGAGGCGCCCTTGTCGCGCAGCGCAGTTGCCGCGCCGTCGTCGACCAGGATCGCGCCCGGCTCCAGCGGCGCATGCCGCAGCCAGTACTTGCGGGCGGCCACGCGGGTCTGCGCGGCGTGGATGCGCGTGCCGAACAGGCGCCCCTGCGCCAATGCGCGGACCACCTCGCTGTCGCGGCCGTTGAACAGGCAGGTGTCGATGCCGGCCCGGCCGGCCTTGGCGGCGGCCTCCAGCTTGGTATGCATGCCGCCGGTGCCCGCCCCACTGCCGGCGCCACCGGCCATCGCCAGCACCTCGCCGGTGAGCTCGGGCACGTCATGGATCGGACGCGCCTGCGGGTCGCGGCGCGGGTCGGCGCTGTACAGACCATCGATGTCGGTGGCGATGAACAGCACGTCGGCATCGATCAGCGCGGCCACGGTGGCGGCGAGGTTGTCGTTGTCGCCCAGCTTGAGCTCGTCCACCGAGACGGTGTCGTTCTCGTTGACCACCGGCAGCGCGCCCAACCGCAGCAGCTCATTGAGGGTAGCGCGCGCATTGAGGTAGCGACGGCGATTGCGCAGGTCGTCGTGGGTGAGCAGCACCTGCGCCACCGGGCGCTCGAAGAAGCGCTGCCACAGCCCGATCAGCTGTGCCTGGCCCAGCGCCGCCAGCGCCTGGCGCGCCGCCATGGCCGCACCGGCTTCCAGCGCGCGCGGCACGATGGCGCGGCCGGCGGCCACCGCGCCGGAGGAAACGATCACCACCTCGCGCCCGGCCAGCACATTGGCCGAGACGAACTGCGCCAGCCCCAGTGCGTGGCGTGGCGACAGGCCACCACCGTCGGCGGCGAGCAGGCTGCTGCCGACCTTGAGCACCGCGCGCTTCCACGCCGGGACGGGTTGTTCGGGGAACGGCGAATGCACGGGCAGCGTCATCGGTGTGCGCCTCAGCGCGTGTTCCATTCGTGGATGCGGGCGGTGGCGCTGCCGTGTACCAGCAACGGGTCGGTGTCCACCAGCGCCTGCGCGGCGGCCAGGTCGGCGATGTCCTGCAGCACGTAGGCACCGCCGCGCTTGTCGCTGAAACCGCCGGTCAGCAGCAGCTGGCCGCGGGCGCGCACCTCGTCGAGGAAACGCGCGTGCTCGGCGCCCACCTCGTCGCGGAACGCCGGGGTCCGCGTGACCAGGACCAGGTAACAGGTTTTCATGCAGTTTCCCTTGGCCGGGCGGGCCCGGCACGACGATGAAGAAACGGCGACCTTGCGGTCGCCGTCGTGATCACACCAGTGCGGCCCAACGGGCACGCAGCTCGTCCAGCCGCAGGTCGGCGGCGGCACCGGGCGAGACGCGCGCGGCCAGGCTGCCTTCGGGCGTGCGCCCCTGCCCTGCACTGTCGGCACCGGCGGCCGCGGCCTTGTAGGCCTCGCGGAACGGTACGCCGGCCACGGCCGCTTCCACCGCCACGTCGGTGGCATACATGCCCGAGTCGATGGCGGCGCGCAGCTTGTCATCGCGCCATTCCAGGTTGGCCAGCAGCGCCGGCAACAGCTCCAGCGCGGCCAGGCCACGGCCGAAGCCGTGGAAGATGGCGCCCTTGCTGCTCTGCAGGTCGCGGTGGTAACCGGACGGCAGCGACAGCAGCTGTTCGATCTCGGTGCGCGCCGCGGCCACGCTGGCATGGGTGGCGCGCATCAGTTCGATGACGTCCGGATTGCGCTTGTTGGGCATGATCGAGCTGCCGGTGGTGTACTGCGCCGGCAGCGCGACGAAGCCGAACTCGCCGCTGGTGAACAGCGACAGGTCCCACGCGATGCGGCGCAGGTCCAGGGTGGCCCCGCCCAGGGCTTCCAGGGCGGCCAGCTCGAACTTGCCGCGCGAGAGCTGCGCATAGATCGGCGAGACCTGCATGCGCGCAAAGCCCAGCGCGGCGGTGGTGTGGGCGCGGTCCAGCGGCAGGTTGACGCCGTAGCCGGCGGCGGTGCCCAGCGGATTGGCATCGATCAGCGCGAAGGTGTCGTGCGCGCGGATGGCATTGTCGATGAACGCCTCGGCCCAGCCGGCCCACCACATGCCCGCCGAGGACACCACGGCGCGCTGGATGTGGGTGTAGCCCGGCACCGGTAGGTCCTTTTCGGCCTCGGCGCGGTCGAGTGCGACCTTGGCGATCTCCCGGCTCAGGCCGGCCACCTGCAGCAGCTTGTCCTTCAGCCACAGCCGGGTGGCGACCAGGATCTGGTCGTTGCGGCTGCGCCCGGTGTGGATCTTGCGGCCGGCGTCGCCGAGGCGTTCGGTCAGCCGCGCTTCGATCGCCGAATGGCAGTCCTCGAAGCGCTCGTCCAGCACGAAGGCGCCACTGCGGAAGTCCTCGCCCAGCACGTCCAGCTCGCGCAGCAGGCCGTCCAGCTCGTCGCCGGACAGGATGCCGATGTGCTGCAGGCCCTGTGCGTGCGCCTTGCTGGCGGCCACGTCGTACAGGAAGAACTCGCGGTCCAGGATCACATCATCGCCGGCCAGGAAGGTCTGGATCTTGGCGTCCACCGCCACGCCGGGCTTCTGCCACAGAAGGTCTGCCATGTCTTGCTCCGTAGGCGGAATCGTCCGCCGGGTTGTACGCGCGCACCCGGGGTCGGGTGCGCAGCGGATAAGGTTCAGTGCGGGATCGAGGCCAGTTCGTCCAGGCCCAGGGCCAGGTTGAGGTTCTGCATGGCCTGGGTGGCCGCGCCCTTGAGCAGGTTGTCCAGGGTCGCCACCACCACCACCCGCTTGCCGCCGGGGGCCACGTCGAAACCGCCGATCTGCGCGCCATGCCGGCCGGCGATCCGGCTCACCCACGGTGCCTCGTCGAGCACCTCGATCAAGCCCTCGTGGGCGTAATACGCCTGGTACAGCGCGATCACGTCCTCGCGCTTGACCACGGTGTTGAGCCACAGGTTGACGGTCATGGTGATGCCGCGGAAATGCGGGGCCACGTGCGGCATGAATTCCACCGGCACGCGCAGGTGCGCGGTCACTTCGCGCTCGTGCACGTGGTTGGTGAGCGCGTAGGGCATCAGGTTGTCGCGCAGCAGCTCGGGGTTGTTCTTGTCCGAGGGCGTGGTGCCGGCGCCGGAATAGCCGGACACCCCGAAGCACTGCGGCGGGCCCGCCAACTGCTTGAGCAGCGGGCTGATCGCCAGCTGCATGGCGGTTGCATAGCAGCCCGGGTTGCTGATGTGTTTCTGGCCCAGGTAATCGCCACGGGTCAGCTCGGGCAGGCCGTAGAACCAGCTCGGCTCGAAGCGGTGATCGGCCGAGAGGTCCACGATCACCGTCTCTGGCCTGGCCGCATCCAGCGCCGCCACGAACGGTGCGGCCAAGCCATTGGGCAGCGCCAGGATCACCGCGTCCATGCCCTTGGCGGCGACCGCGTCGGCGTCCAGGTTCTCGAACTGCAGCTCGCCCTGCCAGTCGGCATGGTGGTCGGCCACGCGTTGACCAGCCAGCTCGCGCGAGGATACGAAGCCCAGCTGCAGGTTCGGGTGCGCGGCGATCAGCTTGATCAGCTCGGCGCCGGTATGGCCGCGGGCGCCGACGATGCCGACGGTGAAAGAGGTAGTGCTCATGCGTGTGCGTCCAGGCGGTGCTGCAGGTGGCGCTTCACGCCCTGCCATTCCGCGTCGATGATGGAGAAGATGACGGTGTCGCGCGGGGTGCCGTCGGGGTGGCGCTTGTGGTTGCGCAGCACGCCGTCCTGCTTGGCGCCCAGCCGCGCGATCGCGGTGCGCGAGGCGAAATTGAACCAGCTGGTTTCGAACACCACGCTCAGGCAGTTCAGCCGCTCGAAGGCGTGGGTGAGCAGCATCAGCTTGGTTTCGGTGTTCACGCCGGTGCGCTGGGCGGCCTCGCCATACCAGGTGTAGCCGATGCTCAGCCTGGGCACGTCCTCTTCCATGCCGTAGTAACGGGTGGTGCCGACCACTTCATCGGCGGCATTGAGGACCACGAACGGCAGCGCCTTGCCCTCGGCCTGCGCCTGCAGCGCGGCCTGCACGTAGCCGGTCATGCTCTTGGCGCTGGGCACCTGGGTGTACCAGAGGCTGGACAGCGTGCCGTCGCCCAGCGCGCCACGCAGCCCGTCGATGTGCGCCATCTGCAGCGGCTCCAGCCGCGCGTGCGTGCCGGCCAGGGTGGGGACTTTGGTCCAATCGGCGTGATTCATGGGGGTCAGCCCTCCAGGCTGGGGCTGCGCGCGGCGCAGTGTTCAACGTAGGTGCGGATGCGCTCGAACCCATCGGCGCCGAACCAGAACACCTTCCAGGTCCCCTGCTTGTAGCAACCATCCGATTCGGCGTAGTAGAAGTGGTTGATCGGGTTGCCATGGCGCGAGCGCCAGAACAGCTGCGGGGTTTCATCCAGCATCACGTTCCACACCGCTCGGCCCAGGCCTTCGCCCTGGGCATCATCGAGCACGGCGAACTTGTCCAGGTACACGCCTTCGGCCTCGTCGGTGAGGATCACCGCGGCGCGGTAGTTCTCGCTCACGTAGGCACGCAGCAGACGGGTCTTGTCGAAGTAGTCCGCCACCAGCGTGCGGCCGAAGCTGGATTCGATCAGCTGCTTCAGGCGCGGCAGGTCCAGTTCCTCCCAGGCGGTGGCGCGCAGCACCTTCTCGCCCTTGCGCACCAGCGTGCCCGAGCCCTTGTGGGTGAACAGTTCCTTGGCCAGGTCGGCCGGGCGGGTGATCGAGACCGAGGACTCCAGCGGCAGCCGGTCCAGCAGGTCCTTGATCTGTTCGATCTTGACCTTCATGCCGCCGTGGATCCACGGCTGGGCGATCAGGTGGTCGTACTCGGTGGACAGGTTGATCGAGTCGATCACCTTGCCCTCCTCGTCGAGCAGGCCGCCGGTGCCGGTGAGGAAGATGATCTTGTACGGCTGCAGTTCCTGGACCAGCTCGTTGGCGGCGAAATCGGCGTTGACGTTGAGGATCTGCCCGCAGCGGGTTTCGCCCAGGCTGGTGATCACCGGGATGGAACCGGCGCGGAGGCTGGCTTCGATCGGGGCCAGGTTGACCTTCTTGACCTCGCCGACCAGCCCGTAGGTGGCCTGGTCCAGGTACTCGGCCTCGAACACGCCGCCGGTGATGGACGTGGCACGCGCACCGTTCTGCTGCAGGGCTTCGACCAGTTGCAGGTTGGAGGCCTGGAACACCCGGCGCACGATCGCCAGGCCTTCCGGCGAGGTCACGCGCAGGCCGTTGACGGTTTCCTTGACGATGCCCGCCGCCGACAGCTCGGCGTCCAGCTGCGGACCGGCGCCGTGCAGCACGATCGGGGTCAGGCCGACTTCCTGCAGGAACGACAGCGAGGACGTCAGCGCCTCCAGGTCGTCGCGCAGCACCGCGCCGCCGACCTTGACCACGGCGAAGCGTTTGGCGTCCAGCTGCGAAAAACGCTTGAGGTACTGGCTGATCTCCTTCGCGCTGGCCATGCTCGAGAGCAGGCGCACGATGGTCTGACGGGTCTGGCGGTGGGGCTGGGAAGAAGGCATTTCGGTATCGTCACAGGCGGCCGCGGCCGCGATGGGGGATCCGTCAGTGGCAGGCCACGACGGCGTCATGGAATCAGGCGCCTTGGGCGATGATGCGGTGTACCGCGTCGGCGTAGCGCTGCAGCTGCTCCAGCGTCACGAACTCATCGGCGGTGTGGGCCTGGGCGATGTCGCCCGGGCCATACACCAGCGTGGTGTAACCACCGGCGGAAAACAGCGAGGCTTCGGTCCAGAAGTCCACCGCATTGCCGATCGGGATATCCAGCGCGTCGGCCACATCTCGCGCGGCGAGCCGGCGGTTTTCCGCTTCGGCGATGTCACCGGCCGGGAAACTCGGGCCGCGGAAGGTCTCGGTGAATACCGCGGCCTCCGGCTCGGCGAACCCGGCAAAGGTGGCCAGCAGCGCATCGATGTCCATCGACGGCAGCGGGCGGAACCCGAACCGCACTTCGGCAGCCGGGGCGATCATGTTGGCCTTGATGCCGCCTTCCACCCGACCGATGTTGAAGCGCAGGCCCGTCAGCCCGCCGAAGCGTGCATGCGCCAGCGAGTCCACATGGTCCAGCGCGCGGTTGCCCCAGCGCATGGCCTGGTGCAGCGCGCTCGCCGCCGCATCCTGCTTGCCCGACGCATGCCCTGCCCGGCCCTTGAACTGCATCAGCACCGAGCTGATGCCACGGTGCGCGAGCACCGCCTCGCTCATCGTGGGCTCGGCGACCAGCACCGCGTCGTACGGAATGCCACGGGCGAGGAAGGCTGCGATGCAACGCGGGTCGTTGGCCTCCTCGTCGCTGGAGAACAGGAACGCGGCATCGCCCTCGCTGGCATTCGCAGCGGCCACCAGCGCAGCAGCAGCGCCCTTGATGTCGCACACGCCCAGCCCGATCACCCGGTCTTCCGCGCGCCGCATCACGTGCGGATCGGCGCTCCAGTGCGGCGAGTCCGGCACGGTATCCAGGTGCACGTTGAACAGGTACTTCGGCGTCCCGCGCACGGCGTACAGGCTGACCGCGCCGTCGCCATGGTCGATCACCTCCACGTTGAACCCGGGCAGGTTGGCGCGCAGGTAATCGAAGATGCCGCCGGTGGTGATCGCACGCGGCGGATTGCGCGTGTCGAACGACACCAGGGCCTGCAGGTGGGTGAGCGTCTGTTCCAGCATGTGTCGGGGGTCCTTCGCCATGGCCAGGGCCATGGCGCGAAAATTCGGCGCCGGCGGACTTAAAATCCGCCGGCAAGATCACTCGATCGCCTCAGCGATTCACCTGCGCGTACAACGTGGAGCTCATGCCGAACAGCTTGATGAAGCCTTCGGCTTCTTCCACGCCCCAGTCGGCCGACTGCGCGTAGGTAGCGCCCTTGGTGTTGAGCAGGTGCGGCGACTTCACCGCCACCGCATCGACGCGGCCACCGCGGGTTTCCAGCACCACTTCGCCGTTGACCTTGGCCTGCGAGGACTTCAGGAAGGCTTCGATGTCGGTCTTGAGCGGGTCGTGGTAGAAGCCTTCGTACACCAGCTCCACCCACTTGCGCGCCACGTCCGGCTTGAAGCGGTTCTGCTGCTTGGTCAGCACCGCATCTTCCAGCGCGCGGTGCGCGGCCAGCAACGAGACCAGGCCCGGGGCCTCGAACACGATGCGGCCCTTCAGGCCGATCACGGTATCGCCGGTGTACACGCCACGACCGACGCCGTACGGGGCGAACAGCTTGTTGAGCTTGGCCAGGATCTGCTCACCCGGCAGTGCCTTGCCGTCCAGCTCGACCGCCTCGCCTGCGACGAACTTCAGCTTGACGGTCAGCGGCTCGATCGGCCACGCGCTGCGCGGCGCGCACCAGCCGCGGGCGCCTTCGCCCGGAGCTTCCCACCGGTCGATCTCGCCGCCGGACATGGTCAGGCCGAGCAGGTTTTCGTTGATGGTGTAGGCCTGCTGCTTGGCGCGCACGCCGAAGCCGCGCTCTTCCAGGTACTTCTGCTCGTAGGCGCGGGTCTGGGTGTGTTCCTTCTGGATCTCGCGGATCGGGGCGACGATCTGGTAGTCGCCCAGTGCCTTCACGGCCAGGTCGAAGCGGACCTGGTCGTTGCCCATGCCGGTGCAGCCGTGGGCGATGATGTTGGTGCCCAGTTCGGCGGCGCGCTTGAGTGCGGCATCCACGATCAGGTAGCGGTCGGACACCAGCAGCGGGTACTGGCCCTGGTAGCCTTCGCCGGCCCACACGAACGGCTTGACGAAGCCGTTCCAGATGGCCGGGCCGCCGTCGACGGTGACATGGCTGGTCACGCCCAGCTCGGCGGCGCGCTTCTCGATGAAATCGCGCTCTTCGTCATCCACGCCGCCGGTATCGGCGAACACGGTGTGCACGTTGTAGCCACGCTCCTGCAGGTAAGGCACGCAGAAGCTGGTGTCGAGTCCGCCGGAGAAGGCCAGGACGATGTCTTTATTGCTCATGGGGGTAAGGGTCCAGTAGAGGGATGGGAATTCGGTAGAGCCGACCGTTGGTCGGCTGGAATGTTCGATGCGCCGGTTGGAGAGCAGCCGACCCACGGTCGGCCCTACCCCTGGTTGGCGTTACCGGCCGATCAACGCCGACATGATCGCCTTCTGCACGTGCAGGCGGTTCTCGGCCTCGTTGATGGCGATGCACTGCGCCGAGTCCATTACCCCGTCGGTGGCCTTCACGTTGCGGCGCAGCGGCAGGCAGTGGCTGAAGACGCCGTTGTTGCTCAAGGCCATCTTGGCCTCGTCCACGATGAAGTGCTTGTACTGGTCGCGGATGGGCTTTTCCGGTTCCCAGTTGCCGAAGAACGGCAGCGCGCCCCAGCTCTTGGCGTACACCACGTCGGCGCCGGCGTAGGCGCTGGCGATGTCGTGGCTGACCTGCAGCGAACCGCCGCTCTCGGCCACGTTCTGCTCGGCCCAGCCCATGTAGCGCTCATCGAGCACGTAGTCCGGGGTCGGGCACAGCAGGGTCACGTCCATGCCCATGCGGGTGGCGATGGTCAGCGCCGAGTTGGCCACGGCGGTGTTGAGCGGCTTGGGGTGGTAGGTCCAGGTCAGCACGTACTTCTTGCCGCGCAGGTCCTGGGTACCGAAGTGTTCCTGCAGCGCCATCACGTGGGCCAGTTCCTGGCACGGGTGGGTGATGGTTTCCATGTTGATCACCGGCACCGGCGAGTACTTGGCGAAGCTCTTGAGCACCTCGTCCTCGCGGTCCTTGGTCCAGTCGATGAACTTCGGGAACGCGCGCACGCCGATCAGGTCGACGTAGCGGCCCAGCACCCGGGCCACTTCGGCGATGTGCTCTTCGGTATCCCCGTCCATCACCGAGCCCAGGTTGAACTCGATCGGCCATGCATCCTTGCCCGGCTGCAGCACGATCGCGTGGCCGCCCAGCTGGAACGCCCCCAGCTCGAAGCTGGTGCGGGTGCGCATGGACGGGTTGAAGAACACCAGGGCAATCGATTTGCCCTTGAGCTCCTCGCCCAGTTTGTTGCGCTTGAACAGCGCGGCCTGGGTCAGCAGGGCATCCAGGTCGGTGCGGCTCCAATCCTGGGTGTTCAGGAAGTGCTTCAGGGACATCGATCGATCCTTTGCGGCTGGTTTTCCACCGTTGCCGGCGGAGGTTGGGGGCGCCGGGGCGCGTTCAGGGCTCAAACAAACACATACAGATGAAACTTTTCAGATCGTAGAAACGAAAAAACCCAGCGCGGGGGCTGGGTTTTCCGAACAGACAGCACGAAGCTCCGGTTACCCAGCGAAAATGTGGGGTTCCGGTCGGCGGGCACGCGACGTCATGCCGGTCGCCATACGGGCGGCGCTGGTGTCGTGCTGGAAGTCGGTGAGTTTCATGGCCGCCAATCTTTGCATGCGTACGGGGTGGGTGCAAGGCCTGAAGGGAATATTCAGGCCGCGGGCCTCACGGATTGGCCGCGCTGCCCTGCTCGGCGCCGATCCACGGGGTGATCGAGACGCGGATCTTGAGCCGGTTGCCCGGATCCTCCGGGAGCCGCGAGCGGTACTTGGTGCCCTTGTAGACGTAATCCACGTCGTAGGCGATGGGGCGGCGGAACTCGCGGCCGACCGGAATGATCCGGCATTCGCGGGTGAGCAGCGGGCCGTTGTTGGCGGCCGGGGCCGGGGCTTCGGCCACCGGCAGCTCTTCCTCGGTGCCGTCTTCACGGCGGAAGATCGAGCGCACCGAGTCCATGAAGCGGCCGAAACGGCCCTTGTCCTCCTGGGGTTCCTCGCCGGTCACGTTGACCGGGGCCAGCGTGCGCGTGGAGACCGGCTCGCAATGCTCTTCGGTGCGGGTGGCGCGCAACGTCTGGAACACCGGCTCGACGTTGAGCACCTGCGCGTAGTCGAACTTGACGTTCTCCACGATCACCACCCGGTTACGGACCTCGCCGTCCTGGGCACACGCCATGAAGGCGGCACCTCCCAGCAGGCAGGCCAGCGTCAACAACGAAGTGGATTTCATTGGCAACAGGTTAGAGGACAAGGCGGATAGTTTAGGCAGTGCCAGGCACAAGGGGCTGAACATTACCCTTCCGCGACGATTCTGCCCATAGCCGGTTACCGTGCGGGACAGGCGGCGGGCCCCGGCGCTGGGCCGCGATGTGATCTAAAATCGAGGGCTTGCCCCCCTTCCCTCCCCACCACCGACCCCATGACCCTGCGCCTGCACAACAACCTGACTCGCCAGCTCGAACCGTTCACCCCGCTCGATCCGACCTGTCCGACCCTGTATGTCTGCGGCCCCACGGTCTACAACTACGTCCACATCGGCAACGCCCGTGGCCCGGTGGTCTTCGGGGTGCTGGCGGCCCTGCTGCGGCGCCGTTTCGGAAGCCTGCGCTACGCCCGCAACATCACCGACGTGGATGACAAGATCAACGCCGCCGCGCGTGAACAGGGCGTGCCGATCTCGACCATCACCGACCGCTTCGCCGCCGCCTACCGCGAGGACATGGGGGCGCTGGGCGTGGCCCCGCCGGACATCGAGCCGGAAGCCACCGCGCACATCCCGCAGATCGTGACGATGATCGAACAACTGGTCGCCGCCGGGCATGCCTATGCCGCCGAGGGCCACGTGCTGTTCTCGGTTGCCTCCTATGCCGACTACGGCAAGCTTTCCCGCCGTGATCCGGACGAGATGCTGGCCGGCGCGCGGGTGGACGTGGCCCCGTACAAGCGCGACCCCGGCGATTTCGTGCTGTGGAAACCCTCCAGCGACGACCTGCCCGGCTGGGACTCGCCTTGGGGCCGGGGCCGCCCGGGCTGGCACATCGAGTGCTCGGCCATGGCCGCCGCCCACCTGGGCCCGACCATCGACATCCACGCCGGCGGCGTGGACCTGCAGTTCCCGCACCACGAGAACGAGATCGCGCAGAGCGAGTGCGCCCACGGCGGCAAGACCTTCGCCCGCTTCTGGCTGCACAACGGCATGCTCAACTTCGGCGGCGCCAAGATGAGCAAGTCGATCGGCAACATCGAGCGCGTCCACGACCTGGTGCGCAAGCATGCGCCGGAAGCGCTGCGCCACGCGCTGCTGTCGGCCCATTACCGGCAGCCGCTGGACTGGTCCGACGCGCTGATCGAGCAGTCCACCCGCACCCTGGACCGCCTGTACGGCACCCTGCGCGACCTGGCCGACGTGCCGGCGACGGCGGTGATCCCGGCCGAGATCGAGGCGGCGCTGGACGATGACCTCAATACGCCGCAGGCGCTGGCCGAACTGGCCCGCATCGCCGCCGAGGCGCGCAAGGCGACCCCGGCCGAACAGGCGCACTGGAAGACCGCGCTGCTCGGCGCCGGCCTCGCGCTGGGGCTGCTGCAGCAGGATCCAGCGGCATGGTTCGGCAATGCCCCCGGCGACGCCGACGACGATGCCCGCATCCAGGCCCTGATCGACGCGCGTAGCGCGGCCAAGCAGGCCCGCGACTTCGCCCGCGCCGATGCCCTCCGCGACCAGCTTGCCGCCGAGGGCATCGTCCTGGAAGACACCGCGCAGGGCGTGCGCTGGGTACGCAAGCGCTGAACGGCCGCCCGGCCAGCGGCCGGGCACCCCTCGACACAGACCCGGCCACGGATGGCCGGGTGCCTCCCCCGAACCATCAAGGCCAGACCACGGAAGGCGCGCACCGGCCTGGAGCCCCCCCATGACCACCGCATCCCCGTTCCCGCTTGAAGCCACCGCCGCCGAGGCCCAGGCCGCCATCGCCGAGGAGTTCGCCTTCTTCGGCGACTGGTCCGAGCGCTACCAGTACCTGATCGATCTGGGCCGCAAGCTGCCCACATTCCCGGACGAGTGGAAGACCGAGCAGCACCGCCTGCTCGGCTGCCAGTCGATGGTCTGGATCGTGCCCGAAGGCAACGCGCAGCAGCTGCGCTTCCACGCCATCAGCGACTCGGCGATCGTCTCCGGGTTGATCTACCTGGCGCTGCGGGTGTACTCGGGCCGCTCGGCCGCCGACATCCTGGCCACCGAACCGACCTACATCCAGGACATCGGCCTGTCGCGCCACCTGTCGCCGACCCGCAGCAATGGCGTGGCCGCCATGCTCGCCTTCATCCGCGAGACGGCGCAGTCGCAGCACGCCGCCTCGTGAGCACCGACGCCCCCGCCGACCGTGCCGATGGCGCGCTGGCCCTGCTGGCCCGCCCCGGCTTCTCGCTGCTGCTGGCCTACCGCATCTGCGCGATGCTGTCCTACCAGATCGTCGCGGTGACGGTGGGCTGGCACATCTACGAGGTCACCCGCAATCCATTCTCGCTGGGCCTGGTGGGCCTGGCCGAGGTGCTGCCGTTCTTCTGCGTGGCCCCGTTCGCCGGTTACCTGGTGGATCACCTGCCGCGGCGCAGGCTGGGCATGGTCGCCGCCAGCGGGCTGGTGCTCACGGCGGTGGTGCTGACCGCGGTGGCCAAGGGCTGGCTGCCCTTCCACGGGGTATGGCCGATCTATGCGGCGATCGCGATGACCGGCATGGTCCGCGCGTTCCTCTCGCCGATCTACAACGCGCTGTTTGCGCGCGTGCTCGAACGCCCGCAATACGCGCGCGGCGCCGGGCTCGGCGCGGTGATGTTCCAGACCGGCATGGTGGCCGGGCCGGCGTTGGGTGGCGTGCTGGTGGCCTGGGGCGGCACGGGCGTGGCGTACGGCGTGGCCGCGTCGGTGGCGCTGCTGGCCGTGGGCTGCCTGGGCGTACTGCGCGTGTCCGAGCCGGTGCACACCGGACCGGCGGCCCCCATCTTCAAGAGCATCGCCGAGGGCGGCCGCTTCGTGCTGGGCAACCGGATCATGGTCGGGGCGATGGCGCTGGACATGTTCTCGGTACTGCTGGGCGGCGTGGTGGCGATGCTGCCGGCGTTCCTGCACGAGATCCTGCACCACGGCCCGGAAGGCCTGGGCATCCTGCGTGCGGCACCGGCGCTGGGCTCGGTGTGCGTGGGGCTGTGGCTGGCGCGCCGACCACTGCAGCGCAACGCCGGCCGGGTGCTGCTGTTTGCGGTGGCCGGGTTCGGGCTGTGCGTGATCGGCTTCGGGCTGTCGCACAGTTTCTGGCTGTCGGCGGTGATCCTGCTGTTCTACGGCGCCTTCGACGGAGTCTCGGTGGTGATCCGCTCGACGATCCTGCAGTTGGCCACGCCGGAAGCGATGCGCGGCCGGGTCTCCTCGATCAACGGCATCTTCATCAGCTCCTCCAACGAACTGGGCGCGTTCTACGCCGGCACCATGGCCCGGCTGCTCGGCCTGGTCCCGGCGGTAGTGCTGGGCGGTTGCGCGGTGCTGAGCGTGGCCGGCATCACCGCCTGGAAGAACCCCACCCTGCGCCGCCTAAACCTCGGCGACCTGTAGATCCACGCCATGCGTGGATGCTTTTCCGCGCCGCGCCCCGCACAGCATCCACCCACCCGTAGATCCACGCCATGCGTGGATGCCTTCCCGCCCCGCGCCCCGCACAGCATCCACCCACCCGTAGATCCACGCCATGCGTGGATGCCTTGCCGCGCCGTGCCCCGCACAGCATCCACCCACCCGTAGATCCACGCCATGCGTGGATGCCTTGCCGCGCCGCGCCGCGCCCCGCACAGGATCCACCCAGCCATAGATCCACGCCATGCGTGGATGCCTTGCCCCATCCACGCGCCAATCGCGACCAACATGCAAAAAAAACCCGGCCGAAGCCGGGTTTTTCCATGCACTCACCACGACCAGCGATCAGTCGCCCTGCTGCTTCTGCAGGTGCTCCCAACGCTCCTGGGCGTCGATGGTGCGTTCGGCGGTGAGGCGGGCTTCCAGGCGATCCAGGCCGATTTCCTCGCCCGTATCGACGCAGTAACCGTAGTCACCATCTTCCAGACGCTTCAGCGTGCTGTTGATCTTGCCGATCAGCTTGCGGTAACGGTCGCGGGTCCGCAGTTCCAGCGAGTTTTCGGTCTCGCGGGTGGCGCGTTCGGCTTCATCGCCGATGTCGCGCACTTCTTCCTGCAGGTTCGCGATGGTCTGCTTGGATTCCTCCACCAGATCATTGCGCCAGTGCTGCAGGCGCTGGCGGAAATACTCCAGCTGCAGCGGGCTCATGTACTCCTCTTCCGCGCTCGGCTTGTAGCCGTCGGGCAGGATCGGACGACCGGTGGCTTCGTCAGTCTTGTATTCCACCACCTTCACCTTGGTGCGCGGGGCCGGGGCGGCCGAACGCGCGGCGACGGCAACGGCGACCTTGCCGACCGGACGCGAAACAGGCTTGGGGGCGGACTCGGACTTGGCGGGGGTTTTTGCAGGCGATTTCGAAACGGGCACGGGATTCTTGTTTTGCGGGGCCTTGGAGGCGGGGGCGGCCGTCACCGGCGCCGGCGCGGAGGCCGGAGGGGTAACAGGCGTGGCCGCACTCTTGGCCGGGACAGACTTGGCCGGCGCCGGCGATGCCGGCTTCGGTGCGGACTTCACTACGGGTGCTGCCACCGGCGTTGCGGCCGGCTTGGTTGCCACGGGCTTGCTGGCGGTCTTGGCAGCCTTCACCGGCTTGGCCGGCGGCTGCTTGGCCGCCACCTTCTTCACAGGTGCAGGCTTGGAAGCCGGCTTGGCAGCGGCCGGCTTCACGGATTTCTTTGCCACGGTCGCCGGTGCGGCCTTCTTCACCGGCGCCTTGGCGACCGGCTTGGACGGCTTGGCCACCGCTGCCTTCTTGGCCACGGCCTTCTTGGCCACGACCTTCTTGGCCGGTGCAGCTTTCTTTGCCGGCGCCTTGGCGACGACCGGCTTCTTGGCGACGGCTTTCTTCACCGCCTTGGCCGGGGTCTTGGCGACCGGTTTTTTCACGGGTGCCGTCCTGGCCGCCGGTTGTTTGGATGCAGGCTTGCCAGCCGGCTTGGAGGCCGGTTTCTTGGCAACGGACTTGGCCGCCAACTTCTTAGCAACAGGCTTGGCGGTTTTCTTGGCGGCCTTGACGGCCTTCTTTGCAGTTTTTTTAGCAGCCACGAAACGCTCTTCCTTGGATTCCCCGGGGCCCGGGAAAGCGGGCCTTTATAGCCTACCCGACCAGCAGCAGCAACCACACCGCCTACTCCGTTCAGCCCCGGAGTCGCAAGGCGTGCAGCCAATCCACCGCGGGGGCGGACCGTCTTGCGCAGTTCGGTACCTGACCCGGCCAACAGCCGGGGCGGCCCGCCACGCGCGTGGACGCGGAGGGGGCCAACGGCCCATCCTGCGACAAATGCGGCCTTCATGCCAACTGCTCTAAGATTGGCAGGTGATCTCCCGCCTGCTCATCGCCCTGCTGCGCTTCTACAAGCGCTTCATCAGCCCGTTGCTGGGGCCGCGCTGCCGCTTCATGCCCAGCTGTTCTGAATACGCCATGCAAGCCATCGCCACGCATGGCCCCGCGCGCGGCAGCTGGCTGGCTGCGCGCCGGCTGGGCCGCTGCCATCCCTTCCACCCCGGTGGCATCGACGAGGTGCCGCCGCGCGCCGCGCATGACGCCACCTGCCGCTGCACAGGAAAACACTGAAATGTCCTCCACGCTCATCGTCAACGCCCGCCTGGTCAACGAAGGCGCCATCACCCAGGGTGACTTGCGCATCGAGAACGGGCGCATCGCCCAGATCGGCGCCGGCCTGGAGGCCCGTCCGGGCGAAACCGTCGTCGACGCCGCCGGCCGCTGGCTGCTGCCGGGCATGATCGACGACCAGGTCCACTTCCGCGAACCCGGCCTGACCCACAAGGGCGACATCGCCACCGAATCGGCCGCGGCCGTGGCCGGCGGGCTGACCAGCTTCATGGACATGCCCAACACCAACCCGCCCACCTTGAATGCCGAGATCCTGCAGGCCAAGTACGACGCCGCGGCCGGCCGTGCACGCGCCAACTACGGCTTCTACATGGGCGCCAGCAACGACAACCTGGCCCACATCCAGTCGCTGGACCCCAAGACCGCGCCGGGCATCAAGGTGTTCATGGGCGCTTCGACCGGCAACATGCTGGTCGACGACCCGGACACCCTGGACGCGATCTTCCGCGACGCGCCCACCCCGATCATCACGCATTGCGAAGACACCCCGATGATCGATGCCAAGGCCAGGGAGTACGCCGAGAAGTACGGCGATGCGCTCAGTGCCGAACAGCACCCGGACATCCGCTCGCGCGAGGCCTGCCTGAAGTCCTCCGAGCTGGCCGTGTCGCTGGCGAAAAAGCACGGCACCCGCCTGCACGTGCTGCACATCTCCACGGCCGACGAACTCACGCTGTTCGAGCGCGGCCCGCTGATCCGCGCCGACGGCAGCCGCAAGCAGATCACCGCTGAAACCTGCATCCACTTCCTGCGCTTCGACCGCAGCGATTACGCGCGGCTGGGCAACCTGATCAAGTGCAACCCGGCGATCAAGGAAGCCAGCGACCGCGAAGCGCTCACCCGCGCGGTGGCCGAGGACGTGATCGACGTGCTGGCCACCGACCACGCCCCGCACACCTGGGAAGAGAAGCAGAAGCCCTACCCGCAGGCGCCGTCCGGCCTGCCGCTGGTGCAGTACGCGCTGGTCGCCGCGCTGGAACTGGTACACGAAGGCAAGCTGGAGATCACCCAGGTGGTGCAGAAGTTCGCCCACGCGCCGGCGCAGCTGTTCGACGTGAGCCAGCGTGGCTACCTGCGCGAAGGCTACTTCGCCGACCTGGTGCTGGTGGAGGACGTGCCGTTCACGGTCAAGCGCGAGGACGTGCTGTCCAAGTGCGGCTGGTCGCCGTTCGAAGGCATGACCTTCCGCTCGCGGATCGCCTCGACCTGGATCAATGGCGAGCTGGCGTGGGACGGCGAGCAGCTGGTCGGCGCGCCGAACGGGCAGCGCCTGAGCTTCGACCGCTGATGCGGGCGACGTTGCTTGGCCTGGGCCTGCTCGGGGCGGGCGCCACGGGCGTGGCCGCGCTGCTGCCCTCGCCCGCCCTCGCCCAGGCCGACAGCCGGGTGGTGTTTCCGGCCAGCGCCTCGCAGGGCGCAATGGTCATCGGCAAGGTTCCCGCCGGCAGCACGGTGCAGTACGCCGGCCGCACGCTGCGGGTGAGCGGCTATGGCAGCGTGGTGTTCGGCATCGGCCGTGACGAGAAGGGCCCGCTGCAGGTGCAGGTGCGACGCCCGGACGGCGGCAGCGACACCGTGACCATCGCGGTCACCCCGCGCGACTGGCCGACCGAGCGGGTCAACGGGGTGCCGCCGAAAACCGTCAACCCGCCCCCGGCGATCGCCGAACGGATCAAGCGCGAACAGGCCCAAGTGACCGCCGCGCGTGCGCGCGACGATGACCGGCCGGATTTCGCGCAGGCCTTCATCTGGCCGGTGCAGGGGCGCATCAGCGGGCGCTTCGGCAATGCCCGTGTGTACAACGGCCAGCCCGGCGCCGGCCACTCCGGCATGGACATCGCGGTGCCCACCGGCACCCCCGTGAAGGCTCCGGCCGCCGGCGTGGTCACCTTCGCCGGCCCGGACCTGTACCTCACCGGCGGCACGCTGCTGCTGGACCACGGTTACGGCATCAGCTCCAATTTCCTGCACCTGTCGCGGATCGACGTGAAGGTGGGTGACCGTGTCGAGCAGGGTCAGGTGATCGCCGCGGTCGGCGCCACCGGCCGTGCCACTGGCCCGCACCTGCACTGGGGCATGAACTGGTTCGATACTCGCATCGATCCGCTGCTGGTGCTTGAACGCGGCAAGTGATGCCGGCATGCCGGCAGTGCTGGGCGCGGCCGGTGCAGCGCTGCCGGGAGGGTGCATCCCCGCGCCGATCGACACGGTCGGCAGTCGTTCGGGAACCGACCCTGGCGGTCCGCGCCGTCAGATGACGAGGCACATGGGGCGCCAGCACCTCACTGTGCCGCGCCGCCGGGGCGCTCAGTGCCTCGCTGTACCGCGGCGTGCAGGCGGCCAATCCCGTCCAGTGCCGGCCCTATAAACAAGTCGCGCCGCGATCAGCCCCGACCGGCCCACCACGTGCGCAGCAGCGTCCGCAGCGGCGTGACCTTGGGCTCGCTGCCCTGCGCACGCGCCTGCAGCCGCGTTCTCGCCAGCGACGCGTACATGCGGCGCACGCGCGGGCCGGCGACGCGCGCCGGCCACCGCGCCAGCAAGTGCTGCGCCCAGCGCTGCGCGGCCGTGTCGCTGCCAGCGTCCAGCAGCGCGCGCGGCACGGCGGCGACGCCGGCCTCCTGGAGTCGCTGGGCCAGCGTCTGCACCAGCACGGGGGTGGTCACATCGCCGCGCGCCGGCGCCTCGAACATCACCGCCTCCACCGCCGCCACCGCGCCCGCATAGGCCTGCAGCGCGTGCAGCGCCTGGGCCGGTGCCACGGACGCGGCGCGGGCCTCGACCAGGTCCGGCAGCGCCTGCGCCAGTTCCGCCCATGGCGCGCGCACCGGCTCCAGCAAACGCCCCAGCGGATGCCGCGAGCGCTGCCCGGCCCAGCTGCGCAGTTCTTCGCCCCACCAGGCCAGCTTTGCGTCGGCAGGGGTTGGATCGCCGTTGGTATTGAGGATGTCGTCGAACTCCTGCAGCAGCGCAAACCACGCCACGGCCAGGCTGCGCTGGGCCTCGGGAACGAACGGCTCGGCCACCGACCATTCCGGCCAGCGGGTCCGCCACTTGTCCAGGAAACTGTCGAGGGCGCTGGAAGTTGTCACGGGGAAAATCCTTGGAAGAAATTGGCCGAGCCAGGCTCGGCGGCTACCGGGGGTACGCACGGGCCGATCACCGGTGCATGCCTGGGTTGCGCTGCGCATCGGCCAACCGCCGATGCCTGGCGAGCGGTCAGGCGCGCGCCAGCGGCCAGGCGTCGCCGCGCTGCAGCTGCGCGGGGTGCGCGATCATGCTCTCCGCGCCCCACGCCAACGGGTCGTCGGCCTCCAGCCGGTAGCCCCACAGCGCGGCCACCGAGGCCATGCCGGCGGCATTGGCGGCCACGATATCGCGCTCGTCGTCGCCCACATAGATGCAGGTGGCCGGGTCGATCCGCATGCGCTCGGCGGCGACCAGCAACGGCAGCGGGTGCGGCTTGCGCTGGGCCAGCGTATCGCCGCCAATCAGCACCTTGCAGCGCGCTTCCCAGCCCAGCTGGGGCACGATCAGGCGGGCCAGGTATTCGGGCTTGTTGGTGACGATGCCCCACGCGCAGCCAGCCGCATCCAGCGCATCGAGCATGCCGGCGACGCCGTCGAACACCACCGCGTGCTGGCCGATCAGGGCCTCGTAGCGGTCCAGGAACTCGGGCACCAGCGCGTCGCGCTCGACCTGCCCCAACGCCGGGAACGCCACCGAGACCATCGCCCGAGAGCCCTTGGAGACCACCGGGCGCAGCGCGTCCAGGCTGATCGGGGCACGCCCGCGCGCGGCCAGCATCGCATTGGCGGTTGCCAGCATGTCCGGCGCGCTGTCCAGCAGCGTGCCATCGAGGTCGAACAACACCGCCCGCGGGAAACCGGACTCAGACACCCGCAGCGTCCGGCTTGACCGCATGGGCCAGGTAGTTGATGTCGGTGCGGCTGCTCAAGCGTGCGCGGTTGCGCCACGGCTCGTAGGCCATGCCGCTGACATCGCGCAGGTTGAAATCGGCCTCGCGCAGCCACTTGCCCAGCTCGGCCGGCTTGATGAAATCCTGGTAGTGGTGCGTGCCCTTGGGCAGCAGCCGCGCCACGTACTCGGCACCGACGATCGCCACGGCGAAGGCGGCCGGGGTGCGGTTGACGGTGGACAGGAACAGCTGCCCGCCGGGCTTGAGCAGGCGGTGGCAGGCGGCGATGATCGCGCCCGGGTCGGGTACGTGCTCGAGCATCTCCATGCAGGTGACCACGTCGAAGCTGCCGGGCTGTTCGGCGGCCAGGTCCTCGGCGGCCTGCAGGCGGTAGTCCACCGTCACCCCCGATTCCAGGCTGTGCAGGCGCGCCACCTTGAGCAGCTCGGGCGCCAGGTCGATCGCGGTGACCTCGGCGCCTTCGCGCGCCAGTGCCTCGCTGAGCAGGCCGCCACCGCAGCCGATGTCGAGCACGCGCGCGCCGCGCAGCGCCACGCGCCTGGCCACGTACTGCAGGCGCACCGGGTTGAGGGCATGCAGCGGCTTCTGCGGGCCGTCACTGTCCCACCAGCGATTGGCGAGCGCGGCGAACTTGTCCAGTTCGGCCTGATCGAAATTGGTGGAAGCGTGTGGGGTAGTCATGGGGGTCCTTGGTGCATCAAGCACGGATGTGGCGGATGCGCTCGCGCCACTGGCGGGCGTTGGCGACGATCGCGGCGGTGTCCATGCCGACCAGCTCGCGCTGGACCAGCTTGGGCTGCCCGGCGATCCAGACATCGCTGACCTGGTGACGGCCGGCGGCATACACCAGCTGCGACAGCACATGGTGCAGCGGCTGGGTCTCCAGCGCGGACAGGTCCACGCAGACCAGGTCGGCCTGCTTGCCGACCTCGATCGAGCCGATGCGGTCGCCGAAGCCCAGCGCGCGGGCGCCGCCCAGGGTGGCTGCACGCAGCGTGGTGGCCGCATCCAGCGCGGTGGCATCGTTGGCCACGGCCTTGGCCAGGATCGCCGCGGTGCGGTTCTCGCTGAACATGTCCAGGTCGTTGTTGCTGGCGCAGCCGTCGGTGCCGATGGCCAGGTTCACCCCGGCGCGCTGCAGGGCGCAGGCCGGGCAGAAGCCGGAGGCCAGCTTGAGGTTGGATTCGGGGCAATGCACCACGCTGACGCCACGCTCGGCGCACAGGTGGATTTCCGCCTCGGTCAGCTGGGTCATGTGCACCGCGATCAGGCGGTCGTTGACCAGGCCGAGGCGATCCAGCCGCGCCAGCGGGCGCTGGCCGTGCAGCTTGAGCGAGTCGCTGATTTCCTGCGCGGTCTCATGCGTGTGCAGGTGGACCTGCATGTCCAACTGGTCGGACAGCATGCGCACGCGTTCGAAATTGGCGTCGTTGACCGTGTACGGTGCGTGCGGGGCGAACGAGGTGCCGATAAGTGGGTCGTTGCGCCACTGGTCGTGCAGTTCGCCGGCCTTGGCGAAGTACTCGTCGTCGGTCTTGGCCCAGGCAGTGGGAAAATCGATGATCACCGCACCGACCAGCGCGCGGAAGCCATGCTGCTTGTAGACGGCGGCCTGGACGTCGGAGAAGAAGTAGTTCTCGTTGGCGCAGGTGGTACCGCCGCGCAGCATCTCGGCGATCGCCAGGGTCGTGCCGTCGGCCACGAACTCCGGCCCGATCACCGCCGCTTCCACCGGCCAGATGTGCTGCTGCAACCACACCATCAAGGGCAGGTCATCGGCGACGCCGCGCAACAGGGTCATCGGGTTGTGGGTGTGCGCGTTGACCAGGCCCGGCATCAGCGCCGCGTCCGGACGCGACACGGTGCGGACCGGGGCGAACCGCGCACGCGCTTCGGCACGCGGCAGGATCGCGATGATCTCGCTGCCTCGCACGGCCACGGCATGGTCTTCCAGCACCACCGCATGCGGTTCGATCGGGACCACGTAACCGGCTTCGATCAGCAGGTCACAGGTTTCGGGGATGCGTGCGGTGTCGGTCATGCGGGCTCACTGTGCTGGGCGGACGCCCCGAAGGCGTGGGCGACCGGGACGCTCTGGAACGGAACGCTCTGGACGTAGAGCCGACCGTTGGTCGGCTGCACGGGTGCCGTCGCCGACCAAGGGTCGGGTCTACCGGGTGGGGCAGCCGACCAACGGTCGGCTCTACGGGGTGGCGTCGCCGACCAAGGGGCGGTTCTACCGGGTGGCGCAGCCGACCAACGGTCGGCTCTACGGGGTGGCATGGCCGACCAACGGTCAGTTCGACCGGGGGGTGCAGCCGACCAACGGTCGGCTCTACCCTCATCCGGCTTCGCCGGATTACTTGCCTGCGCGTGCGGAGTATTCGCCCGAACGGGTGTCGACCTTGATGATTTCATCCTGGTTGACGAACAGCGGCACGCGGACCACGGCGCCGGTTTCCAGGGTGGCCGGCTTGCCGCCGCCGCCGGAGGTGTCGCCACGGACGCCCGGGTCGGTTTCGGTGATTTTCAGTTCGACGAAGTTCGGCGGCTGGACGAAGATCGGCTCGCCGTTCCACAGCGTGACGATGCAGACTTCCTCACCCTTGAGCCACTTCTCCGCGCCGCCCATGCCGGCCTTGGTGGCCTGGACCTGCTCGAAGGTTTCCGGGTCCATGAAGTGCCAGTACTCGCCGTCGCTGTACATGAAGTCCATGTTGGTGTCGACGACGTCGGCCTTCTCCACGTCATCGGTGGCCTTCATGGTCATTTCGACCACGCGGCCGGACTTGATGAAGCGGTACTTCATGCGGGTGAAGGCCTGGCCCTTGCCCGGCTTGACGTACTCGGTCTCGGTGATGACCGCCGGTTCATTGTTGACCAGGATCTTCATCCCGTTCTTGACGTCGTTCATGCCAACAGTGGCCATGCTGAAACTCCTGAATGGGCAAACGCCGCGCAGGCGCGGCGAGCCGGATAGAATGGAAAACCCACCGGCACCGGTGGGGTGACTAGTTTTTCTGACCGACATGATAACCGCAGGCCCCCATTCCATGCAGCTTTCCGCCACGCCCCTGCCCACCCCCGTGCGCTGGCAACAGCTGTGGCGCCAGGCGGTCCGCGACCCGCGCGCGCTGCTGGAACAGCTCGGCCTGGACCCGGATGCCCTGCCCCTGTCGGCCGAGGCCGCCAGCCAGTTCGCGTTGCGGGTGCCGCAGGGGTTCATCGCCCGCATGCGCCATGGCGACCGCCACGACCCGCTGCTGCGCCAGGTGCTGCCGGTCAGCGATGAAATGCAGGTGGTGCCGGGCTTCAGCCTGGATGCGGTCGGCGACGGGCTGGCCAGGAAGGCCACCGGGGTGATCCAGAAATACCGCGGCCGCGCCCTGCTGGTGACCACCGGCAGCTGCGCGATCAACTGCCGCTACTGCTTCCGCCGGCACTTCGACTACGGCACCGAGAACGCGGCCCGCGAAGGCTGGCGCGACGCGGTCGAGGCGATCGCCCAGGACCCGGACATCGACGAGGTGATCCTGTCCGGCGGCGATCCGCTGTCGCTGGCGACCCACAAGCTGGTCGAGCTGACCGACGCCCTGCGGCAGATCCCGCACCTGCGCCGCCTGCGCATCCACAGCCGGCTGCCGGTGGTGCTGCCCGAACGCGTGGACGAGGACCTGGTGCAGTGGATGGCCAGCCTGCCGTGGCCATTGGCCTTCGTGATCCACGCCAACCACGCCAACGAGTTCGATGCCGACGTGGACGCGGCGATGGGCCGCCTGCGCGGCGCCGGCGCCACCCTGCTCAACCAGGCGGTGCTGCTGCGCGGGGTCAACGATTCCCTGGAGGCCCTGCAGGCGTTGAGCGAGCGCAGTTTCGCCGCCGGCGTGCTGCCCTACTACCTGTACCAGGTGGACCGGGTCGAAGGCGTGGCCCATTTCGAGGTCAGCGATGACACCGCCAAGGACCTGCACGCGCAGCTGACCGCGCGGCTGTCCGGTTACCTGGTGCCGAAGCTGGTGCGCGAAATTGCCGGGGACAGCAGCAAGCGCCCGGTCTGAACGCGCCCGGTGGTGATGCAGGGGGCGGCATCCACGCAGGGCGTGGATCTGCGCCCTAGATACCGGATTCGATCATCTGCACCACGTCGGTGGCGCTGATCGGGTGGCTCAGCCAGTAGCCCTGGGCCAGGTCGCAGCCGCGCTGGGCCAGCAGGTCGAACTGCACTTCCTGCTCGATGCCCTCGGCCACCACGGTGATGCCCAGGGCGTGGGCCATGGCGATGATCGCGGTGGTGAGGGCCAGGTCGTCCGGGTCGCGCTGCATGTCGGCCACGAAACTCTTGTCGATCTTGACCCCGTCCACCGGCACCTGGCGCAGGTGGCTCAGGCCCGAGAAGCCGGTCCCGAAGTCATCCAGCCACACCTTCACCCCGGTGCGGTGCAGCTTGTCGAGCAGGGCCGCGGCCAGCATTTCATCGCCGATCACCGCTGTCTCGGTCAGCTCCAGGTGCAGTCGCGAGGCCGGCAGGCCGGTATCGCGCAGGCAGTCGGCGACCAAGCTGGGCAGTTCGCCGCCACGCAACTGGCGCGGGGAGACGTTGACCGACACGAACAGGCCTTCGCCGTCCACGCCATGCGGCCACTGCACCGCCTCCATGCAGGCCGCGCGCAGCACCTTGGGGCCGATCACTTCGATCAGGCCGCTCTGCTCGGCCACTTCAATGAACACCGACGGCGGGATCGTGCCCAGGGTCGGGTGCTGCCAGCGCAGCAGCACCTCCACCCCGACCATGCGCCGGTCGCGGGTGCGGAAGATCGGCTGGTAGACCAGGCGCAGCTCACCGCGCTCCCACGCCCCGCGCAGCTCCTGTTCCATGTGCACGCGGCGCTCGACCGCATGGTCCATGGCCCGGCTGTAGTAGCGGTAGCAGTTCTTGCCGGCCATCTTGGCCTGGTACATCGCGATGTCGCCGTTCTTGAGCAGCGTGGTCGCATCGGCGGCGTCGTCGGGGAACAGGGTCACGCCGATCGAGGTGCCCAGGAACAGCTCCCGGCCCTGCACGAACAGCGGCTTGCCCAGCTCGCGCACCAGGATCTCGGCCAGCTGGCGCGCGCTGGCGGCCACGTCGCCCTCGCCCAGCAGGATCACGAATTCATCGCCGCCGAAGCGGGCCAGCAGGGCGTCGTCGCCGCCGGCCTGGGCCACGGCGGTGCTGATGCGCTGGGCGAACTGCAGCAACGCCTCGTCGCCGGCCTCGTGGCCGAGGGTGTCGTTGACCCGCTTGAAATCGTCCATGTCGGCAAACAGCAACGCCAGACGGTGGTTGGAGGCGCGCGCAGCCATCAGCCGATGGTCCAGCGCCTCGCGGAACGCCAGCCGGTTGGTCAGCCCGGTCAGCGCATCGGTGTAGGCCATGCGCCGCACTTCGCGGTCGTGGCGGGCGATCGACTCGCTCATCCGGCCGAACGCGCGCACCAGTTCGCCCACCTCATCCTGGCGCTTGCTCTGCTGCAGCTGTGGGCGGTAGTCGCCCGCCTCGATCTGGCGCGCGGCCGCGGCCAGCAAGCGGATCGGGGTGACCAGGGTGCGCTGCACGTAGATGATCACGCCCACGCCGATGCCCAGCAGCAGCCCGAGCATCAGCAGCAGCCAGCCCAGGTGGCGCTTGCCGACCTGCTGCAGGCGGTCGCCGAGGGTCTGGTTGGCGCGGTGCTCCATGGCCTGCACGTCATCCAGCGCCATGCCTACCCGGACCCCGCCGATACGCTGGTTGCCGATCATGATCGGCATCGCGTTGTCGAGCACCTTGGGCGACTCCTGGACCACCAGCGCGCGCGCCGCGACCGCCCCGGCGGCCAGCGGATCGCTCATCGGCCGGCCGAAGTCGATCACCTCGGTGGAGCCGTCGTGGACCAGCTTGCCGTCCTCGTCGAAGACCAGCACGTAGCGCACCACCTGCTGCCGCGAGGTATTGCGGACCAGGGCGCCGACCTGTTCCAGGTCGTTGTAATACAGCGGGTTGGCCAGCGCGTCGGACAGCTCGCGCGCCAGGGCTTCGCCGCGACTGCGCACGCTGCGGTCGAACAGATCGTGGATGACGTTGCCGCTGAGGTGCTTGACCTCATCCTGCATGGCCGCCTGGCGACCGAGCACCACCGCCACGATCGCGATCACCACCAGCATCGCGCCGCTCATCGCCAGCACGAAGCGTGCCTGCATTCCCGAACCCAACAGCCTCATTCCACTTCCATCCGCACGCGAGCCAGCCCTAGTTTCAGTTGATCCAACCGGTGCTGCATCTGCGCATCCACCCGATGGAACCCGGACGTACCAAAAAACGTCTGCAACGCATCCTGCGCCTGCGGATCGCCGGCGGCCTCCAGCAACACCTGCTGCAGGCGCTCGCGCACCTTCGCATCGAGATCGGCGCGCACCACTTCCACTGCCCGCGGGAACGGCTCGGTGCGGTGGATCACGCGGAAGTCGCGCAGGTAGCTGGCCGGGATCCGATGGCCGTCGGTCCAGTCCACGCTGCTCACGGCGCCGGCATCGACCACGCCCTTGTGGACCAGCGTGGCGATATTGCCCTCGCTGCGCGCGAACACATAGCCCACGGTGTCGGGGGCGGCCGCATCGCGCGCGGACAACAGGATCTCCGGGGTCAGGCCCTGCTCCAGCAACGTCATCACCGGCACCAGGTAGGCACTGGTGGAGGCCACGTTCTGCAAGGCGAGGGTGTGGCCCTTGAGGTCGGCCAGGGACACGATCGGGCTGCCGCGGCGCACGAAGAACACGGTGTGGTAGTCGCGCACGCCACTGCGCTCGGTCAGCAGCAGCGGCTGGGCGCCACTGCGCATGCCCAGCGCCACGGCGGTGCCGGAGGTCTCGGTGACCCAGTCAACGCGGCCGCGGCGCAGGTAGCTGGCCATCTGCTGGGCGTCGGGCGCCATCAGGATGCGACCTTCGGTAATGCCGACATCGCGCATGCGCGGGACCACGTAATCGAGCAGGGGCTGCAGTTGCGCATAGTGTGACTTGGGGTTGTCGCTGATCCGTCCCAGCACCAGCACGTTGTGGGGACCGGCAGCGGCGGATCCGGTCATCAAGGCGATGGCCAGACACAGCAGACCTCCCTGCAACAGCCATCGCAGACCCGGCACTCCCATTCGCCCCCCCCCAAGGAATCCGAACAGCCTACCCGAAAAAGTGAGAACTGCGTCAGCTCATTCGGGCGTATTGTTGGCCAATCGCGCCATCCGCTGTGCATCGGCGAGGATGCCGCGCAGCAGGCGGACTTCCTGTTCGCTCAGTTCGGTACGCAGGAACAGGCGGCGCAGCTTGCGCATCGCCGAATCCGGGGCGCGGCCCTTGTGGAAATCGATTTCGTCCAGGGTCTGGCCAAGCTGGCCGAACAGGCCCTCGACCTGGGCGTGGCTGGCCGGTTGTTCGCGGTGTTCGGGATCGGCCGGGGCGGCGCCTTCGACGCCACCGAGCACGGCCATGCGCAGCTCATAGGCCAGCACCTGGACGGCGGCTGCCAGGTTGAGCGAGCTGAAATCGGGGTGGGACGGGATATGCACGGCCAGGTGGCACAGCTGCAGTTCTTCATTGGTGAGGCCGGTGCGCTCGCGGCCAAACACGAACGCCACTTCGGCGCCCGGCTCGGCGGCCTTGGCCAGGGCGCGCTGGGCGGCCACGGTGGGCAGCAGCTCTTCAAGCTGGACGCGGCGGGCGCGGGCGGTGCAGCCCAGCACCAGGGTGCAATCGGCGACGGCCTCGGCCAGGCTAGCCACGACCGGGGCATCGCCGAGCACGTCCTCGGCACCGGCCGAGCGCCTGAACGCTTCTTCATCCAGCGGCTTTTCCGGGGCTACCAAGACCAGCCGGCCCAGGCCCATGGTCTTCATGGCGCGCGCCGCGGCGCCCATGTTGCCGGGGTGCTGGGTGCCGACGAGGACGAATCGGATACGGGAAGGAGCGGTTTCAATGGACATGAACAGGCCAAACGCGAGCAGACAAGCCACAGATGGTAAACTGTGCGACCGGCCTCTGCGCCGGGACCGCTCTTTTCCCCCGCCAGTACCCCCTACTCTGCCTTTCCGGGAGCTTTTCGCCATGCAGAAACCCGCCGTCACCGTCATGGTCAAGGCCGCCCGCCTCGCCGGCAACGTCCTGTTGCGCAACATCAACAAGCTCGAGGCGTTGAACGTCGTGCAGAAGGGGCGCATGGACTATGCCAGTGAAGTCGATGCGGATGCGGAAAAGGTCATCATCAAGGAACTCAAGCGCGCCTATCCCGAGTACGGGATCATGGCCGAGGAAGGCGGCGTGCAGGCCGTGAACCGGTACATGTGGGTGATCGACCCGCTGGACGGCACCAGCAACTACCTGCGCGGCTTCCCGCACTACTGCGTGTCGATCGCCCTGGTCGAGAACGGCGAGCCGATCGACGCGGTGATCTTCGATCCGCTCCGCAATGAGCTGTTCACCGCCAGCCGGGGTGCCGGCGCGGTGCTGAACGACCGTCGCATCCGCGTGGCCGACCGCAAGGACATGGCCGGGGCGATGATCCACACCGGTTTCGCCCCGCGCGAGCGTCAGCGTACGAGCGCGCAGTTGAAGGCGGTCGACGCGCTGCTGGTGCACGCCGAAGACGTGCGCCGCACCGGTTCGGCAGCCTTGGACCTGGCCTACGTGGCCTGCGGTCGTGCCGATGCGTATTTCGAGGCCGGCGTGAAGGCCTGGGACATCGCCGCCGGCGTGCTGCTGGTCCGCGAGGCCGGCGGTCGGGTCTGCGATTTCAAGGGCGCCACGCCGGCCCGCATGGACAGCCGCGGCCCGGAGACCCAGCAGATCGTGGCGGGCAACGTGAAGAACACCGACGTGCTGCAGAAGGTGCTGGTCAACACCGGCTACGCGGCAGAGTTCGACGCCAAGTTCTGATCCACCGCTTGTGCGACACCTCGACGACGGCGCCTTCGGGCGCCGTTGTTGTTTGGGTGGCCGGCCTTGGTGGGTGGTGGGTGGTGAGCAAGTGCAACGTCAACGGCCAGGTCAACCGCTGCGGATGTGCGCCTGGGTCGGGCTGGGCGGGGGTGGGTGAGGCCGCGGGGCACGCTGCAAGTACGTCCATGTAAGCTCCTTTTGCGCCATCCATGGCGCAAAACGGGCCCCGCGGCCTCACCCACCCCCGCCCCAGACAGTTGGCTGGTGGTTTTTTGCAGGCAAGCAAGGCAAGACGAGACGAGACGCAGCGAATGGGGTTCGTTTGTCCTGTACCTGGTGGCTTGCCCGCAGATACACCCACGCTCATGCTGGTGGAACTGGCGTTTGACGAAGAACCAAAAAAACGCCCGGCCGAAGCCGGGCGTTTTCATTTCAGCGTGGCTGGCGCAGGAATCAGCTGACGGTGGCGCCTGCCGCCTTCAGCGCAGCGATGCGATCTTCCAGCGGCGGGTGGCTCATGAAGAGCTTCTTCGCGGTCGAGCCGGCGATGCCGAATGCCGCGATCTGGGTGGGCAGCGTGCTCTGGCCGTGGTTGAGCTTCAGGCGCTCCAGCGCCGCGATCATCTTCTGGCGGCCGGCCAGGTGGGCACCGCCCGCGTCGGCACGGAACTCGCGGTGACGCGAGAACCACATCGAAATCACCGTCGCGCCCAGGCCGAACACCATCTCCAGCACGAACACGATGATGTAGTAGGCGAAGCCGCGGCCACCGCCCTCGCGGTTGCCCGAGATCGCGCTATCGATGAACCCGCCGACGATGCGCGCCAGCACGATGACGAAGGTATTCAGCACGCCCTGCAGCAACGCCATGGTGATCATGTCGCCGTTGGCCACGTGCGCGATCTCGTGGCCCAGCACCGCCTCGGCCTCGTCCTCGCTCATGTTGTGCAGCAGCCCGGTGGACACTGCCACCAGGGCCTTGTTGCGGTTGGCACCGGTGGCGAAGGCATTGATTTCCGGGCCATCGTAGACCGCCACTTCCGGCATCCCGATACCCGCTTCGCGCGCCTGGCGCTCGACGGTGGCCAGCAGCCAGCGCTCGGTCGGATTACGCGGCTCGGTGATCACCACCGCACCGGTGGAGCGCTTGGCCATCCACTTGGACAGCAGCAGCGAGATGAAGGAACCGCCAAAGCCGAAGATGGCCGCCATCACCAGCAGACCGCTCATCTGGCCCGGGTTGACGCCCAGCACCGACATGACGATGCCCGCCAGGACCAGCACGGCAAGGTTGGTCAGAAGGAAGAGGGCAATACGACTGAACATGGGGAAATAACGCTCATTGGAGGTTGATGACTGCAAATCTGCGGGGACTTCATGTTGAATTCAAGTCGCAAACTGACCGACGATTCATAGTTCATGTCCATCTCCCCCTACCGCGGCCGCTTCGCGCCCTCGCCCACCGGTCCCCTGCACCCCGGCTCCCTGCTGGCGGCGCTGGGCAGTTGGCTGCTGGCCCGGCATGCCCGTGGGCAGTGGCTGGTGCGGATCGAGGACGTCGACCCGCCGCGCACCGTGCCCGGCGCGGTTGACCAGCAACTGGCCACCCTGGCCGCCCTGGGCCTGGCCAGCGATGGGCCGATCGTGCATCAGCGCCAGCGCGACGCCCTTTACCAGCAGGCCCTCGACCGCCTGCTCGCCGACGGCAAGGCCTTTGCCTGCCATTGCAGCCGCAGCGACCTGGCCGACGCGGGCGGCATCCACCATCACTGCGTGGCACGCAGCGCGCGGGCGCAACCGGCCATCCGGCTGCGCGTGCCGCCGGGCAGCACCGTCGCCTTCGTGGACGGACTGCGCGGCGCGATCCAGCAGGACGTGTACGCCGAGGTGGGCGACTTCGTGCTGCGCCGGGCCGACGGCTACTGGGCCTACCAACTCGCGGTGGTGGTGGACGATCATGCGCAGGGCATCACCGATGTCGTGCGCGGCGCCGACCTGCTGGACTCCACTCCGCGCCAGATCCTGTTGCAGCGCGCGCTCGGCCTGCCCACCCCGGCTTACCTGCACCTGCCGCTGCTGCTGGACGACACCGGCCGCAAGCTGTCCAAGTCCGAGGCCGCGCACCCGCTCGACCCGGCCCATCCCCTGCCCGCCCTGCGCCAGGCCTGGGCCGCGCTCGGCCAGGACCCGGGCTGTCTCCCCGCCGACGGCAGCCCGGCCGCACTGCTGGCCCGTGCCAGCGCGGGGTTCGACCCGGCGCGCCTGCCCCGCCACGACATCGGCCCGGCCATGCCGCCGGCCTGATACCCATCGCCGCAGCGATGTTGCAGAATCGCCTTCCCCCTTGTTGGCCCTGCCTTTCGGAGTAGCTGCTCATGACATCTCGCGTCGCACTGGTCACCGGCGGAACCGGCGGCATCGGTACCGCCATCTGCCAACGCCTGGCCGACCAGGGCCATCGGGTCGCCACCAATTACCGTGACCACGCCAAAGCCCTGGCATGGCGCGAGATGATGCTGGCGCGCGGCTGCGACGTGGCGATCTTTCCCGGCGACGTCGCCGACCCGGATACCGCCGAGGCCATGGTCCATGCGGTGGAAGCGGCACTGGGCCCGATCGAGATCCTGGTCAACAACGCCGGCATCACCCGTGACACCACCTTCCATCGCATGCGCGCGGACCAGTGGCACGACGTCATCAACACCAACCTCAACTCGGTGTTCAACGTGACCCGCCCGGTGATCGAAGGCATGCGCCGCCGTGGCTGGGGCCGAGTCATCCAGATCAGCTCGATCAACGGCTTGAAGGGGCAGTACGGCCAGGCCAACTACGCCGCCGCCAAGGCCGGCATGCACGGTTTCACCATCTCCCTGGCCCGCGAGAACGCCGGCTTCGGGATCACCGTCAATACGATTTCGCCGGGCTACGTGGCCACCGACATGGTGATGGCCGTGCCCGACGAAGTGCGCGCCAAAATCATCGCCGACATCCCCACCGGCCGCCTCGGCAAGCCGGAGGAAATCGCCTACGCCGTTGCCTTCCTGGTCAACGAGGAAGCCTCGTGGATCACCGGCTCGAACCTGGACATCAACGGCGGCCACCACATGGGCTGGTAGAGCCGACCGTTGGTCGGCTGCCTCCCGGCCAACGTAGCGCCGACCGTTGGTCGGCTGCCTTCCGGCAACGTAGAGCCGACCGTTGGTCGGCTGCCTTGCAGCAGCGCATAGAGCAGCCGACCAACGGTCGGCTCTACGGAATCCGCGCGGGCAATATGCTGCCGGCGCTGTTCGAGAAAACGTTTGCAGGCCCATCCGGCTACAGCCCCGCCATGGAACCGGAAAATGCTGCACCCCGCGCAGATCCATGCTGCGCAACACGAATCGGCCGCGATACCCCGCCGCATGGGCCTTTCGGCGGTTGCATGTGCTGCTGCACTGCGCCATGCTGCGCGCCTACTGTGTGCTGAGTGACCGTTTCATGGCTGCGAACCGCATTATCAAGAAATACCCGAACCGCCGGCTCTACGACACCGAGATTTCCAGTTACATCACCATCGAGGACGTGCGCCAGCTCATTCTCGACGGCGAAGACTTCGAAGTCCGCGACGCCAAGAGCGGCGACGACCTGACCCGGTCGGTGCTGCTGCAGATCATCGCCGACCAGGAACAGGACGGCGAACCGATGCTGTCCACCCAGTTGCTGAGCCAGTTGATCCGCTTCTACGGCGATTCGCTGCAGGGCTTCATGGGCAACTACCTGGAGCGCAGCATGCAGGTCTTCCTGGACCAGCAGCAGCAGTTCCGCCAGCAGATGGGCAACCTCCTCGGCCAGACCCCGTGGGCGATGATGAACCAGCTGACCGAGCGCAACCTCGAGCTTTGGCAGGACTTCCAGCGCAACATGGGCACCGGCTTCGGCCCCCGCCCGGGCGGCACCTCCACCGGCACCGGCAAGCCGGATGCCCCGGCGCCCGGCCCAGGCACCAAGACCCGCCGCTGAGTCACTGCGGTCACCGGCAACGAAAAGGCGCAGCCCACCGGCTGCGCCTTTTTCATATCCGCCCGCTGCGCCGGTCAGCGCTTGGACTTGGCGCACCCGGTGCAGATGCGCTCGACCGCAAAGCCCTTGGACTTCAGCTTTTCCACCACGCCGTCATTGCCCAGCAGGTGCAGCGCGCCCACCACCACCAGCGTGCCGCCCTGGCCGGGCTGCAGGTACTGCTGCAGCTTGGGCACCCAGGCATCGTTGCGATCGGTGTTGATCCGCTTGTACAGCAGCGGGTACTGGCCGCGCATCTCCGCGGCCATCGAGGTCCACAGCAGCTTGTCGTCGCCACGGCGCCACGCGTCATGCAGGCGGCGGCCTTCGACGTCGGCCTTCTCGGCCTGGTCCAGCGCCTCGGCCACCATCTGCTGCTGCTCCTGCATCGACATGCCGGCCAGCACGCCGACCTGCGTGTCGATGTCTTCCAGGCCGGCGGTCGGCTTGCCCGCGGCGGCCGCGCGGCCCATGAAGTGCCGGTCCAGGCCGAGGTTGGGGTCCAGCCCCATCTTGGTGAACTGGCCCAAGGTGATGGTGAGGCCGACGAACCACGGTTTCATCCCCTGCAACTGGGCCAGCGGCAGCTGGTTGTCGGCCGCATAGGCCTGCAGTTTGGTCCAGGTGGCAGCGTCGAGGTCGCGCTTGAGTTCGGTGCCATCGGTGCGCACCGCCGCCTGCACCAGTTTCTGGGCCAACTGCGGGGATTCCATGTCCTGCGGCGACAACTCGAACACCACGCGCCTGGAGGCGGCGAACGCCTGGTCGACGTCCGCGGCCAGCGGATAGTCCTGCGCGCGCAGCATGTGGAACGAGCCCAGCAGGTACAACCGGCTGTCGCCGGGGCCGGTCACCTTCCACAGCAGCGGCACCGGCGGGCCGGACTTGGCGGCCGGCGCATCACCGCGCGCCTGCGCCGCACCCATGCCCCCGAGCAGGCCACCGGCGATCAACAACGAAGACAACACACGTGACAGCATCGACATGGTTCAAGCCTCTCCTTCAGGGGCGTGATAGGCCTGCTCGCCTGCGTCCACGCGCAGGTCCAGGCGGTTTTCCGGCGGCGACAACGGACAGGTCGCAAACGGGGTGAACGCACACGGCGGATTGTAGGCGTGGTTGAAATCGACCAGCACCTGGCCATTGGCATCCGGCGCAGCCAGGTCCAGGTAACGCCCGGCCGGGTAGCTGCCATGGCCGCTGGTACGGTCGGCGAAGATGACAAACAGCTCGCGGCCCGGCTCGCCAAGCGCTTCCAGCCGCCAGGTGCGGCCATCGCGCTCGAACTCCAGCGTGCCCGCATTGGGCATCTGCGTGGTGAGCCCGGTGATGTCCACGATCGGCATCGTCTTGCCGGGCTCGTGCGGGATGAAGCGCGCGCTGATCCGCCACGCCGGCCCGCCCGGCCAGTACTGCAGTCCGGCAAAGCTGGCGCGCGTCGGCGCGTCGGCGTGCTTGACGCGCAGCGCATAGCGCTCGCCACGATGGATCAGGCTCAACTGGCCCTTGCCCCCATCGAAGCGGATCAGGGTCGGCGTGGCGTCACGATCGCTGAAAAAGCGGATGCGCCCGGTGACCGGCGTGTCGTCCACGCTCAATGCGACGCCACGCTCAGGCGTGAACCACACGCTGTCGCCCTGGCGCGACACCATGCCCAGCTTGTCCGGCCCGACCGCCAGGCGGATGCCGCTGCCCGGGCCGCTGCCGATGTAATGGGCCTTGTATTCCAGCCAATGCAGGCCGACCAGGCTGGTCCAGCCGTCGGCGGCGTGCAGTTCCTGGTAGCGCTGCAGGCGCCACTGCTGTTGTTCGGCGGCAAACGCCGGATCGGCGGCCACCGCGACCGGTGCCGGCGGCGTGTCCCCACACGCGACCAATCCCAGCGCCAGCATCGCCGCGCCGAGTCCCCTCGTCCACATCCGCATTTTTTCCCCCTTCAACGTCCGCGCAGGAACCAGCGGTCGATCTCCGCCAGCGAAAAACGAGCCCAGGTCGGCCGGCCATGATTGCACTGACCCGAGCGTTCGGTGATTTCCATGTCGCGCAGCAGCGCGTTCATTTCCGGCACGGTCAAGCGCCGGTTGGCCCGCACCGCGCCATGGCAGGCCATGGTCGAGAGCAACTCGTCGCGCGCCGTGGCGATGCGCCGGCTCTGGCCGTGTTCGCGCAGGTCGGTGAGCACGTCGCGCAGCAGGCCCTCGGGCTCGGCATTGGCCAGCAGCGCCGGAATGCTGCGCACATGCAGCGAGCCAGGGCCGGAGCGGGTGATCTCGAAGCCCAACGCCACCAACGTGTCGGCCTCGCGCTCGGCGGTATCGGCGTCGCGTTCGCCGACCGCCAGGGTGATCGGCACCAGCAGCGGCTGCGCATGCAGGCCCATGCCGTCGTGCGCGGTCTTCAGGCGTTCGTAGCCGATCCGCTCATGCGCGGCATGCATGTCGACCACGATCAGGCCTTCGGCGTTCTCGGCCAGGATATAGATCCCGTGCAGCTGCGCGACCGCATAGCCCAGCGGCGGCACGCCGCTGTCGGCGGCGGTGACCGGCAGGCCGTGCTCGCTTGGCATCGGTGGCAATCCCGCCGACACGCCGGCACCGGCGGGCGCGGCATACAACGCGGCATACGCCGAGGGCGCATCGGCCACCTGCAGACCCAACGGCGATTGCTGCGGCCGCCACTGCGTGCCGAAGCCGCCGCCCGCCCCGTTGCCGGCCAGGGCGTAAGCGCCTGTCGAGGGGGCATAGCCCGTGCTCGGCGAGGCCGCAGGCGGCAACCCGCCCGCGTCGGCCCCGACCCCGGCCTGGGTCATGCCGGCGCGGGTCTCGGCCAGCGCTTCTTTCAGGGTGCGGTAAACGAAATCGTGGATCAGCCGCGAGTCGCGGAAGCGCACTTCGTGCTTGGCCGGATGCACGTTGACGTCGACCCGGGTCGGGTCCAGCTCCAGGAACAGCACGTAGGCCGGTTGCCGGCCGTGGAACAGCACGTCGCCGTACGCCATCTTCACCGCGTGGGCCACGCTGCGGTCGCGCACCGACCGCCCGTTGACGTACAGGTATTGCTGGTCGGTGCTGGCGCGCGAGTAATGCGGCTGCGCGATCCAGCCATGCAGGCGCAGGCCGGCGCCGCTGTGATCCACGCGCAACGACTGCGCGGCGAAATCCTCGCCGAGGGTTTCACCCAGGCGCGCATCGGAGTAGAGGTCGCCGGGCTTGTAACGACGCGACGGCTTGCCGTTGTGCGAGACGCGCAGTTCCACGTCCGGGCGCGCCAGTGCCAGCGAGCGCAGCCATTCCTCGATGTGGCCCAGTTCGGTGCGCTCGGCACGCAGGAACTTGCGTCGGGCCGGCACGTTGTAGAACAGCTCGCGTACTTCCACGGTGGTGCCCGGCGCATGCGCGCGCGGGGTGACGTCGCCCAGCTTGCCGCCCTCGATCTGCAGCGCCGACCCGTGCGCGTCGCAGGCGCGGCGCGAGGACAGGGTGAAGCGGCTGACCGAGGCGATCGACGGCAACGCTTCGCCACGAAAACCGAGCGTGGCCACGGCTTCGAGGTCGTCCAGGCTGGCGATCTTGCTGGTGGCGTGGCGCGACACCGCCAGCGGCAGCTCTTCCGGGGCGATCCCGCCGCCATCGTCACGGATGCGGATCAAGCGCACGCCGCCCTCTTCCAGGTCGATGTCGACCCGGGTGGCGCCGGCATCCAGTGCGTTTTCCACCAGTTCCTTGACCACCGACGCAGGCCGCTCGACGACTTCGCCGGCGGCGATCTGGTTGATCAGGATTTCAGGCAGCTGGCGGATGCTCATGCAGGGCTCCGGACGACGGAGGACGCATGGGCGGAGGCGATGGGAACGTGGGGGCAGGACTTCATCGGTAGATGATAGCGTAGCGCCGCCCCGTGCCTGGCCGCAGCGCGGCTTGCACGTAGAGCCGACCGTTGGTCGGCTTGCACGTAGAGCCGACCAACGGTCGGCTGGCATCGCCAAAGGCAGCCGACCAACGGTCGGCTGGCATCGCCAAAGGCAGCCGACCAACGGTCGGCTCTACGGGCGGATTACTTGCTTCCGCCCGCCACGGTGCCGGCCGCGTCGATCTCGGCTTCGGCGCGGGCGGCGTAAAGCGTGCCCGGCGGCGGCTGGCGGCTGAAGAAGGTGTGCACGCCATCGAGTACCGCACCGGCGATCTGGCGCTGGTATGCCGGGTCGATCAGGCGGCGCTCTTCGTCCGGATTGGAGATGAAGGCGGTTTCCACCAGCATCGCCGGCATGTCCGAGGTGCGCAGCACCGCGAAGTTGGCGCGCTCGATGTTGGGCTTGTGGTTCTTGCCGATCCGCTTCAAGCCACCCAGCACGTGGCCGGCGGCGTCTTCAGAGGCCTTCATATAGCCGCTCTGGGCCAGGTCCAGCAGCACGCTAGCCAGGGTCCCTTCGGTCTGCTGCAGGCGCACGCCACCGACCAGGTCGGCGGCGTTTTCCTTGTCGGCCAGCCAGCGCGCGCGCTGCGAGGAGGCGCCCTTGGTGGACAGGACATACACCGACGAACCGGTCGCCGCGCGGTTTTCGGCGGCATCGGCGTGGATCGAGATGAAGATGTCGGCCTTTGCCGCGCGCGCCTTCTGCGCGCGCATCGGCAGCGGAATGAACACGTCGGTGTCGCGGGTCAGGTAGGCCTTCAGGCCCGGGGTGGCATTGACCTGGCGGGCCAGTTCGCGGGCCACGGCCAGGGTGATGTCCTTTTCGCGCTTGCCGGTCGGGCCGACGGCGCCGGGGTCCTGGCCGCCATGACCGGGATCGATCGCCACCACCAGCGGGCGCATGCCCGCGCGCATCTTGATGCGTGAGGCATCGCTGGGCATGGCCGGGCGCGGGATCTCGGCCGGCGGGGTCACCACCGGCGCGGGCGTGGGCGCCGACACGACGGCCGCGGTGGCCTGCCCGGCGAGGATCGCGGCCGGGGTGGCCGAGTTGCTGGCGGCGTTGGCGTTGCCGGCCGCTGCGACGTTGGCGGCCGTCGCCGCGGGCGTCGCCGGGCTGGGCACCGGCGTGGCCGCCGTGGCACTGGCCTGCTGGCGCACCGAGGCGGTGAGCAGCGCGGTGGCGCGGGCGGCATCGCTGCGCGCCTGCGCCGCATCGGCGGCCGTGGTGGTCGCGGTGGAGGTGGCCGGTGCCGCGCTCGACGTCGGCGTCGGCGCGCTGGCAGGCGGCGCTGACGGCGCGCTGCGGGCCACGCTGGCCGGCGCATCGCCCGGCCATTCGATCACCAGGCGCGATTCATCGCCCTGCTTGAGCATCTGCGGGCGGAACGGCGCGACCGATTCGGCCAGGTCGAATACCACCCTGAACGTACCGGGCACCGGCTGGCCGGTGCGCACGGCGGTGACCACGCCCGTGGGCGCGGGCAGCTTGAGATTGCGGACGGCGCTGGAGTCGGGGAAATCGACCACCAGGCGGTTCGGGCCGGCGAGGCTCAGGGTCTTGTAACCGCCACTCCCGGACAGCGCGATTTCCGCGCGGGTGCCGGTGGCACCGGTCTCCAGGCCCACCTGGCGGACTTCGCCCGCCCACGCCAGGGCGCTCGCCAGACACAGTCCGACGGCGGCACAGATGGCGGTGAGTGGTTTCCCCATTGGCATGGGTCAGGATTCAATCACCGCGCTGAATGAAATGCAACACCTTTTCCCTTAATAATCCGTAACCTGCCGGTGTTTCCTAGTGTCAGCCGACAGAAAGGGCCTGCAAGTCACCCCCTTGGGGCAGCCGGGCGAGCCATTCACGACCCGCGTCGCTGGTCGCAGTGAGACGGACGCGACGGCCCTGCCCTTCAATGTCCAGCGCCACGTGCAGGTCGCTCGGCGGCAATGCGCCCGCGCCGCGCTCGGGCCATTCGACCAGCCACAGCGAGGCGCTGCCCTCGTCCAAGCCCAGGAAATCCAGCTCTTCGGCCTGGCCGATGCGGTACAGGTCCAGGTGCCAGGCCTCGTGCCCGTCATCCAACGGGTACCGCTCCACCAGCGTGTAGGTCGGGCTGCGGATGGCGCCCTGCACGCCGAGGGCGCGCAGCAGCGCACGCGCCAGCGTGGACTTGCCCGCGCCGAGGTCGCCCTGCAGCTGCATCACCGCCTGCGGCGGACGGGTGGCGGCCAGCCACTGCCCAAGCAGGTCGGTGTCGTCGCTCTGGGCCAGGAAAAACGTGATCATGCGATGTCGGGTTCCGGATTGACCAGGCGGCGCAGCGGCACCAGCAGGTCGGTGGGGAGCAGGCCACGCTGGCCTTGGGCGGCGGCGCTGTCGCCGGCCAGCGCATGCACCAGTGCGCCGGCGCTCGCCGCATCGAAGGCGTCCAGTCCCTGCGCACGCAGGGCGGCGATGATGCCCGTCAACAGGTCGCCCATGCCACCCACGGCCATGCCCGGGTTGCCCGCCGCGATGACTCGGGGGCGCTGGCCCGGTGCGGCGACCAGCGTGCCGGCCCCCTTCAGCACGACCACCGCGTGGAAGCGCTCGGCCAGCTGGTGCGCAGCGGCGAAACGATCCGCCTGCACCTGCGCGGTGCTGCAGCCAAGCAGTCGTGCGGCCTCACCCGGGTGCGGGGTGAGGATGGCGCCGTGAACCACCTGCGGCGCGGCGGCCAGCAGGTTCAGGGCATCGGCATCGATCACCAGCGGCGTGCCGCTGGCCAGCACCTGCCGCCACAGTTCATGCGCCCAGTCGTCCTGGCCGAGGCCGGGGCCGATGGCGATCACCCTGGCGCGCGGAAACAGCGCCTGCAGGTCGCCGGCGTTTTCGACCGCGTGCACCATGGCCTCGGGCAGTCGCGCCAGCAACGGCGCCGCGTGGGCGGCCTGGGTGGCCACGCTGACCAGCCCCGCGCCGGCACGCAGGGCCGCTTCGCTGGCCAGCATCACCGCTCCGCCACTGCCGTGGTTGCCGCCCACGCACAGCACATGCCCGGATTCGCCCTTGTGCGTATTGGCGCGCCGCGCCGGCAGCAACGCCGCCAGGCGCGCCTGCGCCCAGACACTGGCTGCAGGCGGCACGTCGGTCAGCGCGGCATCGGGCACCTGCAGCGGCGCCAGCCGGCGCTCGCCCACGTACTCCAGCGCATCGCCGGTGTACAGGCCGCGGTGCCTCACGATGAACTGCAGGGTGAGGTGGGCGCGGATGGCCACGCCGGGCACCGCGCCGGTGCCCGCAGCGACGCCGCTGGGCACGTCCAGCGACAGCACCGGCAGCGCAGCGGCGTTGATCGTCTCGATCAGCGCCTTCGCATCCCCTGCCGGCGCGCGGTTCAGGCCCAGTCCGTAGAGCGCATCGACGACAACATCAGTCGCTGGCAGCGCGCCGCTGAAGCACGCCTCTTCGCCGCCGGCATCCCGCCACGCCTGCAGCGCGGCCTGCGCCAGCAGGGTGGCGGCGCCGTCGCCGGCCAGCCGCAGCACCTGCACATGACGCCCGGCCCGGCGCGCCAGCCGGGCCAGCACGTAGCCGTCGCCGCCATTGTTGCCGGGCCCGGCCACCACGCAGATGCGCCGGGCCTGCGGCCAGCGTTCCAGCAGGCACTGCCAGGCAGCCTGGCCGGCCTGCTCCATCAGGCTCGCCCCGCCGTCGCCCAGCCGCGCGCTGGCCTCCGCGTCGATCCGGCGCGCGGCGGCTACATCGAACAGTTCAGCAAGCTCAGGCATGCCGGGATTCTATACTTGTCGCCATGTCTGCTGTTCCGCTCCCCGCCCCCGTCGACCTGGCCCGCGCCGCCCAGCGCGTGCGCGAGATCGCGCGCGTGCACGGTTTCCAGCGCTGCGGCGTGTCCGGCATCGACCTCGGCGAGGACGAAGCGCACCTGGCCGATTGGCTGGGCAAGGGCCTGTACGGCACGATGGAGTGGATGGCGCGGCACGGCACGATGCGCGCGCGCCCGGCCGAACTGCTGCCTGGCACGGTGCGGGTGATCTCGGTGGGCATGGACTACGGCCACAAGGACGATGCCCAGGCCTGGGACACGCTGCACGATGGCGACCGTGCCTACGTGGCGCGCTATGCGCTGGGCCGCGATTACCACAAGCTGATGCGCAACCGCCTGCAGAAGTTTGCCGATGCGATCGCCGCGGAGATCGGCGCCTTCGGCTACCGCGTCTTCGTCGATTCGGCGCCGGTGCTGGAGCGCGCGCTGGCCCGCAATGCCGGGCTCGGGTGGATCGGCAAGCACACCTGCCTGATCGACCGCCAGGGCGGCTCGTGGTTCTTCCTGGGCGAGATCTACATCGACCTGCCGCTGCCGGTGGACACCCCGGCCACGGCGCACTGCGGCACCTGCACGCGCTGCATCGACGTCTGCCCGACCCAGGCCATCATCGCGCCGCAGCGGCTGGATGCCCGGCGCTGCATCTCCTACCTGACCATCGAGCACGATGGCCCGATCCCCGAAGCGATGCGACCGTTGATGGGCAACCGCATCTACGGCTGCGACGACTGCCAGCTGGTGTGCCCCTGGAACAAGTTCGCCCGGCGTACCGACGAGCCGGATTTCCGTGCGCGCAACGACCTGGACACCGCGTCGCTGGCGCAGCTGTTCGCGTGGGAGGAAGACGAATTCCTGCGCCGCACCGAAGGCAGCCCGATCCGGCGCAGCGGGCACGAGCGCTGGTTGCGCAACATCGCCGTGGCGCTGGGCAATGCCCCCACCCACGCCGACACCCTGGCCGCGCTGCACGCGCGCCGCGAGCACGCCTCGCCGATCGTGCGCGAACATGTGCAGTGGGCGCTGCAGCAGCACGCCGCGCGCGACCCGCGGCCGTGACGCGTATGCGACCATGGGCGCCCGTTCGTACCGTTTGACCCGACCATGGACCGCAGCGCGCAGATCCTCACGCCCAGCCAGCTCAACATCCTGGCCCGCGACCTGCTGGAAGGCGCCTTCCCGCTGATCTGGGTGGAGGCCGAACTGGGCAGCGTCACCCGCCCGGCGTCGGGCCACATGTATTTCACCCTGAAGGACGCGCGCGCGCAGATCCGCGCGGCGCTGTTCAAGCCCAAGAGCCAGTGGCTGAAGTTCGTCCCGCGCGACGGCATGCGCGTACTCGCGCGTGGCCGCCTGACCCTGTACGAAGCGCGTGGCGAGTACCAGCTGGTGCTGGACCACATGGAGGAAGCCGGCGAAGGCGCGCTGCGCCGCGCCTATGAGCAGCTCAAGGCGCGGCTGGAGGCGGAGGGCCTGTTCGCGGCCGAGCGCAAGCGCGCGCTGCCCACCCACGTACGCCGCCTGGCCGTCATCACCTCGCCCACCGGCGCGGCCGTGCGCGACGTGCTCAGCGTGCTGGCGCGCCGCTTCCCGCTGCTCGAGGTGGACCTGCTGCCGAGCCTGGTGCAGGGCGACAACGCCGCAGCGCAGATCACCGCGCTGCTGCGGGCTGCCGATGCCAGCGGGCGCTACGACGTGATCCTGCTGACCCGCGGCGGTGGCTCGCTGGAAGACCTGTGGGCCTTCAACGATGAGCACCTCGCCCGCGCCATCGCCGCCAGCCAGACCCCGGTGGTGTCGGCGGTGGGCCACGAAACCGACTTCAGCCTGGCCGACTTCGCCGCCGACCTGCGCGCGCCTACCCCGTCGGTGGCCGCCGAGCTGCTGGTGCCCGACAAGCGCGACCTGCAGCTGCACGTGCGCCGGTTGGCGGCGCGGATGGTGCAGCTGCAACGGCATGGCCTGGGCCAGGCGATGCAGCGCGCCGACCGGGCGTTGCTGCGCTTGAATGCACAAGGCCCGCAGGCGCGCCTGCAACTGCTGCAACGCCGCCAGCAGGACCTGGCGCGGCGCTTGGCCAGCGTGTGGCGGCAGCAACAGGAACGCCGCCAGGCGCAGCTGCGGCATGCCGCCGTGGTGCTGCGCAACGGGCATCCGCAGCGTCGCCTGGACGCCCTGCGCGAGCGCCTGCAGCGCCTGCAGCCGCGCGCCGCGGCGGCGATCGACCGCCAGCTTCAGCGCGACCAGTTGCGCCTGCGCGGCCTGGCCCGTTCGATGGAAGCGGTCAGCCCGTTGGCCACCGTGGCGCGCGGTTACAGCATCCTTACCCGCGAGGACGACGGCAGCCTGGTGCGGTCACCGTTGCAGGTGCGCCCGGGCGACGCGCTGAAGGCACGCGTGCAGGACGGGGTGATCGACGTCGTGGTCAAGGAACCGGCGCGCTGACCACGAACGCCGACCAGGATCACGGGCGCGCGCCTTCGCAGTATTTCTGCCGGTATTCCATCGCCTTGGGCATCAGCGCCTGCAGGTTCTGGATGCGGGTGCCGGGGTTGGGATGGGTGGAAGAGAATTCCGGCGGGGCCTGCCCTCCGCTGCTCTGGCCCATGCGCTCCCACAGCGGGATCGCCTCGCGCGGATCGAAACACGCCGCGGCGGCCAGCATCAGCCCGACCTCATCGGCCTGGGTTTCGTGGCTGCGCGCATACGGCAACAGGTAGCCATAGCCCATCGCCGACATCACCATCTGTTGCTGCTGCGGGTCCATGCCGCTGGCCGCGCCGGCCATCTGCCCGATCTGGGTCAGCTTCTGCTGGGCCATGCGCTGGGCACCGTGCCGCAGCAGCGCGTGCGCGATTTCATGGCCCATCACCACCGCCATCGCATCGACCGTGCGCGCCACCGGGATCAACCCGGTATAGACGGCCATCTTGCCGCCGGGCAGACAGAACGCATTGGCCTGGTCGGACTGGATGACATTCACTTCCCACTCGAAGTCGCGCGAAAAGTGCGCCGGCTTCAGCCCATGCTCCTCGGCCAGCGCGGTCTCCACCACGTCCACCTTGCTGATCAGCCGCTGCGCGATCGCGCGCACGTCGCGCGAGACCTGCGCGTTGGGGTCCAGCGGCCGCTCCTGGGCCAGGATCTCCTGGTAGGCCTGCAGGCCCAGCGCCTTTTCCTCGCTGGCATCGAGCGAACTGTCGATCAGCACGCTCTCCCCGGTGTACGGGTCGACCGCCCGGTTGGAGAACCAGTAGAACGCCGCATACCCGGCAAAGGCCAGCAGCACCCACCAGCGGATGTTGCCGAACATACCCGGGCGCCGGGCCCGGCCCTGTTGTTGACCACCGAATGGATCGTTGCGCATGTTGCAGATTCCTGGCGGGACCGGCGCACGCTGGCCGGCACGGCGTCATGGTAGTGGCTGCGGCGGGACGCGACGTGAGTGCCGCCCGGCACGACTCAGATACCGCGGACCAGGCGGAAGCCGATCCGGGCGCTGGTGGTATCCGAGTCCTGCGATTGCCGCCACGCCGCCCGGGTCTGGTCCGGCGCATTGGCCCAGTTGCCGCCACGGATCACCCGCTGCCGGCAGCCCGGGTTGAACCAGGCCGCGCCATCGGCCGGCGCACGCCGGTAACTGGCGTGCCAGCAATCGGCCACCCATTCGCTGAGATTGCCGGCCACATCGTGCACCCCCCAGGCGTTGGCCTCGAAACTGCCGACCGGCGCCGGCCCCCACCAGCCATCCCCATAGCCGACGAAGGCGTTGTACCAGCGTCGCCCGGTCGGGGAGACGTCCTCGGCACCGGTGAAGTTGCCCGCCCCGGCCGGCGGCGTGCCGGCATCGCCCCAGGGGTAACGGCCGCTGCTGCCGGCGCGCACCACATACTCGAACTCGGCCTCGCTGGGCAGGCGGTAGGAACGCCCGGTCTGCTCGGACAGCCAGGTCGCGTAGTTCTCGGCATCGCGCACGCTCACGTGCATGACCGGCGAATTGGCGATCGCCGGCGCGCCGTTGTAATCCGACCGCCAGTCCACCCCGCTGTGGCGCACGAAGTTGCCGCTGCGTTCGTCGTAGACGATCGAGTGCCCGCGCCGGGTCGCGCGCGGGCGTGCGTTGCTGGCCAGCACGTAGCGCCGGAAATCGGCCACGGTGACCTCGGTGATCGACATCGCGAAGCCGCGCTCGAAGCGCACGTAATGCGAAGGCTTTTCGGCATCGGTGGCGCCGCGCTCGTTGTCGCCGGCGCCCATCTGGAAGCCGCCGTGCGGCACCACGATCATCTGCGGCCCGCGGCCGCCATCGCGCAGCGCATCGCTGAACACCTGGCGCGGCCGGAAGCTGCCGTAGTGGGTCACCAGCTCGATGCGCTCGCGCAACTGCGCCACCACCGGATCGCCCGGCAAGGCAATGCGCAGCGCATCTTCGAGCTTCTCGCGCGCCGGCTTCAGCCCCTGCGGCGTGGTCAGGTCGCGCAGGCCCTCGTCGCGAAGCCGGGTCAGCGTATCGGCCCGGATGCGTTCAACGCGTTCGAACGCATCGGCGATGGTGATGGACGAGTCGCGCACCTTCGCCGCCTCGGCCAGCCAGGTGCCGGCAGTGGCGAAATCCCCGGCGCGCGCGGCCGTTTCGGCCCGGCCGATCAACGCGCTCTCGGCGGCGGCCAGCCCCTGCCGCGCGCGCACGTCATCCGGGTTCAAGCGCAGCGCCTCGCGGAAATTGGGGATCGCGCCATCGCCATCCTCACCCACCCGACCGGCGCGCAGGTCGTCTTCGCCGGCGCGGTTGTACGCGATCACGCGCTGGGCGATCTCCACGCGCGACTGCAGTTGGCGCACGCGCGCATCCTCGGGCGCGATCGCCAGCAGCACCAGCGCCATGTCACTCGCCTGCGCCAGCGCTTCGCGCTGCTTCAAGGGCCGCGACAGCAGTGCACCGGCCTCTTCCAGAAGGCGCAAGCGTGCCTGCTTGAGTCCGGCCAGCGCCTGGCGGTCCTTGCCGTCGCGCTGCAGCAACGCCAGCCAGATCGGAATCGCCGCCTCTTCGTCGGCGTACAGCCGGTCCTGTTCGAACGCCTGTGCCGCCTTGCGCCGCGCGGCGGCCACCGCATCGTCGGCGATCTGCACCGCCGGCGGCTGCCAGCGCGCCACGGTTTCGGCCGCGTCCTCTCCGCCGATGGTCACCTGCGCGGCGGGCGGAACGGCCGCCGCGGCGGTACGCGCGGCCGCCCGGGGCGCCGTCGGGGCGGCGGCCGGCGCGGGCGCGTCGGCCGAACACGCCGCCAGCGCGAGCAGCAGCGCTGCCAGCAACGGCAGGAAGGGAGCAGAAGTGCGCAACATCGGGTTCCTTGCAACCAGGGTCGAGCATGGCCGAACCGGGACGGGCCAGGCAAGCCGCACGACGACCGGTTCATGATACCGGCGCGCGCGCCCGGCACGGCGCGTTATCCTGCGTACCCTGTGCACCCCCTGCAGTAGACGGAACCCACGTGGCTTATTGGATCAAAACCCCGGCGGAACTGGACGAGCGCTACCGCCAGCGCCCCACCCGCATCGGGCTGGACACCGAATTCATCCGCGAACGCACCTACTGGCCGCAGCTGGCCCTGGTGCAGATGGCCGTCGGCGATGAGATCCTGCTGATCGACCCGCTGATCCCCGGCATGAACGAGGCACTGGCCCCGTGGCTGGCCGACACCGCCATCCTGAAGATCATGCACAGCGCCAGCGAAGACCTGGTGACCTTCAAGGTCGCCTGCGGCGTGCTGCCGCGGCCGCTGTTCGATACCCAGATCGGCGCGGCCCTGGCCGGCATCGGCGGCGGCATGGGCTACCAGAAGCTGGTCAACGCAGTCACCGGCGTCACCCTGGCCAAGGGCGAGACGCGCTCGGACTGGATGCGCCGGCCGTTGTCCGACGCGCAGCTGGACTACGCCGCCGACGACGTCGAGTACCTGTTCGCCATCCACGATGCGATCGACGCCAAGCTCGGCGAACTCGATCGCCGGCAATGGCTGCACGACGATGCCGAACGCCTGCTTGCCAGCGTCGAGCATGACGAAGACCGCTGGCCGCACGTGGCGATGCGCTCGGCGCAGTTCATGGACGCCCCCGCGCAACACCGCCTGCTGCGGCTGCTGCGCTGGCGCGACGTGCAGGCGCGCGCCAGCGACAAGCCGCGCAGCTGGATCCTGGACAACGAACTGGCGGCGGTGCTCGCCCGCACGCCGCCGGCCGATGTCCCGGCACTGGAAAAGCTGATGGAGAGCTTCCCCAAGGCGCCGCGCAAACTGGCCAGCCAGGTCTGGCAGGCGCTGGACACGCCGCTGGACGACGAGGCCGACGCACCGCTGGCGCTGCCGGCCAACGACAGCAACAAGCAGGTGCTGAAGCGGCTGCAGGATGCGGTCAGCGCGCGTACCGCCGAGCTCGGCCTGCCCGACGGCGTGCTGGCCTCGCGCAAGCACCTGGAAAGCTACCTGGAAAGTGGCCAGTGGCCGCCGGCACTGGCGGGATGGCGCCGGGAACAGCTCGAACCGGTGTTGGCCCCGCTGCTGCCGGCCTGAGCCGGCGGATCGGCCCGCGGGGCGAGCGCAGACTGCTGGCCCCGTCCTCCCATGCGCGGATGCACACCGCACCGCCCGGCAGCCCATCCGGGCTGCACCGGGGCGTGCGGCCTCGCGCACCTCACACGTAGCCGCGTGATTTCAGCCGTGCCCAGCGCTCGGGCCCGATCGCACGGCGCATCCCGGGTAGCGGATCAAGGTTGCCGCTGTTGTCGGCCACGGCCACCACGAAATCCTCGCTGGTGTGCAACAGCGCACGGCGTTCGGGCGCGTCCAGCCACGCGGCCACCTGCTTCAGCACACGCCTGGCCGACACCGGGCTCTGGCGCAGCGCCATGTACTGGCCGTGGCGCTGGCATGCCTCGGTCAGCGCGGGGAGATCGAACCAGTGTTCGTCGGCGTCGCCCTGTGCATGGCGGATCTCGTCGGGCGCCCACAGGTAGTAGCGCACGTCTTCGCCCCGCGCCAGTACCGCATCTCGATACGACTGCCGACCCCAGACCAGGAACGGCGGCCATGCGGCGGTGGGGTCTTCGTCGGTGAAGCACAGCAACAGGCAATACAGGGGTTCGGTGCGTGGAATGCGCGGCAGTTGCACCGCGATCGCCTCGATCAACAGCCGCTCGACCTCGGCACCCAGCGTTGCCAGGGTTTCACCCGGGCGTGGGCGCTGGTACTCCAGGCGCCGCTGTCCGCTGGGGCTGCCATCGGCCTCCAGGTATTCCAGCACGATCGTATCGAGCTGGCCGGCATCGTCGTAGGCATAGACGTTCTGGCACCACCAGGTGGGCTGGTCCGACGACCAGTTTTCGATCACCACGCGCTGCAGCTGCCCGCCCTGCCAGTGGTAGGTCTGGTTGAAGCCGCGCGCCGCATCGACGAGATCCAGCGCGAGCAGGCGCCCGTCCTGCTCACGGTGCGCCCACGCCGCGTTGATATCGCCACCGGCATCGAACCCCAGGCCGTGGCGCACCCCGGGTGCGTGCAGCCATGCCATGGTGTGACCGTTGGGCCAGCACTCGATCAGTACCCGGTCGTGCGCGTCCAGGCCGTGCTGCACATGCACCTGCGGTTTGGCCTTTGCATCGGCGATCCAGCGCGTTGCCGGGCCACCATGGTGTTCCTGCGAGAAGGGCGTCTGCGACCCCATCGATTCGTTGGCCCAGCGCCAGCGCACCACCTGCGCCCGGCATCGGGCCAGCAGGTCGATGGCGGCGGACGGGTCCCGGTAGCGGGCATACAGTTCTTTGAGCATGGTCGGGCTCCGTTCAACGCCAGGCACCCGGACATCGCAGGCGCCGGCTGCGGCTGCGGCTGCGGACGATAGCACGCAGATGTGCCAACGCCGATGCCTGCAAACGACAACGCCCTGCGGGTGCAGGGCGTTGTGGGTGACACATCGCACGGCTACCGGCACCGCGTTATCGCGGTGCCGGCACGTGCCGCTTACCAGTTCATGTTCAACGAGACACCCACGGTGCGCGGTTCGTTATAGACCGCGGCCATGTAGTTTTCGATCACGCCCTTGAGGTTCTTTTCGTTGGTGATGTTGCGTGCGAACAGCGCCACTTCCCACGCACCGTAGTTGCCGGAATAACCCAGCTTCAGGCCGCCTTCGAAACTGCCCTTGGAGTTGAACTCGGCCGAGTCGTACAGCACGAAGCTGGTGTAGCCCTGCTTGTTCCAGTCGGTGGAGACGAAGAACACATCGCTGTCGTTGACCGGCACGTCGTAACGCGCGGCCAGGTTGATGTTGTACTTCGGCGCGTTCGGCAACGGGTTGCCGTTGATCTGGGCGAAGGTGTTGGCACCGACCTTGATGGTCGGGTCGTTCACCGTGCACACCACCGCGCCGTTCAGCGCGCAGACCTGGGCGTAGACGCGGTCGTCCTGGATTTCGCTGTGCAGCAGGCTGACGCCGGCGCTCAGGCTCAGGTTCGGGATCGGGCGCAGTTCCATGTCCGCTTCCAGGCCGTAGGCCTTGGCCTTGTCGGCGTTGAACAGCACGCCGTTGCCATCCGAATCGTTGCCGTTGAGCTGGATGTCGTTGACCACGTAGGTGAAGGCAGCGGCATTCACGCGCAGGCGGTTGTCCCACAGGCTGCTCTTGATGCCTGCTTCCCAGGACAGGATGGTTTCCGAATCGGCGGTGGTGAAGTCGGCATTGAACACCGCAGAGCGACCCTGGATGGTCGGGCCGCGGAAGCCACGGGCCACGCGCGCATACACGCTGAACTGCGGGTTGAACGCGTACATCGCGCTCACGTCCCAGCTCGGGGTGGTGTCGGCCATTTCCACGTCGGTGCGACCCTTGTAGGTCACCACGCCGGCGGCGGTATCGGCGGTCTTGAGCAGGCGGGTGTGCTTCTCGTCGCGGGTCTGGCGCAGGCCGGCGGTCAGGGTGAACTTGTCGGTCACGTCATAGCTGACCTGGCCAAACCCGGCCCAGGAGGTGTTGACGTTGCGCAGGCGCACCCAGTTGTTCGGGTTGCGTGCATTGCCCTGCAGGAACCAGGCGCGCTGGTAGAAATCGGTGGTGTCGCGGCCGTCGAAGTAGAACGCGCCGACCTGCCACTTGAGGCGGTTGTCGTCGCCATTGGCCAGGCGGATTTCCTGGGTCCACTGGTCCAGGTCGCGGATCTGGCCCATCGACTGGCCGTAGCCGTTGGCCACGCCGTTGACCGGGAAGTTGGCCGCGGCGCCGCCGTCGGTATCGCCGCGGCTGTAACCGGAGGTGGTCTCGTAGGCGGTGATCGAGGTCAGCGAGACATTGCCGAAATCGTAGACCGCCTTCACCGAACCGCCGTAGGTCTTGTAGGACTGCGGGTTGTTGTCCGCCTCGTCGTAAGCCACGCGGTCGCGCGCCACGTCGGTCTTGTTGGAGCCCTTGGTCACCGCGCCACGCAGGAACAGGGTGGAGGTGCCGTCATAGTCACGCGCATGCGCCGAGGCCAGCAGCGAGAAATTGTCGCTGGGCTGCAGCAGGAGCTGGGCGCGCACGTTGCGGTCGTCGAAGCCGCCCATGGCGTTCTTGCGCGGCGCGACCGTGCCATCGGCGCTGGGCCCGGTGTAGGTGTTGTCCACGTAATCATCGCGGTGCTGGTACAGCGCCGACACGCGGAACGAGGCGATGTCATTGATCGCACCGCCCACGCCGCCGTCGATGGCCACGCTGCCGTAGCTGCCATAGCTGGCCTGCACGCGGCCGCTGGCGTCCTGGCTCGGCTTGATGGTGTCGAACTTGACGATGCCGGCGGTGGTGTTGCGGCCGAACAGCGTGCCCTGCGGGCCGCGCAGCACTTCGATCTGGTCCACGTCGTAGACCGGGTTGGACTTCAGCACCACGTGCTCGAGGACCACGTCGTCCTGAATGATCGAGACCGGCTGCGAGGCACCCAGGTAGAAGTCGATGTTGCCCAGGCCACGGATGTAGAAGCGCGGGAAGATGCGCCCGGTGGTGGTCTCGGCGTAGAAGCTGGGCACCTTGCCCGACAGCGCCAGCAGGGTGTCGTCGCCGCCGGCGGTGTAATCGCGGATCTTCTCGCCCTGGACCACGCCGACCGAGACCGGCACTTCCTGCAGGTTGCGCTCGCGGTGGTCGGCGTTGACGGTGATGGCATCCAGCGAGGTCGGCGTGGCGTCCTGCGCCATCGCGGTGCCGGCCAGGCCGAACAGCGCGGTGGTGGCACAGGCCAGCGCCAGTGCATGGCGGCGCGGCAGCGCGGTGGAACGGCGGGACGACATCGACGCGGAGGTGGTGCGATAGGCAGGCATGCAGGGTCTCGGGGGTACGGATCTGGGTGGCGTGCGGCGCACGCGGATGAACAACATCGACACCGCTGCGCGGGCAGCGATGGGGCACGGTATTGCGTGGATGTTGCAGGCTGGTTGCAGGGCGATGCGGGGGACGGCCGTCCATCCCCCTCCCCTGGTCTGCTGGCTGAGCCGCCGGGATTCTGGCGCGGATTATGCCCGCTCGTCGTCGCGCCCGGTAGGCTTGACGATGTGCCGGATGTGGCCGACGGCGCCCGCGGACGACGCCGCAGGCGCCGCCGCGCGGACTCAGGCCGCCGCGGACTGGCGCTCGGCGCGAGGGCTGCCGGCCAGTCGGAAACGGCCCACTGTCTGCTGCAGGTCGGCCGACTGGGCATTCAATGCACGCGCCGCCGCCGAGGCCTCTTCCACCAGTGCCGCGTTCTGCTGGGTCACCCCGTCCATCTGCACGATGCCCTGGTTGACCTGCTCGATGCCCGCGGCCTGCTCCTGGCTGGCGCTGGCGATGTCTTCGATCAGGCCACTCAATTCGCCCACCGAGGCGACCACCCGCTGCAGGGTCTGGCCGGCCTGGCTGGCCAACTGGCTGCCTTCGGCAACCTGGCTGCCGGAGGCCTCGATCAGGCCCTTGATCTCGCGCGCGGCCTGCGCCGAGCGCTGTGCCAGCGCCCGCACCTCCGAGGCGACCACGGCAAAGCCACGCCCTTCCTCGCCTGCGCGGGCAGCTTCCACCGCCGCATTGAGCGCCAGGATGTTGGTCTGGAAGGCAATGCCATCGATGACCGTGGTGATGTCGGCGATGCGGTGCGAGGACGCTTCGATCCCGGCCATGGTCTGCACCACCTGCGCCACCGCCGCCCCGCCCTGCGCGGCCACCTCGGCCGCGTCGGTCGCCAGCCGGTCGGCGCGACGTGCGTGGTCGGCGTTCTGCTTGACCGCCGCGGTGAGCTCCTCAAGCGAGGCCGCCGATTCTTCCAGGCTGGCCGCCTGCTGCTCGGTCCGCCGTGACAGGTCCTCATTGCCCGCCGCGATCTCGGCCGAGGCACTGGACACCGATACCGCCGCCTGCTGGATGTCGCCGACGATGGCGGTCAGCTGCGCCACGGTGGCGTTGGCATCGTCACGCATGGTGGCGAACACGCCCTGGAACTCGCCGTCGATGCGGCCACGCAGGTCGCCGGCGGCGAGCGCGCGCAGCAGCCCGGACAACGCGGCGAGGTTGCGGTCGGCGGTCACCATCAGGGTATTGAGGCCCTGGACCATGTCGCGGAAATCGTACTCGAAGGCCTCCGCATCGCCGCGCTCGCTGAAGTCGCCGGCGGCCGCCGCCGCCACCAGGCGCTTGATCTCGCCATTGATCGCCAGCAACCGCCCGCGCACGCCGTTGACCGCCTCGGTGATCAGCGCCTTCTCGCCCGGCAGGTCTTCCATCGACGCCGACAGGTCGCCGCTGGCGTAGGACCGCACCAGGTCGACCATGCGCATCTTGGTCTCGATGTGCGCGGCCACCAGTGCATTGGTGCCGGTCACCATCGTGCCGAACTCGCCCTCGAACCGGCTGGCGTCGATGCGGTGGCTGATCGCGCCATCGGCGTGGCGGCGACTCATTTCGTTCTGCGCCTGGATGATCTCGCGCAGCTTGGCCTGCATCTGTTGCAGTGCGCCCATCAACTGCCCGACCTCGTCCTGCCGCGCGACCACGATCTGCCGGTCCAGGCGACCGGCCGCCACATCGCGCGCCACCTGCCCGGCCTGGGCCAGCGGCGTGGTGAGCATGCGCTTGACCACCACCAGCAGGGCCACGATTACCACCAGCAGGCCCAGCCCGGCCACCAACGCGATGCGCAGCATCAGCGTGTGCAACACGTTCTGCAGCACCGACACCGGCTCCAGCCCGAGCACCGCCCACTGCCAGGGGCCGTACGCCTGGGCCGAGACGAAGTAGGCCTGGGCAGGGCCATCGGCGCGCTCGCGGATGTGCAGCGTGGCCTGGTCGAGGGTGCCGGCAAGCAGTGCTTCCAGCGCCGGCAGGTCGGCGGCGTCCACATGCGCGGTGATGGACTGGCCCTCGTCGGCCGGTGCGACGATCAGGCTGCCATGGCGTTCGCCGGGACGGGTATCGACCGCCAGGAAGTGGCCTTCCTTGCCGAGCTGCGCGCTGCGCAACCGGGTCTTCAGCGCCGTCAGCCCGTCGGAGTAGTTCTGGCCGACGAAGGCGATGCCGGCCACCTCGCCGTTGGCGTCGGTGATGGGCATGTAATGGGTCATGTAGTCCATCCCGAACAGGCGCGCCGGCCCGGTGTAGCGGCCGCCCTCAAGCAGCTTGCGGTACGCCGGATGCGCATGGTCGAGCACGGTCCCCAGCGCACGCGCGCCCTCGGCGTTGCGCAGCGAGGTGGACACCCGCACGAAATCCTCGCCGTCGCGCACGAACACCGTCGCCACGCCGCCGGTTGCGCTGGCGAAGCGATCCACGGCGGTCTCCTGCAGGTTGATCACCTGCGCCCCCAGGCGCAGCGTCGGCACCTGGCGCTCGCCGACCGCCATCGGGTGGGCGGTGTCCACGCTGGCATCGCCCTCGGGCAGCAGCGCGCGGAAGGTGCCGGCCATGCGTTCGGTGCTGTCGCTCAGGGTGCGGTCGTACAGGTCCACCGAATCGCGCATCAGCGCGGTCGAGGACTGCAGGCCGGCCTGCACCCGCTGCTGGTAGCTGCTCGCGGCCTGGCGATAGATGAGCACCGCCAGCACGACGAAGGCAACGGCAGTGATGATGCCCATCAGCAGCGCGAGGCGCGCGCCGATGGACGAGGAGAAAACGGTGGCGGCACGGGTCGTCATCGTTGGTACTCGAGGAGAAAAGTGTGGGATGTTCGTCACACTTCTTATCGGCACCCTTTCTGGTCCTCTTTACGTTTTCCTGCCTAGTCCTTTTGTACTAGGAACAGTACGCAAGTGCTTGTTTCATATGGTTCAAGCGTGAATTGGCTCTTCACAAATCCACCCGAACGTTCAGAATTCCAGCGCGCGGCCGAGGACGGAGGCCGTCGTGCCCGCTTGAGGGCGTACGCACGCCCCCGTACGTGCGGGATTGCAGCGGGTCTTGGCAGCGCCCCATTCACGGCGCTAGACTAGGCCCAACGCGAGGCGGTGCCTGCGGGGTTGTTGCGGTATCCGTGGGGCCATAGCTCAGCTGGGAGAGCGCGTCGTTCGCATCGACGAGGTCAGGAGTTCGATCCTCCTTGGCTCCACCACCATTCCAGAAAAAAGCCCCGGGTCTCCCGGGGCTTTTTTCGTTCCGGCGATGCCCGCGACCGGCCGGTCGCGGTCGCGCCGGCTCACGCAGGGTTATCGTCCTTGCGCGGCGGCCGGCGGGTTTCCGCATCGTGGATCGCCTGGTCGGTCTGCGCGGGCCGCTGCCGGGCCGTTTCGTCCTGCTTGCGGTCCTGCTGGCTTTCCTTGACGCCTTCCTGCTGGACCGGCTGCTTGTCTTGGCTGCTCATGCGCTGTACTCGTCGGGGGAGGCAGCCACGCTAGCCCGCCGGTCGTGAGGCAGGGGTCAGGGTCGCGTCGGCGCCGCGTGCGCAGTCACTCCAGCTTGACCACCAGCTTGCCGAAGTTGCGCCCCTTGAGCAGGCCGAAGAAGGCCTCCGGCGCGTTGGCCAGGCCCTCGACGATGTCTTCCCGATACTGCACGCGGCCGTCCTTCAGCCACTGCTCCATCTCCTCCAGAAACGAGGGGAACAAGGCGTTGAAATCGGACTGGATGAAGCCGCGCACCGTGAGACGTTGGCGCAGCACCTGGCTCATGAAGCCGGGCAGCCGGTCCGGGCCGGGCAGGACCGCACCGCGCGCGTTGTACGTGGCGATGGTGCCGCAGACCGGGATGCGGGCGAAATCGTTGAGCAACGGCAGCACCGCCTCGAACACGTGGCCGCCGACGTTCTCGAAGTACACATCGATGCCGTCCGGCACCGCCGCGCGCAGGTGCGTGGCGAAATCCTCGGCGCGGTGGTCCAGGGCCACGTCGAACCCGAGGGTTTCAAGGTAACGGCGTTTCGCTTCACCACCGGCGATGCCGACCGTGCGCGCGCCCTGCAACCGGGCGATCTGCCCCACTGTCGCACCGACCGGCCCGCTTGCCGCCGCCACCACCAGCGTTTCCCCCGCTTGCAGCCGGCCGATTTCCTGCAGGCCCGCATAGGCGGTGAAACCTGGCATGCCATGCACCCCCAGCGCGGTACTGATCGGCAGCCCGGTGTCATGCAGCCGGCGGGTAATGGCCTCGCCATCCACCACCGCGTGGGTCTGCCAGTTGCCGGTCGCCAGCACCTGCTCGCCCACGGCGAGGCCGGGGTGCGCCGAGGCGATCACCTCCGACACCGTGCGCCCTTCCATCACCGCGCCCAGCGCTACCGGCGGCGCGTACGAGGGGCCTTCCTCCATCCGGCCACGCATGTACGGATCGAGGGACAGATAACGATTGCGCAGCACCACCTGGCCCGGGCCGGGTGTCGGCACGGGCACCTGCTCCACGCGGAAATTGGCGGCCACCGGTTCGCCTTGCGGGCGCGAGGCCAGCACGACGCGGGTATTGGTGAGGTCATTCATCGGTGCAACTCCGGGCGGGTATGACGGGAGGTTCGAAACTACGCGCCGTGGCCGCCGCGCGGCGGCGGGGTAAAACAGCGTTCCACCGGTGCACGCCAGTGCGCCCCGCGCAGGCCTTGCACGCCGGGGATCGCTGCCCCTGGTGGGGTTGCAGCGTTCCATCGGCACGGCGGCCCTGCCACGACATGGTCAGCGCGCGCAGCGTGGCGCATCATCACGCCATGAACGCATTGCCTGTCCATTGGCGCCAGCGCCTGCGGCGCGCCCTGCTGCCGGCGCTGGTCTCGGCCATCACCGTAGTGGGCCTGGCCTGCTGGGCGGTACTCGGCACTGAACCGGGCTGCCGGGCCGCGCAGGGCCGCTGGTCGGGCGAGGGCCAGTGCCACACGCGGCTGTGCCTGTTGCAGGGCGACTGCGGCCGCCTGGCCTCGCCTGTCGTTGGCTGCGCCGCCGTCCATCCGGGCGATTCCCGGGCCACGGTCTATTTCCATCTTGGCAACCCGCTGCCCGGCCCGGCCGCGCAGCCACGCTGGCCGCTGGCCAAGGAAAGCAACGGCATGATCCAGGCGCGTTTCGATGGCGAGCGGCTGCGGAGCCTGGACTGCCCGGTCGCGGTCGCGGCCCCGGCGGCTGCACCGTAAACCGCGCAGCGCGGGCGCTCAGCTGGCCAGCCGGACCGCCTCGCCGATCTCCAGCGCCGCCCCGCAGTGGGTGCAGCGCGACGTGCCGAACAACAGCGGCAGCTTCTCGGCGAGCGCGCCGCCATGCGTCTGCGCCATGCCCAGCAGCCAGGCCTCCGCCTCGGACGCCGGGGGACGGTCGCCGCCGTCGATCGGTGCCGTCGGCACGCTGCGCCCGCCGATCCATTCCTGGTCGGTGACGAATGCCTGCGCGTCATCGATCACGATGTACAGATCCGACCGGCAGGCCGGACACACCCCCGACAGCTCGCCCTGCAGCACCCCCGCCAGGTGCCGCGACCAGAGCCGTTCGCCGCGGAACGCAAGCACGGCCTGCAGCAGGTACACGACATCCGTCTCCGCACCGGGTGCATCGCGCCGCTGTCGCAGGGTCTGCACGGTGCAGTCGTCCAGCGACTGCAGCACCTGCGCATGACCGGGCAGCACCACCGGTACGTCGTCGCCATGCGCGACGATCGCACCGGCCAACACCAGCGGCTCCAGCCGCGTCTCCGGCGAGCCTCTCAGCGCCGCGCGCAGCAGATACGGCAGCGCGTGGACACTGGCCGTGTAGACCGTGGACTGGTGGCAGAGGCGCGACCAGAGTTCGTCCCAGTCCACCTCGGCAATCCCCGCACCGGCATCCAGTGCGTCCAGCATGGCGCCGGCGGATTCGGCACTGCCGTAGGCATCGTGCAGTGACATCCAATCGGGCATGGCGTTACTCCAGAGGCGGCGAACCCGCCATCGAACGAGGGAGGATTGTCACCGCGATCGCCGCCATTGCAATGGGCTGACCCCCATTTCGACCCGGAACATGTAATTGAACGCCGATGCCGAGGCGTAGCCCAGCGCATGCGCGATCACGGTCGGCGAGCGGCCCTGGGCCAGCCATTCGATCGCGCGCAGCACGCGCAACCTTGTGCGCCACGCGCGCACGCTCATGCCGGTCTCGCGCTCGAAGTGGCGTGCCAGGGTGCGGGTGGAGACGCACAGTTGCGCGGCCCATGCCTGCATGGGGCGCTCATCGTCGGGCTGGTCGTACAGCGCCTGGCACCAGCGCTGCAGGCGCGCGTCCTGCGGCCAGGGCAGGTGCCGTGCATGGCGGGGCTGGCGCAGCAGTTGTGCGGCGATCACCGCGCACAACGCGGCGTAATAGGGGCCGTCGTCGTCGGCGCGGGTGCCGTCCAGTTCGATGATCAACGCCCGCAGCAACGGCGACACGTCCAGCACCATGCACTGCGCCGGCATCCCGGCGGCGATGGCATCGGCCACATAGAGGTTGCGGAACGACGCGTCGCCCAGCGCGCGGGTGTGATGCAGCGTGCCGGTGGGGATCCACAGTGCCTGCTGCGGGGAGATCACATACCGCGCGTGCGCGGCGGTGACCTGCAGCACGCCGTCGGTGGCGAAGGCCAGTTGATTCCAGCCATGCACGTGCGGGGGAAAGTGCTCACCGGGGGCCATCTGCCGGCCGTGCGCGACCACCGGCCACGGCAGCGCGCGCAACGGTGGCACGGCCAGCTCGCGACCGGCAGCGCCGGAGGTGGCCGGGCGGGTTTGGCGCTTCATCGACATGATGGGTCATTCTATCGAAAGACAGCCGTACCCGGATCGCCGAGGATCGCTGCGTCCCCCACCCCGCCGACCGCCGATGCCTGCTTCCCGCCCGCCCTCTCCATCGCCCCGCCCCTGGCAGGTCATCGGCGCCGGCATCTGCGCGCTGGTCCTCACCGTGGGCCTGGCCCGCTTCGCCTACACCCCGTTGCTGCCGCTGATGCGGGTCGACGCCGGGCTCAGTGCCGCGCAAGGCGGCTGGCTGGCCACCTTCAACTACCTCGGCTACCTGCTGGGCACCCTGCTGGTGGCGCGGGTGGGCGATATGCGCGTGAAGTTCCACTTCTACCGCATCGGCCTGCTGCTGGCGGTGCTGGCCACCGCCCTGATGGGCATCACCACCGACGTGGCGCTGTGGAGCGCGCTGCGCTTCGTCGCCGGCCTGTCCAGCACGGCTGGGCTGCTGCTGGCCTCGGGGCTGGTGCTGAACTGGCTGCTGTCGCAGCAGCAAAGGCCTCGCCTGGGCCTGCACTTCGCCGGGCTGGGGTTGGGCATCGTGATCTCGGGGCTGGCGACGGCGGCCCTGGCCGGGCATGCCGGGTCCAGCGCCCAGTGGCTGTGGCTGGGTGGGCTGGGCCTGCTGTTCCTGGTCCCGGCCTGGCACTGGATGCCCGCGCCGGTGGCGATCTCCAGCCACACCGATGCCAACGCCCCGGCGCCGCCCGGGCGGCGCTGGCGACAGCTGCTGGTTGCCGCCTATTTCTGCGCTGGCGTCGGCTTCGTGGTCAGCGCCACCTTCATCGTCGCCATCCTCGAACAGACCCCGACGTTCCATGGCCACGGCAGCGCGGTGTGGGTGGTGGTCGGCCTGGCCGCCCTGCCCTCCACGTTCGGCTGGGACCGGCTGGCCGCGCGCATGGGCCTGATCCGCGCGCTGATGCTGGCCTTCGCGCTGCAGGCGGTGTCCTTCGTGCTGCCGCTGCTGGATGACGGGCTGGCGGCCGGGCTGGGCAGCGCGCTGCTGTTCGGGCTCACCTTCGCCGGCATCGTCAGCCTCACCCTGACCGTGGTGGGCCGCCATTACCCGCACAACCCGGCCAAGGCGATGGCCACCCTCACCCTCAGTTATGGCGTGGCCCAGATCGTGGCCCCGGCGCTGGCCGGCACGCTGGCGCGCGACAGCGGCTCCTACCAGGCGTCACTGCTGCTGGCGGCGGTGATGATGGTGATCGGCATCGTGCTGCTGTGGTGCATGCCGGACGACACGCACTGAGCGGCGCAGGGCGTGCGTGCTGAACCGATATTCATGCGCACGCACCGGGCACGCGGGCATGCTGGATCAAGCACTTGCCTGCGCCTGCGTACCGCGCGGCAACAAATGTGAAATTTTTTTCGCGAAACGCTTGCCGAACCCTGCATACCTCCGTATTATTCGCGTCCTCGCCAGCGGCAACGCAGCGATGAAGTGGCCGAGTAGCTCAGTTGGTAGAGCAGGGGATTGAAAATCCCCGTGTCGGCGGTTCGATTCCGTCCTCGGCCACCAGTATTCGAAAAGACCTGCAGAAATGCAGGTCTTTTTTTTGCGTGTTCTCTCCGTTGCGGGACGCTCTGCAGGCAGCGCCGGATCGACAGCGTCGAGGGCGAAGCGCGGACGATGCGAAACCGATCAACGCACCGGGTTGGCTGCGACGCGCGCACTCCGCACGCCGCGCACGCGGTACGGTAACGACGTGGATGCACGTCCTACCGGTGCCAGCGGCTGGCCAGCCTGTGGTCACCCGCTCCCTCCGCGCTGACAGAACCTTTACACGCCCGTGCATGCCTGCACCTAAGCTCGAACGTCCAGCCGAGAGGTCTCCCATGCATCTTCGCCCTACCCTGCTCGCCGCCGGCATGCTGCTCTGGGCTGGCCTTGCGACGAACGCCGTGGCCGCCGCGCCCGTCACCTCCGTGCCCGCCCTGGACATGGGCCGCTACGCCGGCCAGTGGCACGAGATCGCGCACCTGCCGGTGTCGTTCCAGAAAAAGTGCGTGGGCGACATCACCGCTACCTATGCGCTGCGCGCCGACGGGCGGATCAGCGTGCACAACGGCTGTCGCATCGCCGATGGCGAGCGCATCGCCGCCGAAGGCGTGGCGCGCCCGGTCGAGGGCCATCCCGGACGCCTGCAGGTACGCTTCGTACCGGACTGGCTGGCGTGGGTGCCGCTGGTCTGGGCCGACTACTGGGTGATCGCGCTCGATCCGGACTATCAGTGGGCCGTGGTCGGTGACCCGGCCCACAAATACCTGTGGATCCTGTCGCGCTCGCCGAGCATGGACAGCGCCCTGTTTGCCCGGCTCAAGGCGCGCGCCGAGGCGATGGGCTACGACCTGGCACCGCTGAAGGTGATGGCACCACTCGACTGAGCACCTACCGGCCGGCTTATTCCTTGGCGCGCTGGCGATAGTCCAGCGGCGGCGTGGCGCGGTCCAGCAGCGGCACATAGCGGAACTGCGCGCCACGTCGCTGCGCGAACTCCTGCTTCGCCGCCGCCACCGTCTGCGGCGACTGCAACAGGGTTACCGTGGCCAAGGCCAGCACGCGCGCGGCGTTGAGCGCGCCCTTCGCACCGATCGGCGCCCCCGAGGCGGCCACCGCCTGCCAGCTGTGTGCCGGTGTACCCGGGACCCAGGTGGCGGTAGTCAGACCGACGGTCGGCACATTCCAGCTGACATCGCCGACATCGGTGGAGGCGCCGCCGGCCTGCTCGGCGCTGTAGGGCTCCAGGGATGCCGCGCTTTCCAGCGCAGGGCGCTGCGGCAGGCTTTGCTGCAGTTGCTGCGCGAACGCGGTATCGGCGGCGTCGTAGATCACCCCACCCACCCGCTGCAGCGAACGCTGCATGATCTGGCCCAGCACATCGTTGGGCAGCAGCGAGTACACGCCACCGGTAGGCTCGAATGTCGCCTCGGTGCCGGTGCCCATCGCCGCACCGCGCGCGGCCAGTTGCAGGCGCGCGATCACATCGCGTACCACGGCCGGATCCACATGCCGCACGTAGTAATAGGCTTCGGCTGCGTCCGGCACCACGTTGGGGGCGGCACCGCCATTGCTGATCACGTAATGGATACGCGTGCCGTCGGGCACGTGCTCACGCATCATGTTGGCCATGTCGTTGAGCGCCTCCACCCCATCGAGCGCCGAACGCCCGCGATCCGGCGCGAGTGCGGCATGCGCGGCGATGCCCTTGAAGCGGAACTTGCCGCTGATGTTGGCCAGGCTGGTGCCCTGCGCGGCGGAGTTGGCCGAGGCCGGGTGCCAGTGCAGGGCCACGTCGACGTCGTCGAACAGACCCGCACGGGTCAGGTAGACCTTGCCACTGCCGCCTTCCTCGGCCGGGGTGCCATACACGCGTATCTCGCCGTCGCTGCCGCTGGCCTTCAGCCACTGCGCCACGGCCTGCGCCGCGCCGACCACCGCCGCGCCAAACAGATTGTGGCCGCAGGCCTGCCCCGCGTCCTGGCCCGGCAGCGGGCTGCGCGTCGGCACGGCCGCCTGCGCCATGCCCGGCAGCGCGTCCATCTCGGCCAGCAGCGCGATCACCGGGCCCTGGCCACGGGTGCCATAACGGGCCACGAACGCGGTCGGCATGCCGGCCACCCCGGCCTCGATGCGGAACCCGGCCTTGCGCAGTTCCTGCTGCAGCAGCGTCGAGGCCTGCACTTCCTGGTAACCCAGCTCGGGCCGCGCCCACAGCGCCTGCCCGACCTCGGCCTGGCGGCCGGCGTAGGCGTCCACTGCCGCCAGCACGCTGTCTGGCGCATCGGCGGCGGACGCCGGCAACGCCAGCGCCCCGACCAGCACGGCTACGGCGATGCGCAAATGCCACGCCATCTCAGTAGAACCGTACATTGTCGATCTCGAACCAGATCGTCTCCCCGGCCCTGCCGGTGCCGGAGAACAGCAACTGCTGCACGTCGTCGCCGCGCCATGCCGGCAGCGGACCCGTGCTGCGGTACGGCGGCTGGCCCCGCAACGCGGTGAAGGGAATCTCGAGCGTCTGCCAGCTGCCGCTGGTCGCCAGCGGCGCGCTCCAACGGCGCCCCTCCAGGCCGCGTGCCTCCAGCCGCAGCGTGGCATCGGCACGCACGTCCACGCGCACGCCGTGCCAGCGGCGCAGGTCGGCCGGTGCCACCGACCCGCGCGTCAACGGCAGGATCACCGCTGCATGCGCATCGTCCTTGCTGGACAGCCGGGCCTGCATCGAGAGCGCCTTGCCGCCCTGCTCGCGGTCGATCACGGCGGTGACCTGCACGGTGCGGTCGTTGCCGCCGTCGGCATCGTCATTGCGCAGCGTGTCCAGCGCGGTGCGTTGGTCGGCGCGTTCGAAATCATCGACGAGCGCGTCGATGGCCAGCGGCGGCAGCGCGGTGGCACGGTTGCCGGCCGGCTGCCGCACGCCCTTGCCCACCACCTGGCGCCCGGCCACGTAGACCTGCTCGGTGTTGCGCACGTCGCTGATGCGCTCCCACGGCCGCCCCCGGACCAGCAGCAGGTCGGCGCGCTTGCCGACCTCGATGCTGCCACGGTCGCCCAGCGCCAGGGCCTCGGCGCTGTCACGGGTGCCGGCCAGCAGCGCCTCGGTCGGGGTCAGACCGGCCTGCACGAACAGCTCCAGCTCACGCAGGGTGGACGCGCCGTGCGGGGTGCCGGTCATGCCGGCATCGGTGCCGAGCACGATCGGAATGCCGGCATCGTGCAGGGTCTTGACGTTGTGCAGCGCGTTGGCGAAGTTGGCCTCGCGCTGCCGGTACGCCTCGGTGCCGGCGCGCGCCTTGCCGCTGCCATCCACGCGTTCGGGCAGGTACACCGCCAGCGACGGTGCGTAGCGGGTGCCATGCTGCTTCATCAGCGCGATCAACGCCGCGTCGGCCGGGCCGTCCTGCACGCTGTGCGCCAGCGCATCCACGCCGGCCCGCGCGGCCGTCTTGCCACGCTTGACCATCACGGTGTGGGTGAACACGCGTAGCTGCTGGCGATGGGCTTCGGCGACCAGCGCGGCGAGCGTTTCCTCGTCCATGCTGCTGTTGTCGGCGGCGTTGGAGTAGCGCCAGCCATCGGTGAACGCCTTGATGAAATCCGGCGCGTACGCGGCCACCGCCTTGACCGCCGCCGTGGCGGCCTCCGGCGAGTTGACCCAGCGCGTGGTGTTTTCATCGCCCCAGTCGGCGCCGTGGCCCAACGGGGTGCTCATGCGCGCAGCGAACTTCACATCCGGCGCGTCGATGCTGTGCAGCCATGCCCGGCGCGGCGCATAGGCCTCCGGCGGCTGGTGGAAGTCGCTGACCGTGGTGACCCCGGCGGCCAGGTACCGGTTGGCGATCTGCGGCAGCGTGGCCGGCTGCGCGTTCGGCGTCCAGTGCGTGTGCAGGTCGAACAGGCCGGGCAGCAAGGCCTGGCCTTTCGCGTCCACCTGGCGGGTATGCGCCGGCGCCTTGAGCCCGCTTCCAATCGCGGCGATGCGTCCGTCCTGCACCAGCACGCTGGCCGCGAACGGTGCGCGGCCGGTGCCGTCGAACACCATCGCATTGCGGATCAGCACGTCCGCGTCGGCCGCGCTGGCCACCCCGACGGCGCCGGCCAGCAGCACCCCGGTCAACAGCGCCAGCCGGCGCGCGCGCAACACAGTCGAGTTCATTCGGGCGTCCTGGTTCATTGCAGTGAGCGCGGTGCGCTGTAGGAGGCGTTGTGCGGCGTGCGCAACCAGACATCGTTGCCCTTCTGCTCCACGTCCAGCCCCAGGCTGAGCGCGACGCTGCGGGCGAAGCCGATCGGGTCGTTGGCCGAGTACAGCCCGACGATGCGGCGGCTGCCGACCAGCGGGTCATCGATCATGATGCGCACATCGCTGTAGCGCAGGAACTGCGCGGCGGCCACCGAGAGCGTGTCGCCATTGAAGGAGAGCATGCCTTCGCGCCAGGCCAGTTGCTGGTCCAGGTCGTCGTGGCCCACGCTCTCGATGCGGATGCCGTGGGTGCGATTGGCCAGTGCGCGATGGTTGGCCAGCAGCCGGGTCGGTGCGATCGCGCCACTGGCATTGGCCACATCCACGATGCCCTCGCGCACCAGCACTTCCACACCGCGGGTGCGCTGCTCGTTGAGGCTGACCGAGAAGCTGGTGCCGACCGCGGTCACGGCGGTATCGCGCGCCACCACCACGAAGGGACGGGCGCGGTTCTTGGCCACGTCGAACAGGGCCTCGCCGCGCAGCAGGCTGAGCTCGCGGCGCTTGTCGGTGTAATGCACGCGCACCGCCGCACCGGAATCCAGCGTCACCGCCGAGCCGTCGGCCAGCGGTACGCGGCGGATCTCGCCCTTGGCGGCGACGTAGTAGTCACCGGCGTCGGTGTGCGGGTGCACGCCCAGCACCAACAGGCATAGCGAGGCAGCCAGCCCCATCGCCCACTGCAGGCGCGGCCGCGGCCCGGCGACGGGCCTGGCCGCCGGCACCCGATCGGCACTGCCCAGCGCGCGGGCACGCCCGGTGCGCGCGTACACCGCATGGGCGCGTGCGTAAGCCCCGAAGTGGCGGCGATCGGACGCCAGCCAGCGGTCGCGCTCGGCCAGTTCTTCCGGCGGCAATGGCCCGCGGTCCTCGCGCGCCACCCAGCGCGCGGCCTCGTCATCGATCCGGTTCTCAGCGCCGCCTTGCATGGACTGCCTCCGTGTTGTCCGGTTTTCCCGTGGATCCTGCCTCACCCGCACCTTGTTTCATCGACTCCATCAACAACCGGATACCCTTGCATACGTGCTTTTCCACCGTGTTCTCGCTGATCTGCATGCGTTCGGCGATCTCGCGCTGCGAGAACCCTTCCACCCGGCGCAGGATGAAGGCCTGGCGGCACTTGTCCGGCAACTGCGCGATCAACGCGGTGACTGTGTTGAGTTCCTGGCGCGAAGACGCCAGCCGTTCCGGTGAGGCGTCCTCACCGGTGATCGGCAGCCGATCGAACTCGGCCACCATCTCCATCGAGACCACCTGGGCGCGGCGCAGCTGCTGCAGCACCACCGATTGCGCCACCTGGTAGACATAGGCGCGCGGCTGCCGCACGTGCGAGACGTCGGCCATCGCGGCCAGGATGGCGTAGGTCTCCTGCACCACGTCATCCACGTCCTGCGCCTGCGCCATGCGCCGCCGCAGCCAGTCGCGCAGCCCCCGTTCGCACGGCAGGACATGCTCGGCCAACCACAACGCCCGCTCTGCTGCCAATGTTGCGCCCATTCAAACTCCTGCTGCGCTGCCCGGCATCGACCGGGCAGCGATGTAAGGAAGGAACCGCGGATCAGAACGCCTTGGTCACGCTCGCATACCAATAACGCGGATAGGCCTGGTACACCGCCGAGGAATACCCGTAGCTGTCATCGGACACCGGCGGTCGCTTGTCGGCGAGGTTGTTGGCCCCCAGCTTGATCGATACCCCGTTGAACATCCCTTCGCGGTTGAAGTCGTACTTGACGAAGGCGTTGGCCAGGGTCTGCGATTTCACCGTCCACGGCGTGCCATCGGCCAGGGTCAGGCTGGTTTCATGGTAGCTGCTGGCGTAGCGCGCGCTCGCGCCGACGGTGACGTTCTGGTAGCGCCAGGTGAGGTTGCCGCTCCATTTCCACTTGGGATTGCCACCGTCACCGATCAGGTCGCCGCCGCCGGTGATGGCGATCGAGGGATCGACCAGGCCGGTGGCCTTTGCATCTTCCAGCGCCTGCAACGCCGGCGAACGATCGCGATAGAACTCGATCAGGCGCGTACCGTTGATGCCGATGTCGACGCGGCCGATGCCGGTCTCCGGCGAACTCCAGGCCAGGCTGTAATCGACCCCGCGCACGGTCTGCGGCTGCATGTTGACGTACTGGTCGGTGACATAAAGCACCTTGCCGGCCGGGTCCAGCCCGGTGCCGGCGAAGCGGGCGATGTCATCGGCGGTCGGCGCGGCACGCACCACGTTGGCATTGCTGCTGCCCTGCTGGCGCAGCAGGTAGTCCAGGATCAGGCCATTGCCTTCGCCGAACAGGCCGATGATGCCTTCCTGCGCGTACTTGTAGTAATCCACCGCGAAGGTGAAGCGGCCGAAGTCGTCCGGAATGAACTGCGGCTGGAACACGATGCCGGCGCTGGTATTGGTGGAGGTTTCCGGCTTGAGGTCCGGGTTGCCGGAGCGCCGCGCCGTGGTGGACGAGCGGTAGGTGGTGCCGCAGGCATTGATCGAGGCCAGCGCACCGGAGCGCACGTCCGCTTCGCACTGGATGTAATCGGTGCGCGTGTTGGAGCGGCTCACCACCGTGGCGTTGACCTGTTCCAGGTTGGGCGCACGGAAGCCCTTGGCCCACGACGCGCGCAGGGTGAGCCCGTCGACGACGGTCCAGCCCAGGGCCAGCTTCGGCTTGGTGACGTTGCCGAAATCGCTGTAGTGCTCGGCGCGGCCGGCCACCTGCAGGTCCAGCGCGCGCACCAGCGGGATGCCCATCTCACGCGACACCAGCGGCACCGAGAACTCGGCGAACAGGCCGGCGACGGTGCGCGACCCTTCGGTGTCCGGGGTCGGGCTGACACCGTACATGTCGCTGGGATAGGCGATACCGGTGATGCTGTCGGTGTAGGTGAGGGTGCCGTCCACGCGGGCATCGCGGTCGTCGCGCTGGGTTTCCCGGCGCACTTCCAGCCCGGTGGCCATGCCGACATCGCCGGCCCAGGTCCGGAACAGGTCCGGGCGCGAGGCCTTGATGTCCCACAGATACAGCTCGGTCTCGCTCTTGCGGGTGGCCTTGTAGAAGAAGCGGTCGAGCTTGCCGTAGTCGTTGCAGCCACCGCAGAACGGGTTGTAGGCCGCCGAGGTGGAATCCGCCAGCGCCTGCTGGAACAGGGTCATGCTGACCGCATCCTGGGTGTCCACCACCTTGGCCCTGGAATACAGCGCCGCCGTTTCCCAGTCGAAGCCGAAGTGGAAACCGCGCAGGCCGCCCAGGGCACGCAACTGGGTGTTTTTCACCTCGATCTGGGTGGGACGTTCGAAGCGGTAGCTGCTGATGCTGACCGGAATGCCGCCCGCGGCGACGTTGAGGTTGGCCAGCCGGTTCGGATTGACGCTGCCATCGGGAAGGCGGGTGGCACCGAAGGGATTCCAGTAGTTGCTGGCGGCCACGGTCATCGGCAGCGCGGCGATGGTGTTGACGCCCGACTGCAGGCTGCGCGCCTCCGACTGATACCAACCGGCTTCGCCGAAGGCGGTGATGCCGTTGTCGAAATCATGCTTGCCGGTCAGGAACAGGTTCACCCGGCGCACGTCGGGCGTGATCGACAGCGGGAACTGCGCCTGCTGGTTGTCCAGCAGGTTGCGGTCGGCACCGGCGGTGGCCTTGCTGCCGGACTGAACGCACAGGCCCTGGCCGAGGCTGGCGTTGCAGCCTTCATTGGTGCCGGGCTGCACGTGGAACGCGCCGGCGGCGGTGGTCAGGAAGGTAGTGCCCTGGCGCACGCGCGGACCGATCGCGGTGAAGTTACCCCACGGGCTGTTGCTGTTGCGGTTGTCGGTGCCGCTCAATCCCTCGAACGCGGTGCCCACGAAATCCGGCGCGCGGTCGGCACTGCGGGTCCAGTCCTGGTCCAGCGAGTTCAGGCCGGTGGTGGAGTAGTAGTTGAAGGCCAGCGTGATGTTGCTGCGCAGGTCCTCGGAGTTCCTGCCAACCAGGCCATTGATGCCGAGGTCGCGCAGATTCGTGCCCTCGCCGATGCCGCGCTGCACGCTGATGGTGCCGCCGTCGACATCGTCGCGCAGGACGTTGTTGACCACGCCGGCCACCGCGTCGGTGCCGTAGATCGCCGCAGCGCCGTCGAGCAGCACTTCCACCCGGCGCAGGTTGGCAACGGGGATGGTGTTGGCGTTGTAGGTCAGCACGGGGACGAGGTTGCCATCGGCCTGGCTGGTGGGGTGGACCACGGTGCGGCGGCCGTTGATCAGCAGCAGGGTGTTGCCGACGCCGAGCCCGCGCAGGTTGACCGAGGCGATGTCGCCGCGCGCATAGTTGGAGCTGTTGCCGCCGTTGGTGCCACTGAAGGAGACATCGCCCATCTGCGGGATGGAGCGGTACAACTCGTCGCCGGAGACGGCGCCGGTGGCTTCGATCTGTTCGGCCTGCAGGGTGGCGACCGGCAGCAACGCCGCGCTCTTGGCACCCTTGATCTGGGTACCAACGACGGTGACCGAGTCGAGGGTGACCGGCGCGTCGCGGGCCGGCTGCGGGGCCTGGGTGTCGGCCACGGCGACCGGTGCGGCGGCTTGCGTGGCCAGCAGTCCGCTGCTGCCGAGGGCGGCCAGCAAGGGCCGATCGGCGCGCAGTGTAATGGTACGGCCATCATCGGAGGCGACACTGAGCCCGGTCCCGGCCAGCAGTTGTCCCAGTGCCTGGCGGGCGTCCATCTGGCCCTTGAGGGCGGCGACGGCCACGGCGTTCTCGCGATCGCCGACGGCGGGGCTGATGATCTGGATTCCGGCCTGGCGGGCGAATTCCGGCAATGCTTCCTCGATACGCCCCCCGGCGATATCGAAACTGGCCTGCTGGGCCAGCGCGGGCATGACCATGCCCAGCACCGACACCATCAGGCCTCCGCGGATGGCGCGGGCCAACGGCTGCAACTTGTACGAACGCATGGATACTTCCCCGTGAAAGTGAACATGAGCGGCGATGTTTCGTACCCCCCTGAACAATCCAGATGCACCGGCGCGCGTGTTCCGCCATCGGCCGTGGATGTTCGTTGTTCCCTTGGGTCGACTTTACGGGCTTCTTTCTTTTTGCGGTGAAGCCGAACAGCTGAAGCGCTGGAAGCGCTTGGCTGGGCGGTTCTGGCGTGGGGCGGCGCGCAGGGGAATCCGGGGCACGCCGCACGTACGTCCCTGCAGGCTCGTTCTGCTCCATCCATGGCGCAAAACCGGTCCCGCACTCCCCTACGCCCCGCCCCTCGACAGTGGGTCGGTCCGCAACGGTGAGCGCCGGCGGTTCATTTCAGCGCGCGGACGCGCAACACGTTTGGCGGTTGGAGCTGCCGAGCATGGCTCGGCACTACCCAGCCTCCCAGCCCCTCCTGTCCCCCTGCCCCTCCCTCCCCCTCCCTGCCTCTCCCCCTCCCTGCCTTCCCCCCTCCCTGCCTTTCCCCCTTCCCTGCCTTTCCCTCTGTCCTGCCTTCCCCTCTGTCCTGCCTTCCCCTCTGTCCTGCCTTCCCCTCTGTCCTGCCTTCCCCTCTGTCCTGCCTTCCCCTCTGTCCTGCCTTCCCCTCTGTCCTGCTTTCCCTGCACTCCCCCGTCCCCTGCTCTCCACCATCCCCTCCCTCCCCCACCCCAATGCCGTCGCCTTCCCATGCGCACCCGCCATGTGTGTGGGGAGGGGGTGGGTGAGTTGGCGGGACCGGTTTTGCGCCATGGATGGCGCAAAACGAGCCTACACGGACGTACTTGCGGCGTGTCCCGCCAACTCACCCACCCCCTCCCCCTCCCACCGATCCGGAACCCGCCTTGGCTCTGTGCCGTTGCGGTTGCCGTTGCGGTTGCCGTTGCGGTTGCGGTTGCGGTTGCCGTTGCCCTGCCGTCGCCGTCGCCGTCGCCGTTGCCGTCGCACCCGCCCCACCGTCGAAAAAAACAAAACCCACCCCACACCCACTACCCTCAACCCCCCCACCCACCCAAAGCCATCAAAACCACCATACGCCGTAGTATGCTTTGGCCCACGCAGCACCCGCACGAGGATTGCGCCCATGCACCACCGCTTCCGTACCGCCCTGATGATCGCCTTGGCCGCCACCACCGCCATCGCCCTTGCCGCCTGCAACAGCGGCGTCGTCAAGCGCGTCTCGCCCCCGGCCGCCAGCGTCCAGCAGCTCACCGTCCGCGCCGACGGCGGATGGGACGTCGCCCTGCGCCTGCAGAATTTCAGCTCCATGCCCATGCACTTCGATGACGTCAACCTCACCCTCACCGTCGGCGACGAAACCGCCGGCACCCTGGCCACCCGACCCGCCCTCTCTATCGGCGGCGTCTCCGCCGACGTCATCACCCTCCAGCTCCAGCCCGCCTCCGGCGCCCGCCTGGTCGTCGCCGATGCCCTCGCCGGCAATCGCACCCTCGCGTACGCGCTCAAGGGCACGGTCAGCGCCACCCCGCAGGAAAAGAAACAACGCAGCTTCGACGTCGACAGCCGCAGCACCCTCAACCAGGCCCCCGGCCTGCCCGGCGTGCTGCGCTGACCCCCGCTTCCCCGGCCCCCTTTGCACCTGATCGAGACCTGACGATGAGCAGCTACACCGCACCGCTTTCCGATATCCGTTTCGCCCTGCATGACGTGCTCAAGGTCGAACCCCTGTTCGCCCGCCTCGGCTTTGCCGATGCCACCACCGACGTCGTCGATGCCGTCCTCGACGAAGCCGGCCGCTTCAGCGCCACCGTGCTCGCCCCGCTCAACAGCGTCGGCGACGAAATCGGCTGCGCGCTTGACCAGGCGACGGGCGAAGTGACCACCCCGCCCGGCTTCAAGCAGGCTTACGCCCAGTTCGTCGAGGGCGGCTGGACCGGCCTTACCGCCGCGCCCGAACTCGGCGGCCAGGGCCTGCCGCACACCCTCGGCGTGCCGCTCAACGAAATGATCAACGCCGCCAACCTGGCCTGGGGCAACTTCCCCCTGCTCTCCCATGGCGCCATCGAAGCGCTCAAGCAGCACGGCGAAGCCTGGCAGCAGGACGCCTTCCTCAAGCCGCTGATCGAGGGCCGCTGGACCGGCACCATGTGCCTGACCGAACCGCACTGCGGCACCGACCTCGGCCTGCTCAAGACCAAGGCCGAACCGAACGCCGACGGCAGCTATGCCATCACCGGCACCAAGATCTTCATCACCGCCGGCGAGCACGACCTCACCGACAACATCGTGCACCTGGTCCTGGCCAAGCTGCCCGACGCCCCCGCCGGCGCCAAGGGCATCTCGCTGTTCGTCACCCCCAAGTTCAAGGTCGACCGTGACGGCAAGGTCGGCGAACGCAATGCGCTGCGCTGCGGTTCGATCGAACACAAGATGGGCATCAAGGGCTCGGTCACCTGCGTGATGAACTTCGATGGCGCCGAAGGCTACCTCGTCGGCCAGCCGCACAAGGGCCTGCAGGCCATGTTCACCATGATGAACACCGCGCGCCTGGGTGTCGGACTGCAAGGCATCGGCCTGTCCGAGCGTGCCTACCAGAACGCCCTCAAGTACGCCCGTGAACGCCTGCAGTCGCGTTCGCTCAGCGGCCCGAAGAACCCGGACAAGCCGGCCGACCCGATCCTGGTCCACCCGGACGTGCGCCGCATGCTGCTCACCATCAAGTCGCTGGTCGAAGGCAGCCGCCTGCTCGCCCTGCACGCGGCCACCCTGGTCGATGTCGCCCACCACGCCGAGGACGTCGGCGAGCGCGAGCGCGCCGATACCCTGGTCAGCTTCCTCACCCCGATCTCCAAGGCCTGCCAGACCGAATGGGGCATCGAAAACACGTACAACGCCCTGCAGTGCTTCGGCGGCCACGGCTACATCCGCGAGCACGGCATGGAACAGCTGGCCCGCGATGCCCGCATCACCACGCTGTACGAAGGCACCACCGGCATCCAGGCGCTGGACCTGATCGGGCGCAAGACCGCCTCCAGCCAGGGCGCCGGGCTGAAGCTGATGCTGGCCGAGATCGAGGCCTTCGCCCAGGCCAACGAAGGCAATGAAGCGCTCGCCGAGTTCATCGCCCCGCTGCGTGCCAAGGCCGACGAATGGGGCACGCTGACCCTGGCCACCCTGCAGCGCGCGGCCGGCAACCCGGACGAACTCGGCGCGGCCAGCTTCGATTACCTGTTCTATTCGGGTTATGTGGTGCTGGCGTACTGGTGGGCCCGCAGCGTCGCCGCCGCCGAGGCCTCCGCGCAGAGCGAGGCGTTCAAGCAGGCCAAGCGCGAAACCGCCCGCTTCTACTTCGCCCGCGTCCTCCCGCGCACCCTCAGCCACGCCGCCGCGATCCAGTCTGGCGCCGCCCCGCTGATGGCCATGGAAGACGCGCATTTCGGCGAAGCCTGAGCACCGCACCGGCCCACCGACCCACGGTCGGTGGCCATTGGGCAATCCGATCCACCGACCAACGGTCACTGAATACCGCGACCACCTTCACTCCGGCAGGTGCCGACCGCTGGTCGGCACCACCGACACCCCATCTGGAGAAAAGCCCCCTTTTTGTTAAAGGGGGCGCGCCAAGGGCGCGGGGTTTAGGTGGAATGCCTCCCGAATCGTTACCAATTGGGTACAGGCACGCAAGCGCCTATACCCAATTCGTAACGATTCGGGTATAAGCTGTTTTCCCGATGGAGACAGACACTACACGCCTAGGTCTGATCGATACCGGAGCCTCGTCCGCCCCGGTCGACGAAGTATCGCCCCTCGCCCCCCTGCATCGTCCCGGCAGCGTGCGCCTGCTGTCCCTGGACGCGCATGGCCGCGTGCTGGACTGGATCAACTGGCAGGACGCTGCCTGCCTCTACGCCCGTGATGCCGTCGCCTGGACCCTGGGCGACCCGTGCCTGCACATCCACGGCGGCACCAGCCGACTGACCGGGCTGCGCAGCGGCATGGACCTGCACCCGATCATCGCCGCGCGCGGCCACGCCCGCTCGCGCGCGCTCGATCCGACCCCGAGCCTGTCAAACCAGGCGCTGTTCGCCCGCGACGCGCACCTGTGCCTGTACTGCGGCCAGCAGTTCCACCGCCCGCAGCTGACCCGCGACCACGTCATGCCGATCTCCAAGGGCGGCCGGGATGTCTGGGAGAACGTGGTCAGCGCCTGCTTCCACTGCAATTCGCGCAAGAGCGACCGTACCCCGCAGCAGGCGGGCATGCCCCTGCTGGCGGTGCCGTACCGCCCCAGCTGGATCGAACACATGATCCTCTCCAACCGCAACATCCTGGCCGACCAGATGGCGTTCCTGAAGGCGCAACTGCCCAAACGTTCCAAGCTGGCCGGCTGAGCCCTGCGACCGACTGTCGCAGGCGCGCTCACCGTTTGCTCACTGCAAAGGCGGTTTGCTTGCCCCACCCGAGTTTGGGGGGGAAAATAGGCGCTCAGAAGAAGCGCGATAAACATGATCGATTCCGCCCGCTATCCCCGCCTGTCGCGCATCCAGTCACCGGATGACCTGCGCAGGTTCGACGAGTCCGACCTTCCCGCCATCGCGGATGAACTGCGTGCCTACCTGATCGAGTCGGTCGGCAAGAGTGGCGGCCACTTCGGCGCCGGGCTGGGCGTGATCGAACTGACCGTGGCACTGCACTATCTCTACCAGACCCCGATCGACCAGCTGGTCTGGGACGTGGGCCACCAGACCTACCCGCACAAGATACTCACCGGCCGTCGCGATGCGATCCACACGGTCAAGCAGAAGGACGGCGTGGCGCCGTTCCCCAAGCGCGAGGAAAGCGAGTTCGACACCTTTGGCGTCGGCCACTCCTCGACCTCGATCTCGGCGGCACTCGGCATGGCCATCGCGCGCCAGGCCGCCGGTGACGACCGCAAGGTCGTGGCGGTGATCGGCGACGGCGCGATGACCGCCGGCATGGCCTACGAGGCGCTCAACCATGCCGGTGGCATGGACAACGAGCCGAACCTGCTGGTGATCCTCAACGACAACAACATGTCCATCTCCGAGGCCGTCGGCGGGCTGACCAAGATGCTCGGCCGCGCCACCGGCAGCCGCACGCTCAACGCGCTGCGCGAAGGCGGCAAGAAGATCCTCGGCGACAAGAAGAACAACCCCACCGCGCGCTTCGTCAAGCGCTGGGAAGAGCACTGGAAGGGCATGTTCGTGCCCTCCACGTTCTTCGAGGAAATGGGCTTCCACTACACCGGCCCGATCGATGGCCACGACATCCCGGCGCTGGTGGCCACGCTGAAGACGCTCAAGGGCCTGAAGGGCCTGAAGCTGCTGCACGTGATGACCACCAAGGGCAAGGGCTACGAGCGTGCCGAGGGTGACCAGATCGGTTACCACGCGGTGGGCCCGTTCGACCCGGACAAGGGCCTGGTCTCCAAGGGCGGCGCCAAGAAGCCGACCTACACCGATGTGTTCAGCGACTGGCTGTGCGATGCCGCCGCGGCCGAGCCGAAGCTGCTGGGCATTACCCCGGCGATGCGCGAAGGCTCGGGCCTGGTGCGTTTCAGCAAGGAGTACCCGGACCGGTACTTCGACGTGGCCATTGCCGAGCAGCATGCGGTGACGCTCGCCGCGGGCATGGCCACCCAGGGCGCCAAGCCGGTGGTGGCGATCTACTCCACCTTCCTGCAGCGCGCCTATGACCAGCTGGTGCATGACGTGGCCGTGCAGGAACTGGACGTGCTGTTCGCGATCGATCGTGCCGGCGTGGTCGGCCCCGATGGCGCCACCCATGCGGGCAACCTCGACCTGAGCTTCCTGCGCTGCGTGCCGCATATGGTGGTGATGGCGCCGGCCGATGAAGCCGAATGCAGGCAGATGCTCAGCACCGGCCTGGCCTACACCGGCCCGGCGGCGGTGCGCTACCCGCGTGGCAGCGGCACCGGCGTGGCGGCCGGCACCGATCTGTCCACGCTGGAAATCGGCAAGGCCGACCTGCGCGTGCAGGGCAGCCGCGTGGCCCTGCTGGCCTTCGGCAGCACCGTGCCGGCCGCCGAAGCGGTGGGCCGCGAACTGGGCCTGAGCGTGGTCAACATGCGTTTCATCAAGCCGCTGGATCGTGCCCTGCTGCTGGAACTGGCCCGCACCCACGACGGCTTCGTCACCATCGAAGACAACGTGGTGGCCGGCGGCGCCGGCTCCGGCGTAGCCGAGCTGTTCAATGCCGAGGACGTGCTCAAGTCGATCCTGCACCTGGGCCTGCCCGACAGCTTCCAGCACCACGCCAGCCGCGAAGACCTGCTGGCCGAAGCCGGCATCGATGCCGCCGGCATCCGTGCGGCGGTGCTCAAGCGCTGGCCGCAGCTGGCCGGCAACGGCCACCCGCTCAGCGCCGCAGGCTGATCCAGGGCCGTCGGCCCACGGTCCGTAGGGGCCACACGGCAAGCGGCCGCGTCGTCTCGACGCGGCCGCTCTGGTGTCCGCGCGTGTGCCGCCGCGCGGGCCTCAACCGTAGCGCACCGCCTCCACGTACGCGCCGCTGGCTTCCACCCGCACCGAGCTGCGGTGGCCGGTTTCGGTGTGGTGCAGGCGTGCCAGCGCATCGGCGAAATCGAACGCCTTGGCGCTGTCGTGGAAGCGGAAGGATTCCAGTCTATCCGGGTGCAGCACACGCCACAGGCGGTGCTCCAGTTGCAGGCGGATCAGCATGCGATGCTCTCTCTCCATGAGGCGGCATACCGGAGGCGGCCAGGCCGCGCCATTGCAGCGCGGCGGCCCCTGTCGGCAGGGAAGCCGGGGCTTCCCGCCCCGGACAGTACTCCATCAAAACTGTGCGCTGTATCAGATTTTTCTGAATCTACGCACGGCAGCGGCCCGGTCGATCAGTTGACCATGAACTCGCCGCGGCAGCCGCCGTCGACCCATATCCCGGTGCGGTCCCAGCCCCAGGTGCTGCCTTCCACGCAGGCGGTGCCCGAGGTCTGGCGAATCAGCCGCGCCTCGTTGCGCACGTTGGCCGTGCAACGCTGACGGCGGCGGTTGTTCGAGTCGCAGGTCAGCAGCTCGCCACGCCCGCCCCAATTGCCCCCGTTGTTGCCGCCATGGTTGTTACCGCCGTGGTTGTTGCCCCAGCCGCCGCCCCGGCCGCGGCCTTCGGCGATGAACTCGGCACGGCAGCCCTGGGTGACCCAGACGCCGTTGCGGGCCTGGCCCCAGGTCTGCCCTTCCACGCAGGGCGTACCGGAGATCTGCCGGACCAGCCGGGCACGGCCATCCAGTGCGCACTGCTGGGTGCGGCCCTTGATCGATTCGCAACGTACCGGGCCATCGCTGTAGCCGCCGTACGACTGCGCCTGCACCGCGCCGCCCAACAGCAGCATCGAGGGCAGCAATGCCCACATCCACGTGCGCTTTCCGTGCTTCATCCCGTTGCTCCTCATGCCTGCCTCTGAACCGTGTGTGGTGGTGGGACACAGGATGTGGCAAAGCGAGGGGACGCGACATAGGCCGAAAGTCGCTGATTTCATCCCCTATTTAGGTAACCGACGCCTGGCTGACTGGGCCATGCCGGGGCGCGTCACACGCCCGAGCCCCACCGCGGGATGCGCGTCAGGCCGTGGCCGGGTCACCGCCCAGCACCTCCAGCAGATGCGTCGGCGAGCTGGCCACCAGCAGGCGCTGCGCGCTCGCCGCAGCCACCGCCGCCCGCGCCATCATCACCTTCTCATGGGCCGGCACGGCCACCTCCCACGCCTCGCTGCACACGGCGTCGGCCAGGTCGGCCGCGTCGCGCAGGGCCAGGTTGGCGCCTTCGCCTGCCGGCGGCATCAGGTGCGCGGCATCGCCCACCAGCGTGAGCGACCGGCGATGCGTCCACTGATGGCCCACCGGCAGCATGTGGATCGGCCACGGCCGCACGGCGTCGCCGGCTTCGGCAATCAGGCGGCGCAGGTCGGGATGCCAATCGGCGAACTGCTCCAGCAGGTCCTCGCGCGACAACAGGGGCGCCAGGTCGCCCTCGCCCAGCACCTGCGGCAGCGAGGCGTAAACGCGCACGTGGGCCCCGGCATTGCGTTGGGCGAACAACGTGGTCTGTCCGCGTTTGGCGATCAACGTGCCGTGCCCGACCAGCGCCGCCAACTGCGGATGGGCCCGGTCGACATCCGGCAGCGAGAGCTCGTACAGCGTGATACCCGCATGCAGCGGACGCACCCCGGTGAGCAGCGGGCGCAGCCTCGACCAGGCACCGTCGGCGCCGACCACCAGGTCATGCCGCTGGACGTGGCCGTTGCCGAACCGCAGCTCGACCTGCTCGCCCTCGAACGCAGCCTGCTGCAGCGCGTGGCCCCACCGCACGGTGTTGGCCGGCAGCGCCGCCAGCAGCAGGTCGCGCAGGTGGCCGCGGTCGATCTCCGGGCGGTCGCCGGCCTGGCCGTCGTCTTCCAGCAGCAGCCGGCCGTCGGCATCGAACAGGCGCATGCCTTGGTCTTCGTAGCGCGCCCACTGCTGGAAACGCTCGAACAGGCCGGCACTGCGCAGCGCGGCCTGGCCGGTGTCCACATGCAGGTCGAGCATGCCGCCCTGGCTGCGCGCATCGGCGGCGCCGTCGGCTTCGTAGAGGGTGAACGGCCTGCCGGCCTGGTGCAGGCGGCAGGCCAACAGCAGGCCGGCCGGGCCGGCACCGACGATGGCAATACGGGGGAACGGGGACATCGACCGCCTCCAGGGCTTCAACATAGGACCCTATGCTCTATATCATAGGCGCCTATGTCAACAGACCGGAGCGAGCGCATGGAGCGTCCCGATCCCAGGAACGTCCCGTCTTTCCTGATCAAGCGCGTGGCCCGCGAGTTGAGCCGGATGGCCGAAACCGAGCTGCGCCCGTTGGGCCTGGGCATGGCCAGCCTGCCGGTGCTGGAGGCCCTGCGCCAAGGCAAGGCGGCGACCCAGGCCGAGCTGGCCCGCCTGCTGCGGGTGGAACAACCCTCGATGGCGCAGACCCTGGCACGGCTGGAGCGCGATCACCTGATCCAGCGCTTTCCCGATCCCCACCACCCGCGCGCGCAGCGCATCGAGCTCACTCCGCTGGCGCTGCAGCGGTTACCGCAGGCGCGCGAGATCCTCAACGACGGCAACACCCGCATGCTGGCCGGCTTCAGTGTCGATGAAACCATGCTGCTGGCAAGCTTCCTGCAGCGGCTCAGTGGCAACCTCGACCGCGACGCGTAAGTCCGTCGCGGCGGCCGCGCCGTAACGCACCGCATCGACGAACGCGCCCAGCGCCTCCACGCGTACCGCACTGACCTGCCCGGTCTGGTCGTGGTGCGCACGGGCCAGCGCGTCGGCGAAATCGAACGCCACCGCGCCGCTGGCAAAGCCGATCGGGGCGGCACGCAACGGGTGGATGACCTGCCAGCGGCGGTCCTTGCATTGCACTCTGATCACCATGCTGATCGCTCCTGCGGCGCGCATCCGTGCGGAAAGAAGCGCACGTGCAGCACGATACGGGCGGCACAGCAGCCGGGATATCGGATTGGTCTGAATCTACGGCGTCAGTCGCCGGTGCCGAGGAAGACGAATGGGACCGCGGGTTGGAACCGGGCCAGTGCATCACCGGCGAATACGTTGCGCTGGTCGGTGCCCAGGTCGAGCTTGCGCACCGGCGCGCCGACGCTGAAGTCGGCCTTGTTCAGATCCACCCAGAAGGTGTTGGGGGTGAGCGCGGACTCGAAGAAATACAGCTTTCGCTTGTGGTCGGCCACCGTGCGCCACCGCGTGGACGAGATGTTGGGCTCGCCTTCGGTGGTGATGCCGTAAGGCACCGACACGTTGCGGATCACGCTGAACACACTGGCCAGCGCCACCACCGGGTCCTCGGACTTGGGAATGGCGTTGACGTAGAACGTTGCGCGCGCGAACCGATCGGCCGATCGGTTGGTGCCAGGCAGCATCACCGTGCCACCGATCTGCTGCCAGTACGCATTGAGCGCCAACTGCTGCTCGAACACCGGCGAGTTGGTCATCACCTGGTAGGCGCGGTCATGGTGGATGACCTGCTTGCCGTCGATGTACTCGATGATGGCGCTGTCGCCGCTGGCATCGGACAGCGACAGATGCAGGGTGGCCAGCCGCGCCTCGCCGGGCACCCTGTCGGTCACCAGCGCGTAGGGCTCGCGCTGCAGCGCCGCCACGGCCTCTGCCACGGTGGCGAAGTTGTCGAGCATGTACTGCGCCCACAGCGAGATCGCCAGGCCCGGCTTGCGCCCGCGCGCCGCGGGATACCCGGACTCCACCAGCCACAGCAGGTTGGCCGACAGCCCGGCCTCGTTGAGGCCGTCGGTGGTGGCGACGTCGTACGCGCTGGCGACCACGCTGCCGTAGCGGGCGGTCCAGCGGATGGAATGGCGACCGGCCTGGCCAGTGCGCGCGATGCCGCGCGGCAGCACCCACAGATGGGTGGCAATGTCGCTCTTCCAGTCCATCGACCGCGCGGTGATCACATCCTGGTGGTCGCCCAGGTAGACCACGCGGGTGCAGGCCGCGGCCGGAGCGACCGCGGTGGCGGCGGACAGGGCCAGCGCCAGCAGCGACAGACGCACGTACGCGAAAGACGTCATCAGCGGTCTCCGGGCAGGGCGGGGGTGATGCGCCCGATCACAGCCCATCCCCGGTGATGAGGCAGTGAACCGGCAGCGCCCCTGCACGCGCTACGCTGGCCGGACCTGCACAAGGAGCTCCGGCCATGTGGCGATCCCTTCCCGTCGTACTGTTGGTCAGCCTGCTCACCGCCTGCAGCCACCCCGGCGCTGCAGGGCCCTCCCCCGCCCCGCCGATGCCCGGCGCAGACCGTGACCCCCACGGCTGCATTGGTTCGGCCGGCTACCGCTGGTGCGCGCGTACCGCGCAATGCGAGCGGCCCTGGGAACTCGCCAAAGCCCGCCAGATCGACAACAGCGCGGCCGCCTTCGATGCGTACTGCACGGCGGCGCCAGCGCGCCACGATGGCCCGGGCGCGTCGCGCTGATCGCCCCCGCGCGGGTGCCGCGGGTGCGGGCGTATCGCAGTCGGGCAGGCCTCAGCCCGGCGTCGCAGCACCGCGATCGACCGCCAATGCCACCACGAAGCGCGCGCCGCCGCCGGCTGCGCTTTCTGCCGCAATGCTGCCGCCGTGGCGCAGCATGATCTCGCGCGCCAGGTACAACCCCAGGCCACTGCCACTGCCGCTGGGCCGCAACCGATGGAACGGTTCGAAGATGGCCTGGCGCTCCTGCTCGGGCACGCCGGAGCCTTCATCGGTCACCGCCAGCACGCCATCGGGCTGCAGCGCCACCGCGATCATGCCGCGGTCGCCTCCGTGGGCGATCGCGTTCTGCAACAGACTGGCCACCACCCGATGCAGCGCATGCGGATCGCCCCGCACCCACACCGGCTCCTCCGGTGCATCCACCGAGAAGGCATAGCCGGCGTCGAGCACGAGCGGTGCCACGTCACCGGCCACTTCGCGGGTGAGCGCGGCCAGGTCCACGCGCTGGGAGTGGCTGCGATGGTGATCCAGCCGCTGCAGGTCCAACAACTGCTCGGCGATGTTGCTGAGTCGGCTCAGGTCGCGTTGCAGCCGCGAGCGTGCCGGCCCCGGCGGCAGGTCGTCGATGCGCGTGGCCAGGATCGCGATCGGCATGCGCAGCTCGTGCGCCGCCCCCACCAGGAAGCGGTCCTGCGCGTCGTAGCTTTCGCCGATGCGCCGCACGGCGGCATTGAAGGCATCCACCAGCGGGAAGATCTCCGCCGGCACCGCGTGCGTATCCAGGCCGCCGCCACGCTCGTTGATCTGGATCGCCGCCGCCTGCGCGGCCACACGGTTGACCCCGCGCAGCGAGCGGTGGATCGCCCACGGTGCCACCACCAGCGTGATCACGATCAGCGGCACGGTGATCCAGCCACCGAGGTAACCGATCACCACCAGCATCTGCCGCCACAACCCGCGATGCGGCATGCCGCCGATCATCACGTGCACGCGTCCCTCCGGCGTGTCGTTGACCCAGATCCGCATCGCCAGCTCGGCCGCGCGCGTGCGCGTGCGGATGTCGGTGGGCTCCAGGTACTGCAGCTGCGCCACCAGCGGGCGGAAGACCTCCGGCACGGTGCCGTGGGTGAGCTGGCGGCCGTCCTCGTCACTGGCGGCAAACCAGAACGTGGCCGGTCGGTCCTGCGCGGCGCGGTCCAGCGCGGCCCAGTCCACCTGCAGCGCATCGCCGTCGACACGGATCGACTTGGCGATCGACTCGCTCATCTTCCAGTCGATGTAGCCCGCGCCGCTGTCGCCATACATCAGCACCATGCCGACCAGCCCCATCGCCACCATGGTCACCTGGATGAGGATGATCTTCCAGGCAAGGCTGAAGGACAGCGACCCGGGCTTGAGGAATTTCATGCCACCTCCTTCAACAGGTAGCCGATGCCGCGCATGACGTGGATTTCCACCTGCGCATCCGCCTCGGCCAGCGCCTTGCGCAGCTTGGACACGTGCGCGTCCAGCGCATTGGACTGGATCGCATCGTCGAAACCGTACACCGCTTCCAGCAGCGCCGCGCGCGCCACCGTGCGGCCTTGCCGTACCGCCAGCGCTTCGAGCACCAGCAACTGCCGGCGCGGCAACGCCAGCAGCACGCCATTGACCGTCGCCTCGCGTGCGACGAAATCGAACTGCAGGCGGCCCAGCAGCAGCACCGGCAACGCGATCTGCGAGGGCCGCCGCGAGATCGCGCGGATCCGCGCCAGCAACTCTTCCACCGCGAAAGGTTTGGTCAGGTAGTCGTCGGCGCCCACGTCCAGGCCGACCACCCGGTCGGCCACCGAATCGCGCGCGGTGAGCATGATCACCGGCAGGTTGGGCACCAGGCTGCGCGCCACGCGCACGAAGTTGGCGCCGTCGCCATCGGGCAACTGCCGGTCCAGCAGCAGGATCTGGTGCACGCCGGCTTTGAGCGCTTCGCCGGCCTGGGCCATGCTGGCCACCACGTCCACCACCATGCCGTGCCGGCCCAGGCTGGCCTGGATGGCATTGGCCAGTTCCGGATCGTCTTCGAGCAGCAGGATGCGCATGGGCGTGGGGGACAGGGTCGACGGCTGCCGATGGTACCGCGCGGCCCGGCGCAACGTTCCGACAATGTAGCCCCGGCACCCTGCCTGTCTGGCATTCCCACTGTTGCAGGTACACGCGCGTGCGTTCCAAGGAAGACTCCCCCCAGGCAGGCCACTGCCGCCCCAACGCCAACGACGGCGCCCCGCGGGCCATCGGCCCCTATCTGCTCGCGCTCGCGCTGATGACCGTGGCCTGGCTGGCCGCGGGCAGCGCCATGGCCCAGGCGCCGGGCGCCAAGCCGCGCAGCAGCCTCGGCGTGGCCGTGGTGGCGTTGAAATCGCCGTATGCCGGTTACGGGACCGACACCGTCGCGGCGCCGATCATCAGCTACGAAGGCCGCAGGTTCCACCTGCGCGGTGGCAGCATCGGCTACAAGGTGTTCGACACCGAACAGACCGAAGTCTCGCTGATGGCCTCGCCGTACATGATGCGCTTCAAGCGCAAGGACAGCGACGACCTGCAACTGCGCCAGCTGTCCAACCGCGGCTTCTCCGCGATGGCCGGCGTGGCGCTGCGCCACAACGCATCGTGGGGCCTGGTGCAGGCCAACGTGCAGGCCGAGGTCAGCGGCCACGGCGGTGGCATCGCCGCAGACGCCAAGTACGCCTATCCGTTGCCCACCGGCCGGGTCACTCTGATGCCCGGGATCGGCGTGAACTATGCCGGCAGCGCCCTCAACGACTACTACTTCGGCATCAGCGACGCCGAAGCGCGCCGCAGCGGCCTGGCCCGCTATCGTGCCGGCAGTGGCGTCTCGCCGTACATCGACCTGACCGCAGTGATGCCGCTGGGCACGCACTGGACCGCGACGGCCTCGCTGCGTCGCTCCGTCCTGTCCGACGCGATCAAGGACAGCCCGATGACGCGTGGCGACCACATGGACGCGGCCGCGCTCTCGCTCAGCTACGGGTTCTGACATGCGCCAGGGAATCGTACGCCGCGTCGCCGAAATGGCCCTGCGCATCGAGCCGAACCGGACGGCGGTGCTCGACTGGATCCTGCACACCCCGCTGCCCTCGCTGGGCATGCAGACCACCTTCGAGCTGGCCTGCAACGGCGAAGGCGAGCGGGTGATCGCGCTGCTCAACGACCTCCTGCTGCAGCCCGGCGACACCGCGCCACGGCTGCCACAGGCCGCGCCGCCGGCGTTGCACTAGCTGCGCCGGTCCGTATTTTCGCCCCACCCGACGGAGCCCGCATGAGCCGACCCTTCCCGATGATGAGCACCCAGGACAGCAGCGGCGATCCGCTGCTCGCCCAGGCCCTCGTCGATTTCGATCACGCCGTGGAGGCATTGATCGCAGCGGACCCGGTCATCCACGGGCGCTTCTCGCGCGCCTACGTCACCGCGATCTTCCGCGCCTGCCTGGCCCGCAACGATGCGGGGCCCGGCGCGCCGCGCGGGCGTCCCGATCCCGAGATCGCCCAGGCCCTCAAGCACTGGATCCAGGGCCGCCTGCTGCAGCATCCCGGCGAAGGCAGCGACCATCGCCTGACCGCCGCGCGCCGCGCCGCGCACGGCTTCTGGCTGCAGTCGCTGGCCGACCCGATCGATGCCGATGGCCGGCCACGCGCCAACCGCCTGCTCGATGGACTGCTGACCCTGACCCGGCCAGACGCCTGAGCGCGTTCGGTCACCACCCTCACGATCCCTTGGCGCGCGCTCTACCAAGCTGCCGCGCTTACCGGAGATCGTACGATGCGCCTGACCACCACCCTGGCCCTGCTGCTGCTCGCCTCACCTGCCCTGGCGCAGGACGGCGGCGAGGAGACCCCCGCCTTCGACCGCCCCGGCATCGGCTTCTCGCCCAGCACGCTGCCGCGCGGCAGCGTGGCGCTGGAGTGGGGCCTGCCCAGCGTGGAGCGCGACCGCGATGAGGACGGCACCCGTTCCACCCAGTACAGCAGTGACCTCAACCTGCGCATCGGCGTGGCCGAGCACGCGGAACTGCAGGTGTTCAGCACGCCCTGGAACCACCTTCAGGTGGACCCGCGCGGCGCCCGCTCGCGCAGCATCAACGGTGCCGGCGACAGCGGCCTGGCGCTGAAGATCGCGCTGCCTTCGTCCTCCGACAGGCACGCCTTCGCGCTGCTCGCCAGCAGCAGTTTCGCCACCGGCGCCCGCGATTTCAGCGAAGGCGGCACCCAATACGCCCTCGGCGCCAGCTACGAGTACACCTTTGACGACCGCTGGAGCGGCGCGCTGTATGCCAATGCCACCCGTGGCGCGGGCGAGGACAGCTTCACCTGGTCGCCGAGCCTGAGCGTGGCACTGAGCGACCGCGTCAGTAGTTACATCGAAGCCGGGTTCACGCATACCGACGGCGAGCCGTCTACCGCCATCGCCGGCGCCGGCCTCACCTGGATGGTGGCGCGCACGGTGCAACTGGACGCCTCCTTCGATGTGGGCCTGGACCACGACAGCCCCGACCTGCAGGCCGGGCTGGGCGTGTCGTTCTTCTTCCAGTAACGCAGAAGGCCTGCGCATCGCTGCGCAGGCCTTCGTCGTTTGCCGCCGGGCATTGGCCAGGCTCAGGTGACTTTCTTGCTCAGGTGACCTTCTTGGCGATGGTCATGCCCAGCAGGAACAGCACCACGGCGATGATGATGCCGGCCCAGAACAGGAACTTGGCCACGCCGATGGATGCACCGGCGAGGCCGCCGAAGCCGAGCGCGCCGGCGATGAGGCCGATGATGGCGAAGATGATGGCCCACTTGATCATGCTGATCCTTTTTCCCGAAACGGGATGACTGACAGGCAGTCACGATAGTCGCGCGCCCGTCCCGCCCTCGTGAACAGCGCGCACGAAGGGCGTGAAGCAGCGTGCGACTTAGCCGCTCCCTGCGACCAGCGTGCGTTGCATCGGCTGGTACACCAGCCCCGCCGACTCGGCCACGTCGCCGGCGCACTGGAAACCATGGCGTGCGTAGAAACCCACCGACGGCAACGAGGCGCTGACGGTGAGCACCTCGGTGCGTGCCTGCGCGACCAGCGCGGCCAACAACGCCTCGCCTACGCCCTGGCGCTGGCATGCCGGGTCGACGAACAGCATCGCCACGTGGCGGCGCTGTTTCAGTTCGCCGACGCCTTGCAACTGTCCCGACGCGTCGTACACCAGTTGCAGGTTGTCCTGGTCACGGCGCTGTGCAAAGCCATCCGGCGCGGCGATCATGCGGAACGTCGCCACGCCGTGCGCTGCCAGCGACGGCGCCACGGCCATCAGGAAGGCACGCATGCACACCGCGCTTGCAGCGTCCAGGTCGGCATCGAGCAACGTCCTGATCATCCTGTTCTCCGTCATGGCGTGGTCGGTTGGATCACTCTAGACGTTGCGCACGCCACGCGGGAAACCGGGCGCGACAGCGACGGCGAAATCTGTTGAGATTGCCGCCCGCACCGCCCACGCCCGCATGACGACCCTGCCCGCTGCATCACCACCGACGCTCGCACGCACGCTGTGGCAGGCCGCCATCGATCTTGCCGTGCTGTCCGCCACGTCGGTCACCTTCGCATGCGTGCTGACCGCCGCCCTTGTGAGCGACCGGCTCGGCTGGACATGGCCCTCGATTCCCTACGGCTACGCACGTGGCGATGTGCTGATCCATGCGTTGCTGGCCAGCCTGGTGGTCCTGCCCGCGCTGGTCCTGGTTGACCGGCTGGCCCGCCCGCGCCGGCCACGCGTCTGGCAGGACCTGGCATTCGTGCTGGCCACGCTGGCGGTGATCCGCCTCGGACCGCCGGATGCGCAGGTATTCGGCACTACCTGGACAACATGGGAGGTCACCACCGGCTTGTTCCTCCTGCAGTGGCCGATCATCCTGCCGCTCACCCTGGCCGCGGCGCTCCTGCGCCGGCTGCTGCGCGGCGCGGCAGGGACACGCTGAAGGCATTCCGGACGGCTAGACGGGCCGTCCGGGAGCGATTGAACTCCGATTGAACCCTTTAATATCAATCACTTGGCGCTGGTTCGAGATGGCCTCATGAACGTTCATCATCTCGCTAAGCGCGTTTAATTTGTGATCATTGCCACAAATTCACGCCTCCGTCACAATCGAGGCGTCCACTCCTTCCTGCTCACGCCCATGCGCGCGCTTATCACCAAGCAACATCCGGCCTTGCTGAAGTTCTACTTCGTGGCCTGCTACGTGGTTCTGATCGAAGAAGTGCTGCGCGCCATCGGCTAGGACGGCCACCCGACGCGCTGCATTCCGCCCCTGCCGGTTACGACTGGAACGCGTGTTCCGGCCCGGGGAACACACCCGCCTCCACCTCGGCGGCAAACTCGCGCGCGGCCTTCTGCAGCAGCCCGTGCATGTCTGCGTATTGCTTGACGAAACGCGGCAATGCGCCGGTTCGCAGCCCGGCCATGTCCTGCCACACCAGCACCTGCGCATCGCAGTCGCTGCCCGCGCCGATGCCTACCGTCGGCACCGACACCGCGGCGGTAATCTGCGCGGCCACGTCGGCCGGCACCATCTCGATCAACACCGCGAACGCACCGGCCGCTTCCAATGCACGCGCCGCTTCCACCAGCACCGGACCACTATCGCCACGGCCCTGCACGCGGAAGCCGCCCAACTGGTGCTCCGATTGCGGGGTGAAGCCGATGTGCGCCATCACCGGGATGCCGGAGCTGACCAGCTTGCGCACCTGCGGCACCATCTCGATCCCGCCTTCCAGCTTCACCGCATGCGCGCCACCTTCCTTCATGAAGCGCACCGCGGTGTGGAAGCACTGCTCCGGCGAGGCCTGGTAAGAGCCAAACGGCAGATCGGCAATCACCAGCGGCCGGCGCGTGCACCGGCTCACCGCGCGCACCAGCGGCATCAGCTCATCGACGGTGATCGGCAGCAGGCTGTCGTTGCCGAGCACGTTGTTGGACGCCGAATCGCCGATCAGCAGCACCGGGATGCCCGCATCCTCGAAGATCGCCGCGGTGTACATGTCGTAGGCGGTCAGCATCGCCCACTTCTCGCCGCGTTCCTTCATCTGCTGCAGGTGCGGAATGCGCACGCGCTTGGCCTGCGCCAATGGGCTCTTGGGAGTGGCGTACGGCGGGGGTTGTTCGTTCATGGCAATACCTTGAATGTAACGCCGACCGTCGGTCGGCTGCGCTACGGGAAACCGCACGGCATGCGCCACGCCGCGCGATCGCGTGGCGGGTCCGCCGTGCGGAGGGTCAGCGTTGGCTGGACAGCGCCTGCGCGACGTCCTTGATCAGCCCGGTAATCTCATTGGCCAGGCGCCGACTGTCGGCGATGGAGCCGAAGAAGCGGATGCTGCGGCCATCCATGGCCACCCCGGCCAGGCCGAGTTCGCCCTTCAGGGCATCGACATGGGCATGGAAGACCTGCAGCCACGCGCTCGAGGGTTCGACATCGAGCATGGCCACGATGGCCTCGTCCTCGGCGTGGTCGACGCGGCTGTGCAGGTCGGGCACGTCGAAACCAAGCAGGCGCGGTGCGTTTGGATCCGCCGGAGAAGTAGTCATGCGGCATGGTAGCCGCTACGTCGTCCCTCGCAACGGGCCCGCCACCTGGAAGCCGCGCTCGCCGACGCGCCGACGACCCGCAACGCCCGTCCCGAAAGCGGCGCGCGTGAATGCGCGGTCATCCGCCATTCATCGCGCAGGCAAGTAACATACCGCCCGGTCGGTATCTAACAATGGATGACATCATGTCCCCCCTCATCACTGCGTACCTGTTCCTGTCCGGCGCCATCGTGGCCGAGGTCACCGGCACCCTGCTGCTGCAGAAGACCGAGCAGTTCAGCAAGCTCGGTCCTACGCTCGGCATGGCCCTGTGCTACCTGGTGTCCTTCTACCTGCTCAGCCATGCCTTGAAGACGCTGCCGCTGGGCATCGCCTATGCGATCTGGGGCGGCGTGGGCATCGTGCTCACCCTGGTGATCGGCGTGACCGTGTTCAAGCAGTCGCTGGACTGGCAGGCCGTCACGGGCGTGGCGTTGATCGTCGCGGGCGTGGTCATGATCAACGCCTTCTCTAAGGCGGCGGCGCACTGATGGGCGCCAGCACACGCCGCCGGCAGCCGGAGATCGTGCGTGCCGCGCTGCTGGATGCGGCCGTGCAGGAGGCCGTGCACGCCGGCCTGGGCAGCGTCACCGTGCTCGCCGTGGCCGCACGCGCGGGCGTCAGCAAGGGCGCGCTGTTCCATCATTTCCCCAACCGCCAGGCGCTTCTCGAGGCCGCGTATGCCGAGTGCCTGGCGCAGTTCGGCGTGGCGATAGACGCGCTGCTCGCCGACGACCCGACGCCCCACGGGCGCTTCACGCGCGCGTATGTGCGGGCCACGTTCGCGGCGATGCAGATGGACGATCGCAGCTGGGCGAGGTTCTCCCTCACCGCGCTGGTGGAACCGGCGTTCGCCGAACAGTGGCGGCAGTGGCTCGGCGCCCGCCTGGACGCGCTCCCCGCCGAGCGCACCGACCCCAGGCTGCGGGTCGCGCGGCTGGCCGCCGACGGCTATTGGCTGCAGATGCTGGGCAGTGGCTTCGGTGCGTATGACACCGACGGCCTGGAGGCACTGCTGGACGCCGTGTTGCGCTTCACCTGCGAGGATGCCGGCGCGGGCGTGGCGCGCGGTTGACGGCAGCGCCAGCGCGCGCGGCGGTGCCGGCGCGCGGTGTTTCCCGCACGCAATGAAAAAGGGCCCGCACATCGCTGTGCAAGCCCTTGATCGTTTACCAACATTGGTCGGGACGGCCGGATTTGAACCGACGACCCTCTGCCCCCCAGGCAGATGCGCTACCAGGCTGCGCTACGCCCCGATGATGCTGGCAATGTCCCCGCCTCTCAGCGGGCCGACGAGTATAACGGTTTTATCCGCGTATTTGTTCAGCGACGCAGCAATTGAAGCACTTCTTCCAGCTCCATCCGCGTCTGCTTGATGATCTGGTTGCTCAGCGCCGATTCGTCGCGGGCGCCGGCACCTTCCAGGCGCAGGCGCGCGCCGCCGATGGTGTAGCCCTGCTCGTAGAGCAGGCCGCGGATCTGGCGCACCATCAGCACGTCGTGGCGCTGGTAGTAACGTCGGTTGCCGCGGCGCTTGGCCGGTTCGAGGCTGGGAAATTCGGTCTCCCAGTAGCGCAGCACGTGCGGCTTGACGTCGCACAGCTCGCTGACTTCACCAATGGTGAAGTAGCGCTTGGCCGGTATCGGCGGAAGTTCGCGGTTACTGCCCGGATCCAGCATATGCCTCTACCCTTTCCTTGAGCTTCTGGCCCGGACGGAAGGTGACCACCGTGCGGGCGGAAATCGGAATTTCCTCACCGGTCTTCGGGTTGCGGCCCGGGCGCTGGTTCTTGCGCCGCAGGTCGAAATTGCCGAAGCCGGACAGCTTCACCTGACGTCCCTGTTCCAATGCCTCTCGCAACACATCGAAGAACGCGTCGACAAATTCCTTGGCCTCGCGCTTGTTCAGACCCACTTCGTCGAACAGCTTTTCGGCCATCTCAGCCTTGGTCAATGCCATTGCCTGCTATCCCCCATGCTGCCCGCTCAACCGCGGATCCGGGCGTGGTGTTCGCGCTCCATGGCAGAGACCGCCTCGGCCACTACCGAATCCACGTCGCGGTCCGTCAGAGTGCGCGACTTGTCCTGCAAAATCAAGCCCATAGCGAGACTCTTGAAGCCCGGCTCGACCCCCTGGCCGACGTAGCGGTCGAACAGGGTGACCTGGCGCAGCAACGGGCCGACGGCACGGCGCAGGGTGGCCTCCAGGTCGGCCCAGGCGACGGCCTCGGGCACCAGGAAGGCCAGGTCGCGCCGCACGGAGGGGAAGCGCGACAGCTCGCTGGCACGCGGCAGCTGGCGCGCGGCCAGCAGGGCCAGGTCCATCTCGAAGGCGAACACGTCCACGTCGATGTCCATGGCCTTGGCCAGGCGCGGGTGCACCTGGCCGATCCAGCCCAGCACCACGCCATCGCGGAGCACATCGGCCGAACGCGCCGGGTGGCCATACGGGCGCTGCGAGGGCTGGAAGGTCAGCACCGCGCCGGAGGCGGCGGCCAGCGATTCCAGGTCGCCCTTGAGGTCATGGAAGTCGACTTTGCGGGTGGCCAGGCCCCATTGCTGCGGATCTGCATCGCCGCACACGGCGGCGGCCACGCGCTGGGTTTCCAGCGGCGCCGGCTGGCCGTCGCCGGCCTGCGGGTGGAAGCTGCGGCCCAGTTCGAACAGGCGCACCCGGCCCAGCTGGCGCGCCGCGTTGCGGCCCAGCGTGGCCACCAGCCCCGGCAGCAGCGACGGGCGCATCACCGCCAGTTCGGCCGACAGCGGGTTGGCCAGCGCCACCACGTCGCCCTGCAACTGCCAGTGGCCCAGCAGGCCGGCGTCGACGAAGGCGTAGTTGATGGTCTCCTGCAGGTCCCGCGCGACCAGCTGGCGGCGGACGCTGAGGTCGTCCAGGCGGGTCTCGCTGGGCATGGCGATGCGCGATGCGCCGCCCGGCAGCGTGGTCGGGATCTGCTCGTAGCCGTGGATGCGGGCCAGTTCCTCGATCAGGTCTTCTTCGATCGCGATGTCGAACCGGCGGCTCGGCGCGGTCACCTGCCAGCCGTCGGCGGCCGCCGCCACGTCCATGCCCAGCGCGCGCAGGATGCGCTCGACCTCGGCATCGGCGATCTGGATGCCGAGCACGCGGGCGATGCGCGCACGGCGCAGAGCGATCGTGGCGGTCGCCGGCAGGTCGTCCGCACGCAGCGCTTCGGTGACCGGGCCCGGGGTGCCGCCGGCCAGGTCCAGGACCAGGCGGGTGGCGTACTCGATGGCGGTACGCGGCAGCGCCGGGTCGACGCCGCGCTCGAAGCGGTGGCCGGCATCGGTATGCAGGCCCAGCTTGCGGCCACGGCCCATGATCGCGGCGGGCGCGAAATGCGCCGCCTCCAGGAACACGGCGGTGGTGTCATCGGTGACGCGGGTGTCGAAGCCGCCCATCAGGCCAGCCAGCGCGATCGGGCGATCGGCGTCGGTGATGACCAGGAAGCTGTCGTCCAGCGCGGCATCGCGGCCGTCCAGCAGTTTCAGCGCTTCACCGGCACGCGAACGGCGCACGCCGATGCTGCCCTGCAGGGTGCCCAGGTCGAAGGCGTGCATCGGCTGGCCCAGCTCCAGCATCACGTACTGGGTGATATCCACCAGCAGCGACACCGGGCGCACGCCACTGCGACGCAGGCGCTCGGCCATCCACAGCGGAGTGGCCGCGCGCGCGTTGATGCCCTCGATGACGCGACCGACGTAACGCGGCGCCTCGGCGCCTGCGCCCAGTGCAACGGTCAGTTCGCGCGTCCCCACCGCCGGGACCGGCGCGGCGGTGAACGGCACCACTTCACTGGCGCACGCGGCGGCCACGTCGAAGGCGATGCCGCGGATGCTGAAGCAATCGGCACGGTTGGGGGTCAGCTTGATCTCGATGCTGGCGTCGGGCAGGCCGAGGTACTCGACCAGCGACTGGCCGACCGGCGCATCGGCCGGCAGCTCGAACAGGCCCGAGGCATCGCTGTCCAGGCCCAGTTCCTTGGCCGAGCACAGCATGCCGTTGGACTCCACGCCGCGCAGCTTGGCCGGCTTGATCGCCAGCGTGCCGATCTGCGCGCCCACCATGGCCAGCGGCGCAAGCAGGCCCGGGCGTGCGTTCGGCGCGCCGCAGACGATCTGCAGGTGCTCGCCCTGCCCCGCGTCGACCTGGCAGATCTGAAGGCGATCGGCTTCGGGATGACGTTCGGCCGAGACGATGCGCGCGACCACGACGTGGTCCAGGCCCGCGCCGAGCGCGGTGACCTCTTCCACTTCCAGGCCGATGGCGGTCAGCACGGCGCTGAGCTCTTCGCGCGAGGCCGATGCGGGAACGTGGCTGCGCAGCCAGTTTTCAGAGAATTTCATGGTGTCACCCTGGTGGGCCCGGCGCATGCGCCTGGGCCGTGATGGTCTTGGATCCGATCCAGCCGGGCATGGCCCGGCCCTTCGCCGACGTGCTTACGCGAACTGCTTCAGGAACCGCACGTCGTTCTCGAAGAACGCGCGCAGGTCGTTGACCCCGTAACGCAGCATCGCGAAGCGCTCCACGCCCAGGCCGAAGGCGAAGCCGGTGTAACGCTCCGGATCGATGCCCACGTTGCGCAGCACGTTGGGATGGACCATGCCGCAGCCGAGCACTTCCAGCCAGCGGGTGCTGCCGTCGGGCTGCTGCCAGGCGATGTCCACTTCCGCGCCAGGCTCGACGAAGGGGAAGTAGCTGGGACGGAAGCGCATCTCGAAATCGCGCTCGAAGAACGCGCGCACGAACTCGGACAGCGTGCCCTTGAGGTCGGCGAAGGTCGAATGCTCATCCACCAGCAGGCCTTCGACCTGGTGGAACATCGGCGAATGGGTCTGGTCGCTGTCGCTGCGGTAGACCTTGCCGGCGGCGATCATGCGCAGCGGCGGGGCGTGCTCGCCCATGTAGCGCACCTGCACCCCGGAGGTATGCGTGCGCAGCAGGCGGCCATCGCCGAAATAGAAGGTGTCGTGCATCGCGCGCGCCGGGTGGTGCGGCGGGAAGTTCAGCGCTTCGAAGTTGTGCCAGTCATCTTCGATTTCCGGGCCTTCGGAGAGCTCGTAACCGAGCCGCCCGAAGATCTCGGTGATGCGCTCCAGGGTACGGGTGACCGGGTGCAGGCCAGCGCGATCGGCGCGACGCCCCGGCAGGGTGATGTCGATCGCTTCGGCGGCCAGGCGTGCGTCCAGCGCAGCGTCGTCCAGCACGGCCTTGCGGTCGGCCAGCGCGGTGGTCAGCGCGTCGCGCGAGCGGTTGATGGCTTCGCCGGCGGCCTTGCGCTCATCGGCCGGCAATGCGCCGAGCTGCTTGAGCTGGGCGGTGATGCTGCCGTTCTTGCCCAACAGGGCCACGCGCAGGGCTTCCAGCGCGTCGGGGCTGCTGGCGGCGGCCACGTCGGCCAGTGCCTGGGTGGTCAGGGATTGGATGTCACTCATGGATAGCCGGAGCCTCGCGTCGGTATGCCATCGCGATGCGCGTCGGGCCGACCCCCGTCGCCACCGCTGTCGATCGATGGCACCGGGAGGGCCACCGCCAACACAAAAAAGAATGGGGAAGGACTTGCGCCCTTCCCCATGCATTTGCCTTACCCACAGCCGTTGCGCGTGAACGGCAACGGCAGGGGAATGGACTTATGCCGCCAGTGCGCCCTTGGCCTTCTCGGCCAGTGCAGCAAAACCAGCTGCGTCGTGCACGGCGATGTCAGCCAGAACCTTGCGGTCCAGGGTGATGCCGGACTTGAGCAGGCCGTTCATGAAACGGCTGTAGCTCAGGCCGTTGATGCGGGCAGCCGCGTTGATGCGGGTGATCCACAGCGAACGGAAATTGCGCTTCTTCTGCTTACGACCGATGTAGGCGTACTGCTGCGCCTTGATCACGGCCTGCTTGGCAACGCGGAAGACCTTGCGGCGAGCGTTGTAATAACCCTTCGCCAGGGTCAGGATTTTCTTGTGGCGGCGACGCGCCTGTACGCCACGCTTTACTCGTGCCATGGGTCAGTCCTCAGAGGTAGGGAAGCATACGGTTCAAACGGCCTGCGTCTTCTGCACGAACATGGTTCGTCTGACGCAGATTGCGCTTCCGCTTGGTCGACTTCTTCGTGAGGATGTGGCTACGGTTGGCATGGCCAGCCTTGAACTTGCCGGAGGCGGTCTTGCGGAAACGCTTGGCCGCCGCCCGGTTGGTCTTGATCTTGGGCATTGCAATGTCCTTGATGATGTTTTGTCACTGACCAGGGCGGTGGCATTGCCACACTTTCCGTCCGTGCCCTTGCCTGCTTGTAAGCCCGGGATCCCCGATGGGAACCAGGCCGGTCCTGTTGCCATTGAAACAGCGTGCCTTTATGGGGCGGGAAACCGTTCAAAACAGCACCCCCGCAAAACGGGGCCGCCCATTATGCCCGTGAAGCCGGGCAGTTGCAAACGCTTGATTGGGCGGCGGTTTGCCGGCGCCGGCAGGCGTGGAACGCCGACCGTACAGGCCGCAGGGGGAGTGCGACCACGGCAAACGGCAGCAGGCGCCTGAAAAGGCGCCCCTGCCTTGTGACGCGAATCTGAAGCACACGACGCCGGCGGCGCCGGCAGCCGGGCATGGCCCGGCGCTGCGCCCGCCCCGCCCGTTCGGGCCGGGGCCGAGGGTCGGTTACTTCTTCTTCGGCGCGATCATCATCACCATCTGCCGGCCTTCGAGGCGCGGACGGGACTCGATCACGATGTCCTCGCCCAGATCACCCTCGATCCGGTTGGCCATCTCGCGACCCAGTTCCTGATGGCTCATTTCACGGCCACGGAAGCGGATGTTGACCTTGATCTTGTCGCCCTCTTCCAGGAAACCGCGCATCTTGCGCAGCTTGATCTGGTAGTCGCCTTCATCGGTGACCGGGCGGAACTTCACTTCCTTGATCTCGACCTGCTTGGTCTTCTTCTTGGCCTCGTTGGCCTTCTTCTGCGCTTCGAACTTGAACTTGCCGAAGTCCATGATCTTGCACACCGGCGGATCAGCCTGCGGCTGAATCTCGACCAGGTCCAGACCTTCGTCTTCGGCCATCGACAGCGCTTCGTCACGCGTCAACACGCCAATCATTTCTCCGTCACTGCCGATCACGCGGACGCGCGGCACCCGGATTTCCTGATTCTTGCGGTTCTGTTTGTTGTCAGGGGTACTGATATTGCAATCTCCCAGAGGAATCAAACCGGCCCAGAGCGGATCATCCGCAGGGCCGGGACTTTCTTACACGGACTGTTCTGCCTGCAACCGCTCGATGAAGGCCTGGACGGACATGCTGCCCAGATCTTCGCCCGAGCGCGTACGCACGGCCACGGCGCCATTTTCTTTCTCACGGTCGCCGACCACCAGCAGGTACGGGACCCGCTGCAGCGTATGCTCGCGAATCTTATATCCGATCTTCTCGTTGCGCAAATCGGCATTTACCCGGAAGCCTTGATCTGCAAGGGTTTTCCGGACTTCGTTCACGTATTCAGCCTGCGCATCGGTGATATTGGCCACCACCACCTGGGTCGGAGCCAGCCAGGACGGGAAGGACCCGGCGTGGTGCTCGATGAGGATGCCGATGAAACGCTCCATCGAGCCGACGATGGCCCGGTGCAGCATGACCGGGTGCTTCTTCTGGCTGTTTTCGTCCACGTACTCGGCGCCGAGGCGGCCGGGCATCATGAAGTCGACCTGCATCGTGCCCAGCTGCCAGGTACGGCCGATGGCGTCCTTGAGGTGGTACTCGATCTTCGGGCCATAGAAGGCGCCCTCGCCCGGCAGCTCCTGCCATTCCACGCCACAGCTGCCCAGCGCCGAGCGCAGCGCGCCCTCGGCCTTGTCCCAGGTGGCGTCATCGCCGAGGCGCTTTTCCGGGCGCAGCGCGATCTTGATCTGGATGTCCTCGAAGCCGAAGGTCGTGTAGACCGCCAGCGCCTGCTGGTGGAAGGCGGTCACTTCGGCCTCGATCTGCGACTCGGTGCAGAACACGTGGCCGTCGTCCTGGGTGAAGCCGCGCACGCGCAGGATGCCGTGCAGCGCGCCGGACGGCTCGTTGCGGTGGCACGAACCGAATTCGCCATAGCGGATCGGCAGGTCGCGGTAGCTGTGCAGGCCCTGGTTGAACACCTGGATGTGGCCCGGGCAGTTCATCGGCTTGACCGCGTAGGTGCGCTTCTCCGACTCGGTGAAGAACATGTTTTCCTGGTAGTTGTCCCAGTGGCCGGACTTCTGCCACAGCGACACGTCCAGGATCTGCGGGCAGCGCACCTCGCCGTAACCGCTGTCACGGTAGACGCGGCGCATGTGCTGCTCGACCACCTGCCACAGCGCCCAGCCCTTCGGGTGCCAGAACACCAGGCCCGGGGCCTCTTCCTGCAGGTGGAACAGCTCCTGCTGCTTGCCGATGCGGCGGTGGTCGCGCATTTCGGCTTCTTCGATGCGCTTGATGTAGGCCTCGAGCTGCTTCTTGTCGGCCCAGGCGGTGCCGTAGATGCGCTGCAGCTGCTCGTTCTTGGCATCGCCGCGCCAGTACGCGCCGGAAATGCGGGTCAGCTTGAAGGCCTTCAGGAAGCGCGTGTTGGGCACGTGCGGGCCGCGGCACATGTCCACGTATTCCTGGTGGTAATACATGCCCATGGCCTGGATGTCCGGGGACATGTCCTCGATCAGGCGCAGCTTGTAGTCTTCGCCACGCGCCTTGAAGATCTCGATGACCTCCGCGCGCGGGGTGACCTTCTTGATGACGTCGTAGTCCTGCGCGATCAGCTCGCCCATGCGCTTCTCGATGGCGGCCATGTCCTCGGGCGTGAACGGACGCTCGGAGTAGATGTCGTAGTAGAAGCCTTCGGCGATGACCGGGCCGATCACCATCTTGACGTCCGGGTACAGCTGCTTGACCGCATGGCCGACCAGGTGGGCGCTGGAGTGGCGGATGATCTCCACGCCCTCCTCGTCCTTGGCAGTGATGATGCGCAGGCGGGCATCGCGGTCGATCACGTCACTGGCATCGACCAGCACGCCATCCACCGAACCGGCGATGGTGGCCTTGGCCAGGCCGGCGCCGATCGACTGGGCGACGTCCATGACACTGACGGGGTGTTCGAATTCACGGCGGCTGCCGTCGGGGAGCGTGATCGCGATCATGACTGGGCTTTTTCTGGTGGGCCTGCAGCGCAGGCCGGGGAGACGAATGCGGGAAGGTGGGCAATGGCGACAGGCGGGCCGGCCATAAAAAAAGCGCCACGAAGGCGCCTGCAAGGGGCCGTCGGGAGCGTTCAGCGGTGGGCGATGGTAGTGCTCATGTCGCACGCTGGACCGGCGCTGGGCGCGGGCCACCTTGTTGCCTGAAGGGTGTTGCCGTCGATCTTAAACCAAGCCCGGTTTTTTTGCTGCCATCGGCACGCCCGGCCTGCATCTGAACGGGGCCGTGTGGCAGACCAAAACCGCAATGATTACCATGCGCAGCACGCCGTGCGACGCCCGGCGGTGCTTTCTCCCAAGGACCTGCGATGGTTTCCGCCCTGCGTTCGATGTGCGCCCCGTGCTGAACGGCGCGACCCTGGCCCTGCTGTACTGCGGCGTCGCCGGCGCCGCGTCGGCGTTCTCGGCGCTGGCCTTCTATGCCGCCTCGCCCCATTGCCGCTGGCCGCGGCTGCGCCGTGCCGGGCGCCTGGGCCGGCAGATCGGGCTGGTCGCGGCGGCAACCTCGCTATGGCTGTGGATGGGCCAGCTCGGCCTGGCCACCGGGCTGTGCGTGACCCTCGCCGGGTGGATGCTGACCGCGCTGGTGCTGCCCTACCTGGCCGCCTGGACGCGCCCCGAACGCGAGGCGCGGCGCTGATGTGGGCACGTGCATTGGCCGGCCTGCTGGCCGGTTTCTTCCTCGCCGCGGCGGTCACCGGGCTGCTCGCCTGGCTGCCGCCGGGGCCATGGCAGTCGGCGATCGTGCCGAGCCTGATCGCCTTCATCCCGGCGTGGATGCTGGCCGCGCTCTGGGCCTTCGCCTTCCGTACCGGGCTGCGCGCCTGGACCTGGCTGGGCGGCAGTGCGCTGGCCGGCTTCGCGCTGCTGTGGCTGTTGCGCGCCAACCACTGGGTGCTGTGAGGGTGTCCCGATGAAGTTCAGTTCACTCACCCTGCGTACGTTCACCACCCTGCACACCTGGGTCGGCCTGGTCGCCGGCTTCGCGTTGTTCGTGGCGTTCTATGCCGGTGCGATCACCGTCTTCCACCACGACCTGCCGCTGTGGCAATCGCCGCACGCGATGGAGCGGCCGGCACAGACCCTGGAGGATGCGCAGCGGCTGCTGGACGGCGTGCTGGAACGGCACCCGGAGGCCCGCAGGCACATCGGCATGACCTTCCCCGGCGCCGAAACGCCGCAATCGGTGGCGTACTGGCAGGACGCCAGGGGCACCTGGCTGTTCGCCTGGGCCGACCAGTACGACGGCAGCCCCACCGCGCCCCAGGCCGGGTTGGCCGAACTGGTCAACGAACTGCATTACACCCTGGGCCTGCCGGTGGCCGGGATCTACCTGATGGGCGTGGTCAGCCTGCTGTACGGACTGGCGCTGCTGTCCGGGCTGGTGATCCACCTGCCCAAGCTGCTGGGCGACCTGTTCGCGCTGCGGCCCGGCCGCAACCTCAAGCAGATGTGGCAGGACGCGCACAACGTGATCGGCGTGCTGAGCCTGCCCTTCCACCTGTTGTTCGCGGTGACCGGCGCGCTGCTGTGCCTGGTGTTCCTGCAGATGGCCGCGCTCAATCCGCTGATCTACGACGGCAAGCTGCTGGCCGCACTGCCTGCGGCGATGGACACCGCCCCGATCCGCGCCGCCGCCGGCCAACCGGTGCGCCCAGGCAGCCTGGCGATGCTGCATGCGCGGGCGATCGCGGTGGCCAACGACCAGGGCCAGGCGCGTTTCGAGCCGGCCTACCTGAAACTGGCCAATGCCGGCGATGCCAATGCCGTGATCGAGATCACCGGCGATGGCGGCGTCTCGCTGGGGCCGCTGGGTGCGGTGGCCATGGATGCCAATACCGGGCAGGTGCTGCACACCCAGCTGCCGGGCCGGCGCGATGCCAACCACGCCACCCTCGCCGCGGCCTATGCACTGCATTTCGGCGAGTACGGCAACGGGCTGGTGCCCTGGCTGTACTTCGCGCTGGGGCTGGGCGGCGCGTTCCTGTTCTACTCGGGCAACCTGCTGTGGATCGAGTCGCGGCGCAAGCGTCGCCAGCAGGAGCAGGGACGCGCGCAGGTCAACATGGCGCGGGCTACCGTGGGGGTCTGCATCGGCCTGTGCGTGGCGGTGTCGGCGGCCTTCGTCAGCGTGCAGTTGCTGGAGCACCTCGCCCCGGCCCAAGCCGACGCCGGCATGCGCTGGACCTGTTTCCTGGTCTGGGGCGGCTGCGCCCTGTGGGCCGCGCTGCGTGCGCCGTGGCAGGCTGCACGCGAGCTGCTGTGGGCGGCGGCGATCGTCACCGCGCTGATCCCGCTGGTGCATGGGGGGATGAGCGGGCTATGGCTGTGGACCAGCGCGCAGCGCGGCTACTGGCCGCTGTTCTGGGTGGATGGGGTCGCCCTGGCGATGGCGATCGGGTTCGCGGCGATGGCACGGGCCAGCAGCCGGCGCGCACTGCATGGCGAGCCGAACAGCGTGTGGTCGCGTCCGCGCCCCGGCAATGCCTTGTCCTGACAGGGCTTCAGAAACCTTCAGGCGTTCTTCCAGCACTTCAGCCGTGCCCATGGCCTAGTCGGGTTCCACCTCGAGGAGCCTGACCATGCACACCCGTCCCCACCGCTGCGCCGCCCTGATCCTGTCATTGGCCGCCTGCCTGCCGCTGCCCGGCCGGGCAGCCCCCGCCACGCCCGACCCGGCCCGACTAGCCGCGCTGGAGGCGGCGATCGCCGGCAAGGACATCCAGGACGTCACCAGCGTGCTGCTGATGGTGGACGGACAGGTCGCCTACGAGCACTACTTCAACGGCGCCGGCCCCGAAACCCTGCATGACGTGCGCTCGGCCAGTAAAAGCGTCACCGCGATGCTGGTGGGCGCGGCCATCGGCGATGGCCACCTGCCCGGGGTGAAGGCCCGCGTCTACGACTACTTCCCCGCGTTCACCGCCACCCACCCGGTCGACCCGCGCCTGCGCGCCACCACCCTCGAGGACCTGCTCACCATGAGCAGCCTGTGGGAGTGCGATGACGAGAATGCGTTCTCGGCCGGCAACGAAGAGCGCATGTACGTCACCGAACGCTGGCTGGACTTCGCCCTGGCGCTGCCGGTGAAGGGATTCGCGCCGTGGATGACGCGCCCGCAGGACAGCCCGCATGGCCGCGCCCATGCCTACTGCACCGCCAATGCGTTCGTGCTCGGCGCGGTGCTGGAGCGCGCCACCAGGATGCCCCTGGCCGACTACGCCGCACAGGCGCTGGAGCGCCCGCTGGGGATCCGCGCCAGTCATTGGAACCGCTCCCCGGAAGGCATCGGCATGGGCGGTGGCGGCACGCGCTACCGCAGCCGCGACCTGGCGCGCCTGGGTGAGCTGGTGTTGGCCGACGGCCGCTGGCAGGGCAAGGCACTGCTTCCGCCCGGCTACGTGGCGGCGATGGTCAGCGCGCAGGCCCGCGCCGGGGATGGCAGCGACTACGGGTACCAGTGGTGGGGCCTGAAGCTGCCGGTGGACGGTCGCGAAACCACGGTGTGGGCGATGTCCGGCAATGGCGGCAACTACGTGTTCGTGATCCCGGCGCGGAAGCTGGTGGCCGTGGTCACCAGCCGTGCGTACAACCGCAACTACGCCCATCCGCAGTCGCGGCGGATCCTCACCGAGTTCCTGTTGCCGGCCCTGCACTGAGCCCGTCGAGATCGTCTGGCCGCCAGGCGGCGGCCAGCACCCGCGCCCGCTGCGCGGCCACGTCGGTCTCGATGCGGGCCAACAGCGGCGTCCACCCCGGCGCAGCGTGCAGCGCAGTGAACAAGGGCGTTGCCCGCAACCAGGCGGCGTCGCGGAAACCGGCGTCCACGGCGCGCTGCAGGTCGTCCACGGCCGCATCGGCATCGCCCTGGGCCTGGTGCAACAGGGCGCGCTCGATGGCGGCGTCCGCCCAGCCATCGCCGGCCTCGCCCTGCAGCGCCGCCAGCCGCCCGGCCACCCAGTCGGGGGTCGCCGGCGCGTTGCCATACAGGCCCGCAAGGGTCTGCCCCAGCGTCTGCTGCGGACGCAGTTGCCGGCTTCGTTCGAACGCCTGCGCCGCCCCCGCCACATCCCCCTGCAGCAACCGCAGCTCGCCCTGCAGGCGGTACAACTGCGGGTGCGGGGTGCCGCGGGCCAGCGCCTGCTGCAGCGCCTCGTCTGCCCTGCCCGCCTCGCCCCTGAGGAGCAGGCTGCGCGGCCAGGCGATGTTGGCGAACACATTGTCGGGAAACAACTGGAAGCTGCGTTCGTGGCGATGTGCCGCAGCGTCGGTGAAACCGAGCAGTTCCAGTTCACGCGCGACCTGCACCTCACGGAAGCGCACGCGCTCGGGGGCGCGCAACGCCAGGTTGGCCTGCAGCGCCTGCACCAGCTGGCCCTGTTCCTGCTGCAGGTACGCCAACGAGGCGCGCGTGCGCTCATCGTCCGGGTCCAACGCGACTGCGTGCTGGTAATCGGCCATCGCGCGCGGCATCGATCCGAGGCAGTCATGGGCGTACCCCCGCGCGGCGAATGCGGCCGCATCGTCGGGTGCGGCACGCAGTACCCGGTCCGCTTCGAGCAATGCCTGCTGCGCCTGCTCGGCGGGGCCATTGAACAGGCAGGTATCGGCCGCGAGCGCACGCGCCAGCCCGCGTCGCGCGGCGGGCAGGTCCGGGTCGATCTGCAGGGCTTGCCGATACAGCGCGATGGCGCGCGTGTTGTTGCTGGCCTGGCCGATCCCGGCGTAGTGGTCGGCACGCTGCAGCAGCGGCTCCGCCGGCGAGCGCGGGCCGGCGCTGGGCCAGGCCATGACCGCCGTGACCACGGCCGCGACGGCGGCACTGGCGGCCGCGCCGGCGGCCCACCAGCGCCTGCGCGGGCCCGGATGGCCCGCTACGACGCGCGCGACCGGCTGCAACGGCGCGCACAACTGGTAGCCGCGGCCACGCACCGAGCGGACGTAGCGCGGCTGGCGGCTGTCATCGCCGAGCGCCTGGCGGAGCAGCTTCACCCGTTGGCTGATGGCGTCTTCGCCGACCACCGCCGGGGCCCAGACCTGCTCGGCGAGGGTATCGAAGGTCGCCACGTCGGTGCCGTGGGCCAGCAGGCAATCGAGCAGCCGCCAACTGAGGCCGCTGACCGGCAACAGCGCATCGCCACGCCGCACCTCCTGCGCGGTGCGGTCGATGTCCAGGTCCAGCAGGCGCACGGTTTCCATGCGGCCAAGCATAGGGCACCGCCGACCCGCCACACAGGTGCCGTGGGTGTCCCGACAGGCAGCGTGCCATCGCTCACCGCGCGCTGGCGGCGGCGGGCGTAACGTACTGGTTTCCCTTGCACTGCGCACGACCATGACCGACCTGCACATCGACCGCCTCGACCACCTGGTTCTCACTGTCGCCGACATCGACGCCACGGCTGATTTCTACCAGCGGGTGCTGGGCATGCAGGTGGAGACCTTCGGTGCCGGGCGCACCGCGCTGCGATTCGGCCTGCAGAAGATCAACCTGCATGCTGCGGGGCGGGAATTCGAGCCGAAGGCGCTGAATCCCACGCCGGGGTCGGCGGACCTGTGCCTGGTCACCTACGCGACCATGGAGGAGATCCTGGCCCACCTGCGCGCGCAGGGCGTGGCGATCGAGGACGGCCCGGTGCAGCGCACGGGCGCTACCGGCCCGATCCTGTCGGTGTACTTCCGCGACCCCGACGCCAACCTGATCGAGGTCTCGCACTACCTGGATTAAGGCTGGAACGGCCTGGCCATCGCGCGCAGCAGACTGCCCTCGGCATCGTCGCCGGTGAGCTCCCAGGTGAACACGCCCCGCAGCGCGGACGCCTTGGCAAACTCGGCGCGCACGCCAATCGAGGCGGGGTCTTCATAGCTGATGAAAATCCGCTCGGCCGCGTTGTACAGCCACGGCGCCTGCGCCACCGGGTGCCAATGCCGCTGCCAGCCGGGCTGGTCGAGGAAGTCGCTGCGGATGCGTCGCCAGTCGCCGGCATCGAACGGAGCGCCGTAGGGTTGGTACAGGCCATCGGCCGCGTCGGTGGTGACACGGAAACCGCGCCCGTAGAACGGCACGCCGAGCACCAGCTTGTCGGCTGGCACGCCGTGCTGCCGGTAGTACTGCACCGCGCCGGCGACGTTGTTCCAGCGCCGCTGCGCGGGGTCCAGCGGATCGGCAGGCACCTCGCGCAGCGGCGCGTTGAAGGTGGACACGCTGGAGAAGCCGGTGCCCATGTCGTAGCTCATCAGGTTGATGAAATCGAGCGTGCGGCCCAGTTCCTCCAGCGCATAGCTGCGCGCCGGATCGTAGGGGCCATCGGTCTGCACGCGGCCGGCCGGAAGCGCGGCGGTCAGCAGCAGGTGGGCGTGGCGCGCCTTGCCGACCACGTCCAACTGACGGCGGAACTCCTGCACCAGCAGGGTCATGTTGCGGCGGTCCTGCGGGCGGTCGGTGATCCCGGTCGGGCCGCCGTACACCGGGAATTCCCAGTCGATGTCCACGCCATCGAAACTGCCGCGGTGCTGCTCGAAGAACAGCGTCACGCAGGAGGCCACGAAGCGTTGGCGACGCTCGGCGGTGAGCGCGGCATCGGAGAAGCCGCCGGCATTCCAGCCGCCGATCGAGATCAGCGTGTGCAGGCGCGGGTGCGTGCGCTTGAGCGCAGCCAGTGCCTGGAAGTGCCCGGCGGCCTGCGCATCCACGACGCAGCGCCCGTCGTCGATCGTGGCGAACGCGTAGAACAGGTGGGTCAGGGTGTCGGCGGGGATGCTGGCCACCGGGTAGCGCTCGGCCGAGCCACCCGGGTAGTAGGCGCCGATCACCCTGGGCAACGGTTCGGCGGCGGCCGCGACCCGCGGCATGAGGCCGGCCATCAACACGGCAAGCACGGTCACGACAGGACGGAACATGGCCTCTCCTCGTTCAACGACAAGGCCACGTTAGCAGCTGGATCGATGCGCGACGACCGTCGCGCGCGCCTTTGGGCACCCTGTCCTGCCGTTCCGTCCAGCGGACACCCCCGCCCCTCCCGCAGGCGACATCGCCGCGTCCAGGGACGCCATCCCGAGTCATGCGTCGTGTCTGGCGATGTCCGCTTGCGACGCCGCTGACGGCGCCTGCAACGCGGTAAGGTAAGCGCAGTTCTTCCTGCCCAGCGCACATGACCGATCCGCATCACACACACGACATCGCCCCGGACAGCGACGCCCTCGCGGCCCTCGAAGCGCGCGCGTACGCCGCCTTCGACCAGGGCCAGCTGCAGCAGGCCAGCGCGCTGTTCGGCGAGCTGGCCGGGCACGCCCCGCACGTCGGCTACCTGCATTACATGCGCGGCCTGGCGCACAAGTACCTGCGCGATTGGCCGGCCTCGCTGCAGCACAACCTGCACGCGCAGGCGCTGCAGCCGCAGCTGGATGAGGGCGCGGCCTGGAACGCCGGCATCGCCGCCACCGCGCTCGGCGACTGGGCCGAGGCGCGCCGGCAGTGGGCGCACTGCGGCATTACCCTTCCCGAGGGCGATGGCCCGGTGGAACGCGACTTCGGGATGATCGGCGTCCGGCTCAACCCGTGGGGCGACGGCGAGACGGTGTTCGCCCGCCGCATCGATGTGGTGCGTGCACGCCTGTTGAACGTCCCACTGCCCGAATCCGGCCATCGCCTGTTCGACATCGTGCTGCACGATGGGGCCAAGACCGGCGAGCGCGCGCTCGATGACGGCGTGGTGCCGGTGTTCAACGCGCTGCAGATCCTCGAGCGCTCGGATCACCGCACGTTCGTGGCGTTCATCCGCTGCCCGTCGGCCGACGACCTCGATACGCTGCAGGCGGCAGACCTGCCTGGCATCGGTTACGTGGAGGACTGGACCGCCTCGATCGTCCCGCTGTGCCTGCGTTGCAGCTACGGCGTTGGCCACGTGCACGGGGATGGCGACAGTGCGCACGAGGACGATGCAGCCAGCAACGATGATTGGCAGATCGAACGCACGCTCGGCATCGGTGCACAGGGCAAGGCCGCGGTGGAGCGACTGCTCGCCGACTGGGTTGCCGCCGGGCCGGGGCGCGGCGTGGATGCGATCGAGTGCCCGGCCTGTGAGGAAACCGCGCCGGAAGACGGCACGGTGTGGTGGCGCGACGTTACCGACGGCCAGGACGAGGACGAGGACGAGGACGCAGGCGCGGACGACGCCGGCGCATAGCAGGCCAGGCGCCGGCAACCACGCACAAAAAAAGCGGGCCGAAGCCCGCTTTTTTATTCGAAAGCGTGAGGGCCCAGGGCCCCCAGCTACCGGATGATCAGCGTGCGCCGATTACTCGGCAACAGCGCCTTCGCCTTCTTCGACGGCCTTCATGGACAGGCGGATACGGCCCTGCTTGTCCACTTCCAGCACCTTGACCTTGACCACGTCGCCTTCCTTCAGCTTGTCGCCGACCTTCTCGACGCGCTCGCTGGAGATCTGCGAGACGTGGACCAGACCGTCCTTGCCCGGCAGGATCGTGACGAACGCACCGAAGTCCATGATCTTGGCGACCTTGCCTTCGTAGATGCGGCCCGGCTCGACGTCCGAGGTGATCTGCTCGATGCGGGCCTTGGCCGCCTGCGCGGCGATGGCGTTGACCGAGGCGATGACGATGGTGCCGTCATCCTGGATGTCGATCTGGGTGCCGGTTTCCTTGGTGATGGCCTGGATGGTGGAACCACCCTTGCCGATCACTTCGCGGATCTTGTCCGGGTGGATCTTGATGGTCAGCAGGCGCGGCGCGTAGTCCGACAGCTCTTCGCGCGGGGCGGTCAGGCCGTGGGCCATTTCACCCAGGATGTGCAGACGGCCAGCCTTGGCCTGCTGCAGTGCCTGCTTCATGATCTCTTCGGTGATGCCTTCGATCTTGATGTCCATCTGCAGGGCGGAGATGCCCTCAGCGGTACCGGCGACCTTGAAGTCCATGTCGCCCAGGTGATCTTCGTCACCCAGGATGTCGGACAGGACGACGAAGCGCTCGCCTTCCTTGACCAGGCCCATGGCGATACCCGCCACCGGCGACTTGACCGGTACGCCGGCGTCCATCAGGGCCAGCGACGAACCGCAGACCGAGGCCATCGACGAGGAGCCGTTGGATTCGGTGATTTCCGAGACCACGCGGATGGTGTACGGGAAGGCTTCCAGCGACGGCATCACTGCCAGCACGCCGCGCTTGGCGAGGCGGCCGTGGCCGATTTCGCGACGCTTCGGGCCCATCATGCGGCCGGTCTCGCCCACCGAGTAGGGCGGGAAGTTGTAATGGAACAGGAAGTTGTCCTTGTACTCACCGGACACGGCGTCGATCACCTGACCATCGCGGGCGGTGCCCAGGGTGATGGTCACGATGGCCTGCGTTTCACCGCGGGTGAACAGCGAGGAACCGTGGGTACGCGGCAGGATGCCGGTCTTCACGGCGATCGGGCGGACGGTGTCCAGCGCACGGCCGTCGATGCGGACCTTGGTGTCCAGCACCGAGTTGCGCATGGTGCTGTATTCCAGCTCGCCGAATTCCTTCGACAGCTCGGCCGGGTTCCAGCCTTCGGCGGCCACGCGGCCAGCCAGCGACTCGACCACGTCCTTCTTGATCGCCGAGATGGCGTCACGGCGCTGCAGCTTGTCGCGCACCTGGAAGGCTTCGCCCAGGCGCGGGCCGATGGCTTCCTGCAGGGCGCTGATCAGCGCTTCGTTCTTGGCCGGGGCTTCCCAGGTGGACGGCTTGGTGCCGGCTTCCACGGTCAGCTCGTTGATCGCGTTGATGACCTTCTGCATTTCGCGGTGACCGAAGGTCACGGCGCCCAGCATCACGTCTTCGGACAGCAGCGCGGCTTCGGATTCCACCATCAGCACGGCGTTGGCGGTACCGGCCACGACCAGTTCCAGCTCCGAATCCTTCAGTTCGGTCACGGTCGGGTTGAGGATGTACTCACCGTTCTTGTAACCCACCTTGGCGGCGGCGATCGGACCCTTGAACGGGGTACCGGCCAGCGACAGCGCGGCCGAGGCACCGATCAGGGCAGCGATGTCACCATCGATATCCGGGTTCAGCGACATCACCGTGGCGATGATCTGCACTTCGTTCTTGTAGTCTTCCGGGAACAGCGGACGGATCGGGCGATCGATCAGGCGCGAAATCAGCGTCTCTTTTTCGGTCGCGCGGCCTTCGCGCTTGAAGAAGCCACCCGGGATACGGCCACCGGCGTAGAACTTCTCCTGGTAGTCACAGGTCAGGGGGAAGAAGTCCTGGCCCTCACGCGCGCTCTTGGCAGCCACGGCGGAGACCAGCAGCACGGTGTCGTCGAACTTGACGATGACGGCGCCACCGGCCTGACGGGCGATTTCGCCGGTTTCAAGCGTGACGGTGTGCTTGCCGTACTGGAAGGTTTTGGTGATTTTTGCCACGGGGGATGTCCTTGGGATGATGCTTTCTTCGAATGGACCGCGGGCGACCCTTGCCGCCGACGGGTGACCGGTTGTCCGGCCCAGGCGTTTGATGCGGTACGACCAAAACAAAACCGCGGCGCATTCCTGCGCCGCGGTGGGGGTTCGTGCTTAGCGACGCAGGCCGAGCTTTTCGATCAGGGCCTTGTAACGCGGAGCGTCTTTCTTCTTCAGGTAGTCGAGCAGGCTGCGGCGGCGGTTGACCATCTGCAGCAGACCGCGGCGGCTGTGGTGATCCTTCTTGTGGGTCTTGAAGTGGCCGGTCAGCAGTTCGATGCGGGCGGTCAGCAGGGCGACCTGGACTTCCGGGGAGCCGGTGTCAGCCGCGCTGCGCTTGTTGTCTTCAATGACCTTCTGGGTGTCGATCGACATTTCTATTTTCTCTTGGATGCGTGGCCCGCAGAAACGTCCCATTGACGTACCGCGCGACTCGCCGTGAACGAAAGGATGAACCCGCAGAACGCGGGGAGCCTGAAAAGGCCGCGAAATTGTAACGGTAGCGGCCGTCCGGGACAAGGACCGATGCCCCGGACAGCGGAGGCGCGGTCAGAAGTTGAAGCGGCGTTGCGGGGCCAGCAGGCCGGTCTCGTCAACCTGCCCCAGCCCCTGGATGGCCCCGTCCGGACCATAGACCGCGACCACGCCCTGCGCCCAGTCAGCATTGCGCAGGCGCTGGCCCACGCAGAAGCGGCGTGCCTGTTCATCATCCAGGGTGACCCGCGGATAGTCCGCCAGGCCCGCGCCCAGCGGCAGCAGCAGGGCCTCCATGCCGGCCTCGTCACCCTGGTCGGCCAGGGCGCGCAGAGTGTCCAGGGTCACCATCGGGGCGTCGCGGAACGGGTCCACCCACAACCGGCGCAGCCCGGCGATATGCGCACCGCACCCCAGGGTCTCGCCCAGGTCGCGGGCCAGGCTGCGGATGTACGTGCCTGAACCGCAGGTCACGCGCAGGCTCAGGCGACCCGGCTGCTGGTCCAGCACCTCGATGGCATGCACGTGCACCTCGCGCTCGGGCGCCTCGATGACGTCCCCGCGTCGGGCCTTCACATACAGCGGTTCGCCGCCCTGCTTCAGCGCGGAGTAGATCGGTGCGCGCTGCAGGATGCGCCCCTTCAACGGCGCCAACGCCGCCTCCAGCTCGGCCGCGCTGATGGCCGGGACCGGGCGCTCGCGCAGCACCGTGCCGTCCGAATCGTCGGTGTCGGTGGTCTGCCCCAGCACCACCTCGGCGTCATATGCCTTGGCCGAGCCCAGCAGCAGCCCGGCGATCTTGGTCGCCTCGCCGAAGCACAGGGGCAGCAGGCCGGTGGCGAGGGGGTCCAGGCTGCCGGTATGGCCGCCCTTCTCGGCGCGGTAAAGCCGCCGGGCGATCTGCAGCGCGGCGTTGGAGCTCATGCCGGTCGGCTTGTCGAGCAGCAGGATGCCGTCCAGGCGACGGAAATTGATTCGGGATGCCATGCCATGATTTCGATCGGCGCCATGTGGCGCTGCCGGCGTTCCCGGCGTTCGGCGATGCGGTCGCTTGTGGACCCGGGCATCGCCCCATAAGACAACAGCCCTTGCGGGCTGTTGGTCCATCAATCGGCGTTCTTTTCGCTCTCGTCCGCGTCGCCGTCCCCGCCCTCGTCGGCCTGGCGGCTTTTCTCGGCCGCCACCGTATCGGGCAGGTCGCGCAGGATGTTGTCGATGCGCTCGCCGCGGTCCACCGAATCATCGTAGTGGAAGTGCAACTCGGGCACGTGGCGCAGCTTCATCGCCCGCGCCAGTTCCATGCGCAGGCCCCAGGCCAGTTCCTTCAGGCCCTTCATGGCTTCCACCGAACGCTCGGGCATCAGTGCCGTGACGAAGATCTTGGCATGGGCCATGTCACGGGTGATTTCCACGTCGGAGACGCTCACCGAAGGCAAGCCGTGTTCACGCACCGCGTTGTGCACGAGCGTTCCCAGTTCACGGCGGATCTGGGCGGAAACACGGTCGGTTCGATGGAAGGTCTTTGGCACGGTAGGCAGACTCGTCTTGAAAGGTGATGCGGATAAGCGGAAAGAGCCGGACCGCGCGGGGCGGTCCGGCCTGGAACATTACAGCGTGCGCGGCACTTCGATACGCTCGAAGCACTCGATCTGGTCGCCCGGCTTGACGTCGTTGTAGGCCTTCACGCCGATACCGCATTCGGTACCGTTGCGGACCTCCTCGACGTTCTCCTTGAAGCGACGCAGCGATTCCAGCTCGCCTTCGAACACCACCACGCTGTCGCGCAGGACGCGGATCGGCTTGCTGCGCTTGACCGTACCTTCGATGATCATGCAGCCAGCGACCGCACCGAACTTCGAGCTGCGGAACACGTCGCGAACCTGCGCGATACCGATGATCTCTTCGCGGATTTCCACGCCGAGCAGACCGGACGCCACCTGCTTCACCTGGTCGATCACGTCATAGATGATCGAGAAGTAACGCAGGTCCACGCCGTTGGATTCAATGATGCGACGGGCCGAGGCATCCGCACGCACGTTGAAGCCGATCACGGTGGCCTTGGAGGCAACCGCCGAATTGGCGTCCGACTCGGTGATGCCGCCCACGCCGGAGTGGATCACGTTGATGCGGATGTCTTCGTTGGACAGCGCGACCAGGGCCTGGCTCAGTGCCTGCACCGAACCCTGCACGTCGGCCTTGATCACCAGGTTCAGCACCTGCTGGCCATCGCCCTTGCCCAGGGTCGCCATGATGTCTTCCATGCGGCTGCCGGCCGACTGCACCAGGCGCGATTCGCGGCGCTTGGTTTCGCGCTGCTGCGCGACGTCCTTGGCCAGGCGCTCGTCTTCCACCACCACGAAGTCATCGCCGGCATCCGGCACGCCGGACAGACCCAGCACCTGCACCGGAATCGACGGGCCAGCCTGGTCGGGCTGCTTGCCGGTTTCGTCGAACAGGGCGCGCACGCGGCCGTACTGGATGCCGCAGACCAGGTAATCGCCCTTCTTCAGCGAACCCTGCTGCACCAGCACGGTGGCGATCGGGCCACGGCCCTTGTCCAGCGAGGATTCGATGACCACGCCGCTGGCGCGGCCGTCGGCCACGGCCTTCAGTTCGAGCAGTTCGGCCTGGATGGAAATCGCATCCAGCAGGTCGTCGATGCCCAGACCAGCCTTGGCCGAGATCTCGACCATCTGGGTGTCGCCACCGAAGTCTTCGGACACGACCTGCTCGGTGAGCAGTTCGTTCTTGACCCGCATCGGATCGGCGCCGGACTTGTCGATCTTGTTGATCGCCACGATCAGCGGCACACCCGCCGAACGGGCGTGCTGGATGGCTTCCTTGGTCTGCGGCATGACGCCGTCATCGGCTGCCACCACCAGCACCACGATGTCGGTCAGCTTGGCACCGCGGGCACGCATGGACGTAAACGCCGCGTGGCCCGGGGTATCCAGGAAGCTGATCACGCCCTTCGGCGTTTCAACGTGGTACGCACCGATGTGCTGGGTGATGCCACCGGCTTCGCCCGTGGCGACCTTGGTGCGGCGGATGTAATCCAGCAGCGAGGTCTTGCCGTGGTCGACGTGGCCCATGATGGTGACCACCGGCGGACGTGCCACCGGCTCGCCCTGGTTGCCACCGGCCAGCGCCAGCAGCGCGTCTTCGGCGTCGTTGGTGTTGGCACGGATCACGTTGTGGCCGAGTTCTTCGGTCACCAGCGCGGCGGTGTCGTGGTCGATGGTCTGGGTAATGGTCGCCATGACGCCCATCTTGAACAGCGCCTTGACCACATCGCCGCCCTTGACGGCCAGCTTCTGGGCCAGATCGGCGACGGTGATGGTGTCGCCGATGGTGACGTCACGCACGATCGGTGCGACCGGACGTTCGAAGCCATGGGCACCACCGCCACTGCGCGACTGGTTGCTGTCACGGCGGCTGCCGTGCTGCACGCGTCCGGTCGGACGACCGCGCGAGTTGCTGTTGTTGCCGCGACGGGCGCGATCGGCGGCCGACAGGTGCAGCTGACCGGCGAAGCGGTTGCCACCCTCGTCGTCGCGCTTGGCGCCCGGACGGTTGTTGTTGTTGTTCGCGCTGCGGTCATCCGAACGCGGCGCCGGACGGGCCGACGACGGCGCCGGCGGACGCGCGGCACGGGCCGGGGCGTCTGCGGCAGCGGCCGGCTTGGCGGCGACCGGGGCCGGCGGCGCATTGCGGGCGGCTTCGGCGGCGGCCTCGGCAGCCTTGCGCTCGGCTTCGGCACGCTCCTTGGCGTCTACCTCTTCCTGGCGCTTGCGTGCGATTTCCTCGTCACGCGCACGGTCCTTCTCGGCCAATGCGCGCTGCTCGTCCAGATTGCGCTGGCGGGATTCCTCCAGCTTGCGCAGGATGTCGGCGCGCTCCTCATCCGCGGTCATCGGCTTGCCGCTGGCGTCCTTCATGTAGGTACGCTTCTGGCGCACTTCCACGTTGACGGTGGTCTTGCTGCGGCCGGCGCTGACGGTCACTTCCTGCAACTTGCGACGGTTGAGGGTGATCTTCTTGGCGGCCTCGTCGGTGCTCTCGGCGGGCTGCTCGGTCTTGCCGTGCGAGCGACGGAGGAAGCCCAGGAGCTTCACCTTCTCGGTACTGGTCACGACCTGGTCGGGACCGCTGAACTTCATGCCGGCTTCGGCAAGTTGTACGAGCAGTTTATCGACCGGCGTATTGACCAGTTCGGCAAGCTTGCGGATGGTGGTTTGCTGCGACATTCGGATCCTATGATCTGGTTGGCGCTCCCTCGAAACGTGCGAAGGCAGCGCGGAGTCTAAGCCCTGAGCGGGTCAGGGCACTGTTCATCGCTGGCTCATTCGCCGCGCTCCAGGCGGGCGATCTCCTCGGCTCGGGCGGCAAGGATCAGGGCGGCGGCGCGCTCCTGGTCCATGTCCTCGATGCCGAACTCGAGGATCTCGTCGGCGGCCAGGTCCGACAGGTCCTCACTGGTACGCACGCCATGACCGGCCAGGGCGTAGGCAGTTGCCTCGTCCATGCCTTCCAGGGCGAGCAGGTCTTCCGACGGCGAGCCGTCTTCCAGACCTTCTTCCACCGCCAGCGCTTCGTTGAGCAGCGCATCGCGGGCACGGGCACGCAGCTCTTCGACGATGTCTTCGTCGAAGCCTTCCACGGCCAGCAGTTCGCCGACCGGGACGTAGGCGATTTCTTCCACGGTGTTGAAGCCTTCGGTCACCAGGATGGCAGCGATTTCTTCATCCACTTCCAGCTTGTCCATGAACAGCTGGCGGGCCACGCCCTGCTCTGCCTCGGACTTGGCGGTCACCTGGTCCTGGGTCATCACATTGAGCTGCCAACCGGTAAGGCGGCTGGCCAGGCGCACATTCTGGCCGCCTTTGCCGATCGCCTGGGCCAGGCGCTCTTCAGCGACGGCCAGGTCCATGGAGTGCTTTTCCTCGTCGACGATGATCGACTGCACTTCTGCAGGCGCCATGGCGTTGATGACGAAGTTGGCGGGGTTTTCGTTCCACAGCACGATGTCCACGCGCTCGCCATTGAGCTCGTTGGACACGGCCTGCACGCGCGAACCGCGCATACCGATGCAGGCACCGATCGGATCGGTACGCGCGTCGTGGGCCAGCACGGCGATCTTGGCGCGGTCGCCGGGATCACGTGCGCAGGCCTTGATCTCGACCAGGCCCTGGCCGACTTCCGGCACTTCGAGCTTGAACAGTTCGATCATGAATTCCGGGGCGGCGCGGCTGATGAACAGCTGCGGGCCACGCGGTTCCGAACGGACTTCGGCCAGGTAACCGCGGACGCGGTCGCCGGCGCGCAGGACATCGCGCGGGATGCCCTTGTCCTTCGGGATGAAGGCTTCGGCGTTGCCGCCGAGGTCGACATAGATGTTGCCGCGCTCGGCACGCTTGACCACGCCGGTGACCAGTTCGCCGACGCGATCCTTCCACGCGTCGACCACCTGCTGGCGCTCGGCCTCGCGCACGCGCTGGACGATGACCTGCTTGGCGGCCTGGGCGGCGATGCGGCCGAAGTCCGGGTTTTCGATCTGTTCTTCGATGTAGTCGCCGACTTCCACGCCTTCGGCTTCGTCGATGGCATCCATCAGACGGATCTGGCGGTCGGGCGATTCCATCACCACGTCATCGGCCACCACTTCCCAGCGGCGGAAGGTTTCGTAGTTGCCGTCCTTGTGGTCGATCGACACACGGGCCAGCACTTCTTCATCGGGGTAGCGCTTCTTCGCGGCCGACGCCAGTGCTGCCTCGATGGCCTCGAAGATCACTTCACGCGGAACGCCCTTTTCATTGGCGACCGCATCCACTACCAGCAAAAGTTCCTTGCTCATTGGCTCACTCCGCGCGCGGCTTCTTGGCCGCCGGCTCGTTGGATGGTTTCTTGTTCGCCTTGCCACCCTGCTTGGGTGCCGGGCCAGTCGGTTTGGTCGGAGCCAGGCCGAGGGCGGCCCAGTCCGGCATGATGCGTGCCTTGTCGATATTCTCGACATCGGCGGTGAACGGAGAGTTGTCGACCTTGAAGGTGACGTTGCCCTGTTCGATATCGACCGCGAGGATCTCGCCCTGCAGACGACGGCGACCATCCTGCGGCAGCTTCAGCGTGACCTTGGCGGATTCGCCGATGGCGCGCTCGAACTGTTCGGCGGTGAACAGCGGCCGATCGACGCCGGGGGAAGATACTTCCAGCGTGTAATTGGCGCTGATCGGGTCTTCGACGTCCAGCTGTGCGGACACTTCGCGGCTGACGCGTTCGCAGTCGTCGATATTGACGATACGCTCGGGCTGTTCGGCCAGCGGCACGTCGATGTAAAGGCGCAGCGTCGCACCCCCTGGGGCAGTCAGGTACTCCACGCCCAGCAGCTCGAGACCCAGCGACTGAACGGTGGGGGCGAGCAGATTCGCGATTTCGGTTGCCTTGTCGCTCACAGTCTGCCTTGTTCGTTGAAAGAGATACGGGTTGGCCAGTCGCGCTGGCCGGGCTCTACTGGACATGCCCCGGAAACAACAAAGGGCCCGCTGGGCCCCTTGTCCGGTACAACTCCGGTCATGCTGGATTCCGGTAGCGGGAACACACGCGGCGTGCGTTCCTGCGAGCCCAGTCTTCCGAGGGGGTCACGGCGGCCTGGGTACAGGTTGCCGTTCCTGGAAGCCGGTTGCGGGCCCATTCACATCCATTGACAGGATACGCATGGGCAGTCCGCTAAGCCGCTGATGATAGCCGTTGCACCGCGCTGGTGCAATGGTTGGGGTGGGTTGTTGCGAAAGCTGAACAGGCGGGGTGGGTGGCGGAAGCGGAGCGGGAGCCGCAGCCAGAGCCAGAGCCAGAGCCAGAGCCCGCACCGACGCGGAGCGGGAGCGCCTCTTTGGCTGGCCTGGTCGCGGGTGACGGGAGGGGCGGGAGGGCGGGACACGCCGTGAACCCATCCATGGGGGCTCGATTTGCGCCATCCATGGCGCAAAACGGTCCCGCCCTCCCACCCCTCCCGCCACCTGGACAGATCAACGGTCAGTCGTTGAGGTCAACAGCCGTGGGCGGTGGCTGACAGCACACCAGCCCCACCCCACCAACCATCCATCCAACCAATCAACCAACCATCCCCCAATCCCCCAATCCCCCTCAGCCAGCCACCCACCGCCAAGCAATGACTGCCCCAGGAACGTGATCAGATGCAGCCCGCATCCCAGGCCACCGACCATCCACGCAGGTGCTGGCATGGGTGGGACTGCGGGGCCGATTTTGCGCCATGGATGGCGCAAAACGAGCCTACATGGACGTACTTGCGGCGCGCCCCGCAGTCCCGCCCATGCCAGCACCCTCCCACATGCACGCGAACAGGCTTCTGCCTTCGCTCTGCGCTCTGCGCTCTGCGCTCTGCGCTCTGCGCAATGAAAAACCAAACCCCCACAACGAAAAAAGCGACCTCGTCGCCGAGATCGCCTTTTCGTCTACTGCATCTGCACTGCAGATTTTCTGTGGTAGCGGGGGCAGGATTTGAACCTGCGACCTTCGGGTTATGAGCCCGACGAGCTGCCAGACTGCTCCACCCCGCAGCAGAAGCGGAATTGTAAGGGAGTTTTCACCCCCGCGCAACCCCATGTTGAAACATGACCGAATTGATCCGTGTGAGCGGATCCGAAGCCAGAGGCAAGGCCAAAGCAAAAGCCAGCCGATCATGGATCGGCTCTACCCAGCCCTCGACCGCGTCGGCGTCGGCGTCGGCATCGGCATCGGCATCGGCACCGGCATCGGCATCGGCATCGGCATCGGCACCGGCATCGGCACCGGCATCGGCACCGGCATCGGCATCGGCATCGGCACCGGCACCGGCATCGGCATCGGCATCGGCATCGGCACCGGCATCGGCATCGGCGTCGGCGTCGGCGTCGGCGTCGGCGTCGGCATCGGCAGCGGCGTCGGCAGCGGCATCGGCATCGCCATCGCGATCGCCATCGCCATCGGCATCGGCATCGGCATCGGCGTCGCCATCGCCATCGGCGTCGGCAGCGGCATGGGCGTCGGCACCTGCACCTGCACCTGCACCTGCACCTGCACCTACACCTGCATCTGCATCTGCATCTGCACCTGCACCTGCACCTGCATCTGCATCTGCATCTGCATCTGCACCTGCACCTGCATCTGCATCTGCATCTACGCCTGCACTGGGCACACAACGAAAAAAGCGACCCCGTCGCCGGGATCGCTTGATTCGTCCACTGCCTCCGGCTTGCACCGGAGCTATATGGTAGCGGGGGCAGGATTTGAACCTGCGACCTTCGGGTTATGAGCCCGACGAGCTGCCAGACTGCTCCACCCCGCAGCAGAAGCGGATGAGTGCGGAAGACCCGAAGGACTTCCAAGCAACGATGTTCTGGCGAAACCGCTGCATCAACAACTCAGGAGATGAATATTACACGAGTTGCGCACGTTTGTATCGTTTTTTATGAAATATGTGCAAATGCCTGCTGGCACCACACCATGATCGGGTTCCACGACAGGCCCAGGGCCAGCAGCGCCAAGGCATTCACGCCCAGCACCACGCCCAGCACCCGATCGTTGTTGGCCGGCAGCGGCTCGCCCACCGGCTCGTCGAAGTACATCACCTTGATCACGCGCAGGTAGTAGAAGCAGCCCACCACCGCGCACAGCACGCCCAGGATCGCCAACCACAGCATGCCGCCGTTGATCACCGCGCCCAGCACTGCCAGCTTGGTCCAGAAGCCCAGGAACGGCGGAATACCGGCCATCGACGCCATGATGCACAGCACCAGGCCAGCCATCCACGGATTGCGAGCGTTCAAGCCCTTGAGGTCGTCGATGTTCTCCGCCTCAAAGCCGTTGCGCGACAGCGCGATGATCGCGCCGAAGCCGGCCGTGGACATGATCGCGTAGCTCAGCGCGTAGAACAGCGCCGCCGCATAGCCTTGCTCGCCGCCGCCGGCGATGCCCAGCAGCAGGAAGCCGATGTGCGACACCGTCGAGTAGGCCAGCATGCGCTTCAGGTTGGTCTGCGCGATCGCCATCAGGTTGCCGACCACAAGCGACAAGGCCGCCAGCCCGCCGATCAGATACTTCCACTCGTCCGACAGCGGGCCCACGCCCACTTCCAGCAGGCGGTAGGCCATGCCGAACGCGGCCAGCTTCGGCGCCGAGCTGATGAACAATGCGATCGGTGCCGGGGCACCCTGGTACACGTCCGGCAGCCACATGTGGAACGGCGCCGCGCCGAGCTTGAAGGCCACGCCGGCAATCATGAACACCGCGCCGGTCAGCAGCAGCACCTTCTCTTCCGAATGCGGGATCGCCGCATGGATCACGTCCAGGTGCAGCGAACCGGTGGCGCCGTAGATCAGCGACATGCCGTACAGCAGCAGGCCCGAGGCCAGCGAGCCCAGCACGATGTACTTCATCGCCGCTTCGGACGCCAGGCCGTTCTCACGGTTGCTGGCCACCAGCGCGTAGGAGCACAGCGCCAGCAGTTCCAGGCCCAGGTACACCATCAGCAGGCTGCCGGCCGAGACCAGGATCATCATGCCGGCGGTGCCGAACAGGATAAGCACCGGGATCTCGCCCTGGTACAGCTTGCGCTCGCGCAGGTAGCTCCAGCCATAGACCAGGGTCAGGCCGCTGCACAGCACGATCACGGTCTTCATCACATCCGCCGCGGTATCGCGGACGAACATGCCGTGGAACACATCGCCCTGCCCGCCCACTCCCGTGGCGAGCATGAACAGCACCCCGGCCAGTGCGGCGACCGAGAGCAGATGGGTCCAGATCTTGTTCTTCTCACTGATGAACAGATCGAGGATCAACAGGGCGAACGCGCTGCCGATCAGCACCAGCTCGGGTGCGAGCGGCGGCAGGTCGGCGGCGGTCAGTGGCAACAGCGGCGAGGTGGTCATCATCAAATCCTGGAATCAATACTCTCGACGGCCCGATTACAGCAGCTTGCTGGATGCGATCTGCATCGCCAGCTTCGCGATCGAGGGCTCCATCAGGTCGGTCAGCGGCTTGGGGTACAGGCCCAGGGCAAGGGTGCCCACAGCAAATACACCCAGCACCAGCCATTCGCGACCGTTGATGTCCTTCAGCTCGGCGACATGGGCATTGGCCACCTCACCGAAGAACACGCGCTTGTACAGCCACAACGTATAGGCCGCCGTGATCACCAGGGTGCTCGCCGCGCCCAGCGCGAGCGCCGGATGACGCTGGAAGCTGGCCATGATGATCATGAACTCACCGACGAAACCGCTGGTGCCCGGCAGGCCGGCATTGGCCATGAAGAACAGCATGGCGAAGGTGGCGAACCACGGCATCACATTGACCACGCCGCCGTAATCGGCGATGCGGCGGCTGTGCATGCGGTCGTACAGCACGCCCACGCAGGAGAACATGGCACCGGAGACGAAACCGTGCGAGACCATCTGCACCATCGCGCCCTGCAGGCCCAGGCGGGCCGCGTCCGGGCTGCCGGCGTCACGCACCAGCCACATGGCGATGAAGGTGCCCAGGGTCACGAAGCCCATGTGCGCGATCGACGAATAGGCGATCAGCTTCTTCATGTCGTCCTGGACCAGCGCGACCAGGCCGACGTAGATCACTGCGATCAGCGACAGCGTGATCACCAGCCAGGCCCATTCCTGCGATGCGTCCGGGACGATCGGCAGGTTGAAGCGCAGGAAACCGTAACCACCGATCTTCAGCGCGATCGCGGCCAGGATCACCGAACCGGCCGTCGGTGCTTCCACGTGCGCGTCGGGCAGCCAGGTGTGGACCGGGAACATCGGCACCTTGACCGCAAACGCGATCAGGAACGCGAAGAAGATCCAGGTCTGTTCCTTGCCCGACAGCTGCAGCTGGTACAGGTCTGCCAGCTGGAAGCTGCCGCCCTTCAGGTACAGGTAGATCAGGGCCACCAGCATCAGCACCGAGCCGAGGAAGGTGTACAGGAAGAACTTCAGCGCGGCGTAGATGCGGCGCGGGCCGCCCCAGACACCGATGATCAGGAACATCGGGATCAGCATCGCTTCGAAGAACACGTAGAACAGCATCGCGTCCGTCGCGGCGAAGATGCCGACCGTGACGCCTTCCAGGATCAGGAAGGCGGCCACGTACTGGTTGACGCGCTTGTCGATCGCGCTCCAGGCACCGATCAGGGCCAGCACCGAGACCAGCGTGGTCAGCAGGATCAGCGCGATCGCGATGCCATCCACGCCCAGGTTGTAGCCGATGTCGTAGGCGGGGATCCAGGCGCGGGTCTCGACGAACTGCAGCGCGTCGTTCCCCCCGTCGTAGCCGCTGAGCAGCGACAGGCTGGCCACGAAGGTCAGCACCGCTACGCCCAGTGACGCCCAGCGGGCGGTTTGGGCGTCACGGATGGCAAGGATCAAGGCACCGCCGAGGATCGGCAGCCAGATGAGAACACTGAGTAGAGGCCAGTTCGACACGTCTTCTTATTCCGTACAGGTCATCAACGCAGGTAATGCATCAGGACGCCCAGGAGGGCAATCAGGCCGATGATCATCGCGAAGGCGTAGTGATAGAGGAAACCGGATTGGGTGCGACGCAGCAGGTTGGCCGCCAGATCGATCAGGCGAGCCGAACCGTTGACCACCACACCATCGACCACGTTCGTGTCGATCGCGCGCGAAACCTTGCCCAGCTTGATGCCGCCACCGGCGAAACCGCCGATCCAGAGCTTGTCGAAGCCGTACTTGTTCTCCAGCACCGACACCAGCGGCGCGAAGGCCTTGCGGGCCTTGCCTGCCAGTTCCGGCTTCCACAGGTAGAACAGCACGGCCAGCAGGAAGCCTGCCACGGTGAGGAAGAAGGCCGGGGCCATCATCCCGTGCAGCGCGAACGCGACCGGGCCGTGGAACTCTTCGGCCAGCGCACCAATGGTGTTGCGCGCCGGGTCGTAGAAATCGACGATGCCGGTGAAGAACGAGTGCACCTGGCCCGGGATCGCATGCTCGGCATGGTGCCCCGCCCAGTCCGTGCCGTACAGCATCGGACCGATGCTGAAGAAACCGATCACGATCGAGGGGATCGCCAGCAGGATCAGCGGCAGGGTGACCACCCACGGAGTCTCGTGCGGCTCATGCGGACCGTGGCCATGGCCGTGGTCGTCATGGTGCGCGTCACCGTGGTGGGCGTCGGCGGCATGCGCGTCGGCATGGTGGTCGTCATGGCCGTGGCCATGGTCGTCATGCGCATCGCGGAAGCGTTCCTTGCCATGGAAGGTCAGGAACAGCAGGCGGAAGCTGTAGAAGCTGGTCACGATCACGCCGCCCAGCACCGCCCAGTAGCCATACGTAGCGACCCAGCTGTCGGACACGTGCGCGTGGTGCTGCGCCGCCTCGATGATGGTGTCCTTGGAATAGAAGCCGGAGAAGAACGGCGTCCCCACCAGGGCCAGCGTACCGATCCACATGGTGATGAAGGTGATCGGCATGTACTTGCGCAGGCCGCCCATCTTGCGCATGTCCTGCTCGTGGTGCATCGCGATGATGACCGAGCCGGCACCCAGGAACAGCAGCGCCTTGAAGAAGGCGTGGGTCATCAGGTGGAACACGGCGGCGGAGTACGCCGACACACCCAGCGCCACGGTCATGTAGCCCAGCTGGGACAGCGTGGAGTACGCGACGACGCGCTTGATGTCGTTCTGCACGATGCCGATCAGGCCGGTGAAGAACGCGGTGGTGGCACCGATGAACAGCACGAAGTTCAGCGCGGTCTGCGACAGCTCGAACAGCGGCGACATGCGGGTGACCATGAAGATGCCCGCGGTGACCATGGTCGCGGCGTGGATCAGTGCCGAGATCGGGGTCGGGCCTTCCATCGAGTCCGGCAGCCAGACGTGCAGCGGCACCTGGGCCGACTTGCCCATCGCGCCGATGAACAGGCAGATGCAGATGATGGTGGCCACCGACCAGATGACCGGTGCATCGGTCATCTGGATCGAGCTGCCGAACAGGCTGATCGCGCCGGACCAGACCTGCAGGTGCGAGTTCTGGCCGTTGACCAGCATGTCCGACGCGTTGGCGAACACGGTGGCGTAGTCCAGCGAGCCGAACACCCACAGCACGCCGGCGATACCCAGGATGAAGCCGAAGTCGCCGACGCGGTTGACCAGGAACGCCTTCATGTTGGCGAAGATCGCGGTCGGGCGCTTGAACCAGAAACCGATCAGCAGGTACGACACCAGGCCCACCGCTTCCCAGCCGAAGAACAGCTGCAGGAAGTTGTTGCTCATCACCAGGGTGAGCATGGAGAAGGTGAACAGCGAGATGTAGCTGAAGAACCGCTGGTAGCCCGGGTCATCCTGCATGTAGCCGATGGTGTACACGTGCACCAGGAACGACACGAAGGTGACCACCACCATCATCATCGCGGTGAGCTTGTCGACCATGAAACCGACGTGCGCCGAGTACTGGCCCACCTCGAAAAACGTGTAGACGTTCGCGTTGTACGGCTGTGCCCCGCCCCACAGCAGCATGTACAGCACGTAGCTGGACATGATGCAGCTGGCGGCGACGCCCAGGATGGTGACCGTCTGTGCGCCGATGCGACCGACCTGCCGACCGAACAGGCCGGCGATGATGCTGCCGATCAGCGGTGCGAGCACCACTGCGATCAACAGACTCTTGGAGAGAGTGATTTCCATCTACGGATCAGCCCTTCAGCGAATCGACTTCGCCGACATTGATGGTGCGGCGGTTACGGAACAGGGTTACCAGGATCGCGAGGCCGATGGCGGCCTCGGCCGCGGCCACGGTCAGGATGAAGAAGACGAACAGCTGTCCGGCCGTATCACCCAGTTCACGCGAGAACCCGACGAAATTGATGTTGACCGACAGCAGCATCAACTCGACCGACATCAGCAGCACGATGATGTTCTTGCGGTTGAGGAAGATGCCGGCGAGGCTGATGCAGAACAGCAGCGCGCCGAGCGCCAGGATATGGCCGAGGGTGATCATGGCGTTGCCTCCTCGTCGCTGGACGGCCGGGTGTTGGTGTGGATCACCGGCTTTTCGGCGTCCATCTTGACCACGCGCAGGCGATCGCTGCCCTTGACCATGGTCTGCTCGGTCGGGTTCTGCGTCTTCAGGCCGGTACGGCGGCGCAGGGTCAGCATCACCGCGGCGACGACGGCCACGGTCAGGATGACGGCGGCGAACTCGAACGGCAGCAGGTACTCGGTGAACAGGCTGCGCGCCAGCCAGGTGATGTTGGAGCTGTCAGCGGCGAGCGCGGCGGCGTTGTCGGCCGGGAACGGATTGACCGCCCTGCCCTTCACCCCGATCAGCACCAGCATCTGCACCAGCATGGTGATGGCGACCAGCAGGCCGATCGGCAGGTAGCGGACCCAGCCCTCGCGCAGGTTGCTGGCGTCGATGTCCAGCATCATCACCACGAACAGGAACAGCACCATGACCGCGCCGACGTACACCAGCACCAGCGCCACGCCGAGGAACTCGGCGCCGACCAGGATCCAGATGCAGGCCACGGAGAAGAAGGTCAGGATCAGGCACAACACGGCATAGACCGGATTGCGCACGCTGATCACCGCCGCGGCGGAGATGCCCGCCACGATGGAGAAGACCCAGAAACTGATATTTACCCAATCCATCATTCGACCTCAGCGGAAAGCGGCATCGGCGGCGCGACGCTCGGCGATTTCGGCTTCAAGCCGATCACCGATGGCCAGCAGCTGCGGCTTGGTAACGATGTTCTCGCCACGATTCTCGAAGTGGTACTCGAGGATGTGGGTCTCGACGATCGAGTCCACCGGGCAGCTTTCTTCGCAGAAGCCGCAGAAGATGCACTTGAACAGATCGATGTCGTAACGGGTGGTACGACGGCTGCCGTCCTCGCGCTTGGCCGAATCGATGGTGATGGCCAGTGCCGGGCACACCGCTTCGCACAGCTTGCAGGCGATGCAGCGCTCTTCCCCGTTGGGGTAGCGGCGCAGCGCATGCAGGCCACGGAAACGCGGCGACTGCGGGAACTTTTCCATCGGGTACATCAGCGTGTACTTGGGCTTGAAGGCGTACTTCAGGGTCAGCCACAGACCGCCGAGCAGCTCAAGCAGCAGCAGGCTTTTGAAGTAATGGGTAATTCTGTTCATCACTTAGACGCCCTTCTGGATCACGCCGTAGAACACCATCAACGCCGTCACTGCAATCCACGCGATGGTGAGCGGGATGAAGACCTTCCAGCCCAGACGCATGATCTGGTCGTAACGGAAGCGCGGGAAGCTGGCACGGAACCAGATGTAGGCGCTGGCGAAGAAGAACACCTTCAGCAGCAGCCACGGCCAACCGCCCTTCCAGATCCAGTCGATCCACGGGGAGATGTCCGCGGTGACCCAGCCCTGGATCGGGCTCAGCCAGCCGCCGAGGAAGAAGATCGAGATCAGGAAGCTGATCAGGATCATGTTGGCGTATTCGGCCAGGAAGAACAGCGCGAACGCACCACCGGAGTACTCGACCATGTGGCCGGCGACGATTTCCGATTCGCCTTCCACCACGTCGAACGGCGCGCGGTTGGTTTCGGCTACGCCGGACACCCAGTACACGATGAACAGCGGGAACAGCGGCAGCAGGAACCAGTCGAAGAAACCGGAACTGCCGGCCTGCGCCATCACGATGCTGCTCAGGTTCAAGCTGCCCGAGGCGATCATCACGCCGACCAGGGCGAAGCCCATGGCGATTTCGTAGCTGATCATCTGCGCCGACGCGCGCATCGCACCCAGGAACGCGTACTTCGAGTTGGAGGCCCAACCGGCCAGGATGATGCCGTACACGCCCAGCGAGGTCATCGCCAGCAGGTACAGCAGGCCGGCGTTGGCGTTGGACAGCACGATTTTGGCGTCGAAGGGAATCACCGACCAGGCCGCGAAGGCCGGGGCCAGCGTGATCAACGGCGCAAGGATGAACATCGCCTTGTGCGAGCTGGCCGGCTGGATGATTTCCTTGAACAGCAGCTTGAAGACGTCGGCGAAGGCCTGGAAGATGCCCATGCCCACGTACATCGGGCCGTGGCGGACGTGCATCCAGCCGATCAGCTTGCGCTCCCAGACCACGAAGAAGGCCACCGAGATGATCACCGGCATGGCGATCACCAGGATCTTCAGGATGATCCAGAGCAGCGCGCCGATCTCGCCCAGCGACAGCAGCCACTGGTGCAGCGGGTCGACCGCGTTCAACAGCATTTCGTTCATGCAGCCACCACCGTTACGCGTGCGGCACCCAGCGGCGCGGTTGCACCGTGGCCCGATTCAATCCAGACCGCACCCGCGGCGACGCGGGCGTCGACCACCACCGGCAGCGTGGCGCGGCCGGCATCGGTACCGACCTTGGCCATCTGCCCTTCCGCCAACTGCAGGCGGGCGGCATCGACGGCATTGAGCACGATGCGCGGGGCGTTGTTGAGCGGATGCGACTGCAGCGCCTGGGCGCGACGGACCACCGCATCGGTGCGGTAGATCGCAGCCGTCGAGGCCACTTCCAGGCCCTCGCCCGCCACCGGCGTTGCCGCCGAGGCCGCAACGCTGACGCTGACCGGGGCCAGGCTGGCACGCAGGCCGGCCAGGTCGGTGAACTCGAAACCGGCCAGGGCCAGCTCGCCGCCCAGTGCACGCAGCACGCGCCAGCCTTCACGCGCCTCGCCCGGCAGCTTGCCGCCGGCGCGGGCCGACTGCTCGCGACCATCGAGGTTGGTCAGGGTGGCATCCACTTCCGGCAGCGCGCCGATCGGCAGGATCACGTCGGCCACGTCGCGGGTGGAGGCGCAGGCGAACTGGCTGAAGGCCACCACCTGGGCACCGGCCAGTGCCTTGCGGGCAGCGGCGGCGTCGGCGAAGTCCAGGCCCGGCTCGATGCCGTAGATGGCGTAGGCCTTGCGCGGCTGGGCCAGCATGGCGTTGACGTCCTTGCCGGCCGGCAGCACGCCGGCACGGGACAGGCCGATCGCGTTGGCGCCCTGCGGGATGCGGCACAGCTTGGCGCCGGTGGCGGCGGCGAAATCACGCGCGGCGGCGCGGATCGCGGCGGCCTGCGGGTGGTTTTCGGCGATCGCACCGACGATCAGCACGGCGTTGTTGGCGCCCTTGACCGCATCGCGCAGGTCGACGTTGCCGAGCGCGTCGATGAAGGCCGACGGGGCGACGATCTGCTTGCTGGCCAGCTTGAACGCGAAATCGAAGTCCACCGGGTTGACCGCGTGGATCTTCGCGTTGCGCGTGGTCTGCGCCTTGCGCAGGCGGGCGTGCAGCAGCGGCAGCTCATGGCGGATGTTGCTGCCCAGCACCACGATGCTGTCGGCGCCTTCGATCTCGGCCAGCGGCAGGCCAAAGGCCTCGGCGGTGGCAGCGTCGGAGAAGTCGCGGTTGTTGATGCGGTGGTCGATGTTGCTCGAGCCCAGGCCGGTGGCCAGGCGGGCCAGCAGCGCGCCCTCCTCGTTGGAGGTGGACGGATGCACCAGCACGCCGAGCTGGTCGCCCTGGTTGGCCTTGAGGATCTCGGTGGCCGCAGCCAGGCCTTCGGCCCAGCTCACTTCCTTCCACTCGCCGTTGACCTTGCGCAGCGGCTTGACCGCACGGTCTTCGCTGTACAGGCCCTGGTGCGAGTAGCGGTCGCGATCGGACAGCCAGCATTCGTTGACCGACTCGTTGTCGCGCGGCACCGCGCGCAGCACTTCGCCGCGACGCACGTGCAGGAACAGGTTCGAGCCCATCGCGTCGTGGTAGCCCAGCGATTCGCGCGCGGTCAGTTCCCACGGACGGGCGCGGAACTGGAAGACCTTGTTGGTCAGCGCGCCGACCGGGCACACGTCGACGACGTTGCCGGACAGTTCGGTGGTCAGCGGCTTGCCGTCGTAGGTGCCGATCTGCAGGTTTTCACCGCGGTACATGCCACCCAGCTCGTAGGTACCGGCAACGTCGGCGGTGAAGCGGACGCAGCGGGTGCACTGGATGCAGCGGGTCATCTCGGTGGCGACCAGCGGACCGATGTCCTCGTCGGGCACCACGCGCTTGCGCTCGTTGAAGCGGCTGACCGAACGGCCATAGCCCAGCGAAACGTCCTGCAGTTCGCACTCGCCGCCCTGGTCGCAGATCGGGCAATCCAGCGGGTGGTTGATCAGCAGGAATTCCATCACCGAGCGCTGGAACTTGAGCGCCTTTTCACTGCGGGTGGCGACCTTCATGCCATCCATCACCGGCGTGGCGCAGGCCGGCGCCGGCTTGGGCGACTTTTCCACGTCGACCAGGCACATGCGGCAGTTGGCCGCGATCGGCAGCTTCTCGTGGTAGCAGAAGCGCGGGATCGGGATGCCGGCCTTGTCGGCGGCCTGGATGATCATCGAGCCCTTGGGCACGACCAGCGACTGGCCGTCGATCTCGACGGTCACGTGGTCCGGTGGCACGCTCGGATTTACGGGTTGCGCGCTCATGCAGCGGCTGCCTCCACCTTCTTGCCGTCAACCATCGAATGACCGTTGACGATGTAATACTCGAATTCGTCCCAGAACTGGCGCAGGAAGCCCTGGATGGGCCATGCCGCCGCTTCACCGAACGCGCAGATGGTGTGGCCTTCGATCTGGCCGGCCACTGCCTTCAACTGGTGCAGGTCTTCCATCGTGGCCTTGCCGGCGACGATGCGCTCGAGCACGCGGTGCATCCAGCCGGTGCCTTCGCGGCACGGGGTGCACTGGCCACAGGATTCCTTGTGGAAGAACTGGCTGATGCGGCAGGCGAACTTGACGCAGCAGACGCTGTCGTCCAGCACCACGATCGCACCCGACCCCAACCCGGTGCCGAGGGCACGCAGGGTGTCGTAGTCCATCTGCAGGCCCTTGAGCTCGTCGGCCTTCAGCACCGGCATCGAGACGCCGCCCGGGACCGCGCCCTTGAGGGTGCGGCCCGGCTTCAGGCCACCGGCCATTTCCAGCAGGTCGTCGAAGGTGGTGCCGAGCGGCACTTCGAAGTTGCCGCCCTTCTGCACGCAACCGGAGACCGAGAAGATCTTCGGACCGCCGTTCTTGGTCAGGCTCAGGCCCTGGAACCACTCCGGACCGTTGCGGATGATCGCCGGCACCGAGGCATAGGTCTCGGTGTTGTTGATCGTCGACGGCTTGCCGTACAGGCCGAAGTTGGCCGGGAACGGCGGCTTGTAGCGCGGCTGGCCCTTCTTGCCTTCCAGCGACTCCATCAGCGCGGTTTCTTCGCCGCAGATGTAGGCGCCGGCGCCGAGCGCACCGTAGATGTCGATGTCCACGCCGCTGCCGAGGATGTCCTTGCCCAGCCAGCCGTTCGCGTACGCGTCGGCCAGGGCCTGCTCGAAGTTCTCGAAGGGCTCGTGGTGGAACTCACCGCGCAGGTAGTTGTAGCCCACGGTCGAGCCGGTGGCGTAGCAGGCGATCGCCATGCCTTCCACGACCGAATGCGGGTTGTAGCGCAGGATGTCGCGGTCCTTGCAGGTGCCCGGCTCGGATTCATCCGAGTTGCAGAGGATGTACTTCTGCATCGTGCCCTTGGGCATGAAGGACCACTTCAGGCCGGTCGGGAAGCCGGCGCCGCCACGGCCGCGCAGGTTGGACTGCTTGACCATCTCGATGACCTGCTCCGGCGAGATCTTCTCTTCGAGGATCTTGCGCAGCGCGGCGTAACCGCCGGTCTTGAGGTAGCTCTCATACGACCACGGGGTGTCGTAATGCAGGGTGGTGTAGACCACCTGGTGCGGCAACGGTGCGGGACCGACCGGACCACTGGGTGCGTGATGATGTGCCATGTCTTACTCCAACCCGTCCAGCAGCTCGTCGACTTTCTCGACGGTCAGGCGCTCGTGGTAATGGCCATTGATGACCATCATCGGCGCACCGGCGCAACCGGCCAGGCATTCTTCTTCACGCTTGAGGTAGATGCGGCCGTCGGCGGTGGACTGGCCGGTCTTGCAGCCGAGCTTCTTCTCGGCGTGGGCGACCAGGTCCTCGGCACCGTTCAACCAGCAGCTGATGTTGGTGCAGAAGGCGACGTTGTGGCGGCCGACCTTCTCCAGCTCGAACATCGAGTAGAAGCTGGCCACTTCGTAGGCCCATACCGGCGGCAAGTCCAGGTACTTGGCGACGCCGGCGATCAACTCGTCGGTCAGCCAGCCTGCGTTCTGTTCCTGTGCGGCGTGCAGGCCCTGCAGGACAGCCGAGCGCTTGCGATCCGGCGGGAACTTGGCCAGCCAATGATCGATGTGCGCACGGGTCTTGTCGTTCAAGACCACCATCGGGTCGACGTCGCGCGCCGCCTCGAAATTACCTGTCGCCTTCATCGGCCGACCTCAGCGAATACGAAATCGTTAAAAACCAGAACCTGCAGCGCCGGCAGCAGCCGGCGGGTGTCAGGCATCGTGCATGCGGGCCGGATCACCGGTCGACCTCGCCGAACACCAGATCGTAGGTGCCGATCATGGCCACCACGTCGGCGAGCATGTGCCCGCGCACGATCGAGTCGATCGAGGACAGATGGGCAAAGCCCGGCGCGCGCAGGTGCACGCGGAACGGCTTGTTGGCGCCATCGGACATCAGGTAGCAGCCGAACTCGCCCTTGGGCGCTTCGACGGCAGCGTAGGTTTCGCCGACCGGGACGCAGTAGCCTTCACTGAACAGCTTGAAGTGATGGATCAGCGCTTCCATGTCGTCCTTCATGTCCTCGCGGCTGGGCGGAGCGACCTTGAAGTTCTTGACCATGACCGGGCCGGGGTTGGCCTTGAGCCAGGTGACGCACTGCTTGATGATGCGGTTGGATTCGCGCATCTCGGCCACGCGGACCAGGTAACGGTCGTAGCAGTCGCCTTCCTTGCCGAGCGGAATGTCGAAATCGACCGCGTCGTACTTGGCGTACGGCTGCTTTTTGCGCAGGTCCCAGGCAACGCCCGAGCCGCGCAGCATCACACCGGTCATGCCCCAGGCATGGGCCAGTTCCGGGGTGACCACGCCGATGCCGACGGTACGCTGCTTCCAGATGCGGTTGTCGGTGAGCAGGGTTTCGTACTCGTCGACACGCTTGGGGAACTCGACGGTGAAGTTCTCCAGGAAGTCCAGCAGCGAACCTTCGCGCGAGGCGTTGAGGTTCTTCAGGGCATTGCCCTTGTGCCAGCGCGATTCCTTGTACTTGGGCATGCGGTCCGGCAGGTCGCGGTAGACGCCGCCCGGACGGTAGTACGCCGCGTGCATGCGTGCGCCGGAGACCGCTTCATAGCAGTCCATCAGCTCTTCGCGCTCGCGGAAGGCATACAGCATGACCGCCATCGCACCCAGATCGAGCGCGTTGGACCCGAGCCACATCAGGTGGTTCAGGATGCGGGTGATTTCGTCGAACATGGTGCGGATGTACTGCGCACGCTCCGGCGCCTCGATCCCCATCAGGGTTTCGATCGCGCGCACGTAGGCGTGCTCGTTGCACATCATCGACACGTAATCCAGGCGATCCATGTAACCGATCGACTGGTTGAACGGCTTGGATTCGGCCAGCTTCTCGGTACCCCGGTGCAGCAGGCCCACGTGGGGGTCGGCACGCACGATGGTTTCGCCGTCCATTTCCAGGATCAGGCGCAGCACACCGTGCGCGGCCGGATGCTGCGGGCCGAAGTTCATGGTGTAGTTGCGGATTTCCTGGCGCAGTTCGGCCGGGTTGCTCGCAAAGGCCTGGTGGGCCTGGGGTTCACGCTTGCTCAGATCAGCACTCACTTTACTGCCTCCGACTGCGCGCTTTCGCCGGCAGCGGTCTGGAAACGGGCATCGTCACGGATCACGCGCGGCACGCCGACACGCGGCTCCACCGAGGTGACCGGCTCGTAGATCACGCGCTTCTTCTCTTCGTCGTAGCGCACTTCGACGTTGCCGATCAGCGGGAAATCCTTGCGGAACGGGTGGCCGACGAAGCCGTAGTCGGTGAGGATCCGGCGCAGGTCCGGATGGCCTTCGAAGATCACGCCATACAGGTCGAACGCCTCGCGCTCGAACCAGTTCAGGCCCGGCCAGACGTCGGTCAGCGAGGCGACCACCGGCAGTTCCTCGTTCGGCGCGAAGCAGCGGATGCGCATGGTGAGGTTGTGCTGGTAGGAACGCAGCTGGGCGACCACGGCGAAACGCTGCAGCGGGATCGGCTGCGGCTGGGCGCCGTCGCTGGTTTCACGGGTGGGGAACTCGCCCCACGCGAAACGGCCGACGGACTTGCCCTCGACGCCACGGCTGAAGCCCTGGGACGACACATCGGCCGTGTCCCATTCGTCGCTGCCGTACCCGAGGTAGTCCAGGCCACAGAGGTCCACGGCCTGCTCGAAACCGAATTCGTCGCGCAGCGCCACAGCGGTGGCATGCCAGTCAGCGGCGGGCACTTCCAGCGTCACTTCGCCGCGGGGTTCGACCACGAAGACCTGCGCACCAGCAAAACGTGCGGAGAGTCGGTCGATGAAGGAAGATGCTTGCTCTGCCATGGGGGCTTGGCGTGCTCTAGTCAGGAGGGAGGTCAGCGGGCGATGGTCTGCGTACGCCAGATCTTCTTCTGCAACTGCAGGATCCCGTACACCAGCGCTTCGGCGGTTGGCGGGCAGCCCGGGACGTAAACGTCCACCGGCACCACGCGGTCACAGCCACGAACCACTGCATAGGAGTAGTGGTAGTAGCCGCCACCGTTGGCGCAGCTGCCCATGGAGATGACCCACTTCGGGTCCGGCATCTGGTCGTAGACCTTGCGCAGCGCCGGGGCCATCTTGTTGACCAGGGTGCCGGCCACGATCATCACGTCGGACTGACGCGGCGACGGGCGGAACACCACGCCGTAGCGGTCAAGGTCCAGGCGCGCGGCACCGGCATGCATCATTTCGACGGCGCAGCAGGCCAGACCGAAGGTCATCGGCCACATCGACCCGGTACGCGCCCAGTTCAGCAGGGCGTCGACGCTGGTGGTCAGGTAACCCTTTTCCAGCAGCGGGTTGTCGCCCTCGGGGCGCAGGATGTCGTCGACCCGCCCTTCCGGGACCGGGTTGTTCATCAGGCCGTCGAGCGTCTGAATCACTCCCATTCCAGCGCTCCCTTCTTCCAGACGTAAATGAAACCGAGGAAAAGCATGCCTACGAAGAGGCCCATCGTGACCAGCGAACGTGCGCCCAGTTCCATGAAGACCTGGGTCCACGGCACGATGAAGATGATTTCCAAGTCAAATACGATGAACTGGATCGCGATCAGGTAGTAGCGCACATCGAACTTCATGCGCGCGTCCTCGAAAGCCTCGAAGCCGCATTCGTACGGCGAGAGCTTTTTCAGATCAGGACGTCGTGGACCGAGGAATCGGCCGACCAGCATCAGCGATACGCCGATACCGGTGGCAACGATCAGAAACAGCAGAGACGGCAAATATTCGGCCAGCACAGCGATTCTCTCTTGCCTCTGCCGCTGCGCCTGCAGGCGCTTTGGCATGGGGGAGTGGACGGATACCGCTACCTGGCGCTTTGCGCGCCAGACGAACCCGCTTACAAACAAAATGGTGCCCAAGAGGGGACTCGAACCCCTACGACTCTCGTCGCTACCACCTCAAGGTAGTGCGTCTACCAATTCCGCCACCTGGGCTTACGTTCGCAGCAAGGGGGTTCCTATCGGATTCCCTCAGTGCGCCGCATATTGTAACCGTCTTCAGCGAGTCTGGGTGCCTTCCGAAGGCTTTTCTTCACCAGATTTCGGAGTTTCCGCCTGAGCCGGCACAGTTGCCTGCGGAACCGGCTGCTGGACAGCGGTTTCCGGGGCCTTGGGCACGGCCGGCAGCTCACCTGCCGGGGCGGCCGGCGCGGATGCGGCCGGAGCCGACATCAGGCCGAGGTCCTGGCCGCTGGCCGGACGCGAACCATGGCTGGCGTACCAGGCCATGAAGAGGCTGATGCCGAAGAACACCACGGCTAGCCACTTGGTCGACTTGGACAGGAAGTTGGACGCGCCACGCGCGCCGAACACGGTCCCCGAGGCGCCGGCGCCGAAACCCGACCCTGCGGCCGCACCGGAACCACGCTGCATCAGGATGAGCGCGATCATGGCGACCGCCACCAGCACGTAGACCACATTGAGGATCAACATCAGCATTTCGAATCCGTCCTCGGACATGTCGTGCCGGCGGTCAGCCGGCAACATTACGAATTAGCGCCCGGCCGCCGCATAGACGATGGCCAGGAAGTCCGCGGCTACCAACGAGGCGCCGCCCACCAGCCCACCATCGACATCGGGCTGCGCGAACAGTTCCCCTGCGTTGTCGGGCTTCACGCTGCCGCCGTACAGGATCGGCAACGAATCAGCGATTCTAGCATCGAGCTTGGCCACTTCGCCACGGATGAACGCATGGACCTGCTGGGCCTGCTCCTTGGAGGCGGTGCGGCCGGTGCCGATCGCCCAGACCGGCTCATAGGCGACAACCGCATGCTGGAAGCCGGCCGGGCCGACCAGATCGAGGACCGGAGCGAGCTGGCCGGCGATGACCTGCTCGGTCTGGCCCGCCTCGCGCTGCTCGAGGGTCTCCCCCACGCACAGGACCGGCACCAGCCCGGCATGCAGGGCGGCGGCGAACTTGCGGGCGACCAGCTCACTGCTTTCAGCGTGGTACTGGCGACGTTCGGAGTGCCCGACCAGGCCATAGCGGGCGCCGACTTCGGCCAGCATCGCGGCGGAGACCTCGCCGGTGTAGGCGCCCTTTTCATTGGAGCTGACGTCCTGCGAGCCGAAAGCGATGGCGCGGCCCTCGAAGGCCTCGACCAGCTCGCCCAGGTAGGGCAGCGGGGGCAGGATCACCACGTCGACGCCGTCACACGGGAGGCTGGCAACCAGGTCGCTGACCAGGTCCGTGGCGAATTGGCGGCTGCCGTGCAGCTTCCAGTTACCGGCGACGATCTTGCGGCGCATGGCGGTGCTCCATTGGTATCAGCCGCCCATGATAACGGATGAAACGAAATGGCGTTGGTGGGAAAACGCTTACATTTCAATTGGATATTTATTTTTCGCTGCGGGCTCGAGTCAAAAGCAACGGCAACGGCAGCAGGGGACGTCCCCGGGCTGGGCGAGGATGGGTGGGTTGGCGGGACACGCCGTGAACCCCGCTCCGCGGCCCGGCCCAGCCGCTGGCGGCTGTGCGTTCGAACGCATGCGAGGCAGTGCCTCGCAAGCAATGCGCTCTCACCCATGGGGCTCGTTATGCGCCATCCATGGCGCATAACGGCCCCGCCAACCCATCCACGCCCGCCCTCTGACGATGTGTCGGCCTGCATGGGACGGCGACGAAGCGGCGGGGCGGCGTTGAATCTGCCCTGCCCTCCGCCGAGGCAATCTGTCGGGGGCGAGCACTGCCATGCCCTGCCGGGACCGTCAGGCGCCAAGGATGACGCCCGTCGAGCCCCCAGGGGACGGGTTTACGGCGCGTCCCGGCTGGGCATGGCAGTGCTCGCCCTGCACGGGGCAGCGAATAGCCGAATGCAGCCAGGGCAGCAGTGCCTGGAGCCAGCCAGAAGCCGGCACGGCGCGGAATGAAGAAGGCCGCCTTGCGGCGGCCCTCTCTTTTGTCCCGACGGATCGCTTACTTCAGCTTGATCTCGCGCAGGCGCTCTTCCAGGAAACCGTGGGCCGTGATCGGCTCCGGGTAGCGGCTCGGGTTTTCCGGGGTGATGCAGGTCGGCAGCACGTCGATCAGATAATCCGGGTTCGGGTGCAGGAAGAACGGCACCGAATAGCGCGGCTGGCGCGCCTGCTCACCCGGGGGGTTGACCACGCGGTGGATGGTCGACGGGTACACATGGTTGGTCAGGCGCTGCAGCATGTCGCCGATGTTGACCACGATCGTGTCCGCGTCCGACGTGAACGGCACCCACTTGCCATCGTGCGCCTGCACTTCCAGCCCGGCCGCGCTCGCCCCCACCAGCAGCGTGATGAAGTTGATGTCCCCATGCGCGCCGGCGCGCACGTTCGGGATGTTCTCCGCGGTGATCGGCGGGTAGTGGATCGGGCGCAGGATCGAATTGCCGTTGTTGGTCTTGTCGGCGAAGAAGTCTTCCGGCAGGCCGATGTGAAGGGCCAATGCCGACAGCACCCGCGAGCCCAACTGGTCCAGCGCCTGGTACAGGCCGTAGCCGCGCTCGCGGAAGCCCGGGACCTCGCTCGGCCACAGGTTCGGCGCCATCACGTCCCGGTATTTGGAGTCATCCGGGATCTCGCGACCGATGTGCCAGAACTCCTTCAGGTCGAAGTGCTGCGAGCCCTTGGCCGTCTCCACCCCGAATGCCGTGTAGCCGCGCGCACCGCCACTGCCCGGCACGTGATACTTGCGCTTGGTCTCCTCCGGCAGCGCGAAGAAGGCCTTGAAGACCTCGTAGGCGGCGTCGATGTCGGCCTGCGGGATGCCGTGGTTGCGGATGCCCGCGAATCCCCATTCGCGGTAGGCCGCGCCCAGTTCGGCGACGAACGCGTCGCGGTCACTATCGAAACGGGTGATATCGAGGGTCGGGATCTGGCTCACAGCGGTTCCTGGCTAGTTCGGATGGGTCGCGGGCCACCACTGTGGCCCGGCTGAACATTGTGCCAGATCCGACCACCGGCACTGCCGATACAAAGATACAAACCGATACAATGCGCCGCCCGCCTCGATTGGACGGGTCGCCGACGCAGCCGCCGCCACGTCCCCTGCCCTCCTGCGCCACCCGAGCCGCTCCATGGATGCTTTCCACCCCAGCGTTCCCGCCCCTTCCCTGTCCCCGAACCACGCGCTCACGGCGCATGGCACGGTGACCGCCGCGCCCGTACCCCGGCGCGCCACCCCGGCCTTGGACAGGTCAGCGGTGAATGCCCCGGCGGCGTTCGCGCCGCTGAAGATCCTGCACACCGAGGCCGCCAAGGGATTCGGCGGCCAGGAGATCTATATCTATCGCCACATGCTGGCCATGCGCGACCGCGGTCACGACGTGTCCCTGCTGTGCCAGCCCGGGGCGCGCCTGGGCGAGACCGCACGCGAAGCCGGCTTCACCGTGCATTACCTGAAAATGGGCGGGTTGCTGCGGCTGGTGCGGGGCATCTGGTCGGTCAAACAGCTGGTGGCCCGCCATGGATTCGACGTGGTCAACACCACCAGCCGCCGCGACAGCCTGATCGCCGCCGCGGGTGCACGCCTGGGGGGCGCGCGCCTGGTCGTGCGCTCGCGCCACTTGATGAGCCCCATCAATTCGCTGCTCACCTACACCGGCCTGCCGCACCGGGTGATGACCGTCAGCAGCTACGTCAAGCAGTTGCTGGTGTCGCGCGGGGTGGACGATGGCCGCATCGGCATCGTGCCGCCGATCGCGGTGCCGCCGCAGTGGTCGCAGATCGACGCCGAGGATCCGTGGCAATGCGTGCAGGACACCCGCGCGGAGGTGCGCCGCGAGCTCGGTTTTGATGCGGCGCAGATCGTGGTCGGCTGCGTGGCGGTGTTGCGCGAGCCCAAGGGCCATATCGACCTGCTGCACGCGATCGCCCCGCTCTGCCGCCAGCACCCCAACCTGCAACTGGTGATCGTGGGCGATGGCCAGCCGATGATGGACAGGCTGGTGGCGTTGCGCCGCGAGCTCGGCCTGGAAGCGCAGGTGCACCTGCTCGGCTTCCGCCTGGGCGCGTGCCGGTTGATGGCCGCGTTCGATATCTTCGCGCTGGCCACGCACAAGGAAGCGGCCGGCACGGTGTTCCTGGAAGCGGCCCACGTGGGCGTGCCGATCGTGGCCACGCGCGTGGGCGGGGTACCGGAGATGGTGCTCGAAGGCAGCAATGCTATGCTCGCCCCGCTCGGCGATCGGGGCGCGCTCAGCCACGCACTGCAGACCCTGGTCGAGAACCCCGAGCAGCGCCAGCGCATGGGCCGTGCCGGCTGGGAATGGATGCGCACCGCCCAACGCTTCACCCCGTCGGGGCATACCGAAGCGACCGAACACTACTACCACCAGTGGTTGAAGGAACTGGGCCATGGCCAACGCTAGATCCGTGCCGGTATTGATGCACCACCACGTCAGCCCCTCGCCGGGCATGATCACGGTGTCGCCGGAGAATTTCGAGAGCCAGATCGCGTGGCTGGCCCGCAACGGCTGGACCTCGCTGACCCTGGCGCAGTACGCCGACTTCCTGGCCGGCAAGCCGGTACCGCGCAGGTCGATCGTGATCACCTTCGATGACGGCTACCTGGACAACTGGGTGTACGCGCATCCGATCCTGCAGAAATACGGCATGCATGCGGTGGTGTTCGTGGTGACCGGCTGGATGGGCGAAGGCCCCGCGCGGCCGCATGCCGGCCAGGCCGGTGCCACCCTGCCGGAAACGCCGGACCACCGCGGCTGCGAGGCGGCGATCCTGCGCGAGGGCCGCGCCGATGATGTGATGATGCGCTGGAGCGAAGCGCGCGAGATGATCGCCGCCGGCACGTTCGAAGTGCATTGCCACACGCACACGCATACGCGCTGGATGAAGCAGGACATCAGCCGCGAGCAGAAGCGCGAGGGCATTACCCGCGATCTGTCGATGGCGCGCCTGGTACTGCAGCAGCAGTTGGGCGAGGTCTCGGAAACGCTGTGCTGGCCCTACGGCGATTTCGACGAGGATTACCTGCCGGTCGCGCGCGCGCAGGGCTTCCGCTACCTGCATACGACGCATCCGTTCGGGCGCAACGTGGTGGGCGGCGATCCGGAACACATCTATCGTTTCGCCATCCGCAACCGTCCGGCCAGCTGGCTGCGCAAGCGCATCGCCTGGAGCTACCACCCGCTGATCGGGCCGCTGTTCAATCGCTTCAAGGCCAGGCAGAAGAAGATGGTGCCGGGGCCGTAGGCCGGCAACGCCGGCGTCTCCATGCGCGCCAGCCCGCAACGGAAAACGCCCCGGAAACCCGGGGCGTTTTCGTTGGTCGGTACACCGACCGTCATGCCGGGCGCGCGTCAGGCGGCAGCGGCTGCCTTGACCGCGCTGGACAGATTGTCCAGCGTGGACTGCATCAGCTCGGCCGTGTCGGCTTCAACGGTGACACGCACCACCGGCTCGGTCCCGGACGGGCGCAGGAACGCGCGGCCGCGGCCCTGCACGGCCTGCTGGGCGGCAACCAGCGCCGCCTGCACCGTCTCCGCCTGCACCGTGGCCTTGGCCGACACATCGCCGAGGCGCACGTTGACCGTCTTCTGCGGCACCTTGTGCAGGCCTTGCAGCGACTGGCGCAGGCTGTGGCCCTCACGGCGCAGCACTTCCAGCACCTGCAGCGCGCTCACGATGGCATCGCCCGTGGTGGCGCGGTCCAGGCACAGCAGGTGGCCGGAGGCTTCGCCACCGAGCACGCCGCCACCTTCGACCAGCGCCTGGTGCACGTAGCGGTCGCCGACGTTGCTGCGCACGAACGGCAGGCCGATGCGCTCAAGCGCCTGTTCCAGGCCGAAGTTGGTCATCAGCGTGCCCACCACCGGGCCGCGCAGGCGGCCATTGCGCTGCCAGGACGAGGCCAGCACGTACAGCAGGTCGTCGCCGTCGACCGGATTGCCCTGGTCGTCGGCCATCAGCACGCGGTCGCCGTCGCCGTCGAAGGCGATGCCCAGGTCTGCCCCCACCTCGCGCACCTTCGCGGCGAGGTTGTCGATGTGCATCGAGCCGACGCCATCGTTGATGTTGACGCCGTTGGGTTCGGCGCCGATGGTGACCACCTCCGCCCCCAGCTCGCGGAACAGCAGCGGTGCGATGTGGTAGGTGGCCCCGTGCGCGCAGTCCAGCACGATCTTCAGCCCACGCAGGTCGAAGGCGCGCGGCACGCTGGCCTTGCAGAACTCGATGTAGCGGCCGACGGCATCGCGCGCGCGCATCGCCTTGCCGAGCCGGTCGGACTCGGCGGTGGTGAACGCCCCGTCCAGCGCCGCTTCCAGCGCCAGCTCGGTGGCATCGTCGAGCTTCTCGCCATCGGCGGAGAAGAACTTGATGCCGTTGTCGTAGTGCGGGTTGTGCGAGGCGCTGATGACGATGCCGGCGTCGGCACCGAGGGTGCGGGTGAGGAACGCCACGGCCGGGGTCGGCATCGGGCCGAGCAGCTGCACGTCCACGCCGCCGGCAACCAGGCCGGCCTCCAGCGCGGCTTCGAACATGTAACCGGAAATGCGCGTGTCCTTGCCGATCACCACCACCGGGCGGTGCCCGGGGCGGTGGCCGTTGCGTTCGGTCAGCACGCGGCCGAGCGCATTGCCCAGGCGCAGCACGAAGTCAGCCGAGATCACGCCCTGCCCGACCCGACCGCGGATGCCGTCGGTGCCGAAGTACTTGCGGCCCCCCATCAGGCCGCCTCGTCCGCGACCGGTGCCGGCTGGCGGCCCAGGAGGGCCAGCAGGTCGGCCAGGCGCTCGCGCATTTCGCGGCGGTCGCAGATCTGGTCGATGGCACCGTGCTCAAGCAGGAACTCGGAGCGTTGGAAGCCTTCCGGCAGCTTCTCGCGCACGGTCTGTTCGATCACGCGCGGGCCGGCGAAGCCGATCAGCGCCTGCGGTTCGGCGATGTTGATGTCGCCCAGCATCGCGAACGATGCCGACACGCCCCCGGTGGTCGGGTGGGTCAACACCGAGATGTAGGGCAGGCCCGCTTCGCGCAGCTTGCCGAGCGCGGCCGAGGTCTTGGCCATCTGCATCAGCGAGAACAGGCCTTCCTGCATGCGTGCGCCGCCACTGGCGGAGAAGCACACGTAGGGAGCGCCGATGTCGAGGGCCTTCTCAGCGGCCAGCGAGAAACGCTCGCCGACCACGGAGCCCATCGAACCGCCCATGAAGGCGAAGTCGAAGGCCGAGGCCACCAGCGGGCGCCCCTTGAGCAGGCCCTGCATGGCGATCAGTGCGTCGTACTCGCCGGTGTTCTTCTGCGAGGCCTTGATGCGCTCGCTGTATTTCTTCTGGTCCTTGAACTTGAGCAGGTCCGTCGGTCCCAGGCGCGCGGCGATCTCGGTGGTGCTGTCCGCATCGAACAGCGACGCCAGGCGGGCGCGGGCGCGGATGGCCATGTGGTGGCCACACTTGGGACAGACTTCCAGGTTCTCTTCCAGCTCAGGACCGTACAGCGCGCTGCCGCAGTTGCTGCACTTTTCCCACAGGCCCTCGGGGACGCTGCGCTTCTTGCTGGGGACGTTGTCGGTGCGGATGCCAGACGGCATCAACTTGCTGAGCCAACTCATGCGGGATGCTACTTCCGTTCAGGGCGGCCCGAGGGCCGCAAAGGCGGACAGTCTAGCTCACCGTTTCCATGCTCGGGCACCCCCCGGCGGTTGCCGGGGGGCTGGCGCAAACCATTCTGGTACGTACGTTTGGGTGATTCAGGCGGCGTCGAGCGCGTGTCGCAGTGGCGTGAGGAAACCCGCCGCGATCCGCGCGGCATCGGCAGCATCGGTGGCCTCGCCCAGGGCCGCCACCAGCGCGCTGCCGACCACCACGCCATCGGCCTCGACCGCCATCGCCGCGGCACTGGCCGCGTCCTTGATGCCGAAACCGGCTACCACCGGCACCGTCGAGCGGCGGCGCAGGTCACGCAGGCGCGTGCTGGCCGCGCCACTGTCCAGGCGCTCGGAGGCACCGGTCACGCCGGCGAAGCTGACGTAGTAGAGGTAGCCCTGGGCCATCGTCGACAGGGTGTCCAGGCGCGCATCGGCGGTCGTCGGCGAGGCCAGCAGGATCAGCGCCAGCCCCGCGGCGGTGAAGATATCGCGGGTTTCAGCGGCTTCCTCGGGCGGCAGGTCGACCAGCAGCACCCCGTCCACGCCGGCGGCGATGGCCGCCTCGGCGAAGCGTGCGGTGCCGTGGATCTCGACCGGGTTCAGGTAGCCCATCAGCACGACCGGGGTGGTGGAATCGTCGCGGCGGAACGCGGCCACCGTTTCCAGGACGTAGCGCAGCCCTGCCCCGCGCGCCAACGCGCGCTCGGAGCTGCGCTGGATGGTGGGGCCATCGGCCATCGGGTCGGAGAACGGCACGCCGAGTTCGATCACGTCGGCACCGGCCGCCGCCAGCGCATGCATCACCGGCACGGTCGCATCCAGGCCCGGATCGCCGGCGGTGATGAAGGGAATCAGCGCCTTGCGCCGGGAAGCGCGCAGGCGGGCAAAACAGGCATCGATACGGTCCACTGACATTTCAGGCACATCCTTCAATCAATTCAACGGCGCCACTGGCGCCCCAGTACAACATCGACACCTTGCCCTCGAAGATCTCCAGCCGGATCGCCAGATCCGAGCCGGGGTCCTGCCAGGTGAGGTACTCGCCCGTTTCCGGATCGTACGCGTGCGGTGTGTGGGTGCTGCCCCGGGGCAGGCGCTTGAGCGCCTCGGCGCGCGACATGCCCAGGCGCAGTCCGAACGGGCCGGCCTGGGTGATGGTTTCGTCCGAACCGTCCAGCAGGCTCAGGTCGAAGCGCTGCACGTGGTCGTCGTCGACCATCATCGAGATGCCCTCGGGCAGGCTGCCGCGCTCGTAATACTCGCAGCCGCCCAGCTGCCCCCCTTCGCTCAGGCCGGCCGAATGCCAGTTCGCATCGGCGTCGGCGGCAGTGAAGCGCTGCCCGACCACCATGTCACCGGCATGATCCAGCGCGACCGAGACCACGGCGGGGCCAGGTTCATCGGTGCCCTCCTTTGCCGGTACCGGCTCAGGATCGTCCTGGATGGGACGATTGGCGATGTCATCGTCGTTGCTCGCCGGCACCCGCGCCGGGGCGATCGCCGCCGGTGTCGAAGGTGCGGCCGCGAGCACCGGCGGATCCGGCGCGGTGCAGCCACTCAGGCCGACCACGATCAGCAGCGCACTTCCCTGGCGCAGCAGTGGATTCACAGGATCAGGCCCTCGCGCGCGGCGATGGTGTGCACGTCCTTGTCGCCGCGCCCGGACAGGTTGCACAGCACCAGCTTGTCGCTGGGCAACTCGCGCGCCAGCTTGATCGCCTGGGCCACTGCATGGCTGGATTCCAGTGCGGCCAGGATGCCCTCGCTGTGGGCCAGCTGGTGGAATGCGGCCAGGGCTTCGTCATCGGTGATGCCGACGTACTCGGCGCGGCCGGCATCGGCCAGGAACGCGTGCTCGGGACCCACGCCCGGGTAATCCAGGCCGGCCGACACCGAATGGGTCTCGATGATCTGGCCGTCGTCATCGCAGATCACGTAGGTGCGGTTGCCGTGCAGCACGCCCGGCCGACCGGCGGCGATGGAGGCGGCGTGGCGGCCGGTCTCGATGCCGTCACCGGCCGCCTCGGCGCCCACGATGCGCACGTCGCGGTCGTTGAGGAAGGCATGGAACAGGCCGATCGCGTTGCTGCCGCCGCCAACGCAGGCGGTGATCGCATCGGGCAGGCGGCCGTAATCGGTGAACATCTGCGCGCGGGCTTCACGGCCAACGATCGCGTTGAAGTCGCGCACCATGCGCGGGTACGGATCCGGGCCGGCGACCGTGCCGATGATGTAGAAGGTGTCGCGCACGTTGGTGACCCAGTCGCGCATCGCCTCGTTGAGCGCGTCCTTGAGCGTGGCCGAACCGGAGGTCACCGGCACCACGGTCGCGCCGAGCAGCTTCATGCGGTAGACGTTGATCTTCTGCCGCTCGATGTCGGTGGCGCCCATGTACACCACGCATTCCAGGCCCAGTCGCGCGGCCACGGTGGCGCTGGCCACGCCGTGCTGGCCGGCGCCGGTCTCGGCGATGATGCGCTTCTTGCCCATCCGCGCGGCCAGCAGGGCCTGGCCGATGGTGTTGTTGATCTTGTGCGCGCCGGTGTGGTTGAGGTCTTCGCGCTTGAGCAGGATCTGCGCGCCGCCGACCTGCTTGCTGAGGCGTTCTGCGTGGTAGATCGGGCTGGGCCGGCCCACGTAGTGGGTCAGGTCCTTGTCGTAGGCGGCGATGAACGCCGGATCGCGACGGGCCGCGTCGTACGCGGCGGCCAGCTCCTGCAGCGGCCCGATCAGGGTTTCGGCCACGAAACTGCCGCCATAGCGGCCGAAATGGCCGTTCGCGTCGGGGTAGGCGTGGAAATCGGTAATGGGGGATGCGGACATGGCACGACAGCCGGTTGAGACAGGCTGACAATTTAACGCACATGTCATGACAGCAATATCGATATTATCTGCGACAACCCGTCAGGAAAACTCACATGAGCACGCCCCCCCTGCCGCCCCTGAACGCCCTGCGCAGTTTCGAGGCGACCGCCCGCCTGGGCGGGGTGGGCCGTGCGGCCGCGTCCCTGCACGTGACCCATGGGGCGATCAGCCGCCAGCTGCGCGTGCTGGAGGAGCATCTGGGCGTGGCGCTGTTCGAGCGCGATGGCCGCGGGCTGCGCCCGACCCCGGCCGGCGAGGCCCTGCAGCAGGCCTGCGCCGGCGCGTTCGGGCAGATCCGTGAGGCGGTCGCCGCCCTGCAGCGCCGCCAGCGCGCCGACGCGCTGGTGTTGGGCTGCAGTGGCAGCATCCTGGCGCGCTGGATGATTCCGCGGCTGCAGGTGCTGCAGGCCGACCTGCCGCAGGTGCCGCTGCACTGGTCGGCGCAGGACGGCAGCTTCACCGAGGCACAGCAATCGCTGGACGCGGTGCTGCTGCTGGCCCAGCCGCCGTGGCCGCCAGGCTGGCAGGTGCGCGAACTGGCGCCGGAGCGGGTGGGCGTGGTGGTGAGCCCGCAGCATCCGGCCGCGGCGCGGCTGCGCCAGCGCCCGCCGTCGGCCCTGCTCGGCGAGCCGCTGCTGCACACCACTTCCCGCCCCCAGGCCTGGCCGGCCTGGGCGCTGGCACACGGCCTGGACCCGGCGCGGTTGCAGCTCGGCAACGGCTTCGAACACCTGTACTACCTGCTGGAGGCGGCGGTGGCCGGGCTGGGCGTGGCGATCGCACCGGAGCCGCTGGTGGCCGACGAACTGGCCGCCGGGCGACTGCTGGCCCCGTGGGGCTTTGCCGCCACCGGTGGATTCTGGGTGCTGGCGACGCCGGAGGGCGCGGGCGATCCACGGGTGGATGCGCTGGCCGGGTGGCTGGCCGCGCAACTGGCGCGCGCCTGACCGGGCCTCGCGGTTGCGCGTGGGTCTGGGCGCGGGTGGACAACCGGCGATCCCGGATGTGGGGTCCACGCCCTGGGGAGATTGGTTCAGGCCGGACGAGGCGCGAGCGTGGGGATCCACGATGGCGTGGATGCTGGAATGGGCCGAACGATCCACGATCGTGGGGATCCACACCTGCGTGGGCCGAACGAACCGTGATCGCGTAGATCCACGCCATGCGTGGATGCCGCGCCACGCGCGGCGCGTTTCCGGTGACGGTTCATGGTGGCGGAACGGAGAGCATCCACGCATGGCGTGGATCTACGATGGTCGGTGGTGGGATGTTCCGGGCCGGGCGATCCGGCGTCCCGTAGATCCACGCCATGCGTGGATGCCGCGCGACGCGCGGCGCGTTTCCGATGACGGTTCATGGTGACGGAACGAAGAGCATCCACGCATGGCGTGGATCTACGATGGTCGGTGGTGGGATGTTCCGGGCCGCGCGAATCGACATCCCGTAGATCCACGCCATGCGTGGATGCCGCGCGACGAGCGGCGCGTTTTCGATGACGGTGCATGGTGGCGGAAGGGAGAGCATCCACGCATGGCGTGGATCTACGGCCATCGGCTCCAGGCGTGGGGGTACTCGCCGATCGCGCTGCTCAGGCCGGCGCGGATCGGATTGGCCATGACGTAGCGGGCGGCGTGGACAAGCGACTCGTCATCACGCAGGGCGTGGTCGTGATAGCCATGCTGCCAGAGCTGCCCCTGCCTGCCCAACCTCAGATTGAGCAGCCTGGCGCTGCGCGATTTCAACAGGCCCATGCAACTGGCCAGCGAGCCTCTCCGCAGTTCCATCAACCAATGGACATGGTCAGGCATCACCACCCAGGCGGTGCTGCGGCTGTAACCATTGCGTTCGGCGTATCGAAGCGATTCCACCACCAGCGCCACGTTGCCGGGATCCAGGAACAGGCGACAGCGCCCGGCCACGACCAGCGTCAACAGGTACGTGCTTCCGGGTTGCGATTGACGACCGTAGCGAAGGCGAGGACTGGCCATGAGCAAAGGGTGCGTGCGGGCTTGTCGGCCTTGTATCGCCACCCCGCTCCTTCAGGCGTCGGCGAACTATGCAGCGTCGGGTGGGAGAGGATCCACGCATGGCGTGGATCTACGATGGTTGGTGGTGGGATGGACCGGGTCGCGCGATCTGGCACCCCGTAGATCCACGCCATGCGTGGATGCCGCGCAACGCGCGGTGCGTTTTCGGTGACGGTTCATGGTGGCGGTACGGAGAGCATCCACGCATGGCGTGGATCTACGGTGCTCGGTGGCGGGATATTCCGGGCCGCGCGATCTGTCATCCCGTAGATCCACGCCATGCGTGGATGCCGCGCAAAGCGCGGCGCGTTTTCGGTGACGGTTCATGGTGGTGGGACGGAGAGCATCCGCGCGTGGCGTGGATCTACGATGGTCGGTGGTGGAGTGTTCCCGGACGCGCGATCCGGCATCCCGTAGATCCACGCCATGCGTGGATGCCGCGCGACGCGCGGCGCGTTTCCGGTGACGGTTCATGGTGGTGGGACGGAGAGCATCCACGCGTGGCGTGGATCAACGATGGTCGGTGGTGGGATGGACCGGGCCGCGCGATCTGGCATCCCGTAGATCCGCGCCATGTGTGGATGCCGCGACGCGCGCGGCGCGTTTCCGGTGACGGATCATGATGGCGGGACGGAGAGCATCCACGCATGGCGTGGATGTACGGTGCTCGGTGGCGGGATATTCCGGGCCGCGCGATCCGGCATCCCGTAGATCCACGCCATGCGTGGATGCCGCGCGACGCGCGGCGCGTTTGCCGGTGGATCCGATGGCTGCGTGGCGTGGGGTTACGTGGTCGGGGCGGCCAGGCGCTGCTGCACGTCGTCGCGCAGACGTGCCAGTTCGACTTCGGCCTGCTGGCGCTGCTGCATGCCCTCGCGGTGGACGGTGCGCACTTCCTCGACGGTGGCGATCAGCTGCTCGTGCACGTGGCGCAGGGTGGCTACGTCGATCACCGCACGCTGGTTGGCCTTGGCCGTTTCCACGGTGGTCTGGCGCAGCAGGTCGGCATTGCGACGCATCATCTCGTTGGTGGCGTCGTCGATGGCGTTGGACAGCGCGACCGCGTTCTTCTGCTCGCCCAACGACAACTGGATGGCGAATTGGCGCTTCCACGACGGGATGGTGATGTCGCGGACGGTGTTGAATTTCTCGATCAGCAGGATCGCGTTGGCCTGGATCAGGCGGATCATGGGCAGCGACTGGTCGGCCGCGTGCTGCATGACCACCAGGTCGCCGACGCGCTTGTCGAGCAGGCGGATCGCGTTGTCCAGCTCGCCCTGGCGGATGCGCTGCTGCGGATCATCCTGGCCCTGCCCGGCCAGCTGTTCGCCACGCAGCGCGGCGAGCCGGCGCTTGCCGGCGGCGATGTGCAGGCCCAGGCCGTGGCGCTCCTCGCGGACGATCTCGTGCATGCGGTCGAACTCGACCACGCGCTGGCCCATCAGGGCCTGCTGGCTGCCGACGTCCCCCATGAGCTGTTCGATCTGGCGGTTGGTGTCGCTGAACTTCTGCACCAGCTCGCCCTTGGATGCCCGCAGCTTGTCGATCAAGCCGCCGATCACCGGTACCTTCGAACGCTCGGCCAGGCCGTCGAGTTTGAGCGAGCGTGCGATGCGCACCACCTCGCCCAGCTTGTCGCCACTGGCGTCAAGATCGCGGTTGCGCACCTGGTCCAGCAGCTGGCTGGAGAACGCCGCCGTCTTGGCGGCGGCGTCGCGGCCGAATACCTGCAGGTTGCCGGGCCGGATGTCATCCAACCCACGCCCGATCTCCTCGATCTTCGGCAGGTCGTCCTGGCCAAGGCCAAGCGCCTGCAGCGTCGCGTCGTCCAGCACGTCGGCCGTGGTCACGGGCAGGGTCGAAGTGGCCTGCGGGTCCTGGGTCATCGGTGGATCTCCATGCTGTTGGGCGGCCGACGGCGGCGCACCGGTAGGGGCAGTGTCTTCATCGCAGTCTAGCCTGCGCCGAGGCAACCTCGGCGGCGATCTCGGCCTGCAGTTGCGCGGCGCGCTGGCTCCGCTGGGCCTGGTCCTTTACGTGCCGCGCCAGCGTGGCCTGTTTCCAGGCCGGCAACAGGATGTCGGCGATGCGGCGGAAGCGCGCCAGCAACGCCTCGTCCTGCGCCAGCAGCAGCTGCCACTGGGCCGCTTCGCTGCGCTGCAGGGCGGCCAGGCGGCGCAGGTGATCCAGGCGCTGGGCCAGCACCCCCTGCAGCGCGCCGCCATCGCCGCCCGGCAAGCCGGGCAGCGCCTGGCTGCCGGCATCGACCCACTGCTGCAGCGCGGCGGCTGCCTGCTCGCTGGTGGCGACCGCTGCCTGCCGCTGCGCCGCGGCGGCCTGCACCCGCGCCGCACACGCCTCGGCCTGCAGCAGCAGCACGCCCAGTTGCGGCTGCAACGCGTCGGCATCGCGCTGGCGCTCGACGTCGCGGCCGAGCAGGCGCCCCCACCAGCCGGCCTGGCGGCGCAGCGACGCCGGATCGGCCGCCTGCAGGGCCAGTGCGAGTCGTGCCAGCGCATCGATCAGACCCGCCGCGCCACCCTCGTGCAGCGCGCCTTGCGCATCCGCCCGGCGTGCGATCGCCCGCAGCAACGGATCGCCATACGACGCGAGCGTCGCCGCCTGCGGCGTGTCGAGGGCGACCGGCGCGGGCAGCGTGGTGTTCATGCGTGGGCGTCGTCGCCGGCGACATCATCCAGGCGCGGCGGACGGGCCGACTCGCCGTAGAAATGCCGCATCAACGCCTCATCCAGCGCCCGCTCCTCCGGCGTGGTCGCGCGCCGCGGTCGCACGCGCTGCCGCGCCGCGGGCTCGGCGTCCATCTGCTGGCGCACCCAGCCGGCCAGCAGTGCCAGCGTCTCGCCGGTGCGCACCTGCTGCTGGTGGGACTGCCCCAGCAACTGCAGCAACGGCGCCAGCCCCGCCTGCAGGCCATCGGCCAACGGCTCGGCCAGCGCCGGCGCGGGGCTGACGGGCGGCGCGACGACCGGCTCGGCACGCGCCGCCGACAGCCGCTCCAACGCCGACAGCAACGCCGGCCACGGCGCCGGTTCCTGCTCGGCCGCCGCGACCGGCGGCGGCACCTGCAGCGCGCTGGCGATGTCGGCCAGCTGCGCCACCATGCGCCCGCCGACGTCGCTGTCGTCGGCGCCCATGGCCTTGTTGCGCAGGAAGTCGCGCTTGATCTGCTGCCAGCGTTCCAGCTCGGCGCCCTGCAGAAGGCCACGCAGTTCGGCCAGCTTGAGCAGGTTTTCCTCGGCCCCGGTGGTGAGCAGCTGCGCCTCGCCCTGGTAATGGTCGGAGACCAGCTGCTGCAGCTCGGCCTCGTTCATCACCGGCGAGATCTTCTCCGACAGCTTGTTCATGTTGCGGTAGCTGCCCTGCAACCGGAACGGCGGCTCGGTGCGGTAGCGATCATCCTGCGCGGCACTGGCGATGTACTGCTGGTTGACCCGGTAGACCACGTCGCGCACGCGCAGCATGCGCTGCAGGGTGGCCACGATCTCGTTGATCTCCGCGCCGCTGTAGGCATGGCTGAGCGCGTTGGTGGAGACCTCCTTGCCCATCGCGCGTTCGACCAGCAGGTACAGGTCGGCCATGTCGCGGGTGGCCAGGGGCGCCAGGACCGGATTGGAGGTGAGGCTGTTCTCGATGTAGCTCAGGGTGAACGCATCTTCCATGCCGCCCAGCACGTCGCCGAGGTTGTAGATGTCGGCGCGGTTGGCCAGCATGTCCGGAATCTTGAAGACCTCGCCGGACTCGGTGTACGGGTTGCCGGCCATCACCACGCAGAACTTCTTGCCGCGCATGTCGTAGGTGCGGGTGCGCCCGCGCCACACGCCCTCGATGCGACGGGTGCCATCGCACAGCGAGATGAACTTCTGCAGGAACTCCGGGTGGGTGTGCTGGATGTCATCGACATACAACATGGTGTTGTTGCCCATCTCCAACGCCAGGTTGAGCTTCTCCAGCTCCTGCCGCGAGGTGGCATCCGGCGCCTGCGCGGGATCCAGCGAGCGCACCTCGTGGCCCAGCGCCGGACCATTGATCTTCATGAAGACCAGGCCCAGCCGGTGCGCCACGTACTCCATCAACGTGGTTTTGCCGTAGCCGGGCGGGGAAATCATCATCAGCAGGCCCATCAGGTCGCTGCGCTTGTTCTCCCCGACCGTGCCCATCTGCTTGGCCAGGTTGTCGCCGATCACGCCGAGGTAGACGTCGTTGATGAGCTTGTTGCGGACGAACGAGGACAACGGCCGCGCCTTGAACTCGGACAGGCGCAGGCTGTCGCGCTCGCGCGCGACGATGCGCTGGCGCACCGCCTGGTAGGCGTGGAAGGCAGGCACGAAGACGCTGCCGTGGTGCTGCAGGCGCGCCAGGAAGTCATCCAGCGACAGGGCCAGGCGGCCCTGTTGCAGGCGCGGGTGTTCGCCGAGCAGGCCTTCCACGGTGACCTGCAGGACGGTATCGCTGGCGCGGGTGCGCAGTGCACGCTGGACCAGCAGCAGCGCGGCGGCCTCGTCGACGTAGCCGGCGTGGTCGGCCAGCGCCGGGGTCCGGCACAGCCCGCGCAGCCACTGCCCTGCCAGCGCCCAGCGCGCGGCCAGGCGGTCCTGCTCGCGCTGCAGCGCGCGCTCCAGGCTGTCGCGCTGGCCAGCCGCCTGCAGCTGCTGGCCCAGGGCCTCGACCAGGGCGGTGGCGTAGCGGCTGCTGGCGAACACCGGCTCGCCCCGCGACAACTCATCGGCCAGGTAAGCGGCCGCGGCCGCATGGTCGGCGGCGGTGAACGGCAGGCCGTGCTCCTCGTTGAACGCGGCCAGCCCCAATGCCATCTCCGCGCGCAGGGCCAGCTGGCCTTCGTCGGAACCGAACAGGCGTGCGATCGCGTCCGCACCGGCCTGGCGTGCCGGCCACTGCACGACATCCTCGCGGCGCTGGCGGGCGGCCCAGAACAGCATGGCCAACGCACGCACGCGCGGCGCGTGCAGCAAGGTACCCGCGGCCTGCTGCAATGGCAGCAGCGCGCGCAGGATCAGGCTGGCGTCGTGGTCGTGGATGCCGCGCTCGTAGCCTTCCCGATAGCGCGGGGCGGCGAAATCGCGCACCACCCGATCCAGCGTCGCGGGCACGGCCGCGTCATGCTGCAGGGTAGCCAGGTCCAGGCCATCACGGTTCTCCATTGCGGCGCGCAGCACGCTCCCGGCCAGGTACTCGCCACGGTAGAGCGCGTCCGATTCCGAATCCAGGCTGAGCTGCCAGTACGGCTTGAGCGCGGCCAGTTCGGGGTCGTGCAGGGTCTCGAGGTAATCGGTGCCGGTGAGGTGGATGGCCAGCTCGTCACCGCGCGGCAGGATGGTCAGGTCCAGCGCTTGGGTGTTGACGCTGAAGCGGTGGCGCGACCCCAGCCGCACCACATTGCCGCCGGCCTCGAACAGGTCACTGCGGTCGCGCAGCGCACGCACGGCCTGGTCGCGCACGCCCTTCAGGCGTGACTCGATGTCGTCGGCCTTGACGCTGTCCCGCAGGCTGCGCAGGCGCTCGGCCAGTTCACGCAGCTTGAGGATCAGCGGATCGCCGGCGAAGAACGCATTGAGCTCGTCGGCACTGGCGAAGCGCTCGGTACGCTTGGCCAGGCCGTCCAGGATGCGATTGGCCGCGTCCAGCACCGAGCGCGCCTTGCGCTGGCGCTCATCCAGCAGCGCCTGCTTGTGTGCCTCGAAGGCATCGATCAGTTCTTCGCGCTTGGCCAGGATGTCGCCGAGGAACTGCTCGTGCTCGCCGAACTGGCTCTCCAGTTCCTCCAGCTGCACCAGCAGCCGTGACATCTGTTCGTCGGCGCGTTCGGGGTCGGTGGCCATCGCCAGCGCGCTGGTGATGGCCTGCGAGAACAGCGCGAACTGCGCGGCGAACTGGGCCACCGCTTCGGCCGAGCCGAGCGTGCGCCGACGGTGTTCGGCGCGGGCACGGGTCTGGTTGAGGCGCGCATAGATGGCCGAGATGGCCTCGACCACGCGGGTGCGTGCGGTGGCATCGTCGACGTTCAGCCCGGCCATCAGTTCGGAGAGCATGTCCAGGTCGGCCGACATCGCGCGCAGCCCGGCCAGCTGCTCGTCGAGCACGCGCGCGCTCCCGGCCTGCTGGGCGGCGTCGTCCAGTGCCTGCAGGCGTTCGCCCAGCGGGGCCAGGGCGGCATCGCCGGCCAGGAACGCGCCGGTCGCCGCGCCGATGCGCTGGTGCGCCTCCTGCAACGCGGCGGTCATCGCATCGATCAGGTCGGTGTCGATGTAGCGGTAATCGCGGATGGTGAGCAGGTGGCCACGCTGGGTCGAGATCGCGTTGAGCGCCTCGACGAAGGACTGCACCTCGGTCCAGTTTTCCGGCTGCAGGCGGGCCAACAGGGCCTTCTGGGTGGCCTGCGCCTGGGCCATCGCCTGCGCCGACTGGGCGCGGATCGACTGCACCTTCTCGTACTCGTCCAGCACCGACTCGCCGGTGCCGCTGATCTCGCGCAGCAGGCTGACCGCGCCGCCACACTCGGCATCGTCCAGCCAATGGTGGGCATCGAACAGGCGGCGGGTGTCCTGCACCAGGCGCTGGTACCGCTGCACCGAGACGTCATCGCCTTCGATGGTGCGTGCCAGGTCGAGCAGGTTGGAAATGCCACGGACCAGCTCGGCATTGCCGATGCGGCCCATGAAGGTGTTGCCGGGAGGCCGGCTGGCCGCGAATTCGTCGCTGCTGAACGGGGTCTGCCAGACCTGCATGGCGTGGATCCGCGTCGGCTCGTCGCCCTCGGCATGGAACAGCACCATGCGCCCGTCATGCATGAAAGCGTAGCCGTGGCCGAACACCGGGTTCTGCAGCACGCGCTGGATGGTGTTGTAGACGAACAGCGCCGAGCGCCCGCCCTCGCGCTCGTAGAAGATGTAGAGCACGTCCTCGCCGTTGGGCGAGCGGATGGCGCGCTTGAACTGCATGCCGTCCATGGCCGCATCGAAGGCCTTGTGCTCGCCGCTCTGCAGGTAATACCCGCCGGGGAAGATGATGCCGTGGTCCTCGGGCAGCTGCACGCAGGCCTGGACGATCGCATCGTTGCGGATGATGTTGCCGGTGAGGGTGTTGTAGATCAGCCCGCGCCAGACGGTTTCGCGGTAAGGCAGCACCTTGAGCAGGATCAGCGAGCCGACCCGGGCGAAATCGAACTGGGCATCGTCCAGCGACTGGGTGCTGTCATCCACCGGTTCGCTGTAGACGCCCTGCCCGCTCTCGGTGTTGTTTTCGACCTTGATGGTCAGGTCGCCGCCGGTGGTCTCCACGAACAGGGTGTCGAGGATGTTCAGGTGGGCATGGCGACCGGTCACGGCCATGTCGCGGGTGGCGCGGGTCCACTCGAAATCGAACGGCGGCGGCAGTGCGATGTCGCGCTCGCCACGTGCGTCCAGGTAGGTGAGCTCGCCATCGCTGGCCAGTGCCCAGCGGAACACGCGCACATCGCTGCTGCGTTCGCCGATCTGGAAGGCCGCCAGCAGCTTGTCGCCGATCACGATCAGCTGCAGCAGCCGGGCATGCTTGTAGTAGGCATACAACTCGCCGAAGTCATGCACGAAGCCGGGCTGGGCCAGGAAGCTGCCCTTGGCGTCGACCGGCACCACGTCGTAGCCATCGTTGGCCTGGACCAGGCGGTACAGGCCGAACACGTCCTCGACCCGGGTCTGGGTCTTGAGGCCGATGAAGACGTTGTAGCCGAACAGCAGCAGCTCGGGGCCGACCTGCACGATGTCGCGGCCGACGCAGTTGTTTTCACTGCGGATGCGGAAGCGTCCGGTGACCTCCAGCCGGCTGTCGCCGAACTCGGCCAGGCGCTGCCGGTTCAGGGCATCGGCGACCGTGCGCAGGCGGCTGCCCTGCTCGCCGAGGCGGCGGCGCAGGACCTCATAGGCGCCGCCCTGGGCGACCGCCTGGTCGACGCTGGCGGTGGCTTCCGGCACGGACGGCACGGGACGGTTGGCGGTATCGGACATCGGCTTCCTTCCGGCTCAATTGCAACCGGCCGGGCAGACCGGCCGGGATAGGCGTGGCGATGGCCACACGGCCACCGCCAGGGTCGGGCGCGCCACGCGGGCGGCGCTCGGTTGGAGGTCAGCGGGTTTCGACCACCGCAGCGGTCACGGTGGTCACCGTGTCCGTGGTGTCTTCGCTGATCTGGCGCGGGGCGTCCTGGCGCGGGCTCACGCCCAGGTAGCGCTGCATCAGGTCCTGCACGATCGGGCTCTTGTCGGCCAGGCCTTCGATCGACTTGCCCAGCGACACCGCCTTGATGAGGTTCTCGAACATGCCGCCGTCGCCACCGACCAGGTCGATGTCGGCATTGCGCAGCGCGCTGGCGATGACCCCGGCGTTCTCGCGCGAGACTTCCTTGCCGGCTTCGATCGAGGCCAGGGCCTGCTTGAGGCTGTTGTCGAGCATCATGCGGAACTCCTCGTGGCCACGCGCGGTGTCGCTGAGCGAGGCGATCGCCTCGAACTTGCGCACCAGGCCCTCGGCTTCGGCGAGCAGCTTCTTCTGCACCACGCCGGCCTCGGCGCCGCCGACCGACTCGGTCGCGGTGGCGCGGGCGCGGCCCATCTGTTCTTCGCCCTGCGCCTGCGCCTGCAGGTTTTCAGCCAGCACGCGGGCTTCGTTGGTGCCCTGCTTGAGGTTGGCGTCGGCCTTGGCCTCGATCACCCGGGCCTCGGCGATGCCGACCTTCTCGATGGCCAGCGCGGAGGCTTCGCGCACCTGCGCCTCGGCCAGGCCGGGCGCGGCCTGTTCGGCGCGGGTGCCGTCGGCGAGCAGGCGCTTGGCGTCGGCCTGCTTGCCGGCCGCCTCGTGCTCGGCCTGGGCCAGGGTGGTGATCTCCACCGCGCGGTGCTTGGCCGCGGTCTCGCCGGCCTGCGCTTCCTTGACCTGGCGCACCAGCTGTTCCTGCGCCCGGGCTTCGGCTTCGAGGATCAGCACCTGCTTCTGGCGATCGGCCTCGGAGACCTCACGCACTTCCTTGATGCGCTCTTCTTCCTGCGCCACGGTCTTGTCGATGGCGATGCGCTCGCGGGTGATGTTGGCCACGTCCATCTTGCCGGACTCGACCACCTTGTCGCGCTCCACGCCCTGCAGCTGCACTTCGCGCTGGGTGGTGACCTGCTCCAGCTGACGTGCACGCTCGACCCGCTCGGCTTCGATCGCCACCGCACGCTGGCGGTTCTGCTCGGCCACTTCGACTTCGCGCATGCGGTTCTGCTCGCGGATCTCGATCACTTCCTGCGCTTCGATGCGGGCCTGCTCGGAGAGCTGGCGCTGTTCTTCCTGGACCTTGGCGGTCTCGGCCTCCTCGCGCGCGCGGATGGTGTCGATCTCGCGCTTCTGGCGGGCTTCGGCTTCGGCCTGCTGGCGTTCGAGGGCCAGCAGCGCTTCGCGCGCTTCGACGTTCTTCTTGGTGATGGCCAGCTTTTCGTTCTGCTCCAGCTCGTTGGTCACCACGTTGTGGGTGGCGGTGAGCTCGGTGATCTTGCGGATGCCCTGCGCGTCGAGGATGTTGTTCTGGTCCAGCAGCAGCTTGGGGGTCTGCTCAAGGTAATCGATGGCCACGTCTTCCAGCGCGTAGCCGTTGAGGTCGTTGCCGATCACCGCGATGATCTCGTCGCGGAATTCCTGGCGCTTCTCGAACAGTTCGGTGAACTCGAACTTCTTGCCGACCGTCTTCAGCGCTTCGGAGAACTTGGCGTTGAACAGCTCATCCACCGCATGCTTGTCCGAGGCGCGATCGGCGCCGATCGCCTTGGCCACGCGCAGCACGTCGGCCTGGGTTTCATTGACGCGCAGGTAGAAGGCCACGGCGATGTCGGCACGCATGTTGTCGCGGCAGATCAGGCCTTCCTTGCCGCGGCGGTCGATCTGCAGGGTGATCAGGCTGATCCGCATCAGCTCGGCGCGGTACAGCACCGGGATGATCAACGCGCCGGTGAAGTGCACCTTCGGCTGGGAGCTCATGTCGTTGACGATCAGGGCCACGCCCTGGTCCACCTTGCGGTAGAAGGCCTTGAACAGGCCAGCGAGGCCGAGCAGAAGGACCAGCAGGATGCCTACCCCGATCACGAACGGGGCCAAGGTCGCAAAACTCATCGATGGATCTCCTTATCGCCCGGAATCAGGCTGTCTTGGATGGAAAGCGCGGGGTGGTCGGTTTCACGCGCCACCAGGTAATGGTTGTGTTCGGCCACGTAGTCCAGCAGGACCAGGCGCTCGCCGCGCGTCAGGATCACGCCTTCGCGCGTGCGCACCTGCAGGATCAGCCCGGCGCCGCCGTCATCGACGGTGGCGTAGCCGCTGCTGCCGCTGACCTGGGGCGAGGCGACCACGCCCACCCGGCCCAACAGCGAGGCCTGCTCGACCGGGCGCAGGCGCAACAACAGCCGCCGGATCGGGCGCAGCACGATCACGCTCAGCGGCACGGCGGGAATCAGCGCGAGTACGGCGGTGACGCTGCCGGCCAGCCACTGCACCGGGGTCGGCAATGACTGCAGCAGGAACAGATGCACGAAATAGGTAGCGGTCCAGCCGAAGAAGGCCAGCAGCGCGATCACCAGCATCACCGGTGCACCGCCCAGGCCGAGTCGCGAGAACATGCCGGAAATACCGTGCAGACCGTCATCGCCCAGATGCAGGTCCATGCCGTCGTGGGCCATGCCGTCATCGACCACGCCGCACGCGGCCAGCATCCAGTACAGCACGGCAAACGCCAGCACGACGCTGTAAGGCAGCGTGGGGAACGTCAACGCGACGTTGAGGAACTCGTTCATTCCGTGTCTTCCCTGCGATGGCGGCCGACTTTTCCCCCGGCTGCCTCCTGTGGGCACGCGCTCCGGCGTGCCCCGACTACGCGCCGTGCCGGCCGCGCCATGTCCTGTCGATGCTACGTGAAATTTGCGGCTACGCCCATAGCGGCGCCGCCACGCGAAACGCGGCGGGCATCGGGGGGTGTCGGCAATGGCCGGACCCGGCCCCCTGCGGGGGGCCGCCGTCGATCAATCGGCTTCGTGGCAGTCGGCGCGGCGCACTTCTTCGACGAACTTGCGCATCTTGTAGCCGTCCTTGATGCCCGGCTCGGACTCGATCCCGCTGGACACGTCCACGCCCCAGGGCAATGTGGCCACGATCGCGTCGAACACATTGTCCGGGGTAATCCCGCCGGCGAGCAGGAACGGCCGGTGCAGCCCGGTCGGCAGGCGGGTCCAGTCGAACGCCACGCCGGTGCCGCCACCGCCGCCCGGGGCGTGGCTGTCGAACAGGAAGCCGGCCGCGCTGGGGAAGCGCAGCTGCAGTTGGCGGGCATTGACGTCGTCACGCCCGCCCATCGCCACGGCCTTCAGGTACGGCATGTTGAAGCTGCGGCAGAACGCCTCGTCCTCGTCGCCGTGGAACTGCAGCAGGGTCGGCCGCACGGTGCGCAGCACCTCGCGCACTTCTTCCTTGCTGTTGTCGCGGAACAGCGCCACCACGTCGACCATCGGTGCGATCGCCTGGCGCATCGCACGCGCCTCGGCCGGCGCGACCCGGCGCTTGCTCTCGCGGGCGAAGATGAAGCCCACCGCGTCCACCCCCAGCTCCCCCGCCAGGCGTACGTCGCCGGCGCGGGTCATGCCGCAGAACTTGATTCGGGTGCGATAGAAAGAGCGGCTCATAAAGTGACCTCGGCGGGCAGGTGCCAGTTGTCGGGGTACAAGGGTCCAACGAACACCAATCCCTGTGGCGGTGCGGTCGGTCCGGCCACGGTGCGGTCCTGGCCGGCCAGCAGCTCGGCCATCCACGACACCGGTTTGTCCCCGGATCCAACCAGGATCAGTGAACCGACGATATTGCGCACCATGTGATGAAGGAATGCATTGGCCTGAACGCAGACCTCCACCACCTCACCGTCGCGGCGCACGCTGATGGCCTGCAGCTCGCGACGGGCATGCAGGGCTTCGCACTGGATGCTGCGGAAGGCGCTGAAGTCGTTTTCGCCCAGCAGCGCCTGCGCCGCCGCGTGCATCCGCCCCGCATCGAGCGGGCGCCGCTCCCAGCTCAGGGTCTGGCGCTCCAGCGCCGGCCGCACCTGGCGGTTGAGCAGGCGGTAGCGGTAGCGTCTGGCCCGGGCCGAGAACCGCGCATGGAAGTCGTCGGCCACCGGTGCGCACCAGCGCACCGCGATCGACCGCGGCAACCGGGTGGTGGTCCCCAGGGTCCAGCCGCGCGGATCGCGGACCACGTCGGTATCGAAGTGGACCACCTGGCATTGGCCGTGCACGCCGGCATCGGTGCGCCCGGCGCAGGTGACGTGGATGGGCGCATCGGCCACCGAGGACAGCGCCTCCTGCAGGCTGGCCTGCACGCTGGGGCAGCCACTTTCGCCCAGTTGCTGCCAGCCCTTGTAGTCGCTGCCGTCGTATTCCACGCCCAGTGCGTAGCGCATGGTCAACCTCTGTAAGTCGGGGGAAACCGGCCAGGGCCGGCCAGGGGGTCAGGCCGGGTCGCGTTCGGACCACACCGCCAGTTCGTTGCCACCGGGCTCGACGAACTGGAAGCGGCTGCCGCCAGGAAAGGAGAACACCGGTTTGACCACCCGGCCACCGTGGGCGGCAACCGCCTCGGCCATCGGCGCCAGGTCATCGGCATAGATCACCAGCAGGCCGGCGCCGGCGCTGGCGGTGCACGGGGTGCCGCGGAAGAACCCGCCCTGCAGGCGGCCATCATCGAAGGCCGTGTAGTCCGGGCCGTAATCGACGAAGGACCAGCCGAACACCGCGCTGAAGAACGCGCGGCTGGCGGCCGGGTCGGTGGAGGCGAACTCCACGTAATCCAGCCGCCGCTCCCGCCCGGGGTGTGCAGGCGCCGCGCTCATCCCAGCCGCGCCAGCAGTTCGCGGGCCTGCGCCTGGCTGTGCGGATCGGCGGCCTGGGCCACTTCCTGCAGCAGGATGCGGGCGGTATCGGCATCGCCCAGGTCCAGGTAGGCGATCGCCAGTTCCAGTCGATCACGGCCGGCGGCCGGAATGGCATGCGCGTCGGCAGCGCCGCTGTCATCGCCGTGCGCGGGAGTCTCGTTCACCGGTTCGTCGGCCACGGCCTCGGGATCGACGTGGGCGGCGGCGCTGTCGTCGGGGAATTCGAACACGCCGCGGAAGGACGGTTGCGCGGCGGCCGCCAGCGCATGCGCCGGCGGCGCGACGAAGGCGTCGGTGTCGGCGTCGATGTCGGCCACGGCCGGTACGGGTACCGCATCGGCGACCACGTCGTCCGCCGGGGCCACGTGCGGTGCGCGATGGCCGGGCTCCGGCTCCAGGCTGAACACCGGCTCGCGGCGCTGGCCATCGAGCACGTAGTCCGGCGGCGTGGCGTAGTCCTCGCTGTCCAGCGCGTCCGCCACCGGTGCGTCCTGCTGGGCGGCCAGTTCATCCACGTAGTCGGCGGCAGGTACGGCGGCGGCCAGCGCGGCGGCGTCCAGGCCATCGCGACGCAGCGGCGGCAGCGGCGAGGGCTTGCGCCGGCGTGCCACGGCCCAGCCGGCGACGACCAGCAGCAGGATGCCCAGGCCCAGCCAGTACCAGCCCGCGCCCCCACCCTCGCGCGTGGCCGGGGCCTGGCCCAGGCGCTGCTGCGCGGCGGCCAGGTCGCTGTCTTTCATCGCGATCAGGGAGTCCTGCTGCTTCTGCAGTTTTTCCAGCTCGGCCACGCGGCCGCGCAGTTCCTGGATCTCGGCATCGCGCGTGGCCACGTCTTCCTTGGCCTGGCGAAGTTGGTCGTTGCCCAGCATGTCACCCTCACTGCCGGCGGCGGTGCCGGTGGTTGTCCCTGCGTTGTTGTCGGTGGCCGCGACCGCCGGGGCGATCTCCAGGCGTGCACCGCTGGCCGCGGCCGGCGCGGTGGCCGGGCCCGGGGTGGCGGCGACGCCGCTGCTGGCCGGTTGCGGGATGGCTGCACGCGACTGGCGCCACTGCGCGGCATGCTCGCGCACGATCGCGGCCGCTTCGTTGGCATCGATCGGCGTGGCATTGTCGCCAGCGGGACCACGCAGCACCGCGCCCTGCTTGAGCAGGTTGACGTTGCCACGGATGAAGGCCTCGGGATTGGCCCGCAACAGCGCGATCATCGCCTGGTTGCGGTTGATGCCCTGCTCGCGCGCCATCGCACCGGCGATCTGCGACAGGGTCTGCCCGCGCTGGACGGTGATGCTGCCATCGGCGGCCAGGCGCGCCGCGGGCGGCGCCGGTGCGGGTGCGGCGGCACGTGGGCTGGCGTTGCGCGGCGGCACCGGGGTGGTGCGCGACGGGGTGTCCTGGGCTGGCGGGGTGGGCGTTGCCGCCGCCGCTGCAGCTGCCGGCACCGGTTCCGGGTCGCGCACGATCGCGTTGGACATCGCGCCGGCGGGGGCGACGATTTCCGGTTCGGCCACGGCCAGCGCGCTGTTGGGCGCATCGACCAGGGCCGAGTACTCACGGACCAGGCGGCCCTGGCCCCAATCGGCTTCGATCAGGAAATTGAGCGAGGGGGTCGTGACCGGGGCCTGGGTGCTGACCCGGACCACCGCCCTGCCCTGCGCGTTGCGGGTGAGCTCGAACTGCAGCTCGCTGACCAGCCCGACCGGGCGTTCCAGCCCCACCCGGGCGAACGTCACCGGCGACGCCAGGGCGACGCGCAGGTTCTGCAGCTCGGCCGGGTCGGCCGAAATGACCGGAATTTCGGCCAGCAATGGCTGGCCGGGCTTGGACAGCACGCGGATATCGCCCAGGCCCAGGGCCATGGCGGAGCTGCTGGCGAGGGCCAGCACCAGCGTGGAGACATACTTGAGCGGGCGCAGTGCGCCCGGAGCCCGGTTCTTCATGGCGGCCAATATAACGGCTCCCCCCGTGATCGGCGATGTTTTGTAGTACAGCCGCCGATGGCATCCCCATGCCACCGGCGGTACGCGATCAGCCTTCGGCGGCGACCAGTTCGGCCAACTGCACCGCATTGAGCGCGGCGCCCTTGCGGATGTTGTCCGAGACGATCCACAGGTTCAGGCCGCGCGGGTGCGAGAGATCCTCGCGGATGCGGCCGACATACACCGCATCGGTGCCCGAGGCGTGGGTGACCGGGGTCGGGTAGCCACCGGCTTCGTGCCGGTCCACCACTTCCACGCCGGGCGAGCGCGAGAGCAGCTCGCGCGCCGCGTCCGGGGTGACCTTCTCGCGGGTTTCGATGGTGACCGCCTCGGAGTGGCCGTAGAACACCGGCACGCGCACCGCGGTGGGGTTCACCAGGATGCTGTCGTCGCCGAGGATCTTGCGGGTTTCCCAGACCAGCTTCATTTCTTCCTTGGTGAAGCCGTTGTCCTGGAAGTCGTCGATGTGCGGGATCAGGTTGAAGGCGATCTGCACCGGGAAGCGCTGCGGGTCGATTTCCTGGAAGCTGAGCAGCTGGCCGGTCTGCTTGCCCAGTTCCTCCAGCGCCGAACGCCCGCCGCCGGACACCGACTGGTAGGTGGCCACGTTGATGCGCTCGATGTGGTACTTGCGGTGCAGCGGGGCCAGCGCGACCAGCATCTGCATGGTCGAGCAGTTCGGGTTGGCGATGATGCCGCGCGGGCGGAGCTTCAGCGCCCCCGGGTTGACTTCGGAGACCACCAGCGGCACGTCATCGTCGTAACGGAACGCCGAGGAGTTGTCGATCACCACCGCACCGGCGGCGGCGAACGTCGGGCCGTACTCCTTGGAGACGCTGCCACCGGCGGAGAACAGCGCGATGTCCACGCCGTTCGGATCGAAGGTGCTCAGGTCCTGGACCTTGATCTTGCTGCCCTGGAAGTCGATCTCGCCACCGGCCGAACGCGAAGACGCCAGCAGGCTCAGCGTGGCGATCGGGAAGTTGCGCTCGGCCAGGATGGCCAGCATGGTTTCGCCGACGGCACCGGTGGCACCGACGACGGCGACGTGGAAACGACGATCTGGATTGTTCATGGGGGAACCTCGTGTTGGGTGTACCGACCGTCGGTCGGTACCTGCCTTGTTTGGGGGATGGGCACCGACCAACGGTCGGTACCTGCCGGAATGTTGAATGTGCGTGCCGACCAACGATCGGTACCTGCCGTGCCTTGGAGATGTGTACCGACCCACGGTCGGTACCTACCGGTTCGGGAACCTCGCCTGTTGGCCGGCGCGGTTCCCTATCGTTTTGCGTCGTCGATTTTCTTGCCGCCCACGGTCGCGCCGCCGGTTTTCACGGCAGCGACAGCGTCAGCGTTGATCGCGCTCGGCGGGTGGCCGGCGTTCGGGCCCTGCCCGAGTGCGGCGGTCAGGTTGTCCACGGCCAGCTGCACCATCGCCCGGCGCGTCGCCTGGCTGGCGCTGCCGATGTGCGGGGTCAGCACGATGTTGTGCAGGGCGAGCAGTTCCGGGCGTACCGTCGGCTCGCCTTCGAACACGTCCAGCCCGGCCGCGGCGAGCCGGCCGTTGGCCAGGGCGTCGGCCAGTGCGAGCTCGTCGACGATGCCACCGCGGGCGATGTTCACCAGGGTGGCGGTGGGCTTCATCTTCGCCAGTGCGGGGGCATCGATGATGTGGTGCGAGGATGCGTTGTAGGGCAGCACCAGCACCAGGTGATCGACCTGCCCGAGCAGGGTGTCCAGGTCCACGTACTGCGCGCCGACCTCGGCCTCGGTGGCCTCGGGCAGCCGCGAACGATTGTGGTACAGCACGCGCATGCCGAAGCCGAGCGCACCGCGGCGGGCGATGCCCTGCCCGATCCGGCCCATGCCGAGGATGCCCAGCGTGCTGCCGTGGATGTCCGCGCCGAGCATGGTCTGGAACGACCACTGGCCCCACTGGCCATCGCGCAGCCAGCGCTCGGACTCGGTGATGCGGCGCGCGGTGGCCATCAGCAGCGCGAAGCCGAGGTCGGCGGTGGTCTCGGTGAGTACGTCCGGGGTGTTGCTGGCCAGGATGCCGGCGGCGCTGAGCGCGTCGACGTCCAGGTTGTTGTAGCCCACCCCGACGTTGGCGATCGCGCGCAGCTGCGGCGCGTTGCCGATCTCGGCCGCGCCGATGCGTTCGTTGAGGGTGATCAGCGCCCCGTCCACGCCGGCCAGCCGTTCGGCCAGCTGCTGCGGCGTGTAGCGGGTGACGTCGCTGGTCATGTCCAGGTCGAAATGCTGCCCGAGCTGCTCGATGACATCATCGAACAGCGGCTGGCTGACCCAGACCCGGGGGCGCCGATCAGCCATCGATCGTGCCCGGGATGCGCGGGGTGATCTCGCCGACATCGCCACACTGGGCGCGGTGGCGCAGTGCCTGGTCCATCAGCACCAGGGCCATCATCGCCTCGGCGATCGGGGTGGCGCGGATGCCGACGCAGGGATCGTGGCGGCCGGTGGTGATGACATCGACCGCGTTGCCGGCCGCATCCACCGTGGCACCGGGCAGGCGCAGGCTGGAGGTGGGCTTGAGCACGATCGAGGCGGTGACCTGCTGGCCGGTGGAGATGCCGCCGAGGATGCCGCCGGCGTGGTTGCTGGCAAAGCCCTGCGGGGTGATCAGGTCGCGGTGCTCGGTGCCAAGCTGGGCGGCGCTGGCAAAGCCGTCGCCGATCTCCACGCCCTTGACCGCGTTGATGCTCATCAGCGCGGCGGCCAGTTCGCCGTCGAGCTTGCCGTAGATCGGCTCGCCCCAGCCGGGCGGCACGCCATCGGCGACCACGTTGACGCGCGCGCCGACCGAATCACCGGACTTGCGCAGCGCATCCATGTAGCTCTCCAGCGCCGGCACCTGGTCGGCGACCGGCCAGAAGAACGGGTTTTCTTCCACTGCCGACCAGTCATGCCCGGTCGGGGTGATCTCGCCCAGCTGCGAAAGGTAGCCGCGCACGGTCACGCCGAAGCGCTGCTGCAGCCACTTCTTGGCGACGACGCCGGCGGCCACGCGCATGGTGGTTTCGCGCGCGGACGAGCGTCCGCCACCGCGCGGGTCGCGGATGCCGTACTTCTGCCAGTAGCTGTAATCGGCGTGGCCCGGGCGGAACTGCTGGGCGATGTTTGTGTAGTCCTTGCTGCGCTGGTCGGTGTTGCGGATCAGCAGCGCGATCGGGGTGCCGGTGGTGCGGCCTTCGTACACGCCGGACAGGATCTCGATGTCATCGGCCTCGCGCCGCGCCGAGGTATGCCGGCTCTTGCCGGTGGCGCGACGCTGCAGGTCGTGGGCGAATTCGTCGGCACTGATCTCCAGCCCGGGCGGGCAGCCATCGATCACGCAGCCGATCGCCGGACCGTGCGATTCGCCGAAGGTGGTGACGGTCAGCAGTCTGCCGAAGCTGTTGGAACTCACGGCCGCTGCGCTGCCAGTTCGGTGATGCGGGCGCTGTGGGCGATCAGTTCACGGCATTCGACGGCAAAAATGCCCATCTGGCCGACCTTGAACTCGACCCAGGCAAAATCGACTTCCGGCAGCAGCTTGATGAGGTGCTGTTCGGACTCGCCCACTTCGCAGATGAGCAGGCCATCCTCGCTGAGGTGCAGCGGGGCGTCGCGCAGGATCTTGAGGACCAGGTCCAGGCCATCGGGACCGGCGCGCAGGCCCATGTCCGGCTCGTAGGAGTACTCCTGCGGCAGGGCATCGGTTTCGTCGTTGGTGACGTAAGGCGGGTTGGTGACGATGAGGTCGTAGTGGCGGCCGGTGAGACCGTTGAACAGGTCGGACTTGAGCAGGGTGACGTTGTGCGCCTGCAGGCGTTCCTTGTTCTCGTGCGCCAGCGCGAGGGCGTCGTCGCTGAGGTCGACGCCGTCCACTTCCCAATTGGGGTAGTAGTGGCCGATGGCGATGGCGATGCAGCCCGAGCCGGTGCACAGGTCCAGGGCGCGATGGACGTCGCGGCCGGCCAGCCACGGTTCAAAGCCGGTTTCGATGAGTTCGGCGATGGGCGAGCGCGGCACGAGGGCGCGGCGGTCGCTCTTGAAGCTCAGGCCGGCGAACCAGGCTTCACCGGTCAGGTAGGCAGCCGGGAGGCGTTCGCTGATGCGGCGTTCGAACAGGGCCAGCACCTCGGCCTTCTCCGCGGTGGTGACACGGGCGGCACCATAGGCCGGGCCGAGGTCGTGCGGGAGGTGCAGGCTGTGCAGGACGAGCTGGGTGGCTTCGTCCAGGGCATTGTCGTAGCTGTGCCCGAAGGTGAGCCCGGCGGCATTGAAACGGCTGGTGCCGTAGCGGATCAGGTCGATGATCGTATGGAGTTCGGCGGCCGTTTCGGCAGTCATGGCAAGGCAACAGACAAAGTGGCCCCCGATTATAGGCGACCCCATGCCCCCCGGCATCCGTTGCAGTGGAAAGTGGTTGGGCCCACCATTCCGGTGCCCTCCCCGTTTTCAGCCCACCAGGGCCTTTGACGGTGCGGCTGCCTCTGGCGTGGAAGAACCCCAAAAACCCCACCAGCGGCGCCTCCCCCCCTATCATGGTGGCCCCTTCCGGGAACGGGCTTTCCATGTTCAACCGCAACGCAGGCATCATTTTGCTCATCGCCCTGGCCGCCGGCCTGGGGCTGGTCGCCGCGCAGAAAGTGTTCGCGCCCTCCCCGGCCAGCGATCGCCCCGCCACCGAATCGATCACCTTCTACCCCCAGCCGCGCCCGCTGCCCGACTTCAACCTGGGCCAGTCCGACGGCACCCGCCTCATCCCCGGCGAGCTCAAGGGCCATTGGACCCTGGTCTTCCTCGGCTTCACCTTCTGCCCCGACGTCTGCCCGACCACCCTGGCCGACCTCGCCCAGGCCCAGAAGCAGTGGGAAGCCCAGCCGGACACCCTGCGTCCGCGCCTGGTCTTCATCTCCGTCGATCCCGAGCGCGACACCCCCACCCGCCTGGGCGAATATGTCCACGCCTTCCACAAGGACACCCTCGCCGCCACCGGCGACGTCCCCTCGCTGGAACGCTTTGCCACCTCGCTCGGCTTCGTCTTCCAGAAGGTGCCCGGCAAGCACTTCGACGAGAATCCCGAGGATTACACCCTCGAACACTCGGCCAGCCTGGCCGTGCTGGACCCGGACGGCAAACTCGCCGGCCTGATCCGCCCCCCCTTCAATGCGCAGGCCATTGCCCGCGACCTGCAGACGCTGACCGAGAAAACCGCACCATGAGCCTGACCACCACGCTGAGCTACGTCCTGCCCCACCGCCTGCTGTCCTCGATGGCGCGGCGCCTGGCGTATTCCAGCAACCCGCGGATCTCGCGCTGGCTGATCGATACCGTCACCGAGAAGTTCGGCGTCAACCTCGCCGAGGCCGCCAACCCCGACCCGCGTAGCTACGCCACCTTCAACCAGTTCTTCACCCGCGCCCTCAAGCCCGGCGCACGCGTGCCCGCGCCCGATCCGCGCACCCTGGTGATGCCCGCCGACGGCCGCATCAGCCAGCTTGGCGCCATCGAGGACGGCCGCATCTTCCAGGCCAAGGGCCAGTCTTTCACCGCCGCCGAACTGCTCGGCGATGCCGCCGATGCCGAGGTGTTCCGCCACGGCCTGTTCGCCACCGTCTACCTCTCGCCCAAGGACTACCACCGCGTGCACATGCCGTGGACCGGCACCCTGCGCGAAACCGTGCACGTGCCCGGGCGTCTGTTCAGCGTCGGGCCGGCGGCGGTCAACACCGTGCCGGGCCTGTTCGCCCGCAACGAGCGCCTGGTCTGCCACTTCGATACCGACTTCGGCCCGATGGTCTCGGTGATGGTCGGCGCGCTGCTGGTCTCCGGCGTGGAAACCGTCTGGGGCGGCGAAGAAATTCCTGCCTACGGCGACACCATCACCCGCAAGGATTACCGCAACAAGGGCATCACCCTGGAACGGTTCGCGGAGATGGCGCGCTTCAACTACGGCTCCACCGTCATCGTGCTGCTGCCGCCGGGCGTGGCCGAGTTCGCCCCGCACCTGGATGCCGAGCATGCCGTGCAACTGGGGCAGCCCCTGGCCACCCTGCGGTAACACCGCGCCATGCGTGGCAACCGCGCGTCCACGCCGCACCATCAAAAACGCCCCGGTTTCCCGGGGCGTTTTCATTGAACGTGATCCGATCCGCTCAGATCTCGACCGGGCCGACGTCCATGCCGTCGTAATCCTCGACGCCATTGGCCTCGGCCAGCGCCTGCAACTCGTGGTTGCGGGCATCCAGCGACGCCTCGTCGTGCACCTCGGCGCGCTCCACGTGCAGCACGTGGTACGGCGCCTCGCCTTCCTCCAGGTCCGGTTCGAAGATCTCCACCAGCGTGTAGCCCATGCCGACCAGCTTCTCGGACAGGCCGGTCAGCGGCTCCGGGGTGGTGTTGACGAAGAAATAGCCCCACAGCATCGGGCCATTGAGGTCCCAATCGGTGTTCTCGCGGATGTTGGCGAACATCTCGTTGATCGCGGTGATATCCATCTTGCTGTCCTGTGTGCGTCTACCTGTGGGCCGTGGCACGCAGCCCCGGCCGGCGATGGATGTGCTGCAGCGCGCGGGCTGCAGGCGTAATGCCGGCAGCCTACTCCTTTCCGGCGGCGCTTACCTGTCGCAGCCCTGCAGCTTGAGCACCTGCCCCTGCTTGAGCGCGTAGGCCGGCGCCTTGAGCCCGTTGGCACGCGCCAGCTCGCGCACGTCGCACTGGAACTTGTCGGCGATCGCGCCCAGGGTCTGGCCCTTGCCGACCTTGTGGCTGCGTACCGGCTTGGCCTTGGCCTTCGGCTTGGCGGCCGGCGTGGCCACCGGCGCGATCGGCGTGGCGGCCACGGCCGTGGCCTGCACCTGCGCCACCGGCACCACGCTGCCCACCGCCACGTTGCCGGTATAGCTGGCCGCGCTCGGCCGCACGATCGCCGCATTGAGGTCGGCGGTGATCAAGGTGCGCGCCAGGTCCGCACGCGGACCGCTGACGCAGTAGCGGTTGTAGAGACCGGCGATGCGGGTGGTGGCGTTGATCGTGGTGCCGGCCGGGATCCAGCCGTCGGCCTCGTACCGCGGGTTGAGGTTGCGCAGCGCGCGCATGTAACCGTCGCGGGTGCCGGCGCTGCCCAGGCAGATGGTCAGCTCATAGATGCTGGTCGACTTGGCCAGGCGGATCGTGGCCGGCTGCGCGCTGATCTTCGGGAACTCCACGCCGTACTGCTGCGGGTGCAGGTAGATCCACGCCGCGGCGATCACCATCGGCACGTAGTCCTTGGTTTCGCCGGGGAACTGGTTGTACACGCTGTCCACCCAGAAGCCCTGTCCGCCACTCTGCTTGAACACGCGCGCGGCGCGGCCTTCGCCGCCGTTGTAGCCGGCCAGCGACAGCTCGACGTTGCCGTTGAGCTCGCGCATGCGTTCATTGAGATAGGTCGCGCTGGCCTCGGCGGCGCTGCGTGCATCGAAGCGGGTGTCGAACCCGGTACCGTCCGGGCCCAGCCCGAAACGACGCCCGGTAGCGGGCATGAACTGCATCAGCCCGGCGGCGCCCGCACGCGAAGAGGCATGCACGCGGCCATTGGACTCCTTGGCCATGATCCCGAACAGCAGCGCTTCGGGTAGGCCCCGCTTTTCCCACTCGGGCCACATCACCGCACGCAGGTTCTGGTAGTTCTCGTAGGTGGTCATCAACGCCGGGCGCATGTCGGTCAGCCAGCGACGGATGCCGGCCTGCACAGCCGGGTTGTACTCGACCATGCTGTCGAAGGCGTGGCGCTTGTCATTCAACAGCGCCGCGGCGCGCGCGGCCTCGGGCACGTCGGCGGCGAGCGGACTGGTGTGGTCCGGGTCGGCCTCGAGCAGGCCGCCATCGCTGGCCAGCGTGGCGTCGTCGCTGTCGCGGGTATCGGCGTTGTCCTTGAGCAGGCGCTTGTAGGCCGGCAGCATGTTGCTCACCTGGCAGCCCTTCTGGGCCACGCAGGCACTGATCACGTCCTCCATGTCCTCCAGCGCGGCATCGCCTTCGTTCTTGCCCTTCGGATCGGCGTTGGCCACCAGTACCAGCGCGTCGCGGTAGCGCTTTTCGGCGGCGGCCATGCGCTGGTCCAGCGCCTCGATCTTGGCCTTATCACGCGCGGAAACCCGCTGGGCATGTGCCTCGGGCACGAACGACAGCATCGCAGCCAGCGCCAACAGCGGCCAACCACGGACAAGCAAGACAGGAACGGGCATTTTTGGCACTGTGTGCGAAAGAAGGGGCAGAGTAGCCGCGCCGCTTGCATCGGGGCAACCCGGCAGGCAGCCGGACCTGCGCCGACGTTTAGAATCCAGCCTATTCAGATACCCTCCCCACACCGCACGTCCACCAGCGAGTTGACCATGGATCCGATCCTGCTCGGCAAAGGCATCACCGACGACATCGCCGTGACCCTGCAACCCCGCCTGGGCAACCGCCACGGCCTGGTGGCCGGGGCGACCGGCACCGGCAAGACGGCCACCCTGATGACCCTGGCCGAAGGTTTCTCGCGGATCGGTGTGCCGGTGTTCCTGGCCGACGTGAAGGGCGACGTGTCCGGCCTGGCCGTGCCCGGCGCGGGCAGCGAGGCACTGCTGCAGCGGGCCGCCGAAATCGGCGTGAGCGACTACGCGCCCGCGGCCAGCCCCACCATCTTCTGGGACCTGTACGGCAAGCTGGGGCACCCGGTGCGCACCACCGTGAGCGAAATGGGCCCCACCCTGCTCGCGCGCATCCTGGAACTCAACGACACCCAGTCCGGCGTGCTCGACATCGTGTTCAAGCTGGCCGACGACCGCGGCCTGCTGCTGCTCGACCTGGACGACCTGCGGGCGCTGCTCGGCCTGGTCGCCGACGAGCGCAAGGACATCTCCACCGAATACGGCCTGGTCAGCGCGCAGACCGTGGCGGCGATCCAGCGCTCGCTGCTGCGCCTGTCCCAGGATGGCGGCGAAGCCTTCTTCGGCGAGCCGGCCCTGGAACTGGCCGACATCATGCGGGTCAACCACGATGGCCGTGGCGTGATCGGCATCCTGGCCGCCGACCAGCTGGTGCTCAAGCCCCGGCTGTACTCCACCTTCCTGCTGTGGCTGCTGTCGGAGCTGTTCGAGACGCTGCCGGAAGTGGGCGACCTGGACAAGCCCAGGCTGGTCTTCATCTTCGACGAGGCCCACCTGCTGTTCGACGACGCCCCGCCGGCGCTGGTCCAGCGCATCGAGCAGGTGGTCCGCCTGATCCGCTCCAAGGGCGTGGGCGTGTACTTCTGCTCGCAGTTCCCCGATGACGTGCCGGCCAATATCCTGGGCCAGCTCGGCAACCGCGTGCAGCACGCGCTGCGTGCCTTCACCCCGCGCGACCAGAAGGCGGTGCGGACCGCCGCCGAAACCTTCGTCCCCAATCCGAAGCTGGACGTGGCCGCCGTACTGGCCAAGCTCGGCACCGGCGAAGCCCTCGTCTCGACGCTGCAGGACAAGGGCATTCCTTCGCCCGTGCAGCAGACCCAGATTGCACCGCCGCGCTGTCGTATGGGCGCGATCAGCGAGGCCGAGCGCGCCCAGGTGCGTGCCGGCAGCCCGGTCGGCAGCCGCTACGACACCGCCATCAACCGCGAATCGGCCGCCGAACTGCTGGCCCAGCGCGCGCAGAAGGCGGTCGAACAGGCGGATGCGCCCAAGGCCCGCACCCGCGAGCAGGACGACCAGCAGGAAGGCGGCTTCGGGCAGTCGATCAAGGACGCCATCTTCGGCACCAAGCGCCGCCAGGGCATGATTGAAACGATGGCCAAGCAGACCACCCGCACCGTCGGCGCCAAGCTGGGCAACCAGATCGTGCGCGGCATCCTGGGTGGCCTGTTCGGCGGCAAACGCTGATACTCGGTGCCGCGCCGCCTGCCGCGGCACCTTTTGAAGAGCACAGACAGACCCGATGTCGCGTTGGCGCCCCCCTGCGGAAAAAAGTACGGCCCTGATCACCGCACAGGGCCACCAGCGACTCAAGCATGAGCTGGATGACCTGTGGCGCGTGCGCCGTCCCGAGGTGGTCAAGGCACTGGCCGCCGCGGCCGCCGAAGGCGACCGCTCGGAGAACGCCGAGTACACCTACCGCAAGAAGCAGCTGGGCGAGATCGACCGCCGCGTGCGCTACCTGACCAAGCGGCTGGAATCACTGCGCGTGGTCGATACCACGCCGAGCGACCCGCAGGCGGTGTTCTTCGGGGCATGGGTGGAACTGGAGAACGTGGACAGCGGCGATGTGAGCCGGTATCGCATCGTCGGCCCGGACGAGACCGACGCCGCCACCGGCTGGATCAGCATCGACTCGCCGCTGGCGCGCGCGCTGCTGAAGAAGCGCGTGGAGGATGAATTCGAGGTGGAACTGCCCAGCGGGCGCACCGGCTTTGCGGTCCTCGCGGTGGAGTACGGCGTGGGCTGAGGCGTTTGCGCCGTTCAACGCACCGCGTCACCGCGGGTGGTGCAGCGCTATCGGCGGGTGCTGGGCAACCTACCCTGCCGTGTGCGTGTCACCCGCGTCGTGGGGCGCGGGCGGCGTGCGGCGCGGGATAGCACCGGCCATCGCGCAGCGGCCGGAAGTAGTCGGCCTGCCGGTAAAACGCCGCATCCTGCCGCCGATGCCAGCCCGGAATGCCGGCCAATGGCAACGGCCGCAGTTCCAGCGGGTCGTCGAGGATGCAACCGCTCTCGATCATCTGCGCGACCTGCGCCACGGCGCACGCGTCCTCGTCGGCGCACACCACCACGCACTTGCCCACCAGCAGACGCCCCGGCAGCAAGGCCTGCTCCATCAAGGCATGCCCGATCACCGCCGCCACGGCGATTTCGCCGCTGCGCCAGCGCCCTGCTCCGTCCACGAACATCGCCGCCCAGTCATGCCGATCCCAGGCCTGCACCATCGCCGGATCGTGGACGCGCACGATCACGCCGGTTTCGTCGAACTGGGTCAGCGCCGCCTGCGCACGGTTGCGCTGCCGCGGACCGTGGCAGCCGATGTGCAGGCATTGGCGCGCGTTGAGCGCCTTCTTGATGGCCGGATGGCGCGCCCACACCAGCGCGTTGAACAGGTCGTGCCAGTTCTCCGCGCGCGTGGCGATGCGGCCCTGGGCAATGCGCTGCTCGTAATGCAGGCCGTCGGCCAGGAGCGCCTCGTCCTGCTCGACCAGCTGACGACCCGGCAGCATCAGTCGGGCATCCAGCGCCGCGACGGTCGGCCAGTCGGCCGCCGTCATCAGATCGGCGTAGCGGGAAACTCCGGCAAACAGCGGCTGGGCGAAGACGTCCGCGGCCACCGCGCCACGCGGCGGTGCGATGAAACGGCGGCGCGTGCCACCGGCATCGACCGCCGCCGCGGTCACAGCACCTGCAGATCGAACGGCTTGCGCGCCGTTTCCACGATCAGTGCATCGCCGTACAGGTCGTGCTCGTCGCTCTCGGTGATCTCGACATCGACGAACTGACCCACGCGCAGCCTGGCTTCCTCGGCATTCTGGATATGCACCAGGCCATCGATCTCCGGCGCATCGGCCTTGGAACGAGCCACCGCGATGCCGTCTTCGATCGCATCGACCAGGCACTGCTGCACGCTGCCGATCTTGGCCTCCAGGCGCGCGGCGGAAATCTCCGCCTGGCGGGCCATGAAGCGGGCCAGGCGCTCTTGCTTCACTTCCTCAGGCACCGCATCGGGCAGGTCGTTGGCGGTGGCACCGGTCACCGGCGAGTAGGCGAACGCACCGACGCGGTCCAGCTGCGCCTCGTCCAGGAAGCCCAGCAGTTCCTCGAACTCGGCCTCGGTCTCGCCGGGGAAGCCGACGATGAAGGTCGAGCGCACGGTGATGTCCGGGCAGAGCTGGCGCCAGCGCTGCACGCGCTCCAGGGTCTTGTCGACCGCGCCCGGGCGCTTCATCAGCTTGAGGATGCGCGGGCTGGCGTGCTGGAACGGGATGTCCAGGTACGGCAGGATCCGGTTCTCGGCCATCAGCGGCACGATCTCGTCCACGTGCGGGTACGGGTAGACGTAATGCATGCGAGTCCAGGCGTCCAGTTCGGACAGGCCTTCGCACAGTGCCTTCAGCCGGGTCTGGTACGCCTTGTCGCGCCACATGCGTTCGGCGTATTTCACATCCACGCCGTAGGCCGAGGTGTCCTGGGACACCACCAGCAGTTCCTTCACGCCGCCGCGCACCAGCCGCTCGGCTTCGCGCAGCACTTCATCGACCGGGCGCGAGACCAGCTTGCCGCGCATCGAGGGAATGATGCAGAAGCTGCATTTATGGTTGCAGCCTTCGGAAATCTTCAGATACGCGTAGTGGCGCGGGGTCAGCTTGATGCCGTAGTCGGGCACCAGGTCCACGAACGGATCGTGCTTGGGCGGCAGCGCGGCATGCACGGCCTCCATCACGCTCAGGTAGTCCTGCGGGCCGGACACGGCCAGCACGTTCGGGTAGGCCTCGCGGATCTGTTCCGGACGCTTGCCCAGGCAGCCGGTGACGATCACCTTGCCGTTGGCATTCATCGCCTCGCCAATGGCATCCAGCGACTCGGTCACGGCCGAATCGATGAAGCCGCAGGTGTTGACCACCACCACGTCGGCCGAATCGTAGGAAGGGACGATGTCGTAGCCTTCGGACCGCAGCTGGGTAAGGATGCGCTCGGAATCGACGAGGGCCTTCGGGCAGCCAAGGCTGACGAAGCCGACTTTGGGGTTCAGCTGGGACATGGAATCGCGGGACTCTGGGGGCCTGGGCCCATGCCGGAATGGCGTGGGGACCTGGGGCCGGAAACGGCGGCAAGTATACCGGCGTTGCGCCCCGCCCCCTGAATCGGATCGCGACGATGCCGCCCGATCCGGCATGGCCGCTGACATCCCGCTAACCGGTGGGGGCCGGATAATGAATGCCTGAACCAACAGGAGTCACGCATCATGGGTGAGTGGGTCACGCTCGATACGCATCACGGTCCGGTCCGCGCCTGGCAGGCCACCCCGGAGGGCAAGCCCCGGGCCGGGCTGGTGGTCATCCAGGAGATCTTCGGCGTCAACCCGCACATGCGCGAAGTGGCCGAGGGCTTTGCGGCGCAGGGCTATGCGGTGCTGGCCCCGTCGTTCTTCGATCTCATCGACGGGGTGGACGCCGACCCCGATGCCCTGCCCTACACCCCCGAGGGCGTGAAGCAGGGGCTCGAGCGTGTGGACGCGCTGGGCGTGGAGAGGGCCCTGGAGATGGTGCGCGCGGCGGCCTCGCGGCTGGCCCCGGCGGGCAAGGTCGGCACGGTGGGCTATTGCTGGGGCGGCAGCATCGCGCTGCTGTCGGCGCTGCGGCTGGGCCTGCCCTCGGTAAGCTACTACGGCGCGCGCAACGTGCAGTTCTTGGATGAAGCGCCGAAGGCGCCGGTGATGTTCCACTTCGGGGCGCAGGACAAGAGCATCCCGCCGGAGGCGGTGGCGGCCCATCGCGAGAAGCTGCCGCAGATGACCACCTTCGTCTACCCGGCCGACCACGGCTTCAACCGCAGCGTCGGACATGCGTATGATCCAGACAGCGCCGCCCTGGCGCTGGAACGCACCCTGGACTTCTTTGCGGAGCATCTTGGATGAGCGAGTTCGAACTGGATTCACGCCTGGCCACCGATAGCGTACTGGTAGCAGAAGGGCCGTTGTCGCAAGTGCGACTGATGAACGACGAGCGGTACCCCTGGTTGATCCTGGTGCCGCGCCTGGCCGGCATCACCGAGTGGATCGACCTGGACGGGGAGCAGCAGGACAAGCTGCGGACCGAGTTGAACCGCGCCTGCAAGGCGCTCAAGGGCACCGATGGGGTGGAGAAGATCAACATCGGTTCGCTGGGCAACATCGTGCGCCAGCTGCACTTCCACGTGATCGGCCGCCACGTCGGTGATCCGGCCTGGCCCGGACCGGTGTGGGGCCAGGGCCAGGCGCACCGTTACGATGGCCAGGTGCTGTCCGAACGTGTCGCCTACTGGAAGGAACGGCTAGGATATTCGCCCCAGCCCTAGCGGACCCTGCCCCTGATGCGTTCCAACCTCGTCGCTGCCATCGTCCTGATCGTCGTCGGCCTGTTCCTGCTGGCCAGCAACCTGGGCTGGACCAACATGAACTTGGGTCGCCTTATCCTTACCTGGTGGCCCGTGATCCTGGTGGCGGTCGGCATCGGGTTGCTGTTCGGTCGCGGCAAGTAGAGCGGACCGTTGGTCCACTGCTTTTAAGACTACTGACAGTCCGGTTACCCTGCCGGACTCCGGACCAGGCCACAAAAAAGCGCGGCGTACGCCGCGCTTTTTTGTGGTCGCCACCATTGATGGGTAACGGTAGCCGCAGAGGCAGCCGACCAACGGTCGGCGCTACCAGGCCCGGACGCGGCCGCACGCCCGGGGATTGACCAGGTGCGCCGCGCCACCCGCGTGGTCATCAGGTGCGCGGCAGGGTGACGCCGGTCTGGCCCTGGTACTTGCCGCCGCGATCCTTGTAGGAGGTCTCGCAGATGTCGTCCTTGTCGGCCTGGAAGAACAGCATCTGCGCCACGCCTTCATTGGCATAGATGCGCGCCGGCAGTGGCGTGGTGTTGCTGAATTCCAGCGTGACGTGGCCTTCCCACTCCGGTTCCAGCGGGGTCACGTTGACGATGATCCCGCAGCGCGCGTAGGTGCTCTTGCCCAGGCACACCACCAGCGTATCGCGCGGAATGCGGAAGTATTCCACCGTGCGCGCCAGCGCAAAGCTGTTCGGCGGGATGATGCACTCGTCGCCGACGATGTCCACGAAACTGCCCGGATCGAAGTGCTTGGGGTCCACGATCGTGGAGTTGATGTTGGTGAACACCTTGAACTCGCGCGAGCAGCGCACGTCGTAGCCGTAGCTGGAGGTGCCGTAGCTGACGATGCGCTGGCCATTGGCCTGCTTGACCTGGCCGGCTTCGAACGGCTCGATCATGCCCTGCTGCTCGGCCATCTGACGGATCCAGCGGTCACTCTTGATGCTCATGGGGGGTCCTGGGTGCGAAAGGAACAACGGCACCGCCAACGGGCGCCCGGGCCACGATTCTAAACAGCCGCCCCCGCCGCGACCAGCGGCGCCGCCCCTGGCCCGGGCAGGACACGGCCCGGCAGAGCCGGGCCGGGCGCCACGCGCCGCCAGGGCAGCCGCGCTCAGATCAGCGAGGACAGGATCGGGATGCTCGCGCGCGGACGCTTGCCCATTTCCTCGACCAGCCGCTCGGCCGCACGCAGGTAGGCCTGCGCCGCCGTCGACTCCGGCGCTGCCGCGGTGATCGGCGTGCCCGCATCGCCCTGCTCGCGGATGCCGATCTCCAGCGGCAGCGATCCCAGCAACGGCACGCCGTACTGCGCCGCCATGCGCTCACCGCCGCCCTCGCCGAACAGGTGCTCGACCTGGCCGCAGTTGCTGCAGGTATGCACGGCCATGTTCTCGATGATGCCCAGCACCGGCACCTCCACCTTCTCGAACATTTTCAGCGCCTTCTTCGCGTCCAGCGTGGCGATGTCCTGCGGCGTGGTCACGATCACCGCCCCCGCCAGCGGAATCTTCTGGGTCAGGGTCAGCTGGATGTCGCCGGTGCCCGGCGGCAGGTCGATCAGCAGGTAGTCCAGGTCATCCCACAACGTGTCATTGAAGAACTGGGTCATCGCCGAGGTGGCCATGGGGCCGCGCCAGATCATCGGCGTCTCGTCCTCGATCAGGTAGCCGATCGACATCGTTTCCACGCCGAACGCGCGCATCGGCTCGATCGACTTGTTGTCCGGACTCTCCGGGCGGCCGCTCAGGCCCAGCATCGCCGGCACGCTCGGGCCGTAGATGTCCGCATCGAGCAGACCCACGCGCGCGCCGAGCCTGGCCAGCGCCACGGCGAGGTTGACCGCGGTGGTCGACTTGCCCACCCCACCCTTGCCCGACCCCACCGCGATCACGTTGCGGATGCGCGGATGCGGGCTGAGGCCCTTCTGCACCTGGCTGGCATGGGGACGACGCGTCTGGCTGCTGCTCACTGCATGACTCCGAAAGAAAACGACACGAATAGCCAAACATCATACAACCTTGACCAACGCTGACTGGAAATCGCAATTGCTAGCAATCCATGCAATTTTCGTTAAGTTCATGTTAGGTTCGAGTGGCACTACGTTCAGCGTTTTCCGCGCATTGCGGGAGGGAATCTTGGCGTGGGTGCGTTCTCGTTTCTGCACTTTGGACTATTGATGACTTACAGCTCTACCGCACGTCGCAACACGCTCGCCGCTGCATTGTTCTCCGCCCTGATCGCCACCGCAGCCGCTCCGGCCATGGCACAGGAAAAGGCCACGACGCTCGACAAAGTCACCGTCACCGGCTCGCTGATTCCGCAGACCGATCTCGAAACCCAGACCCCGGTGATGTCGATCACCGCCGAGGACATCCAGACCCGCGGCTTCACCAGCGTCGCCGAGGTGCTGCAGCAGTCCTCGCTGACCACCGGTGGCCTGCAGGGCGGCCAGACCTCCGCCTCGTTCACCCAGGGCGCTGAAGCGGCCGGCATGTTCGGCCTGAACCCGGGGTACACCAAGTACCTGATCAACGGTCGCCCGATGATGTCCTACCCGGCGCTGTACAACGGCGGCGACACGTTCAACAACATCAGCGGCATCCCGATCGACATCGTCGAGCGCATCGAAGTCCTGCCGGGCGGCCAGTCGTCGCTGTACGGCTCGGATGCGATCGCCGGCGTGGTCAACATCATCCTCAAGGAACGCATGGACGGTGGCACCGTCACCGTGCGTGGCGGCAGCTACACCGAAGGCGGCGGCAACAGCGTGCGCCTGAGCGCCGCGCATGGCTTCAGCGCGTTCGACGACCGCTTCAACGCACTGGTCAACGTGCAGATCGAGTCGAGCAACCCGATCTGGGGCTACCAGCGCGACCTCACCCGCACCACCAACGCCAACGGCTACACCGCGCAGGTGCCGGGCAATGACTTCGCCGTCATCGATGCCGACACCAACCGCCTGTACATGATGGACCCGAGCAACTGCGCCAGCGTCGCCGGCCAGTTCGGTGGCACCACCGTGATGGGCACGCGCGCATCCGGCCTGTCCTGCGGCTCGGTGTATGGCGCCGGCTACAAGACCGTCAAGAACGGCAAGGACAGCGGCCAGTTCTATTCCGCGCTGACCTTCGACGTCAACGACAACCTGCAGCTGTTCGCCGACCTGCTCTACAGCAAGGAAAAGACCGAGTACACCTCCGGTTCGAACTACCTGTGGTGGGGCACCAAGAGCACCATGGGCGGCTTCTACGACCAGTCCTCGGGCAAGGTGGTCAACCTGCAGCGCGCCTTCGCACCGGAAGACATCGGTGGCCAGGGCTACAACGACGTGCTCAACAGCGACGAGAGCCGCTCCTACCAGGTCACCCTGGGCGCCAAGGGCGCGGCCGGCAACTGGGACTACAGCGCCAGCTTCACCCGCGGTGAGTACAAGCTCACCGAAAACAAGTTCATGCGTTGGCAGGATCCGATCAACAACTACTTCGCCGAACACGTGCTGGGCCCGAGCCTGGGCACCAACGAAGACGGCTGGGACATCTACAACCCGAACTGGGGCGCGTTCTACTCGGCGATCTCGCCGGAAGATTTCGCCAGCTTCACCGGCTACGCGCACAACCGCAGCCGCACCTGGCAGAACCTGGCGCGCGCGCAGGTCACCAACGGCTCGCTGTTCACGCTGCCGGGCGGCGATGCCGGCTTTGCAGTCGTCGTCGAAGGCGGCAGCGAAGGCTGGGACTACTCGCCCGACCAGCGCGTGCTCGATGGCCAGGCGTGGGGTTCGTCGGCCGTGGCCGGCAATGGCCACCGCAGCAACTACGCGGTGACCTCCGAGCTGCGCATGCCGGTGCTGGAACAGCTCACCGTGACCGCCTCCGGTCGCTATGACGCGTTCAAGATCGCCGACAACACCGTCGACAAGGCCACCTACAGCCTGGGCCTGGAATACCGTCCGCTGCAGAGCCTGCTGGTCCGCGGCAAGTACGGCACCGCCTTCCGCGCGCCGACCCTGTCCGATGCCTTCCAGGGCACCAGCGGCTACTACGCCAACAACTCGACCGACTACTACCGTTGCGGCCAGTTGGGCTATGCGCCGGGCAACACCGCCGACTGCCGTTACGACAACAGCGTCTCGGTGTACTCCGAGCGCGCCGGCAACCCGGACCTGGAGCCGATCACCGCCGATGTGTGGAACGCCGGCCTGGTCTGGGCCCCGATGGCGAACCTGTCGATCTCGGCCGATTACTACAACTGGAAGATCGAGAACGAGGTCGACACGGCCAGCACCGACCAGCTGCTGCTGGCCGAGTACTACTGCCGCAACAGCCTGCCCAACGCCGCCTCGGCCACCTGCCAGAACGTGGCCGACTGGGTGGTGCGTGACGCCGCCGGCAACCTGAGCAGCCTGTACACGCCGAAGATGAACGTGGCTCGCCAGAACCTGCAGGCCGTCACCGTCGGCTTCAAGTACCTGCAGGACATCGGCCGTTTCGGTGCGCTGCAGTTCTCGGGCAACTACACCAACATGCTCAAGCGTGAAGTGCAGTCCGAGCCGGGCGAGGACTTCCAGGACCTGCTGGGCAACCCGGTGGCGATGTGGAACTACGACAACTACGCCAAGGTGCGCAGCGATGCCGCCGTGGCTTGGTCGCTCGGCAGGTTCACCACCACCGCCTACGCCAACTACGTGGGCAAGACCCCGAACTACCTGGCCGGCCTGAATGGCTACGACTACGTGCACACCGCGTCGGGCAAGGCCGCAGGCAAGTGGGGCTCGTACACCACCTACAACCTGAGCGTGAACTATCGCGCCCAGGATGACCTGACCCTGTCGCTGATGGTCAACAACGTGTTCAACAAGATGCCCGAAGGCCAGGCATACAGCTACCCGGGTACCTCCGGCACGCCGTACAACAGCGCCTTCTACAGCATCTACGGGCGCGCCGTGTATGCGCAGATGAAGTACGACTTCGGCAAGTAATCGCCGCCGTCGCGCACGACGAAAGGCCCCGCTTCGGCGGGGCCTTTTTTTGTGCCGCACGTCGGCCGCGGACCCGGGCGAAGGCGGCAGGACCGTCCTTATTCCGATTTGTTCTTAGCTACGAAAATGAACGCCCCGTGTATGGCCCGGACTGTCCCCCAGCGCCAGTCAGGGACACCGCGCGCGGTCACCGGGGATGGTTACGCGCGCAACTAAATTCCTTGCAATCAATCACTTGCGAAGATTTCAGCGCAAACCCAACGGCAGCAAGGCGTTTTGCCGATCGTGTCTTTATGACGCTGTGATGAACAGTTGACAGCGCAAGTTAAGCTCGTGTTAACTTCGAGTCATCGGCTTGTGAAGCTGATTACAGGGGGCAGCGGTACGGGCCCGTCGGGAGCAAAAAGGTGTCCGGTTCGGCCAAGAAGGCCTGCTCACCGTCACCTGGCGCACAGAACTGATTTCAAGGGGAACTATTCATGGCAAATCGCACGCTGCTCAGCCGCAACCCGCTGAGCTTTGCGCTGGCATCGGCGCTGGTCGTTTCGGCCGTCGCTCCGGCGTTCGCACAGGAAGCCGGCAACGAAGCTGGCGGCAAGAACGCCGTCAACCTGGACCGCGTGTCCGTGGTGGGTTCGCGCATCAAGCGCGCCGACGTGGAAGGCCCGGCGCCGGTCACCGTTATCACGCGTGCCGATATCGACCGTGAAGGCTTCCAGTCTGTCGGCGACATGCTGCAGACCCTGACCCAGAACACCACCAGCTCCTTCACCGGCGACCTGGCCGTGGGCGGCTTCACGCCCAATGCCCAGGTGGTGAACCTGCGCAACCTGGGCCCGGGTTACACCCTGACGCTGATCAACGGCCGCCGCCCGCCGCAGTACCCGCAGCCCTACAACCGCGACAACAACGTCGTCAACATCAAGTCGATCCCGAGCTCGATCGTCGAGCGCGTGGAGGTGCTGACGGGTGGCGCTTCGGCCATCTACGGCTCCGACGCCGTGGCCGGCGTGGTCAACATCGTGCTGCGCAAGAACTACGATGGTCAGCAGGTCCGCCTGACCGCCGGCACCACCGAAGAGGGCGGTGGCGACAGCGTCAACTTCGAATACACCGGCGGCAAGACCGGTGACCGCTGGAGCGCGACCTACGCGCTGCAGTACAGCGAGAACGAGCCGGTGTTCGCTTCCCAGCGCGACGTCCTGGCCGATACCCGCAACAATCCGTCGGGTATCGCGGTCAACCCGTCGCTGTCCCTGGCCAGCCTGAGCGCCGGCGGCCTGAACGGCCACGTGCGCAACCAGAACGTCATCTATGACGCTGCTGCGTGCGACAAGTTCGGCTACACCACCGTGACCACCGCTGCCCGCGGCACCTACTGCGGCAGCTACGATCAGGTCGCGTCGCGCTCGCTGTGGAACAAGAACCGCAGCTACAACGCCTACGGCTACGGTACCTTCGACGTCACCGAGTCCACCCAGCTGTTCGGCAGCGTGAACTTCTACAAGACCGACGCGAAGGCCAGCAACGGCACCGAGTTCTGGGGCACCTCCGGCGACCGCTTCACCGCCAACCGCGCCGGTGCGGCCACCGGCGCGTACTACGATTCCACCCTGCGTGATCTGATTCAGCTGCAGCGCGTGTTCAATCCGTTCGAACTGGGCGGCAACGAGGCGGCCAGCACCGAGTACGACGAAAAGAGCTGGGACATCACCTTCGGTGCGCAGGGTACCTTCGCCGATCGTTTCGATTGGGAAGCCAGCGCCAACTACGGCAAGTACGAGTACACCGCCGACCGCCCGCGCCTGCTGGCCAAGGCCGTGCACGACTACTTCCTGGGCCCGCTGCAGGGCTATAACGGCAACTACCCGATCTACTCGTTGAATCAGCAGCGCTGGAACTCGCCGATCACCCCGGAGATCTACCAGAGCTTCGCCACCCGCGTGAAGAACGAAGCCGAATCCACCTCGGCCACCGTCAACTTCAACGTCAGCGGCGACCTTTTCGAACTGCCTGCCGGCCCGGTCGGCTTCGCCGCCGTCATTGAAGGCATGCGCCAGACCACCGACCTGGTCAGCGACGTGCGTACCGACCAGCTGCGTCCGCTGGACGACCAGACCATCTTCAACCTGACCAGCTCGGGCGAAACCCACGGCAGCCGTGACCGCTACGCGATCGGCACCGAGTTCCGCGTGCCGATCCTGAGCAACCTGTCGATGAACCTGGCCGGCCGCTGGGACAAGTACGACGACATCACCGCCGTCGACGATGCCAAGACCTTCAACGTTGGCCTGGAGTTCCGTCCCTTCAGCAACCTGCTGATCCGTGGCTCCTACGCCACCAGCTTCCGCGCACCGGACATGCAGCTGGTCTACGCCGAAGGCGCCGCCTCCTACGCGTCCATCGTCGACGAATACAGCTGCCGTTCGGGCACCGGCCTTGGCCAGGCTCCGGGCACCCCGGGCCGTACCCGCGCCCAGTGCAACGTCAGCGGTGACATCACCCTGTACCAGGCGCAGTCGCTGATTGCCGGCAACCCGAACCTGAAGGAAGAAGAAGGCAAGTCGTGGGGCGCAGGCTTCGTGTGGGACATCATGGACGCCATGTCCATGTCGGTGGACTACTACAAGATCCGTCTGCAGGATGCCGCGACCCAGCTGAGCTCGACCTACCTGCTGCAGAACGAAGCGAACTGCCGCCTGGGTGTGCGTCCGGACGGCTCGGCGTTCGAACAGTCGGCTGATTCGGCCTTCTGCCGCAACCTGACCTCGCTGATCACCCGTACCAACGCCCCGGGCACCACCTTGGACGGCCGCATCTCGCAGATCAACACCGCGTACATCAATGCCTCGCTGCTGGAAACCAGCGGTATCGATGCGACCTTCAAGTACAAGCTGGACACCGATCGCCTCGGCGACTTCGGCCTGGACCTGGGCTACTCGCTGGTCCTGACCAACAAGTACAAGGAGAACGACGAGGATGAGCTGGTCGACTACCGCGACCTGCCGCTGTACGACTACAGCCAGCGCAGCCGCGTGCGTGGCAGCCTGAGCTGGGCCGGCGACGAATGGGGTGCAACGCTGTTCGGTACCCGTTACGGCTCCAACTGGAACGCTGCCTGGACCGAGCGCCTCAAGCCCTACATGCTGTACAACCTGCAGGTCAGCAAGAAGTTCGGCCCGAACGTGCGTGCTGAGTTCACCGTGGTCAACCTGACCAACAATCAGTTCCGCGAAGACGCCACCAACACCGCTTACCCGTACTTCAACAGCTACATCGGCGCCGACCCGCTGGGCCGCCGCTACTACCTCAGCCTGTCCTACCGCTTCTGATGGGCCAGGTGGCGTGACATCCAGAGCCCGGCTTCGGCCGGGCTCTGCGTTTGCATGCCCTCGCCTCCAACGCACTCCGGGCCACGATGGCCCGACGAATCGAGGGGTTCTCCGATGTACAAGCTGTCCTTCGCCCTGCTCGCTCTCGTGCTGGGCTCTCCTGCACTCACCGCCTCGGCGGCAACGACCTATTCGGTCGAAGATTTCGTCAAGCATCCGGCCTATGGCACTGTCCGCATCTCGCCCAACGGCGAGTACCTGGCCGTGACCATGGACCACGGCGACCAGGACGTCCTGGCCGTGCTGCGCACCAGCGACCTGAAAATTCTCAAGGTCAACCAGCTTCCCGAGAAGAAAAGCATCGGGCAGTTCACCTGGATTTCGCCGGATCGGCTGATGTTCAATGCGGTCAAGAAGATGGGCGGCTACGCCCAGCCGTTCGCCACCGGCGAATGGTTCGCGGTGAACGCAGACGGCAGCCAGGCGGTGCCCCTGATCTTCTACGGCACCCGCGATGCCACCCAGCGCGGCAAGACGGTGGGCCGCCAGAGCTTCAGCCTGCTCGACACGCTCAAGGACGATGACCGCAACGTCATCATGCAGGCGCGCTACCCGCGCTCCAACGAAGGCGCCGGCACGCAGCTGGAACAGGTCGACACGTTCAGCGGTCGCCGCACCGTGCTGGTGCGCGCCCCCAAGGACGACTGCTCCATCGCGCTTGACGCGGCCAAGGAACCGCGCTTCGCCGTGTGCTCCTCCAGCCGCAACGAGGAAGGCGAGTACGACGAGCGCAGCGAGCTGTACCGTCGCGACGGGCGCGAGTGGACCCTGGTAAACGCTTCAAAGACCGACGGCAAGCACCTGTGGGTGGAGCGCGCCACGGCAGACGGCACGGTCTACGTCACCCAGAGCGACGACAAGGCCCCCGGTGCCATCGGCACCCTGGACACTGGCACCGGTGCATTCACCTCGCTGTTCCAGGATCCGGTCGCCGAAGTCTCCGATTACATCTGGTCCACCGACGACAACCGCCTGATCGGGGTGATGACCGAAGCCGGCGCGCCGCAGGTCACCCTGGTCGACGAGAGCCATCCCGACGCGGCGCTCTACAGCTCGCTGGCCGCCTCGTTCCCCGGTGAACTGGTGGACTTCTCCAGCCACACCGCCGACGGCCGCAAGATCGTGGTCTCGGTGTACAGCGATTCCAATCCGGGGGAGCTGTACCTGTTTGACCGCGACACCGGCAAGGCGCGCTTCCTGATGCAGCGTGCGCCGCACCTGGACAAGAAGCGCCTGGCCACCGTCAAGCCGTTCAGCTTCAAGGCGCGCGATGGCAAGCAGGTGTACGGCTACCTGACCCTGCCGCAGGGCTCGGACGGCAAGAACCTGCCGATGATCGTCAATCCGCACGGCGGCCCGATCGGCCCGCGCGACAACTGGCGCTATTCCGGGGAAACCCAGCTGTTTGCCAGCCGGGGCTACGCGGTCCTGCAGGTCAACTACCGGGGCTCAGGCGGCTACGGCAAGGCATTCCAGGATGCCGGCCACCAGCAGTGGGCCGACGGGATCCAGAACGACATCATCGATGCCACGCAATGGGCGATCAGCAACGGCTACGCCAACAAGGACCGCCTGTGCATCTACGGCGGCAGCTTCGGCGGTTATTCCTCGCTGATGGCACCGATCCGTGCGCCGGGCCTGTTCAAGTGCACGTTCGGCTACGTCGGCGTGTATGACATCGACATGATGTTCAAGAAGGGCGACATCCCCGAGCGTGAATCGGGCCAGCGTTTCCTGCGCCGCACCCATGGCACCGATACGGCGGTGTGGGCCAGGAACTCGCCGGCACGCCGCGCCGGGGAAGTGAAGATCCCGGTCTACCTGGCCGCAGGTGCACGCGACGTACGTACCCCACCGGAGCAGACCGAGCTGATGAACAAGGCCCTGATCGCCGCAGGCAACCCGCCGGAAGGGATGATCATCCAGTCCGGTGAAATGCACGGCTTCTACGGTGTCCCGGCCCGGGTGAACCTGTACACGAAAATGCTGAACTTCTTCTCCCGCCATATCGGTGGGCCGGCCGAGAAGGAATGATCGTCCCTGGCGCCCCTGCACCGGGGCGCCAGGGGAACTTCCCCCGCCTTGGGGAAGTCACCATGACCAATGCCGCTGTTGGCCGTTGCGGCGCCCCGTGCAAGATGGAACGAACGGCCAGACTTCCCGAAGGAACTACGGTATGAAACGCTGGACCCTGCCCCTGCTGCTGCCGATGCTGGCCCTGCTCCCGGTTGCCGGCCACGCCGCCGACAAGAAGCCCACGGCCGCCATCCCCGCCGACCCCACTACCGATCCACTGATGATCACCGCCGGCTTCCTCAGCGGCCATCCCGACCTGCGCTTCCGCCTGCTCGGTATGGAAAAGCGCACCGCCGGCGACCAGGAGGCGGCATTCAAATTCTTCCAACGCGCGGCGTTCTACGCCGACAAGCCGTCACAGGCGATGGTGGCGGAGATGCTCTGGAACGGCACCGGCACCGCCGCCGACCGCGCTCTGGCCTATGCCTGGATGGACCTGGCCGCCGAGCGTGGCTATCAGGGCTTTGTCGAGCTGCGCGAGCGGTACTGGGCGGCGTTGACCCCGGCACAACGCGAGCAGGCCATCGCGCAGGGCGAAGCCATCTACGCCCGTTTCGGTGACGCGGCAGCCAAGCCTCGCATCGCCGTGGCACTGCGTCGCGAGCGCCGCAACGTCACCGGCAGCCGCACCGGCTTCACGGGCAACCTGCGGATCGTGGTGCCCGGCCCGGCCGGCCCGGAAGAGATCGACGGCAGCAAGTTCTACGACGACCGCTACTGGGACCCCGACAAGTACCAGCAGTGGCATGACGCGATCTGGGCCAAGCCGCGCGTGGCCACGGTGAATGTGGGCGAAGCGACCCAGGTCAAGCCGGAGAATGATCGTAAGACCCGCATTCCTGAGGTCACGCCGGACCCGAATGCACGCGAGCCGCAGACCGAAGACCTGCAGCCTGCCGCGCTGGACGATCCGACTCCGTAACGGCGCGCTGGCACCAGCCTGCCACCTCAGCCGCGCAGGATCACCTGCGCGGCATTGTGCCCCGGCGCACCGGTCACCCCGCCACCGGGATGGCTGCCGGACCCGCACAGGTACAGCCCCGGCAGCGCGCCGCGATAATCGGCTTGGCCCAGCATCGGGCGGGCGCTGAACAGCTGGTTGAGGCTGAGCGCGCCGTGGAAGATGTCGCCGCCGACCAGGCCGAAAATGCGCTCCAGGTCCAGCGGGCTGAGCACCTGCCTGCCCAGCACCGAGGCCGAGAAGCCCGGCGCATGCTGCTCCACCGTGGCGATCATCAGGTCGGCCACCTCCTCGCGATGATCATCCCAGTGGCGGCCGCCCGGCAGCTGCGGCGCCACGTGCTGGCAGAACAGGCTGGCCACGTGCTGGCCGGGCGGTGCCAGCGAGTCGTCCAGCGTGCTGGGGATGAGCATCTCCACGATCGGCTGGCGCGACCAGCCGTGGGTGCGTGCATCCACCCAGGCGCGGTCCATGTAGTCCAGCGAGGGCGCGATGATGATCCCGGCGGTGAGATGGTCGCCGGGCCCGGGCAGGCAGCGGAAGTCCGGCAGGCGCGACAGCGCCACGTTCATGCGGAACGTCCCCGAACCACACCGCCAGTTCGCCATCCGCTCGCGCGTGGCCGCGGGCACTTCGCCAGCGCCGAGCAGCTGTTCGTAGAGCAGCTTGGGGTTGAGGTTGGAGACCACCGCACGCGCGGTGATCCGTTCACCCTGCAGTGTTTCCACCCCGACCGCGCGCCCGCCCTCCACCAGCACCCGGCGCACTCCGGCATCGGTGCGGATCTGCGCGCCGGCGGCCATCGCCGAACGCGCCATCGCCTGGGTGATCGCGCCCATGCCACCGATTGCATGGCCCCATGCGCCCTTGACCCCGTTGCTCTGGCCGAAGGCATGGTGCAGCAGCACGTACGCGGTGCCCGGCGCATACGGACTGGCGTAATTGCCGACCACGCCGTCGAAGCCGAACAGGGCCTTGATCGGCTCGCTGTCGAACCAGCGGTCCAGGTACTCGGCGGCCGAGATGGTGAACAGGTCCAGCAGTTCCTGGCGCAGCGCCGGCGCCAGCGCATGCAACCGCCGCCCGAGCTGCCCTGCCCGCCACAGCTGCGGCAGCATCTGCAGCCAGTGGCCGTCGCTGACGTTGGGCGGCGCCTGCAGGGCCACCGCGCGCAGCAAATCGGCGAACACCTCCAGGCGCTGCTCGTACAAGGGCAGTTGCCGGGCGTCGTGGGCCGAGAAGCGTTGCAGCTCGGCCTGGGTCAGCGCGCCGCCGGCGAGCAGGTACTGGTCACCGGGCAGCGGCAGGAAGTTGTTGATCCGGCGCGGCACGACCCGCAACCCATGCGCGGCCAGGTCCAGCTCGGCGATCACCTTGGGCTGCAGCAGCGAGACCGTGTAGGACGCCACCGAGTTGCGGAACCCGGGATGGAATTCCTCGGTGACGGCCGCGCCGCCCACCACGCCGCGCCGCTCCAGCACCAGCACGCGCTTGCCGGCACGCGCCAGATAGGCGGCGCACACCAGGCCATTGTGCCCGGCACCGATGATCACCGCGTCCCACGGCTGCGCAGAAGAGTTCGCCATGCCCGCTGTATACACCGCCGCAGCCGGGCGTGTCGCCGGCCGGGCCGGGCTTTGCCGCGGCAGCCGGCCCACCATGCCGGATCGGGCCGACGGTGGCACGCAGGCCGCGCTTGCCATCGGCCATGACCTTCGACACCCTTGCCGGTCGAGCCAGCGGCGTATCGTCTGGCCCACGGCTCCCCCGGTGGGGGGGCCATCCCCGATGCATTCCAGGCCTGGAGGCCAACCCACGTGATCCGCAATCCCAAGATCGTCCTGCTGACCCTGGCCGTTTCGGCCGCGCTGGTCGGCTGCGGCAAGACCGACACCCCGGCGAAGGACGGCGCGGCCTCCACCGCTGCCCCGGCCGCCACCGCTGCCGCCACCGAGTACAAGCTCGACGAGAGCAAGCTGCCGGCCTACAACGCCTTCCACCCGTCCGACCTGGACACCAGCCTGGACGCCTGCGGCGCCTTCGGTGACTACGTCAACAGCAAGTGGCTGGCCGCCAATGCGATCCCGGCCGACCGCACCAGCTGGGGCGCCTTCACCATCCTGGACGAGCGCTCGGTCGCCGTGCAGCACCAGCTCGCCGAGCAGGTCGCGGCGGTCAAGAACCCGAACGGCATCGAAAAGATCGTCGGCGACTTCTGGGCCACCGGCATGGACGAAGCCAAGATCAACGCCCAGGGCATCGAGCCGATCAAGGCCGACCTGACCGCCATCGACGGCCTGCAGAGCAAGGACGCCGTCGCCGCCTACCTGCGCACCAGCGCCGCCAAGGGCGACAACGTGCTGTTCGGGTTCGGTCCGGAAGCGGACTTCAAGAACTCCAGCATGAACATGGCCTACGCCAGCCAGGGCGGCCTGGGCCTGCCGGACACCACGTACTACACCGACGCCAAGAATGCCGACAAGCTCAAGGCCTACCAGGCCCACGTGGCCAAGGTGCTGGAACTGTCCGGCGTGGCCACGGCCGACGCGGAGAAGCAGGCCGCCGACGTGGTGAAGTTTGAAACCCGCCTGGCCAAGGCCTCCAAGTCCAGCGTCGAGCTGTCGCGCGATGTCTCGCTGTTCTACAACCCGGTCACCGTGGCCGATGCGGACAAGCTGACCCCGAACTTCAGCTGGACCGAGTTCTTCAAGGCGCAGGGCATCGCGACCCCGGAGACGTTCTCGCTGGCCATCCCCTCCTTCCACCAGGAAGTGAGCAAGGCGCTGGGCGACACCGACCCGGCGGTGTGGCGCGCCTACCTGCGCTTCCACACCGTGGACGGCGCCTCGCCGTACCTGGCCGATGCCTTCGTCAACGAGAACTACAACTTCTACGGCAAGACCCTCAACGGCCAGAAGGAACAGAAGCCGCGTTGGAAGCGCGTGCTGGGCACGATCGAAAACGATGCCGGCGATGCCTTCGGCCAGCTGTACGTCAAGGTCGCCTTCTCGCCCGAAGCCAAGGCCAAGATGGAAGAACTGGTCAAGAACCTCGCCGCTGCGCTCAAGGAGCGGATCCAGGGCCTGACCTGGATGAGCGACGAGACCAAGGCCAAGGCGATCGCCAAGTGGGAAACCTTCACCCCGAAGATCGGCTACCCGGACAAGTGGCGTGACTGGAACGGCCTGAGCACCGGTCGCGACAGCTACTTCGGCAACGTGCGCGCGGCCAACGAGTTCAACTACAAGTTCGCCCTGTCCAAGATCGGCAAGCCGGTGGACAAGACCGAGTGGGGCATGACCCCGCAGACGGTCAACGCCTACTACAACCCGCTGCAGAACGAGATCGTGTTCCCGGCCGCCATCCTGCAGCCGCCGTTCTTCGATCCCAAGGCGGACGACGCGCTCAACTACGGCGGCATCGGTGCCGTCATCGGCCACGAAATGACCCACGGTTACGATGACCAGGGCAGCCGTTTCGGGCCGACCGGCAACTTCGAGAACTGGTGGAACGAGGCGGACACCAAGAACTTCAGCGGCCTGACCGGCAAGCTGGTCAAGCAGTTCGACGGTTACAAGGTGGACGGCCAGGCCGTCAACGGCAAGCTGACCCTGGGCGAGAACATCGCCGACCTGGGCGGCCTGGCCACCGCCTACGACGCGCTGCAGAAGGCGTCGGCCGGCAAGGAAGACCCGAAGGTCGACGGCTTCAGCCGCGACCAGCGCTTCTTCTTCAACTGGGCCACCGTGTGGCGCACCAAGTACACCCCGGAGAACGCCAAGGTCCGCCTGGCCACCGATCCGCACGCACCGGCGCAGTTCCGCGCGATGGGCGCGCCGTCGAACCTGCCGACCTTCGCCGCCGCCTTCCAGTGCAAGGCCGGCTCGCCGATGGTCCGCGCTGGCGACCAGCAGGTGGTCATCTGGTAAACCAACGCGCCAACGCGTGATGTGATGCAGGCAAAGGCCCGGGATATCCCGGGCCTTTGTTGTTTGGGGCCGGCGCCATCACGCTCGTTTCGCTTTGCTTGGTACACTCGCGCGATCCCAATCCCGCTGGATTCGCTTTACATGTCCAACCTCCGTCCGCTCGCCATCGCCCTGGGCCTGAGCCTGGCCTCCCTGGTCATCGCACACGATGCGCATGCTGCGCCGAAGAAGAAGGCCGCACGCGCGCCGGCCGTCAGCGCGCAGTGCAGCGACTTCTACGAGGCCACCAACGCCACCTGGCTCAAGGCCAACCCGGTACCGCAGACCGGCGCCACCACGGCGCTGGGCCAACTGGCCGAGCGGACCCGCCAGCAACAGCGTGAACTGCTGGATGCGTCGATGAAGGCGCCGCAGGGCAACGTGCAGAAACTGCTCGGCGACTTCTGGGCCAGCGGCCTGGACGAAGCGGCGGTGGAAGCCGATGGCTCCAACCCCATCGCCCCGCTGCTGACCCGCATCAACGCCATCAAGAAGGCCAAGGATGTCCCGGCGTCGATCGCCGCGCTGCACCAGGTCGGCATCCCGGTCGCGTTCAACTTCGCCCCGGATGTGGACCTGAAGGCGCTCGACCGCCACATCGGTTACTTCATGCAGGGCGGCATGGGCCTGCCGGACCCGGCGTTCTACACCCGCACCGATGCCGACACCGTCGCGCTGATGGGCCGCTACCGCAATTACGTCAAGCAGATCCTGGCCCTCACCGGCACCCCGGCGGCCAAGCTGGATGAAGAGTCGCAGGCGGTGATCGCGCTGGAGACCGAGCTGGCGCGCAACGCGCAGTCGCTGGCCGGGATCAACAACCCGTTCAACAACTACGCCCCGATCTCCACCAAGGACCTCAACAGCCGCTACCGCAACCTGCAGCTGGACGCGTTCCTGAAGGTCCAGGGCGTCAACGACGACCTGGTCTCGCTGGCCGACCCGGCGCTGTTCAAGCAGCTCGACGGCATGGTCACCCGGATCAAGCCGGACCAGTGGAAGGCCTACCTGCGCTGGCGCGTGGGCGATGCCATGGCACCGTACCTGTCCAAGGCCTATCGCGATGCCGAGTTCGAGTTCCGTGGCCGCGTGATCCGTGGCGAGACCATCGCGCCGGCGCGCTGGGAGCAGACCCTGGATGCGATCAATGTCGCCGCCGGCCCGATGCTCGGCCGCGAGTACGCCAGCAAGTTCCTGTCGGCCGACGACCGCCGCCAGGCCGCGGTGATCGTGGACAAGATCCGCGAAGTGCAGATCGATGCGGTCAAGCGCAGCACCTGGCTGAGCGCCGAGGCCAAGACCGAAGCCCAGGCCAAGCTGGCCGCGCTGAAGATCGAGATCGGCACCCCGCTGCGCGACCTGGACTACAGCGTGCAGCCGATGGGCCGTGGCAGCTTCGGCGGCAACATGCTGATCGCCTCCACCTGGCGCCACCGCGAGGAAATGAAGCGGATCGGCAAGGGCAACGCCGACCGTCGCTGGGACGTGCTGCCGCAGCAGCCGGCGCTGGCCTACGACATCGCGCAGAACCGCCTGATCGTCACCGCCGCGGTGCTGCAGGGCCCGGTGTTCAACGCCAAGGCCGATACCGCCGACAAGTACGGCAGCTTCGGTGCCCTGGTGGCGCATGAGCTCACCCGCGCCATCGATGCCAAGGGCGCGCTGGTGGATGCCAAGGGCGAACTGCGCAGCTGGTGGACCCCGGCCGACAAGACCGCCTGGACGCTGCTCGGCACCCGCGTGGCCAGCCAGTACGGCAGCTACGACTTCCCCGGCATCAAGGGCGCCAAGGTCAACGGCGAACTGACCCGCGAAGAAAACCTGGCCGACGTGGCCGGGCTGGAACTGGCGTGGGAGGCCTACAAGGCGGTGGACCCCAGCGCCAAGCCGGCCACCCAGCAGGGCTTCTTCCGTGCGTGGGCCAGCCTGTGGGCCCAGCAGCTGTCGCCGAACGAGGCTGCGCAGCGGCTGACCGCCGACGTGCTGGCCCCGGGCCGCTGGCGCACCAACGGCGCGCTGTCCAACCTGCCCGCCTTCGGTGCCACCTTCAGCTGCAAGCCGGGCCAGCCGATGCAGCGCGTGGACGCCGAGCAGATCAAGGTCTGGCGCTGAACCTGCGGGACTGAGTGAATCGGAAGGGCGCCCTCGGGCGCCCTTTTCCGTTGTGGAGGGTCGGCCCGTCAGCACGCCGGGCGCGGGGCTATGCGGGATCGGCCTGCAGCGTCCCGCGATACGCGGCGATCAGGCCGACCAGCGGCGCGGCGATTTCCACGTCGAACACGAAGCGACCGTCGCGTTCGGTCTCGAAGGTGCGTCCAGAGGGAAGCAGCGCGGTCGGCAACGGAATGCCCAGGCATGACCAGCGCCGCGCCACCAGGTGCAGGCGGTCCTCCTCCACCACCAGCGCCAGCGCGACATCGACGAGGCCGAAGCGCTCCACCAGCAACCGTGCGTTTCGGCCCTCCCCGCGCCGCTGCCACGAGGAAAACCGTTTGCCGGCGAAGTCGCGGGTCCAGCGCTCGCCACCGCGCTCCGGCGCGAAGGCCACGCTGACCGCCACGTCCGCGCCGGCGGGGGGAAACCCGAACACGCCGCCGACGAGCCGCGACAGCAGCCCCGTGCCACGCCGGACCTCGGCCACGCCGCGCCATTGCCGCGCGTGCGCAGCGGCGTGCAGCGCCTGCACCTGCCCGGGCAGCGTGGCGAAGGCCGTGCCCAGCAGGTCCGGGTACAGGCTGGCATCGGGATCGTCGCGACGGAAGCCGGTGAAGATCGAACGGCCGTCGAACAGGCGCTCGTAGTCGGCCAGTTCCAGCGCGTGCGTGGCCGGGCGCGCGCCATCGTGCGGGCGCTCGCCCACCAGCAGCTTGCGCACCACCGCCTCGACCGCCATCGAGGGAATGTAGGGGCCGCCGTCGCCCTCGGCCAGCAGATGCCAGCTCTGCACCATCTCGCGGCCGGCGTGGGTGCCGGTGGCGCGCACGTACATGCCGCCCCGATGCTCGCCGAACTTCATCAGGTTGAGCACGGTGTAGAACAGCCGCGACAGGGGCGCCAGCGAAGGCAGCCCGAACCGCGCGCGCGCCTTGACCAGCAGGTTGAGGAGGCGGTGCAGCGCTTCGGGTATCGGCGCCGCACCGATCCAGATATCGGTCATGCCCGGGTACTCCAGCGGCAGTACCTGCAGGTCCGGCACGTCCACCAGCGAGAAATGCAGGTTGCGCAGCGGCACCCTGCCCGGCACGGCCACGGTGAACCGCCGGCTCTCGGCCAGCCCCAGGCCATGCCCGGGCGCGCCATTGCGGCGCAGCTTGACCGGTGCGCCGGCGTAGCCGACAACCGCGCGCATCACATTGAGCCCGATGCCCGCATGCGGCGACGGGGCGATACCGCCCTCGACGGTCACGATGTCCATGTCGCGCGCCATCCGCCGCACCACGGCGGCCGTCAGCACCGGGAAGCTGCTCACCCCGGACAGCACGTACACCCCGGCCGCCCTGGCCTGCGCATCGAAGCGGGCCACGCCGAACACGAAATCGGCGCCGTCGGCGAAATCCAGGTACGGGATGCGTGCGGCGATGCAGGCCTCGATCACGCGATAGGGACGCTCGCCGTACTCCTGGAACGGGCCGGAGGCATCCACCAGCAGGTCCGGCCGTTCTGCCGCGAGCACCGGCTCGATGCGGTCCCGGTCCACCTGCAGCGCGCGCACCGCCGGCATGCCCACGTAACCGGCGCAGAAGGCCGAGGCCGCGTCCAGGCGGCGCCCGCAGATCAGCAGTTCGATGCCGGGCACGTCCGCAAGCAGGCCCGCCAGGCGGCCACCGAACACGCCGTAGCCGCCGAGGATCAGAATTTTCATTGCGGACACATCCTTGTTCCGGGGTCGCGGGCGGCTGGCGGCGGGTGCTAGCGCACGCTCCTGAGGTGGTTCTTGCGCCGCGGGCCACCCGGCGGACGCTTGTTGAACGGCGGTTGCCCGCGCCAGTAGCGGATCAGCAGCCAGCCAAACAGCATGCCGCCGAGGTGCGCGAAGTGGGCGATGCCCGGCTGCCACGAGGTGGCGCCCATCACCAGTTCGGTCAGGCCGATCATGATCACGAAGGTGCGCGCCTTCATCGGAATCGGCGGGAACAGCAGCATGATCCGCTGGTTGGGGAACAGCATGGCGTAGGCCAGCAGCAGACCGAACACGCCACCGGACGCGCCCAGCACCGGCGCCGGGTCGGCCAGCATCGCGCCCACGCCGAGCTGGCAGAGGCCGGCACCGACGATGCACACCAGGTAGTAGGTCAGGAAACGCTTCTCGCCCCAGGTCTGTTCCAGCGGCGCGCCGAACATGTACAGCGCCAGCATGTTGAACAACAGGTGCATGACGCCACCATGCAGGAAGCCATAGGTCAGCAGCTGCCATACCTGGAAATTGCCGCCGGGCGAGAACGGATCGAAGCCACCGCGCAGCGGCTGCAGCATGAACGGCTCGAAGGTGCCGTAGCCGAGCAGGAACGGCTGCTGCAGCAGGAACAGCACCGCATTGGCGATCAGCAGTGCTTTGGTGACGGTGGGCAATCGCGGAAACATGGGGGCATCCTTTGGAACCATGCCCATCATAGCCGCAGCGCCCTCAGTCCGGCCCCCACAGCGCCGCATCCAGCGCGTCGCCGGCGCTGCGCGGCATGGCCTTCACCCGCCCGCGTTCGATCGCCACGCCTTCGGCACGCAGGCGCTGGCTCTGCTCGCGCCAGCCCCGCGACCCCTCGGGCATGGCGATCCGCCCGTCCGAGCGCAGCACCCGGTGCCAGGGCAGGTCCGGGTCCTCGTTCATGCCCAGCACGCGCGCGGTCAGTCGCGCCCGGCCCGGCAGGCCGGCCTTGGCCGCCACCTGGCCGTAGCCCATCACCTGCCCGCGCGGGATGGCGCGGATCACCGCCAGGATGCGTTGGCGCGCCTGCGCGGCGGCGTCTTCGCCGGCGCCGGCGGGCGGGGTCACGCGCGTACGCGGCTGACCAGCAGCACGCCGACCAGCACCAGTGCCGTCCCCAGGATCTGCCAGGGGCCCATGGGTTCGTCGAGCAGCCATAGACTCATCACGATGGTGGATACCGGTCCGAGCATACCCACCTGCGCGGCCAGCGACGAGCCGATCCGCTTCACCGCCAGCATGATCGCCAGCACCGGCAGCACCGTGCACAGCGTGGCATTGACCAACGACAGCCAGTACACCGGCGCCGGCGCCTGCCCCAGCGCGGCCAGCGGGTGCAGCAGCGCGAAATGCAGCACGCACAGCACGCAGGCCACGCAACTGGCGTAGGCGGTCAGGCGGATCGCGCCGATCCGTGCCACCACCTGGCCACTGCCGAACAGGTACAGCGCATAGCTCAGCGCACTGGCCAGCACCAGCGCACTGCCCAGTACGATGCGCCCGCCTTCCAGCTGCAGGTCGTGGCCGAAGGCCAGCAGCACGCCCAGGTAGCTCAGCCCCAGCGCGACCAGCTGCCAGCGCCCCGGCCGTTTCTTCAGCAGTACCAGGCTGATCAGCAGCACCAGGGTCGGGTTGAGGTACAGGATCAGCCGTTCCAGGGTCACGCTGATGTACTGCAGGCCCTGGAAATCGAGCAGGCTGGACAGGTAGTAGCCGGTGAAGCCCAGCCACAGCACGCGGCCGCGATCGCCCCACGTCAGCGCCGTGGCGCGCCGTGCCGACCACGCCGCCAGCAGCGCGAACAACGGGAACGCCATCAGCATGCGCAGCGCCAGCAAGGTGGTCGCATCCACGCCATGCCGGTAGGCCAGCTTGACGATGACCGCCTTGCCGGACGCCGCGATGGCGCCGACCGCGGCCAGCGCGATGCCGCCGGCCGCGATGCGGTGCGAGGAGGTGGGGAGCGGGGAAGCAGCAGGCGGCATCGGCACGGCAGACGGCCGCGCGCGGCGGCCGGATCAACGGGGGGAACGGGATTGTCGCATGCTTGGGCGGGGCGATTGCCCCGCCGGGGTGCCACGCGCGGCGCGGCACTCCGCGCCTTCAGCGCATCAGGACCACTTCTTCCGCCGAGGTTGGATGGATCGCCACGGTGTCGTCGAACTGGGCCTTGGTCACGCCCATTTTCACCGCCAGCGCGAAACCCTGCAGGATCTCATCGGCCGATTCGCCGAGCAGGTGCACGCCGACCACCCGCTCTTCCTCGCCCACGCAGACCAGCTTGAACAGGCTGCGCTGGGTGCCATCGGAGAGGGCCTGCAGCATGGGGCGGAAGTTGCTGCGGTACACGCGCACGTCGCCGTGTTTCTCGCGTGCTTCTTCCTCGCTCAACCCCACCGCGCCCAGCGCCGGATGCGAGAACACCACGCTGGCCACGTTCTCGTAGTCCATCTTCGCCTTGGGGTTGCCGCCGAACAGGCGATCCATCAGTTTGCGTGCCGCGGCGATGGCGACCGGGGTCAGCCCGACCTTGCCGGCAATGTCGCCCACCGCATGCACGCTGGGCACCGCCGTGGTCTGCCCGTCATCCACCTCCACTTCGCCCTTGTCGCCAACCCCGATTCCCAGCGCTTCCAGGCCCAGGCCGGCGCTGTTGCCGCGCCGACCGGTGGCGAAGAACAGCTGGTCGAAGGCCGCTTCGTGCGGGCCGTCATGACCGTAGGCCACCACGCCATCGCCATCGCGGCGCAGCTCGCGCAGCCGGTAATCGAAGTGCACCTGCACGCCCTGGTGGCGCAGGTTGTCGGCCAGCTGCGCGGTCAGTTCCGCATCGAAGCGCTCCAGCAGCCGCGACCCGCGCACCAGCAGCGTGACCTTGCTGCCCAGCGCCTGCAGCAGTCCGGCCAGCTCCACGGCGATATAGCCGCCGCCGACGATCGCAACGCGCGCCGGCGCACTGCACAGGTTGAAGAAATCATCGGACACCGCGCCCAGCTCCGCGCCGGGGATGTCCGGCCGCTGCGGGTGCGCACCGGTGGCGATCAGGATGTGCGTGGCGCTGATGCGCACGCCGTCGCTGCACTCCACCGTGTGCGCGTCGACCAGGCGCCCACGTCGCGGCACGCGCACCACCTTGTTCTCGTCCAGCCGCTTCAGGTAGCTGGCATGGATGTTGGCGATGTAGGCCTGGCGATGCACCACCAGTTCCTTCCAGTCCAGCGCCGGCCGCACCGGGACGTCGAAGCCCATCGCCGCGGCCATGCCGATCCTGCCGGCCAGGTCAGCCGCCAGCCACATCGCCTTCTTCGGCACGCAGCCCACGTTGACGCAAGTACCGCCCAGTTCACCCGGCTCCAGCATCGCCACGCGCTGACCATGCTGGGCGGCGCGGAATGCCGCGGCCAATCCGCCGGAGCCACCGCCCAGCACGATCAGGTCATAGTCGTAATGCTTGCTCATTGGAATCGCTCGACTCGTTAAGGGGGCACGATCACGCGCCCATGCAGGGACCGAGCATGCCATGTCCGCTCGCGAGCCAGACGTGATGGCAACGCCACGGTCGGTCCCGGTTCAACGGCCGCAGCGCGCGCCGCGCACGGCTCAGGCGCGCTCGGCCCTGCGCAGTGGCGGCCACTGCAGGTAGGTCATCGCCCGCCACACCCACTCCAGCGGGCCGAAGCGGAACAGGCGCAACCACAGGTGGCTCAGCAGCACCTGCACGGCGAACAGCGCCAGCGCGAACGGCACCTGCCACGCCCGCGACATCTGCTCGAACGCGCCGAGACCGTAGCCGTAGAACACCCAGGTGCAGACCAGCGATTGGAGGATGTACTGGGTCAACGCCATCCGCCCCATCGGCGCCAGCCAATGCAGCCCGGCGCGCAGGCGCATGATCCAGCCCAGGTAGCCCAGGCACATCAGCAGCGAGGCCACCGAGGCCAGCGCGAACGCGGCACCGCTGGCCGGGGTGAACGTGCCCGGCGCCAGGTAGGGCTGCCAGATCGCACTGCCCAGCATCACCGCCAGGCCCAGCGGCAACGCGCCCCAGCGCAGCCGGCCGTACAGGCGCGTGAACCGCTCCGGCGTGGCCAGCGCGCCGCTGCGCGCGAACCAGCTGCCGATCAGGAACATGCCCAGCACTTCCGGCCCCACCACGATGATCGCGCCAACCTGGGTGACGAGGTCGCGCAGGCGCTGCAGCACCGCCTGGCCATAGGTGCCATGTGCATAGGCCTGGCGCTGCAGATCGATGGTCTGCTGCGCGCTGTCGATCGCGGCCTGCACCTGCGCGCCGTCGGGCTGGAGCTGCGCCTCCAGCCCCGTCAGCGCCCCCAGCAGCAGCATCAGCGCTGCCGCGCACAGGTAGGTCAGCACGCCCATCACCGGCAACCAGCGCGTGGGCGCTTCGCGGCAGGCCAGCAGCGGCAGCGAGATCAAGGCGTAGACCACCAGGATGTCGCCGGACCAGACCAGCAGCGCGTGGCACAGTCCGATCAGCAGCAGGGCCGCGCTGCGGCGCAGGTAGAACGGCGCGAACGCGCGCCGTGCCGCGTCGGCACGCTGGGCCATGATCGCAAAGCCGGCACCGAACAGCAGCGAGAACAGGGTGAAGAACTTGCCCTGCACCAGCACGTAGATGACCGCGTCCGCCGCGTAGTCCAGGCCCTGCCAGTGCGGGTCGATGCCGGTGAAGGACAGGTCCAGCGGCCCGCTGAAGGCTTCCATGTTCATCAGCAGGATGCCGAGCAGGGCGAACCCGCGCAGGATGTCCAGCACCGCAATGCGATCGCCGGTGGCGACCGGCTGCAGGGAAAGGGGAACGGTGTTCACAGGCTATCCGTGGACCAGGCCGGCCATTATGCCGTCGGGCCGGGGCGGTGGCCGATCCCGCGGCCGCGCACATGCAAACGGCCCGCCGAAGCGGGCCGTTGCGTGCTGCGTGTCAGCGGCTAGGCAAGCCCGCTGCGCGGCGCAGGATTCAGTGCTGGTGGCCGCCATCGCCGTGCACGTGGCCGTGCTCCAGCTCTTCGGCGGCGGCAGCACGCACATCCACGATTTCCACGGCGAAGTGCAGGTCCTTGCCGGCCATCGGGTGGTTCAGGTCGACGTCGACCACGCTCATGCCGACCTTTTCCACCGTGACCGCGCGCGGCCCGAAGTTGGTCTGCAGCACGACCTGCTGGCCCGGGATCAGCTTGCTGGTGCCGAAGTGCTTCTTCGGCACGCGCTGGGTCAGGCCTTCGCGGCGTTCGCCGTAGGCATCGGCAGCCTTGACGTCCACTTCGAAGCTGGCGCCGGCTTCCTTGTCCATCATGGCGTTTTCCAGGCCCGGGATGATGTTGCCGTGGCCGATCAGGATCGCCAGCGGATCACGGTCCTTGGAGCTCTCGATCGGCTCCTGGCCCTGCTCGGAGACGGTGTAATGGAAACGGACGACGCTGTCTTTTTCGATCTTCATGCGCAACTCTGGCTGGTCGCTGCCGATGGCAGACGGGTGGGGCGGGTTGTCGCCCGCCGGATACGCCGCCATCATGACGGCCTCCTGAGGTGGCGCATTATCCGGACATCATGCAGCTGACGCCAGTTTCGCCCGCATTCCGCCTCATCGCCCGCCTGGCCGCGCTGGCCGCCGTACTCGTGTTGAGCGCCTGCGGCGGCGGCAAGGCCACCCGCCCGGCCGCCCAACCCGCCTCGACCCAGGTCTGGCCGACGGTGGCGCCAAACGACCCGCAGGCCGCCAACGCGGTGCTGATGCGCGCCATCGGCCTGGTCGGTACCCCGTACCGCTACGGCGGCAACACGCCCGAGTCGGGCTTTGACTGCAGCGGTCTGGTCGCCTACGTCTACCGGGAAATGCTGGACCTCAAGCTGCCGCGCACCTCGCGCGACCTGGCCGCGGTACAGGGCCCGAAGATCGAGCCGACGCGCCTGGCGCCGGGCGACCTGGTGTTCTTCGGCAGCCGCGGCAGCGTCTCCCACGTGGGCATCTACGTGGGCGAAGGGCGCTTCGTGCACGCCCCGAGCACCGGCGGCACGGTCCGGCTCGACTCGCTCGGCGGGGCCTACTGGAAGGACCACTACACGGGCGCGAAACGCGTTCTACACTAAGCTGAACAGGGGCAAGGGCCAAATTTGTGATCGAAGTCACACAGTTGTAAACGAAAAATTAACGAAATTTGTACCTAATCACCGTTCTTACACGGCATCATCACCCATCGTTTTTATTCAGTGACCGCCGCGTGACGACAGCCGACCGGAACTACCCAGGCCAGACCGCCGCCCCCAAGCGCAGCACGCGACCCGTTTTCCTCGCCCTTGCGCTCTGCCTGGCCAGCCTGCCGGCCTGGGCACAGACCGCACCGGCCACCGCTGTAGACGCCGCCCCGGCTGGCGCCAGCACCCCCGAATCCTCCGCGGTGCCCAAGCCCAAGGCTGATGGCCCCGCCCGCAGCAAGGCCGACGCCGCTGCCAGCGCCACCCTCGCCGCCCTGCTTCCGCACCTGGCCGCCAACGACACCATCCCCCTCATGGACCGCTCGGCGATGTTCGCCGGTGACCTGAGCCGCCTGCTCGCCAATTACGACGCCAGCACCGGCGCCACCGGCGCGGTGGTCGGCGGCGCTGCCGACAACGGCAAGGTGCAGTCGCTGCTGCGCCGCGCGATGACCCTGCTGGGCACCCCGTACCGCTGGGGCGGCACCTCGCCGGACAGCGGTTTCGACTGCAGCGGCCTGGTCGGCTACGTCTTCCGCACCGCCCTGGGCATCGAGCTGCCGCGCGTCTCGCGTGAAATGGCGCACGATGGCGAAGCCGAGCTGATCAACGACCGCAATGCCCTGGCTGCCGGCGACCTGGTGTTCTTCGGCCGCAAGGGCCGGGTCGACCACGTCGGCATCTACGTCGGCGAAGGCCGCTTCCTGCACGCCCCGAGCACCGGCAAGGACGTCCGCGTGGACAGTCTGGTCACCGGCTACTGGAGCGCCAAGTTCATGCAGGCCCGCCGCGTCGATCTCTGACCGACCGCTGGCACCGTAACGACCGGAAAGCCGCTGCCCTGCAGCGGCTTTTTTCATGGGCCGCCGCCCGACCTGGCCGCCTCGCCATGGCCGCTGCCGCCCCCAACCCGCGTTGTCCCTCATATCGTTTCAGCAGTGACAGCAGAACCAAGTGCCTGCCGGTCCCACCGGGCAGGCCACGGACCCGGACGTGGGGCGGCACGTCCAAGGCTTCCGGACCCGCATCGGACTCCGCCCATGCTCTTCGTCGACAAGGTGACGCATGGCGGCAGTCCCCGTTTTTCCGGCCCGGTGTGTGATCTGGTTTGGGCAGCCCCAGGCAAGCGAGCGCGTGGCCCTGGCGGCTGCAGGCTGGCAGGTACGCAGCGTGGCCACGGACGACTGCGTGGCCATCGGCATGCGCGGCAGCGACCAGGTGGTCGGGCTGCTGGACCTGCGCAGCATCGTGCCGGCCAACCTGGCGCGGCTGCAGGCGCTGCTCGTCGAGCACCGCCACATGAAGCTGCTGGCCATCCTGCCTGCCGGCGGCGACGCCATCCCGGCGGCCTTGCAGCCGCTGCTGGCGGCCTGCGTGGAGACCTGGACCGCACCGGTCGCGCTGGGCTGCATCGTGCAGCGCCTGCAGCAACTGGCCGGCGATCCGCAGACGCCGGTTGCCCATGGCCCACAACACCTGATCGGTGACAGCGCCGTGCTGCAGGTGGCACGCGGCGCGATCCGCAAATTCGCCCCCGTCGAGCTGCCGGTATTGATCACCGGCGAGACCGGCACCGGCAAGGAGCTGGCCGCGCAGGCGCTGCATGCTCTGTCGCCACGCCACGCCCGGCCCTTCCTGGCGGTCAACTGCGGGGCGATCCCGGCCGCGCTGGTGCAGTCGGAACTGTTTGGCCACGAGCGCGGCGCCTTCACCGGCGCGGCCAGCCGCCGCCTGGGCCTGTTCGAAACGGCCAACGGCGGCACCGTATTCCTCGATGAAATCGGCGACCTGCCGCTGGATGTGCAGACCAACCTGCTGCGCGTGCTGCAGGAAGGCACCGTCGAGCGGGTCGGCAGCAACCGACCGCTGGCGGTGGACGTGCGCGTGCTGGCGGCCACCCATGTCGACCTGGAACAGGCGGTGGAACGCGGCCAGTTCCGCCGCGACCTGTTCTACCGGCTCAACGTACTGCGCCTGCCGATGCCCGCCCTGCGCGACCGTGGCAGCGACATCATGCTGCTGGCCCACCACTTCCTGGCCAGCTTCCGCGACCGCCACGTGACCCGCGCGCGTGGTTTCAGCAGCGACGCCACCCTCGCCATGGAGCGCTTCAACTGGCCGGGCAACGTGCGCGAACTGCTCAACCGCGTGCAGCGCGCGGCGATCGTCGCCGACGGCGAGCTGATCGGCGCGGCCGACCTCGAGCTGGTCCCGGCGCAGAGGGCGATGCCGCAGAAAATGCTGCATGACGCACGCCAGGTCGCCGAACGCGAAACCCTGCTGCGCGCCCTGCGCCAGAACGACTTCAACATCGCCGCCTGCGCCCGCCACATGCAGGTCTCACGCGTCACCGTCTATCGCCTCTGCCGCAAGCACCAGCTGGCCCTCCCGGAACTACGCTGAGCCAGACCAACAACACGGCCCGGGCACCGGGGCGGTGCTCCCTCTCCCTCGGCGTCATTGCCCAACTGCATCAGACCAGCAGCCCGCCTCTTGTTGAAGGGCGCGCGCCGACGGCGCGGGGTTCAGGACGGTATGCGTGGACCTCCCGGAACGGGAGGTCGCGCGCCGAAGGCGCAGGGTTCGAGTGGGATGCGCATCCGCACATGCATGGAGCGCCTCCGCTCACAGCATGTACGGCACCTTGAAGGCCAACGTGAAGTCCGGCGCGTCCGGGGTCAGGCCGATGCCGAGCATGCTCACCAACGTCGTATTGCGGTTGAGCGCGTAGGTAATGCCGAGGTTGAGCGTGCCGGCATTGGCGTCGCTGCCGATCACCTTGAGCCACTGCCCGTTGCGGTAGCGCGTGGAGGCACGGCGGCTCAACTTGTCGCTGAAGGAAATGCTCAGGCTGGTGCGCTCGTTGAACGCGAAGGCCACGCCGGCGCCGAAGTAGTACGAACCGCCCAGCTTCACCTCGCCCGGGTTGACCGTGTCCGGATTGGCATCCAGGTCATCGAAGCTGCGCGCGAAGGAATGGATGTAGCCAAGGTTGGCGAACAGGATCGCCGGGTCGGCGGTCTTCACCGCCGACACGCCGACATTGGCCTGCCACACCCCGTTGCCGGTGGGCTGCTGCTCGGGCACCGCGAAGCGGATGAAATCATCGTCGTCGCGCTCGAGCACCTTCCAGTCCACGCCGTAGGGCGCGCGCCCGGTCGGCGCGGTGGCGCCGACGGTAAGCACCGTCTCCGGCCAGCGGCCGTGCTCGGCGAACAGCCGGTAGTTGCCGCTCAGGCCGACATCGCCGATGCCGTTGCCGGTGGTCTCCTCCTGCGCGATGGCCGCGGCCGAGCCGCCGGCGCCGCCCTTCTGGAACACGGTCTTGCGTGCCAGGTAGGGCACGTCCAGGTTCAGCGTCAGCCGTGGGCTCACGCCCCAGCGCGCGGCGAGGTTGTAGGTGAGCGTGTCCGACTCGACGTTCTCGATGGCGATGTTGCCCAGGAAGATCGCATCCAGCGCCAGGAAGCCGTTGAGGGTGACCTGCTTGCGGTCATAGCGCGCGTAGGTGAGGCTGTTTTCGATGGTGAAGCGGCGGCTGAACAACGCGGCCTGCTGCTGTTTGACGTCGTCCACGCTGCGCCGCGAGGCCTGCTTGGCTTCCTGCGCCTCGGCGGCGCTGCTGGCATAGCCATCGGCGCTGGGCGCCGCGGCCGGCGTGCCAGCGGGCAGCGGCGGCGGTGCACCAGTCGCACCGGCCACCGGCGCGGTCTTGCCGCTCAGGCGCGCCTGCATGGCCTGCACCTGCATGTCCAGTTCGCGCAGGCGGCGCACCTCCTGGGCGTAGTTGGCCTTGAGTGTTTCCAGTTGCGTGATCAGCGCCTTGACGTCGGCTTCGTCGGCCGGTGCGGCCTGCGCCTGCGCGCCGGCGGCCGCCATCAGTGCCAGCGCCGCCAGCGCCAGCGGGGTTGCTCGAATCGTGGTCTGCATTGCCTTGGCCTGCCTTGTGTTGTCACGCCCCCACCCCGCCGTGCCGTTACTGGCCGGGTCCCATGCCCACACCCCGTACCAGCGTCATCGCCTGGGCCACGTTCTGGCTGAGCGGGACGTTGTTGGCCAAGGACTGGCGGACAAGATCGATCTGCATGCGATTGCTTGCCGCCTGGCCATCACTGCCGATGGCGATGCTCTGCCCGACGCTGCCGTTGCGGATCCACTGCTGTACCGCGCCCACGCCCTCGATCTGCAGCTGGACCCGGGCGTTGTTGCCGTCCAGTTGCGCCACCGCGCTCACCCCGCCCTGCTGCACGCTGGCCAGGTGCTGGCCCTCGCTGGCGGGTGCCGGCGCCTGGCCGTCACGCACGGTGAGGTGGGTGGTGTTGCTGGCCACGTTGCCGTCGCCGGCCACCTGGATGCTCTGGGTAAGCCCGGCCACGTTCTGCAGGCCACTGGCGTCGATGCTGCGGCCGGGGGTCACCGGCAAGGGAGCGTCGGCGGCGGTGACCGTCACCGACGGGGTGAAGCTGACCTTGGGCGTGCTGCCCTGGCTGAAATCCATGCCCAGGGTGAGCGCGCTGCGCGCGGCCTGCCCACCGCTGTTCCACTGGGTGATCATGGTCACCCCGAACCAGGCCACGCTGCTGCCGTTGACCGTATAGCGGCCGCGCATCAGGTTCAGTTCCGGATCCGGGATCTCGCTCAGGCCCTTGCCGGGCCGTCCTTCCTGCGCATGCAGCGGTGCGGCGCCCAGCAGGGTGAGCAGCAGTACGCCGTGCGTCCATTTCGCGATATTCATGGTGCCTCCTAGAACAAGTCGGCATGGGTAAAGCCGAAGTCCACCAACTCCGCGTCGGTGATCGGCCCCTGCCGGGCGTACAGCGAACGCGCACTGGGCCGTTCACCGGGCTGCAGCAGCACCGTGTTGCGATCGAAATCACTGCCGATCACGACAAAGACGGCCCGCGACGGCCACGCCTGGAGAAATTCGCTGACCGGAATGCTGCGGTTGCCCAGGATCGGGTCGGCCACGTCGACCACGTCGTCACGGACCTGCTTGAGGACCACGAAGTGGCGGAAGCCCCGCACATCCATCAACACCAGCCCGGGCACGCGCAGCGAGCGCAGGCGCTCTTCGTTGACGCGGTAGCCGCGTCCACGCATGCCCATCGATTCCACGTAACGCTTGATGTCCAGCAGCGAGAAACCGCGCTGGTGGACCAGTTGCGGGTCCGAGACCCCCATCATGCCTTCGATCACCGTGCCTTCGTCCGCCTCCAGGTGGTAGGCGTAACGCAGGATGGTGGCCAGCGCCGCCGCGCCACAGCTGTAGTCGGTGTGTTGCCGCACCACGTTGCGGAAGCGCCGTTCCTGCATGCTCTCCACGCGCTGGGTGAGCACCGCGCCGTTGGGCAGTACGCCGCTGAAGCCGATATCGCCGGCGCGCGCGGCGCCGGACGGCAGCATCAGCAACATCAAGGACCCGCACAGTGCGTGCTTCCACATCGGCTTGGCTCCGGAAAAGGAGGGAGCCCCTGCCCCAAAGGGGGAGAATGGGACAGGGGCCCCCGGGGGCCCGGCCATTGGCGGATGGCCGGGTTTGTTGCGCTCAACGCGTACTGCTTGCGAAAACGGACAACGTGTTACTCGCCGGTGCCGCCACCGCCCCCGGTGGAGGGCTGGGCAACCGCCAGGGCCAGGCTGTTGGCCTGCAGGTTGCCGGTGCCGGCGGCCACGTTCACCCCGATGTTGCCGGAGGCGCCGGAGAACGCACTGCCGGACAACGCCGCGGTATTGGTCGCATCCACGTTCACCCAACGGGTGGTGGACACGGTCCCGCTCAGGCTGGCATACAGGTCGGCCACGCCCAGTTCGACGAACCGGCTGGTGCCACTTTCATCGGTATCGAAGGCGATACCGCCCACGCCTTCCCGGTTCGGGTTGGGGGTTGCGTTCTGGATCTCGTTGTCCATGTCGATGTGGCCGGTTGCGTTGCCACTCGGATGGTCGAGTTCACCACTCCAGCTATCCAGGTAGTAGTTGTCCTTCTGGTAGGCGTTGCCGCTGCCGCTGTAGGTGCCGGCACCGAAGGCCAGCGTGCCGCCGGCGACGCGACCACGCAGGCTCACATCGACGGTGTCGGTCATCGAGCGCAGGTAGCCTGCGTTGCTGACCGCGTTGCCGGTGGAGACCTGGTTGGAGCTGATGCTCGAGGTGGCATAGGCGCTGGTGGCCACCGACGCGGCGAGCGCGTTCTTCTGCTCGTTGTTGTTGCCCGAGGCGACGTTGGCCCCGATGTTGCCGGACGCGTTGCTGAAGGCATTGCCGCCCAGGCCCGCGGCATTGGTCACGCCGGAGTTGAGGGTGGTGTTGCCGGCGCCGTACTGGTTGACGAACACCTCGGCGTCGGCCATGCCGAAGCTGAAGGAGGCATCGGCCGCGGACAGCGACGCGGCGTTGTCCTGGGCATTGTTGTCGCCGGCGGCGACGTTGAAGCCGAGGTTGCCCGAGGCATCGGAACCGACGTCATCGGCGATCGAGGCGCTGTTGGTCACCAGGCTGTTGGCGGCGGCGTTGTCGGTGATCGACTGGCGGTTGTCGATGATCGCGATGGCGGCCGAGTCGAGGTCGATCGAGCCGGTGATTTCCGGGTCGCCCGAGAAGTTCACGTCCGAACTCAGGCGCATGTCCTTTTCAAGGTTCACATCGACGCCGTGGTTGTTCTTTTCCTGGCGCTCGTCGGCCTGGATGTTGCTGGTCTTGTTGACGTTCTCGTTGACGGTCACGTCACGGGTACGGGTCACGCTGCTGTTGGTGGTGCTGTTGTTGGTGGTAGTGGTGTTGCTGGTGGTGTTGTTGTTGCGGGTGTTGTTCCAGGTGCGGTTCCAGGTACGCGAATCGTTGTCGTTGCGCGTATTGGTCTCGATGTTGGTGTCGATGTTCGTATCGACATCGGTATCGACGTTGGTGTTGACGTTGGTGTTGAGGTTGGTGCGGGTTTCAACCACGTTGTGCAGGTGGTTGATGAACGCGCTCTGGTTCTGGTTGTCCTGCGCGGCGACCGATGCGGACGCGGCTGCGATCGCAATGGCCAATACGGTACGGTGCATGGTGGTGTTCATGGTGCCCTCTCTCTCATCACAGACAATCGGGTGGATGTGACTACTCACGGGGTGGACTGCACCGAGATGCTCAGTTGGTTTGCGGTGGCGTTGCCGGATCCCGCGATCTGATTGAGTTGCAGGACGCCGTCGAAGCCCTGCAGCGCGGTGCCTTCCACCGCCACGCTGCGGGTTCCGGCCGGCCGACCGCGGTTGACGGCCCCCTGCCCCCCTGCTGACGCGAGCGCCCCCGACGCGGCCAAGGCCTCGTCGTTCGACTCGCGTATGCCCTGTTGCGCCAGCGTGGCAGTGACGACGTTGCGCGTCGCGTTGCCGGTGCCGCTGGCCTGGTTGATCATGGCGACGCCGCTGGCGCCGTTCAGTGCCTGCCCGCCGATGCTCGCGCTGGCATGCATCGCGCCGTCGGACAGCACCTGGTTGCCGGCCTGCCGCTGGCGTGCATCGACGGTGATGTGGGCGGTCTGGCCATTGGCGATCCCGAGCAGGTTGGCCTGCTGGTTGAGGTCGCCGGCGGTCATGTTGACGGTGATCGCACCGTCGGCGCCGGACAGCGCACGGCCGTCGATGCGGCTGGTATTGAGGTAGGACAGCATGGCCGCGTAGTCATCGGCCTGCTGCGCATGCAGCGGCGATGACAGCACCAGGGCCAGCACTGCCAGGCGTGGCCAGCGGTTCATTTGCCGGGCCCGCCCGTGGGTTGGCCGAGCGGGAACTGCGCCAGCGCACCGCGTACCTGGTCGCCGATGCCGCGGGTGGCACCGGTCACCGCGCCCATCGGGCCGCCGATGGCATTGCTGAACTGGCCGCCGGACAACATGCCGCTGTCGGTGACCTTGCCCAGGGTCGAGTTGACCGTGTTGCCGGTGACCCGCTCGATGGTGGTCTGTGCGTGGCCGACGCCACTGCCGGTGTTGGAGCCGAGCGCGGCATAGTCGTCCTCGCTCAGCTCATCCATGCCGGTCGAGGTGCCCAGCGCCTGGCCCACCTCACGCTTGGGCGAGGGATCGGCGATGAGCGCCATGCCGGGCGGCGCGGGCCGATAGGCGGGCCGGGTCGAGACATCGCGCAGCAGCACGATTTCACCCGGCTGCGCCTTGACGCCCTGGCGCGCACCCGAGGCGTGCGCGGCGACCGGTGCCGTCAGTACGACGGCCATCAGCCAGAGGCCGGTGTGGCGAATGCGGTGTGCGACTACGCTGTCCATGGCGCCCTCCTTCGAAACTTGCGGAGGGGTAACGCAGCATTCGTGCCAAGTGGCAGAACCCAGCAAACACGGAGGCTGGCGCCACCACGGCGGGTCGCGCGGCGGGCACGATGTTACAGATTCGTTGGCAACACCCACCGGTGAACAAGCCGTGGCGACGCCGACAGGCCCGTCGTTGCTGGCATGCAGCGCGGTGTATCAGCGCTGTTACACCGGCTGATACAGCCGTTACAGTGCCTGCTCAGCTCGGTGACGGGTGCCGGCTGCGCACGAAAAAGCCCGCATCCGCGGGCTTTTTCGACACGACCCTGGCGGGCGGGTCAGGACGACCGCTCCTCCAGTTCGTCCACGCCCAGGTTGGTGGACGGGTTGTCGTAGACCGCCTTGTCCAGCAGCCCGGTTTCCTTGGCCACCAGCACGGGCACCAGCATCTGCCCGGTCACGTTGGTCATGGTGCGCATCATGTCCAGGATGCGGTCGATCGCGTACAGGTAGCCGATGGTCTCCAGCGGCAGGTTGGCCGCGCTCAGCACCACCGTGGCCATCACCACCGCCGTGCCCGGCACACCCGCGGTGCCGAAACTGCCCAGCACCGAGGCGATCAACACCACGATGTACTGTTCCGGCGTCAGCGGCACGCCGGTGTACTGCGCGATGAACACCGCGCACAGCGCCGGGTAGATCGCCCCGCAGCCGTCCATCTTGATGCTCGCCCCCAGCGGCACCGCGAACGAGGCATAGTCCTTGTTCACGCCCAGGTTGTGGGTGATCGAGCGCATCGCCGCCGGCATCGCGGCAAAGCTGGACGAACTAACAAACGCCACCTGCATGCCCGGGGCCGCACCACGGAAGAACTTCAGCGGGTTCAGGCCGTGCGCCAGCAGCAGACTGCCGTACACCACCACGATGTGCAGCGCGCAGGCCACGTACAGCGCCAGCACGAAATTGCCCAGCGGCAGCAGCTTCTCGAAACCGTAGCTGCCCACCAGCCCGGCGATCAGGCCGAACGTCCCGAGCGGGGTCATCTCCAGCACGAAGCGCGTCACCTGGATCATGATGTCGCTCATCTGCCCGGTCAGCTTGCGCGCCTCGGCCACCTTGTCGCCCAGCTTCACCATCGCAAAGCCCAGCAGGCCCGCGAAGAAGATCACCGGCAGGATCGACCCGCGCCCGGCCGCCAGGACCGTCTCGCCGGCCGCATTGACCCGCGTGCCGATCCCGGTCAGCGCGTAGAACACGTTGGAGGGCACCACGTCCATCAGCACCTTGACCACGCTCGGCACTTCGCGCGGGGTGTAGCCGTGGTCCATGCTCAGGCTCAGGTTGCCGGTGCCCGGCTGCATGATCGTGCCGACCGCCAGCCCCACGCATACCGCCAGCGCGGCAGTGATGATGAACCACAGGAACGTGCGCCCGCCCAGCGCGGCCACCGATTTCTGGCCGTGCAGCGAGGAGATCGCGTTGATCACCGCGAAGAACACCAGCGGCACCGCGATCATCTTGATCAGCGTCACGTACAGCTCGCCCAACGGGCCGAACCAGAGTTCCGCCGCCGGCCCCAGCAGCCAGCCGGCCAGCGCGCCGAGCACGAAGCCACCCAGCACGCGTTGCCAGAACGGGATCCGCAACCACGCAGACACCAGCTTCATGAGCCTTCCAGAGAGAATTCGACAGCTCGCCACATTAGCCCAACCGGGCCGCGGGAACGAGGCGCGCACGGAAAATCAGCGTGTCATCGGCGTGCCTTGCAGGGTTCTGCATAATGAACGCCCGTTTCACATGTGAGATACGCGCGTCCATGTCCCGTACCACCTGCCTGGTGACCGCCGTCGCCGCCACCCTGTTGCTGGGCGCGTGCGCCAGCACCTCCCCCGCGGCCCGTACCCCCGGCGCGATCGCCGTCGATGTCCCCGCCATCGCCCATCCGGCGGGTGAAACCCCGCAATGGTGGTACCGCAGCGGCGCCGCCCGCGCCGCCGGCAGCGGCGCCATGGACGGCAAGGCCAAAAACGTCATCCTGTTCCTCGGTGACGGCATGAGCCTGACCACCGTGGCGGCCGCGCGCATCTTCGAGGGCCAGCGCAACGGCAATCCGGGCGAGGAGAACCTGCTGTCCTGGGAGCGCTTCCCGGCCACGGCGTTCAGCAAGACCTACAACACCGATTCGCAGACCCCCGACTCGGCCGGCACCATGACCGCCATCACCACCGGCGTGAAGACCCACATGGGCGCCATCGGTGTCAGCGCCGGCACCCGCAGCGATTGCGCGGACAGCTTGAACAAGGGCCTGCTGACCTGGCTGCAGCTGGCCGACAGCGCGCACATGGCCACCGGCATCGTGTCCACCGCGCGCCTGACCCACGCCACCCCGGCGGCCACCTACGCGCACTCGCCCGAGCGCAACTGGGAAAACGACACCGACGTGCCCGAGGCCGCCAAGGCCGCCGGCTGCACTGACATCGCCCAGCAGCTTCTGTCCACCGCGCGCTATGGCCGGGGCCCGCTGGTCGCCCTGGGCGGCGGCCGCGGTGAATTCACCACGGTGGAAGAGCGCGATCCCGAGTATGACGACAAGGTCGGCCAGCGCCTGGACGGGCGCAGCCTGGTCACCGAATGGCAGCAGGCCCACCCGCAGGGCGCCTATGTCTGGAACGCCAAGCAGCTGCAGGCCGCGCGCAATGCCCCGGCGCTGCTGGGCCTGTTCGAGCCGGACCACATGCGTTACGAGATCGAGCGCAAGGACGACCCGTCCGGCGAACCCAGCCTGGCCGAGCTGACCAAGGCCGCCATCAACACCCTGTCCCGGCACAAGGAAGGCTACGTGCTGATGGTCGAGGGCGCCCGCATCGACCATGCCAACCACAGCGGCAACGCGTACCGCGCCCTCAGCGACACCGTGGCCCTGTCCGATGCCGTGCGCGCGGCCGTCGAGGCGACCTCCGACCAGGACACCCTGATCATCGTCACCGCCGACCACTCGCACACCCTGAACTTCGTCGGCTACCCGGCCCGCGGCAACCCGATCCTGGGCAAGGTCAAGGACAAGGGCGGCGAAGACGGCGTAGGCGGCCTGGACGTGGCCCGCGACGGCCTCGGCCTGCCCTACACCACGCTCAGCTATGCCAACGGCCCCGGCTATACCGGCGCCACCAACCAGCAGCCGGCCGGCCCGAAGGTGTACCCGCACAACCCGAGCAGCTTCGACCCGGCCGCCGGCCGACCGGACCTGAGCCACGTGGACACCGAGCACCCCGATTACATGCAGGAAGCGCTGGTACCGACCAAGAGTGAAACCCATGGCGGCGAAGACGTCGGCATCTGGGCACGTGGCCCGGGCAGCAAAGCCATCCGCGGCACCATGGAACAGAACACGATCTACCACATGATCGTGCAGGCCACCCCGCGCCTGCGCCAGCGCCTGTGCGAGGCCGGTACCTGCGACGCCAAGGGCGTGCCGGTGGACCTGCCCACGCCGAAGGCGTTCGAGCGCAAGGCCGACGCCAACTGATGCCGGCCCGGCTCTCCGCCGCCCGCAGCAGGGGCCGCCACGTGCGGTTCCTGCTATTGATGGCCGGACTGGCCAGCACCGGCCACGCGCTGGCCCAGGGCCCGGCCTGCCGGGTCCTCACCGAGGAACACGGGCTGTGGCCGTTGCCCGGCTGCGAGGTGGTTGACGGCGCGCCCCGGATCGCCGCGGACGTCCTGCCCGACCTCCCTTACGATGCCGACGGACTGGCGGCGGTGTACGCCGCCGACAGCTTTCATTACGTCACCCGTGCCGGCCGCACCCAGGCCGTCCTGACCTGGGACAGCGGGCCGGACTACGTCGAAGAGGGGCTGCTGCGGGGCCGCATCGGCCCACGCGTCGGCTACTTCACCCCCGCGCTTGAACAGGCCTTCCCGGCCACGTTCGACTTTGCCTGGCCCTTCGCCGATGGCATTGCCCAGGTCTGCGAGGGGTGCCGCCCCGGCACGCCTGACGGCGAGGGCCACACGCCGGTGGAAGGTGGCCACTGGTTCCATATCAATCGCCAGGGCGTCCGCGTGCCCGAACCGCCCACTCCCTGATCCCCGTGCGTGGCGAGCCTGGCCCGCAGCGTCGATACTGCCTCCCTGCCCGAGCCTGCCCGAACCGATGTCGTCGCCATTACCCAACCTGTCTGCTGCGCCCCGCCCGGTCCTGGTGGGCTTCAGTGGTGGACTCGATTCCACCGTACTGCTGCATTGGCTGGCCCAGTCGCCGGCCCAGCGCGATGCAGGCGTGCGGGCGGTGCACGTCCACCACGGCCTGCAACCGGCCGCCGACGCGTGGGCGCAGCACTGCCAGGCGATCTGCACGGCCTGGAAGATCGAACTGCAGGTGATCGGCGTCGACGTGGCCCGCGACAGCGGCCACGGCCTGGAAGCGGCCGCGCGGCATGCCCGCCGCGATGCATTCGCCCGCGCCCTGCACCCGGATGAACAGCTGGCCCTGGCCCATCACCGCGATGACCAGGCCGAGACCTTCCTGCTGCGCGCCCTGCGCGGGTCCGGCGTGGATGGGCTGGCCGCGATCCGCAGCGAGGCGCCGTTTGCCACCGGTACGGTGTGGCGACCGCTGCTGCAGGTGCCGCGCGCGGCGCTGCTGGCCTATGCGCAGTCGCAGGCGCTGCAATGGGTCGACGACCCCAGCAATGCCAGCGACGCGGCCGACCGCAATTTCCTGCGCCTGCACGTGCTGCCGCTGCTGCAGCAACGCTGGCCGCAGGCCGATGCCGCCTTCGCACGCAGCGCCGCCCTCTGCGCGCAGGCGCAGCAGTTGCTGGACGTGTCCGACCAGGAAGCACTGCGCCGCTGCAGCGTCGTGCCCGGCGTGCTCGACAGCGTGCGGCTGCTGCGACTGCCGCGCGAACGCCGGGCCCGCCTGCTGCGCCAATGGGTGCGCAACTGCGGCCTGCCCCCGCTGCCGGCCGCCGGCGTGGAGGCGATCGAACGCGAGCTGTTGCCGGCCGCACACGATGCCGATGCCCAGTTCGCCTGGCAGGGCGCGCGCATCCGCCGCTGGCGCGGCGAGCTGCACCTGCTCTCGGCCACGCTGGCCTTGCCGCCGCACTGGAGCGTGCACTGGGATGGGCGCGCGCCGTTGGCCCTGCCCGATGGCGGGCAGCTGGAACTGCTGGGCGCGCACCGCCTGGCCACCCCGTTGCAGGTCAGCGCGCGCCGCGGTGGCGAACGCATCCAGCTTCCCGGGCGCAGCCATTCGCACGCGCTCAAGGACCTGCTGCAACAACGCGGCCTGCCGCCCTGGCAGCGCCGCCAGTTGCCGTTGTTGTTCGACGGCGAGGCGTTGATGGCCGCGGGCGACCGGATCATCGCCGCGCCGCTGCAGCACTGGCTGGATGAACACGATGCGCAGTTGCGCTGGACCCCGGGCGCGGCCTGAATTGACCCCACCGGATTGGCGGCTCACACTTGCGCCATGCCCAAGAAGTCCCCCAACGAAGCCTCCCCGGTCGCCCACTTCGAGCAGTCGCTGGAAGAACTGGAACACCTGGTGGAGAAGATGGAAGCCGGCGACCTGAGCCTGGAGCAATCGCTCAGCGCCTACGAGCGCGGCGTCGGCCTGTACCGCCAGTGCCAGCAGGCGCTGGAGCAGGCCGAACTGCGCGTGCGCCTGCTCAGCGATCCGGCCCGCCCCGATACCGCCGAACCGTTCGATCCGCCCGGCCATGATGGTTGAGTCCACGTTCGCGCGTTGGCGCGACCGCATCGAAAGCCAGCTCGACGCCAGCCTGCCCTCCCCCGAACACGCCCCGCAACGCCTGCACCAGGCGATGCGCTACGCCGTGCTCGGCGGCGGCAAGCGCATGCGGCCGCTGCTGGTGTATGCCAGCGGGCAGGTGTTCGGGGCCGACGAACATGCGCTGGATGCACCGGCCATGGCGGTGGAGCTGGTCCATGCCTATTCGCTGGTGCATGACGACCTGCCGGCCATGGACGACGACGCGCTGCGTCGTGGCCGGCCCACCACCCACGTCGCCTTCGACGAAGCCACCGCCATCCTCGCCGGCGATGCGCTGCAGACCCGCGCGTTCGGCCTGCTGGCCGACGCGGCGCTGCCGGCGCTGCTGCGCGTGCACTGCCTGCAGGCGCTCACCCATGCCTCCGGCGCCGCCGGGATGTGCGGCGGCCAGGCACTGGATATCGATGCCACCGGCCACGCGCAAGGCCTGGACGCGCTGCAGCGCATGCACGCGCTCAAGACCGGTGCGCTGATCCGCGCGGCGGTGCGCATGGGTGCGCTGTGCGGCGAGGCACCGCAGTCCGACCTGTTGCAGTTGGACGACTTCGCCAGCGCACTGGGCCTGGCCTTCCAGGTCCGCGATGACATCCTCGACGTGGAAGCCAGTTCCGAACAGCTGGGCAAGACCGCCGGCAAGGACCAGGCCCAATCCAAGTCCACCTTCCCCGCCCTGCTCGGCATGGACGGGGCCAAGGCCGAACTGGCCGCGCTGAGCGAGCGCATGCACGACAGCCTGGCCGGCTACGACGAACGCGCCGATGCACTGCGTGCGTTGGGGCGGTTGGCGGTGGAACGCGATCACTGAACCGCCTCCACGCACGGCGTGGACCGGCGTCCATGGCGGGCATCGGTCGCCGTGCCGCGCGGCAGTGCATCCAGCACCGCACGCCCGGGCGCATCCCCGGCCCCCACCGCAAGCAAAAAAAACGCCCGGGAATCCCGGGCGTTCTGCATCACCACTGCGCGTGGCTTACTTGATCAGGCGCAGGGTGAACGGGTAGCGATACGCTTCACCGTTGTTGGCCTTGACCGCGGCCAGGATGCACAGCACCAGGTTGGCGATCCACACCAGGGTCAGCAGCAGCGCGCCGATCATCACCACCAGCAGGATGGTCGAGACGATGTAGGCGATCGCCACGGTGATCTGGAAGTTCAGCGCTTCCTTGGCCTGGTCGGTGACGAAACCCTTCTGCGGGTCATCCTTGTTGACCAGCCAGATGATCAGCGCACCGATGAAGCCGGTGAAGATGCCGAGCAGGTGGGCCACCAGGGACAGGGTGCGCTGGTCGGCCGGGGCATCGCCCGCCGGTGCCGGCGGCGGTACGGTGACGTTATCGAAATCGCTCACGTGGAAACTCCTTGTGCGTTATGTGGGTGGTGCATGGCAGGCTCCCCGCCTGCCTGGGCAGCCCCAATAGAATACGTCAATCGTTACCGGCAACGGTCATTCGTCCTACCAGGATCGAACCGACCTGCACATGCGAGCGGCGGTCCACGTCGCTGCCCACCGCCTCGATGGCGGCGAACATGTCCTTGAGGTTGCCGGCGATGGTGATGCCGTCCACCGGATAGCTGATCTGGCCGTTTTCCACGCGGAAGCCGCCGGCCCCGCGCGAGTAGTCGCCGGTGACGCCGTTGACGCCCTGGCCCATCAGCTCGGTGACCAGCAGGCCGTCGCCCATCTGCGCGGCGATCGCGACCAGGTCGCCGGCGTTGGCCGCGACCTTGAGATTGTGCACGCCGCCGGCGTTGCCGGTCGTGACCAGGCCCAGCTTGCGCGCCGAGTAGCTGCCCAGGATGTAGCGCTGCAGCGTGCCGTCGGTGATCAACGGCGCATTGCGCGTGGCCACGCCGTCGCCGTCGAAGGCCGACGAGCGCAGGCCGCGGCGCAGCAGCGGCTGCTCATCGATCTGGAACCAGTCCGGGAACAGCTGCGTGCCCACGCTGTCGAGCAGGAAACTGGCGCGCCGGTACAGCGCGCCGCCGGACACCGCGCCGAGCAGGTGGCCGATCAACGAGCGCGCCACCTCCGGGGAGAACAGCACCGGCATCTGCGCGGTCGCCATCGAGCGCGGCTGCAGCCGGGCCACGGTGCGCTCGGCGGCACGCCGGCCGATCGCCTCGGGCGACTCCAGGTCCTGCCGCGCCAGCGCGCTGCTGTACCAGCCATCGCGCTGCATGCCGTCGCCCTGCCCGGCGATGAGCGCGCAACCGATCGAATGGTGGCTGCTGCGCTCGCGGCCGATGAACCCGTGCGAGTTGGCATACACCGACAGGCTCTGCGAGGTGGCGGCCGAGGCGCCATCGGAGTTGCTGATCCGGCCGTCGGCCTCGCGCCCGGCCGCTTCACAGGCCAGCGCCAGGTCCAGCGCGTGATCGGCGGCCAGCGCCCAGGGGTGCCAGCTGTCCAAGTCCGGGAACTCACGGGCCATCAGCGCGGCCTCGGCCAGCCCGGCGGCGGCGTCGTCCTCGGTGTGCCGGGCGATCGCGCAGGCCTGGGCCACGGTCGATTCGAGGCTGGCATCCTGCAGGTCGGCAGTACTGGCGCTGCCCTTGCGTTGGCCGAAGAACACGGTCACCGCAATGCCGCGATCGCGGGTGGATTCGACCGTCTCGACCTCGCCCAGGCGCACGTTCACGTCCAGCCCGCGCTCGTCGCTGCAGCTCACCTCGGCCTGGCTGGCGCCCAGCGCACGGGCCCGTTCCAGCAGGCGCTGGGAGATGTCGGCCAGCTGCTCCAGGCGCTGCAGGCTGTCGTCGGCCGGGGTCACTTCAGGGGAGATCACGTTCAATGCTTTATCCTGTACGGGTGAGTGCCTGGCGCGACGCCGGGCACAGTTCTGGATGTGGAAATAAGACGATGCGCGGACGCGACGAAGAAACCGGTGAATTCCTTGATATCAGCCGCAGCCAGAACCGCCGGGATGCCCTGGACGTGCTGGCCCTCGGCGAGAAGCTGGTGTCGCTGACGGCGGCCCAGCTGGCCCGCGTGCCGGTCCCGGAGGACCTGCTGCCGCACATCGCCGAGGCCAAGCGCATCACCGCGCACATCGCCCACAAGCGCCAGCTGGCGTTCCTGGCCAAGCACATGCGCCGCGAAGACGATGCCGTGCTGGATGCGATCCGCGACGCGCTCGATGCCAACAGCGAAACCTCGCGCCGCGAAGTGGCCGCCATGCACCGCGTGGAAGACTGGCGCGAGCGCCTGCTCAAGGACGGCGACAAGGCGCTGGGCGCGCTGCTGGACGAGTACCCGCACGCCGATCGCCAGCAGCTGCGCACGCTGGTCCGCAACGCCCAGGCCGAGAAGGCGAAAAACAAGCCGCCGCGCGCCTACCGCGAGATCTACCAGACGCTGCGCACCCTGTTGCTGCCCGCCGCGCTGGGCCTGGAGGGGCTGAACGCCGCCGACGACGCGCTCGACGCGCCGGCCGACACCGACACCGACGACGTCGCCGACGACTGAGCCCGGCCGCCCACGCGGCTGCGCCAGCACCTGGCTGGCGGCCGCAGGGGCGTGCAGTGCGGGCAGGTCCATCGCCCGGCTCAGGCCTGGGTGCCGCCCACGGTGATGCCGTCGATCAGCAGCGAGGGCTGGCCCACGCCGACCGGCACGCTCTGGCCATCCTTGCCGCAGACGCCCACGCCCTCGTCCAGGGCCAGGTCGTTGCCGATCATGCGCACCTTCTGCATGGTCTCCGGACCATTGCCGATCAGGGTCGCGCCCTTCACCGGCGCGGTGACCCGGCCGTCCTCGATCAGGTAGGCCTCGGTGGCCGAGAACACATACTTGCCGCTGGTGATGTCGACTTGGCCGCCACCAAAGTTGACGGCGTACAGGCCCTTCTTCACCGAGCGGATCATTTCTTCCGGATCGTGCTGGCCGGCACGCATGTAGGTGTTGGTCATGCGCGGCATGGTCATGTGCGCGAACGACTCGCGCCGGCCGTTGCCGGTCGGAGCCACGCCCATCAGCCGCGCGTTGAGCGAATCCTGCATGTAGCCGACCAGGATGCCGTCCTCGATCAGCGTGGTGCACTGGGTCGGATGGCCCTCGTCATCGATGTTGAGCGAGCCACGGCGCCCGTCCAGGGTGCCGTCGTCGACGATGGTCACGCCCGGGGCGGCCACCCGCTCGCCGATGCGGCCGGCATACACGCTGGTGCCCTTGCGGTTGAAGTCGCCTTCCAGGCCATGACCGACAGCTTCATGCAGCAATACACCGGGCCAGCCCGGGCCGAGCACCACGGTCATCACGCCGGCCGGGGCCGGGATCGCCTCCAGGTTGACCAGCGCCTGGCGCAGCGCCTCGCGGGCGAAGCGCTCGGGCCGGTCGTCGGCGAACAGTTCGGCATAGCTGAAACGGCCACCACCGCCGGAGTAGCCGGACTCGCGGCGGCCGTGCTGTTCCACGATCACCTGCACGTTGAGCCGCACCAGCGGGCGGATGTCGCCGGCCAGCACGCCGTCGCTGCGGGCGATCAGCACCGTGTCCACGCCGCCGGACAGGCTCACCATCACCTGCTGCACGCGCGGGTCGGCAGCACGCAGGTAGCGGTCCAGGCGCTTGAGCACCTCGACCTTGGCCTCATTGCCCATGCCGTCGATCGGGTCCAGCGCCGGGTACAGCGCGCGCGCGTTGCCGCGCACCAGCGAGCGCGCCTGCTGCGCCCCGCCCTCGCGCGAGATCGCGCGTGCCGACTGTGCCGCGGCCAGCAGGGCATCGCGGTGGATGTCGTCGGAATAGGCGAAGCCGGTCTTCTCCCCGGCAATGGCGCGCACGCCCACGCCCTGCTCGATCGAATGCGCACCGTCCTTGACGATGCCGTCTTCCACGCTCCAGCTTTCGCGCCGGGCGTGCTGGAAATACAGGTCACCAAAATCGATCCCCGGCCCCAGCAGGGTGCCGAAGGTGCGTTCCAGGCTGCCGGCATCCAGCCCGGCGGGCAGGAGCAGGCGGTCGTTGGCGAGGGTCAGTGCGTTATCGGTCATGTCATCTATCTGAGGGCGCCGGCGGCTATCGCAACCCGGGCGCGGGAAAGGGGGTCAGCGTACCGGAGGTGGGGCCGCCGGCGGGCTGCGCGGCGGCGCATCGTCACGGTCGATCACCTCGACCTTGGGCTCGGCCCACGGCCCGGTGACCCGATAGGTCTTGGCGCCGATCGCGCCGAGCGGCTTGCCCAGCACCGCATTGGCCGCCGCGCCCACCGCCGCGCCCACCGGGCCGCCGGCCACCGCGCCGACCACGGTGAGCAGGTTGCCCGAGCGCGGGTTCACGTCGATGGTCTGGTCGAACTGCTGGCGGCGCAGGTCGGTCTGGCCGCGGATGCTGATGTTGGCGGCCGGCCCTTCGATCAGCACCTTGTCGGTGGTGGCCATGCCGTTGCCGAACGCCAGCGCGCCATCGACCTGGTTGAACGCGAAGCCCTTGGAGAAGAAATCGCGGAAGTCGAACATCAACCGGCGCGGCAGCTGGGTCACGCTGAGCAGGCCGAGGACGCGGCCCGCCCCGGGCTCCAGCTCCAGCAACTGGCCGTTGCGCGCCGTGACCTGCATGTGGCCCTGCAGCGCCCCCAGCTGGAAGTCGGACGGACCGCCCTGCCAGCCGGCGTCCAGCGTGATCTGGCCCTGGCCACCGCGCAGCTGGCCGCCGTAGTCCAGGTTCTGCATCAGCCCGCCCAGGTCCTCGCTCTTCACATCGACGCTGACCTGGGTGCGGGCGGCATCGCCCATGCCCAGCCAGCGGCCCTGGATGTCGATGGCCTGCTTGGGGGCACGGAACTGCAGCTGGTCCACGCTCAGGCCGTTGCCGAACGGGCGCGTGCGCAGTACCGCCTGGCCCAACCGGGCCTTGCCGAACTGCAGGTCCTCGATGTCCAGTGCCAGTGGCGGGATCTTCGCCGGGTTGGTGTCGTTGGCGCTGGCCTGCACCCGCGCCGGCAGCGCGGCATCACTGGGCAGTGCGATCAGGCTGCCATCGGCCGGCACCTTGGTCGGGGTCGGCAGTGACTGCCAGTGCACCCGGCTGAGCTTGCCCACGATGGTGCCGCCGTCGGCATTGGGCACGCTCAGCGTGCCGGCCAGCGACGGCCCGTCCAGGCGCACCTCCACCGACGATGGCGTGGGCCGCAACTGCAGGCGGGTCTGCGCGAACACGCCGCCGGCCAGCAGCAGCTGCCCGACCTGTACGTCCACCTGGCGCAGCGGCATCGGGTCCTTGTCACCGCCACCGTCGGGGCCGCGGGCGAGCGCGATCCATTCCAGGGCATCCAGTGAACCGCTGCGGCCGTTGACGGCCAGGCCGCTGCCCGGCGGGTCGCGGTCCACCCGGTCGCTGCCGAGGGTGACCTGCACGCCGGTCTGGTTGTTGTGGGTACGCGCGGCCAGCGCCAGGCGCTGGCCAAAGGCCACGTCGACCCGGCCGCTGCCCATCGGCAGCTGCGCGTTGACGGTGGTCGCCAGCGGCACGGTGGCGGCCTTGTCCAGCGGCGCCGGCAGGTCCAGGCGGGTGCCCACCAGGTCCGAGTGCAGGGTCAGCAGCGTGGGCGGTTCGGTCTTGGCGCCAGCGGCAACCTTGGGCAGGGTCACCCCGATCGTCCAGCGCGAGGTGCCCTGGATATAGGGCTTGAGCCAGTTCAATTCCGGGGCGCGGTCGAGCAGCAGGCCGGCGTCCATGGCCGCGCCCAGCTCGGACTCGAAGGCCTGCTGCGGATCGCGCACGTAGCCGCCGGCACGCAGGCTGAGCTGCCCCTCCTGGCCCAGGTGGCGCACGCTCAACTTGTCCGCATCGAACCCGTCACGGCTGTAGCGGGCCTGGCCGCGCATCGCATCGAAGGCCAGCGCGAAGCGCTTCTCGGTCAGCGCCACGCCCTCCAGGTCGACCGTGCCCTGCAGGTGACCGCCGGGTTGGCCCGCATGCATGGGCTGCAGCAGGTCGAAGCCCACCTTGGCCGGGCCCTTGGCGGTGAGGTTGTCCAGCGTATCGGCATAGGTGGCATGCAGCGGGCTCTGCTTGAGCATGGCCAGCAGCGCGCCGGACTCGGCCTGGGTCGTGGCCTTGACGTACAGCGGGGTCTGGCCGAAATCGACGATGCCGGCGTCGAAATGGTTGACCGGCACGCCGGCCAGATCGCCACTGCCGTGCAGCTCGAAACCGGGGCCGATGAAGGCGATGTCCGCGTCCACCTTGCCCATCGCCGGCCAGTCGCGCTGGAAGCGGATGGTGCCGTTGCTGATATGCCCGGTGGCCTCGAAGCGCCCGTTGTTGCGGTCGAAGGGCCAGTCATCGAGGTCGCCGCTGACCAGGCCGATACCGCCGCGCACCTGCCCGGAGACCAGCGCGGCGTCGAGCCAGTCGGTGGCGCCCTTGCTCATCTGCGAGTGAATCCAGAAGCGCTTGGCCGCGGTCATCGGCACGTCGTCGATGCGCGCGGCCAGCTGCAGCCATGGCCGCGTGCCGTCGCCCTGGAACCACACGTTGCCGCGCACGTCGGCGGCGTAGTCGGTGCCCTGCACGCGCAGAGCCGGGGTACCGAAGCGCCAGCCACCGGCTTCGTCGCGCCAGCCGACCAGCTGCCCGGCCAGGCGCACGTCGTGGCGCGCGCCGAAGCCACTGGGCCAGTCGAAATGCATCACATGGCCCGGCTGCAGGTCCAGCGCGAACCCATCGGCGTCGCCGCTGAAGTGGCCGCCCAGCCCGCTCAGGCCCGGCGCATGCCCGGACGGGGCAAAGCCGATATCGGCCAGCTCGCCCTGGATGGACAGCGCACCATCGCGTTCGCCGGCCACCCGCACCTGGGTCATGCGCGCATGCGGGGCGGCGCGTTGCAGCCACTCGCGCAGCCCGGGGTCGACCCGGTCGCTAAGCGCCAGTCCGCGCAGCAGCGCGGTGGCATCGATGTTGTCACCGGCCAGCGCCATGTGCTGGCCACCGGCGATGAGCAGCCCATCCAGGCGCTGGACCTCGCCGTTGCCGGCCAGGCCGATGCGCAGCAGCGGCGCATCGGCGCGCCAGCCGCCCTGCACCCAGCGCCAGCGCGCGCGCAGCTGCAGCGTATCCAGGGTGAGCTCGGGGCGCTTGCCATCGGCCAGCGGCGCACCGCGCAACTTCAGGTCGCGCAGGTCGGCATCGGCAGTGACCATCACCGGGCGGTGGTCGCGCAGGTCCACCCAGGCATTCAACTCGCCACTGCCCTGCTGCAGCGACACTCCGGCGAACCGCAACAGCGCCGACCAGGCGCGGAAGTCGGCGGGGTCGGCCGACAGCCAGGCCTGGCCATCGCCGTGGGTGCGATCGAAATCCAGGACCGCGGTCAGTGGCATGCCCGCCTCGTCCGCCCAGGCCCGGGCGCCCACGCGCAGGCGCTGGCCGTTCACCCGCAGGCGCAGGTCGATGCGTGGCAGCGCGGTCTGCAGGCCCAGCGAGGGCGCATCCACGCGCAGGCTGCCGCCGATCACCTGCAACTCGCCCAGCCGGCGCAGCGCATCGAGCGGGTCGCCGCTGCCCGCTTCGGGCATGCCGCGCACCGACCAGCGGCCATCGTCGGCCCGCTGCAGGACCAGGGCCAGCCCGCGCAGGCGCAGCTCGGTCAGCGAATGCCCGGGCAGCAGCCCGGCATACATCGATACCAGCACTTCGGCCTCGCCGATGGCGATGCCCTGGCCTGCACCGACGCGCAGCCCGGTGAGCTGCAGCAACGGACCGCGCCGGGTCCAGGCGGTATCCAGGTGGTCGAAACGCACCGGCTGGCCGGCGCGCGCGCTCAGCCAGGCCGCCACCTTGTCCGGGTGGCGCTCGGCAAACGGCAGCAGCTGGCTGACCGTGCCCACCAGCAGCGCCACGCACACCAGCACGATCGCCATTGCATACACGGCATGGCGGCGAATCCTTCGCAGTCGCAGTCGGAGCGGCGTGCTCATCGCGCCGCGGACGCACCGGCGCGCGAGCGCGCCAGCGTGCGATGGTCAGAGCAGCACGACATCGAACTGCTCCTGCAGGTACTGCTCGTCGGCCTGGAAACGGATCGACTTGCCGAGGAATTCCTCCAGTTCGGCCACCGCCGAGGATTCCTCGTCGGTGATCCGCGCCACTACCTTGGACGAGGCGATCACCAGCAGGCGGGCCGCATCGAACTGGCGCACGGCGCGGGTGATCTCGCGGAAGATCTCGTAGGTGACCGTCTCGGCGGTCTTGATCGAGCCGCGTCCGCTGCACTCCGGGCACGGCTCGGACAGCTGCCGCTCCAGGCTTTCCACGGTGCGCTTGCGGGTCATCTCGACCAGGCCCAGCGGCGAGAAGTCGTACACGGTGGTCTTGGCATGGTCGCGCGCCAGCGCCTTTTCCAGCGTGCGCAGCACCTGGCGCCGGTGCTCGGCGTCGTCCATGTCGATGAAGTCGATGATGATGATGCCGCCGAGGTTGCGCAGCCGCAGCTGGCGCGCCACCGCCTGCGCCGCCTCCAGGTTGGTGCGGAACACCGTTTCCTCGAGGTTGCGTTGGCCCAGGAACGAACCGGTGTTCACGTCGATCGTGGTCATCGCCTCGGTCTGGTCGATCACCAGGTAGCCACCGGACTTGAGCGGCACCTGCTTGTCCAGCGCGCGGCCGATCTCGTCCTCCACCCCGAACATGTCGAAGATCGGGCGGTCGCCGCTGTACAGCTCCAGCTTCTCGGCCAGCACCGGCATGTACTTGGCCACGAACGCCTGCAGCTGGTTGAAGGTCTCCTTGGAGTCCACCTTGACCTTGTCCACGTCCTTGCGGATCAGGTCGCGCACCGAACGCAGCGGCAGGCTCAGGTCTTCATAGATCACGCTGAGCGGGGCCGCATCGCGGCCGCGCCGCTCGACCACGTTCCAGACCCGCGACAGGTAGGCCACGTCCTCGGCGATCGCCTCGGCCGGCTGGCCCTCGGCGTTGGTGCGCACGATGTAGCCGTAGCCGCCATGCTGGGCCGACAGTTCGGTCACCAGCGCCTTCAGCCGGGCCCGTTCGGCCTCGTCCTCGATCCGCGCCGAAACGCCCACCACCTTGGACTGCGGCAGCAGCACCATGTAACGGGAGGGGATGCTGATCTGGGTGGTCAGGCGCGCGCCCTTGGTCCCGATCGGGTCCTTGACCACCTGCACCACGATGTCCTGGCCGTCGCGCAGCAGCTCCACGATCGGCACCGAGGACGGCGGCGGCAGGGTGGTGCCTTCGGTATCCGGGCTGGCCACCGGGGCCGGGCGGATCACGTCGTTGGCGTGCAGGAACGCGGCGCGCTCCAGCCCGACCTCGACGAACGCGGCCTGCATGCCCGGCATCACCCGCTGCACCTTGCCCTTGTAGATGTTGCCGACCACGCCGCGGCGCCAGCCGCGTTCGATGTGCAATTCCTGCAACATGCCGTTCTCGATGACGGCGACCCGGGTTTCCCGTGGGGTGACATTGACCAGGATTTCTTCAGACATGGGCGACTCCCTTCAGTTCAAACGTCTGCAGCAACTGCTCGGTCTGTTGCAGGGGCAATCCCATCACACCCGAATAGCTTCCCGCCAGGTGGCGGATGTAACGTTCGGCGCCGCCCTGGATGGCGTAGGCGCCCGCCTTGCCCATCGGTTCGCCGCTGGCCACGTAGGCGGCGATCGCGGACGCATCGATGTCGATGAAGCTCACCTCCGAGACCACCAGCACCCCGTCCTCGCGGCCCTGGCCAACCAGCGCCACCGCGGTCATCACCTGGTGGGTGCGCCCGGCCAGCGCGCGCAGCATGGCGGCGGCGTCGGCGGCATCGACCGGCTTGCCGAACACCCGGCCATCCAGCACCACCTCGGTGTCCGAGCCCAGCACCACGGCCTCCGGATCGGTGGCCAGGACCGATGCCAGCCCGGCCCGCGCCTTGTCCGCGGCAACCCGCTGCACATAGTCGGTCGCCGATTCGCCGGCCGCACGGACTTCGGGCACCTCAAGGTCCAGCGCGCGGAACGGTCGGTCCAGGCGCGCCAGCAGTTGGGTTCGTCGGGGAGATCGAGAGGCAAGATAAAGCATCGAGGAAGCATAACCTGAGCCCACTGTCTGAATCGCGAGCAACACGACCGAATCGTGATCGACCCCGTCAAACCTCACGACGCGTTCATCGCCCCGACACCACCCTGCCGCCTTCACAAGGAGATCCACATGCGCCGCCCGTCTTTGTCCCCGCTGCTGCTTGCCCTGTCCCTCGCCCTGGGAACCTCGATGACCGCCCACGCACAGACCCAGCCCGCCGTTGCCGTCGCCGCCGACAGCACCCTGCTCAACATCTCGGCCAACGCCGAGGCCAAGCGCGTGCCGGACGTGGCCACGCTGTCGGCCGGCGTGGTCACCCAGGCCGTGGATGGCAACAGCGCCATGCGCCAGAACGCCGAGCAGATGGTCAAGGTGCTGGCCGCGATCAAGGCCGCCGGCATCGCCGAGCGTGACGTGCAGACCAGCGGGGTCAACCTCAACCCGCAGTACCGCTACGTGGAAAACGAGCCGCCGAAGATCACCGGCTACCAGGCCAGCAACACGGTCAGCCTGAAGGTGCGCGACATCGCCAAGCTGGGCAAGGTGCTCGATGCGCTGGCCGCGCAGGGCGCCAACCAGATCAACGGCCCGCAGTTCGAGATCGACCAGCCCGAGCCGGTCTACGACGAAGCCCGCCTGGCCGCGCTGAAGAAGGCCCAGGCCCGTGCCGAGACCTACGCCAAGTCGCTGGGCCTGCGCGTGCGCCGCATCGTGAGCATCTCCGAGAACGGCGGTGGCAACTTCCGTCCGGTGATGATGCGCGCGGCCGCCGCGCCGATGGCCGCGGACGTGTCCACCCCGGTCTCCCCGGGCGAATCGTCCGTGTCGGTGAACCTGGACGTGGTGTTCGACCTGGGCCGCTGAGCCGCCCCGGCGTACGCCCGACGACGGCGCCTGCGGGCGCCGTCGTGCCGTCTGGCACCGTTACCTGAGCGCCAGCCAAACACCCACAGCCCCCCTGACTTCCGGGCCGCGCCCGGCTCCGGTATTGCTGTCATTGCGCGGCCCCGTCTTCTGCCCCTGCTGCAACCCCATCGGCCCCGCCTGCACGTTGGATGTTCCCGCATATCTGGCAAGGAGAGTGGAGCATGGTCCGTACGCATCCCCCCGTAGTCCCGCTGCACATCGACGCCTCGCGCGTGCTCGGCATGAGCACCGCGCTGGCCCTTCACGTACTGGCCCTGATGCTGCTGCTGATCCCGGCCGCCTACGTGGCCGCCCCGTTGCCCCGTGAACGCACCGAGGTGCGGCTGCTGGTGCCCGCGGTGGATCCGCCGCCGGCCCCGCCAGTGATCCCCGAGAAGGTGGCGCAGGAGGTCCAGCCCCGCACCCCCGTGACCAAGCCGCAGCCGGCCCCGCTGCCGCCGCCGACCGCCACCGCAGACGTGTCCGTGGCCCTGCCGCCGCAGCCGGCCGCCGACACCCAGGCCCCGTCGCTGACCCCGCCGGCCCCCGGCCCGGCGCCGGCCGGTGAAGGCGTGCAGCTGCAGTACCGCAGCGCGCCGCCGCCGTCCTACCCGGTGACGGCGCTGCGCAACCACGAACAGGGCACGGTGCTGCTGCGGGTCCGGGTGGAACCGGACGGCACCGCCTCCAGCGTGGTGATCGAGCGCAGCAGCGGCTCGCGGGCGCTGGACAACGCCGCCCGCCAGCAGGTCCTGCGCCACTGGCGGTTCGTGCCGGCCAAGGTCGATGGCCAGGTGGTCCCGGCCGACGGCCTGGTCCCGGTGAGCTTCTCGCTGCCGGATTGACCCCCGGTGACCGGGGGGCCGGCCGTGCCGGCCCCCGGTTCCGAAAAAGTTTGATACAGAACGTTACGAATTAAGCAATTTTTCACACCTCCGTCACCCGCTGGAAACCTAGATTGTCGCGGTCGTCACTCATTTGGTGCCGATCCATCGTCATCGTTGGTTTTCCCAGTCAGGAGAGAAGCTGTGAAACACCCGATCCAACGGCTCAACAGCAGCCGCCGCAACAACCTGGCCCATTCGGTATCCCTCGCCCTCACCGGCAGCGTGATGCTGCTGGCCGGCGCACTGGCCTCCGGCTCCGCGTTCGCGCAGGAGCAGGCCACCAACCTTGACCGCATCACCGTGACCGGGTCGAACATTCCCCGGACCAACACCGAAACCCCCTCCCCCGTCCAGGTGGTCACCCGCCAGGAAATCGACCGCACCGGCAAGACCACGGTGGCCGAGTACCTGCAGACCCTGACCTCCGACGGTGCGGGCTCCATCCCCAAGACCTTCGGCAACGGCTTCGCCGGCGGCGGTGCAGGCATCTCGCTGCGCGGCCTGGGCGCCGGCTCCACGCTGGTGTTGTTGAACGGCCGCCGCATGGCCACCTACGGTCTGGCCGATGATGGCCAGAAGGTCTTCACCGACCTGAGCACCATTCCGCTGGATGCAGTCGAGCGCATCGACATCCTGAAGGACGGCGCCTCGGCCATCTACGGCTCCGATGCGATCGCCGGCGTGGTCAACATCATCCTGCGCAACGACTTCCAGGGCGCCATCCTGCGCGGCTCCTACGGCGTGTCCGGCGACGGCGACGGCGATGCCAAGAAGGCCACCCTGACCGCCGGTACCGGCGGCATCAACAGCGATGGCTGGAACGCCTTCTTCAGCCTGGACGTGGGCAAGACCGACGCGATCAAGATCAGCGACCGCAAGAACCGCAAGTGGATCGGCACCGGCGACATCCGTCGCTACGGCTACGATGCCGCCGACGTGCAGTTCCTGGGCGGCGCCTACCTGTCCGGCGGCACCGCCGGCGGCACTGGCCCGAACGGCTCGGTATTCAACAGCGCCGGCCAGCTGGTCGCCCTGCCGGGCTGCGCCGGCCTGACCACCATCCCCGGCCAGACCGATGCCACCGCGCAGGCACAAGGCTGCCTGTGGGATCCGGCCCAGCAGTTCCGCGACCTGAGCCCGGAAGAGAAGTACGTCAACGTGTTCGGCCGCGCCAGCTTCGCCTTCGGTGAAGGCGGTGAGATCTACACGGAAATCGGCTACTCCAAGAAGGAAACCGTCTTCTCCAACACCCCGTCCGGCGTGTCCGGTGGCTGGGGCTATCCCGGCGGCCCGGTCAACGCCAACAGCGGCGCCGGTGCCACCGTGCTGTCCCCGACCCACCCGGACAACCCGATCCCGGGCCAGGCCTCGCGCCTGCGCTACTCGGCCTGGGACGTGGGCCCGCGCGTGACCGACAACACCAACGAGTTCAACCGCTTCCTGGTGGGCGTGAAGGGCGACTGGGGCGATTGGACCTACGACACCGCGTTCCTGCATTCGGGTACCGACCTGGTCAACAAGCGCACGGGCTTCCTGCGTTACAGCGCGGTGCGTTGCGCCCTGGGCAACCCGGCCTGCCCGGGTGGCGTGTGGCGGATCGGCGACAACGCCGGCCTGAACTCGCAGGCGCTGTACGACTACATCTCCCCGACCATCAGCGCACGCGCCAAGTCCAGCCTGGACATGTTCAACTTCACCGTGTCGCGCAGCCTGATGGACCTGAAGGGCGGCCCGCTGGGCCTGGCGTTCGGTACCGAGTGGCGCAAGACCAGCAACAGCCTGACCCCGCAGACCTACACCGACCAGGGCGACATCATCGGCCTGGGCTACTCGGCCTATGACGGCACGCAGAACGTGTATGCCGCCTACGCCGAACTGTCCGCCCCGGTGCTGGAGCAGTTGGAACTGACCGGCGCGGTGCGCTTCGACAAGTACGAAAGCGGCGACAGCAAGGCCACGCCGAAGCTGGGCATCAAGTGGAATCCGGTGGATTGGCTGGCGCTGCGTGCCAGCTACGCCGAAGGCTTCCGCGCGCCGAACCCGGCCGAAAACGGTGACGGCGGCCTGGCCGCGTTCTCCAACGCCCGCGATCCGGTGCGTTGCGCGATCGATCCGGCCAACGAGTGCACCGCGCGCTCGGTGGCGATCATCACCCGTCCCAACCAGGCACTGAAGCCGGAAGAGTCCAAGAGCTACTCCTTCGGCATCGTGATGCAGCCGACCTCGACCACCTCGCTGACCGTGGATGCGTGGGAAATCAAGCGCACCAACGAAATCGCCCAGGGCAGCACCGCCGACGCGATCCTCGCCGGCAACGTCCTGCGTGACAGCAACAACATCGGTGGCGTGGCCAACAGCGGCACGATCCTGGCGGTCAACACCGCCTACGTGAATGCCAACTCGTCGCGCGTGCGCGGTATCGATACCGATATCCGCCAGACCTTCGACCTGGGCCCGGGCCAGCTGGAAATGGACCTGCAGTGGAGCCACCTGCTCAAGTTCGAGCGTACCGAAGGTGACACCACGGTCGACTACGTGGGCACCCACGGCAACTGCGATGTGACCAACTGCATCGGCACCCCGCAGGACCGCATCAACTTCGGCACGACCTGGAAGCAGGGCGACTGGAGCATCAGCGGCGTGGTCAACTACATCGACAGCATGGAGAACAAGGACCGTCGCGGCGGCGATTACCTGGCCTTCTACGAGGACGGTACGCCGGTCGAGAAGATCGCCTCGTTCACCAGCTTCGACCTGTCCGGCCGCTGGGCGGTCACCGAGGCCTTCGAGCTCAACGCCTCGGTGCAGAACGTGTTCGACCGGATCGCGCCACTGGATCCGTCCACCTACGGTGCGGTGAACTACAACCCGCTGCACTTCAGTGGCGCGATCGGCCGCTACTTCACCGTCGGCGCGAAGTACACCTTCAACTGATCTGGCGGGATGTGGAACGAAAAGCCCGGGCATTGCCCGGGCTTTTTTTTGGCGGTGCGTGGGGTTGGATCATTGCCGCGCTGCGCGCGGCCAGCCGACCAACGGTCGGCTCTACGCGGGCAAAAAAAAAAGCCTCGCATCGCTGCGAGGCTTTTCAAAACTTGGCGCCCGAAGTTGGACTCGAACCAACGACCCCCTGATTAACAGTCAAGTGCTCTAACCGGCTGAGCTATTCGGGCGGGGTGCGCATTGTAGCCCGTTTTTCGCAGGATGTAACCCGTTTCGGCTGCTTTTCTTCACGTCCGCCACCAGCGCCTGGTTCAGGCCCGGTGATAGGGATGGTTGGCCAGCATCGCCGCCGCGCGGTACAGCTGCTCGGCCACCACCAGCCGCACCAGCATGTGCGGCAGCGTCAACGGGCCGATCGACCATTTCTCGTCTGCCAGCGCCGATACCTCCGCCGAATGCCCCTCGGGCCCGCCGATCAGGAACGCCAGGTCCCTGCCCTGCCCGCGCCAGTGCTCCAGCCGCTGTGCCAGCTGCGCCGAACTGAGCTGTCGGCCTGGCACATCCAACGCGACCACGTAGGCATTCTTCGGCAGCGCCGCGATCACCCGCTTGCCTTCGTCATCGGTGGCGCGGCGCGCGTCGCGGCCCTTGCCGCGCAGGCCCGGCTCGATCTCCACCAGTTCGAACGGCAACCAGTGCGACAGCCGCTTCTGGTACTCGGCAAAGCCCTGCGCCACCCAGGCCGGCGCGCGTTCGCCGGTGGCGATCAACTTCGCTTTCATCTCTCGTCTCCCGGCACCAGCGGGGATGCCGTTGAAATGACGACGGCGCCATCGGCGCCGTCATCGTGACCTTCGACGCGCCGCTTCAGCGTGCGTCGTAGTCGTACTCGTCGCCTTCATCGGCGTCGTCCAGCAGGCTCGGCGGCTGGTCGCCGACCGTCCACAAGCGCTCCAGCGCATAGAACTCACGCACGCGCGGCAGCATCACGTGCACCACCACGTCGCCCAGGTCGACCAGCACCCACTCCGCTTCGCGTTCGCCTTCCACGCCCAGCGGCATCACGCCCAGCTGCTTGGCGAACTTGACCACTTCATTGGCGATCGACTTCACGTGGCGGCTGGAGGTACCCGAGGCGATCACCATGTAATCGGCGACGCTGGACTTGCCGATCACGTCGATTTCGACGAGATCCTTGGCCTTCAGTTCTTCGGTGGCCTTGCGCACGCACTCCAGCAGCTGCATGACGGAGGGCGCCGGATTCGGCATTTGGACCTTGATGGTCTGGGGCTGGGCTTGGTTGCTCAAAGCGGGTGAACTCGATAAATGTGGGGCCGATTATACGGGCCCGGGCGCCCGCGCGTATTCACGACGCCGCCGCACCGTACAGGCCGTGGTCGGCGATGTAGTCGGCCACGGCCGCCGGCAGCAGGGCCCGCCAGTCCCCGCCGGTGGCGATCCGCTGGCGCACCGCACTGGCCGATTCCTCGCGCAGCGGGGCCTGCAGGCGCAGCACCCGCCCGGCGGGCGCCTCCTGAAGGTCACGCGCATGCGCGGCCCAGCGGCCGGCCAGCGCGGTGGCCAGCACCGGTGGCAGGGCCTGCTCCAGCGGGCTGCCCGGGCGGTCGGCGACGATGAAGTGGGCCAGGTCGAACAGCGCCTCCCACGCGTGCCAGCCCGGCAGCCCGAGCAGGCTGTCGGCCCCCACCAGCCACGCCAGCGGCTGCCGCGGGCCGAGCTCGGCGCGCAGCTCACGCAGGGTATCCACGCTGTAGGACGGCACCCCCGGCTGGCGCGCGGCCCGGTCCAGCTCGCGCCGGTCCAGCTGCAGGCCGGGTTCATCGCCGATGGCCAGGGCCAGCATCCGGGCACGCTGTTCGGCATCGGCGCCGGGCAGTGCCCGGTGCGGCGGGTCGGCGGCCGGCATCAGGCGCACGGCCACCTGCAGCTGATCGCGCGCGGCCCGCGCGATCGCCATGTGTCCCAGGTGGACCGGATCGAACGTGCCGCCGTAATGGATGCGCAGGCGCATGCCGCTCAGGCGCGAGCCAGCAGGCGCACCGCGCGGGCCTCGGCCACCGCCAGCAGCAGGCGTTCCACGCCCAACCACGGATCGCCATCGGCGCGGCCCTTGGCCATGCGGTCGACCAGGCCGGCCTCGGCCACGAACCGGTCCCAGCGCTTGGGCTCGGGGTGGCGCTGCAGCGCGCGCTTGAACGGCGCCTGGCGCGACTCCCAGATGCCGCGGCTCTTCATCTCCGCGGCGAGGTTGCCGCCGCGGGCCTGGACCCGGGCCAGGCCTGCCGTGGAGAGCAGTTCGCGGATCACCATCGGCATCAGCGCGGCCACGGCCTCGCCCTCACCGCGCAGCCCGGCCAGCATCCGCAGCACCGCCGCCGGTTGCCCGGAGAAGCTGGCCTCCAGCAGGCGGAACACGTCGTAGCGGGCCGCATCGGCCACCAGCGACTCCATGGTGTCAACGTCCAGGGTCTGCCCGGCCGCCAGCAGCGCCAGCTTGTCGATCTCCTGGGCGGCGGCCAGCAGGTTGCCTTCCACCCGCTCGGCCAGGCGCTGCACCGCGGCCGGATCGGCGCGCAGGCCCTTGCCACGCAGGCGCCGCTCGATCCAGTCGGGCAGTTCGTGCGGCTTGATCGCCCAGGCCACCGACAGCACGCCGACGCGGTTGACCGCCTCGGCCCACTTGCCCTGGTGGGCCTTGCTCCATTCGTTGCAGGTGATCATCAACACCACGTCCGGCGCCGGGTTGGCGCAGAACTGGCTGATCACCTCGGCACCGTCCTTGCCCGGCTTGCCGCTGGGCAGGCGCACCTCCATCAGCCGGCGTGCGCTGAACAGGCTGGGCGCGTTGAAGCTGCCCTCGACCTGGTTCCAGTCGAAATCGCGGCCGTCGGCATCGAATACTTCACGCTCGTCGATGCCGTCGGCGCGCGCGCGGGCGCGCACCGCATCGGCGGCCTCCAGCACGCGCAGGGTTTCCGGGCCGGCGATCAGGTACACCGGCGCCAACGCCTGGCTGGCCGGCTGGCTGGCGAGTTGTTCGGGGCGCAGTTCCATCCTGGCGCGGCCGGTCCGCAGGCGGACCGGTCAGCGACCCTGCGCGGCCGGCGGCTGCACGGCCGGCTCGACCGGAGGCTGCACCGGCGCGGCGGCCGGCTTGGCCGGCACGCGGCCGTCCAGTTCGGCACGGACCACGCTGTCGATGCGGCGCATGATCGAGGCCGACATTTCACGCCGCAGTTCGTCGGCGAGGATCTCGCGCTCGGTGGTGGTACCGGTGGCGTCGGTGGGCGGGGACACGTAGTCGCGCGACAGTTCGATCACCTGCTGCGGGACCAGCTCGCTGCCGTCCTCGCGCAGGAACTTGAAGATCACCGCGTAGCGCAGGCTGTATTCCTGCGCGCGGCCCTGCGCATCGATGGCGATCGGCAGATCCCCCCAACGCTCGGACATCACCTGCAACTGCGCGGCCTTGTCCTTGCTGTCCGGGTCGGCGATCTGCGCGCCCGACGCCTGCAGGCCGCGACGCAGCAACTTGGCCAGTTCGCTGTAAGGCGCACTGGACACCACCTGCACCGCGGCGGTGTCGGCCGGCAGCATCAGCTTGTTGCGCATATGGAAGCCGCACCCGGCAAGGGTCGCGGTCAGGACGAAGGCAAGCAGGAATCGGGTCATGGGCACAGTCTGGGGGAGCCGGGCAGGCGCGGCAACAGGCATAGAAGATGCCCGATGCCGCGTGAACGTGACTTGAGACCGGTGGCCGCCGTCAAGCGGCCACGATGTTGACGATCTTGCCGGGCACGATGATGATCTTGCGCACGGTCAGGCCGTCCAGGAACTTGGCCGCATTCGGCTCGGCCAGGCCCATCGCCTCGATCTGGTCGCGCGGCGCATCGGCAGCCACCTCGATGGTGCCGCGCAGCTTGCCGTTGACCTGCACCGCCAGGGTGACCGCATCGCGCACCAGCGCGGCGGGGTCGGCCTGCGGGAACGCCTGGTCTTCCAGCAGTTCTTCGCCATGGCCCAGCACCTGCCACAACGCGTGGCTGGCATGCGGGGTGATCGGGTTGAGCAGCAGCACGGTGGCGCGCAGCGCCTCCTGGCGAACCGCGCGGCCCTGTTCGCTGGCATCGTCGAACTTTGCCAGGGCGTTCATCAGTTCCATCACCGCGGCAATGGCGGTGTTGAAGCTGTGGCGACGGCCGTAGTCGTCGCCGACCTTGCCGATGGTTTCGTGGGTCTTGCGACGCAGCGCCTTCTGCTCGGCGGTCAGCGCGGCCAGGTCCAGCGCCGGGGCGGCGCCTTCGGCGGCATGCTTCTGCACCTGCGCCCACAAGCGGCGCAGGAAGCGGGCCATGCCGTCCACGCCGGCTTCGTTCCACTCCAGCGACTGTTCCGGCGGGGCGGCGAACATCGAGAACAGGCGCACCGTATCGGCGCCGTACTTGCTCACCATCACCTGCGGGTCCACGCCGTTGTTCTTGGACTTGGACATCTTCTCGGTGCCACCGATCACCACCGGCTGGCCGTCGGCGATCAGGGTGGCGCCGGTGATGCGGCCGCGCTCGTCGCGCTGCACGTCCACATCGGCCGGGTTGATCCAGTCCTTGGAGCCGTCCGGGTTCGGCCGGTAGTAGGTCTCGGCGATCACCATGCCCTGGCACAGCAGGTTCTGCGCCGGTTCGTTGCTGTCCACCATGCGCGCATCACGCAGCAGCTTGTGGAAGAAGCGGAAGTACATCAGGTGCAGGATCGCGTGCTCGATGCCGCCGATGTACTGGTCCACCGGCAGCCAGTAGTTGCCGCGCTTGTCCACCGCGTCGCGGGCACCCGGCGAGGTGTAGCGCGCGTAGTACCAGCTCGACTCCATGAAGGTGTCGAAGGTGTCGGTCTCGCGCTCGGCCGCGCCGCCGCAGTCCGGGCAGGTGGTCTTGCGCCATTCCGGATCGGCCTTGATCGGCGAACCGGTGCCGACGAAGTTGACGTTCTCCGGCAGCACCACCGGCAGCTGCTCTTCCGGCACCGGCAAGGCGCCGCACTTGGGGCAGTAGATCACCGGGATCGGGCAGCCCCAGTAACGCTGGCGGCTCACGCCCCAATCGCGCAGGCGGTAGTTGACCCGGCGCTGGCCCTGGGCCTTGCGCTCGAAACGCTCGGCCAGTGCCTCGAAGGCGCCCTGGAAGTCCAGGCCGTCGAACTCCTCGGAGTTGACCAGCTCGGTGTCACGGGTCTTGTCGCCGTACCAGTCCTGCCAGCGCGTGGCGTCGTACGCGCTTTCTTCCTTGCGCAGCGACTTCAACGCGATGACCTGGCGGATCGGCAGGCCGTACTTGTTGGCGAATTCGTTGTCGCGCTGGTCGTGGCCGGGGACGGCCATGACCGCGCCGGTGCCGTAGCCCATCAGCACGAAGTTGGCGACCCACACCGGCACCTGGGCACCGGTGACCGGATGGATGGCGCGCAGGCCGGTATCCATGCCGCGCTTTTCCTGGGTTTCCAGTTCGGCTTCGGAGACGCCGCCCTGCTTCATCTCGGCCAGCAGCGCGGCCAATGCCGGGTTCGACTTCGCCGCGTGCTGGGCCAGCGGGTGTTCGCCGGCGATCGACACGAAGGTCACGCCCATCACGGTGTCCGGACGGGTGGTGAACACGCGCAGCGGGTCCAGCGCGCTGCCGTCGGCGTCACGCACGTCGAACTGGATCTCCAGTCCTTCCGAGCGGCCGATCCAGTTGCGCTGCATGGTCTTGACCGAATCGGGCCAGCCCGGCAGTTCGTCCAGGCCGTCCAGCAGTTCCTGGGCGTAATCGGTGATGCGCAGGAACCACTGCGGGATCTCGCGCTTTTCCACCAGGGCGCCGGAGCGCCAGCCGCGGCCGTCGATGACCTGTTCGTTGGCCAGCACGGTCTGGTCGACCGGGTCCCAGTTCACCACCGCGTTGCGGCGGTAGGCCAGGCCCTTGCGCATCAGCCGGGTGAACATGCGCTGCTCGTGCACGTAGTACTCGGGGGTGCAGGTGGCGAACTCGCGCGACCAGTCGATCGCATAGCCCATGGCCTTGAACTGGCCACGCATGTGCTCGATGTTGGCGTAGGTCCACTTGGCCGGCGCGGTCTTGTTCTTGATCGCCGCGTTTTCGGCCGGCAGGCCGAAGGCATCCCAGCCCATCGGCTGCAGCACGTTATGGCCGGTCATCCGCTTGTAGCGGCTGATCACGTCACCGATCGTGTAGTTGCGCACGTGGCCCATGTGCAGCGCACCGGACGGATACGGCAGCATCGAGAGGCAGTAGTACTTCGGCTTGTCCGAAGTCTCGGTGACCTCGAAGGCACGGGTGGCATCCCAGAACTTCTGGGCGGCGGATTCAACCTGCTGCGGATCGTAAACGTTGGGTTCGACGCTGGTCATGGAAACGCTAGTGCGGCGGCAAAGCGGGACAGGGTACCGCAGTGCGGCATGGGGCTCCAATCGAGCGCACCTACCCTCCCCCGCAAACCCCTCATCCCGTTGAATCGGCAAGGGTTTTCCCGGCCCTGCCGATTCGGCGCGGGGGCCGGTGTGCGCGTGCTCAGCCCTGCCGGCGCGCCAGCGGCAGTGCCGCCACCAGCCACACCGCCCAGCAGGCGAAGGCCAACCGCTGGGCCAGCGGCGCCGGCAACCACTGCTGCAGCACGAACGCGGCCAGCAGCATCGCCGCGCCGCAGCCCAGGTGCAGCAGGGCCTGGGCGCGCCAGCCCGGCAGCCGCAGCGCGCCCAGGCCATACATCAGCGTGCCCGGCACGAATGCCAGCACCCAGACCATCCAGGCGCTGGCGTGGTACTGGCTGGCCGGGCTTTGGATGTCGCTGGCGTCCAGCGGCAATACGCCCATGGCCGCAAAGCCCACCCCCGCCAGCATCAGCAACTGCACGCCCACGCGCATGGACCAGGGCGCGGTGCGTGGCACCCGCAGCAGCAGGCGCACCGCCACCGCGCTGGCCAGCACGCCGGGCAGCACGAACCCCAGCACGCTGAAGGCCTGCGCATGCGGCACCCCGATCGCCCCCAGCAGCGCGACCGGGTGGCGCATCGCGTCGTAGCCCGGCAAGGCCAGCCCGAACCCGGCCACGGCGGCCACGAACAGCAGGGCGGCCAGGACGCCGATGGCGCGATCGATGCGGTGCAAGGTGTGCATGGAATTCTGCCAGCGCGGTTCAGGACGCCGCATTGTCTCCGGTTTGCACCGATCGCGGGCAGCGGGGTTGCGTCCAGCGACACACGCACCCATACACTGCGTACATCTTTAATCGTGATTGCCGACCATGAGCGAATTGCCGCACGTCTTCGACGCCACCACGGCCACCTTCGAGGCCGAGGTCCTGCAGAAGTCCCTGCAGACACCGGTCCTGGTGGATTTCTGGGCTACCTGGTGCGAGCCCTGCAAGACCTTGGGCCCCATGCTGGAGAAACTGGCCGGCGAGTACCACGGCGCATTCGAGCTGGCCAAGGTCGACGTCGACCAGGAACAGCAGATCGCCGCGGCATTCCAGATCCGGTCGGTGCCCACCGTGTTCCTGGTCAAGGGTGGCCAGCTGGTGGATGGCTTCCCCGGCGCCTTGCCCGAAGGCCAGATCCGCGAATTCCTGGCCCAGCACGGGGTGACCCCGGCCGCGCCGGTGGAGGAAGCACCGGCGGCGCTTGCCCCGCTGGACCCGCAGGCGCAGGTGGACGTGCTGCGCGCGGCCATCGTCGCCGAACCGGACAAGGACGAACTCAAGCTCGACCTGGCCCTTGCGCTGCTGCAGACCGGCGCCAGCGACGAGGCCAGCAGCCTGATCGACGCACTGCCGGCCAACCTGGCCACCGATGACCGTGCCGTGCGCGCCCGTGCGCGACTGGACTTCGCCAACGCGCTGCGCGATGCACCTTCGGCCGACAGCCTGGAGGCACGCATCCAGCAGGACGGTGATGACCTGCAGGCACGCCACCTGCGTGGCGTGCAGCTGCTGCTGGGTGGCGAGGACGAAGCCGCGCTGGAGCAGTTCCTGGAGATGCTGCGGCGCGACCGCAGCCATGCCGATGGCCTGCCGCGCAAGCTGCTGATCGATGCCTTCAAGGTGATCGACGACGATGACCTGGTCGGCCGCTACCGTCGCCGCATGGCGTCGCTGCTGTTCTGATCGCCGCCGGCGCGTCGGGCCGGCCAGCCGGACCCGACACGCGCGCTGTTATGGATTTCGCGACTTCTGGACGTGATCTCGATCACGTTCAGAAACCCTGCACGGCCACCGGGCAATAATGCCGCGTGGCACGTTGGATGCCGCGATCCATTCGGGGGGATGAGGTCTGGGCCATCGGGGTCGCAGGGCTGCGCCCCGTCCTGCAGGGCCCTGATGACCGTGAGTTCCACCCGCCTGACGCACCTTCCCTGGCTGAGCCGCCTGCTGCTGTTGGCATTGCTGGCCGCCGCGTTCCCGTCGCTGGCCCAGGACTGGACCTACCGGGTCCGGCCCGGCGATACCTTGTGGGACCTTGGCGGGCGCTACCTGAAGCCCTCGGTGCCGTGGGAACAGCTGCAGGCGCACAACCGCGTGGCCGATCCCTACCGGTTGCCGCCGGGCAGCCAACTGCGTTTCCCGGTGGCCTGGCTGGCCGTGCAACCGGCCCCCGCACGCGTCCTGGCCACGCGCGGCAAGGTCCAGTTCGGCGATGCCGGGCAGGCCGCGCTGCGCGACGTGGTCGAGGGCCAGCTGCTGACCATCGGCCAGCACCTGGTGACCGGTGCCGATGCCAGCGTCACCCTCGCCTTCGCCGATGAATCGCGCCTGCAGTTGCGCGAGCACTCGCGGCTGCGCCTGGACCAGCTGAGCCGCTACGGCCGCACCGGCATGGTCGACACCCGCGTACGCCTGGAACAGGGCCGTACCAGCAACCGGGTCACCCCCGCCAAGGGGCCCGCTTCGCGTTACATCATCGATGCCCCCACCGCCACCAGCAGCGTGCGTGGCACGGTGTTCCGGGTCAGCGCCGGCGAGCCCGGGCACGTCGCGTCCACCGAAGTGCTGCAGGGCCGGGTGCAGGTCGGCAACCGCCGCGGCGCACGCCTGGTCAACCCCGGCCAGGCCACCCGCAGTGAGTCACTGGATACGCGCCCCGGCGCCGCCGAGGCCCTGTTGCCGGCACCGCGGCTGGATGTGGCGCAGCTGCGCCTGGATGCGCTGCCGGCGGTGCTGGCCTGGTCGGCGGTTGCCACCGCGGCACAGTACCGGGTCGAGGTGGTGCGGGCCGACCAGCCCGAGATCCTGCTATTCGCCGAGCAGACCGAGGCCACCACCCTGACCATCCCCGACCTGCCGCCCGGCGCGCTGCGCGTGCTGGTCCGGGCGATCAGCGCCGACGGGGTGGAAGGCCTGGATGCCGAACAGGACATGGTGGTGCGCGACCAGCCCGCGGCGCCACTCACGGTGCGGCCGGTCAACCAGGAAACCGTCCGCAGCGCGCGGCCGCGCTTCCAGTGGAGCAAGGTCGAGCAGGCCCGCTCGACGGTGCTGCAGATCGCGCGTGATGCGCAGTTCCTGGCGCCGGTGCTGGAACAGGAAAGCCGCGGCACCCACCTGCGCCCCGCCACGGACCTGGCCGCGGGCAGCTACTTCTGGCGCGTCGCCTCGCGCGACGGCGACGGCCATCGCGGTCGTTTCGGGCAGCCGGTGGCGCTCACCATCAGCGATGCCCCGATCGACCCGGCGTTGCAACCGCCGCAGGCCGCCAAGGGCCAACTGACCCTGCGCTGGCAGGCGGGCGAGCCCGGCCAGCGCTATCGCGTGCAACTGGATCGCCGCGGCGATTTCGCCCAGCCGCTGCTGGACCGTGAAGTGGCGCAACCGGAGGTCTCGCTCAAGCGCCCCTGGCACGGCACCCTGCACGTGCGCGTGCAGTACATCGATGATGACGGCTACGCCGGCGCGTTTTCGCCGGCGCAACGGATCGAGCTGCCGTGCCGCACCTGTTACGGCGCCGGCGGCGGCGCGCTGCTGCTGTGGCTGCTGCTGTGAGGCCATTGGCCCTGTCCTGGCCATGGCGCATCGTGCTGTCGGTGCTGGTTGGCGCGCTGGTCGTGGCGGCCAGCCACTGGCAGTGGTTCTGGCAGCAGGATGAAGCGGTGTACGACGCCTACGTCGGCGGCTGGGACTACCGGCCCGATCCGCGCCTGCTGATCGTGGCGATCGACGACAACAGCCTGCAGCAGATCGGGCAGTGGCCATGGCCGCGCTCGACCCACGCGCGCCTGCTCGACCGCCTCACCGACGCTGGCAGCACGCGCGTGGTGCTGGACCTGATGCTGTCCGAGCCGGACCGCCAGGATGCGGCGCAGGATGCCGACCTGGCAGCGGCGATCCGCCGCAACGGGCACGTCGTCCTGCCCGTGCTGGCAGCCCCGGCCAGCGGGCCACGCATGGCCGAGGAGCTGCTGCCGATCCCGTTGATCGCCGCCAACGCGGCCACCCTGGGCCACAGTGACATCGACGTGGATGCCGACGGCATCGCGCGCGGGCTTTACCTCACCGCCGGCATCGGTTCACCGCACTGGCCAGCGCTGGGACTGGCCCTGGCCGACGTGCGCGGCCCGCTGCCGGGGCTGCGCGATACCGCGCCGGCGCAGTCCTCGCCGTACCAGTGGCGGCGCAACCATTACGTGCGCGTGCGCTACGCCGGCCCGCCCGAGCGCTTCCCGCAGGTGTCCTACGTGGACGTGCTCAACGGCGAGGTCGATCCGGCGCTGCTGCGCGGGCGGCTGGTGCTGGTGGGCACGACCGCCAGCGGCATCGCGCCGCGACTGCTCACGCCGACCACCCGCGAGCGCTGGATGAGCGGCAGCGAGTACCAGGCCAACGTGGCTTCGATGCTGCTCGACGACAAGGTCATCCAGCTGCCGCCCACGCTCTGGCAGGACCTGCTCAGTGGGCTGCTGGTGGCGCTGTGCTGCCTCGGCCTGACCCTGCCGCGTGCCGCCGCCAGTGCGTTGCTGGCACTGCCGGTCACGCTGCTGCTCAGCTTCGTGCTGCTGCGTGCCGGCAACCTGTGGTTCGCACCGGCGGCCGCGCTGACCGGCATGCTCGCGGTGATCGCGGCCTGGGTGCTGTGGCGGATCAGCGCCTGGCACCGCCAGGCCAACAGCGATGCCCTCACCGGGCTCGGCAATCGCCTGCGTTTCGAGCAGGTCCTGCAGCAGGAACACGATGCCGGGCGGCGCAGTGGCCGGCCGCTGAGCCTGGTGCTGATCGACGTGGATCATTTCAAACACCACAACGACCTGCACGGCCACCACGTCGGCGACACCGTGCTGCGCCGGATCGCCGAGGAGATCGGCGCGCATGCGCGGCGTCCGCGCGACATGGCCGCCCGCTTCGGCGGCGACGAATTCGCCCTGATCCTGCCCGACACCGCCGCCGAGGGCGCGGTGCAGGTGGTGGACGACCTGCTGGCGCGCACGCGCGCGATGGAGGTCGCGGTGGGGCACGGGCAGACCCTGCAGATCACCTTGACCGTGGGCATCTACACGCGGGTGCCCGCGACCGCCAGCGAACCACGGCACTTCTTCGAGGGCGCCGATGCGGCGCTGTACAAGGCCAAGGCCGCCGGGCGCGACGGCTACGCGGTCGACGAGGGCGAGCCGGACCTCCGGTGAACACCGCTCCCTGACCATACGCTTGCGAATGGTAGACTCCGGGGCACCCTCCCTTCCGATGTGATCCCGATGAAGGCCAGCCTCTTCCGCCGCGGCATGAACCTGTGGCCTCCGTTCCTGTTCACCGGCATCCACGTCACCGAGGTCAGCGACGACTACCGCCACGTGCGCGTCGAACTGCGCATGCGCCCGTGGAACCGCAACTACGTCGGCACCCATTTCGGCGGCAGCCTGTTTGCGATGACCGACCCGTTCTGGATGCTCACGGTGATGCACAACCTGGGCCGCGACTACTACGTGTGGGACCGCGCCGGCGCGATCGAATTCATCAAGCCCGGGCGCGGCACCGTGACGGCCGAGTTCCATCTCGACGAGGCACTGCTGGATACGCTGCGTGCGGCCACCGCAGGCGGCGAAAAGTACCTGCACTGGTTCAGCAACGACATCGTGGATGCGCAGGGCGAGGTGGTGGCGCGGGTGCGCAAGCAGGTCTACCTGCGGCTCAAGCCGGACGCACGCACGCCCAAGCCACCGGCAGACATGCCGTAGTCCACTCCGCGGCGACGCACGGCGGCCTCGGCGCCGCCCTGCGCGACCCCACGCGCCGATGCGCTCACTGCGGCTGCCAGGGCAACGGCAACCGCGCGCGGAGCATCGCAGGCGCATCTTTCGATGGCCGCCCGTAGCGTTTCACCTGCACGCTGCGACCATCCGCGGCCGGCTGCAGCGGACGCTGCGCACTGCCCAGCGCCGCGGGCAAGCGCGCCAGCGTGGCCATCGCACCGTGGCCGTCGTTGGGCTGCCCGCGCAGCCACAGCATCGCTGCAGCCAGTCGCAGCTGCGCACCGGCGTCCTGCATGCGCCAGTTGTAACCGACATACGTCGGCGCAACCATGACCTGGGTCATGCACCCCGCCACATTGGCCACGCACGCCAGGGACCACTCCGACGGTGGTTCGGCCAGCCGCACCCGGCGGTCCTCGCGGATCTGCTGCTGCACCTCGGGCGCACAGCTGCGCGACAGCAGCGCGGCGGCGCGCGCCTGGGTCTTCTCCACGTCGTACAGCCAGCGCGACTGCGCGTGCGGCAGTCGTGCGCCGGCAGCACGCTGGTAGCCAAACTCACCGCGCATCGGCACGCACATGTCCAGCTCGGCCACCGTCGGCGCCCCCAGCACCTGCGGGCAGATCGCTGGAAGCGGCACGTCGGCCGGCAGTTCGGACAGGATCTCGGTGAACAGCGCCGCGTTGCGGGCGGCCATGGCGCTCCCCACCATCGCCACCAGCAGGCTGTCGCTGCTGCGCATCAACATGCGCCCGGTGCCGATGTCCTCGCAGACGCCCTGCAGGGCGCGTCGACTGTCGCCCTGCACGTGCGCCAACGCATGCAGCGAGAGACGCTCCAGCAACACCTGCATCGGCGGGAACGGCATCGCGATGTCACCGGGGAACAGGTTGCGGTAATGGTCGTTGCGGCCTACGGCGCTGATCCGGGCATGCAGCCCGTCATGCCCCGCATGCGCCTGCGCCACGGCCGCCGCCTGGTCACGGACCTCGCCCAGGCAGCTCTCGGTATCGAGCCCGCACCAGCCGGTGGCCGCCGTGGCCTTGGGGTAGCGCCCTTCGGCGACGCTGTTCGACCACCCCTGCGGCGTCTGCGCGCTGATCGCCTGCGCGAAACGCTGCGCGTCTTCTGCGGTCAGCGCATGGACCTGGGCCGGATCGATGCCGTCATACGGCAGCAGCCACACCGGCGGGAACGCATTGCGCTCAGGCACCTGCCCGCGTGGCGCGGCGTCCATCGCCGCCAGTGCGGCACGCTCCGCTGCCGGCACCGGCAGCAGCCAGGACACCAGCACCGCGACCAGCACCAGCACGACCGTCCCCAGCACGGTCATCCCCACCCACTTCATTCCCTTCAACACAGCATTCCCCCAGCGCGCCGCATCCTGCGGTGGCCGGCAGGGTAATCCGGGCGGCTGCACCGCTACAATGCGCCGATGTCGCCCGAAGCCCCCCAACTCGTTCCGCGCCCCTCCCTGCAGCGCCTGTTCCTGACCGGCCTGCTGACCCTGCTGCCGATCTGGCTGACCTGGGTGGTGGTCAAATTCGTCTTCGTGCTGTTGTCGGGCATTTCCAGCCCCGTGGTGGTGCCGCTCTCCGAGCAGATCGCCGCCTCGTTCCCCCATTACCTGGGCTGGATCAAGGTCGAGTGGACGCAGAACCTGATCGGGCTGGCGGCCACCCTGCTCGTGATCCTCAGCGTGGGCGTGCTCAGCCGGCGGGTGATCGGCCAGCGCCTGTTGCGCTGGTTCGGTGCGGTGATCAAGCGCATTCCGCTGGCCAGCATCATCTACGACAGCGCCAAGAAGCTGCTGGACATGCTCCAGACCGAACCGGGCAGCACCCAGCGCGTGGTCCTGATCGACTTCCCGCACCGCGACATGAAGTCGGTCGGCCTGGTCACCCGGGTGATCCGTGAACAGGGCACCGATCGCGAGCTGGCCGCGGTCTACGTGCCGACCACGCCCAACCCCACCTCCGGTTACCTGGAAATCGTCCCGGTGGAACTGCTGACCCCCACCGACTGGACGGTGGACCAGGCCATGAGCTTCATCATCTCCGGCGGTGCGGTGGCCCCGGAAAGCGTGCCCTTCACCCGCGCCGGGGACCGCTAGGCCACGACGGTGCAGCGTGGCGGCGGGCATGAACGCCGCCCCGGCGTGGCGGTGGCCCGTCCGCCCCGAGGCTGGCCGTACGGGCCCGGATCGGGCAAGCTCCCGGGTCTGTGTAGTGTTACGGAAACAGCCGATGCCCCACCCCGCCCGCGCCCTGGCGCTCGCCATCGCCGCCCTGCTGGTGTTCAGCACCGCCGCCCCGGCTGAAGCCGCCAAGAAGAAGGCCAACCGGCCTGCCGCCGCGCAGACCCGGCAGGCGGCCAAGCCCAAGGCCAAGCCGCGCGCGCGCCCCGCGGCCGCCCCCGCCCGCCAGCCGCTGGTGCGCCAACAGAGCAAGGCCGCCCAGCTCAACCGCATCTACGATGAATACTGGGATGCGTCGATGCGGCTCAACCCGCTGCAGGCCACGTTCCAGGGCGACACCCGCCACAACGACCAGTTGCCCAACATCCTTTCGGCCGCGTACCGCCAGCAATCCCACGACTTCACCGTGGAATGGCTGGGCAAGGTGGAAAAGATCGGCGCCGACGGCCTGACCGGGCAGGACCTGCTGAGCTACCAGATCTTCGTGCGCGATGCGCGCATGTCGGTGGCCGCCGAGCAGTATCCCAGCTGGATGCTGCCGATCAGCCAGTACTACAACCTGGGCAGCATCATGGCCATCCTCGGCTCCGGCTCGGGTGCCCAGCCGTTCAACACGGTCAAGGATTACGACACCTGGTCCAAGCGTTCGCTGGGCATCGCCCCGCTGTTCGACCAGGCCGTGGCCAACATGCGCCAGGGCATGGCGGCCGGCGTGGTGCAGCCGCGCGACCTGATGGAAAAAGTGCTGCCGCAGTTGGATGCGGTGATCAAGCCGACGGCCGAGGAATCGATCTTCTGGGCACCGGTACGCAACATGCCCGACGATTTCCCGGCGGCGGACAAGGCGCGGATCAGCGCCGAGTACAAGCGCATGATCGAGTACCGGATCATGCCCGCCTACCGCGCATTGCGCGGCTTCATCGCCACCGAGTACCTCCCGGCCACGCGCAGCAGCGACGGCCTGGGCGCCTTGCCGAACGGGCAGGCGTGGTATGCGCAGAACATCGTGCAGAGCAGCGCCTCCACCCTGGATGCCGCGCAGATCCACACCCTGGCCGAGCAGCGCGTGGCCACCCTGCAGGGGCAGATCGCCAGCACCCTCAAGGACAACCGGATCCGCGGTTCGCAGCAGAAGGTGCTGCGTAACATGCGCACCGACAAGAGCTTCCAGTACGCCAACGCCGAGGCGGTGCTGAACCGCTACAAGCAGCTGCAGGCCCAGGTCGGCAGCCGCCTCCCGGCGCTGCTGGGCACGCTGCCCAAGGCCCCGATGGAGGTGCACGCGGTCGAGCCCGAGCGCGCCGCCAGCGCCGCGGCGGTCAGCTACCAGCCGCCGCTGCCCGATGGCCTGCGCCCGGGCATCCTGTACGTCAACACCGCCAACCTGCCCACGCGCCGGCGCTGGGCGGCCCCGATGCAGTTCCTGCACGAGGGCCTCCCCGGCCACCACGTGCAGCTGGGCCTGCAGCAGGAACTGGACAAGCTGCCGCGCTTCCGTCGCCTCGGCGGCGATATCGCCTTCATCGAGGGCTGGGGCCTGTACGCCGAATCGCTGGGCGAGCCGTTGGGCGTGTACCAGGATCCGTACGAGCGCATCGGCTACCTGCAGGCCGCGCTGACCCGCGCCGCGCGCATGGTGGCCGATACCGGCCTGCACGCGCAGGGCTGGAGCAAGCGCCAGGCGGTGGACTACCTGGTCAAGACCGCCGACCTGCCCAGCGAGGATGCCACCGCCGAAGTCGAACGCTTCATGGCCCTGCCCGGGCAGACCCTGCCCAACGGACTGGGCGAGCTGAAGATGTTCGAGCTGCGCGACCGTGCCAAGGCGGCGCTGGGGCCGCGCTTCGACCTGCGCCGTTTCCACGAAGAGGTGCTGCGCGACGGTTCGATGCCGCTGGACATCCTCGATGCCAAGCTGCAGCGCTGGATCGCCAGCGAGACCGCCGGTACGCCGGCTGCCACGCCCGCTCCCTGAGCACGACGAGGGAGCCGGCCATGCAGCGCGCGGTTGCCCATCGATTCGGCTGGATCGCCCTGCTGTGCACGGGCCTGCTCGGCGCCGCCGACGCAGCGGGCGGCCCTCGCCCGGGTCCACCGGACCCGGGCATCGATGCGCTGCTGCAGCGCTACGACGGCCAGGTCCCCGGTGCGGCGGTGCTGGTGCTGCACGACGGCCAGCCGGTGTTCCGCCGCGGCTACGGGCTGGCGGTGGTCGAAGACGGCACGCCGGTGACGGCGCAGACCAACTTCCGCCTGGCCTCGGTCAGCAAGCAGTTCACCGCGACGGCGATCCTGCTGCTGGCACAGGAGGGCGCCCTCTCGCTGGACGACCGGGTCAAGCGCTGGTTGCCTTCGCTGCCGGCGGCCGCCGATACGATCACCCTGCGCCACCTGCTCAGCCATACCAGCGGACTGCTGGACTACGAAGACCTGATGCCCCGCGATGCGACCGCGCAGGTGCGCGACCTCGACGTGCTGCACCTGCTGGAGCGCCAGGACCGCACGTTGTTCGTGCCGGGCAGCCGCTACCGCTACAGCAACAGCGGCTACGCCCTGCTGGCGCTGGTGGTGGGCCAGGCATCCGGGCAGGACTTCGCCACGTTCCTGCGCGCACGGATCTTCCAGCCGTTGGGCATGGCGCACGCCGTCGCGCACCAGGACGGCGTGGATGATGTCGCGGCACGCGCCTATGGCTACAGCGAGATCGACGGACGCTGGCAGCGTACCGACCAGAGCCCGACCAGCGCGGTGCTCGGCGACGGTGGCATCTACGCGTCGCTGGATGATCTTGCGCGCTGGGATGCCGCGCTCTACGACCCGCGCCTGCTCGGCATCGCTTCGCTGCGGCAGGCGTTCGCACCGGCTACCCGCACCAACGAACCCGGCGCGCCGTTCTACGGTTTCGGCTGGCGGCTCAACGGCGAGGCGCACTGGCACAGCGGCGAAAGCATCGGCTTCCGCAGCGTGATCCTGCGTTACCCCGCGCACCGCCTGAGCGTGATCATCCTGACCAACCGCGACGGCCCCGAACCCTATCCGCTGGCGCTGCAGATCGCCCAGCGCTGGCTGGACACCCTGCAATGACCCACCTCGACACTCCCTTGCTGCTCGGCATCCACCACGTCGCGGTGATCGGCGCGGACTACGCCCGTTCCAAGGCCTTCTACACCCAGGTGCTGGGGCTGCGGGTGCTGGACGAAAACTACCGCGCCGCGCGCGATTCCTGGAAGCTCGACCTGGCCCTGCCCGACGGCGGCCAACTGGAGCTGTTCTCGTTCCCGGGGGCGCCGCCTCGACCCAGCCGCCCGGAGGCGCAGGGGCTACGCCATCTGGCGTTCCGGGTAGCGGCGCTGGAACCGATGATCGCCCGCCTGGCCGCCGCCGACGTAACCTGCGAGCCGATCCGTACCGACGAATACACCGGCCGCCGCTTCACCTTCTTCGCCGACCCGGACGGACTGCCCCTGGAGCTGTACGAGATCCCGGCCGAGGCCGGCTGAACAGCGCCGGCGGTGCGTTCCGTACCGGAGCGAATGGGTATACAGTCGGCCTGTACCGGCCCTGCGTCGGCATTCACGAACTCCCTGGGAGGGGAACCATGCGCAAGACTTTGAAGACCCTGCTGCTGGCACTGCCGCTGATGATGGCCGCGATGTCGGCCAGTGCCGCCGATGGCGCCGTCGGCCGCTGGAAGACGATCGACGACAAGACCGGCAAGGTGAAGTCGATCGTAGAGATCACCCAGGCCACCAACGGCACCCTGACCGGAAAGGTGGTGGAGATACTGCATTCGGACAAGGGCCCCAATCCGGTCTGCGACGGCTGCGAGGGCGCCAACAAGAACAAGCCGGTCAAGGGCATGACGATCCTGTGGAACCTCAAGGCCGACGGCAGCAACGCCTGGGCTGGCGGCACCATCCTGGACCCGGGCAACGGCAAGACCTACAAGTCCAAGGCCAAGCTGCAGACCGGCGGCGCCAAGCTCGACGTCTCCGGCTGCATCGCCTTCATCTGCCGCTCGCAGACCTGGGTGCGCGAGTAACCATCGCGGCTTGGCCAGGCGTCGCACCCCCGAACCAGCGCCCCCAGCCCGCAGCCATCGGCATAGCCGGCCGGGAAACAAAAAAGGCCGAAGCGGCAACACCGCTTCGGCCTTTTGCATTTCCTCCCCCCACCCGCCCATCCATTCCAACCCCTCGCAGCCCAGCACCAGACACCCCCCACGTCTCCAGCCCGCACCCCGTCACTGAAGCCGTTGCCGTTGCCGTAGCCGTCGACTCAAGCCCTGCCCCAAAAAAGAGGCCCCATCCACTGTCAGGGGTCGGCGGGGGTGGGGCGCAGGGACCGTATAGCGCCATGGATGGCGCTATACGAGCCTACATGGACGTACTTGCGGCGTGTCCCTGCGCCCCACCCCCGCCGACCCAGCCCGACACCCCAACGGCGCCCCAGCTTCGGCTTCGGCTTCGGCTCCAGCTTCTGCTCCAGCTTCTGCTTCAGCTCCAGCCATTGCCCGCAAAAGAAACGCCCGCCGCAGGCGCCCACCCCCTCCATGCGATAATCCCCAGTCCCCAAGGCAACAACGCAGACCATGACCCGCACCGCTCTCGTCACCACCGCCCTGCCCTACGCCAACGGCCCGCTCCACCTGGGCCACCTGGTCGGCTACATCCAGGCTGACATCTGGGTACGCGCGCGGCGAATGAGCGGCGGCAAGACCTGGTTCGTCTGCGCCGATGACACCCATGGCACCCCCATCATGCTCGCCGCCGAAAAGGCCGGCGTGACCCCGGAGGCCTTCATCGCCAACATCCAGGCCAGCCACGAACGCGACTTTGCCGCGTTCGGCGTTGCCTTCGACCACTACGATTCCACCAACTCGGCCGCCAACAAGGCCCTCACCGAAGCCTTCTACCTCAAGCTTGAGGCCGAAGGCCACATCGCGCGCCGCTCCGTCGCCCAGTTCTACGACCCGGCCAAGGGCATGTTCCTGCCCGACCGCTACATCAAGGGCATCTGCCCGGTGTGCAGCAGCCCGGACCAGTACGGCGACAACTGCGAAGTGTGCGGCGCCACCTACGCCCCCACCGAACTCAAGGACCCGCGCTCGGTCATCTCCGGTGCCACCCCGGAACTGCGCGACTCCGAACATTTCTTCTTCGAGGTCGGCCACTTCGACGCCTTCCTGCGCGACTGGCTCGCCGGCGACGTCGCCCTGCCCGGCGTCAAGGCCAAGCTCGGCGAGTGGCTCAACGCCGACGGCGGCCTGCGCGCCTGGGACATTTCCCGCGACGCGCCCTACTTCGGCTTCGAGATCCCCGGCCAGCCCGGCAAGTACTTCTACGTCTGGCTGGATGCCCCGATCGGCTACCTCTCCAGCTTCAAGACCCTCTGCGACAGGAACGGCGAAGACTTCGACGCCCACCTGCGCGCCGGCACCAGCACCGAACTGCACCATTTCATCGGCAAGGACATCGTCAATTTCCACGGCCTGTTCTGGCCCGCGGTCCTGCACGGCACCGGCCACCGCGCGCCGACCCGCCTGCACGTCAACGGCTACCTGATGGTCGACGGCGCCAAGATGTCCAAGTCGCGCGGCACCTTCGTCATGGCGCGCACCTACCTCGATGTCGGCCTCGAAGCCGAAGCCCTGCGCTACTACTTCGCCGCCAAGTCCGGTGGCGGCGTCGAAGACCTCGACCTCAATCTTGGCGACTTCATCGCGCGCGTCAACGCCGACCTGGTCGGCAAGTTCGTCAACCTGGCCAGCCGGTGCGCCGGCTTCATCAGCAAGCGCTTCGACGGCCGCCTCGCCGCCGCCCTGCCCGATGCCGCGCAGTACGACCGCTTCGTCGCCGCCCTCGCCCCCATCCGCGAGGCCTACGAGCGCAACGACCCGGCCGCCGCCGTGCGCCTCACGATGACCCTCGCCGACGAAGCCAACCGCTACATCGACGACCAGAAGCCATGGGTCATCGCCAAGCAGGACGGCGCCGACGCACAGCTGCAATCGGTCTGCACCCAGGGCCTGAACCTGTTCCGCGTGCTGGTCACCGCGCTCAAGCCGATCCTGCCGGCCACCGCCGCCCAGGCCGAGGCCTTCCTCGCCGCACCGGTGCAGGACTGGACCGACATCGCCCGCCCGCTCACCGCGCACACCATTGCCGTGTACGCCCCGCTGTTCACCCGAATCGACCCGAAAATGATCGACGCCATGACTGACGCCTCCAAGGACACCCTCGCCGCCGCCGCGCCTGCCGCCCCGGCCAAGCCCGCCAAGCCGGCGCCCGCACCGGCCGCTGCGCCGGCGGCCACCGATGGCCCGGCGTATATCGGCATCGACGACTTCGCCAAGCTCGACCTGCGCATCGGCAAGGTGCTGGCCTGCGAGTTCGTCGACGGCTCGGACAAGCTGCTGCGCTTCGAACTGGATGCCGGCGACCTGGGCAAGCGCCAGATCTTCTCCGGCATCCGCGCCAGCTACGGCGAGCCGGACAAGCTGGTCGGCCGCAGCGTGGTGTTCATCGCCAACCTGGCCCCGCGCAAGATGCGCTTCGGCCTGAGCGAAGGCATGATCCTGTCGGCCGGCTTCGACGGCGGCGACCTGGCCCTGCTCGACGCCGACAGCAGCGCCCAGCCCGGCATGCCGGTGCGCTGATCGCAACGATGGGGCGGCCCGGCCGCCCCGTCCTGCTGGCCTGCACGGAGGGAGGTGCGGTTTGGAACTGGCGCTGTTCGATTTCGACCACACGGTCACCACCTGCGATACCTATGGCCGCTTCCTGCGCCGCGTCGCCACGCCCGAGCAACTGGCCCAGGCCTGGTGGAAGGTCGGGCCGTGGCTGCTGGCCTACCGGCTCAGGCTGATCTCGGCCGAACGCATCCGTGCCCGCGTCACCCGGCTGACCTTCAGCAACCGCCATGTTGACGACATCGCCACCCAGGCCGTCGGCTACGCCCGCGACGTGCTGCCCGAGGTGGTGCGCCCGCAGATGCTGGAACAGATCCGCTGGCACCTGCAGCAGCGCCACACCGTGGTGATCGTGTCCGGCTCGCTGGACCTGTACCTGCGGCCCTGGTGCGAATCGCTCGGCCTGGACCTGATCTGCAACCGGCTGGAAAGCCGCGACGGGCGCCTGACCGGCCGCTACGCCGACGGTGACTGTGGCCCGCGCAAAGCCGAACACATCCGCCACCGCTACGACCTGTCACGCTACCAGCGCATCCACGCCTACGGCGACAGTCGCGAGGACCGCCCCATGCTGGCCCTCGCCCACGACCGCTGGTATCGCGGCAAACCCCTCACCCCATGATGTCCCCGCGCAGCCGACGCCACGCATGCCCAGCCCCAGCACCGCCCTGATCGAACGCCTCGACCGCCTGTTGCCGCAGACCCAATGTGGCCAGTGCGGTTTCGACGGCTGTCGCCCCTATGCCGACGCGATGGCCCGCGGCGAGGTCGGCGTGGACCATTGCCCGCCTGGCGGTGACGCGGGCGCGCGCGCATTGGCGCATGCGCTGGGCGTGGCCGCGGTGCCGTTCGACCGCAGCCGCGGCCAATACACCCCCGCCCAGGTCGCGCTGATCGTCGAGGCAGACTGCATCGGCTGCACCAAGTGCATCCAGGCCTGCCCGGTGGACGCCATCGTTGGCGGGGCCAAGTACATGCACACCGTCATCGCCGACCTGTGCACCGGCTGCGAGCTGTGCATTCCACCGTGTCCGGTGGACTGCATCGCGCTGATCGCCGCGCCCTGACGCGTCGCCGCGCGCATCGCGCGGCGCGGCGGATGTGCATGGAGGGCGCCGAGCCATGCCCGGCGGCCGGTTACGGCAAGGCGGCGGTGACCACGATCTCCACCTTCCAGCTCGCGTCGGCCAGCTTGGCCTCCACCGTCGCACGCGCCGGGGTCATGCCCGCCACCACCCACTCATCCCACGCGGCGTTCATGCCGGCGAAGTCGTTGATGTCGGCCAGGAACACTTCCGCGCGCAGGATGTGCTGCTTGTCGCTGGCCACCAGCGCCAGCAGCTTGTCGATCTCGGCCAGCACCTGCCGGGTCTGCCCGGTGATGTCCTGGCTGGTGTCCTCGGGGATCTGCCCGGACAGATAGGCGACCTTGTTGTGGACGGTCATTTCGGACATGCGCGGACCTACGTCGAAACGTTCCAACATGGCGATGGCTCCTCTGGGTGATACGGCATTGTCACCGATGCGGCGTGCACCTGTCCTTGCCCGCGATCATTGCGGCCACGGCAGGCACAGCGCATGGTCTTGGCAACGCTGCGCATCAGGCGCACGATGCGCGCGCAGGCCCGCATCGCGGGCCTTGACTCTTTCATCGCCTGCCCCGGAGCACGCTGTACCGATGACCGAAACAACCCCTGCTCCGGCCCCGGCCCGCCTCGCCTGGCGCCGCGCGGCCACCGTGATCTTCAGCCTGGCGATCCTGGCCCTGGCCCTGCGCGGGCTGGCCAACGAATTCGACGAACACGGCTATCGCGCCATCCGCGATGCCTTCCGCCACCTCGGCGCCGGGCAGATCGCGCTGACCGTGGTGCTCGGCCTGGCCAGCTACGCCTGCCTGATCGGCTTCGATGCGATCGGCCTGCGCCGCAGCGGCAAGCAACTGCACCCGGCCCGCGTGGGGATCACCGCCTTCCTCGCCCACACGCTTGGCCAAACCCTCGGCTTTGCCGCGCTCACCGGCGGCGCGGTGCGCCTGCGCGGCTACGGTGGCGCCGGCCTGAGCCTGGGCGAAATCGGCCAGGTGGTGCTGATGAGCACGCTGGGCTTCGTGTTCGGCGCATGGCTGCTGCTGGCCCTGGCCTTCATCCTCGAACCGGGCGCCGCCGCGCTGGCGCTGCCCGTGTCCGTGCAGGCGGTGCGCGTGTTCGGCATCGTCGGCCTGCTCGGCTACCTCGGCACGTTGCTGCTGGTGGGGCGCGAGGGCCGCACCTTCAGCGTCCGCGGCCACGGCCTGTGGCTGCCCGACCGCCGCACCATGCTCGGGGTTACCGCGCTGAGCGTGGTCGAACTGGTGCTGGCCAGCGCGGCGTTCTACGTGCTGCTGCCGATGGACACCCCGACCGGCCTGCCCGGCTTCGTCGGCCTGTACCTGGTGGCCGTGCTGGCCGGCTTGATCTCCAGCGTGCCGGCCGGGCTGGGCGTGTTCGAGTGGAGCCTGCTCAAGCTGCTGCCGCAGGTGGCCCCCGCGGCGGTGCTGGCCGCCGCGCTGATCTACCGCGTCACCTATTACGTGCTGCCGTTGCTGCTGGCCACACTGCTCGCGCTCGGCCCGGCCATGCGCAAGCCGCTGCGGGTGGGCGCCGGGGCCACCCGGGCCGGCTGGACCGCACTGCGCCCGTGGCTGCCGCAGATCATCGCGCTGGCGGTGTTCAGCGTGGGCGCCGCGTTGGTGATCGATGGCACCCTGCCGACGCCGCGCCGGCACCTGCTCAATGCGTCGCTGCCGATCCTGGAAACCTCGCACCTGCTCGGCAGCCTGGCAGGCGTGGCGTTGCTGCTGATCGGCCAGGGCCTGCAGCGGCGCAGCCATGCGGCGTGGATGCTCGCCCTGGGCATCTGCGTGATCGCACCGCTGCCGATCTGGCTGCGCGGCGGCCAGGTGCTGATCGCGCTGTCCGCGCTGCTGGTGGCGATGGCCCTGTGGGCGTCGCGCCGCGAGTTCTACCGCCAGGGCGCGCTGCTCGACGAAGCCTGGTCGTGGCCGTGGATCCGCAACCTCGGCCTGGTGCTGGTGGCGGTGATCTGGCTGCTGTTCTTCGTCTACAGCCACGTCGAATACCAGAACGAGTTGTGGTGGGAATTCGCACTGCAGGGCAACGCACCGCGCGCGCTGCGGGCGCTGCTGGTGGTGGCGATCGCGCTGACGATCTTCGGCCTGGCCCGCTTGCTGCACAGCACGCGCAGCCCGCTGCCACCGGCCGATGCGGCGACCCTGGACGCGCTGGCGCCGATCCTGGCCGCCGCCGAAGACACCCAGGCCTGCCTGGTGCTGACCGCCGACAAGGCGGTGCTGCGCGATGCCGATCAGCGCGGCTTCGTGATGATGCAGCGCTACGGCGGTTCGCTCATCGCGATGGGCGACCCGGTCGGCCCGCCGGACGTCGCCCGCGGGCTGATCTGGCGCTTCCGCGAGGAAGCCGACCGGCTCGGCCTGCGCCCGGTGTTCTACCAGGTCGGCGAAGCCTACTGGCAGACCTACCTCGACCTCGGCCTGACCCTGGTCAAGCTGGGCGAGGAAGCCATGGTGCCGTTGCAGGACTTCGGCCTGGAGGGGCGCGAGCGCGCCGACCTGCGCCAGGCCTGGAACCGCGGCAAGCGCGGCGGGCTGAGCTTCCGCGTGGCCCAGCCGGCGGAGGTACCGGCGTTGCTGCCGGCGCTGGCGTCGATCTCGCAGGAATGGCTGGACGACAAGGCCGGCGACGAAAAGGGCTTCTCGCTGGGCAGCTTCGACCCGGACTACCTGGTGCGCTTCCCGGTCGCGCTGGTGGAAGCGGACGGCCGCATCGTCGCCTTCGCCAACCTGTGGCAGGCACCGGCCGGCAACGAACTGTCGGTGGACCTGATGCGGCATGTCGACGATGCGCCCAAGGGCACCATGGATTTCCTGTTCATCGAGTTGTTCCTGTGGGGCCGTGCCAACGGCTTCCACCGCTTCTCATTGGGCATGGCGCCGTTGTCCGGGCTGGCACAGCATCGCCTGGCCGGCCGCTGGAACCGCTTTGCGAACATCGTGGCCCGTCATGGCGAGCGTTTCTACGGCTTCAGCGGCCTGCGCCGCTTCAAGTCCAAGTTCGCCCCGCAGTGGCGTGCCCGCTACCTGGCCGCGCCGGGCGGCGTGCACCTGCCCGCCGCGCTGCTCGATGCCACCCGGCTGATCTCGCTGGACCCACGCCGGTAGGGCCGACCGTTGGTCGGCGGCCGCAATTCGCAACGCGCCGGTAGAGCCGACCGTTGGTCGGCTGCCGCAATTCGCAGCGCACCGGTAGAGCCGACCGTTGGTCGGCTGCCGCAATTCGCAACGCACCGGTAGAGCCGACCGTTGGTCGGCTGCCGTAATTCGCAGCGCACCGGTAGAGCCGACCGTTGGTCGGCTGCAGCAGTTCGCAGCGCACCGGTAGAGCCGACCGTAGGTCGACTGCCGTAACTCGCAGCGCACCGGTAGAGCCGACCGTTGGTCGGCTGCCGCAATCCGCAGCGCACCGGTAGAGCCGACCGTTGGTCGGCTGCGGTAACACCACGCATCGGATCAGCCGACCAACGGTCGGCTCTACCGCGCCGGCAGATGCTCCAGCAGCGTCTGCGCCAGGCGGTCGTAGTCGCCCTTGAAGTGATGGTCGCCGGGCAGCTTGATGACCTGTGCATGGCCCGCCGGCAGCGACGGGCACAGCGCGTCGTCGTCGTCCTCGCCGTACAGGCACAGCGTTTTGCCCGACGGCAGTTTGGCGATCTCCGGTGCGATCGGCAGCCCACCACCGCCGCCACCCAGCCAGTTGCTGACGTGGAATTCGTAATCGGCGTTCCTGCCCACCGACATCAACCCGATCATCGCCACGCTGTCGCGCACGGCCGGGGAGAGCTGGTTGATGGCGGCCGGCAGCACATCGGCACCCTGCGAAAACCCGACCAGCACCACGCGTTTGCGCTGCCACTGCTGGCTGTAGTGCGCGGCAATCCGTTCCAGGTCGCGGGCGAAGCCTTCCGGCGTACGTGCGGTCCAGAAGTAGCGCAACGAATCCACGCCAACCACCGGCACGCCGCCTTCGGCCAATGCCGCCGCCACTTCCTTGTCCAGGCCGGCCCAACCGCCATCGCCGGACACGAAGATCGCGAAGGTATCGCCGGGCTTGCTGGCATCCACCTCCACCACCGGCAGGCCCTTGAGCGCATCCGGCGGCGGCGCCAGGCTCACCCCCTTCTGCGCGCCGATCACCTCGGCGGCTGCCAGCAGGCCGGGCAGTTCATCGCCACCGCCGGTGCGCTGGAACTGGCGGCCCATCGCCACCTTGCGCACGAAGGCGGCGGCATTGCCGACCGTGCAATGGTTGCCGCCGGCCGCGTCCAGCCAGGGGAAATTCAACTCGGCCGGCTGCAGCCGGCCATGGCTGGACCCGGCCCCGCAGACCTTGCGCTCGCGCGCGTGGTCAGGGCAGAAGCCGGTGGTGAGCAGCCCGGCGAACACCTGCGTATCGGCCTGGGCGGCCACCGCGTAGGCCAGCTCGGCCCCCTCGCCATCGCCACCGATCAGCGGCAGGTGATAGCCGGGCACGTGCAGGTAAGCCTGGAACCAGCGCGAGAAGTTCTCCACATCGCCCGCGCCGAACGCGCAGCTTCCGCCGCCTTCGCGTGCGAGGACCTGGTGCAGCCTGGCCACGTCGACCCGGGCCACCAGCGCGCCCTGCAGGCGCAGCGCATCGATCCGCTCGGCCGTGCGCGCCTGTTCGCGGCCGCCGTCGAACCACACCACCACCCGCTGGGGGCGACCGTCCGGCACGTACACCGGCACCTGCTGGAAGCGTCCGTGGCTCACCTGCTGCGGGGCCGCGGCCAACGCCGCCGACGCCCACCCGCCGATCACCAGACCCAGCACCTTCCCCCACCCGGCTGCCCGCATCGTCACATATCCTGAAAGAGTCCCCGCCACGATACGCCGGTCCCCCGGCAACGGCATGTACACAGGCTGGCCGCACGCCGGGCGCCACTCAGCGCGGCGCGGGCGGCCGCGACTGACGCCAGGCCTGCAGCGCCACGGCCAGCAGCCACAGCACCACCGCGGCGATCACCAGCTTCTGCCCGGCCCCGCGTGGCGGGCCACGCCACAACACGTGCAGCCACAGCAGCACGAAACACAGCCACGCCCACCCCCACGCCGCGCCCGCCCACCGCGACCAACGCGGGTCGGCGCGCAGGTACCAGCTCTGCAGCAGCATCGCCACGCTCACGCACAGAAAGGCGGTGTTGGCCGCCAGGCCATGCACCAGCGGCGCCAGCAACGGCGCGTGCGTGGGCAACCAACTGTCGCCGATCGCCACGCCCATCAATCCGCAGGCCGCCATCCAGAACAGCAGCGGCGCCGCCGCACTGCGCCGCGGAGAGCGGCTGGCGGCATGCAGCGACCACGCCAGCAGCATGATCGCCACGGCCAGCACGCAATACGCGCTGCGCAGCGCCAGGCCCCAGGGACCGTGCAGGTAAAGGCTCAAGGTGGCCTGCACCCAGTCCAGGTCCTGGCGTGCCCACTGGGTCCACAGCGCGGTGGCGGTAAACAGCACCAACGCACACAGGGCCGCCAGCGCGATTGCGCCGTGCGCCCGCGCGCGGCCGGTTGCCATGGGGTGATGATCCGTCATCGACGGTGGGCTCCCGGCTCAGGCGTCGGCATCGGGGTGGCGCAGCATCCAGGCGGCCAGCGCGGCGCGATAGCGCTGCAGCTCATCGCTGTACAGGTCCAGCACGCACAACGGGCACCCGCTGCCGCAGCACTCGTTCGGGCCCGGTTCCTCGGGCGGTTGCGGGCGGGGATCGGTGGGCGGCGCAGCAGGCTGGGACATGGGCAGGCAGGACGGGGTGGAAGGAAAACCGGCCGCCATTATCCGATGCGGCGACGCAGGTTGGCGCGCGCGGCCCGATCCAGCCGCTCATGGAAGAAGCCACTCAGGAAAATGCGTGGCTTGAGCAGCAGTTGCTTGAGAAAACGACGGCGGTTGAGGCGGAACAGGAATCCCGGGACGTGTCCGGCGTACTCTTCGGCGATCCCCTGGTCGTAGGCATCGAATACCGCCGCCGGCGCGCCCAGGACGGCCATGTCGCAATCCAGGAACAATGCGGCCTCGTCATCGATGTCCGCCGCCGCCAGCGCACCATGGCGCGCCGTCAGCTCGATCAGCTGCACCACCCGCGCCACGTCGATCCCGGCCGCCGGCAGCCAGCGTTCGATCGCCTGCCGTGCCATCGCCGCCGAACGCGCCTCATTGTCGCTGCGGCCGGCGTCGTAGATCGCATCGTGGTACAGCGCGGCCAACTGCACCTCGCGCGGCTGTCGCCAGCCCGGGCCGTCAGCCACGTCCTGGCAGTGCCGCAGCACCGCCTGCACGTGGGAAAAGTTGTGATACGCCCGCGGCGGCATCGCGTAGGCGGCCTCCAGGTCGGCCTGCATCGTCGCGGGCAGGGTCATCGGTTCGAAGCGCATGCGCCCACAGTGGCGACCGGATCGGCGGCTGGCAAGAGGGCCTCGCCTGGCGGTTTTTTGACCACCCCGGTGCAGGCCTTGCCGCAGCGTGGGTCTGCTGGTTTATCCACAGGTTTGCCCGGCCCTGGTCCACACCGGCTGTGGATGGCCGAACGGGCCGACAAACGGCATGCCGCGGCGCCTGCCCCGGCCTAGACTGGCCCGAGCGGGGCAGTCCCCGGCGAGGTGGGCGCGATGTCCGTGTGCAGATCAACGCTGTTGCTGCGGGGCCTGATCGCGATGGGGCTGGCCGTCGCCATGCCTGCCACCTCCGCCGAACCACCGGCCCCACCGCCGGCCGCCGCCATCGCGCCGGCGCCGGCGCCAGCTCCACCGCCCAGCCCCGCGCAGATACTGGCCATTCCCCCGCCGCTGCAGGCGCTGCTTCAGCAGCGGGTGATCGCGCCCGGCTACGCGCGTGAGCAACGCATCGAACGCCTGGTGCACCTGATCTTCGATGACGACGGCATGGCGTTGACCTACGACCCGTATGCCACCCAGACGCTGACCGAGACCTGGCAGAACCACCGCGCCAACTGCCTGTCCTTCACCCTGCTGTTCGTGACCCTGGCGCGTGCGGCCGGCATCGACGCGCGCGTGCAGGAAGTGGCGCAGGTGGTGACCTGGTACCAGGACCAGGGCGTCATCTACAGCGTCGGCCACGTCAACGCCGGGGTGAACATCAACGGTCGCATCGCGGTGGTGGACCTGGACCGCAACGTGCTCTACGACCGCTACGGCCCGCAGCCGGTCAGCCCGGCACGCGCGCTGGCGCACTTCTACAACAACCGCGGCGCCATGCACATGACCGACGGCGACGCGGTGCAGGCACGCGCCTACTTCCAGGCCGCGCTCGCGCAGGATCCGGCCTTCGTTTCGGGCTGGAACAACCTGGGCGTACTCGACGCACGCAGCGGCAACCTGGCCCAGGCCGAGCATGACTATCGCACCGCGCTGCAGCTCAAGCCGCGCAATGCGCCCAGCCTGACCAACGCCGCCGCGCTGTACCGGCGGCTGGGCGACAGCCGCCAGGCCACGTTGCTGGCCAACCGCCTGCAGCAGGTGCAGCGCGACGACCCGTTCGTGCAGTTCCGCCTCGGCAACGCGGCCGAGCAACGCCACGACTACGCCGCGGCGATCCGGTATTACCGGCGCGCGGTGGCCCTGTACGAGACCGCGCACCAGTTCCATTTCGGGCTGGCCCGCGCATACTTCCTGGCCGGCGACAACCGCCGCGCCTCCCGCGAAATGGCCCGCGCGCGCGACCTGGCCGGCGACGATGCCGGCGCGCTCAAGGCCCGCTACCAGGCCAAGATGGAGAGCCTGGCGCGCTGGCGCCAGCACGACGCCGCGGCCAACTGAGCCGGGCTCAGGCCTTCTTGAGGAAGCAGGTCTTCAGCACCAGACCCTTGATCTTCTCCGAGTTGCCTTCGATGTGCTCGGCGTCGTCTTCCACCAGGCGGATGTTGCGGATCACGGTGCCCTGCTTGAGCGGGATCGAGGAGCCCTTCACCTTCAGGTCCTTGATCACGGTGACGGTGTCACCGCTGGCCAGCACGTTGCCGTTGCTGTCGCGCACCACCAGGCCTTCGCCGCTGGCTTCGGCCGTGGTCCACTCATGGCCGCAGTCGGCGCAGATCCACAGCGCGCCATCGGCGTAGGTGTTTTCGAGGGTGCATTGGGGGCAGGCAGGAGCGGTGGACATGGTGACGCCTTGGGAATCTGAACAATCCCCATTGTAACCGCCCTCCCCTCCGGCCCTTGCACCGCCCGCCCGCTTGCCGCAAAGTGCGCGCCCCCCGACCACCGCCCGGCCCCGCATGAAAATCGGCATCGACTTTGGCACCAGCAACTCCGCCGCCGCCGCCGTGGTGGACGGCAGCGTGGTGCCGATCCAGTTTGGCCAGGCCGAGCAGTTCCGCACCACGGTGTACTTCCCCGAGGTGATGCGCGACCCGAACGACTTCGAGCTGACCCCGGCGCTGGAGCACGACCTGGCCCGGCTGATCGACGCAGCCGCCCGCGATGCGCGTGCCGCCGGGCAGGAGCGCACGCCCGATGCGCTGCGCCGCGAGGCACTGCGCGTGGTGCGGCGGCAATGGATGGAAGAGCAGATGCGTGCGCCGCTCAGTTCGACCAAGCTGCTGCAGAACGCGGTGTACGGCGACGACGCGCTGGAAGCCTACTTCGAAGAGAACGAAGGCAACCTGGTGCAGAGCCCCAAGTCGATGCTCGGCTACAACCTGCACCCGCGCGCGCGCCAGACCATCACCGGCATCGCCACGCACATCCTCGAACACATCCGCCTGACCGCCTCGCGCCAGCTCGACCAGCCGGTGCGCACGGCCACGCTGGGCCGCCCGGTGCAGTTCCGCAGTTCGATCGGCGCGGCCGGCAACGACCAGGCGCTGGAGATCCTGCACACCGCCGCGATCGCAGCCGGCTTCGACGACGTGGATTTCCTGGAAGAGCCGGCGGCCGCGGCCATGCATTACCACGCCGAAAGCGCGCAGGAGCACGAGGCGATCGTGGTGGACATCGGCGGCGGCACCACCGACATCGCGCATGCGCGCGTCGGCGGCACGCAGGCACCGAAGATCCACCGCGCCTGGGGCATCGCGCGCGGCGGTACCGATATCGACCTGGCCCTGAGCCTGGGCGCGTACATGCCGCTGTTCGGCCGTGGCGTCAGCCGCATTCCCGCCCACCACTACGTGGAGGCGGCGATGGTGCAGGACATGACCCGCCAGCGCGATTTCCGCCAGCACAACTACCGCGACGCCGAAGCGCCGTGGGGCAAGCGGATGCAGGCACTGCAGGACACCGGCAACACGGCGCGCCTGTACCGCGAAGTGGAACGTTGCAAGATCGGGCTGAGCAGCGAGACCCGCCACGACAGCGCGCTGGATTTCATCGAGCGCGGGATGGCGGTGCAGGTGGACCGTTCGCGGCTGGAAGCGGCCGCCGGCAACTACCTGGGCGAGCTGGCCACGCTGCTGGAGCAGGTCCGCGCCGATATCGGCCACGATCCGGCCGCGGTGTTCCTGACCGGCGGCATGTCGCGCGCCGGCTACCTGCAGGAGGCGGTGGCCGCGGCGTTCCCGGGGGCGACGCTGGTGCGCGGCAACCCGTCCTTCGGCGTCGTGCATGGGTTGGCGTGGGCCGCGGCTGGTTGAGGCGTCGTCGGCGGCGGCCGGCACGGTAAGGCTGCGGGTGCGGCGCCGCATGGGGCGGAGGGGTTGTTTTGCGCGCCCCTGCCCCCACATAGTGGATCTGGCCACCGGCTGAAACCCAGGCGGCACAAGGGCTTCCGCCCGGCCCGGGCAGCGTATTAACAAAACGTTACGCCGGAAGCGCTATCATCTTTCGGCTTCAGTGCGCAATGCGCATGTCATCCGGGCCTCGTACAGGCCACCGTCCTTCTCGATGCTGCCGCCTTCGGATTCGTCCCGGGCGCTGGGATCGCTTTTACGCTGTGATCCGGCTCGTTCCCAGCGCGCAGTGCCCCCGAGCCGCCAAGAGAGATTCGATTGGGCGAACGCCTGGTTGTACCAGCCCCAGTTGCCGCTGCCGAACCCGACCCCATCGACTGCCGCCGTTGTGACGCAGTCTGTTGCCGGATGTCCGTCACCGTCATGCCCAGCGACAGCGTCCCCGGCTACCTCCTCGATACCGACGAGGCCGGCCGCACCGTCATGGCCCGCAACGATGAAGGCTGGTGCGCGGCCATCGACCCCTATCACCTGCGCTGCACCATCTATTCGCAGCGTCCCGCCATCTGCCGCCAGTTTGACATGGGCGGCGATGACTGCCGCCTCGTGCGGCAGGACTACCGTCGACAACAGCACGATCTGTCGACGATTTTATCCACGTTTTAACCATGACAGGAGCATCCATGGCCCGTACGCCAAAGACCTCCCCCAAGGCAGGCAACACCGTTCGCGTTGACCGTAAGCAGGGTTCCAGCACGGCCGTCAACAGCGCCAGCATCGCAGCCGACCTGGCCGCGTTCCGCAAGAGTGGTGGCAAGATCGAAGTGCTGGGCAACACCCTGGCACTGAAGAAAGCCGGCTGATGACCTGCAGCCGTCCGCACCGGCCTCGCGCCGGTGCGGTGGCCGCACTCAGCGCGCGCCCAGCCCCACCCGCACGTTGCCCGAGTGCGCGTTGATCGTGATGTCCCCATCGCCCCCACCCAGTTTCGCCTCCAGGCTGCGGCCCGGCCCATAGCGCGGCCGCTCGACCGTGCCGGCATCGGACTGGATGTCGCCACTGAAGGTCTTCACGCTCAGCTGCGCCGACACCGAGCGCGGCAACTGCAGCCCGATCGACCCGCTTACCGTCTGCAGCGTCACCTTCCCGCCCGGCGCCAATCCCGCGGCCGCCACGTTCAGGCTGCCCGAGACCGCTTCAGCGCCCAGCCGCTGCACCCGCCCCGCGTCCAGTTTGATGCTGCCCGACACGGTCTCGGCCGCCACCTCGCCCGAGCCGCCCGTTGCCTGCACCGAACCGCTCACCGCGCGCAGGTCCAGGCGCGGCGTCTGCACCTGCGAGCGGATGCTGCCGCTCACCGTGGTCAACGCGGTCTCGCCGCTGCGCCCGGTCGCGGCGATATCGCCGCTCACCGCGTTGGCCTGCAGCCGCCGCACGTTCACCTCGGCCACGTCGATATCCGCGCTCACCGTGCCCAGCTGCACCTCCACCGCACGCGGCACCCGCAGCTCCAGCGTCGCCCCGCCGTTGTTGCCGTTGCGCGGATACACCACTTCCCAGCGCACCCGGTTGGTACTGCGGTCCTGCTTGAGCGTCAGGCCGTCGGCCATCGAACCACTCAACGCCACCTCGTTGCGGTCCCAGCCGCGCACGCTGACCTTGCCGGCGATGTTGCTCAACTCGACGCGGCCCCCCGCGCCCAGCGGCGCGCGCTCGTCCACGCGGGTGGCGGCCTGCGCCGCCAACGGCAGCAGCAGGCCCAGGGCGGCGATCAGACGCAATGATGTGTGCATGGTGTCACTCCTCTTTCAGGATGGCAGGCCAGCGGCGGCCATCACCGCCTGCTGGGTAAGTTCAAGGCGCAGCGCATAGGTGCGCTGCAACTGCGAAAGCAATACGCGCGAACGCGGGTTCTCGGCGATCGCCGCGCGGATGTGGTCGGCGCTGCTGTCCAGCTCATGCAACGCCGGCTGCCAGTCGCCGCCCACCTGCGTCGGCGGCAGCGCCGCCATCGCCTGCTGGTATTCGGCGGCCATCGCCTCGGCCTGGCGCTGGACCAGCGTCGGCGGGGGCGTCCGTGGCGCCGGCATCGGCACCACCATCAGCACCCCCAGCGCCGCCGCCAGACCCAGCCCCACGCGAAGCGGCCAGCGCCGGCGCGGTGCGCGCGTCGCCCGCGGCCGCTGCACGTCGGCGGACGGCCGCGGCATCGGCGGCAACTGCGTGGCGATGGCCTGCCAGACCCGCGCCGGTGGCACCCGCTCGGCAGGCAGCGCCCGCAGCCGCGCCTGCAGCGCGGCATGCTCCGGATCGTGGGGTGTGGTGTCGTCGTAGTCGTTCATGCGGTTTCTCCCAAGCGTGCGCGCAACAAACCGCGCGCACGGTGCAACTGAGCCTTCGAGCTGCCCACGGCCATCTGCAACTGCGTGGCGATTTCCTGGTGTTTCCAGCCTTCGATGTCGTGCAGCACCAGCACGGCACGGGCGCGCGGCGGCAGGGTGTCCAGCGCGCGCTCCAGGTCCAGTGTGGTGCCCGCGCACCGCTCCACCGACGCCAGCGCGGCCACGCTGTCCCAGCCCTCCTCACCGGCGTCGCAGGCCTGCCAGGCGGCGTTGGCGCGCAGTTCCATCAGCGCCGCATTCACGCCCAGCCGGTGCAGCCAGGTGCCCAGGCTGCTGTCGAAGCGAAAGCCCGGCAGCGCCTTCCAGGCCTGCAGGAATGCTTCCTGCAACGCATCCTCGGCGCGTGCCGCCTGGCCGCCGCAGAGTCGCCACAACACGGCATACACGCGCGGCGAATGACGCCGGTAGATGCGCTCGTAGGCCAGCGTGTCACCGCCGACCGCCGCGCGGACCAGGGCATGGTCATCGATGGCATCGGCCTCGGTCGGGACGCAGGGAGCGGGCATGGAGGCGTTGAGCATATCCGTTGGATGCAGGCACCGGCGAAAAGGTTTAAAGCAGGCCGCACGGGCGTTTCGGCGAGGCCTTTAAACCCTGCTGCCGCCGGCCGCATCCAAGCTGACATCCCCCCGCCGGCGTTAGCCAAGGACCCCACCATGCCCACCAGTTGCCTCGCCTTGCTGCTGGCCATGGCCACCAGTTGCACCCTGCCCGGAAGCCCGCTGACCCTGCGCGTCACCCTTGCGCCGCAGGCGGATCTCTGCGTGCGGTTCACCGGACATGCGCCGCGCTGCGTATCGGCCCTGATCGCGCGCCTGGAGGCGCACCCGTAGCCCTGACCGGATTGACCAGCCCTTGCAGCCAGCGCATTAAGATAGACGTTTATCGCAGTATCGCTGCAAGGATCCGCGCTTCGCATGAAAGACCACCTGCCCACCTGGACCCACGAATGGCTGCACTACGGCGTGCCTGCCCTGCAGATCGTGCTCACCCTGCTCGCGGCGTGGCTGCTGCGCCTGATCGCACGACGGCTGATCCGCCGCATCGGCGAGCACTACACGCTGCCGCCGGAAATGGTCATGGGCGCGCGCCGGGTCTTCAGCTTCGTGGTGTATTTCACCGTACTGCTGGTGGTGCTCAACATCGTCGGGGTCTCGGCCACCGTGCTGTGGACGGCATTCACCGGATTTGCGGCCGTGGGTGCGGTGGCCTTCTTCGCCGCCTGGAGCGTGCTCTCCAATATTTTCTGCACCTTGTTGATCTTCACCACGCGCCCGTTCCGCCTGCACGACTACATCGAACTGCTGGAAAACGGCGAGAAGCCGGGGCTGAAGGGGCGGGTGATCGACGTCAACCTGATCTACACCACCCTGCAGGAAACCGACGGCAACCACGAAGGCACCGTGCTGCAGATTCCCAACAACATGTTCTTCCAGCGCACCGTGCGCCGCTGGCGCGATCCGGCGCAGGCCCCGGGCGGGATCCAGGGCGACGGCTGAGCGCGCGTCGCCGGTGCGACCGGCATGGCCGCAGTGGCCGATGATCGCGACCTAGCGCAGCTGGCTGTCCTTGCTGCCACGCCGGTTGTAGGCGGCGCCGCCCTGCTGTGCGGCGTCGTCCGCTTCCTGGCAGCGCACGCACAGGCGCACACCGGGCACGGCCTTGCGCCGCGCCTCGGGAATCGGGGCATCGCAGTGTTCGCAATGGGTCAATCCGGGGCCCTCCCGGAGGTGCGCGCGGGCGCGCTGGATGGCCTCGTCCACGGTCGCATCGATCTGGTCCTGGACCGCGCCGTCGCCTGCCCAACCTGTCGCCATGATGTGTCTCCCATGCCGGTGTCAGACCCCCAGCATAGACCCGGCCACGCAGGCGCGGCCGACGTGCACCTGAACAGGGCGCACGCCGCGTGAATGCTTCAGCCGGCGCTTACCAGACCAGGTCGTCGGGCACCTGGAACTGCGCGTAGTAGGCGTCATCCTCGGCGTTGCCGGTGCTCGGCTCCACAGCGGGCTGCGCGTTGTCCAGCACGATCGCGCTGGCATCCCGTTCGCGCACCTTGTCCGCCGCCGCGCGCGGCAGCAGCTCGAACCCCTCGCCGAAGCGCGCGATCACCAGCGCACCGGAGGCCAACTGGCGCCGCAGCACCGCATTCACCAGCATCGTGCGGATCAGCGTGCCGTCGTTGAAGCGATACTCGCTCTCGCCTTCGCGCTTGACCTTGTTGGTCTCGATGATCTGCCGCACCTGCGCCTGCAGTTCCTGCGCGCGCGCCTTTTCCTTGCGCTCGGCCTCCAGCGCACGGTCGCGTTCAGCCTTCTCGGCACGCAGCCGCTCGGTCTCGCGCTGGCTTTCGCTGGGCGCCACCGGGGCCTTGCCGTGACGGGCCTTCACCTGTTCACGCGCGGCCTGGGACACCTGGGACTTCTTGACCAGCCCAGCCTTGAGCAGCTGCTCCTGCAGCGGATTCGCCTTCGCCATTGCCTTGCATCTGTTGTTGCGGGATTGCGGGGGCCATCATACTGGTCCGCCCGCCCGGCCCCAACCGTCGCCCATGGCAGCCCTGAAGTACCTCGCCGGCTACCCCGAGGCCCTGCAACAGCAGGTCCGCGACCTGATCGCGGGCGACCGCCTCGGCCCCTGGCTGCAGCGCCGCTACGCCGACCTCCACACCGTGCGCAACGACCGACAACTGTACGACTACACCCAGGGCCTCAAAGAGCGCTACCTGCGCCAATCGGCCCCGCTGTCCAAGGTGATCTACGACAGCAGGCTGCAGGTCCTCAAACACGCGCTGGGCACCCACACCACGGTGTCGCGAGTCCAGGGCAGCAAGCTCAAGGCCAGCCGCGAAATCCGCATCGCCACCGTCTTCCGCGACGCGCCCGCCCCCTTCCTCAAAATGATCGTCGTGCACGAACTGGCCCACCTCAAGGAATCGGACCACAACAAGGCCTTCTACCAGCTCTGCACCCACATGGAAGCGGACTACCACCAGCTCGAATTCGACCTGCGCCTCTACCTCACCCACCTGGACGGCAGCACCGACTGACGCAGGCGCCCCGCGCATCCGCCCCGGCGTTTCCAAGGTCCACCGCCCCGCGTTTCCAATGGCCACCGGCCCGCTGTCAGGGCCTGGCGTGGGTGCGTTCATCGCGCGTCGCACCCACGCACCCACAGCCCGCATCCGACCTGCGCCTCTTCCCCACCCACCTGAGGCCAGCGCCCACTGACGCAGGCGCCATGCACATCCGCCCCGGCGCTTCCAAGTGTGACCGCCCCGCGTTTCCAATGGCCACCGGCCCACTGTCAGGGCCTGGCGTGGGTGGGTTAACCGCGCGTCCCACCCACGCACCAACACCTCGCATCCGACCTGCACCTCTTCCCCACCCACCTGGGGCCAGCGCCCACTGACGCAGGCGCCATGCACATCCGCCCCGTCGTTTCCAAGGTCCACCGCCCCGCGTTTCCAATGGCCACCGGCCCACTGTCAGGGCCTGGCGTGGGTGGGTTGGCGGGACCGTTTTGCGCCATGGATGGCGCAAAAAGAGCTTACATGGACGTACTTGCAGCGTGTCCCGCCAACCCACCCACGCCAGGCCAGCCCGCCACCCACCGCCCCCAAGGCTGTAGCTGTAGCTGTAGCTGTAGCTGTAGCTGTAGCTGTAGCTGTAGCTGTAGCTGTAGCTGTAGCTGTAGCTGTGTGGCTCTGGCTCTGGCTCTGGCTCTGGCTCAGGCTCTGGCTCCAATCCCCCACCTTCAGCCCATCACCTCCCCCCACCCAGTACACTCCCCGCCCGCACCCCGCTTTCCGCAGCCCACCCGATGACCGACCCGATCCGCCTCGACAAACGCCTCACCAGCCTCATCGGCTGCTCCCGTGGCGACGCCCAACGCTACATCGAAGGCGGCTGGGTCACCGTGGACGGCAACGTCGTCGAACAACCGCAGACGCTCGTCACCGACGAAACCATCGTCCTGCGCGAAAACGCCGAAGCCACCCGCGCCGAAACGGTCAGCATGCTCCTGCACAAACCGGCCGGCATGCGCGCCGACGAACTCTGCGCCCTCGTCACCCCGGACAGCCGCAGCGAACTGGACGCCACCGGCGTCACCCTCCTCCAGCGCCATTTCCACGCCCTCCAACTGGTCATGCCACTGGCCGACGAAGACAGCGGCCTGGTCGTGGTCAGCCAGGACGGCCGCATCGTCTCCCACCTCAAGGACCGTGGCGCCACCCTCGAACAGGAATACCTCGTCGAAGTCAGCGGCGAACTGGCGCCCTACGGCATGAAGCGCCTCGCCCACGGCCTCAGCTTCCGCAACTGGCCCCTGCCACCGTGCAAGGTCAGCTGGCAGAACGAAACCCGCCTGCGCTTCGCCATCAAACCGGTCCAGCCCGGCCAGCTGCGCGACATGTGCCGCCAGGTCGGCCTGGACGTCATCAGCGTCCGCCGCCTGCGCATCGGCCGCGTCGCCATGGGCAAACTTGCGCCGGGCCAGTGGCGCTATCTCGCCCCCGACGAGCGCTTCTGAGCCGCCCAGCGCGCCTGCACTCGCCGTGCAGGCCGTACCCGCTTAGCATCGCCGTATGACCACCCACACACCGCTCTGGCGCCGGCTCCTGCGCTGGCTGGCAATCGCACTGACCCTGCTCGTGCTGCTCGCCCTCAGCGGCCTGCTGCTGGCCGACCACCTCACCCCCCGTGCCCTCGGCCCACGCAGCAGCGTCCTCGCCCCGGGGCCCGAGCAGACCGCCATCGACCGCGAACTCGTGCGCCTGCAGGCCGAACACCCCGGCCAGACCGGCGTCGCCTTCCTCGCCGATGGCCTGGACGCATACGCCGCCCGCGCCGTCATCACCCGCCATGCCGGGCGCAGCCTGGACCTGCAGTACTACATCTGGCACGACGACCTCATCGGCCACCTCATGGCCCAGGAGCTGTACCAGGCCGCCGAACGTGGCGTACGCGTGCGCATCCTGCTCGATGACATGAATGCCCAGGACAAGGATGCCCTGATGATGGCGCTCGACGAGCATCCCAACATCGAGATCCGCCTCTACAACCCGTTCCGCAACCGCAACGGCCTGTGGCGCCTGGTGGAGATGGTGCAGCGCTTCTTCAGCGTCAACCATCGCATGCACAACAAGGCGTGGATCGCCGATGGCCGCGTCGCCATCGTCGGCGGCCGCAACATCGGCGAGGAATACTTCAGCGCCCGCCCGGACGTGAACTTCCGCGACCTCGACCTGCTGGTCGCCGGCACGGCCGTGGCCCAGGCCAACACCATCTTCGACGAGTACTGGAACAGCGACACCGCCGTGCCGATCTCGGCACTGGCGTTCTACACCCCGGCACAGCTGCGCCTGCTGGTGCGCGAGTCCGCGCACGAAGCCCGGCTGGACGCCGCCCAACCCTATCTGCGCCGGGTCGCGCAATCGGAGTCGGCGCGTTCGTACTACCGCGACACGGTCGACCTGCACTGGTCGGCCAACGTGGAGATCGCGTCCGACCCGCCGATGAAGCACCGCCGCGACGACCAGGCCGACTGGCTGGTCACCCGCCTGGTGCGCGAACTGCAGGCCACCCGGCACAAGGCATTGCTGATCTCCCCCTACTTCGTGCCCGGCGAGGAAGGCACCGCCGGCATGGCCGCGATGGTCCAGCGCGGCGCCACGGTGGCGGTGGTGACCAACTCCCTGGCCGCCAACGACGTGGCCGCCGTGCATGGCGGCTACATGCACTACCGCGCGCCGTTGCTGCGCAGCGGCGTGCACCTGTACGAACTGAAGGCCCACGGCCACACCGATGGCGGCGGCCTGTTCGGCAGCAGCGGCGCCAGCCTGCACACCAAAGCCTTCATGATCGATGATCGACGCGGCTTCGTCGGCTCGTTCAACCTCGACCCGCGCTCGGCCTATCTCAACACCGAGATGGGCGTCCTGTTCGACGACCCCTGGCTGGCCGCGCAACTGCGCAGCGAGTACCTGCGCCTGGCCGACCCCGGGCAAAGTTACTGGGTCACCCTGGACAGCCGGGGCCAGGTGCGCTGGCTGGACCGCGACGCGCAGCCGCCGGTGCTGCTCGACCGCGAGCCGGACGCCTCCTTCTGGTTGCGCGCCAGTGCCCGCGCGATCAGCTGGCTGCCCCTGGAATCGCAGTTGTAACCCCACCGTAGCGTCGTGCCACGCCATGCGTGGCCTCCATCAACCCTCGACCCGCTCGTCGGCGTCCAGGGTTTCCACTCCCCGCCCATGCAGGCGCCGCCAGATCCAGTGCAGCGCGTGCGCCGGCGTGGCGTGCTGCTGCTCCAGGATCGCCAGTGCCTGGGCCTGGCCGATCCGACCATGCCGGCACAGCAGGCTGGCCGCCGCCGCCGCGCGCGCAAAGCGCAGACTGGCCGACAACCCCGCCTGGGCGTTGTCGCCCTCGCGCAGCAATGCCTCGTGCACCGCCGGCGGCAGCTCCCACGCCGCCGCGATCCGGCTGGCCACCGGCAACGTCCAGGCGTCCAGCAGGTGCGCGGCCAGCGCGCGCGACGGCGCCGCGTCACCCTGCGCGGCGCAGACATCCAGCAGGTGGCGCATCACCAGCGCCGCCCCCAGGCCCTGGGTCAGCCCCAGCCACTGCGCGGCAAACGCATCGTCATGGGTGACCAGCCGCGCATGGTCGGCCGCCGCGCGCGAGGCCAGCAGCGCGTGTTCCCAGATCACCGTGCCGAACTGCGGGAAAGCCACGCACTGCACCTGCATCACCGGCTGCACCAGCACCGCGCTGATTATCTGGCGGATGCCGTCGGTGCCGACCAGGGTTACCGCCCGCTGCAGGCTGTCCACCGGCTTGGCCTGCAGGCGATACACCGGGCTGTTGGCGATCCGCAGCAGGTTGCCGGTCAGCACCGGATCCTGGCCGATGATCGCCGCCATGGCACGCGCCGAGGCGTCGCTGTCGTTGACCGTCTGGATCAGCTGCGGCAACAGCTGCGGTCGCCGTGGCAGGTGCCGCGCCGACCAGTCGCGCTGCTCCAGCGCAGCCACCACCGCAGCCTGCAGCGCCGCCTCATCGGCGCACCCGCCGGCATCGGCCACGCCGCTGCGCGAGACCAGCGCCAGCGCATGCAGGCCCGATTGCAGGATGTCGCCCGCGGCGACCTCGACCTCGGTCGCCGCGGCCGCAGGCGCGATCCCGCGCGCGCCGGTCCCCGTCGCGGCCACGGCCCCGCCGCGGCCACGCCGGCGGGCGATGCCCACCCCCAGCGCGGCCGCCGCCAACAGTCCTGTCGCCATCACGATCACGGCCATCGTCATCAACGCCACCGTCCTGGCCGGCACCGTATTTGTCTTGTCGCCCCTGCACCCACGTCGTCCGTCCTGGCATTGCTGGTACTGCGCACCGTTGCCACGGCATCGGCGCCATCTTCAGCAACTTTAATGCCGCCTTCCCGCGGGTCCGTGGCAGGACGCCCGGCAGGGTCGTTCCGGATGCTGACAACGCCCTCCGGCGGAATGCACTAGAATGGCGCCGCGCGACCCGTCACCCGATCAGACGAAGTCGCTTTTTTTGTTTTGCAACCCACCTTTTGCTGGTTCGTTCGCCGCTGTTCGCCACCGTTCGCACCATCGGAGCCACCATGTTATTTGAAACCCTCGAATCTTCCGGTCACGAACAAGTGGTGTTCTGCCACAACCGCGATGCCGGCCTGAGGGCGATCATCGCCATCCACAACACCACCCTCGGCCCGGCCTTGGGCGGCGTGCGCATGCGCCCCTACGCCAGCACCGACGATGCGCTGGCCGATGCGCTGCGACTGAGCCGCACCATGACCTACAAGAACGCGCTGGCCGGGCTGAACGTGGGCGGTGGCAAGGCGGTGATCATCGGTGACCCGCGCCAGGACAAGAGCGAAGTGCTGTTCCGCGCGTTCGGGCGGTATGTGGATTCGCTCGGCGGACGCTACATCACCGCCGAAGACGTCGGCACCGACGTCAACGACATGGAGAACATCTACCTGGAGAGCGAGTACGTCACCGGCGTGCACCAGGTCCATGGCGGCTCCGGCGATCCCGCCCCGTTCACCGCCTATGGCGCACTGCAGGCGCTGATGGCCTCCATGCAGCACAAGCTCGGCCACGAGGAAGTGGGCAAGGCCAGCATCGCGGTGCAGGGCCTGGGCCATATCGGCATGGAGCTGGTGAAGCTGCTGCGCGACCGGGGCGCCAAGCTGTTCGTCACCGACCTGGACAGTACGCGGGTCGAGCGCGCCGTCACCGAGTACGGCGCCGAGGCGGTCAAGCCGGACGATATCTACGATGTCAGCGCCGACGTGTTCGCGCCCTGCGCGCTGGAAGGGGCGATCAACCCGCAGACCCTGCCGCGGTTGAAGTGCAAGATCGTCTGCGGCACCGCCAACAACCAGTTGTCGAGCCTGGAGGTGGGCGATGAGCTGCACGCCCGCGGCATCCTGTATGCACCCGACTATGCGGTCAACGCCGGGGGCGTGATGAACGTATCGCTGGAGATCGACGGTTACAACCGTGAGCGCGCCATGCGCCTGATCCGCAGCATCTACCACAACCTCGGCAGGATCTTCGCGCTGTCCGAGCGCGAGGGCATCGCGCCGCAGCGCGCGGCCGACCAGATCGCCGAGACCCGGATCCAGTCGATCGGCAAGTTGAAGATGCCGCTGGGCCGCGCCACCCCGCGACTGGGAACCCTGCGCGGCAGCTGATCGCCGCCGGGCACGGCAATGAAAAAGGGCGCGAGGTGATCGCGCCCTTTTTCGTTCTCAACCCATGCCTCCGAGCCCGTGGGCACGGCGCCGATCCGGCCCCGCGCCCGCCAAGGCTCAGAATGCGGCCGAGTAGCGCAAGGCGACCTGGCTGAGGTCACCGCGCGGGCCGAAGCGCTGGTCGTAGCCGAAGGCCACGCGGCTGTTGCGGGTCAGCCACGATTCCACCGACAGCCCGAACAGACCGCCAGAGCGCGCCGGTTGCAGGCCGGCCAGCGGTGCCCAGGCGTCGACGCCGACGAAGCTGGCGTCCTGGGCAAGGCCGGTGCTGGACAGCCGTTGCTGCCATTCGGCGTAACCGCGCAGCGACCAACTGCCCCACTGCCGCTCGGCACGCACGCCCGCCAGGGCCTGGCTGCGCGTGCTCAGGTTGCCTTCGGTACGCAGGCCGAAGCCGAGGCCGCCCTGTTCGGTGAAGCGGTCGTTGTCCACCCGCGCGTAATCCGCACCGAGGTACGGGGTGAGCGAGGATCGAGCGTCGCCGAAGCGGTAGCCGGTTTCCACGCTGGCCGCACTGAAGCTGCCGCCGTAGCGCGCATTGACCCCGTACTGACCGGCACCCAGCAGCAGCTGGCGATCGATCTCACGATGGAACAGGCCGGCGCCCACCTGGCCCAGGGCATAGGCACGGCCCGCGTTCCAGCCGGCGTACAGCTGCGCCTGCGACTGGCGGTCACGGCCGCGGTCGCTGCCCCAGTCGCGGTTGTTGTGGGTGCGGGTTTCGCCGAAGGCGAAGCCCAGCACGCCGTTGCTGCCGAAGGCCGCGTCCTGGCCCATCATCCAGCCGCGTGTCTCGGCGCCGCTGGCCGAGAAGCTGCCCTGCCCGACGTCGCCGAGCTGGCTCTGCCAGGCACCACGCAGACGCGGTACGCCCTGCACCTGGCCAAAGCGTTCGGACAGCGCACGCCGGTTGAGGTCGATGCTGTCGAAGGTGGCGGCGGTGGCCAGCGCATGCGCCTTGCCGGACAAACTGTCCAGGCTGTCCTGCAGCGCCTGGTTGCCCTGGACGCGCTGCAGTTCGCCTGCACCGTCGGCGAAGCCGCTGCCCGCCAAGCCGCCGCGATCGAGCACCTCGAACGCAGACTCCACGCGTGCCGCGGAGGCCAACGCAGCGCTGCCAAACCCGGCGTTGACGCTGGCCGACACCACGTTGATCTGGTCGGTGGTCAAGGTGACCGCGGTGCTGGTCTGCTGCAGCGACATCTGCAGCAGCGTGGCCTGGGTGAGGCTGTGGGTGACCCCGGCGAACTGCCCGCTGATCTGGCCGGCCTGCAGCACCGTCTGGGTCCGCCCCGCCGCCGGCACGTAGCCGGCGAGGATGCTGCTGACGTGCACGTTGCCCGCCAGCGCCGCGGTGCCGGTGACATTGAGCGGGCTGCCGCCCAGCGCGATCATCAGCTGCGCACCGGCGCGCTGGGTGTAATTGCCGTCGATGGTGGCGGTGGTATTGGCGTCGCGCAGGATCACGCTGCCGCCGTTGTCGACGTTGCCCTTGACCCGCCCGTCGCCGGACAGGAACTGCAGCGCGGACGCGTTCGGGCCGTTGGCGTTGGCCACCACGGTCACGTTGGAGGTCAGCGAGCCGCCGCTACGCAGCGCGATGGTGCCCTGCTCGATGCGGGTCTCGCCGGTGTAGGTGTTGGTGCCGGACAGGCCGAGCGCGCCGACGCCCTGCTTGATCAGGCCGCCGCTACCGCTGATGTTGTTGCTCCACACCGAGTTGAGCGAGGTCTGGTTGACGTTGACGGTGGTGTTGCCCCAGTCGAACCGGGCCGGGCCGTTGATCGCCTTGGCGATGTTGAGCAGGCCGTAGCCGAAGGTGCTGTCCACGCCGGCCGGGCCAAGATCGGTGGCGGTGCCGAGCAGGGTCTGGCGCACCAGGTCGTTGCTGAAGTACGGGTACTTCTGCCACACCAGCGCGGCAGCGCCGGAGACCAGCGGCGCGGCGAAGGAGGTGCCGTAGTTCCACAGGTACTTCGGCGTGCCGCTGGTGTAGGCCGGGTCCACGTAGACCGCCGCACCGGGCGCGGCCAGGCAGTAACGCGCGGCCACGCCGCACGCGTTGGCGTAGGTGGCCAGCTTGCTCGGGTCGGTCGAATCCACCGCGGTGACGCTCAACCAGCCACGTTCCAGATCGGCCGCCGGCAGCGTGCCGTTCGGGCCGGCCTGGCTCGGCAGTGCAGCCATGCTGGACGGGTTGGGCTTGCTCTCGTTGCCGGTGGCGAACACCACCAGCCCGCCGTTGCTCAGGATGAAGGGACGGTATTCCTGCGCGATCGGCGCGGTCGCCGCCGTGTTGGTCCAGTACAGGCCGCCCCAGGAGTTGTTCATCACCTTAACGCCCTGGCTGATAAGGTCCTGGTGGACCCCGGCCAGACCCAGCGCGCCGTTGACTTCATTGCCGTTGCCGCTGCCGTCGTCGGTCGGCCGGGTGTCGGCGATGATGCGTGCGGACACGATCTGCGCCCCCGGCGCGATGCCGCCCGGCCAGGAACCCACCGCCTTGCCGGCGGCCAGTTCGGCCACCGCGGTGCCATGGCCGACCACGTCGTCCACGTTGAGGTTGTTGGTGCGCGCATCCACGTAGCTGTAATTGGCCAGCACCCGGCCGGCCAGCGCCGGATGGTTGCGCATCACGCCCGAGTCGACCACGCCGATGCGCACGCCGGTGCCATCCAGCCCGGCCGTGCGCGCCGCGCCCGCCTGGGTGATGGTGAGATGCGCGTCGAATGCCGGCTCGGCCGGCTTGGGCGGCGTCGGGGTGGTCGGGGGAGGCGTCGTTGGCGGCGTCGTCGGTGGCGGATCGACCCGCACGTTGTTGCCACCGCCACCACCGCCGCAGGCGCCCAGCGCCGCAGCCAATGCAGTGACCAGAAGAGTCCGCCCCACTACTGCCTTGTTCATCCTTGCATCCCCATTGACGTATGAAATCTCCCGCCCGGTCGGTCCTCCTGGACCTGACCGGCGGCAAGTGCCATGCCTGCGTAGCTGGCCGGTGCAGCGCAGTGTGCCGGGAAAAGCCCGTGTCGCCAATGGCACGCCGTCCCACTAATGGGAACGGCCAAGGCGGCGGCGCTCCCCATCGACACCGGTGGAAAACCGCGACCCCCTATACTGGGCCACCCCACGCAGTCTGCCGGGACGCGCATTGGGCCTCGAGGCCCGCGCGCCCATTTCGTATATCGCTCACGCACCAACGAGATTGCCATGTCCAACATCGTCATCGCCGCCGCCAAACGCACCGCCATCGGGTCCTTCCTGGGCCAGTTCAACGGTGTCCCCACCCCTACCCTGGGCGCCGCCGCGATCGCCGCGGCACTGCAGCAGTCCGGGGTGCCGGCTGCGGATGTCTCCGAAGTGATCATGGGCTGCGTGCTGCCGGCCAACCTCGGCCAGGCGCCGGCCCGCCAGGCGGCCATCGCCGCCGGGATCCCGCTGGCCACCGGCGCGACCACGCTCAACAAGGTGTGCGGCTCGGGCATGAAGGCGATCATGCTCGGCCATGACCTGATCAAGGCCGGCTCGGCCAGCATCGTGGTGGCCGGCGGCATGGAGTCGATGTCCAATGCGCCGCACATGCTCCCCAACTCGCGCACCGGCAACCGCTTCGGCAATTTCCAGGCGGTCGACCACATGGCCCACGACGGCCTGGTCAACGCCTACGACGGCAAGGCCATGGGCGAATTCGCCGAAAGCGCGGTGGAGAAGTACCAGGTCAGCCGCGAGGAGCAGGACGCCTTCGCCATCGAATCGGTGCGCCGCGCGCAGGCTGCGCAGGCCAGCGGGGCGTTCGACGATGAAATCGTCGCGGTGAAGGTGTCCACCCGCAAGGGCGAGGTCGAGTTTGCGCAGGACGAGCAGCCGGGTCGTTCGGACGTCGCCAAGATCCCGACCCTGCGCCCGGCCTTCAAGAAGGACGGCACGGTCACCGCCGCCAGCTCCTCCAGCATCTCCGACGGCGCCGCCGCGGTGGTCCTGCTGGCCGAGGAGGACGCGGCCGCGCGCGGCCTGCAGCCGCTGGCCCGGATCGTGGCCCACGCCACCCATTCGCAGGCGCCGGAGTGGTTCACCACCGCCCCGATCGGCGCGCTGCACAAACTGCTGGAAAAAACCGGCTGGAGCATCGACCAAGTCGACCTGTTCGAGATCAACGAAGCCTTCGCGGTGGTGGCCATGGCCCCGATCCGCGAACTGGGCATCCCGCACGAGAAGGTCAACGTGAATGGCGGCGCCTGCGCATTGGGGCATCCGATCGGGGCTTCGGGCGCGCGGCTGGTGGTCACCCTGGTGAACGCCTTGCGCAAGCGCGGCGGAAAGCGCGGCATCGCTACGCTCTGCATTGGCGGCGGCGAAGCAACGGCCATTGCCATCGAATTGATTTGATTAGATTTAACGCGCATTTCGCAAAAATGAATGCGCGATCGCTTGACAGCCAATCTTGGCTTGTCATCATGTTGCCGGGCGCGCAATAGCGCGTTGCCTAATCTAACGACGAGGATTCACACAAATGAGCATCAACAAGCTGCTGATCGCGATGGCCCTGGGCCTGGCTCTGACCGCCTGCTCCAAGCAGGAACAGGCTGCTGACGCTGCTGCTTCGGCCAACGAAGCTGCCGCCGACGCCCAGGTCGCTGCCGACCAGGCCGCTGCTGCTGGCGCCCAGACCGCCGACGCTGCCCAGGCTGCCGCCGACACCGCCACCACCGCTGCTGACGCTTCGGCCGATGCCGCTGCCCAGGCTGCTGGCGCTGCCACCGACGCTGCTGCCGGCAACGCTGCCGACGCTGCCAAGGCCGGTGAAGCCACCGCCGAGCAGGCCAAGGACGCTGCTGAAGAAGCCAAGAAGTAATCACTTCTTTCTTCAAGCAAGTCTGAAGAAGCCGCTGGTTCGCCAGCGGCTTTTTCTTTGGGCGCGTCGGTCGGACGCGTACCGACCCACGGTCTCTCCCTACGCCATCTGCCCCCAACGGCCTGCCCCGGCCCCCGTTCGTTCAGGCGCGGCGGCGGTGCCCACCGGGTCTTCACGACGGCATGAATACGCTGGCCTCCCCTACGATTCCCGTATTGGAGACCGCCATGACCATCCGTCCGCTGACCACTTCCCTGCTGGCTGCCTCCCTGCTGCTCGGCCTGGCCGCCTGCAAGGGCCCGGAAGCCGAACAGGCCCGCCAGGACGCCGCGCAGGCCGCCGACAGCGCCAACGCCGCTGCGCGCGAGGCGGTCGACCAGGCCGCTGCCTCCACCCGCAATGCCGCCGATGACGCCGCCGCCGCCTCCGAGCGTGCCGCGGCCGATACCCAGCAGGCGCTCGACCGTGCCGCCGCCGCCACGTCGGAAGCTGCCGGCGAGGCCAAGACCGCGGCCAAGGATGCGGGCGCCCACGCCAGCGATGCCACCGCCGATGCCGCGCAGAAGGTGGCCGACAAGGCCCGCGACGTGGCCGATGAGGCCAAGAAAAACGCCGACGAAGCCAAGCACTGAGTCATCGCCGGCGCAGCACCCGAACGCCCCTTCACAGGAAGGGGCGTTTTTTTTTTGGTGTGCCCCGTCCGCGGGAACGTGGCTGGCAGGTCACCGCCGGCGTGCGGGGCGGGACCGGCTCACGGCAGCGCGCGCGTCAGTACCGCGGCGACATCCAGGTCATCCGGCAATGTGCCGAAGGCCATCGCATGGTCACCACCCAGGCGCGAGCGGATGAAGGCCGCTGCATTCGGGCTGTCGGCGCGCAGCAGGACGGCCGCCTGCAACAGCAGCGCCAACTGCTCGGTGACGCGGCGCGCCTGCGCTTCCGCCGGCGTCGCCGCCAGCGTCGCGCGCAGGGCCTGTAGCGCCGCGTCATAGATCGGATCGCGACCGCCGACATTGCCCAGCTCGGCCTCCAGCACCGGCAGCACCTGCGCATCGCGCGACAGCGCGCGCAGCACGTCCAGGCACTGGATGTTGCCACTGCCTTCCCAGATCGAATTCAACGGGGCCTGCCGATACAGCCGCGGCAGTATCGATTCCTCCACGTAGCCCGCACCGCCCAGGCATTCCTGCGCCTCGTTGACGAACACCGCTGCGCGTTTGCACACCCAGTATTTTCCAACCGCGGTGGCGACGCGCGCGAACGCCGCTTCATCCGCATCGGTGCCGGCGCGATCCACCGCGCGCGCCACGCGCAGGGCGAAGGTCGTGGCCGCTTCGGATTCGATCGCCAGGTCGGCCAGCACGTTGGCCATCAGCGCGTGGTCGCACAGGCGTTTGCCGAATGCCTGCCGGTGACGGGTGTGGTGCAGCGCCTGGGCCAGTGCCATGCGCATCTCCGCCGCCGCACCCAGCATGCAATCCAGGCGGGTCATCATCACCATGCCGATGATGGTGGACACCCCGCGCCCTTCCTCGCCGACCAGGCGCGCCCAGGCACCGCACAGCTCCACTTCGCTGGAGGCGTTGGACCAGTCGCCCAGCTTGTCCTTCAGCCGCATCAGCCGGAACGCGTTGCGGTTGCCGTCTTCGAGTCGCCGCGGCATCAGGAAGCAGCTCAGCCCACCGGGCGCCTGCGCGAGCACCAGGAAACCATCGGACATCGGCGCGGAGAAAAACCACTTGTGCCCGATCAGCTGGTAGCTCCCGTCAGCCTGCGGCTCGGCACGGGTGGTGTTGGCGCGCACGTCCGAGCCCCCCTGCTTCTCGGTCATGCCCATGCCCAGGGTGATGCCGTGCTTGTCGGCGATCGGCACGTCGCGCGGATCGTAGTGCGGTGCCGCCGCCTTGTCGGCCCACTCGGCCAACGCCGGGTGCTGGCGCAGCACCGCCACCGCCGCGTGGGTCATGGTCAGCGGGCAACTGGTGCCCGCCTCGGCCTGGTGGTGCAGGTAGCTCAACGCCGCGCGCGCCACGTGCGCGCCCGGGCTGCCGTCGTACCAGGACAGGCCGGCCACGCCGTGGCTCTTGGCCGCGTCCATCAGCCGGTGGTAGGCCGGATGGAATTCCACCGTATCGATGCGATGGCCCTGCGCGTCGTGGGTACGCAGCCGTGGCCGATCGCGGTTGGCATCGAAGCCAAGCTGGTACAGCAGATCACCGGCCAGCCCGCCGTACTGCGCCAGGCGCGCAGCGAACTCGGCGCCTCCTTCGCGCTGCACCGCCGCCACCAGGGCCACGTCATCGGCCCACAGGTTGCGACCGGCGAACGGGGGTGGCTGGTTGAATACCGCGTGGGTGTCGAAGGCGGTCGGTTCGGACGTCATCGCAGCGGCCTCCTGGCCTGGGGTTGAGTCGATTCTGCCGCATTGCCGCGCCACTCGCCGTTCAGGCGGATTCTCACCTCCTGCACGAGCGCGGCGGCACAGTGCAGCGCATGAGCCCGACTTCCACGCACAACGATCTGGTGGTCCTGCGACCAGAAGGCCTGTACTGCCCGGCAGGGGATTTCCACATCGATCCGTGGCGGCCGGTGCCGCGCGCGGTGATCACCCACGGCCACGGCGACCACGCGCGCGGCGGCATGGGGCAGTACTACTGCAGTACGCAGAGCGTGCCGATCCTGCGCTGGCGCCTGGGCGAGGTGCCACTGCAGGCGCACGATTACGGCCATGCGTTCCGGCTGGGCGGGGTGGAGGTGTCGCTGCATTCGGCCGGGCATGTGCTGGGCTCGGCGCAGGTACGCATCGATGATGGCGAGCAGGTCTGGGTCGCCTCCGGCGACTACAAGCGCCAACCCGATCCAACCTGCGCACCGTTCGAGGTGGTGCCCTGCGACGTGTTCATCACCGAGGCCACGTTTGCGCTGCCCATCTATCGCTGGCAGGACACCGCCGAGGTCGCCGCGGACATCGTGGCCTGGCGGCATGAATGCGCCGCGCGCGGCGAGGCGGCGATCCTGCTGTGCTACGCGCTGGGCAAGGCGCAGCGGATCCTGGCCGAGCTGCTGCCGCTGGACGACCAGCCGGCGTGGCTGCACGGTGCCATCGCCAACGGCGTGGCGGTGTACCGGCAGGCCGGCATCCCCATGCTCGAGACCCACACCGTGGCCGAGCAGGGCCGGCAGCCGGATGCCGCCGGCAAGCTGATCCTGGCCCCGCCCTCGGCCGCCGGCACGCCGTGGCTGCGCCGCTTCGGCAAGCACCAGCTCGGCTTTGCGTCGGGCTGGATGCGCCTGCGCGGCAACCGTCGCCGCCGCAATTACGACCGCGGTTTCGTGGTCTCCGACCATGCCGACTGGCCGGCGCTGCTGCAGACCATCGCGCAGACCGGTGCGCGGCGGGTGATCGCCACCCATGGCAACACCGACGCCCTGATCCCCTTCCTGCGCGAGCGCGGCGTGGCCGCCGAAGCCTTCCGGACCGATTTCGGGAGCGAGGAATGAAGGCATTCGCCGCGCTCTACCAGCGCCTGGACCGCAGCACCGCGACACTCGACAAGCGCGCCGCGCTGGTCGCCTACTTCCGCGATGCACGCCCGCACGACGCTGCCTGGGCGCTGTACCTGCTCAGCGGCGGCAAGGTCGGCGGCGCGCGCCGCAAGATCGCCGCCAGCGCCGAACTGCGCGCGTGGATCAGCGAAGAATCCGGCCTGCCTGCATGGTTGGTCAACGACAGCTACGACCAGGTCGGCGATCTCGCCGAGACCCTGACCCTGCTGCTCGATGATCCGCCCGAACGCGGCGTCGACCGGCCCCTGGCCGACTGGATCGAAGCGCACCTGCTGGCCGTGGCCAACCAGGACGATCCGGTACGCCGCGCGGCGGTGGTGGCCGGCTGGCGCCAGCTGCCTGCCGGCGAACGCCTGGTCTTCAACAAGCTGCTGACCGGCGCGCTGCGGGTGGGCGTGTCGCAGCGCGTGGTGCAGCAGGCGCTGGCCGACCTGTCCGGCATCGACATCGCGCGCATCGCCCAGCGCATGCTGGGCGAATGGGTGCCCTCGCCCGGGCTGCTGGCAGCGCTGCTGTCGCCCGAGGAGCGGCCGGAGGACCGGCAGCAACCGTATCCGTTCTTCCTCGCCTCCCCGCTCGAAGTCGAGGTCGAGCGGCTGGGGCCGATCACCGACTGGACCCTGGAATGGAAGTGGGACGGCATCCGCCTGCAGCTGCTGCGCCGCCAGGGAGAAGTGGCCCTGTGGTCGCGCGGCGAGGAGCGCCTGGATGGGCGCTTCCCCGAGATCGAGGCAGCCGCGATGGCACTGCCCGATGGCTGCGTGATCGACGGCGAGCTGCTGGCCTGGCGCGATGGCGACGAGCACCCGCTGCCATTCACCGCGCTGCAGACCCGCATCCAGCGCCGCAAGCCGGGGCCCAAGACCCTGCGCGACACGCCGGTGCGCGTGTTGGCCTACGATCTGCTCGAAGCCGATGGCGAGGACCTGCGCGCGCAGCCGCTGCACGCGCGACGCACGCGGCTGGCGGCGCTGCTGGCGCCACTGGCGGACCCGCGGATCGCGCTGTCGCCCACGGTCGAGGCGAGCGACTGGCCGGCGGCAGCGGCGCAGCGCGTGCTCGCGCGCGAGCGTGGGGTGGAAGGGTTGATGCTCAAGCGCCACGATTCGCCCTACCAGAGTGGTCGGCGACGCGGCGACTGGTGGAAGTGGAAGATCGATCCGCTCACCATCGATGCGGTGATGATCTACGCACAGGCCGGTCACGGCCGGCGCAGCACGCTGTACACCGACTACACCTTCGGGGTGTGGGACGGCGACAGACTGGTGCCGGTGGCCAAGGCCTATTCGGGCCTGGACGACAAGGAAATCCTCGCCCTGGACCGCTGGATACGCGCCAACACCGTGGAGCGCTTCGGGCCGGTGCGCAGCGTGCGCGGCGAGCAGGTGTTCGAACTGGGCTTCGAAGCCGTCAACCGCAGCAGCCGGCACAAGTCGGGCATCGCGGTGCGCTTCCCGCGCATCCTGCGCTGGCGTCAGGACAAGCCGGCCAGCGAAGCAGACACGCTTGCCCAGCTGCAGGCGCTGGCGCGGTGACCCGGCGCGAGGCGATGGCGCGGCTGGCCGCGTGGTTCGACAGCCGCGGCTGGACGCCGCTGCCGTTCCAGAAGGCGATGTGGCGCCACTACCTGGCCGGTGCGTCCGGGCTGCTGCACACGCCCACTGGCAGCGGCAAGACCTTGGCGATGTTTGGCGGGCCGCTGCTGCAGGCCCTGGCCGATCCGCTGCCGGTCGTGCGCACCGGCCGTGCACGCACGCCGGTACCGGCGCTGCAGGTGCTGTGGATCACCCCGCTGCGCGCACTCGCCAGCGACACCGCGCGCGCCCTGCGCGAGCCGCTGGCGGCGCTCGGCCTGGACTGGCAGGTGGGCCTGCGCACCGGCGACGCCAGCGCCCGCGACAAGCGGCTGGCGCGCGAGGGCCGCGTGGACGTGCTGGTGACCACGCCCGAATCGCTGGCGCTGCTGCTCAGCTATCCCGACGGCCTGGCGAAGATGCGCCAGCTGCGCTGCGTGGTGGTCGACGAATGGCACGAACTGCTGGGCAACAAGCGCGGCGTCCTGCTGCAGTTGAACCTGCGCCGGCTGCGCGATGCCCTGCCCGCGCTGCAGCTGTGGGGGCTGTCGGCGACGCTGGGCAACCTGGACCAGGCGCGCGAGGTGCTGCTGCCGGACCTGCCCGATGCACCGCTGGTAGCCGGCGCGCGGCCGCGGCCGGTCAGCGTGGAGACCCTGCTGCCGGCGCATGGCGAACGTTTCCCGTGGGCGGGCCACCTGGGCCTGTCGCAGTTGCAGCGCGTGCTGGAAAAACTGCTGGCCGTCGGCACCAGCCTGCTGTTCACCAACACCCGCGCACACGCCGAGCTGTGGCACCAGGCGCTGTCGGCGGTATGGCCCGAAGACCCGGCCACGCTCGCGCTGCACCATGGGTCGCTGGACCCCGCCCTGCGGCGCGATGCCGAGCAGGGCCTGCGCGAGGGACGGCTGCGCTGCGTGGTGGCCACCTCCAGCCTGGACCTGGGCGTGGACTTCCCGGCCGTGGACCAGGTGCTGCAGATCGGCAGCCCCAAGGGCATCGCGCGGCTGCTGCAGCGCGCCGGCCGCGCCCGCCATCGCCCGGGCGAATCCGGGCACATCGTGTGCGTGCCGTCGCATGCGCTGGAGCTGGTCGAATACGCCGCGGCACGGCGCGCGCTGGCCACCGGGGTGATCGAGGCACGGCATCCCCCGACCTTGTCGCTGGACGTGCTGGCGCAGCACTGCGTGAGCTGCGCGCTTGGTGGTGGCTTCCAGGCCGACGCCCTGTTTGAACAGGTCCGGCGCACGCATGCATTCGCCGCGCTCGATCACGCGCACTGGCAGGCGGTGCTCGACTTCATCGTGCAGGGCGGCCGCGCGCTGGCGCAGTACCCGGACTTCCACAAGGTCGTCCTCGACGACGACGGCGTGTATCGCGTGCACGACCGCCGCGTCGCCCTGCGCCACCGGCTGTCGATCGGCACCATCACCAGCGATGGCAGCGCGGTGGTGCAGTTCCTGCGTGGTGGCCGCCTGGGCGCCGTGGAAGAACAGTTCGTCGGGCGCCTGCGCCCGGGCGACCGCTTCCAGTTCGCCGGCCGCCTGTTGGAGCTGGTGCGCCTGGAGAACCTGACGGCCTACGTGCGCCTGGCCAAGGGCGGCGATGGCCTGGTGCCGCGCTGGCAGGGCGGCCGCCTGCCCTTGTCCGACGCGTTGGGGCATGAAATGGAGGCGGTGTTCGACGCGCCGGCGCCTTCGCCGGAGATGCGCTGGCTGGCACCGTTGCTGGCGCTGCAGTCGCGGCTGTCCGAACTGCCCTCGCCCACGCGGCTGCTGGTGGAAGTGGTGCGCCGGCGCGAGGGCCAGTTCGTGTTCGTGTACCCCTTCGCCGGGCGCCAGGTCAACGAAGGCGTGGCCGCCCTGATGGCGATGCGGCTGACGCGGCTGCAGGCCAACACGATCGGCTACGCGGCCAACGACTACGGTTTCGTGCTGGCACCGGCCCGCGCGGTCGAACTGGACGCACCCGGCGTGCGCGCGCTGCTGGAGCCGGCGCATCTGTTCGAGGACCTGCGCGACAGCCTCAATCTCGGCGAGCTGGCACGGCGCCAGTTCCGCGACATCGCGCGCGTGTCCGGCCTGCTGGTGCCTGCACTGCCCGGCCGCACCCCACGCAGCCTGCGCCAGCTGCAGGCATCCAGCGGGCTGTTGTATGACGTGCTGCGCCAGCACGACCCCGACCACATCCTGCTTGCGCTTGCCGAGCGCGAGGTCCTGCATGCGCAGCTGGACATGACCAGCCTGGCCACCACGCTGCAACGCTGCCAGGCGCGGACATTGAGCCTGCAGGCGCCCACCAGTCTCGGACCGCTGTCGTTCCCGCTGTGGGCGGAACGCCTGCGCGGCCAGCTGAGCAACGAAGACTGGAAAACCCGCGTGCAGCGCGCTGCACGGCAACTGGAGACACGCCATGGCCCCTGAACTGCCGACCACGATCGCCGGGGAGCCGGTGCTGCTGCTCGGCGCGCGTGCGCTCTACTGGCCCGCACGCAAGGCACTGCTGATCGCCGACCTGCACCTGGGCAAGGCCGATGTGTTCCGGCGGGCGGGGATCGGACTGCCCAGCGGCGGAACCGGCGACGATCTGCAGCGCCTGTCGGTGCTGCTGAACCAGCACGCGGTGGCGTCGCTGTGGATCCTGGGCGATGTGCTGCACGGCGTCGCGCATCGCAGCGCGTGGTACCGGCAATGGCAGGGCTGGCGCGAACTGCATGCGGACGTCGAGATCGGCGCGCTCACCGGCAATCACGACCGTGCCCTGCCCAAGGCCGATCTGGGCATCACGCTGCTCGGCGAACGGCTGGAGGCGGGCCCCTTCCTGCTGCGCCACGATCCAGAGCCGCATCCGTCGCTGCACGTGCTGTGCGGACACATCCATCCGTTGGCCAAGCTGCCGGGCATGCAGCGACGCTGGCCGGCGTTCTGGCTGCGCGAGCGCCTGAGCGTGCTGCCGGCATGGTCGCGGTTCACTGCCGGGGTGGCCCCGGTGCTGGCACCGGGCGAGCAGCTGGTGGCGTGCGTGGAAGACCACGCCATCGCCCTGCCCGCCCGCAGCGCATGAGCTACATCGCCGGGACCAGCACGTCCGGCATCAGCCGGATGTCCGGGGTCTGCGGCCGGGGCCGCACCGGTTGCCGCAGGATCTCGCCCATCATCGCGCGTGCCGCGGCGCGGATGCGCGCGTGCTGGTCTGGCGCGGCGTGGGTGATCAGGCTGGTGACGTGGAATTCGAATACATCGTCCATCATGTCGGGCTGATCCTCATGCAGCATCTGCAGTAGTCCGCGCAGTTTGCAGATTTCAGCATCCAGGGCTTCGGCCGGGAACAACATGTCGATCTCCTTCGGGGTGCGATCGGTCCATCGCGGACCGGGGGCGCAGTCGCCGCACGCCACCCTGCGCTTGGCAAGGTGTGGCTCCAGGGCATCCAAAGGGTAGCGGTGGCCTCGCCGGCACGATGGTCGTGGCGGTGGGCGACAGGAGCACACGCGGCTGCGTCTGCCCTTCCCTTGTCGCAGATCCAGGGTGAGTCCACCGTCAATGAATGTTAATCGGCTCTTCACCGACGGCGCAGGCAGGCCGCTGCGGCGGTTACCCGGGCGTGCGCGCCTGGGTGTGCGTGGCCATCGCCTCGATGAAGCCGGGCGACAACCCGAGCTTGCCGAGCCAGCCACGCTGGGTGCCGCTGAGCACGCGCAGCATGTGCCCGCGTCCGCCCGGCAGGTCGCCCAGTGGCTTGAGCAACAGGTCGCGCGCACGCGCGGCCATGTCCCGCTCGGACTGGAACAAGGGCGTCAACCAGCGGCTCCAGAAGTGATAGATCGCCACGTGCGCGCGCCGCTGCGCGGCATAGGCCTGCAGCGCGGCGTCGCGGTTGGAGTGGACGCGCAACGCATCGCGCAACGCCAGCGCGTCGCGCAGGGCCATGTTCGCGCCCTGTCCCAGCTGCGGGCTCATGGCATGCGCGGCATCGCCGGCCAGCACCAGCCGGCCACGGCTCCAGCGCGTCATCACCGCGTCGCGGTAGCCGGCGCGCGCCAGCTGCGCGCCGTCGCCGATGCCGCCCAGCCGCGCGTGCGCCTGCGGCCACAAGGTGGCGATCTCATCGAGCCAGCGCTGCAGGCCGTCACGTTCCCACTGCGCGAACTGGTCACGCGGCAGGCTCCAGAAGAAACTCAACTGCGGCACGTCATTGCCGGGTCGCGTGCCCACCGGCAACAAGCCGATCATCTTGCGCGCCGCCACGTAGCGCTGGCGCAGCTCGTCGGGGTGCGCCCAATCGCCGCCCGGCAGCAGGCACCACAGCGCGCCCCACGGGTATTCGCGATCCAGCCGGGTGCCCTGCACGTGCGTGCGCAGGGCCGAGGCCGAACCGTCGGCGGCGATCACCAGGTCGTACGGCCCATGCCAGTGACCGCGCGCGTCGCGCACGCGCCCCTGGTCGGCATCCACGTCGACGATGCCCGTGCCGGCCTGAAGGTTCTGCGGATGTGTCCATGCATCGGCCAGCAACGCGAACAGCGCGCCACGCTGCATGCCGACCCCATGCAGGCGGGGGTCCAGGCTGGCGTAGCCCATCTCCATCACGGTACGGCCGCACGGAGTGTCGCCATACAGGCGTCGCACCGGCGCGCCGTGTGCGAGCACCTGCGGCAGCAGCCCCATCTGCCACAACACCTCCAGGCCACTGGGCTGCAGCAGGAAGCCGGCACCCACCGGGCCCGGCTCCGCGACGCGTTCGAAAACGTGCACGTCGTGATGATCGCGTGAAAGCAGCACGGCAAGCGCTTGCCCCGCCGTCCCGTAGCCGACGATGGCGATGGTCCGTCGTTGTGTCATGGATGTCCTTATTCGTGATCTACATCACGCGCTGCGCGGGTCAGCGACCGACAGCCTGCGCGGCGACCGCTAAAAAAAACCCCGCCGAAGCGGGGTTTTCAATGCACGGCGCGAAGAATTACTCAGCCGCCGGCACGATGTTCGAGGCTTGGGCGCCCTTCGGGCCCTGGGTCACGTCATACGTGACACGCTGGCCTTCCTGCAGACTGCGGAAGCCCTTGGAGTTGATCGCGGAGAAGTGCGCGAAGACGTCGGCGCTGCCGTCCTCCGGCGAAATAAAGCCAAATCCCTTGGCGTCGTTGAACCACTTGACGGTACCGTTCGGCATGGTGATGCGAGACCTTCTTCAATGAATGGGTGGTGTACGCTCAACCAGCGCACTGGCGGAGTATGCAAAGCTTGCTCCGCAATGACAATCACCCCCGCGCCAATTCGCCGACCAGTTCCGGCAATCCGGCCGAGGCGGCATCCACGTTCGCCAACACCTCGGCCATCGTGATTTCATCGCCATCGCCACAGCCGGCGGCCCAGTTGGCCACGATCGCCAGACACGCGTAGTCCAGCCCCAGCTCACGCGCCAGGCTCGCTTCGGGCATGCCGGTCATGCCGACCAGGTCGCAGCCATCGCGGCGCATCCGCGCGATTTCCGCATTGGTCTCCAACCGCGGCCCCTGGGTGGCGCCGTAACAGCCGCCGTCGTGCAGGCGCACGCCGGTGACCTTGGCCGCGGCCAGCACCTTGCTGCGCAGCATCGGCGTGTACGGATGGCCGAAGTCCACGTGCAGCACCTCGCTGCCGGGTTCTTCACTCAGTGTCGAGATGCGGCCCCAGGTGTAATCGATCAACTGGTCCGGGCAGGCCAGGACGCGCGGGCCGAACTGGTCGGTGATGCCGCCCACCGTATTGAGCGCGAGCACCCGCGTGGCGCCGATCTGCTGCAGCGCAGCGAGGTTGGCGCGGTAGTTGATCTTGTGCGGCGGCAGCGAATGGCCCTCGCCATGGCGGGCGAGGAACGCCACGCGCTGGCCGAGCAGCGTGCCGACCCGGATCGGGCCGGACGGGGTGCCGTAACGCGTTTCCACCTGGTGGCTGCTGACATCGTCGAGCTGGGCCAGCTTGTACACGCCGGTGCCGCCAATGACGGCCAGTGCAATGTGTTCCATCATTCCTTCATCGCGTAGATGGCCGGCACGCAGCGCAGGGTCTCGTTGACGTCCATGCCGAACCCGAACACGTAGCGGTCCGGCAGTTCGATGCCGGCGTAGTCGGCTTTCACGTCCGGCAGCGCGCGGTCGTGCTTCTTCACCGTGAGTGCGGCGATGCGCACGTCGGTGGCGCCCTGCTCCAGGCACCAGGTGCGCACGCCCTGCAGCGTGTAGCCTTCGTCGAGGATGTCGTCGACCAGCAGCACGCGGCGGCCGAACAGCGCGGTGGCCGGCTTGTGCTTCCAGACCAGGTCGCCGCCGGTGGTTTCACCGCGGTAGCGGGTGGCGTGCAGGTAATCGAACTGCACGTCCTGGCCGCGTGCGCCCAGTTCCAGCGCGAGCTGGCCGGCGAACGGCAGCGCGCCGTGCATGATCGACAGGAACAGCGGCACTTCGCCCTTGTAGTCGCGCGCGATGGCGTCGGCGATGCCGGCGATGGCCGTGTCGATGGTGGGGCGGTCGACCAGCAGGTCGGCCTTGGCCAGGGCCTGGGAAATGGTGAGGTTGGGCATCAGACGGTTCTTCCAAGGGTGTCAAGCAAACGGGATTGGGTGGCGCCGTGGCGGGCATCGGCCAGCAGGCCATCCCAGCCAAGCGCGCCGCGGCCGATCAGGCCCAGCAGCGCGGCGGTATTGAGGGTGCGCGGTTCGACCGCGCGCAGCGATTCTTCGACCAGTTCGGGGTGGCAGACCAGCACCACGTCGCAGCCGGCATCCAGGTGCGCATCCACGCGCGCCTTCACGCCGCCGGCGGAGAACGAGGCCGCCATGCCGATGTCATCGGAGAACACCACGCCGCCGAAGCCCATCTCCCCGCGCAGGATCTGCTGGATCCAGCGCGGCGAGTAGCCGGCCGGCTCCGGGGCCACCTGCGGGTAGACCACGTGGGCCATCATCACCGCATCGGCGCCGGCATCGATGCCGGCGGCGAACGGCACCAGGTCCAGCGCGCGCAGCTCGTCCAGCGAGCGCGGGTCGGAGGCATCGTTGAAATGGGTGTCTTCGCGCACCGTGCCATGGCCGGGGAAGTGCTTGAGGGTGGCGGCCATGCCTACGCTGTGCATGCCGCGCACGTAGGCGGCGGTGAACGCCGCCACCACCTGCGGATCGGCGCTGAAGGCGCGATCGCCGATGGCCAGGTTGCCGCGGCCGAGGTCGACCACCGGGGCGAAGCTCAGGTCCACGCCACTGGCGCGCACCTCGCTGGCCATCAGCCAGGCGTGCTGCTCGGCCAGGGCCAGCGCCGCCTCAGGATCCTGCCGGTACAGCGCATCGAAGCCGTGCAGCGGCGGCAGCGCGCTGTAGCCATCGCGGAAGCGCTGCACCCGCCCCCCTTCCTGGTCCACGCAGATCAACTGCGGGCGCGGTGCGGCGGCGCGGATCGCGGCCGACAGCTCGGCCACCTGCTGGCGCGAGGCGAAATTGCGCTTGAACAGGATCACCCCGGCCACGGCGTCGTGCTGCAGCCACGCGCGTTCCTGGGCGGTGAGTTCGGTCCCGGCGACGCCGATCACGAGCATGGTCGATCTCCAATACGGGGCGCCGTGATGGCGCACCGCCGCATTGTCGCAGAACGCACACGCGCTAGGCCACGGCTGCGGCCCTGGGCGCATTCACTCAGGCGCAACCGTCCACGTCGCAGCGATCGCCACCGGCGGGCCCGGCAGGCTGGGCCGTTTCGGCGGCAATCTGGCGCAGCGCCTGGGCAAACGCTTCCGGCGGCTGGGCGCCCTGGAGCGCGTAACGGTCGTTGACCACGAAGGTCGGCACCGACTGGATGCCCAACGCCTGGGCCCGGGCGAGCTGGGCGTCGATCTCCTCCCGACCCTCCTCGCCGGCCAGCAGCGCAGTGACCCGCTCGGCCGGGATCCCCCCGGCGGCGGCGGCCTCGATCAGGGTCTGCGGCTCGGCCAGGTTGCGGCCATGGACGAAATGGGCCCGGAACAGCGCCTCGCCGACGGCCGCCTGCACGCCTTCACGCCCGGCCAACCACATCAGCCGATGCGCGGGCAGCGTGGTCACCCGCACCTGGCCCTGGTCGAAGTCCATTGGCAGGCCTTCGGCACGCGCGGTGGCCTGGGTCTGGGTAAGGATCTGCGCGGTGCGCTCGGCACTGCCGAACTTGGCCTGGTACGCCTCGCGCAGCGGCACCGGGGTGGTGCCCGCGTCCGGGTCGAGCAGGAACGGACGCCAGGTCACCTCGACCTGCGGCGCCTCGTCGCCGAGCAGGGCCAGGCCCTGCTCGAAACGCTGCTTGCCGATCCAGCACCAGGGGCACACCACGTCGGACCAGATTTCGATTTTCATGCCACCACACTGTGGGCCGCCCTGGCCGAATGCAAGGCGGGGCTCAGCCGCGTTCAGCGGCCGACCAGCGCGCGAACGGGTGCGCGGCCAGGGCCAGGTTGTAGTAGCGGACCTGGTCGGTGACTTCGGCACCCGCCCAGTCCGGCAGGTCGATGGCCTGGTCGGCGTGGTCCAGTTCGACTTCGGCCACCACCAGACCGGCGTTGTCGCCGAGGAATTCGTCCACTTCCCAGACCAGCCCGGCGTGGTGAACCAGGTGCCGGCGCTTGTCGATCAGCCCGCCCACGCACAGCGCCAGCAGCGCGCGCGCATCCTCGACGGGAATCGGGTAGTCGAACTCCTGCCGGGTGTGGCCGATCTCGCGCGACTTCAGGTTGAGGAAGGCCTGCTCGCCCTGGATGCGCACGCGCACCGAGGCCTTCTGCGCGCCACTGTCCAGCGCGGCGGTGTCGTTGATGTAGCCCTGCGCCATCGGGATCACCGCGTGCGCGGCAGTGCGCCAGCCATCGCCGGTGACCCGGTATTTGCGTTCGATTTCAATGCCCATGCGCGCATTATGGCGCGCGCGGCCTACACTGCGCGCCCTTTCCAACGAGCCGGTCCCCCGATGCCACGCTGCCCCCGTTTCCCGCCGCTGGCCGCCCTGCCGATGCTGCTGATGGCGCTGCCCGCCGCGCAGGCCGCTGGCATGCCCGATCCGACCGTGGCCCAGGCCCAGGCTGCGATGGACCGTCTGTTCGAGGAGGCCATCGCCGAGCGCCCGGAGAGCCCCACCCGTCGCCTGATCGCCGACGCGTTCCGCCCGCGCCTGCTGGCCCTGTCCGGCTGCCTGCCGGCCGCCGATGCGGCAGTGCCGAGCGTGGACTGCATCGGCTCGGCCCAGGCCGGGCCGGAGGTGGTGCATCGCCTGCTGCGTTTCAGTCGCGTGGGCGAGGCATGGGAACTGCAGTACGCGCAGCGTGCGTTGCCGGTGCCGGTGCCGCCGCTGGCGCGGGTACAGGTGCTGCTGCGCGAACGCTTCGCGGCCCGCCTGGCACGCGAGCAGGATGCGGGCACGCGCCAGGACCTGGCGCTGGCGATGCGCGAGGCCGAGGTGTTCGGCGTGCAGGACTGCGCGGTCGGCGATGACGCGCCGGTGATCGAGTGCGATGTCAGCGCCGGTGCCGGCGGCGAACGCGGCCACCAGACCATGGCGTTCGCCTGGCGGGACGGCCACTGGGTGAACGCGCCGGCGCAGTGAGGCGCCGGGTGGGCCGAGCGCCGATGCGCGGCATCGGCGGCTCGAGCGCAGGCGCGGCTCAGCGCTTTTCGAACACCGCGATGCTTTCCACGTGGGCGGTGTGCGGGAACATGTCCATCGCACCGGCGCTGACCAGGGTGAAGCCCTGCTCGTTGACCAGGTAGCCGGCATCGCGCGCCAGCGAGCCCGGGTGGCAGCTCACGTACACGATGCGCTTGAACTGCTTCAGCGGCAGCTGCTGCAGCACCTCGATGGCGCCCGACCGCGGCGGATCCAGCAGCAGCTTGTCGAAGCCCTGGCGCATCCACGGGGTCTGGCGCTGGTCCTGGGTGAGGTCGGCGGCAAAGAACTGCGCGTTGTCCAGGCCGTTGCGCGCCGCGTTTTCCTTGGCGCGCGCCACCAGCCCGGCCTCGCCCTCCACGCCGACCACTTCGCGCACGGTACGCGCCAGCGGCAGGGTGAAGTTGCCCAGCCCGCAGAACAGGTCGAGCACGCGCTCGTCCGGGCCGGCGTCGAGCAGGTCCAGCGCCAGCGCGATCATCTTCACGTTGAGCGAGGCGTTGACCTGGATGAAGTCCAGCGGGCGGAACGCCAGCTCCACGTCCCACGGGGCCAGCTTGAACGACAGGGGCACCTCGGCCGGCCACAGGGGCTGCACCGATTCCACGCCGCCGGGCTGCAGCGAAATGGCAAAGCCATGTTCCTGCCCGAAGGCGGTCCATGCGGCGCGGTCGGCGTCGCTGAGCGGCTGCATGTGGCGGATGGTCAGCATGATCGCGTCATCGCCGGCGATGAACTCGATCTGCGGGATATCGCGCTTGCCGTCCAGGGTCTCGATGAAGGTCGCCATGGCGCCCACCTTGCTGCCGATCTCCGGGATCACGGTCAGGCACTGCGACAGGTCGGCCACGAAGCGCGGGTCCTGCTCGCGGAAGCCGACCAGGGTCTTGTCCTTCTTTTCCACCCGACGCACCGAGAACCGCCCCTTGCGGCGGTAACCCCAGCTCTCGCCGACCAGCGGCGGCAACACCGTGCCGGGGCTGACGTGGCCGATCCGGGTCAGGTTGTCCATCAGCACGCGCTGTTTGGCCACGATCTGCTGGGACTCCTCCAGGTGCTGCAGCACGCAGCCGGCGCAGACGCCGAAATGCGGGCACCGGGGGGTCACCCGCTGCGCCGACGGCTGCAGCACCTCCAGGGTGCGCGCCTCGTCGAAGTGGCGGTTGCGGGCAGTCGGTTCGGCGGTCACCACTTCGCCCGGCAGCGCGCCGGTGATGAAGGTGACCTTGCTACCCTCGCCGTCGCGGCGGGCCACGCCACGGCCATCGTGGCTGAGGTCGAGGATGTCGGTCTGGAAGGGGGTACGGTCGAGGCGGGAGCGGGATCGGGCCACGTGGCAACAGGCTGCGGGCAAAAAGGGTGCGTATTGTCGCAGATACGTGGCTCGGACTGCCGCCAACCCGGTTGGAACCGCTTGCAGCGGGCGTCGGCATGTTTAATATGGTGCATAGCTGACATGGAGGCAGCCCCAATGCAGATGACCCCGCGGGATCCCATGCCCCGATTCCTGCTCGTCGAGGACGACACCATCAGTCGCGGCTTCTTCAAGGCCGCGCTGGAGACCCTGCCCGCCGAGGTGGATACCGCCGATTCGCTGGCGTCGGCGATGGACCGCGCACGCAGCGGCCAGCACGACCTGTGGCTGATCGACGTGAACCTGCCTGACGGCAACGGCACCCAGTTGCTGGAGCAGCTGCGCCGCTCGCGGCCGGACACCCCGGCGCTGGCGCATACCGCCGACGGCGATACCAGCATGCACGCGCGCCTGCGCGATGCCGGCTTCAGCGAAACGCTGGTCAAGCCGCTCACCGGCGAACAACTGCTCAAGGCGGTGCGTCGGGCGCTGGTCAACAGCCCCGGCAGCGCCCCGTCCCCCATCGGCGGCAGCGCCGAAGGCGAACGCCAGGACTGGGACGAGATCACCGCCCTGGCGGCCCTGAATGGCCAGCGCCATCACCTGATCGCCCTGCGCGAGCTGTTCCTGGCCGAGTTGCCCGGGGTCCGCGACGCGGTCGCACAGGCCTTGCTGCAAGAGGACGTGCGTGCGCTGCACGGGCAGTTGCACCGGCTCCAGGCCAGTTGCGGCTTCGTCGGTGCGGCGCGGCTGGCCCGGGCGGTGCGACAGCTGCACCAGGCGCCGCAGTCCAGCGGGGCGCATACCCAGTTCCGTGCGGCGGTGGAATCATTGTTGCATTGAGGACGAGGGTGAGGCCGAGGCAGCCGGGCATGGCCCGGCTCTACCGGGACTGCACGTAGCCGGGCATGGGCTGGCTCTACCGGGATCGCACGTAGCCGGGCATGGCCCGGCTCTACCGGGACTGCACTTGGCCGGGCATGGCCCCGCTCTACCGGGACTGCACGTAGCCGGGCATGGCCCGGCTCTACCGGGAACGCACTTGGCCCGGCATGGGCTGGCTCTACCGGGATCGCACGTAGCCGGGCATGGCCCGGCTCTACCGGGACTGCACTTGGCCGGGCATGGGCTGGCTCTACCGGGACCGCACGTAGCCGGGCGTGGCCCGGCTCTACCGGGCCGCGATGGCGTGCCCTTTCCGCCCGGTCAGCGGCGGCGCGACAGGTCCTCGAGCATTTCCCACGACTTCAGGCCGCGCCCGCCCAGGTGGTGCAGCAGCACCGCGCGCATGCTCCGGCGCAGGCTGGCCAGGTCGTCGGCCCCCGGCAGGCGATCCTCGGCCAGGGCCAGCAAGGCGCTGCCGGTCGCCGTGCCCCGGCGCGGGTCGGCCCCCCGCTCGCTGAGCAGGCGGCGCGGCCCCTCCTGCGGATCCAGTTCGTAGCGGGCGGCCGGGTCGACCGGCTCGCCATCGCTGCCATGGGCCAGGTCGAAGCCAACGCCGAGGACGTCGAGCAGGTCGCGCTCGAACCGGCGCAGGGTCCAGGCCAGCGGCTCACCGTCGCGCAGCCGTTGCCGCACCAGGCCGTAGTGGTCGTAAAGCTCGGGCAGCGGATCCTGGCGGGGCGCCAGCCGCATGATCAGTTCACTGATGTAGAAGCCGGCCAGCATGGCATCGCCACCGAGCCGCGGCGCGGCATCGAGTGCCTCGGCGCCGCGCAACTGGGCCAGTTCACCGCGTTGCACGGCGCTGAAACGGATCCACTGCAGCGGTTGCAGGGCCGCGCGCAGCGCCTGGCTGCGCGGGCTGCTGACGCCACGCGCGAGCAGCCCGAGCCGGCCGTGCTGCTCGGTCAGGACTTCCACCAGCAGGCTGGTCTCCCGCCAGGCCCTGGCATGCAGCACGAAAGCGGGTTCGTCGTCGATGCGCATGGCTCAGCCGTCCACGGCAGGCAGGTGGCAGGCCGGCGGCCGTCGGTGGACGACACGCCTGCCCGGCTTATTCGTAGCCGAACGCCTTCAGCGCGGCTTCGTCGTCGGACCAGCCTTCACGCACGCGCACCCAGGTCTCCAGGAACACCTTGGCGCCGAACAGCCGTTCCATCTGCATGCGCGACTTGGCGCCGATGTCCTTCAGGCGGGTGCCGCCCTTGCCGATCACGATCGCCTTCTGGCCCTCGCGCTCGACCCAGATCACCGCGCCGATGCGCAGCAGGTTGCCGTCCTCGACGAAGCGCTCGATCTCCACCGTGGTGGCGTACGGCAGTTCCTCGCCCAGCTGACGCATCAACTGCTCGCGGACCAGTTCGCCGGCCAGGAAGCGCTGGCTGCGGTCGGTGATCTCATCTTCGCCGAACATCGGCGGCGCTTCCGGCAGCAGCTTCAGCAGGTCGCGCACCAGGGCTTCCAGGCCATTGCGCTTCTGCGCCGAAATGGGATGAACGGCGGCGAACGTGCGGCCTTCGGTGACCTGCTGCAGGAACGGCAGCAGCGCGGCCTTGTCCTTCAGGCGGTCGACCTTGTTGACCACCAGCACCACCGGGATGCCCGAGTCACTGAGCACGTTGAAGGCCAGGGTGTCCTCCTCGTCCCAGCGCCCGGCTTCGATCACCAGCATGCCCGCGTCCACGCCTTCCAGCGAACCGCGCGCGGCGCGGTTCATGACCCGGTTCATGGCGCGTTTCTGCACCCGGTGCAGGCCGGGCGTGTCCACCAGCACCAACTGCCCTTCCGGGTAGCTGGCGATGCCGAGCAGCCGGTGCCGCGTGGTCTGCGGACGGTTGGACACGATGCTGACCTTGGCGCCCACCAGGGCGTTGGTCAGGGTGGATTTGCCGACGTTGGGGCGGCCGATGACCGCCACGCTGCCGCAATGATGGGAGGTTGCTTCGCTCACTTGGAATCCAGTTGCTCGAGGGCGGCCGCAGCCGCCTGTTGTTCGGCCAGCCGTCGCGAGGCACCTTCGCCTTCGGTGCTGACAGCGGGATCGGCTACGCCGCAGCGTACCCGGAAGGTCTTGGCATGGTCGTCACCCGACTCTGACAACAGCTCGTACAGCGGCAGCGTCCTCTGTCGGGCCTGCAGCCATTCCTGCAGGCGGGTCTTGGGGTCCTTCTCGGGCTTGCCGGTGGCCGGCAGCGCCTCCATCGAGGGACCGAACCAGGGCAGCACCACCTGCTGGCAGGCCGCGAAGCCGGCGTCGAGGTAGATCGCCGCCACCACCGCCTCCAGGGCGTCGGCCAGGATCGAATCGCGGCGATGGCCGCCGGTCTTCATTTCACCAGGCCCCAGGATCAGCCGGTCGCCCAGCTCGAGGGTGCGGGCGATCACCGCCAGCGCGCCTTCGCGCACCAGTTCGGCGCGGGCACGGGTGAGCGCGCCTTCATCGGCCTTGGGCCAGCGCTGGTACAGCGCCTGGGCCACCATCATGTTGACGATGCTGTCGCCAAGGAACTCCAGCCGCTCGTTGTTCGGCGACCCGGCACTGCGATGCGTCAGGGCCTGCTGGAGCAGGCCCGGATCCTGGAAGGCGTGACCGATGCGGTCACCGCGTTGGAAAGTCTTAGTCGACACCGTTGAGGGTCAATTCCTGGTTCGTATCAAATTTGCCCACTACGTCGAGGTTGCCGATGAGTTCGCGGCGGACCTCGTAGTCGACCTTCATGTTCCAGCCACCGTCGATGCGATCGAACTTGACGTTGGCCGGCTTCACATTTTCCGAGTAGCTGATGTTCAGGCGCTTGAAGAACATGTCCTGCACGCGCGCCGGTTCCATCTTGCCCACGCCCGGCTCCTTGGCCAGGCCCTTGAGCGCCGAACGTACCGCGTGGTACTCCTGGTACATCGGGAACAGTTTCATGCCGATGTACAGGCCGAAACCAATCACGATCAGCACCACCAGGAACGAGGTCAAGGTCATGCCGCGCTGCGTGTTCATCGTCTTCATTGCGTTCTCCCCAGATACGCCTGTGCCATGGATCAATTGATACCCGTACCGATCCGCGACGGCTCGAAACCGTCCTTGCAGAACCAGCCCGAGCAGTTCAGCCAGATCAGGAACGCCTTGCCGCGGAGATTTTCCTCCGGCAGCAGGCCCCAGAAGCGGCCATCATCGCTGTTGTCACGGTTGTCGCCCATCACCAGGTACTTGCCGGCCGGCACGGTCCACTGGCCTTCGCCACGCGGGTACTCGGTCTCCAGCACGGTGTGGGTGCGGCCCGGCAGGTGCTCGACCAGCAGCTGGCTGCCCTCGCCCTGGCCACGGTGACCGGCGTACAGGCCCTTGTTGTCGTATTTGACCGGCTCGCCGTTGAGGATCAGGCCGTTGCCCTGGAACACGATCTGGTCGCCCGGCACGCCGATCACGCGCTTGATGAAGTTCTCGCCCTTGGCCGGATCGTTGTCCGAATGGCCCGGGAAGTGGAACACCACCACGTCGCCACGCTTGGGCTCGCCCAGCGGCACGACCTTGGCGTTGTTCAGCGGCAGGCGCAGGCCGTAGGAGAACTTGTTGACCAGGATGAAATCGCCGATCAGCAGGTTGGGCATCATCGAGCTGGACGGGATCTTGTAGGGCTCTGCGATGAAGCTGCGCACCACCAGCACGATCGCCAGCACCGGGAAGAACGCGCGCGCGTAGTCCACCAGCACCGGCTCGGTGTCCAGCAGCGAGGCACGGGCGGCACGCCGTTTGGCGAAGTACAGGCGGTCGGCCAGCAGGACCAGGCCCGAGCCCAGCGTCAATACGACCAGGAGGATCTCAAACAATTTCATGCAGTGTCCTTGGGAACGGTTGCAGCGGTGCGGATGCCTGTCCTGCGCGCCCGGCGGCACCAGGGCGGTGCCGCGCGGCGCGGGAGATGCCGTCCAGCCTTACTTGTCCATCTGCAGCACGGCCAGGAAGGCTTCCTGCGGGATTTCCACGCGGCCGACCTGCTTCATGCGCTTCTTGCCTTCCTTCTGCTTCTCCAACAGCTTCTTCTTGCGCGAAACGTCGCCACCATAGCACTTGGCCAGCACGTTCTTGCGCATGGCCTTGACCGTGGTGCGGGAGATGATCTGCGAGCCGACGGCGGCCTGGATGGCCACGTCGAACTGCTGGCGCGGGATCAGTTCCTTCATCTTCTCGCACAGCTCGCGGCCGCGGCGGTCGGCATGGCTGCGGTGCACGATCAGCGACAGTGCGTCGACCTTGTCGCCATTGATCAGCACGTCCACGCGGACGAACGGGCCGGCATCGAAGCGCACGAAGTGGTAATCCAGCGAGGCGTAGCCCCGGCTGACCGACTTGAGCTTGTCGAAGAAGTCCAGCACCACCTCGGCCATCGGCAGCTCATAGCTGATCTGCACCTGGCTGCCCAGGTAGTTGATGCCGATCTGGCTGCCGCGCTTCTCTTCGCACAGCTTGATGATGTTGCCGATGTACTCCTCGGGGGTGAGCACGTTGGCACGGATGATCGGCTCGCGGATCTCCTGCACATGGTTCACCGGCGGCAGCTTGGCCGGGTTGTCCATGTTGATGATCGTGCCGTCGGTCTTGAGCACCTCGTAGACCACGGTCGGCGCGGTGCTGATCAGGTCCAGGTTGTACTCGCGCTCCAGGCGCTCCTGCACGATTTCCATGTGCAGCATGCCCAGGAAGCCGCAACGGAAGCCGAAGCCCATCGCCTCGGAGCTTTCCGGCTCGAAGCGCAGCGCCGCGTCGTTCAGGCGCAGCTTGTCCAGCGCCTCGCGCAGATCCGGGTAGTCCTCGGCGTCGACCGGGAACAGGCCGGCGAACACGCGCGGCTGCATTTCCTGGAAGCCCGGCAGCGGCTTGGCGGCCGGGTCGGCGGCCAGGGTCAGGGTGTCGCCCACCGGCGCGCCGTGCACGTCCTTGATGCTGGCCGTGACCCAGCCCACTTCACCGGCACGCAGCGCCGGCAGCACCTTGCGCTTGGGGGTGAACACGCCGACGTTGTCGACCTGGTGGGTGCGGCCGGTGGACATCACCTGCAGCTTGTCGCCGGCCTTGATCTGGCCCTGCATCACGCGCACCAGCGAGACCACGCCCAGGTAGTTGTCGAACCACGAGTCGATGATCAGCGCCTGCAGCTTGTCGGTATCGCGCGGCACCGGCGGCGGGATGCGATGCACGATCGCCTCCAGCACGTCGACCACGTTCAGGCCGGTCTTGGCACTGACCGCGACCGCGTCGGTGGCGTCGATGCCGATGACGGCCTCGATCTCGGCCTTGGCCCGGTCGATGTCGGCGGTGGGCAGGTCGATCTTGTTGATCACCGGCACCACTTCCAGCCCCTGCTCGACCGCCGTGTAGCAGTTGGCGACCGACTGCGCTTCCACGCCCTGGGCCGCATCGACCACCAGCAGCGCGCCTTCGCAGGCGGCCAGCGAGCGGCTGACTTCATAGGAGAAGTCGACGTGCCCGGGGGTGTCGATGAAGTTCAGGTGGTAGGTCTGGCCGTCTTTTGCGACATACGGCAGCGAGACCGACTGGGCCTTGATGGTGATGCCACGCTCGCGCTCGATCGGGTTGGAGTCGAGCACCTGCGCCTCCATTTCGCGGGCCTGGAGGCCGCCGCAAAGCTGGATGATGCGATCGGCCAGCGTGGACTTGCCGTGGTCGACGTGGGCGATGATGGAGAAGTTGCGGATGAACCGCATCGAATCAGAAGACATAGGTGGCGGCGGCGCGTCGCGTCGTCAGGATGACTGCGGATTATCGCATGGCCGGCCCGATCCCGCGTGGGCCCGGCTGCGATTGTCGCCAACGCCCCCCCCAGAAACGACCGGGCCCGCCGAAGCGGGCCCGGAAACACAGGCGGGGCGGGCTTACTGCCCGGCCTTGACCGCCACGAAGGCGCTGTTGCCGTTGGCACGGACCAGCAACATGACCACGTCACCCTTGCTGTAACTGCCCAGCGCCTTGTTCAGCGCGGCCACGCTGCCGACCGGGGTCCGGCCGACCTGCAGCACCACCAGGCCCGGCGACAGGCCGGCGTCACGCGCGGACTGGCCGTTGACCCGGGTGATGCGGACACCCTCACCCGCCGACAGGCCCAGCTGCTGGCGCTGCGCGGCGGTCAGATCCGCCACCTCCAGCCCCAGCAGGGCGTTGGCGCCGGTTTCCGGCTTGGCCGCTTCCGCGGCCGGACGGGTGGCGCCCCGCTCGGCGTCCTCGGCGAGCTCGGTCAGGGTGGCGGTGATCTCCCGCTCCTTGCCATCGCGCAGCACGCTCAGGCGGACCTTGCTGCCCGGCGGCAGCGCGCCAATGGCCGGCGGCAGGTCACTGAAGGTAGTGATCGGGCTGCCATTGACCGAGCGGATCACGTCACCCGGCTCGATGCCGGCCTTGAGCGCTGCGCTGCCCGGGACCACTTCGTTGACCAGCGCACCGCGGCTGTCCGGTAGGCCCAGACCCTGTGCCTTGAGGCCATCGATCGGACCGACCGCTGCACCGAGCTGACCGCGGCTGACCCGGCCGGTCTTCTTGATCTGCTCCACCGCGCCCATCGCCAGGTCGATCGGGATCGCGAAGCTGATGCCCATGTAGCCGCCGGACGCAGAGAAGATCTGCGAATTGATGCCGACCACTTCGCCGCGGGTATTGAGCAGTGGACCGCCCGAATTGCCCTGGTTGATGGCCACGTCGGTCTGGATGAACGGCACGTAGCGCTGATCCGCACCACCGGTGCTGCGCCCGACCGCGCTGACCACGCCGGCGGTGACCGAGTGATCCAGGCCGAACGGCGAGCCGATCGCGACCACCCACTGCCCCGGCTTGAGCGTATTGGAATCGCCGACGCGCACGGTCGGCAGGTTCTTGCCGTCGATCTTGAGCAGGGCCACGTCGTACTGCTGGTCGCTGCCGACCACCTTGGCGGTGAACTCGCGGCGGTCGCCGAGCTTGACCTTCACTTCGCTGGCATCGGCGACCACGTGGTAGTTGGTCAGCACGTAGCCGTCGGCGGAGATGATGAAGCCCGAGCCCATGCCACGGCCCTGGATGCGCGGACTGTCGTCCTGGCCACCGGGGCGCTGCCCCGGCATCTGGAAGTCCGGGCCGAAGAAGCGCCGGAAGAATTCGGGCATCTCATCGTCGCCCCCCGGGCCCATGCCGCGGGCCGGGCGGTTGCTGCGCACGATGGTGGTTTCGACGTTGACCACGCCGGGACCGACCTGTTCGACCAGGTTGGTGAAGTCCGGCAGGCCGCTGACCAGCTGCGGCGCGGGGGCGCGCGGCGAGGCGGCGGGGGCCGGGGCGGCGGGAGCGGCAGGTGCCGGCGCCTGGGCGCAGGCCATCAACGGCAGGGTCAGGGCCAGCAGGGTCATGGCCTGGCTACGCATGCGGGGAGTCATCGGGCGTCAGCCTCCGGATCGGGACGTGGGAAAAGCGGGGCCGTTCCGGCCAGGTGGCCGGACACGGGGGAGCGGGAACGGGGCGCGACGGCAGGACTCAGTCGCGATGCCGGCGCGGCGCGGGGGCGGCCGGGTCGACCTCCTGCAGGCGCGGCTCGAACGGGTAGAACGCGGCCTGCGGCTCCTGCGTGGAGAAACTCGCATTGAGCGCCCCACCGGCGGCGGGGGCCAGGGTCGAGCGCGGCCACGGCTTGGCCTGCAGGCTGGCAACGTCGCCGAACGGCAGCTGGCGGGCCGTGGCCGTAGCGACCGGCAGGCCGGGCGCCAGCGGCGTCTGGCTGGCCAGTGCGCGTTGCGGCTCGGCACTCCGCTCGGCGGCGCTGCGCGCGGCCTGCTGGGTGCGCGTGGCGCTGGCGCGACGGACCGCGGCCACGTCCTGGCGGCGGCCAGCCGCGGCGACTGCCGCCGCCGGCACCGCGGCCACCGCCACAGCGGACTGCACCGGCGCAGGCGGCGATGCCGGGGCCGGGGTCGGCACCGGGGTCGGCCGTTCCGCCTGGCTGGCGATGACGGCGGTGGCCGCCGGTTGCAGCGGGGTCGGCGCCGGCAACTGCTCGCGGGTCATGAACATCGCCACTGCCGCCACCGATGCGGCCAGGGCGGCGCCACCGCCCCACCGCCGCCAACCACTGCGGCGGACCTCGCTGCGGCGTTCGGCATCGGGTCTGACGCGCTGCGGAAGCGGCTCCTCGGCCACGGCCAGGCGCACACGCCCGGCAAAGTCCAGCGGTGCCGGCGCGCAGGCCTGGCCGCGCAGCACGTCGCCCAGCAGCTGCCAGCGCTCGTGGCAGCCGGCCAGTGCATCGTCGTGCTCGAGCCGGCGCAGCATGAAGCGCGCCTCGTCGGCCGACAGCTCGCCGTCGATCAAGGCCGACAGCTGCTGTCGGTTATGGGCATCAAGTTTGTCCGGCGCGGCGCCGGTGGATCCAGGGGTAGGCATGTGTTGGCTCATACGCGGCTCTTCTCGCGGGTGGCACTGCCGATGTCCAGCAGTGGCCGAAGTTCGGTGTCGATCGCCTCGCGCGCACGGAAGATCCGCGAGCGCACGGTGCCGATCGGGCACCCCATCTTCTGCGCGATCTCGTCATAGCTCAGCCCATCCACCTCGCGCAGGGTGATGGCCGATCGCAGTTCTTCCGGCAGCGCCGAGACGGCCTTCATCACCGTCTGTTCCAGCTCCTGGCGCATCAACTCGCGTTCCGGCGTGTCGGTGTCGCGCAGGCGGGTACCGCTGTCGAACTGCTCGGCGTCCCCGATGTCGATGTCATCGGTGGGCGGGCGGCGGTTGTGGGCGGCGAGATGGTTCTTGGCAGTGTTCACGGCAATCCGGTGCAACCAGGTATAGAACTGGGCATCGCCACGGAAACTTCCGATCGCGCGATACGCGCGGACGAACGTGTCCTGGGCGACGTCCTGACATTCACTCCAGTCGGCGATGTAGCGCCCGATCAGTGCCACGATCCGATGCTGGTACTTGCGCACCAGGACATCGAACGCCGCACTCTCGCCGCGCTGCACGCGCCGGACCAGCTCCAGGTCCAGCTCCTGTGGTGTTTCAACCTCGGCCATGTGGGGCCGCACTCCTGTCAGCCCGACCGACGTCGAGCAATGAGACTGCCAATCCCGGGAAAAGTTCAGCGACCGATCACACGACGCCGCACCAGCTTTTAACCACCGTTCCGTTAAGGTTCCCGTTCACGGCAATGATCCGGGCCTGCCCTTCCCCTGCTATAGGGATTTGACGGGGAGGAAACAACCTCTGGATCATAGCCCCCTTCTCCATACACAACCGGATGGAACGTCCCCATGCTTTCAGGCTTCGATGGGCTCCGCTTCGCACATTGGCACCCGCAGATCCGTGATGATGGTGTCGTGGTGCTCAGCCTCGACCGCCAGGACAGCAGCGTCAACGCCATGTCCCAGGACGTATTGCTGGAACTGGGTGACCTGATCGAACGCATCGGCATGGACCCACCCAAGGCGGTGGTGATCCAGTCGATCAAGCCGGCCGGGTTCATCGCCGGTGCCGACCTGAAGGAGTTCCAGGAATTCGACCGTCGCGGCACCGTCAACGACGCCATCCGCCGCGGCCAGAGCACGTACCAGAAGCTGGCCGAACTGCCCTGCCCGACCGTGGCGGCCATCCACGGCCACTGCTTGGGCGGCGGCACCGAACTGGCCCTGGCCTGCCGCTACCGGGTGGCCTCCAATGACGCTTCCACCCGCATCGGCCTGCCTGAAACCCAGCTCGGCATCTTCCCCGGCTGGGGCGGCAGCTCGCGCCTGCCGCAGCTGGTGGGCGCTCCGGCGGCGATGGACATGATGCTGACCGGCCGCACCCTGTCGGCATCGGCCGCGCGCGGCATCGGCCTGGTCGACAAGGTCGTCGCCCCGGCGGTGCTGCTGGATACGGCGGTGGCCCTGGCGCTGACCGGGACCACCCGCCCGTTCAAGCAGCGCGCGACCGCCTGGGCAACCAACACCTGGCTGGCGCGCAGGCTGCTGGCGCCGCAGATGGCCAAGCAGGTCGCGCGCAAGGCGAAGAAGGACCACTACCCGGCGCCGTACGCGCTGATCAACACCTGGGCACGCACGGGGGGCAGCCCGATCCAGGTGCGCCTGGACGCCGAGCGCCGCGCGGTGGTGAAGCTGGCCAGCACGCCCACCGCACGCAACCTGATCCGGATCTTCTTCCTCACCGAACGCCTCAAGGCACTCGGTAGCAAGGACCACGCCATCCGCCACGTGCACGTGGTGGGTGCCGGCGTGATGGGCGGCGACATCGCCGCGTGGTCGGCCTTCAAGGGCTTCAACGTGACCCTGCAGGACCGCGAGCAGCGCTTCATCGATCCGGCGATGGAACGTGCGCAGGCGCTGTTTGCCAAGAAGGTGAAGGACGACAGCAAGCGCCCGGCCGTGGCCGCCCGGCTCAAGGCCGACCTGGCCGGCGAAGGCGTGGCCCTGGCCGACCTGGTGATCGAGGCGATCATCGAGGATCCGCAGGCCAAGCGGTCGCTGTACCAGACGCTGGAGCCGAAGATGAAGGCCGACGCGCTGCTGACCACCAATACCTCCTCGATCCCGCTGATCGAACTGCGCGACCACATCGAGCGCCCGGCGCAGTTTGCCGGCCTGCACTACTTCAATCCGGTCGCGCAGATGCCGCTGGTGGAGATCATCCATCACGACGGGATGGCGCCGGAAACAGAGCGCCGCCTGGCCGCGTTCTGCAAGGCACTGGGCAAGTTCCCGGTGCCGGTGGCGGGTACCCCGGGCTTCCTGGTCAACCGCGTGCTGTTCCCGTACATGCTGGAAGCCGCCACCGCGTACGCCGAGGGCATTCCCGGTCCGGTCATCGACAAGGCGGCAGTGAAGTTCGGCATGCCGATGGGCCCGATCGAGCTGCTCGACACCGTCGGCCTTGACGTGGCCGCGGGCGTGGGCAAGGAACTGGCCCCCTTCCTGGGGCTGCAGATTCCGGCTGCGCTGCAGACTGTCGAGCAGGGCAAGCGCGGGAAGAAGGATGGCCAGGGCATCTATAAGTGGGAAAACGGGCGCGCGCAGAAGCCCGACGTGCCGGCCAACTACCAGGCCCCCGCCGACCTGGAAGACCGGCTGATCCTGCCGCTGCTCAACGAAGCGGTGGCGTGCCTGCATGACGGGGTGGTCGCCGATGCCGACCTGCTGGATGCCGGCGTGATCTTCGGCACCGGTTTCGCGCCGTTCCGCGGCGGTCCGATCCAGTACATCCGCGCCACCGGCGCCGATGCGCTGGTGGAACGTTTGAAGGTGCTGCAGCAGCGCCACGGCGATCGCTTCGCCCCGCGCCCGGGCTGGGACGATGCCGTGTTGCGCGAGCCGGCGGTCTGAGTTTCCTGCCGACAACGTTGCACTGACGACGCCACCGAAAGGTGGCGTTGTTTTTGGTTCTTCTCCCACTGGAGAGGAATCTTGTTCCAACGGCAGCAGAGGGCGCACGGCGATGTGGGCGTCATCGGGTAGTGAGGCGTAGTGAGACTGCGGTGGCGTCTCCGCTCGGGTCTGCCGCGAGCGTCGGGGACCCGTCGCGGCCGGTAGGCGCCTGGTGCAAATGTCCCCCGGCCGCGGGGTGGCCTCCTGCCTTGCTTTTGGTTCTTCTCCCACCTGAGGGAAGCGTCTTGTTGCAAGGGCGTTCGCAGAGTCGGCACGACGCGCGGGTGGACGAGCAGTGCCGGGCTCTGTCTTCGCTCGGGTCTGTCGCGAGCGTGAGGGGCCCCGTAGCAGCCGGTAGGCCCCTGGCGTAGTGTCCCCCGGCCGCGGGGCGGCCTCCTCCTTTATTTTGCCCAGGGGCCTACCGGCTGCTACGGGGCTCGCTTGCGGTACGTATGGGGGAAACCAGGCTCATCTGGTCCCAGCGCCCGATCCACCCACCGCCGCGCCTGGAAAGCGTCAACGCACGCCTCCACTTGCCATGCGGAAGGCAGAAGAACGCTGATTTTTTTGGGGCGCCCAGCGCAACACCCTGTTACCCGGGTGGGGCATGCGGCGGCCCCGCCTGCGTGCCATCCTGCACCCCTGCCCACGCCAGCGAGAAAGCCCGCATGACCACCATCATCGCCCCCCGCGTCCACGACATCGGCGGCCTGCAGGTGCGCCGCGCCGTGCCCACCCTGCAGGCGCGCAGCGTCGGGCCGTTCGTGTTCGTCGACCAGATGGGCCCGGCCGTCCTCGCCCCCGGCACCGGCATCGATGTCCGCCCGCACCCGCATATCGGCCTGGCCACCGTCACCTTCCTCTGGTCCGGTGCCATCGGCCACCGCGACACCCTCGGCTCGGACCAGGTGATCCGCCCCGGCGACGTCAACTGGATGACCGCCGGCCGCGGCATCGCCCACTCCGAACGTACCCCGCCGCCGGAACGCGAACACGACCACCCCATCCACGGTATGCAGACCTGGCTGGCCCTGCCCAAAAGCGCCGAAGAAACCGACCCGGCGTTCTACCACCATGCCGCCGTTACCCTGCCCCAGCAGCGCCGCGACGGCGCCTGGCTGCGCATCATCGCCGGCCGAGCCTACGGCGAGGAATCCCCGGTGAAGGTGTTCGCCGACACCCTCAACGTGGCCATCGACCTGGACCCCGGTGCGGAAATCGACCTGGACACCGGCCACGTGGAGCGCTCGCTCTACATCCTTGAAGGCGAAGCGCAGCTGGACGGCGTGGACCTGCCTGCCCAGCACCTGATCATCCCCGAGCACAATGCGCGCGGCCGCCTGCGCGCCAAGACCCCGGTGAAGGCGATGCTGATGGGGGGCGAGCCGCTCGATGCCCCGCGCCATCTGTGGTGGAACTTCGTCTCCAGCTCGCAGGAGCGCATCGAACAGGCCAAACAGGACTGGGACGCGGGCCGCTTCGGCACCATCCCCGGCGACGACAAGGAGTTCATTCCGCTGCCCAGCTACTGAGCGGACAACCGTTGGTCGGCGTCTTGACGACGCCTTCACCCAGATGAACCGTGATTCAGCTACGTTCTGCCTGCCCGACCCGGGCATCTCGTGGAGAACGATCGATGAGCATGGGCAAACGTCTGGCCGCGGAGTTCCTCGGCACGTTCTGGCTGGTCCTTGGCGGCTGCGGCAGCGCCGTGCTGGCGGCCAAGTTCGGCGGTGATGGCAATCCGCTGGGCATCGGTTTCCTTGGCGTGGCACTGGCCTTCGGCCTGACCGTACTGACCGGCGCCTACGCGTTCGGCCACGTCTCCGGCGCGCACTTCAACCCGGCGGTCAGCGTGGGCCTGTGGGCCGGCGGCCGCTTCCCCGCCCGCGACCTGCTGCCCTACATCGTCGCCCAGGTGCTGGGCGGACTGCTCGCCGGCGCCATCCTCCTGCAGGTTGCCTCCGGCGCGCCCGGCTTCGCCATCGATGGCAGCCAGGCCGGTGCGTTTGCCAGCAATGGCTACGGCGCGCTCTCACCCGGCGGCTACAGCGTGGCCGCCGCGTTCCTGTGCGAAGTGGTGCTCACCGCCGTGTTCCTGGTGGTGATCATGGGCGCCACCCACGGCAAGGCCCCGGCAGGTTTCGCGCCGATCGCCATCGGCCTGGCCCTGACCCTGATCCACCTGATCAGCATCCCGGTGACCAACACCTCGGTAAACCCGGCCCGCTCCACCGCCGTGGCCGTCTTTGCCGGCAGTGGTGCGCTGGGCCAGCTGTGGCTGTTCTGGCTGGCCCCGTTGCTGGGCGGGATGATCGGCGGCATCGCCTACAAGTGGATCGGGGCAGAGCCGCGCTGAGTGTTTCCGGCCGGGGGCCGCCTGGGGCTCCCGGCCACCATTGGGATCACTTGAAACGGTTATTTGTAGATCCAGTCACATTCCGTTAAGGTCAGAATCACCGCGTCGTCACTTGGCAGACGGGGGGTTCCGGACGCGCACGGGGATGGCGCACTGTCGGCATGGGTTGTCTGCGGCCACCGGAATCACCTGCCAGGCGACCGTGCGGCCATTCCGACCTTGGGGGAACCAATGAACATCCTGCGCGCTGCCCTGTGCCTGAGCCTGTCGTTGTCCGCTGCGGCCGCGTCGGCCCAGTCGCCGACCGAATGTCCGTCCCTTCCCGCCAGCAGCGGCCTGCAATGGCAGCAGCAGGCGCAAGCCGATTTCCTGCTGTGCAAGGCCACCACCGGCGACGGTCGCGAGGTGTTGAGCCTGCTGCTCAGCGCGCGCAACCCGGACGTGCCGCTGACCCGGCCACTGCGCCAGGAAAAAGGCGTGTTCGCGGGCGAATCGCTGTACTGGTACCAGCCCGACCTGGGCGGCCAGGAGCCCCCGGGCTATGCAAACCGCCGCATCACGGTGGTGAAATTCGACAAGAACCGCTACGCGCAGATCTCGCTGTACGCCGGCGATGCGCAGGAGCTGGGTTCGCTGCAGACATTGACCCAGGGCATGAACCTGAACCCGACGGCGGTTGCCGCAGGGCGCTGACGGGGATGGGGATGACGCCGCCATCCCCGCGCGTCACCCACGGCGTCGACCTCACTGGTAGCGCCGAGCGATGCTCGGCGCGTGGGGTCATCCTGCCCGGCGGCTGCCCTGCGGCTGCCCGCAAGGTCGGCACCGGAATGGGAAGCAGCCGAGCATGGCTCGGCTCTACCCCCGTGACACAGACGTCAGAAGCGGCCTTCCTGGAAATCGACGAAGGCCTGCATCAGTTCCTGCCGGGTGTTCATCACGAACGGACCGTGGCGCATCACGGGTTCGCGCAACGGGCGCCCGGCCACCAGGATCAGACGCGTCCCCTCGGCACCGGCCTGCAGCTGGAGCAGCTCGCCACCGCCCAGCACCGCCAGTTCCTGGCGCGCCACTGGGCGCGCGTCCTCGCCCTGCCCTACCGTCACCCCGCCTTCGAACACGTAGGCAAACGCGTTGTGCCCCTCGGGCAGCGCGTAGTCCCAGCGCGCGTCTGCGGCCAGGGTGATGTCCAGGTAGACCGGATCGGTCGCCGGCTGCGCGATCGGCCCGGCCACGTCACCGACCTGGCCCGCAATCACCTTCACCTGCACGCCCGCCGCCGGGGTGGCGACCGGAATGCGCTCCGGCGCGAATTCCTGGTACTTGGGGTCGGTCATCTTGTCGCGCGCCGGCAGGTTCACCCACAACTGGAAGCCGCGCATCTGCCCCGATTCCTGCTCGGGCATTTCCGAATGCACCAGCCCGCGCCCGGCGGTCATCCACTGCACGCTGCCCGGGGTAAGCAGGCCTTCGTTGCCATGGTTGTCCTTGTGCCGCATGCGCCCGTCGAGCATGTAGGTGACCGTCTCGAAGCCCCGATGCGGATGGCTCGGGAAGCCGGCGATGTAGTCCTCCGCCCGGTCGGTGCCGAACTCGTCCAGCAGCAGGAATGGGTCCAGGTCGGGCAGCGACGGGCCACCGATCACCCGGGTCAGGCGCACGCCGGCACCGTCGGAGGTGGCCATGCCACGGATGGTGCGCTGCACGCGCACGGGGGTTGGGCTGCTCATTTCCACTCCTGCAAGAAGAACACCAGCCAACAAGATGGGCGCACACCGCCCAAGGGCCAATCGCCACGCCCGCAACCGATTGTTCCAGCCGTGGCGTTCGCAGCCCGTGCAGAGGCCGGCGTGGACGCAGCCGGTGGCCGCGCCGCGGCGTCGATCCCGTTGCGACCTACGACCAAAGTACTAGCGGCAAGCACCTGCGTTTGCATTGACCCCGTCGGTGCCAGGGCAGACTCTTACGACGATCTCCAGGGAGACGCAATCTCATGAAAGGTTTTTCCAAGCTCGGCTGGGCGGTGCTCGCGCTGCTCGGTGCGTTCTGTCTGGGCGTAGTCGCACTACGCCGCGGCGAACACATCAACGCGTTGTGGATCGTCGTCGCGGCGGTGTCGATCTACCTGATCGCCTACCGTTTCTACAGTCTGTTCATCGCCGACAAGGTGATGCAGCTGGATCCGACCCGGGCCACCCCGGCGGTACTCAACAACGATGGCCTGGACTACGTCCCGACCAACAAACACGTGCTGTTCGGCCACCATTTCGCCGCCATCGCCGGCGCCGGCCCGCTGGTCGGCCCGGTCCTCGCCGCACAGATGGGCTACCTGCCCGGCCTGTTGTGGCTGGTCGTCGGTGTAGTGCTCGCCGGCGCGGTGCAGGACTTCATGGTGCTGTTCATCTCCAGCCGCCGCAACGGGCGTTCGCTGGGTGACCTGGTGCGCGAGGAAATGGGCCAGGTACCCGGCACCATCGCCTTGTTCGGCGCCTTCCTGATCATGATCATCATCCTGGCGGTGCTGGCGATGGTGGTGGTCAAGGCGCTGGCCGAGAGTCCGTGGGGCATGTTCACGGTGATCGCGACGATGCCCATCGCGATCCTGATGGGCGTGTACATGCGCTACATCCGGCCCGGCAAGATCGGCGAGATCTCGGTGGTGGGGTTGATCCTGCTGCTGGCCGCGATCTGGTTCGGCGGCAAGGTCGCCGCCGATCCGACCTGGGGCCCGGCCTTCACCTTCACCGGCATCCAGATCACCTGGATGCTGATCGGCTACGGCTTCGTCGCCTCGGTACTGCCGGTGTGGCTGCTGCTGGCCCCGCGCGACTATCTGTCCACCTTCCTCAAGATCGGCACCATCGTGGCGCTGGCGATCGGCATCCTGATCGTGATGCCGGAACTGAAGATGCCGGCGCTGACCCAGTTCGCGGCCAGCGGTGACGGCCCGGTGTGGAAGGGCGGGATGTTCCCGTTCCTGTTCATCACCATCGCCTGCGGCGCGGTCTCCGGTTTCCACGCGCTGATCGCCTCGGGCACCACGCCCAAGCTGTTGGCCAATGAGCGCCACATGCGCTACATCGGCTACGGCGGCATGCTGATGGAATCCTTCGTCGCGGTGATGGCGCTGGTGGCGGCCTCGATCATCGATCCGGGCATCTACTTCGCGATGAACAGCCCGGCATCGGTGATCGGTCCGGATGCGGTGTCGGCCGCGCACTACATCTCCACCACCTGGGGCTTTGCGATCACCCCCGAGCAGCTGGAGGCCACGGCGGTGGCGATCGGCGAGCCGACCATCCTGCACCGTGCCGGCGGCGCGCCGACGCTGGCGGTGGGCATCGCGCAGATCCTGCACCAGGCCATCCCCAGCGGCAGCAACGCGATGATGGCGTTCTGGTACCACTTCGCGATCCTGTTCGAAGCGCTGTTCATCCTGACCGCGGTCGACGCCGGTACCCGTGCCGGTCGCTTCATGCTGCAGGACCTGCTGGGCAACTTCATCCCCGCGCTGAAGAAGACCGAGTCGTGGACGGCCAACATCATCGCCACGGCTGGCTGCGTGGCGCTGTGGGGCTACCTGCTGTACACCGGCGTCAAGGATCCCTTCGGCGGCATCCAAACCCTGTGGCCGCTGTTCGGCATCTCCAACCAGATGCTGGCCGGTATCGCGCTGATGCTCGGCACGGTGGTGCTGTTCAAGATGAAGCGCGAGCGCTTTGCCTGGGTGACCGGCGTGCCGGCGGTGTGGCTGCTGATCTGCACCACCTACGCCGGGTTGATCAAGATCTTCGACAAGAATCCGGCCCAGGGCTTCCTGGCGCAGGCGCACAAGTTCCAGGACGCGATCGCCACCGGCACCATCACCGCGCCGGCCAAGAGCCTGGACCAGATGCACCAGATCGTGGTCAATGCCTACGTCAATACGAGCCTGACGGTGCTGTTCCTGTTCGTGGTGTTCTCGATCCTGTTCTATGCGATCAAGACCATCGTGCAGGCGCGACGCACCCCGCAGCGCACTGACAAGGAAACCCCGTACGTGGCACTGCAGCCGCACCAGATGGCGGACCTGTGATGAGTACCGAACTGGTTCCCGTTGGGCAGTACCAGGCGCATCGCCGGTTGTGGCGGCGCCTGGTGCAGACCGCGCGCCTGTGCTGCGGCATTCCCGACTACGACAACTACGTGCGCCATGTGCTGGAGAACCACCCGGACCGCGTGCCGATGGACTACAAGACCTTCTTCCGCGAGCGCCAGGAGGCGCGCTACGGCGGCAGGAATGGCGGCCGCTGCTGTTGAGCCGGGCGTGCGACTGAAACAGACAACGGCGGCGCGAAAGCGCCGCCGTTTTTTTCTGGGCTGCGATGCGATCCGCGCCGACACCGGCCGCGCGCGCATCACTCGGTGAGGGTCACCGCCGACAGCGTCACCTTGGCGTTGTTGGCCGCGCCCATGCGATCGGGGTAATTCTCGCCACGGCGCAGCAGGTAGAGGCTGTCCAGGTAATCGGTATCGTTGGCGAACCACGATGTCGGCATCGCCTTGAGGATGGCCCCGGCAATGTCGGCGACCACCGCGTACTCCGGCACGAACACACCGAGCGCGGCCTTGACGCCATCGGTCAGTGCGATCAGCAGCGCCTGGTAGTTGGTATCGCCGTCGTCCTCGAAGAACTGCACGTTGGCTGCATCGAAACGGTAGTTGCCCCAGATCACCAGCGGCTGCCCAGGCGTGTAGTCGGTGTTGTCGTGATCCAGCCACGGTAGGGTGACCGTCGCCATTTCCGGCTCGGCCGCACCGATCTGCAGGCCGGAGACCACCGCGAACACCTCCGCGCCGCCGAGCGCCCAGGGCTCCTGGTCATCGGCCAGGCGGATGCGATCGAGCCGGGTGAGGTCCAGCGAGGCCGTGCCATCGGCCGCCACGCGGATCCGGTCCGGGGATTGCAGGCCGCGCGCCTGCAGCCCGGCGTTGACCACGGCCATGCCCTCCTGCACCGCCCTGCGTGTGTCGATGTCGACGATCAGGACCGGGAAGGTGGGGGCGATGCGAGCGTCGAGCACGTGGCTGCGGCCCTGCGCGTCGTATGCGGTCAGCGTGGTCCAGTGGCGGTCGTCGCCGCGCGGCAACACCGCCACCCACAGCTGCGACGCCGGCAGATCGGCGAGCCTGCGGCCGGCCGGCACATAGGCCCGTACCTGCAACAGGTCGGCGCCGTCAGCCGGCAGGCCCTTGCGCTGGCGCAACTGGCGGTCCTGCGCGGCCAGCGTCCGCGCGGCCTGGGTGCGGGCGCCGGGGTCGAAACGCGCCATGACCCCGGACAAGGCAACGCCGCGTTCGGGGCGGTCGGCCAGGGTCCCGGTCACGGCCGTGGCGAAGCCCGGTTGGGCGATGAGCGTGGCTACCTCACGGGCGCTGGCATCGGTGAGGCCATGGACATCGGCGCGCTCGGCGCGGGTGACCTGGGCAGATGCCGCTGCGCTGGCCAACATGACCAGCGCGGCGGCGCAGTAGCGGAATAGGGTCTGCGGTTTCATGCAACATCCTGTCTGGATGCCGATTGCCATCGGCGGTGACTGCCATCCGTGATGCTCCTCAACCATACGGCGGCGCATCGACCGCACCTTACGGGGCAATCGCGGCAACGACCGATAACCAATCCACAGTTCAACCGCAGCGCGGGGTTTTCCTGCGGAACGTGCGAATCCCCGAACGGATCAGGCCCCGGCCATCCATTTCAGGATCAGGCCGGTGACGTAGGCCAGGCCGGTGCCGGTGGCATAGCCGACGGTGCCCAGCAGCACGCCGACCGGCGCCAGGCTGGGATGGAACGCGGCGGCCACGACCGGTGCCGAGGCGGCCGCGCCGATGTTGCCCTGCGAGCCGATGGCGAAGAAGAACAGCGGCGCGCGCAGCAGCTTGGCGGCGATCCACAGCACCAGGATGTGGGTGAGCATCCAGATCGCGCCGAGCGCGAACAGCCACGGGCGATCCAGCAGCGAGAGCAGGTCCATCTGCATGCCGATGCAGGCGATCAGGAAATACAGGAACACCGTGCCCAGCCGCGAGGCCCCGGCCGATTCGAGCCGGCGCGCACGGGTGAAGCTGAGGCCCAGGCCCAGTGCCGTGGACAGCAGCACCACCCAGACGAATGCGCTGTCCAGGCTGAACTGGCTGGCCCAACTGATGTTGGCCTTGAACCAGCCTCTCAGCGGCGCGGCGATGGCATGCGCCAGGCCGACGCCCCCCAGCGCAACGCCGACGATCACCATCAGGTCGGTCAGGGTGGGAATCCGGGCGTTCTGCGCCTCGTAAGCCGAAATCCGCGCCTTCATTTCATCGATGGCGCGGGTGTCGGCACCGTTGCGGGTATCGATCTGCTGGGCGCGGTTGGCCAGGAACAGCAGCACGGCCATCCACAGGCTGGCGCACGCCACGTCGACCACCGCGAACTGCCCGAAGGTGGTGGCGTCGGTGCCGAACACTTCGCGCATCGCCACCATGTTGGCACCGCCACCGATCCAGCTGCCGGCCAGTGCGGCCATGCCGGCCCAGGTGTCGCCGGCCACGGTTTCCGGGTGGATCCAGGACATCAGCTGGAACGACACCACCGCGCCAAGCATGATGCCCAGCGTACCGACGCAGAACATGATCAGCAGCTTGGGACCGAGCTTGATGACGCCCTTGAGGTCGATCGACAGGGTCAGCAGCACCAGCGCGGCAGGCAGCAGCACGTCGCGTGCGATCGGGTTGTACAGCGCGGTGTTGTGGCCATCGATGAGGCCGGTGGTGTTGTAGATGGCCGGGATGAAGTAGCACAGCAGCAGCGCTGGCACCCAGGCGAAGATCTTCTTCAGCAGCGGCGTCGGGCCACTGGCGGCCCAGAAAATCACCGCAAGCGTGGCCGCGATGAGGCCAAGTCCGACGATGTCGCTGCTGATCAGGGCGGTACTGGTTTCGGTCGGCATCTTGCCATCCTCTGTCGATCGAAGAAAAAAAAGCGCCGCATAAAGCGGCGCGATCCAGAGGTTAACATCATCTTCACGCTGCGCCACCCTGCGCTGCAGCGCGCGCCGCGCTACGTCGGCGCAGGCCTGCCGCCGGGCAGCGATGCGCCCAGGTCGAGGATGACGCGGGTGCCACGCGGCGCGCAGGGTTCGATCTGCAGCGCCCAACCGAGGTGATCGCAGAGCTTGGCGATGAGCTCCAGGCCGATGCCGCCCTGCTCGTTGCGATCGCCGCGCGCCATCCGCGCATGCACCGCGGCGATCTCCTCCGGGCTCATGCCGTGGCCGGGGTCCTGCAGCGTGACCACGGCCGCGGGCGACAACTGGATGTGGATGGTGCCGCGGCCGCTGTTCTCGATCGCATTGCGCAGCAGGTTGCCGATGGCTGCCTGCACCACGCCCAGCGGCGCGAAGATCTCCACCGGTGCCAGCACGTCGACCTCGATGCGCAGGTCCTTGTCGCCCATCAGGTGGCGGTGGTCCTCGATGATGTCCGGCACCAGCTGGTGCAGCGCGATGCGCTCGCCGAGCGCGACCAAGCGTGCCGGATCGCGCGCCAGCACCAACAGCAGCTGGATCAGCTGCTCCACGCCCTGCGCGGTGCGATGCACCCGCTGCATCTGTACCCGCGCGCGGTCCGGCAGGGCGGGCTGGCCCAACGCCAGTTCGGCCGCGCCGGTGATCACCGCGATCGGGGTGCGCAGCTCATGGCTGGTGGTGGTGATGAAGGCGCGCTCGCGTTCGACGAACTGCTCGTTGCGGGCCAGGTAGTCGTTGACCGCATCGGCGATCACATACAACTCCGAACTGCCGCGCGGGTCCACCACCACCCGCTGCCCCGGCACCCCGGGCTTGAGGTGGTCGATGCGCGTGGCCAGCGAGCTGAGCGGACGCACCAGCCGGCTGACACCGAACGACGCCATCAGCACGGTCACGATGATCATCACCACGCCGGCCAGCATCACCCAGCGCGTGGCGAATTCCTCCAGTTCGTGGAAATCGTTGATATCCAGCACCAGCGCCAGCCGGCCCAGGCGCCCGGTATCGCGGACCATGACCGCACTCGCGCGATCGTTGACCAGCACGCCGTCGTGCAGCCCGGGATGCAGCGTGCGCAGGCTCTCGGGAACGCCGGCGCTACCGTCGATGGTGAACAGCCGCAGCGTGTCCGAGTCCTGCCAGCGGTAATGCGGTTCGTGCTCGATGTGGTTGACGATGCTGTCCAGCTCGGAATTGAGCAGCGCGCGCCAGGCCGAATGCTCGGCGTGTTCGTGCACGTAGTTGCCGACGCTGAAGACGGCGATCGAGATCATCGCCAGGTACGCCAGCAGCCACCACACCAGGCGGCGATGCAGGGGCGCGGGCTTACGCGGTTTCATTGCTGGCATCCGTGCCGACCAGGCCCAGCCGGTAGCCCACGCGCGGCAGGGTGTGGATCAACTTCTGCGCGGAGGCGCCGTCCACGCTGCGACGCAGCTCGTACACATGCGAACGCAGCAGGTCGCCATCCGGCGGCTCATCCCCCCACAGGGCGAACTCCAGCTGCTGCCGGGTCACCGCGGCGGGGCTGGCGCGCATCAGCACTTCCAGCAGCTTGCGGCAGGCCGGGTACAGGTGCAGCACCTTGCCGTCGCGATAGGCGTCCAGCGTGGCCAGGTCCAGCTTGAGATCGGCCACTTCCAGTACCTTGCGCGGATTGCGCCCATGCGCACGGACCATCAGCGCCTCCAGGCGCACTTCCAGCTCGGGCAGCGCGAACGGCTTGGTCAGGTAGTCGTCGGCGCCGGCGCGGAAGCCGGCGATCTTGTCGGGCAGCTCATCGCGCGCGGTGAGCATGATCACCGGCACTTCCGAACCATGTTCGGCGCGCAGCCGGCGCAACACTTCCGGCCCCTCCATGCGCGGCAGCATCCAGTCCAGGATGACCGCGTCGTAGGCGTGGCTCACCGCCAGGTGCAGGCCGGTGACGCCGTCCGGCGCGACGTCCAGCACGTGGCCCCGCGATTCGAAGTAGTCGAACAGGTTGGCGACGAGCTGGCGGTTGTCTTCAATGACAAGGAGCCGCATGGCAGACTCTCGTGGACGGATCGGCGCATGGTAGCCCGATCCATGTCGGAATCCGGTCGCAATGGGCCGTTCCGACGCTTTTCCTACGCTGTCGGGGAGACAGTGGCGGTTTTGCCGAAGAGCCCTGACATGCCCGACGCATCGTTGCTGCGCCACCGCTGGCGGATCCTGCTCTGCGCGGGCATCGTGCTGGCCCTGCTGGCCGGGATCGGCATGCGCCAGCCCTCCCCGCCGGACGAGCCACGCTTCGTGCTGGCCGCCCGCGCGATGGTGGACAGCGGCCACTGGCTGCTGCCGCACCGGGGCAGCGAGCTCTATGCGGAGAAGCCGCCGGTCTTCATGTGGATGCAGGCGGCCAGCCACGCCGTGTTCGGCGGCTGGAACCTGGCCTTCCTGGTGCCTTCGCTGCTGGCGGCCCTCCTGACCCTCTGGCTGACCTGGGACCTGGCGCGACGGCTGTGGAACCGACGGGTGGCCGGGTGGGCAGTGCTCGCCTTGTTCAGCTGCCTGCAGTTCGGCCTGATGGCCAAGCGCGCGCAGATCGACATGGTGCTGGTGGGCATGACCACGCTGGCCACGTGGGGCCTGATGCGGCACCTGCTCGAGGCCCCCAACCGGCGTGCGCTGTGGATCGCCGGCGCCGCCGCCGGGCTCGGCACGGTCACCAAGGGGGTGGGCTTCCTGCCGCTGCTGGTGCTGCTGCCGTGGGCGCTGTGGCGCTGGCGCATGCGCGGCGTGGACGACGGCCGGCGCGGGCGCGGGCCGGCGCTGTGGTGGCTGCTGCCGGCGTTCCTGCTGGGCACGGCGGTATGGCTGGCACCGCTCGGGATCGCCCTCCTGCTGGACCCCGACCCGACCCTGCAGGCATATGCACGCGAACTGCTGTTCAAGCAGACCGGTACCCGCTACGCCAATGCCTGGCACCACGTGCAACCGGCCTGGTACTACCTGCAGGTGATGGCCACGCTGTGGCTGCCCGGCAGCCTGTTGCTGCCGGCCCTTCTGCCGGCCTGGTGGCGGCGCCTGAAGCGGCTGGACGGGCGCTACTGGCTGCTGCTGGGCTGGGCGGTGCTGGTCCTGCTGTTCTTCAGCGCCAGCCCGGGCAAGCGCGAGGTCTACATCTTCCCGATGCTGCCCCTGCTGTGCGCGGCCGCCGCGCCCCTGCTGCCGGGCCTGCTGCGCCGCACGGGCCCGCGCTGGCTGCTGCTTGCCTACGTGGTCGTGCTCGCGGTGGCCGCGCTGGTGATCGGCGGGCAACTGCTCGCGGGCAGCGCATGGGCACACGCACAACTGGCCCGGCGTGAGATGCCCGACAGCCTGCTACCGCTGTTGGGCGGCTGGCTGCTTGGCTTCGGCGTGCTGCTGGGTGGGTTGGCCCTGTGGCTGCGCCAGCGCCGCGCGGGGCTGCTGGTGGTGCTGACCGCGTTGCTGCTCTGGAACCTGTATGGCTGGGGACTGATGCCGGCGCTGGACCCGTACAGCTCCGCCTCCGCGTTGATGCAGCGCGTGGGGCAACGGATCGGGCCGGACGCGGAACTGGGGCTGGTGGCCTGGCGCGAACAGAACCTGCTGCAGGCCGACCGCAAGGTTGCCGAATTCGGCTTCAAGCGCCCGTGGGACCAGCAATGGCAGGATGCCGGGCCGTGGCTTGCGCAGGCACCGGGACGGCGCTGGCTGCTGGTGCTGGACGAGGCGGTGAGCCCGTGCGTGGACCGCACGCGGACCATTGCCATCGGCAGCAGCAACCGCAATCGCTGGGTGCTGGTGCCGGGCGCCGCCTATCGCAGTGGCTGCCAGTCGCATCTGCCGTCGGACGCGGCCGACGACGGGCAGGACTGAACGAATGTCGTCCCTGGCCGCGGTTTAACCGATGGCCAACACCGCTCCGACCAGTCTCCGACAACGCGCTGACGACCATGGCCGCGGATCATCCCGCCGACCTCCTCGCCCATGTCCTCAGTGCCCGCTGTCTCCCTCCCCCTGGCCAAGGCGCCGGCCCTGCGCGACCCGCGCTTCCTGCGCGCGCACCTGCTGCAGCCGTTGCTGGCCACCCTGGTACTCAGCACGCTGTTGATGAGCCTCGGGGGCGACCAGTGGGTGGCCGACCAGTGGTATCGCCTGGAGGGCCAGCACTGGGCGTTGCAGAACGCCTGGGTGACCGCGCATCTGGTGCACCGGGTGGGCAAGTGGACCAGCACGGCGGCGGCGCTGGTCGCCATGGTGCTGTGCACCCAGGCGTGGCGCGGCCAGCGCCTGGCGGCCTGGCGCTGGCCGCTGCTGTACCTGGTGCTCGCCGTCGCCTTGGGCACCGGCGTGGTGTCGTGGCTCAAGTCGGTCACCAACATGGACTGCCCGTGGGACCTGGCCCGCTATGGCGGCACGCGCGAGTACATCGGCCTGTTCGCTTCACGACCGCACGCCATGGCCCGTGGCCTGTGTTTTCCCGCCGGCCACTCCAGCGCGGGGTTCGCCTGGATCAGCCTGTACTTCTTCGCCCTGATGGTGCGCCCGGCGTGGCGTTGGCGCGGGCTGGCGGTGGGGTTGGTCGCCGGCGGCGTGTTCGGCCTGTCGCAGCAACTGCGCGGCGCGCACTTCCTGTCGCATGACCTGTGGACGCTGGCCACCTGCTGGCTGGTGTCGCTATCGCTGTACCTGGCCGTGCAACCGCTGCTGCAACGCTCCCGGAGTCCCCATCGGACGATGCCAGCGGGAGAGCAGGCATGAATGCATCGGTATCGCGCGCCGCGCGCCTGGGTGAACGGGCAAGGTGGCGCAGCTGGCGTCCGCAATGGTCGACCGAAACCCTGATCGTGGTCACCAGCGTGTTCTTCGCGCTGGCGTGCAATGGGCTGTTCTGGCACAGCGCGATGGCCACCCATCCCGGCAGCCTGCGCTTTGCGACCTCGCTGCTGCTGTTCCTCGTGGGGGCGCACTGCCTGCTGATGGGGCTGCTGGTCTGGCGCTGGAATGCGAAGGGGGTGGTGGGCGTGCTGCTGCTGTGCACGGCGATGGCGGCGCACTACATGGGCAGCTACCACATCTACCTGGATGCGGACATGCTGCGCAACGTGCTGGCGACCGACCACAAGGAAAGCCGGGAGCTGATGACCCCGGCGCTGATCGCCCCGCTGCTGTTGCTGGCGCTGCTGCCGATGCTGGTGTTGTGGCGGGTGCAACTGGTGAAGCGCAGCTGGGGCAAGGCGCTGTTGTGGCGTGCCGGGTTCCTGCTGGCGTCGCTGCTGGTGGCCCTGGGCGGGGCGATGCTGTCCTTCCAGGAGATGTCGGCGTTGATGCGCAACCAGCGCGAAGTGCGCTACCTGGCCACGCCCGGCAATGTCCTGCTGGGCCTGCCCAAGGCATTGCGGGGTGACAACCCGATCCAGCGCGCGCCGAAGCTGCCGATCGGCACCGATGCCCAGGCCACGCCGCGCGCGGCGGGCAGCCGGCCGCGGCTGCTGGTGATCGTGATGGGCGAGACCGCCCGTGCGCAGAACTGGGGGCTCAACGGCTACGCCAAACAGACCACGCCGGAACTGGCACAGGCCAGCGTGATCAATTTCCCGGACATGCACGCCTGTGGCACCAGCACCGAGGTATCGCTGCCGTGCCTGTTCTCGCCGTACGGCCGCCACGACTACGACGAAAAGAAGATCCGCGCGCACCAGTCGCTGCTGCACGTGCTGGAACACGCCGGCATCACGACCTTGTGGCGTGACAACCAGTCCGGCTGCAAGGGTGTCTGCGACGGCCTGGCGATGCAGCCGCTGGATGATGCGAAGAACCCGCAATTGTGCGCCAACGGCCGCTGCATGGACGAGATCCTGATCGACGCGCTGGCCGCGCAGGTGCGCGCCAGACCCGGCGACCGGGTGGTGGTGCTGCATCAGCTGGGCAACCACGGGCCGAGTTATTTCGAACGGTATCCGGCGCGCTTCCGCCGCTTCACCCCCACCTGCGACACCCCGGACCTGGGCAAGTGCAGCCGCGAGGAGATCACCAACAGTTACGACAATGCGCTGCTGTACACCGACCACTTGCTGTCGCGCACGATCGGCACCCTGAAGGGCATGGACGACTACGACACGGCGATGATCTACCTGTCCGACCATGGCGAATCGCTGGGCGAGAAGGGGCTGTACCTGCACGGCGTTCCCTATGCGATCGCCCCGCAGGAGCAGACCCGGGTGCCGATGACCATGTGGTTCTCGCCCTCGTTCGCGGCCAACCGCGGGCTCAACCTGGCCTGCGTGCGCGAGCGCGCGGGCAAGTACACCGACCACGACAACCTGTTCCCGTCGGTCCTGGGATTGATGCAGGTCAAGACGTCGGTGTATGCGCGTGACCGCGATCTGTTTGCTGGGTGCGAGGTTTGACCCGTTCAACGCGTGGTTGAGTGTCCGGCGCCTGAAGTGGAGAGCTGTCAGCTTTTCGCTCTTCCGTTTGGGGCGAGGCAGGCCATACCGTCGCGGGACGCGCCGTAAACCCATCCCTGGGGGCTCGACGTGCGCCCTCCATGGCGCCCGACGGTCCCGCTACGGTATGGCCTGCCTCGCCCCCACAGATTGTGTTGTCGGATAGGCGGGCGAACGCGGGAGCATTCGCTGGGACAGCCAACGTTCGTTCGGAACGCCGTTGTTTCTCCATGCGCACCGACCCACTGTCGACGGGGCGGTGTGGGTGGGTTGGCGGCACCGTTATGCGCCATGGAGGGCGCATATCGAGACCCCAAGGGTGAGGGTGCTCCGCTTGCGATGCCCTGCTTCGCGCGTGCCCGAACGCCCAGCCGCCAGCGGCTGGGCCGGACGGCGGAGCGGGGTTCACGGCGGGTCCCGACAACCCGCCCGCGCCGACCCGAACCAAGATGCAGTGACACCTCGCCGCCGACGTTGACGCTATCCGGTCTGCCGGGACCGTGCTGCCCTGCCCCTTGCGGTGCGACCGGCGCTTCACTAGCCTTCGCCGGTCTGTCACCACCCAAGGATGTCCCCGTGAACCACCGCCCGCTCCTGCTGGCCCTGGCTGTCGGTGCTGCCGCACTGACGCTGGCGGCCTGCCAGAAGGAACCCACCCCGGCCGATGCGCCAGCCGCGACCAGCGCCAAGCCGGGCGAAACCGCTGACCAGTTCATCGCCCGCGTCAACGCCGAGTACAAGGCCATGTACCCGGAAATGACCTCGGCGCAGTGGCTGTCCTCGACCTACATCAACGAGGATTCCGAGCGCGTGGCGGCCAAGGCCAACGAGCGCTGGCTGACCGTCCTCAACGGCTGGATCACCCAGGCCGGCACCTATGACGGCCAGCCGATGAGCGAGGACACCAAGCGCCAGATCCACCTGCTCAAGCTGATGACCTCCATGCCGGCGCCGCGCGACCCGGCCAAGCTCTCCGAGCTGACCCGCATCGCCAGCCGCATGGAAGGCGCGTACGGGTCGGGCAAGTACTGCACCGACGCCGCCAACCCGCAGAGCTGCCGCCAGCTCGGCGACCTCGAGCAGGTCCTGGCCAGCAGCCGCGACTACGACAAGCAACTGGATGCCTGGCAGGGCTGGCACGCCACCACCAAGCCGATGCGCGCCGATTACCAGCGCTTCGTCGGCCTGGTCAACGAAGGTGCCAAGGAAATGGGCTTCGCCGATGCCGGCCAGATGTGGCGCAGCGGCTATGACATGCCGCCGGAACAGATCGGCCCGGAAACCGACCGCCTGTGGGAACAGGTCAAGCCGATGTACGAACAGCTGCACTGCTACGCGCGCAACAAGCTCGACACGACCTACGGCAAGGACAAGGCCGAGACCGAGGGCGGCCTGATCGCCGCCCACCTGCTGGGCAACATGTGGCAGCAGGACTGGTCCAACCTGTGGGACCAGCTGGAACCCTACCCCGGCGCCGGCAGCCTGGACATCACCGCCGCGCTGGAAAAGCAGTACCAGGCCAACCTGAGTGGCGCGCTGGCCAAGGCCGGCAGCGGTGCGAACGTGGAAGCGCTGTACAAGGCGCAGCGCGAGGCCGAGCTGCGCACCGCCAAGCAGATGACCGAGCGCGCACAGGACTTCTATGTGTCGCTGGGCATGCCCGCGCTGCCCAAGTCGTACTGGGACAAGACCCAGTTCATCAAGCCGCTGGACCGCGACGTGGTCTGCCATGCCAGCGCGTGGGACATGAACATGGACGGCGACGTGCGCACCAAGATGTGCATCAAGCCGACCGAGGAGAACTTCACCACGATCTACCACGAGCTGGGCCACATCTATTACGACCTGGCCTACAACCCGCTGCCGCCGCTGTTCCAAGGCGGCGCCAACGATGGCTTCCACGAAGCGATCGGCGACACCATCGTGCTGGCGATGACCCCGCAGTACCTCAACTCGATCGGGCTGGTGGACAAGCCGCAGGAAAGCCGCGAGGCGACCATCAACGCGCAGATGCGCATGGCCCTGAGCGGCGTGTCGTTCCTGCCGTTCGGGCTGATGATCGACCGCTGGCGCTGGGGCGTGTTCGATGGCTCGATCACACCGGACCACTACAACCAGGCGTGGTGGGAGCTGAAGGCCAAGTACCAGGGCGTGGCCCCGGCCAGCGCACGCGGCGAAGAGTTCTTCGACCCGGGCGCCAAGTACCACGTGCCGGGCAACACCCCGTACACCCGCTACTTCCTGGCGCGGATCCTGCAGTTCCAGTTCTACAAGGGCCTGTGCGATGCGTCCGGCTACAAGGGGCCGTTGCACCAGTGCAGCTTCTACGGCAACAAGGAAGCCGGGCAGAAGTTCTGGGCGATGCTGAGCAAGGGCGCCAGCCAGCCGTGGCAGGCCACGCTGCGTGAGATCACCGGCGGCGACAAGCTCGATGCCGGCCCGATGATCGAGTACTTCACCCCGGTCAACGAGTGGCTCAAGCAGCAGAACCAGGGCCAGATGTGCGGCTGGAAGGCCCCGGGCGCGACCGCGGCGGCCAAGCCGGCAGCGGCGGCAGCAGCGGCACGCTGACCGTTCGCGCACGTCGATGATCCAAAAAGCCGGCCCAAGCGCCGGCTTTTTTTCGATCGGTAGTGCCGAGCCATGCTTGGCAACGCGCAATGCACGGCAGGCCTCAGACGTCATCGGCATCGGCGCGAAAGGCGGCCACGCATGGCGTGGCTCTACGGGTGCTATCGAATCTGTAGTGCCGAGCCATGCTCGGCAACATGCAAAGCGCAACGCACGTCAGGCCTCAGACGTCGGACGTCGGACGTCAGACGTCATCGGCATCGGCGCGAAAGGCAGCCACGCATGGCGTGGCTCTACGGTGCTATCGAATCTGTAGTGCCGAGCCATGCTCGGCAACGCGCAACCCGCACCGTACGTCAGGCCTCAGACGTCATCGGCACGAAAAGCAGCCACGCATGGCGTGGCTCTACGGGTGCTATCGAATCTGTAGTGCCGAGCCATGCTCGGCAACGTGCAATGCGCAACGCACGTCAGGCCTCAGACGTCATCCGCATCGGCACGAAAAGCACCCACGCGTCGCGTGGCGCCCGCTCAGGAATGCGCCGGGCGCTTCAGGCTGGCGGCAAGCTCCACCTTGAACTGCTCGAAATCCTTGCCGTCGGCCGTTGCTTCGGCATGCGCGGCATCCTTCAAGGCATCGGAATACACCAGTCGCACCGGCGTGCCTTCACGTTCGTGCAGTTCGGCGGCCTGCATGATCAAGGCCAGCACCCGCGCTGCACTGGGGGTCTGGCCGGCGATGCGGCCATCCATGCCCAGCACCCACTCGCCATCCCGGCGGACGATGCCGGCCAGCAGCGTGCGCTGCTGGTCGCGCAGTTCCGCATGCGGTTCAACCGGCGTGGCGTTGGCCTGCTCGCGGTTGGCGGCCTGGGTTTCGCGGCGCCGGCGGATGTCGCGGCGCAGTTTGGAGGTGGTGGACATGGGGGAAATCCGGACTGCGGCAAAGTGCCAAGGATACCGCACGGGCCCTGGCGGGCCCGCCGATGCTGGCCCTGACGGCTCAGTCGAGGACCTTGCCGTGGCGCCAATAGCCCATGAACGTGATGGACCGTTTGTCGATGCCGCAGTCCTTCACCAGGTGGCGGCGGATGGCCATCACCGCGCCGGCCTCCCCTGCCACCCAGGCGTACAGGCCGGTGGCTTCGGCACTGGCCTGCTCCCAGAGGATGTCCTGGTCGATATCGATCTCGGCCAGCGTCTGGTCGGCGCTGCGGGTTGCGGCGGACCCGATCCGCGCGCGCACCGCCTCCTGCAGCCGCTGCCCGTGTGCGGCGCCCTCGCGTACCAGCCAGAACAACTGCGCCCCCAGCGGGGCCGCCAGCGGCAGCACGTCCGCCTCGTGCTGCACTTCCAGGAACGCCTGCACCTGCGGCGGATGCGGCCACTGCGCCAGCGCCTCGAGGATCCCGGCCACGGCCGGCAATGCGGTGTCGTCGGCCACCAGCAGGACGCGTCGCACGCCGGCCGGCGGCTTCCATTCGCAGCCCTGGCTGCTTTCGGCCACCTGCGCGTCCGGCGCCAGCAGGCCGATGCGGTCGCCGATGCGGGCGTGCATGGCCCAGCGCGATGCGGGGCCGGTCTCGCCGTGCAGGACGAAATCGACGTCCACCTCGCCCAGTTCGGGGCGCAGCGCACGGAGGGTGTAGGTGCGCATCGGCGCGCGCTCGCCCTCGGGGAGCGCGCGGTAGCGGGCGTACCAGTCCGCGCCCTGCGGCACGTCGGGCGCCTCCTGGCCGGGCAACGGGAAAAACACCTTGATGCGCTGGTCAGGCCCCTCGGTCTTCATGTTGGCCACGTCGGGCGCGGCAAAGACCATGCGGGTCAGCGACGGGGAGAGGACGGTGCGCTGCTTGAGCGCGACGTCGAACAGGCGGTAGGTCGGCTGTGCAGCCATGCAATCACCCTGGAGTGCGGCGGACACGGGGTCCGCAGGGGAGCGTATTGGCTGTCGTGGTACACGAACTGGCTGGCGAGCGCACAGGATACGCCGGTGCCGCGGCGTGGCAATGCCGGCCTCGCCACGCGTGCACGGCGCGCACGCGTGGCGTGCACACGGCTTACTCGATCGGGGTGAGCACGTCGCGACGCCGCTCGCGGTGCCGTTCCCAGTACCAGAACGAGGCGCCGATGGCGAAGAAGCCGGCGTAACCCAGCGCCAGATGCACCGGCCTGGCGCTGAGCAGCGGCGAGACCACGCCGGCCACCACGGTGTTGATCATCAACTGGATGAACATCTGCATCGACGAGGCCAACCCGCGCTGGTGCGGGTACATGTCCAGCACCGCCAGCGCCAGGATCGGGAAGATCAGCGCCATGCCGACGCCGCCGAGGAAGATCGGCAGCACGGCCCACGGCAGCATGATCTGCGGCACCGAGAACACGTAGCCCAGGTTGAGCAGCGCCGACACCGCGCACAGGCCGAAGCCGATCGCGATCTGGCGCTGCGCGGTGAGGCGCCCGGCCATGCGACCGGACAGGAACGAGCCCATCGTCATGCCGCCAATGGTGGGAATGAACAGCCACGCAAAGCCGCCCTCGCCCAGCTTGAGGTGCTGCATCACGAACACCGGCGCCGAGGCGATGTACAGGAAGATGCCGGAGAAATTGAATGCACCGGCGGCGGCCAGGCGCAGCAGGCGCGGGTTGGAGCCCATCCGCACATAGCTGCGCAGCAGTTCGCGCATCGACAGCGGCGTGCGCGCCTCCACCGGGTGGGTTTCCGGCAGCCACTTGCCGGTGGCGAGCAGCAGGACCACGCCGAACAGCACCAGGAACCAGAAGATCAGCGGCCAGTCGCCGCCGCCGAGCAGTATCCAGCCGCCGATGATCGGCGCGATCGCCGGGGCGACGCCGAAGATCATCGACACCTGGCTCATCAGCCGCTGCGCGTCGGCCCCGTGGTAGAGGTCGCGGATCACCGCGCGGCCGACGATCACCCCGACCCCCGCGGTGACGCCCTGCAGGGCGCGGAACACCAGCAGCGTGGTCATGTCGCGCGACAGCGCGCAGCCGATCGAGGCACCGATGAACAGCACCAGCCCACCGATGATCACCCGCCTGCGCCCGAACGCATCGGACAACGGGCCGTGGGCCAGGCTCATCAGGCCATAGAACAGCAGGTACACGCTGATGGTCTGCTGCACCGCCACCTGGTCGACCTGCATGCGCTCGCCGAGCAGCAGGAAGGCCGGGAAAATGGTGTCGATGGAGAACGGACCGAACATCGCCAGGCCTGCGAGCAGCAGGGCCAGGCGGCGGGTCGAGGGCGAGGCGGGCGTCATGCGGTCTTCCGTCTGGGCCATGCGTGAACGCACGGCGGGCGCCAGCCCGGAACGGGCGGCGCCAGATGAATACGAGGATCCGGCCATCATAGGCCTTTGCCGGCCCCGGCACCATGCCGACAAGGCCATCGACGCAGCTCCGGCGGCCCTCATTCATGTGCCATAAGGCCGTTGCCGGCGGGGACGCTGGGCTATAATCGCCGGGCACCATGGTGGGAGAAGCGGACACCCGCTGCCGAAGGCGCAACGCCCGTAATCGCTCAGGCCCGATACCACCCGCAGCAAAACTCTGGAGAGACCGGCCACTGCCGGCGCCGAAGGGGCACGAAGCACGCAGATGCGCGCTTTTAAACTCTCAGGCAAAAGGACAGAGGGGCACCCAGGAAGACCGCAAGGTCCGGTGGTTCGCGCGCGTCTGCGAAGCACCTCGACCCGGCCGCCTTCCGAACGTGCGTGCCCACTCTCCGAGATGCCAGCCATGTCCCCGAATACCTCCGCCCAGCGTGCCCCTACCCTGCGCGAGCTTGAACACAGCCACGCGTTCGTCGAACGCCACATCGGCCCCAACGACGCCGAAATCGCGCAGATGCTCGACGTGGTCGGCCACGGCTCGCTGGACGCGCTGACCGATGCGATCGTCCCGGCCGGGATCAAGTCGCCGGCACCGCTGGACCTGCCCGAGTCGCTGACCGAAGTGCAGGCGCTGGCCAAGATCCGCGCCATCGCCGACAAGAACCAGGTGTTCCGCACCTTCATCGGCCAGGGCTACTACGGCACGCTCACCCCGAACGTCATCCTGCGCAACGTGCTGGAGAACCCGGCGTGGTACACCGCCTACACCCCGTACCAGGCCGAGATTTCGCAGGGCCGCATGGAAGCGCTGATCAACTTCCAGACCCTGTGCGCCGATCTGACCGGCATGGAGATCGCCAACGCCTCGCTGCTGGATGAAGCCACCGCCGCCGCCGAAGCGATGACCCTGGCCAAGCGCTCGGCCAAGAGCAAGTCCGACACCTTCTTCGTGCACGACGCCGTGCACCCGCAGACGCTGGAACTGCTGCGCACCCGCGCGGAACCGCTCGGCATCGTGCTGCGCGTGGGCACCCCGGCCGAGGCGATGGACGCCGAAGCCTACGGCGTTCTGCTGCAGTACCCGGACACCTTCGGCCATATCGGCGACTACAAGGCACTGGCCGACGCCGTGCACGCGCGTGGCGGCCTGGTGGCCGTGGCCACCGATCTGCTCGCCCTGACCCTGATCGCCGCGCCCGGCGAATGGGGCGCGGACATCGTGGTCGGCAACTCGCAGCGTTTCGGCGTGCCGTTCGGTTTCGGCGGCCCACATGCCGCCTTCATGGCCTGCCGCGACGCCTACAAGCGCTCGATGCCGGGCCGCCTGATCGGCGTGTCGGTGGATGCGCAGGGCAATCCTGCCTACCGCCTCACCCTGCAGACGCGCGAGCAGCACATCCGTCGCGAGAAGGCCACCTCCAACATCTGCACCGCGCAGGTGCTGCTGGCGGTGATGGCCTCGATGTATGCCGTTTACCACGGCCCGGACGGCCTGACCCGCATCGCCCGCCGCACCCATCGCCTGGCCGCGATCCTGGCCGCGGCACTGCGCGGCGCCGGCGTCAACGTGGGCGAGCACTTCTTCGACACCCTGCACGTCAAGGGCATCGACGCCAAGGCGATCCACGCCAAGGCCGCGGCCGCGCGCATCAACCTGCGCGCGATCGACAGCGACGCGGTCGGCATCAGCCTGGATGAAACCGCCACCCGCGCCGACATCATCGCGCTGGGCGAGCTGTTCGGTGCCAGCGTCGATGTGGAGGCGCTCGATGCGGCCACCGCCGATGCACTGCCGGCCGGCCTGGTGCGCACCAGCGCCTTCCTGACCCACCCGGTGTTCAACACCCACCACAGCGAGCACGAACTGCTGCGTTACCTGCGTTCGCTGGCGGACAAGGACCTGGCGATGGATCGCACCATGATCCCGCTGGGCAGCTGCACCATGAAGCTCAACGCCACCGCCGAGATGATCCCGGTGACCTGGCCGGAGTTCGCCAACATCCACCCGCTGGCCCCGGCCGACCAGGCCACCGGCTACAAGGAACTGATCGACGGGCTGGAAGCGATGCTGGTGGAGTGCACCGGCTATGACGCTGTGAGCCTGCAGCCGAACTCCGGCGCGCAGGGCGAGTACGCCGGCCTGCTGGCGATCCGCGCCTATCACCGCTCGCGCGGCGAAGGCCACCGCGATGTCTGCCTGATTCCGGATTCGGCGCACGGCACCAACCCGGCCTCGGCGCAGATGTGCGGCATGAAGGTCGTGGTGACCAAGACCGATGCCAACGGCAACGTCGACCTGGATGACATCCGCGTCAATGCGGAGAAGTACAGCGACCGCCTGGCCGCGCTGATGATCACCTACCCGTCCACGCACGGCGTGTTCGAGGAAGAGGTGGTGGACATCTGCGAGATCGTGCACAAGCACGGTGGCCAGGTGTACACCGACGGCGCCAACATGAACGCCCTGGTCGGCGTGGCCAAGCCCGGCAAGTGGGGCTCGGACGTGTCGCACCTGAACCTGCACAAGACCTTCTGCATCCCGCACGGCGGCGGCGGCCCGGGCGTCGGCCCGTGTGCGGTCAAGTCGCACCTCGCCCCGTTCCTGCCCAAGGTGCTGGGCGGCGAAGGCGATGTCGGCATGGTCAGCGCGGCCAGCTTCGGCAGCGCCTCGATCCTGCCGATCAGCTGGATGTACATCACCCTGATGGGCACCGCCGGCCTGCGCAAGGCGACCCAGGTCGCGCTGCTCAACGCCAACTACATCGCCAAGCGCCTGGCCCCGCACTTCAAGACCCTGTACACCGGCCGCAACGGGCTGGTGGCGCACGAGTGCATCCTGGACGTGCGACCGCTGGAGAAGACCTCCGGCATCGGCGCCGAGGACGTGGCCAAGCGCCTGATCGATTTCGGCTTCCATGCCCCGACCCTGAGCTTCCCGGTCGCCGGCACGCTGATGGTGGAACCGACCGAGAGCGAATCGCTGCACGAGCTGGACCGCTTCATCAACGCGATGATCCAGATCCGCGAAGAGATTGCCGCGATCGAGGACGGCCGCCTGGACCGCGAGGACAACCCGCTCAAGCACGCCCCGCACACCGCCACCGCGGTGTCGGCCAGCGAGTGGGCGCACGCCTACCCGCGCGAGCTGGCGGCCTTCCCGCTGGCGAGCCTGCGCCAGCAGAAGTACTGGCCGCCGGTGGCGCGCGTGGACAACGTGTACGGCGACAAGAACGTGATGTGTGCGTGCATCCCGGTGGATGCGTACAAGGAAGACGAGGGCGTGGAGGTCTGAGCCACCCCGCCCGGCTGCAACGAAGGACGGCCCGCGCAAGCGGGCCGTTTTTTTGTTGCGGGGCGGTGCGTGGGTCGTGTGCTGCGGAGGGGGTTTGCCGCGCTGCGCGCGGTATCCACGCATGGCGTGGATCTACGGTGTTTTTACGTCGCGGGTCATTGTTCGGGCGGTATCCACACAGATCGATCATGATCCACGCCATGCGTGGATGCTCTTCGTTCCGGCGCCATGAACCCGGGCGGTCTTCTTCGGCTGGGGGTGAACGTCGGGCGGTCTGGTTGCGCCGTGGTCGCTGGGCGTTGCCGCGCTTCGCGCGGTATCCACGCATGGCGTGGATCTACGGTGGAACGTCGCGGGTCATTGGCGGGGCCGTATGGACGCGGATCAATCGTAGATCCACGCCATGCGTGGATGCTCTCCGTTCCGGCGCCATGAACCCGGACGGTCTTCTTCGGCCGGGGTTGAACGTCGGACGGTTTGGTTGCGCCGTGGTCGCGCGGCTTCGGCTGGCTTTGCCGCGCTGCGCGCGGTATCCACGCATGGCGTGGATCTACGGTGGAACGTCATGGGGTTTTGGCCGGGCGGTGTGCACGCGGATCAATCGTAGATCCACGCCATGCGTGGATGCTCTTCGTTCCGGCGCCATGAACCCGGACGGTCTTCTTCGGCCTGGGGTGAACGTCGGACGGTCTGGTTGCGCCGTGGTCGCTGGGCGTCGGCGGGCGTTGCCGCGCTTCGCGCGGTATCCACGCATGGCGTGGATCTACGGTGGAACGTCGCGGGTCATTGGCGGGGCCGTATGGACGCGGATCAATCGTAGATTCACGCCATGCGTGGATGCTCTCCGTTCCGGCGCCATGAACCCGGACGGTCTTCTTCGGCCGGGGTTGAACGTCGGACGGGTTGGTTGCGCCGTGGTCGCGCGGCTTCGGCTGGCTTTGCCGCGCTGCGCGCGGTATCCACGCATGGCGTGGATCTACGGTGGAACGTCATGGGATTTTGGCCGGGCGGTATGTATGCGGATCCAATCGTAGATCCACGCCATGCGTGGATGCTCTCCGTTCCGGCGTCATGAACCCGGGGACGGTCTTCTTCGGCTGGGGGTGAAAGTCGGGCGGTTTGGTTGCGCCGTGGTCGCGCGGCTTCGGTGGGCTTTGCCGCGCTGCGCGCGGTATCCACGCATGGCGTGGATCTACGGGGTTTTTCCGTCGGGGGCCATTGGCGCGCGGTATCCACGCATGGCGTGGATCTACGGGGTTTTTCCGTCGGGGCCATTGGCGCGCGGTATCCACGCATGGCGTGGATCTACGGTGTTTTTACGTCGCGGGCCATTGCTGGGGCCGCATCCACGCATGGCGTGGATCTACGGTTTTTACGTCGCGGTCATTGGCGTGGATCCACCGTGGGACGCCACGAGCCACGAGCCATGGGCGGGGCTGGTGCGTCAGGCCTCGCCGTTCTTTCGGCGCACGCGTCGGGCGATTTCGCTGCTGATCGCGATCACCGCGGTGAGCGCGGCCATCGACAGGAACTGCAGGCGGGTGTGCGATTCGGAGAGCAGCAGGCCGAAGATCAGCGCGAGCACGCCCAGGCCGATCAAGGTGAGGTACGGGTAGCCGGCCATCCGGAACGGCAGGCGGGTGCCGTCGCGGTTGGCGCGGTGGCGCAGGATCAGCTGGGACAGCAGCGAGATCGTCCACACCAGCAGGCAGGTGGAACCGACGATGTTGAGCAGCACCGGCAGCACCCTGTCCGGGAACAGCAGCTCCATCACGGTGGCGGCAAAGCCGAACAGTACGCTGGCCAGGACCGCGATGATCGGCACCTGGCGCGGGTCGGCCCAGCCCAGCACCGCCGGCGCTTCCTGGCGCTGGGCCAGCGAGTACATCATGCGCGAGGCGCCATACAGGTTGGCGTTGAGCGCCGACAGCAGCGCAATCACCGCGATCAAGGTGATCGCCGTGGCCGCCCCCGGGATGTTGGCCACCTGCAGCACGGCGGCGAACGGCGACTTCAGCGCTTCGCTGGTCCACGGCACCACCGCGATGATCACGCTCAGCGAGCCGATGTAGAACACCAGGATGCGCCAGGCCACGGTGCGGATGGCGCGGGCGATGCTGCGCTCGGGGTCTTCGGTTTCGGCGGCGGCCACCGCCACGATCTCGGTGCCGCCGAAGGCGAACACCACCACCAGCAGCGCCGCGCCGACGCCGGCCAGGCCCTTGGGCGCGAAGCCGCCGTGGTCGGTGAAGTTGGACAGGCCCGGCGAGGCCACGTCCGGCAGCCAACCCATCAACAGCGCGACGCCGATCAGGATGAAGGCGATGATCGCCACCACCTTGAGGATCGCGAACCAGAATTCGAACTCGCCGAAATTCTTCACCCCGAGCAGGTTGATCGCGGTGAAGAACAGCATGAAGGCCAGCGCCGCCATCGGCACCGGCACCACCGGCCAGACCGTGGCCAGCAACCCGGCCGCCCCCACCGCCTCGGCCGCGATCACGATCACCAGCTGCACCCACCACAACCAGCCTACGGTGGCCCCGGCGGTGGCGCCCATGGCGTCGGCGGCATACACCGAGAACGCGCCGCTGGTCGGCTTGGCCGCGGCCATTTCGCCGAGCGCGTTCATCACGATGATCACCAGCGCACCGGCGACCAGATAGGACAGCAGCACCGCCGGCCCGGCGGCCTGCACGCCGACGCCGGAGCCCAGGAACAGGCCGGCGCCGATCGCGCTGCCCAGGCCCATCATGATCAGCTGGCGGGGCTTGAGCGCGTGGCCCAGGCGGGTATCGGCGGGCGTGGTGGCGGGCGGCGGAGTCTGGGATGCGGGCATCGGAATCGCAGGCGGGCAACAGGTGCGACACGATACCCTGTCCAGCCGGCCGGCGGGATAGGCCACACGGCCCGGCCGGCCTCAGGCTTCGCTGCGCTCGCCGATCTGCGCCCGGTAGCCGCGCGGGGAGACCCCGACCTCGGCCTTGAACTTGCGGGTGAACGCGCTCTGGTCGGTAAACCCGCAGGCCTGGCCGATGCTGGCGATGCTGTCCGGCCCGTGCAGCAGGTGCACCGCCATCTGGATGCGCAGGCGCGTGAGCACCTGCTGCGGCGTCATCTGGAACACCTTGCGGAAGGTGCGCTCCAGCTTGGACAGCGAGAACCCGGTGATGTCCAGCAGGGTCTGCATGCGGACGTTCTCGGCGTAATGCGCGTTCAGATGGGCCAGCGCCAGTCGCAGCTGCTCGTACTGGGTGCCCAGGCTGTCTTTCTGGCCCAGGTCGCGCGAGATGCCGATCAGGCCCTTGACCTGGCCATCGACCAGCAGCGGCCGCTTGCAGGTCAGGCACCAACCCGGCTCGCGGTTGGCGAACAGGTGCAGCTCCATCAGGTTCTCGATCACCCGGCCGCCCAGCACCTGCTCGTCCTGGGTGGCGTAGTCGGCCCCCAGCCCGGTGGGATAGATTTCCGCGGCGGTGCGCCCGATCACCTCCTTGCGCGACTTCAGCCCCAGCCGGCGCAGCATGGTCTGGTTGATGTGCGTATAGCGCCCGTCGCGGTCCTTCATGAAGAACAGCACGTCGGGGATCGCATCAAACAGGGCTTCGATGTCGGCGGGTTCAACGCGCATGCGGCAGCGGGAGGCGGATGGACACCCGGCAAGGATACGCGCCTGGCCGCGCCCGACCCAGCGCCCGGCGGCCGCATGTGAAGCGTGGGTGCATGCCCCGCCCGGTTTTCGCACTGGCGATTAACGCGGACACCGCCACTGTGAGGCGTTGAACCCACGCCAGCCCCCGGAGTGCCTCATGGCCGCCAGCAAGCCCCGCACCAAACCCGCCCCGCCCACCGACAGCCGTGGCGAGGGTGACGAACTGCACCAGCACGCCGGCGCCGGCCATCCCGCGCTGACCACCAACCAGGGCATCCCGGTGGCCGACAACCAGAACTCGCTGCGCGATACCCCGCGCGGGCCGACGTTGCTGGAAGACTTCATCCTGCGCGAGAAGATCACCCACTTCGACCATGAGCGCATCCCCGAGCGCATCGTGCACGCGCGCGGCAGCGCGGCCCACGGCTACTTCGAGCTGACCCGCTCGCTGCACGAGTTCACCCGCGCGCGCGTGCTCACCGAGGTCGGCGTGCGCACCCCCGTGTTCACCCGCTTCTCCACGGTGGCCGGCGGCGCCGGTTCGGTGGACACCCCGCGCGACGTGCGCGGCTTCGCGGTGAAGTTCTATACCAAGGAAGGCAACTGGGACCTGGTGGGCAACAACATCCCGGTGTTCTTCATCCAGGATGCGATCAAGTTCCCCGACCTGATCCACGCGGTGAAGATGGAACCGGACCGCGCCTTCCCGCAGGCGGCCAGCGCGCACGACACTTTCTGGGATTTCGTCTCGCTGATGCCCGAGTCGATGCACATGATCATGTGGGCGATGAGCGACCGCACCATCCCGCGCTCGCTGCGCACGATAGAAGGCTTCGGCATCCACAGCTTCCGCCTGCTCGACGACGCGGGTGGGTCGACCTTCGTGAAGTTCCATTGGCGGCCCAAGCAAGGCATCCAGTCCACGGTGTGGGACGAGGCAGTAAAGCTGCAGGGCGCCGACAACGACTTCCACCGCCGCGACCTGTTCGAGGCGATCACCGGCGGCGATTTCCCAGAGTGGGAGCTGGCGGTGCAGCTGTTCAGCGAGGAAGAGGCCGAGGCGTTCCCGTTCGACCACCTGGACCCGACCAAGATCATTCCCGAGTCGCTGGTGCCGCTGACCGTGATCGGGCGGATGGTGCTGGATCGCTGGCCGGACAATTTCTTCGCCGAGACCGAGCAGGTGGCCTATTGCCCGGCCAACGTGCCGCCGGGCATCGACTTCAGCAACGATCCGCTGCTGCAGGGGCGGCTGTTCTCCTACCTGGACACCCAGCTCAGCCGCCTCGGTGGCCCCAATTTCCACCAGATCCCGGTCAACGCGCCCAAGTGCCCGTTCGCCAATCACCAGCGCGATGGCCACATGCAGATGGGCATTCCCAAGGGCCGGGTAGCGTACGACCCCAGCTCGCTGCAGGACGACAGCCCGCGCGAGACGCGCGACGGCTTCCCCAGCCACGCCACCGCGCCCGACGATGGGGTGAAGGGGCGCGTGCGCGCGGCCAGCTTCGCCGACCACTACAGCCAGGCGCGGATGTTCTTCCGCAGCCTGGAAGTGCCCGAGCAGGCGCACCTGGCCTCGGCACTGGTGTTCGAGCTGTCCAAGGTGGAAACGGTCAAGGTGCGCGAGCGCACCGTGAGCCACCTGCGCAACATCGACGAGTCGCTGGCCAAACGGGTCGCTGCCGGCCTGGCGATGCCGGCCCTGCCGGATCCGGCACCGACCGCCACCCCGGCCAAGGATTTCCCGCGGGCGCCGGAAGTCCGCGTGATCGGCCGCACCAAGGACCTGCTGAAAGGGCGCTGCATCGGCATCCTGTTCGACGAAGGCTCGGATGCGGGGCTGATCAACAACCTGCGCAAGGCCGCGGAAAAAGCCGGGGCCAAGGTCAAGCTGGTCGCGCCGAAGATCGGCGGGGGCAAGCTCAGCGATGGCAAGACGCTGGCGGCCGATGGCCAGCTTGCCGGCACGCCGTCGGTGGTGTTCGACGCGGTGGCGGTGGTGCTCAGCAACGACGCGGCCAAGCGGTTGCAGAAGGAATCGGCGGCGATCGATTTCGTGGCCGACGCATGGGCGCACCTGAAGGCGATCGCCGCCGATGAGGGCGCGCAGGCCCTGCTCAAGGCCGCGCGCGTGGGCAACGATGCCGGCGTGGTCGAGGCCGAGGATGCCAAGGGCTTCCTCGCGGCCGCAGGCACCCGGCAGTGGGCACGCGAGCCGAAGGTGCGCACGCTGGCCTGAGCCCATTCGACGATCACAGGAGCGCGCGCATGCCCCGCGGTGACAAATCCGGTTATACCGACGCGCAGAAGCGCCAGGCCGAACACATCGAAGAGAGCGAGAAGGAACAGGGGCGCGGCGAGGACGCCGCCGCGCGCATCGCCTGGGCGACGGTGAACAAGCAGGACGGCGGCGGCAAGAAGCATGCGCCGGCCAGCAAGGCAGCGGTGAAGAAGACAGCCACGAAGAAGACTCCGGCCAGCAAGACCGCAACGAAGAAGAAGATCGCGCGCTGAAACAACGCGTGGATGCTGCAGCCCCGGGCTGCAGCATCCACGCGCATTGCCCGCCGGGCGCGGGGCTCAGCGTGCGGCGGCGACCGGCCTTGGCGCCGGCGCAACGGCGCCCGTTGGTGGCACCACCACCGACTGCATGCGTTTGATCGCCGAGATCGGCACGGCCTCCGCACGATGCTGCTGCGGCCACCACAGGAACACGAACGCACTGCTGCTGCCGAGCAGCCGCGCGTCGCCCGGCAGCGGCGCACCATCACCGGCGAGGTGGACCACCACCCGGGTGCCCTGCCCGGCATCGCGGATGTTCTCGGCCTTGTTCAGCGAGTAGATCGCCGCGCCGAGGGCCATGTAGCAGACCACCGCCACGGACACGCCGGTCAACGGGCGCAGCCCGGAAATGTCCCAACTGGTGAGCCAGGAGCGCGAGAACACCACGCGCCATGCCCAGTGCCGCGCCCGCAGCGCCTCTACCTTGTCCGGGTTGCGCCGGCGCAGCGTGTCCGGCCAGGTCACCAGGATCGCCAGCAGCATGCCGCCGCCCAGGATGCCGGCATAGGCCGGATCGCGCAGGCCGGCGACCAGGAAGTCGCTGATCTGCAGGTAATCCAGGATCGACAACTGGAAGCGCAGGTAGAAGAAGTAGCTCGACCACAGGCCGAGCAGCGACAGCAGCACGTAGCCGGCGCTCACGATCAGCGCCGGTTCCTGGCGCAGCAGCCGCCACAGTTCCATCACCACCGAGTCTTCATTGCCCCGCACCGCCGGCAGCACCGACCAGTCGGTGGGCGTGCCGTCGGCCGGCGCCGGCAGCGGCGCGGCACCGAGGTGCGCGATGGCCGGCACATCGCCGTGGATGTCGCCCTGTTCCCGGTTGTCCATATCGTCCCCTGTCGCCCCGGCCAGAGCATCGCCGATATCGGCACGGGGTGGAAGGCGGCCTTGGGGGCCCCGGCCTTGGCATGGACGGCCCGGCATCGGCGATACTCCCTGCACGCCGCCACCCGCGGCCCCCCGAGGAGCACGCATGCGCAGTCCGTTGCTGTTGGCCATGATGGCCCTGTTGTTGCCCTTCAACGGCCTGGCCCAGAGCGCCTGGCGCAATGCCGACGGCACGCCGATGGCGCAGCGCTCGGCCAGTGCCGCCGCGCGTGGCTTCAGCGCCAGCCTGGTGGTCACCGACAACCCGCAATGGCGCGCCATCTGGGACGCCACCACCGGCGACCAACCGCGCTTCGAGGCCGCCCAGGACGTGCGCAACGGCGGCGAACTGTACATCGTGGCCTTCCTGTCCAATCCGCTGCCCGGCGCCGATGGCACCAGCAACGTGCGCTGCGACGTGCGGGTCAACCGCCCGGATGGCAGCGCGACCATGGACCAGCGCGACCTGCCCTGCTTCCAGGGCCGGCCCGGGGCCGATCCGGGCCTGATCTACCTGTCCTCCGAGGGCGTGCGCTTCCTTGCCGAAGCCACCGACCCGCGCGGCACCTGGACGGTGAGGATCACCCTGACCGACGCCAACCGCGGCGTGGCATTACCGCTGCAGGCCACCTTCAATGTTCGCTGACGCCGCCTCGGCACCGTCGCGCTCGCAGCGAACGCTGCATCGCCAGCATCGAGACCCAAGGAAAACAGCATGACCCGTTGGATCGGCGCGTTCCTGTACCTCTCCAGCCTGATCGCGGTGCTGGTCACCGCCTCGCACCTGTCCGGCGTGCTGGCACTGTTTCCGGCCGCGTCCCTGACCGGCCCGGGCGGCCACCTCCCGCTCATGACCCGCTTCAACGCGCAGTGGCTGCCGCAGTCGCCGCTGCTGCTCTGCGGCGTCGGCGTGGCCACGCTGCTGGCCGCCCTGTACGTCTGGCGCGCGCAGCGCGGCGCACCGCATCGCGCCTTCGTGCTGGCCACACTGGCCGCACTGAACTACTTCAGTGCCCTGTTCTGCAGCCTGATGCTGCTGGTGACCTGGTTCTACCTGCCGCGGCTGATGCTCCCGGGGTGATGCGCTCAGGGCGCTGGACCCGGGCCGGGGCATACATGGATGTGCGGTCCGGTCGAACGCCTGCGCGCGGATCGGGGTGAGTTCCGTTGCGATGCCCGGTACCCATGCGCGTCGCAGCCCTCCCCGACGCAGACCGATCCGGCGGTGCTGCGCCACATGGCCGGCCCGCCCAGCTACGCTGGCCTTGAGCGGGCACCCTTCACCCTGCAACGCGTCCAGCGCCCGCAGGCGCGGCACCAACCTCACCGGGTCGTGGGACGGGCCATCCGGGCCGGGCCGGGCGAGGTCACGTTGCCCCGTCGCCCGCACTGCCTGTCGTCGCTGAGAACGCGCGCGTGGCCGGCGCCACGCACGCGGGGGGCATGCACCACGCCTCCGGCGCGCGTCGATACCGCGCGGTCAGGCCGCGCGTTTGGCCGCCGTACGCAGCGGGTGGCCCTGCTCCAACTTGAACACGGCCACCGATTCGGTGAGCGCGTGCGCCTGCTGCTCCAGCGAGCGGCTGGCCGCGGTGGCCTCTTCGACCAGGGCCGCGTTCTGCTGGGTCACCTGGTCCATCTGCACCACCACCTGGTTGACCTGTTCGATGCCCGCGGCCTGCTCCTTGGTGGCGGCAGCGATATCGCTCATCAACTGGTTGGTGCGCGCGCTGGCCTGGGTCAGGCGCGCGATCGCCGCCTCCGATTCCACGGTAACGCTGAGCCCGGTCCTGACCTTCTCGCTGGACGCGTCGATCAGGTCCTTGATCTCCTTGGCCGCGGTGCCGGCGCGCTGGGCCAGGGTGCGCACTTCGCTGGCGACCACGGCGAAACCGCGGCCGTTCTCGCCGGCGCGGGCAGCTTCCACCGCCGCGTTCAAGGCCAGGATGTTGGTCTGGAACGCGATCCCATCGATCACCGAGGAAATCTCGCCGATGCGCGCCGAGGAGGTGTCGATCTCGCTCATGACCTTGGCCATCTGCGCGATCGCCTGCTCGGTGGCGCGTACCGCGGCACCGGCCGCGTGCGCTTCGTGGTCGGCCTGGTTGGCCAGTTCGGCGTTCTGGCGCACGGTGGACGTCAGCTCTTCCATCGAGGCGGCCGCCTCTTCCAGGTTGGCGGCCTGCTGTTCGGTGCGGCGCGACAGATCGTTGTGGCCGGCGGCCAGTTCCTGCGCGGCGTCGTTGATGCTGCCGGCCGCGCCCTGGATCTGCTGGACGATGCCGGTCAGCTGCGCGGCGGTGACATTGGCGTCGTCGCGCATCTGTGCGAACACGCCCTCGTAGTGGCCGGTCATGCGCGAGGTCAGGTCGCCGGTGGAAATCGCGCGCAGCACCTGGGACAGGTCGGCGATGCTGGACTGCGAGCTGGCCATCATGCCGTTGAGGTTGGCGACCATCGCGCGGAACTGGAACTGGAACGCGGCCTCATCGCCACGCACCGAGAAATCGCCGGCGCGCGCGGCGCTGGCCAGGGTGTCGATCTGCTGGTTGATCGCCATCAGGCTGGCCTTGACCGTGGCCATGGTGCCGGTCAGCAGCGCCTTCTCGCCCGGGTAACTGTCGAGGTCGCGGCTGAGCTCGCCGATGGCGTACTCGCCCATCACATCGACCATGTGCGACTGCACGTCCACGTGCGAGCCGACCAGCTCGTTGGTCGCGCGCAGCATGCGCCCGTAGTCGCCCGGCAGTGCGGCGGCATCCATGCGGTAGCTGATCGCACCGGCTTCGTGCTGCTGCGCCATCTGCAACTGCGCGGTGATCGCGGCCTGCACGTTCTGGCGCACGCTGCCCATGGCATTGCCGAGCAGGGTCAGTTCATCGCGTCCGCCCAGGCGGAAGTCCTGGTCCAGCTCGCCACGGGCCATGCGGTCGGCCAGGCCCACCGCACGTGCCAGCGGCCCGGTCAGGCTGCGTCCGATCAGCACGGAGGCGGCGATGCCGACCAGCAGCGCGATCCCGCCCAGGACCAGCAGCTGCAGCAGGGTGCGTTCGCCCAGACGGATCGCCTCGGCGGCTGCCGCGCGGCTTTCCTTTTCCTCATACGCCACGCCGTTGGCGAGCGCCTTGTTCCAGCCGTTGGCCGCTTCCTGCACCGGGCCCAGGGTGAGGGCGACCGCCGCGGGGAAGTCGCCCTGCCCCATCAGCTCGCTGGTCTGCTTGTTCAACGGGCGCGCGACCGCACGCCTGGCCGCGATCTGCTCACCGATCTTCTTGCCCGCAGCATCGCCCGGCAGCGCCTGGTAGGCGGTCCAGCTGGCCTCGTAGCGCTTGACCAGGTCGGCGATGCGCGCCTCGTCGGCGTCGCGGTCCTGCCCCTGGCGGATCAGCATCTCGCGGCGCACCACCATCATCTGGTTGTTTGCGTCGAGCATCTCCGACAGCAGCCGCACCTTGGCCACGCCGACGTCGACCACGTCCTGCATCGCATGCTTCTGCACCGCGCTGCCGGTGGCACCGGTGGCGACCACGGCCGCGACCAGCAGCAACAACAGGCCGAAGCCCATACCTAGACGCCAGACGACGCTGACGTTCCTCAAGAAATCCATGACTGCATCCAAACGTGGGGGGTGCCGGGTTATCGGCCCACGCGGGCGCGTTCTTGATCACGTAGTCTTAACGGAACGGCGTCGGTTCACTTTTGGGGTGGATGTGGCTGATGGGCTCAGCACCAGGCCGCGGGCGCCCGCTCAGTCGTTCAGCCCCATTGCCCGGCGCACCTGGTCGCAGGCGATGATCAAATCCAGCACCAGGCGCTCACTGACGTCCAGTTCGCCCTCGTACTCGGCGACATTGCGCTGCTGATGGCACTTGTCCAGCACACGCCATACCTCTGGCCCCAAGCCGAGCGTATGCGGAAGGACCTGGAAAACAATGTAGCGCTGCGCCGGCCGAAAGCCGTGTTGTCGCAGCGCGCTCAAACACAGCGCGTGCGCCGCGTTGTAGGCCAGGTCGAAGCGGCTCTCCAGGGAAAGCGAGGTATTGCGTGCATCGTGCAACCGGGCCAGTCCTGATCGCTGCAACCCTGCGATTTCCCGCGGATCAGGCCGTTCGGCGCTGAGGGATTTACCCGGTCCGGCCAGATTGTCCAGCGCTGAGATCATCATGTTCTCCAATGACCCAGATCTTGGGCTGCTCCAGCACGCGCATCAAGAAGGAATTTTGATCGTGAACCCGCGATGTGAATTCAGCGCTTGAATACAGCGTCGGATGCACCGGTCGCCCCAGCCGCCCCTCGGCCCCATCCAACGCTTGCATCACTTCGGCATAGCCGAGCGTGTCGGACAGGATCATGAGATCGATGTCGCTGCGTGCGGTATCGGTACGCTTGGCAATGGAGCCGTACACGAACGCGGCGGCGATCTGCTCCTGCAGCGGCAGCAACGCCTCGCACAGTGGCGCGGCCAGACCGACGGTCTTCTGCACGATCGCCACCAGTTCGTCATGGATCGGAGACTCGGCGCTGGCTTGGTAGCGCTTCTGGTTACCCGATGCCCTGACGCTGACCAAGCCGGCAGCGGCCAGCTTGGCCAACTCCCGCTGCACCGCACCGGAGCCCGCGCCGATCGATGCAATCAGCTCCGCTACCCCGAACGCGCGATGCGGCTGTCCGAACAACATCCCCAACACGCGTTGCTGGGTCTGGGTGAACAGAGCGTCAGCCAAGCCAGATGATCGGTTGGACGGAAGGCGAGGTGCGGGAGATTTAGTACCCATATTGGGTACGTTAATACCCATATTGGGTATTTGCAAGCAGCTCAGGTTCCAGGCGCGTGGCCCTGGCACAACGAAAAAGCCCCGCGTTCGCGGGGCTTTTCCCTGTTGCGTTACGCATGGCCGGTTGGCGGTGCCGAGCATGGCTCGGCACGACCGGGGCTCAGGCGAACGGATCCTGCAGGACCATGGTGTGGTCGCGGTCCGGGCCGGTGGAGACGATGCTCACCGGGCAGCCCGCCAGCTCTTCCAGCGCGCGCAGGTAGGCGCGGGCGGCCGGCGGCAGGTCGTCCCAGTTGGTGATGCCATGGGTGTTCTCGGTCCAGCCCGGGAACTCCAGGTACACCGGGGTGCACTCTTCCCAGCCCTGCGCGTCCAGCGGCGCGTATTCGGTGCGCTTGCCGCGGTATTCGTAGGCGATGCAGACCTTCAGCTTTTCCATGCCGTCCAGCACGTCCAGCTTGGTGATGCACAGGCCGCTGATGCCGTTGATGGCCACGGCGCGCTTGAGCGCGACGATGTCCATCCAGCCGCAGCGACGCGGACGGCCGGTCGAGGCGCCGTACTCGGCGCCGCGATCACGGATGCCCTGGCCGATTTCGTCATCCAGCTCGGTCGGGAACGGGCCGCCGCCGACGCGGGTCGCGTAGGCCTTGGCGATGCCCAGCACGTAGTCGATCGCGTCCGCGCCCACGCCGGCACCGGCCAGTGCGCCGCCGACGGTGGTGTTGGAGCTGGTGACGTACGGGTAGGTGCCGTGGTCGATGTCCAGCAGCGCGCCCTGGGCGCCTTCGAACAGCACGCGCTTACCCTGCTTGCGCAGGTCGTGCAGGATGCCGGCGACGTCGGACTTCATCGGCTCGACGTACTCGCCGAAGGCCAGCGCTTCGTCGTAGGTCTTCTGGAAGTCGACCGCGTCGGTCTTCAGGTAATTGGTCAGCACGAAGTTGTGGTAATCCAGCGCGGTGCGCAGGAGTTCTTCCAGCTGCTTGGGGTAATGCAGGTCGGCGATGCGGATGCCGCGGCGCGCCACCTTGTCTTCGTACGCCGGGCCGATGCCACGGCCGGTGGTGCCGATCGCCTTGCCACCGGCAGCGCGTTCGCGCGCCTGGTCCAGGGCGATGTGGTACGGCATGATCAGCGGCGCGGCCGGGGAGATCTTCAGGCGCGAACGCACTTCCACGCCGGAGGTTTCCAGCTCGGCGATTTCCTTCTGCAGGGCAGCCGGGGAGATCACCACGCCATTGCCGATCAGGCACAGCGCGTCGGCACGCAGGATGCCCGACGGGATCAGGTGCAGCACGGTCTTCTTGCCATTGATGACAAGGGTGTGGCCGGCATTGTGGCCGCCCTGGAAACGCACTACGGCACCGATTTCCTCGGTGAGCAGATCGACGATCTTGCCCTTGCCTTCATCGCCCCACTGGGCACCAAGCACTACGACAGACTGACCCATGATGGGCTCCTCATATGTTGCGGCCATCGGGGCCGCGGACGGGTAAACCATGGCAGGGCTGGCCAGCGCGGGGGTGGCGGCTCCAAACGGGGAGCGGCCGGCGATGGAAGGCCCAGACACGGAAAAAGCCGAACGGGGAGGCCCGTCCGGCTTTTGTGCATTATCCGGGTTTCCGGGGTCCGGTGCCACCCTGGCCGCGGCCGTCTTCACCCGCCGCTCAGCCCTGCGCTGTCGCGCCCGGCCAGGGGGCCGGCACCGATCCGGTCGCGGCCGCGCCGCCTAGTGTTTCAGCCACCACAAGGTGGTCAGGCCGGCCAGCAGGATCACCCCGCCCCAGCGGCGCAGGGCGACGCTGGGCAGCATCAACAGGTGTTCGGCCATGCGCTTCCAGGCCCGTGGTGCGGCGAACAGGAACAGGCCTTCGAGGACGGCGACCAGACACACGGCCGAAAACAGGTCTTTCATGCATGCAACTCCGGAAAAAGCACGGGGCCCGGTTGTGTGACCGGGCCCCGTGGACGCAGGATCGAGCGGACGCGACCCTGGCGATGTCGCCTCAGCGATCGTTCTTGAGGTACTGCAGGAACGGGTCGTTCTTGTCGAGCACGATCACGCCGTTGCCGTCGGCCATCGAACCGCGATACGCCTCCAGGCTGCGGTAGAACGCGTAGAACGACGGATCGGCCGCGCCGGCCTTGCCGTAGATGCGGGCGGCTTCGGCATCGCCGGTACCGCGCATCTGCTGCGCATCGCGTTCTGCTTCGGCCACGATCACGGTGCTGTCGCGGTCGGCCTGGGCACGGATGGTCAGCGACTGCTCCTCACCCTCGGCGCGCAGCTTGGCCGCTTCCTGCTTGCGCTGGGCGCGCATGCGCTCGTACACATCGTTGATCACCTGGCTGTCGGTGGGCAGGTCGATCTGCTTGATGCGCAGGTCGATGATCTGCATGCCCAGGTCCTTGACCGAGGTGTTGATGCCGGTCAGCTGGTTGGCGATCAGTTCGCTGCGGTCACCGGAGACCAGCTGCTGCAGCGTGCGCGAGTTGATCTGGTTGCGCAGCGAGTCGGTGATGATCGGCGCCAGGCGGGCGTTGGCCACGCTGGCATCACCGCCGGTGGCGCGGTAATAGTCGCGCACGTCGGAGATGTAGCCGATGGCGAAGAAGTCGACGCTGACGTCCTTCTGCTCGGCAGTGAAGTAGCGCGCCGGCGCGGTGTCGAGCACCTGGAAGCGACGGTCGAACACCCGCACGGTCTCCACCAGCGGCACCTTGAAGTGCAGGCCCGGCTTGATGTCCGCACGGACCACCTTGCCCAGGTTGAGCACCATCGCGGTCTGGTCCTCACGGACCACGTACACCGAGCCCAGCAGGGCCAGCAGGGCGGCCACGGCCAGCCCGATCCAAAGGGAACTCTTCATCGGCTGACTCCTTCACGACCGGTCGGGCGGGTGGTCGGGCGCTCGGTGTTGCGTACACCGTCCACCGGGGTGCTGGCCGGCAGCGACGGCAGCATCACTTCCGGGGTAATGGCCGGGGCGGCCGGGGCGGCACCGGTACGGTTGTCGGCCGGCATCGGCACGTAGATCAGCTGGCGGCCGTCGCCACCGATGATCTTGCGGTTCTGGCCCAGCACCTGCTCCACCGTTTCCAGCCACAGCCGCTTGCGGGTGACCTCCGGGGCGTCCTTGTACTGGACCTGCAGCAGGCTGAAGCGCTCGGCATCACCCTGGGCCTTGGAGACCACGGCCTGCTTGTAGCCTTCGGCAGTGGTGCGGGCACGCGAGGCCTGGCCGCGGGCTTCCGGGACCACCTTGGCCGCGTAGGCCTGGGCTTCGTTGATCAGGCGTTCCTTGACCTGCTGGGCGCCGTTGACCTCGTCGAAGGCCGGCTTCACTTCTTCCGGCGGACGCGCGTCGGGCAGGGTCAGCCCGGTCACCGACAGACCGGTGCGATAAGCCTTCAGCGCTGCCTGCAGGCGCTCTTCGGCGACCACGGCCAGCGGGCCGCGGTTGTTGAGCACCGCGTTGAGGTCGGCACGGCCGACCTGCTCACGCACCGCGCTCTGCGCGGACTGCTCCAGCACCTGGTCGGCCGCGACCGTGCCGAACAGGTACAGGCGCGGATCGTCGATGCGGTACTGCACGTTGACCGACACGTTGACGATGTTCTCGTCACGGGTCAGCACCGGCACCTGGCTGCTGAAGGTCTTGATCTGGGTGGCGTTGACCTTGTCGACCGACTCGATCGGCCACGGCAGCTTGATATTGGGACCGGGCTGCAGGATCCGCGAGAACTGGCCGAAGCGCAGCACGACCCCGCGTTCCTGTTCGCCGATCAACTGGAAGCTGGAGAACACCAGCAGCAGGACCACCGCGCCGGCGACCCATCGCAGGACGTTGCCGTCGAACATGTCCTTGAGCGGACCGGGAAAACCGCCCCAACCGCCCCCGTTGCCGCTGCCGCGGGGACCGAACGGCCCCCGTCGATTCTCGTCGGGACCTTGTCCGCCCTTGTTGCCGCCGGGTGTATTCCAGGCCATGCACGCTCCATCAGTGAAAGGTTGCCTGCGGGTCATTCCGCACCGTCAACCGTGAATCCTGCTCGATTCTACAAGATGGGGCCGATCGACAGGATTGGAAGGGCAAGGCCGCAGCGGGGCGCGATTCATCCCGCGCCGCCGCCGGGGGCCACTGCGGGTAAGGTGGTCCATCCTTCCCCTGTCAGGCATCTTCATGGCTATCCCCGACCGGTTCAACGCCTTCCGCATCCACCAGGACGACAACGGCCACCGCAGCGGCATCGAGTCGGTCGCGCTGGACCAGCTCAACCCGGGCGAGGTGGTGATCCGCGCGCACTGGTCCTCGGTGAACTACAAGGACGCCCTGGCCGGCACCGGCCAGGGCCGGATCCTGCGTCGGTTCCCGCTGGTGGGCGGGATCGACGTGGCCGGCACGGTGGTGGCCTCGACCGACCCCGCGTACCGCGAGGGCGATGCGGTGCTGGCCACCGGCTGCGGGCTCAGCGAGACCCGCGATGGCGGCTACAGCCAGTACGTCCGGCTGGAATCGGCCGCGGTGATCGCCCAGCCCGCCGGCCTGAGCCCGCGCGAGGCGATGGTGCTGGGCACCGCCGGCTTCACCGCCGCGCTGGCGCTGCTGCGCATGACCGACAACCGGCTCACCCCGGCCCACGGGCCGCTGGCGGTCACCGGCGCGACCGGCGGGGTCGGCTCGCTGGCAGTGGCCATCTTCAGCCGCGCCGGCTTCGAGGTGCACGCGATCAGTGGCAAGGCCGACCAGGCCGACTTCCTGCGCGGCCTGGGCGCCAGCCAGGTGCTGCCGCGCGACGCGCTGGCCTCGGCCCGCCCGCTGGAATCGGCGCGCTTCGGTGGCGGCCTGGACAATGCCGGTGGGCCGATGCTCGCCAGCCTGCTGGCGCAGACCGTGCCCTACGGCAGCGTGGTCAGCGCCGGGTTGGCGGCCAGCCCGGCGCTGGACATGACGGTCATGCCCTTCATCCTGCGCGGCGTGTCATTGCTCGGGGTGTCCTCGGCAGCGGCCCCGCGCGCGTTGCGCGAGCAGGTCTGGCAACGTCTCGCCGGCGAGTGGAAGCCACGCCACCTGGCGGCGATCTGCACGCGCGAAGTGGCCCTGGACGGGCTGCCGGCGGTGTTCGAGGCGATGCTGGCCGGCGGCTCGCTGGGGCGCACCGTGGTGCGGATCGACTGAGCGTCGCAGGCAGGCGACGGACGGCAGGCCGGGAGCTTCCCGGCCATGCGCGGGCAGCACTACACTGCTGGGCATCACATGGGGAACAACATGGCACGCATTCTGATCGTCGACGATTCACCGTCGCAGCTGCTGGGGATACAGCGCATCGTCGAAAAGCTCGGGCACCAGATCCTGACCGCCACCGATGGTGCGGCCGGCGTGGAAGCGGCCAAGGCGCAGCTGCCGGACCTGGTGCTGATGGATGTGGTGATGCCCAACCTCAACGGTTTCCAGGCCACCCGCACACTGGCCCGCGATGCCAGCACCAAGCACATCCCGGTGATCCTGGTGACCACCAAGGACCAGGACACCGACCGCATGTGGGGCATGCGCCAGGGCGCCAAGGCCTACATCACCAAGCCGTTCTCCGAGGACGAGCTGTCCGAGGTGCTGGAGCGGGTCTTCAGCAACCAGGAACCGCCGGCGCCGTAAGCGCCGCGGCGCGCCGCATGCCGACGCCGGGTCGGCATGCAGCGCCCGCAGGTACCCGCCGTCGGCCGGTACCCACCTGCGGCACGTACCGACCGTTGGCCGGTACGCCCGTCGATCAGACCTTCTCGCCAAATGCCTTGGCCAGCGCCTTGTAGGCCTTTTTCTGCGCTTCTTCGGTGGGCGCCGGGGCCACGATTTCCAGTTCGACGATCTGGTCGCCGTCGGGATTGCCCGGCAGGCCCCGCCCACGCAGGCGCAGCTTGCGCCCGGCATCGGACTCGGCCGGCACCTTCAACTCCACCGAGCCGCCCAGCGTGGGCACGCTGATGCTGGTGCCGAGTGCGGCCTGCCACGGCGTCACCTGCAGGGTGTACAGGATGTTGCGGCCGTCCACCTCGAACTGCGGGTGCTCGGCGTACTCCACTTCCAGCAGCAGGTTGCCGCCGCCGGTGCCCTGCCCGGTCAGGCGGATCACCTGGCCCGGGCGGATGCCCTTGGGCACGCGCACATCCAGCTGCTTGCCGTTGACGTTGATGCGCAGGCTGTCACCCTGGTGGGCGGCCTCCAGTGGCACCGACAGCTTGGCGCGGGTGTCGCGGGTGGGCTGCGGGCCCTGGCTGGCGCCGCCGAAACCACTGGCGCGGCCGCCACCGCCGCGCTGGCGCGCGAACAGGCTCTCGAAAAAGTCGCTGAAGCCGCCACCGCCGGCCCCGCCGCCAAACACTTCCTCATAGTCGAAGCCCTGCCCGCCGCCGTAGTTCGGCGGCGCATGGAACTCCTCGCCGGGCCGGTAGCCCTGCGCCTTGAGCTGGTCGTAGGCGGCGCGCTTCTGCGGGTCGCGCAGCGCTTCATAGGCCTCGTTGACGGCCTTGAACTTGTCTTCCGCGCCGGCCTCCTTGCTGACGTCGGGATGGTACTTGCGCGCCAGCCGGCGGTAGGCGGTCTTGATTTCCGCGTCGCCCGCGCTCGGTTCCACCCCGAGCGTGGCGTAGTAATCCTTGAATTCCATCGATACACCTCGAATAAGTTCGGTCGCCCGCGCCGGCGGGCACCGTCCCGACAATTCTAGCGGCTGGCGCCGGCCGTGCCGTGACGCCCCGGCATGATCCTGCGCAATGCGCCCACGCCGCAGGGCGCCCATGCTGGCCCCTGCTGAACCGCGTTGCCGTTGACATGGGTCTGCAGCACCGGTTTTCAACGTTTTGACGCCGCCATCCCACCCCGCTCACTACGCTGGGCGCGTCCAAGGAGTCCGCATGACCATCCAAGCAGGCGACCGCATTCCCGAAGTCACCCTCAAGCGTATCCGCGAGGGCATTGAGACCGTCGATACCCATGCCCTGTTCGACGGCCGCCGCGCGGTGCTGTTCGGGGTACCCGGCGCGTTCACCCCGACCTGTTCGGCCCGCCACCTGCCCGGCTATGTGGAGCACTTCGCCGATTTCCGCCATCGCGGTATCGACGTGTTCTGCATGGCGGTCAACGATCCGTTCGTGATGAAGGCCTGGGGCGAAAGCCAGCATGTGCCCGATGGCCTGCAGATGCTGTCCGACGGCAATGGTGAATTGACCCGCGCGCTCGGCCTGGAAATGGATGCCAGCAGCTCGGGAATGGGCCTGCGCTCGCGCCGCTTCGCGCTGTATGTCGAGGACGGCGTGGTGCGGCAGGCCTTCATCGAGGACCCCGGCCAGTTCGAGGTGTCCTCGGCAACTTACGTGCTGGCGCATCTGCCCAGCTGAACCCACGCACCAAAGGAACCCGGCCAGCCATGTCAAAGCCAGCCAAGCACACCCCGCAACCCGCCGCCAACGATCACCCCGCCCAGGACGCCGCACGGCCGCCGGGCATCAGCGATACCGCCACGCTGCGCGCCAAGGCGCGCAAGGACATCGAGGATGGTGCGATCACCGACAGCTACACCGCCGATCGCCAGGCGGTCATCAAGCTGCTCAACGATGCCCTGGCCACCGAGTATGTGTGCGTGCTGCGTTATTACCGCCACTATTTCATGGCCAAGGGCATGCTCGCCGACGCGGTCAAGGCCGAGTTCCTCGAACACGCCCAGCAGGAGCAGGCGCACGCCGGCAAGCTGGCCGAACGCATCGTCCAGCTCGGTGGCGAACCGGACCTCAACCCGGCCACGCTGACCGCGCGCTCGCATGCCGAGTACAAGGAAGGCAAGGACCTGCGCGACATGGTCCGCGAGAACCTGATCGCCGAACGCATCGCCATCGACAGCTATCGCGAGATGATCAACTTCGTGGGCGACAAGGACACCACCACCAAGCGCATCCTCGAAGAGATCCTGGCGCAGGAAGAGGAACACGCCGACGAGTTCGCCGACCTGCTGGATGGGTGGATCGGGGAATAACCCCGCGATCACAGCCCCGCGGCACCCCGGAACGCTGGTGCCGGCCGTTGGCCGGCCCTAGCGCGTGACCTGCGGCGGGCACGTCAGCGCAGGATGCGGAACCGCACCTGGGTCCAGGCGCCATCGGCGGCCAGTGCGGTGAGCGTATGCTCGCCCACTTCCTCGAAGTCACGCTGGAACAGGCGCGCGCCTTCGGTACGCGCGATCCAGCGCCCGTCCAGCAACCAGTCCACGCTGTTGTCATTGCCCAACGCTCGCAGCTGCAGGCGCACGCCGTGTTCGGCATTGGGCGCGCGCGCCAGCGTGGCGCGGTCGTTGAGGCCATCGATGTGCAGGCTGCCACCGCTCTCGCGGCCATCTTCGCTGCAGTCCGGCGACAGCGCCGGCAACTGCGCCGCATGCCGCTGCGCCTGCGGCAGCCAGGGCGACAGCAAGGCGGGCCAGCGCGCGATCTCGCGCGTCTCGATCTCATGCGGGAGGCGGCAATCCGGCGACAGCCGCAACCCGGTGCGTGCATCCACGTTGAAGCGCTGGCGGCCGGGCTGCCACAGGCGCGCATCGCGCTCGGCAAACGTCGGTGGCACCACACCGTCCAGGATGAAGGCATCGAGGCGACGCTGGCATAGCGCGTCTTCGGTGCGTTCGGCGAGTTCACCGGTCGGCCAGCAGATCGTCTCGCGGGTCACGTTCGCCGGCGTCGCCGCCGCGCTGGCATCGCCGGCCTGGCGTGGCAGGCTGTCCACCACCTCGAACATCAACGGCAACGCGGTCACCGCGCCGTACTGCCCCGGCAGCGGCGTGCCATCCGGCCGTCCCACCCACACGCCCACCGTGTAGTGACGGGTGCCGCCGATCGCCCACGCGTCGCGGTAGCCGTAGCTGGTGCCGGTCTTCCAGGCCACGCGCGGGCGCCCGGTCACATCGAAGGTGCCGCTGCCGTAGCCGGGGCGCGGATTGGATTCGAGCACCTCGCGGGTAATCCAGGCCGCACCCGGCGACATCAGTCGGCGTTCGATCACCGGATCGGCCGCGGTGTAGCGCACGCGCCCGGCGATGCCGTTGCGGTTGAAAGCGGCAAATGCGCCGACCAGGTCCTCCAGCCGCGCGCCGGTGCCGCCCAGGATCAGCGACAGGTTGGGCGCACTGCCGTGCGGGAAGCGCAGGTTGATGCCGGCATGCGACAGCCGCGCGGCAAAGCGTGCCGAGCCGACCCGGTCCAGCAGGTCCACCGCCGGCACGTTGAGCGACAGCCGCAACGCGGTGGCCGAACTCACCGGGCCGTTGAACGCCGCATCGAAATTGCCCGGGCGGTAGCCCCCGAAGGCCTGTGGGGCGTCCACCATCAGGCTTTCCGAATGGATCAGCCCGTCATCCAGGGCCATCCCGTACAGGAACGGCTTGAGCGTGGAGCCTGGCGATCGCCAAGCCTGCACCATGTCCACGTGGCCAAGCCGCTGCTTGTCGCCGAAGGCCACCGAGCCCACGTAGGCGCGCGCTTCCAGGGTGCGGTTGTCCACCACCAGCAGCGCGGCGGAGGTGCGCTCGGGCAACTGCGAGAAATACGAGGACACCCGCTCTTCCAGGGTGCGCTGCAGGTCGATGTCCAGGGTGCTTTCGATCCGCGCCGCGCGTGGCTGTGCCGTGCGCAGGCGCTGGGCCAGCAGGGCGGCATGCAGCGGGGGCTGCAACGCGCGGGTGACCACGGGTTCGATGCGCGCGTCATCCACGTCTTCGCGCGTCCACACGCCCAGGGACACCATCCGTTCCAGCACCTTGTCGCGGGCGCGCTGCGCCGCTTCGGGGTGGCGATCCGGACGCAGCCGGCTGGGCGCCTGTGGCAGCACCGCCAGCAGCGCGGCTTCGGCCTGGGACAGGCGTGCGGCCGGCTTGCCGAGGTAGGCCCAGCTCGCCGCCTCCACGCCTTCGATGGTGCCGCCGTACGGCGCGCGCTCCAGGTACAGCGCCAGGATCTGCGCCTTGCTCAGGTGCACTTCCAGCTGCACCGCGCGCAGCATCTGCTTGACCTTGCCCCACGGCGTGCGCGAATGCGGGTCCAGGATGCGTGCCACCTGCATGGTCAGGGTCGACCCGCCGGACACGATCCGGCCCTGCAGCAGCCATTGCTTGCCGGCGCGCAGCATGCCCCAGGGATTGATGCCCGGGTGCCGCCAGAACCAGCGGTCTTCATAGTTGAGCAAGGCCTGCAGGTACAGCGGGGAGACGCTGTCGGCCGCTGCCGGATAGCGCCAGACGCCGTCGCCGTCGGCGAACGCGCGCAGCGGCGTGCCGTCGCGCGCCACCACCAGCGTGCTGGTGTCGCGCGCCTTGGGCAGCGGCGTCGGGAACGCCAGGTCCAGCACCAGCAGCAGGGCCAGCAGTACGGCGGTGCCCCACCGCAGCGCAGGCAACAGCCAGCGCCGCGCAGGACCGGTGAAGCGCGGGGAAAGGAAAGACTTCATCACATCGACGCCGGCAACGTGCGGGCCATCGCCGGAGCGACGGCCCGCGCCCGGCTCAGGGCTGGACCACGGTCAGCGTGGTCGGGTTGCTGCGCCCCACCCCGCGCAGGTCGGGGCGGTACATGTCCTCCACCAGCGGCGGCGGCACGGTATAGGTGCCCGGGGTGACCGCGCGCACCAGGTAGAACACCTTGGCGGTGCTGCCCTTGGACAGCTTCAGCGCGGCCACGTAGCGGTCGTCGCGGAACTCCTCGTGGCGCAGCGTGGCCGCATCGCCGCGGTCGTTGACATTGAGTCCGTCCACCACCACGTCGGCCCACTGTTTGGCATCGCCGAGGTTGAAGTTCTCGATCTCCAGGCCCGCCGGCAGCAGGTCGGTGAGCAGCGCATCGGGCATGTCCAGGTTGGGGGTGATGCTGACCCGTACGATGAGCGCCTCGCCTTCCTTGAGCGCGCGCGGCGTCCACGGCTTGCCGTCGGTGGTGTACCAGGTGCGTTCCACGCCCAGGTGGCGGTTGTCCGGCTCCGGCGCAGTGCGCGGGATGCCGGCCACTTCCAGGCTGGCGAACATCGGCGGCTCGCCCTGCGGGCTGAAACGCACGCCCTTGGCCAGCGCGGCGTAGTCGAAGCTGCGCCCGAACATGCGGCGCGCGGCAATCGCCTCCACCTCGCCGCCCACCGCCAGCTCGCCGGACACCAGCTTCTTCTGGTTGGCCGCCAGCGCCTTGCCCAGGCGCGCGATGGCGACCTGTTCCTGGGTGCTCAGCCACATCCAGCCACTGTTGCGGCGCGCGTCCAGCGCCCGTCCCAGGTCGACCGCGCGTGCGTCATAGGCCGGCTTGGACAACTTGCGCTCGTGCAGCAGCGCGATCATCAACGCATCGTCGCGCACCGCACTGCCGTAGTCGCCGAAGTACTGCGGACGCTCGCTGCTCGGCTTGGCGAAGCCGGCGGCAATGGCGGCATCGCCACGCTTGTGATCGCCCTGCAGCGACAACGCGATGCCCAGGTGGACCAGCGGCAGGCCGGTCAGCGCCTTGCCACGCTCGTTGTCGTACAGCGCGCGCAGCGTGCCCAGCGGGGCACGGTTGACCCGGGCCAGCACGTAACCGGAATACGCCTGGTTGGCGAACTTCAGGTTCTCGCGGCGGTCCTCGCCGTAGAACTGGTTGCCGCCGGACAACAGGTCTTCGCTCAGGCGGTTCAATGCCTTCTGCAGCACCCCATCGGGCACCGCGAAGCCGGCGTCCTTGGCATCGAGCAGGAACTCGGCGATGTACGGGGTCAGCCACGGATTGACGTAGCCGTCGTCGCCCCACATCGAGAAGTTGCCGTTGGCCACCTGCATCGAGGCCAGCCGGCCGAACGCGCCTTCCATGCGTTCGCGGCGGCTCTTGGCATCCAGGCCGTCGGCACCGAGCATGGCCGAGGTCGCCTCGTCCAGCATCAGCGCGGCATACCCCTTGCTGGTGGTCTGCTCGGCGCAGCCGTAGGGGTATTTCAACGCGCCATTGAGCGCGCTGGCAAACGGGATCGGCGGCAACGCGCTGACCAGCATCCGCGCGGTCACCGAGTCGTCCATCAGGCCATCGGCCAGGCCGGTGCCCATCTCCACGGCCGCCAGCGGGTCCAGCGTACGGGTCTGCGCACGCAGTACCTGCGGCCAGGCCGCGCGCACCGGCAGGTCATAGCGGCGGTCCACCTTGAAGCCGTTGCCGTCCACCCGCACCCGCACCTTGGCCACGGTGTAGCCCTCGCGCGCGCTCAGCGGGAAGCTCAGCGTGCTCTTGGCGTCGGCCTTGAGCTGCAGGGTGCGGCTGGGTTCGCCCAGGGTGAGCGGGCCGATGCCATCGACCTGCACCTTGAACTCGCCGGGCTTGCCGGTGAAGTTCTGCACATCCAGGGTGACCGTGCTGCGGTCGCCCGGGGCCAGGACCCGCGGCATGCTGGCTTCGGCCAGGATCGGCGCGCGCACCACGGTCTCCATGTCGCGCTTGCCGTACTGGTCATCGGAGTAGACCACCGCGGAGACGCGCAGGGTGCCGTTGAAATCGGGCACCTTCAGCGCGATCCGGGCGATGCCCTTGGCATCGAGCTTCACCGGGCCGGAGAACAGGTCCACGGTCTGCACCCGCGCAGTCGGTCGCTTGGCCTGCGGCATCGCCGCCAGCGCCATGTCGCCACCAAACTTGAGCTTGCCGCTGCTGCCGTCGAAGCTCTCGATCACCCGGCTGTAGATGTCATAGGCATCCACGCCCAGGCGCCGCTGCGCGAAGAAGTGGCCGGCCGCATCGGGTACCGGGAAGCGGGTGATGTTGAGGATGCCCACGTCCACCGCCGAGACGGTCACGTGCGCGACCTTGCCCGCCAGCTGCGGTGCGCTCACCGCCACCGGCAGGGTCTGCTCGGGGCGCATCTGCTTGGGCACCGACAGGCCCACCGCGACCTGGCGCGCCTTGCGATCCATCGGCACGTGCACCACGCCGACCGCGCGGGCCGGGGTGATCTTGCTGGGCGCGCTGCCGCCACGGAACACCAGCGCGGTGATGTAGACGTCGTGGCGTTCCCACTCGGCACTGACCGGGATGTCGAAGGTGCTGCCCGGCTTGGCGTCGATCTCCTGCACGTACAGCATCTTGTCGCTTTCCACCATCAGGATGCCCTTGCCGGCGTGCGGCGGGGTGACGGTGACGCGCACGGTGTCGCCGGCCTTGTAGCCGGTCTTGTCCAGGCCCAGCTTGATCTTGTCCGGGCGGGCATCCAGGCCACGGTTGTCGTCGTTCCAGCTCCAGCCGGCGCGGAACGGATAGCGGCTGGTCAGCCCGGTGGCCGGATCGAACACGTCCAGGCGGTACTCGCCCCACTCCACCGGGACATCGATGGCCACCGCCGCACTGCCGGCATCGACGGTGCGGGTTTCCTTGTTCTCGAAGCGCCGGGTGAAGTCGTAGTCCCAGCGGTTGTCGTTGAAGGTCCAGTGGTAGTCGCGCAGCTCGCGCACCAGGGTGACCTTCAGGCCTTTGGCCGGCTGCGGCTTGCCGCCCGCGTCCACGCGCATCAGCTCGAAGCGGGCGTTGCCGTTGGCATCGGCGCCGTCGTCGGGATTGAACAGCGGGCGCACGCCCACCAGCACCGGCGCCGGCCACATCACCCGCTTGAGGGTGCGGGTGACGGTGCGGCCGCCGGTTTCGTACACGCTGCCGGACAGCACCACCGCGATCGGCGCGGTCGGCTTGACCTCGTCGGGCAGGGCCACGTCCTGGCGCAGCTTGCCGTCGGCGGGGAATTCGGTGTCGATGATGTCGCGCGCTTCACGCGGCAGCTCGGTGGTCGGGTCGCCGAAGAAGTAGCCCGGCAGCGATTCCACCGGGGACTGCTCGGCGGCCACGGCCAGGCGCGCGGTGAAGCGGTTGCCGTCGGCCGGCGCGCCATACAGGTAGGCCGCATCGGCGATCAGCTTGAGCGGCTCGCCGGGCTTGAGGGTCTTCTGCGCGCTGTCCAGGTCCAGCTTCATGCGCTCGGGCAGGAACTCCTCGATGCGCAGGGTCATGCCCTGGATGGCGTCCTTGCTGGCCGGATTGGTGCGGAATTCCACCTGCCAGCGCCCGGTCGGCGCTTCGGCCGGGATCAGCTGCTCGAAGCTCAGGTAGCCCTGCTCGCCCGGCTGCAGGCGGGTCTCGCGGAAGGTCTTGCCATCGGGCTGCTTCAGGCGCAGGAACACCGGCTGCGGTTTGGTCGGCTTGCCATCGTTGTCGCGCAGCAGCGCGGAGATGCGCACGGTTTCACCGGGGCGGTACAGGTCGCGCCCGGACCAGGCGAACACGTCGAACCAGGCATTGTCGCGACCGGCCACCGCGAACTCGCTCAGGTCCAGCGCGGGCTGGTTGAACGGCAGCATCGAGGTGTCCGCGCCGCTGCTGGCGATCAGCACGTGGCTGGCATCCAGGGTGTAATTGAGCAGCGCGTTGCCATTGCCATCGGTGTTGCCCTTGAGCACCACCTCGCCCTTTCCATCGAGGATGCGCAGCTCGATCTTCTTCAGCGCCGCGCCACTCTGCAGCGAGGCGGTGTGCACGAACAGCTTGTCCTTGTAGGCGCGGGTGTGCAGGCCGATGTCGCTGACGGTGAAGAAGGCGGTGTCGAACTCGCTGTCGAACGAGCCGCTGCGCTTCATCACCGCGAAGTACAGGCCCGGCTCCTGCAGCTCCTTGATGTCCTGGGTGGGCAGGTAGGTCAGGACGCGCTCGTTCTGCTTGCCACCCAGCACGAAACGATTGACGTACACCGGCTCGGCCAGCTGCGACATCGGGGTCTTGTCGCCGTACTCGCTGTCCAGTTCCCAGCTGCCACGGCGCCCGCCGCGCTGGTACTGGCTGAAGAAGCGCGGCAGTTCCTTCTCGCGCACGCGCAGGAACTCCACGTCCACTTCCTGCACGTTCACCGACACCACCGGCAGGCCGCGGCTGTCCTTGGCCGGCAGCACGCTGCCCTGCGAGGCGAAGCCGGCGACCGGCTTGAGCTCGCCGCTGAACACCTTCTGGCGCAGTTCCTTGCCGATCCGGCTACCGTCGGCGGCGAGCAGGTCGGGCGAGACGATCAGGTTGTACTCCTTGGCCGCCTCCACGAACGGGTAGCGCAGGGTCAGGCCGTCATCGGAGAGCGTCCAGCTGCTGTCCTCGGTGCCCACCTTTTCGGCGAAGCGGACGAGTTTGTCGAAGTCCTGGGTCCCCACCAGCGGCCGCGAGAATTCCAGCGCCAGCGAGACGCCGTCGCCCTTCTGGTCGGGATAGGCCCGCACCAGGGTGAATCCGCTCACCTTCTCGGCCTTGGCCGCGATCGGCGCACCGGAGGGTGTGGGCAACTGCCCGCTCTCGTTGCGCTTGCAGCCGCCAATACCGACGGCCAGGCCGGCGGCCAGCGCCAGCCCCACGATTCCCTTCCAGCCCCACTGCCCGACCCGACTGCGGATAGCCATGATGTCGCTCCTTGAACAAGGCGGCCAGTATAAGGGCCGGGCCGCCCCGAACGGCGCCGTCGCCCGACGCGCACCGGTAGTGCCGAGCCATGCTCGGCAACCGCGCGCCAGCGCGGGAAACCCTCCGGAGCCTTTCCCTAGCCGCCCCATGCGGCTTTACCGAGGTTGAAACGCGGGCAAGCGCCGGATGGCCGGCGTACGCGAACTCGGCCGGCAAGAGCAGCCGAGCATGGCTCGGCTCTACCCGGGTGCCTTCCGCGACAAGCGGTCGAGCGGCGCCGTCGCCCGGGCACCCCGACGCGCACCGGTAGTGCCGAGCCATGCTCGGCACCCGCGCGCCAGCGCGGCAAACCGCCCGAAGCCTTTTCCCCAGCCGACCGACGCGGCTTCGCCGAGGCTGAAACGCGGGCACACGTCGGATGGCCGGCGTACGCGAACTCGGCCGGCAAGAGCAGCCGAGCATGGCTCGGCTCTACCCGGGTGCCTGCCCGCGTCCAGGAACCGAGCGGTGCCGTCACCCGGGCACCCCGACGCGCACCGGTAGTGCCGAGCCATGCTCGGCAGCCGCGCGCCAGCGCGGCAAACCGCCCGAAGCCGTTCCCCGGCCGACGGGTGCGGGTTCACCGAGGTTGAAATGCGGGCAGCTTGATGTCCCGCGTATGCCAAGTCCGCAGGCAAGAGCAGCCGAGCATGGCTCGGCTCTACCCGGGTGCCGCCCGCGTCCAGCAGCCGAGCGACACCGTAACCCAGGCAACCCTGCGCGCACCGGTAGTGCCGAGCCGTGCTCGGCAACCGCGCGCCAGCGCGGCAAACCGCCCGAAGCCTTTCCCCAGCCGACCCATGCGGCTTTACCGAGGTTGAAACGCGGGCAGGCGGTGGATGGCCGGCGTACGCGAACTCGGCAGGCAAGAGCAGCCGAGCATGGCTCGGCTCTACCCGGGTGCCTGCCCGCGTCCAGGAACCGAGCGGTGCCGTCACCCGGGCACCCCGACGCGCACCGGTAGTGCCGAGCCATGCTCGGCACCCGCGCGCCAGCGCGACAAACCCGCCCGAAGCCTTGCCCCTGCAGACCGATGCGGCTTTACCGAGGTTGAAACGCGGGCAGGCGCCGGATGGCCGGCGTACGCGAACTCGGCCGGCAAGAGCAGCCGAGCATGGCTCGGCTCTACCGGGTGCCTGCCCGCGTCCAGGAACCAAGCGGTGCCGTCGCCCGGGCACCCGACGCGCACCGGTAGTGCCGAGCCATGCTCGGCACCCGCGCGCCAGCGCGACAAACCCGCCCGAAGCCTTGCCCCTGCAGACCGATGCGGCTTTACCGAGGTTGAAACGCGGGCACACGTCGGATGGCCGGCGTACGCGAACTCGGCCGGCAAGAGCAGCCGAGCATGGCTCGGCTCTACCCGGGTGCCGCCCGCGTCCAGGAACCGAGCGGTGCCGTCGCCCGGGCACCCGACGCGCACCGGTAGTGCCGAGCCATGCTCGGCACCCGCGCGCCAGCGCGGCAAATCGCCCGAAGCCTTTCCCCTGCCGACCGATGCGGCTTCGCCGAGGTTGAAACGCGGGCAGACGCCGGATGGCCGGCGTACGCGAACTCGGCCGGCGAGAGCAGCCGAGCATGGCTCGGCTCTACCCGGTGCCTGCCCCGCGACGAGCAGCCGAGCATGGCTCGGCTCTACCCGGTCCCTGCCTCGCAACGGGCAGCCGAGCATGGCTCGGCGCTACCCGGCTACGTACAGCTCCACATAGTCGTGCACCGGCATCGCCTCCAGCACCACGGGGTCGAGCGAGGCATCGAGGATGCGGCGCTGCTGCCGGGTCGGGAAGGTGGCGGCCAGGTGGGCGCGGAACTTGTCCTCCAGCAGCGGGATGCCTTCGGCGCGGCGGCGGGCGTGGCCCAGCGGGTACTCGACGGCGGCGTCGAGGTGGCTGCCGTCGGCGAACACCACCTCCAGCGCGTTGGCGATGCTGCGCTTGTCGGGGTCCAGGTAGTCGGCGGTGTAGCGCGGCTCCTCCACGCAGGTGATCTTCGCGCGCAGCGGATCGATGCGCGGGTCAGCGGCGACATCGTCCTCGTAGTCCTCGGCGACCAACCGGCCGAAGATCAGCGCGATGGCCACCATGTACTGCACGCAATGGTCGCGATCGGCCGGGTTATGCAGCGGGCCGGGCTTGTCGATGATGCGCAGGCAGGCCTGCTGGGTGCGCAGGGTGATGTGGGCGATGTCCTCGCAGCGCCGGCCCGCCGCGCGCATGCGCGCATGCACCTGCATCGCCGCTTCCACTGCGGTCTGCCCATGAAACTCGGCCGGATGACTGATCTTGAACAGCACGTTCTCCATCACGTAGCTGCCATAGGGGCGCTGGAAGCGGAACGGCTGGCCGCCGAAGGAGACGTCGTAAAAGCCCCAGGTGGGCGCGGTGAGCGCGCTGGGGTACCCCATCTCGCCGGCTGCAGCCATCAACGACAGCCGCACCGCGCGGCTGGTCGCATCCCCGGCCGCCCAGCTCTTGCGCGAGCCGGTGTTGGGCGCGTGGCGGTAGGTGCGCAGCGACTGGCCGTCGACCCAGGCCAGCGAGACCGCGTTGAGCATGCGTTCGCGGTCCAGGCCCAGCAGGTGCGCCACCACGGCGGTGGAGGCAACCTTGACCAGCACCACGTGATCCAGCCCGACCCGGTTGAAGGCGTTCTCCAGCGCCAGGCAGCCCTGGATCTCATGCGCCTTGACCATCGCGGCCAGCACGTCACGCATGGTCAGCGGCGGTCGCCGCAATGCCTCGGCGTTACGGCTGAGCCAGTCGGCGGTGGCCAGGATGCCGCCCAGGTTGTCGGACGGATGGCCCCATTCGGCGGCCAGCCAGGTGTCGTTGAAGTCCAGCCAGCGCACCATCGCGCCGATGTTGAAGGCGCCCTGCACCGGGTCCAGCTCGAAGCGGGTTCCCGGCACGCGCGCGCCGTTGACCACGCGCATCCCGGGTACCAGCGGTCCGAGCAGTTTGCTGCAGGCCGGGAACGCGAGCGCGGCCAAGCCACAGCCCAGCGAATCGATCAGGCAGTGGCGCGCGGTGGTGTAGGCCAGCGGCGACTCCACCCGGTAGTCGCGCACGTAGTCGACGATGTCGGTCATGACCGCATCCCACGGCGGCCGTTGGTTCGCGTTGCGGTCGTGACCGGACATCGTGATCTCCTGTTGAAGCTATAGCGTGTCGGCGGGTACCCGCACCGCGCCTTCCATCAAGACGCGTGCACTGCGGCTCATGATGGCCTTGGTGACCGTCCACTGACCGTCAACGAGGCGCGCTTCGGCGCCCACCCGCAGCGTGCCGGAGGGATGCCCGAAGGTGACCGCCTCGCGCGCGCCACCGCCCGCGGCCAGGTTGACTAGCGTGCCCGGGATCGCCGCCGCCGTGCCGATCGCCACCGCCGCCGTGCCCATCATCGCGTGGTGCAGCTTGCCCATCGACAGCGCGCGGGCGTGCAGGTCGATCGCGCCGGCGGCAATCTGCTTGCCGCTGGAGGACACGTAGTCCTGGGCCGGGGCGACGAAGACCACCTTGGGCGTGTGCTGGCGGGTGGCGGCCTGGTCGATGCTGTCGATCAGGCCCATGCGCACCGCGCCGTGCGCGCGGATCGCTTCGAAGCGGGCCAGCGCGGCCTTGTCCTCGTTGATCGCCGGCTGCAGCTCGGTACCGGTGTAGCCCAGGTCGGCGGCGTTGAGGAAGATGGTGGGAATGCCGGCGGTGATCATCGTCACCGGGAAGCTGCCCACGCCGGGCACGTCCAGGGTGTCCACCAAGTTGCCGGTGGGGAACATCGACCCGCCCTCGCCTTCGCCATCGTCGGAGGGATCGAGGAACTCCAGCCGGATCTCCGCGGCCGGGAAAGTCACCCCGTCCAGCTCGAAATCACCGCTTTCCTGCACCTGGCCATCCACGATCGGCACGTGCGCCAGAATGGTCTTGCCGATGTTGGCCTGCCAGATGCGTACCGTGCAGGTGCCGTTGTGCGGGATGCGCGCCGGGTCGATGAACCCGTTGCTGATCGCGAACGGGCCGACCGCGGTGCTGAGGTTGCCGCAGTTACCGCTCCAGTCCACGAACGCGGTCTCGATCGCGACCTGGCCGTACAGGTAGTCCACGTCATGCTCCGGCACCGACGCGGCGGCGATGATGACGCACTTGCTGGTGCTGGAGGTGGCCCCGCCCATGCCGTCGGTGTGCTTGGCATACGGGTCCGGCGAGCCGATCACGCGCATCAGCAGGGCATCGCGCGCCGGGCCAGGCACCTGCGCAGCGGCAGGCAGGTCGGTCAGCCTGAAGAAGACACCTTTGCTGGTGCCCCCGCGCAGGTAGGTGGCGGGGATGCGGAGCTGGGGGAGAAACGCCATGTCGAAGTCCTGATGGAAAGACGGCCCGTCGCCGGGCCGTCGCGATGCGGAGGGAATCAGGCGACCTGCGCCGATTCCAGGAAGTCCTGGGCGAACCGCTGCAGCACGCCGCCCGCCTCGTAGATGGAGACCTCTTCAGCGGTATCCAGACGGCAGGTGACCGGCACCCGCAGCTGTTCCCCGTTGCGGCGATGGATGACCAGGGTCAGCTCGGCGCGCGGCACGCGCTCGCCCAGCACGTCGAAGGTTTCGGTACCGTCGATGCCCAGCGTCTTGCGGTTGACGCCTTCCTTGAACTCCAGCGGCAGCACGCCCATGCCGATCAGGTTGGTGCGGTGGATGCGCTCGAAGCCTTCGGCCGCGATCGCCTCCACGCCGGCCAGGCGCACGCCCTTGGCGGCCCAGTCGCGCGAGCTGCCCTGGCCGTAGTCGGCACCGGCGATGATGATCAGCGGCTGCTTGCGCTCCATGTAGGTTTCGATCGCTTCCCACATGCGGGTGACCTCGCCTTCCGGCTCCACGCGCGCCAGCGACCCCTGCTTGACCTGGCCATCGACCACGGCCATCTCGTTGATCAGCTTCGGGTTGGCAAACGTCGCCCGCTGCGCGGTGAGGTGGTCGCCACGGTGGGTCGCGTAGGAATTGAAGTCTTCCTCGGGCAGGCCCATCTTCGCCAGGTATTCGCCGGCCGCGCTGCTGGCCATGATCGCGTTGGACGGCGACAGGTGGTCGGTGGTGATGTTGTCGCCGAGCACCGCTAGCGGGCGCATGCCGGTCAGGCTGCGGGCACCGGCCAGCGCACCTTCCCAATACGGCGGGCGGCGGATGTAGGTGCTCTGCGGGCGCCAGTCGTACAGCGGGCTGATCGGTGCACCGTGTTCCACCTTGAAGGTGAACATCGGGTCGTAGACCTTGCGGAACTGCTCCGGCTTGACGCAGGCCTTGACCACTGCATCGATCTCGGCGTCGCTCGGCCACAGGTCCTTCAGCGTGATCGGGTGGCCGTCGGCGTCGTGGCCGAGCGCATCCTTCTCGATGTCGAAGCGCACGGTGCCGGCGATCGCGTAGGCCACCACCAGCGGCGGCGAGGCCAGGAACGCCTGCTTGGCGTACGGGTGGATGCGGCCGTCGAAGTTGCGGTTGCCCGAGAGAACGGCGGTGGCATACAGGTCGCGGTCGATCACTTCCTGCTGGATCTTCGGGTCCAGCGCGCCGCTCATGCCGTTGCAGGTGGTGCAGGCGAAGGCGACGATGCCAAAGCCCATCTGCTCCAGTTCGGTCAGCAGGCCGGCTTCTTCCAGATACAGCTGCACCGCCTTGGAACCGGGCGCCAGCGAACTCTTCACCCACGGCTTGCGGGTCAGGCCGGCGCGGTTGGCGTTGCGCGCCAGCAAGGCGGCGGAGATCACGTTGCGCGGGTTGCTGGTGTTGGTGCAGCTGGTGATCGCGGCGATGATCACCGCGCCGTCGGGCATCAGGCCATCGGCCTGTTCCAGCTTGCCCGAGGCCAGCTTGCCTTCGTCGGCGATGCCGCGGGCGGCCAGGTCGGTGGTCGCCACGCGCTTGTGCGGGTTGGACGGGCCGGCCATGTTGCGCACCACGGTGGACAGGTCGAACTGCAGCACGCGCTCGTACTGCGCGGTGACCAGATCGTCGGCCCACAGGCCGGTGGCCTTGGCGTAGGTTTCCACCAGGGCAACCTGGGCGTCTTCGCGGCCGGTCAGGCGCAGGTAGTCCAGGGTCTGCTGGTCGATGTAGAACATCGCCGCGGTGGCGCCGAACTCCGGCGTCATGTTGGAGATGGTGGCGCGATCGCCAATGGTCAGCGCATTGGCGCCCTCGCCGTAGAACTCGATCCATGCACCGACCACACGCTCCTTGCGCAGGAACTCGGTCAGCGCCAGCACCACGTCGGTGCAGGTGATGCCCGGCTGCGGGCGGCCGGTGAGTTCCACGCCGATGATGTCGGGCAGGCGCATCCACGAGGCACGGCCGAGCATCACGCTCTCCGCTTCCAGGCCGCCCACGCCGATGGCGATGACACCCAGGGCGTCCACGTGCGGGGTATGGCTGTCCGTGCCCACGCAGGTATCGGGGAAGGCCACGCCATCGCGCACCTGCACCACCGGCGACATCTTCTCCAGGTTGATCTGGTGCATGATCCCGTTGCCCGGCGGAATCACGTCGACGTTCTTGAACGCCTTCTTGGTCCAGTTGATGAAGTGGAACCGGTCTTCATTGCGGCGGTCCTCGACGGCGCGGTTCTTCTCGAACGCCGCCTTGTCGAAGCCCGGGAATTCCACCGCCAGCGAGTGATCGACGATCAGCTGGGTCGGGACCACCGGATTGATCTGCGCCGGGTCACCGCCGGCATCGGCGATGGCGTCGCGCAGGCCGGCCAGATCGACCAGGGCGGTCTGGCCGAGAATGTCATGGCACACCACGCGTGCCGGGAACCACGGGAAATCCAGGTCCTGGCGGCGCTCGATCAGCTGGCGCAGCGAGGGCTCCAGCGTGGCCGGGTCGCAGCGGCGCACCAGGTTTTCGGCCAGCACGCGCGAGGTATACGGCAGCGTGGCATAGGCACCGGGCTGGAGGGCATCGACGGCGGCGCGGGTATCGAAATAGTCCAGCGACGTGCCGGGGAGGTTCTTGCGGTACTGAGTATTCATGGCTGGCGATAGCTGCTTGTTGGCGGGCCGGGGCGTCGTGACACCGGCAAAGAAGGAGTAGCGACGCCGCAACGGAGCAGACCGGCATCGCGCCGGCCTGCTCCGCAAAGCACCCGCGAACGGGTGCGGTACGTCGGTCTTACCTGCGCTGGTCGATCGGCACGAAGGCCTGGTCTTCCGGGCCGGTGTAGTTGGCGCTGGGGCGGATGATCTTGCCGTCGATGCGCTGTTCGATGATGTGCGCGCTCCAGCCGGAGGTGCGCGCGATGACGAACAGCGGGGTGAACATCGCCGTCGGCACGCCCATCATGTGGTAGCTGACCGCGCTGAACCAGTCCAGGTTCGGGAACATCTTCTTGATGTCCCACATCACCGTTTCCAGGCGCTCGGCGATGTCGAACATCTTCACGTTCTGCTGCTCGGCCGACAGCTCGCGCGCCACTTCCTTGATCACGTTGTTGCGCGGATCGCTGACCGTATACACCGGATGGCCGAAGCCGATCACCACTTCCTTGCGCTCGACCCGGGCCTTGATGTCGGCCTCGGCGTCATCGGGGCTGTCATAGCGCTTCTGCACTTCGAAGGCCACTTCATTGGCGCCACCGTGCTTGGGGCCACGCAGCGCGCCGATGCCGCCGGTGATGCAGCTGTACATGTCGCTGCCGGTGCCGGCGATGACGCGGCAGGCGAAGGTGGAGGCGTTGAACTCGTGCTCGGCGTACAGGATCAGCGAGGTGTGCATCGCCTTCACCCACGAATCCTGCGGCTTCTCACCGTGCAGCAGGTGCAGGAAGTGGCCGCCGATGGAGTCATCGTCGGTCTCCACGTCGATGGCGCGGCCGTTATGGCTCCAGTGGTACCAGTAGAGCAGCATCGAGCCGAGGCAGGCCATCAGCTTGTCGGCGATGTCGCGCGCGCCGGGGTGGTTGTGGTCGTCCTTCTCCGGCGACACGCAGCCGAGCACCGACACGCCGGTGCGCATCACGTCCATCGGGTGCGCCGACGGCGGCAGCTCTTCCAGCGCGGCCTTGACCGCGGCCGGGATGCCGCGCAGCGACTTCAGCTTGGCCTTGTAGGCCACCAGCTCGGCGCGGGTGGGCAGCTTGCCATGCACCAGCAGGTGGGCGATCTCCTCGAACTCGCTGGTGTTGGCCAGGTCCAGGATGTCATAGCCGCGGTAGTGCAGGTCGTTGCCACTGCGGCCCACCGTGCACAGCGCGGTGTTGCCCGCAGCGGTGCCGGACAGGGCGACGGATTTCTTCGGCTTGAAGCCGGGGGCGGTGGTTGCTTCGCTCATGATCCCTCCAGAAAACAAATGGTGCCGGGTTACTTCTTGGCGGCGAACAGCGCGTCGAGCTGCTGCTCGAAGGCGTGGTAGCCGATACGGTCGTACAGTTCTTCGCGCGTCTGCATCGCATCGACCACATTACGCTGGTGGCCGTCGCGGCGGATGGTCGCATACACGTTCTCGGCGGCCTTGTTGGCGGCGCGGAACGCAGACAGCGGGAACAGCTGGATGGCGACGCCGGCCGAGGCCAGTTCATCGCGGGTGAACAGCGGGGTCTTGCCGAACTCGGTGATGTTGGCCAGCACCGGCACCTTCACCGCGTCGACGAAGCGGCGATAGGTGGCCAGGTCATAGGCAGCCTCGGCGAAGATGCCGTCGGCGCCGGCCTCCACGCAGGCGATGGCGCGCTCGATGGCCGCGTCCACCCCGTCCACCTGGATGGCGTCGGTACGCGCGATCAGGAAGAAGTCCGGGTCGGTCTTGGCATCGGCGGCGGCCTTGACCCGGTCGACCATCTCGCCCTGGGTGACGATTTCCTTGCCGGGGCGGTGGCCACAGCGCTTGGCGCCGACCTGGTCCTCGATATGGCAGGCCGCCGCGCCGGCCTTGATCAACGACTTCACGGTGCGCGCGATGTTGAACGCGCTCGGCCCGAAGCCGGTGTCGATGTCCACCATCAGCGGCAGGTCGCACACATCGGTGATGCGGCGCACGTCGATCAATACGTCTTCCAGGGTGTTGATGCCCAGGTCCGGCAGGCCCAGCGAGCCGGCCGCGACGCCGCCGCCGGACAGGTAGATCGCCCGGTAGCCGGCGCGCTGGGCCAGCAGGGCGTGGTTGGCGTTGATCGCGCCGATCACCTGCAACGGCGATTCGGCAGCCAGGGCGGCGCGGAACCGGGCGCCAGCGGAGGAAACAGGGGTGCTCATGCGGCATTCCATCGTGGTTGACGGGGTGACAGGCGCAAGGGCCGTGCCAGCTTGCAAGTGTCTGATTTCATTGCGACATCACCGTGACCGCGGCGTTTCACCTTGAAACATTGAAACATCTGTACCATGGCTGCAACTGAAACATTGAAACATCGCCATGTCGATCAGCCTGCCCCGCCACCGTTCACGCCTGTCTGACCCGGATGCCGGCCAGCTTCCGGTGATCTGGACCGTCAGCGTGTCGCGCCTGACCGGGCTGCTCGGCGATGTGATCCCGGAGTTCGACCGCCGCGCGCGCATCGTGCCGATCAACCTTGGCTTCGAGGAGGCGGTGGATGTGATCGGCCAGCGCCTGCGCCGCGAACACTGCGACGTGGTGATCGCCGGCGGCTCGAATGCGGCCTACCTGCGCAGCCGGCTGGAGGTGCCGCTGGTGCCGATCCAGGCCAACGGTTTCGACCTGATGGAAGCGCTGGCGCGCGCGCGCCGGATCGCCCCGCGGATCGGCCTGGTCACCCATGCCACCGATGTGCCGACCTTCGGCAGCTTCCAACACAGCTTCGGGCTGGACATCGAACATCGCCGCTTCGTCACCCGCGAAGACGCGCGCGACTGCATCGCCGACCTGCGCGCCAACGGCATCGAAGTGATCGTGGGCACCGGCATGGCCATCGACCATGCCGAGCAGGTGGGCCTGCCCGGGGTGCTGCTGTACTCGGCCGATTCAGTACGGCAGGCGTTCGAACACGCGCTGGAGCTGACCCAGACCCTGGCCCGCTCCGGCGCGCCATCACCACGGCGGCGGGCACCGGCCAGGCAGCGCGATACCGACCACGCCCTGCTCGGTGACAGCGCAGCGATGCAGCAGGTGCGCGAGCGCATCGCACTGTATGCGCCCTACGACAGCACCGTGCTGATCACCGGCGCCACCGGCACCGGCAAGGAACTGGTGGCGCGGCAACTGCATGCCGCCAGTGGCCGCCGGGGCCGCTTCGTCGCACTGAACTGCGGGGCGATCAGCGAATCCCTGCTGGAAGCGGAGCTGTTCGGTTACAACGAAGGGGCGTTCACCGGCGCCCGGCGCGGCGGGCGCGTCGGCCTGGTCGAAGCCGCCGAGGGCGGCACCCTGTTCCTCGATGAGATCGGCGAACTGCCGCTGCCGCTGCAGACCCGGCTGTTGCGGGTGCTGGAAGAACGCGAAGTACTGCGCGTGGGCGCTACCGAGCCGACTGCGGTGGACGTGCGCGTGGTGGCCGCCACGCTGCAGACCCTGGAGACGCTGGTGGACGCGCAGCGCTTCCGGCGCGATCTCTACTACCGCCTGGCTGCGTTGCGGATCGCGCTGCCGACCCTGCACGAACGCCACGAGGATGTCCCGCTGCTGGTCGCCCACTTCTTCCGCCAGTTGGCCGGCACCGATGCACCGCTGTCGGTGGAGGCGCTGGCACGGCTGCGCGAGTACCCGTGGCCGGGCAACGTGCGCGAACTGCGCAACATGGTGGATCGCCTGCGCATCCACTGGCCGCCCGAGCGCGGCGCATTGTCAGCAGCGACGATGCTGGCGTGGCTGCCGGAACTGGACGCCACGGGTCGGGCAGGCGCTGCAGTGCCTGCCCGCGCGCCCCCGGCCGCAGGCGCGGACAGCCTGCCGAGCTTGCTGGCGCGCTTTGACGGCAACCGGGCCCGATTGGCCGCCGAACTGGGCATTTCCCGCACCACCCTGTGGCGACGGCTGCGCGAGGCCGGGCTCGGCTAGCGCGTCGAGGGCGCTTCCCACGCCCATCGGCCGCTGCCCACCGCCACGTCCCACCCCGGCGTGAGGGCGCGCGCATGCCGCGCACTGCCGCACAACGGTTGACCATGCCGCACTTGGCCTGCGGCGGTGCCCAGCGCGCGCCCGCAGCACCGCGCGTCGCGATCGGCGAGGGGCTACCCAGATCCCGATGCCGTGCCCGGGCTGCCGGCGGTCAGGGGAACAGCAACCGCTTGGTCCATTGCCCGTCGGCATCGCGCTCATAGCACCAGCGCTCGTGCAGGCGGAACTGCGCGCCGTACCAGAACTCGATCCGCTGCGGCACCACGCGCAACCCGCTCCAGCCGTCCGGGCGCGGCACCTCGCGATCGGCGAAACTGGCCTCGGCGGTGGCCACGCGCGCGTCGAATTCCTCGCGCGAGGCCAACGTCTTCGATTGCAGCGAGGCCCACGCGCCGATCTGGCTCATGCGCGGCCGCGAGGCGAAGTACGCATCGGCTTCGGCATCGCCCACCTGCTCGACGCTGCCTTCGATCCGCACCTGGATGCCCGCTTCCCGCAGGCTGCGCCACAGGAACAGCAGCGCCGCACGCGGATTGGTACGCAGCTCGCGCCCCTTGTGGCTGTCCAGGTGGGTGTAGAAGACGAAGCCGCGTGCATCGAACGCCTTGAGCAGCACGGTGCGCGCCGACGGCTGGCCGCTGTTGTCGGCGGTGGCGACGGTCATCGCATTGGGTTCGACTTCCGCGCTGTGCCGGGCCTCCTCGAACAGCGCGGCGAAGGTGGACAGTGCTTCGGTATACAGATCGGTCATGGTTGGTTTCTTGCCATTCGATTTGGGTTTATTGTCACCGCATGCCTGCCAACGCGTACATGCCCCGCAACAAGGGATTTCCCGATGCACTGGTCGCCCAGGCACTGGACGAAGCGCTGGCGGCGGGCACGGGAGTGCCAGTATTGGCGATCAGCGGCCTGCAGGGCAGCGGCAAATCGACGCTGGCCGCGCAGGTGGTGGCCCTGGCCGGCCAACGCGGCCTGCGCGCGGCCACGCTGTCCATCGACGATTTCTACCTCACCCGCGCCCAGCGCCAGCGACTGGCACGGCAGGTGCACCCGTTGCTGCTTACCCGCGGCCCGCCCGGCACCCACGACCTGCCACTGGCGCACGCCACCTTGGCGGCGATCGCCGCGCGCCAGCCGGTGGTGTTGCCGCGCTTCGACAAACTGGCCGACGAACGCGTAGCGCCCGCCGACTGGCCGCGCGTGGACGCCGCGCTGGACCTGCTGGTGTTCGAAGGCTGGTTCCTGGGCACCCCGGCACAGGCCGAGGATGCGCTGGAACCGCCGTTGAACGCGCTCGAACGCGACGCCGACGCCGATGGGCGCTGGCGGCGCTGGTGCAACCAGGCCCTGGCCGAGGACTACCCGGCCCTGTGGCGGCGCTGCGACCGGCTGTGGTTCCTGCAACCGCCGGATTTCGCCGTGGTGCCGCGCTGGCGCTGGCAGCAGGAACAACATCTGCAGGCCGCCCAACCCGAACGCAGCAGCATAAGCCGCGCCCAGCTGGAGCGGTTCGTGCAGTACTACGAGCGGGTGAGCCGCCAGGCGCTGCGCACCCTGCCGGCGCTGGCCGACCGGGTCATCGCACTGGATGACCAGCGACAGGTGCGGCCACTCAGCTGACCAGGAAGGTCACCCGCAGGTTCACCCGCCACTCGGTGATGTTGCCCTCGCCGTCGGTGACCACCTTGGTCTCGTTGATCCAGGCGCCCTGGATGCCCTTGACCGTCTCGGACACCTTCTTCAGGCCACTGCGTACCGCGTCTTCGACGCTGGTCTTGGAGGAGGCGTTGATCTCGATGATTTTGGCCACTGACATGGACAGGCTCCGGTTGCGCGCGGGAGATTCCGCGCCATCCACCATGGGGGCCGGCGCGTAAAGGCCGCGGCACGGAGATGTTAGGATCGCGGGTAATGAATCCCGCTCCGAACCTGATCCTGATCGGCCCGATGGGCGCCGGCAAAACCTGCATCGGGCGCCGCCTTGCCGAGCGCTTCACGCTGGACTTCGTCGATGCCGACCAGGCCATCGTCGATGCCGCCGGCGCCAGCATTCCCACGATCTTCGAGCACTCCGGCGAAGCCGGCTTCCGCCAGCATGAGCGGCAGGTGCTGCAGGCCGTGCTGGACGGGCGCAACCAGCTGGTCTCCACCGGCGGCGGGGCAGTGCTGGATGCCGGCAACCGCGCCACGATCGCGCGCCGCGGCTTCGTGGTCTACCTGCGGGTCAGCGTGGCCGCCCAGCTGGAGCGGCTGGCGCGCGACCGCACCCGGCCGCTGCTGCAGCGCCCGGACCGCGAACAGGTGCTGCACGAGATGGCGGCCCTGCGCGACCCGTTGTACCGCGAGCTGGCCGACCTGACCCTGGACACCGATCTTTACACCCCCGCCGACGCCACCGCGCAGCTGGTCCTGCGCCTGGCGGCGCAATGGCAGCGACAGGACACCTCCGCATGACCTCCCCCCGCACCGTCGCCGTTGGCGGCGATACCCCCTACACCATCCACATCGGCCCGGGCCTGCTCTGCCAGGGCGCGCTGCTGGCCCAGCATGTGCGCGGCCGCCACGTGCTACTGCTCAGCGATTCCTCGGTGGCCCCGCTGTACCTGGCCGGGGTGAAGTCGGCCCTGCTCGCTGCCCGCCCGGACCTGCGGGTCGGCGAACTGGTGCTGCCCGCCGGCGAAGCCTCCAAGACCCTGGCCAACTTCGGCGCGGCGATCACCGCGCTGGCCGCCCTCGGCGCCACCCGCGATGCCTGCGTGCTGGCCCTCGGCGGCGGTGTCGTCGGCGACCTGGCCGGCTTTGCGGCAGCGTGCTGGATGCGTGGGGTGGACTGCATACAGCTGCCCACCTCGCTGCTGGCGATGGTCGACTCCTCGGTGGGCGGCAAGACCGCGGTGGACATCCCAGAAGGCAAGAACCTGGTCGGCGCGTTCCATCCGCCGCGCGCGGTGATCGCCGATACCGCGGCATTGCGCACCCTGCCGCCCCGCGAACTGCGTGCCGGGCTGGCCGAGGTGATCAAGTACGGCGCCATCGGCGACCCGCTCTTCTTCCAGTGGCTGCAGGCCGAGCGTACGGCGCTGCTGGCCGGCGATGACGCCGCGCTGGCCCAGGCGATCGCGCGCAGCTGCGAACACAAGGCCGACATCGTGGCCCGCGACCCGCTGGAGAAGGGCGAACGCGCCCTGCTCAACCTCGGCCATACCTTCGGCCATGCCATCGAGACCGAACAGGGCTACGGTGCGCCCGGCAACGACAATCTCAACCATGGCGAAGCGGTTGCCGTGGGCATGGTGCTGGCCGCGCGCCTGTCCGCCCAGCTGGGCATGAGCAGCGAGGCCGATACCGCGCAGCTGCGCGACCTGCTGCTGCACTACGAACTGCCAGTGGCCATTCCCGCCGGCCTGGCCGCCGAGGCGCTGTTGGCGCGGATGCGGCTGGACAAGAAGAACGTCGCCGGGCGCCTGCGCCTGGTGTTGTGGCGTGGGATCGGCCGCGCCGAAGTGGTCGGCGATGTCGACGAGGCCGACGTGCTGCGCGTGCTCGCCGCCGGCTGAGCCTGCGACGTTCCGCCGCACCTGCCCCGTCGCTGACGGCCGCCTCCGGCGTTCACGGCTACAATCGGGGCATGCGCGTCTTCCTGCACCAACACGCCCGCGGTGCCGATCCGGCCCGCTATCTCCAGCTCACCCTGCAACCGGACCTGTTCGGTGGCTGGGAGCTGCTGCTCGAGTCCGGCCCGATCGGCGGGCGCGGGCAACTGCGCCGCGAGCTGTACCTGGAGGAAGACCTGGCGCTGGCCGCGTTCGACAAGGCGCGCGATGCGCACCTGCACCGCGGCTACGAAGTGACCTACACCAGCGGCGATCCGCCGCACTGAGCGGCCACCGCCGCACTCACCCCATTCGGCCCCGCGCCACCAGATCCCAAGGAAGCGTTCCGTGACCAGCCCCTCCCGCCATGATCGCCTGCTGCGCGCCCTGCGCCGCGAACCGGTGGACTGCACCCCCGTCTGGCTGATGCGCCAGGCCGGCCGCTACCTGCCCGAGTACCGCGCCACCCGCGCCAAGGCCGGCAGCTTCCTGGCCATGGCCAAGAACCCGGACATCGCCTGCGAAGTCACCCTGCAACCGCTGCGTCGCTTCGACCTGGATGCCGCGATCCTGTTCTCGGACATCCTCACCATTCCCGACGCGATGGGCCTGGAGCTGTACTTCGTCGACGGCGAAGGCCCCAAGTTCCGCCATCCCGTGCGCGACGCTGCCGCCATCGCCAAACTGGCCGTGCCGGACATGGAAACCGAACTGCGCTATGTGATGGACGCGGTGCGGGTGATCCGCCGCGAACTGGACGGCAAGGTCCCGCTGATCGGCTTCTCCGGCAGCCCCTGGACGCTGGCCTGCTACATGGTCGAAGGCGGCGGCAGCAAGGACTTCGCCCGCATCAAGGCGATGGCCCTGAACGAACCGGCCGCCCTGCACCAGTTGCTCTCGGTGGTGACCGATGCGGTCATTGCCTACCTGTCGGCCCAGCGCGCCGCCGGCGCCCAGGTCCTGCAGGTGTTCGACACCTGGGGGGGCGTGCTCAGCCCCGGCATGTACCGTGAATTCTCGCTGCGCTACCTCACCCGCATCGCGCAGGAACTCGAGCGCGGCCAGGGCGACCAGCGCACCCCGCTGATCCTGTTCGGCAAGGGCACCGGCCTGCACCTGGCCGACCTGGCCAACACCGGCGCCGACGCCCTCGGCGTCGACTGGACCCTGGACCTGTCCGACGCCGTGGCCCGCACCGGCGGCCGCGTCGCCCTGCAGGGCAACCTCGACCCGGCCACCCTCTACGGCAACCCGGACGCCATCGAACGCGCCGCCGGCCGCGTGCTCGACAGCTACGCCCAGGGCAACGGCGGTTCCCGCGAGGGCCACGTCTTCAACCTCGGCCACGGCATGTCCCCGGACATGAATCCCGACCACGTCGGCGTGCTGGTGGACGCCGTGCACCGCATCAGCCAGCGCCCGTAACGCCACCCAGCGGTGACCGCGCAGCACCGGAACGGAATGCATCCACGCATGGCGTGGATCTACGCGAATGACCGCAAGGTAAAAACCCCGTAGATCCACGCCATGCGTGGATACCGCGCGCCAAATGACCCGCGACGGAAAAACCCCGTAGATCCACGCCATGCGTGGATACCGCCCGCCAATGACCCGCGACGGAAAAACCCCGTAGATCCACGCCATGCGTGGATACCGCGCGCAGCGCGGCAACGCCAGCCGAAGCCCAGGCGGCCGCGGCGCAATCAGACCGTCCGACGTTCACCCCCGGCCGAAGAAGACCGCCGGGGCTCATGGCGCCGGAACGGAGAGCATCCACGCATGGCGTGGATCTACGATGGAATCCGCGTGCACACCGCTCCAGCAATGACCCGCGACGTAAAAACCCCGTAGATCCACGCCATGCGTGGATACCGCGCGCAGCGCGGCAACGCCCGCCGAAGCCCGGGCGGCCACGGCGCAATCAGCCCGCCCGACGTTCAATCCCGGCCGAAGAGGACCGCCCGGGTTCATGGCGCCGGAACGGAGAGCATCCACGCATGGCGTGGATCTACGATGGAATCCGCGTCCACACCGCCCCAGCAATGACCCGCGACGTAAAAAACACCGTAGATCCACGCCATGCGTGGATACCGCGCGCAGCGCGGCATCACGATCCACGCGATCGCCGGCTTTGCCGAACCGGTCCGAAACACCGCCTTGACCGCGCCCTGACCCCACATCGGCGATCATGTGCTCCTCGTTGATGAGGGTGCGCACGATGACGACCAGCAGCTACGCCTCGATCCGGCCCCTGTTGTGGCTGGTATCGCTGGCGATCTTCATGCAGATGCTGGATTCCACCATCGTCAACACCGCCCTCCCCGCCATGGCCCGCAGCCTCGGCGAAAGCCCCCTGCAGATGCAGTCGGTGGTCTTCAGCTACGCCCTCGCCGTCGCCACGTTCATCCCCGCCTCCGGTTGGATCGCCGACCGCTTCGGTACCCGCCGCACCTTCCTCGTGGCCATCATCCTGTTCACCCTCGGCTCGCTCGCTTGCGCCCTCGCCCAGACCCTGCACCAATTGGTGGGCGCCCGCGTCCTGCAGGGTATTGGTGGCGCCATGCTGCTGCCGGTCGGCCGCCTCGCCGTCATGCGCTCGGTCTCGCGCGAAGAATTCCTGCGCGCCATGAGCTTCATCGCCATCCCCGCCCTGATCGGCCCGCTCATCGGCCCGACCCTCGGCGGCTGGCTGGTCGAAGTCGCCTCCTGGCACTGGGTCTTCCTGATCAACCTGCCCATCGGCGTCATCGGCTACATCGCCGCCATGAAGGTCATGCCCGACCACTACGCCGAACACCGCACCCGCTTCGACATCGCCGGCTACCTCATGCTCGCCTTCGGCATGGTCGTGCTCTCCCTCGCCCTGGACGGCATCTCCGGCATGGCTACCCCGCACGCCCTGGTCATGCTGATGACCGTTGCCGGCCTCGCCGCCCTGGTCGGCTACTGGCTGCATGCCGCCAACTCGACGGCACCGCTGTTTTCGCTGGCCCTGTTCCACGTGCCCAGCTACCGCATCGGCATCCTCGGCAACCTGTTCTCGCGGATCGGCAGCAGCGCCATGCCGCTGCTGATCCCTTTGCTGCTGCAGGTCGGCATGGGCATGAGCCCGATGAATGCCGGCCTGCTCATGATCCCCGTGGCCGCCGCGGGCATGCTCTCCAAGCGCTACGCGGTCAAACTGGTCGAACGCTTCGGCTACCGTCGCGTGCTCATGGTCAACACCGTGCTGGTCGGCCTGGCCATGGCCAGTTTCATCTTCATGACCCCCGGCCAGCCGTTGTGGGTGCGCGTCATCCAGCTGGCCTTGTTCGGCGCGGTCAATTCGCTGCAGTTCACCGTCATGAACACCGTCACCCTGCGTGACCTGGACCGCGACTTCGCCAGCGCCGGCAACAGCCTGCTGTCGATGGTGATGATGCTGGCGACCGGTTTCGGTGCGGCCGCCGCCGGCAGCCTGCTGGCCGCCTTCGATCATCTCGACGCGCTGCGCGGTGCCACCGCCGCCCTGCATGCCACCTTCGTCTGCGTCGGTGCCATTACCCTCACTTCCACCGTCATCTTCTGGCAGCTGCCCGACACCCGCCCCTCCCCGCGCGATGTGGAGGAGGTTGCCGAGTAGTAGTCGCGGGCCGTTGGCCCGATGACCGTTGCGAACCGCCGCTCCGGCGGCCGATCACTGCCCCTGCCCGCGCGCAGCCCGCAGTGCGCGCGCAATCGCGTCCACGAGCAGTTCGCCGGTCACCGGCTTGCGCAGGAAGCCGCGGAACCCGGCCGCACGGACCTGCTGTTCGATGTCCGGATCGGTGCGCGCGGTCACCGCGATCATCGGCATGTCATAGCCCTGGTTGTGCAGGTGCCCGGCCAGTTCGATCCCGCCCAGGCCCGGCAGGTCCAGGTCCAGCAGCGCCACGTCGAACGGCGCCTCGCTGACCTCGCGCAACGCCGCCAGTGCGTGTTCGGCATGCACCATGTGGTGCCCGCGCGCGCCCAGCAGACCGGTGATCACGCTGGCCACGGTGGCGTCGTCTTCCACCAGCAGGATCCGCAACGGCGGCAGCCGCTGTCCCAGGCCCTGGCCGTCGAGCCCGCTCGATACCGCGGCGATGTGCAGCGGCAACGGCAGGGTCACGCTGAAGCGCGTGCCAACCCCGAGCTGGCTCTCCACCCCAATCTGGCCCTGCATCGCCAACGCCAGTTCGCGGCAGATCGCCAGGCCCAGCCCGCTGCCGCCGTACTGCGCCGCCGTGCGTGCGCCGTCGGCCTGCTCGAAGCGGCGGAACAGGCGCTGCTGCTGGTCGCTGCTGATCCCCGGGCCCGTGTCGGACACCTCGAAATGCAGGCCACGGTCGGCCGCAAGCGTGGTCGCCGTCAGGCGCACCTCGCCGTGGGTGGTGAACTTGACCGCGTTGCCCAGCAGGTTGAGCAGGATCTGCCGCACGCGCACCGCATCGCCGACACTGCCCAACCCCGCCGGCAACTGGTTGTCGACCACGAAGCGCAGGTGCTTCTGCTCGGCCAGCGCGGCCATCAGCGTGCAGGCATCGTCCACCACGTTGTGCACGTCGAAGGGCTGCGCCTGCAACTGCAGCCGGCCCGATTCGATCCGGGCCAGGTCCAGCGCGTCGTTGACCAGGTGCAGCAGGTGCTCGCCGGCATGCCGGATCGACGCCGTCCAGCTGCGCTGCTGCGGGTCCAGCGCAGAGCCCAGCAGCAGCTCGCTCATGCCCAGCACCCCGGTCATCGGCGTGCGCACCTCATGGCCCAGGTTGGCCAGGAAGCGGGTCTTGGCCGCCGATGCCTGCTCGGCCAGCTCCTGCTTGTGCAGGGCCAGCTGATAGGCATGCTTGCGCTGCAGGCGGCGCCGGTACAACCAGGCGAACAGGCTCATCAGCAGCAGCGCCATCGAGGTCATCACCAGCAGCCCGGACAGGCTGCGCCACCACGGCGGCTGCACCCGGAACTCCAGCGACTGCACCCGCGACCACACCTGGTCGGCCGAACGCGCCTGCACTTCCAGCCGGTAACGCCCGGGCGGCAGCCGCGAGAACACACGCTCGCCGGCCGGGCCCACTTCCACCCAGTCCGGGTCGTACCCGGCCAGCCGATAGCGGTAGTTGTTGGAGGACGAATCGGCGAAGGACAGCAACCGCGCCACGATCCGCAGGTCGCGGTCGGCGTCGGCGATCTCCAGCGGGGTCAGGTGGGTGAGGTCGGCGACGCGGTCGCCGCGGCGCACTTCCACGCGCTCGATCACCAGCGGCGCGCGCCGGTTGGACGGGCGGACCTGGCGTGGATCGAACACCACCACCCCGGCCGGGGTGCCCCCGGCGATGCGACCGCTGGCGGTACGGGTCAGCGTGCTGCGGCGGAACTCCTGGCTCGGCAGGCCGTCGTGCACGCCATACAGGCGCACGTTGCCCATCTGCGGGTCGACCCGGATCAGGCCGCGCGCACTGGCGGCCCAGATCACGCCCTGGGCATCGACCACCAGCCCGGTGGCCGACACTTCCGGATAGCCGGCACCGCCGCCGATCACGGCCTGCAGCAACAGGCGCCCGTTCTGCCAGCGGTACTGGCTCAGGCGCCCTTCCTCGGACAGCCACACGCTCTGGTCATCGGCGATGGCCAGCGCATGGATCGCCGCCGGCGGCGCCCCCGGCACCGGCTCGAAGCGCGACCGTGCCGGCACCCATTGCAGCAGGCCCTGGTTGGTGGCCACCCACAGATGGTCCTGGCTGCCGCAGACCAGGTCCAACGCCAACTGGCCCGCGGCCAGCCCGGCGTGGCCGCTCACGATCCGATGCAGCACGCGGCCGTCCAGGTCGCGCTGCTGCAGCCCGGTCGAGGCGGCGCTCCATACCCGCCCGCCATCGCACAGCGCCAGCGATTCCACCTGGCCCTCCATGGCCGCATCCACCGCCGCATCACGGCCCCAGCGACGTAGTGCGTCCTGCCGGGGGTCATAGCGCAGCAATGCGTTGTTGGAGCCGATCCAGACCTGCCCGCGCGGGTCCTCGAGCACCGACTGCAGCCACTCGGTGCCATCCACCCAAGTGCGATGCTGGGTGACGGTGCCGGTGACCGGATCGAACTTGTCCAGCGCACCGTGCGTGCCCACCGTCCAGACCCCGCCATCGGCGGCCGCGCCCATGCCCAGCACATAGGCATTGCGCAACGACCCCGGATCGTCCTCCAGCCGCGACAGCACCGAGAACTGCCACCAGCGCGGCAGCAGGTGCCACAGCCCGCCATTGATGCTGGCCAGCCAGATGCCGCCTTCGCGGTCCTCGTAGGCACCGGTCCAGTTCGGTCGCACCTGGCCGCGCGCCACCGCGCTGTACAGCGGCACCTGCTGGTATTGATTGTCGTAGGCGCGGCCCAGGCCGGAACGGGTATCCAGCCAGTACCCGCCCTGCTCATCGCGCAGCATCATGCCCAGCACCTGGTCGCCGGGCGTCACCTGCCACGGTGCAGGCTCGAACTGGCCGTCCGGACGCCGCACCTTCACCCCCGAGTTGGTGCCGATCCACAGGCTGCCGTCCAGTTCGGCGGTGAGCCCGTTGATGATCTCGTGCGGGATGTCGCGGCTGGCGATGCGCTCGAAGTCGCGCCCGGTCCAGCGCGCCAGCCCCGCCTTGGTGCCCACCCACAGGCTGCCATCGCGGGTGGTGGCCAACTGGGTGACCGACGCGGCGGGCAGGCTGCGCGGGTTGCCATGCTCGGGCATGTAGCGGGTCACGTTGCCGCTGCGGTCCAGCCGATGCAGGCCCCCTTCATAGGTGCCGAACCAGACGGCGCCATCGGCGGTGGAGGTGATGCTCCAGATGGTGTTGCTGCCGATCACCGGGTGGCTGGCGCGGTCGAAGAAGCGCAGTTCGCGGCGGTCGGCCGACATCATCGCCAGCCCGGCATTCTCGGTGCCGATCCACAGCTGGTTGCGTGCGTCCACGTGCACGCTCCACACGTGGTTGTCGCGCAGGCCATCCTCTGCGCGCCATACCCGGTAGGTGCGGCCGTCGTAGCGCGCCAGGCCATCGTTGGTGGCGATCCACAGGTAGCCGTAGCCATCCTCGGCCATGCGGTTGACCGTGTTGGACGGCAGGCCATCGAACACGGTCAGCTGGCGCGGCGTTGGCGGCACCGGCTGGGCATGGCCGAGCAACGGCCAGAGCCATGCGATCCCGATCAGGAGCAGCCAACGCAAAGGCACCACCAATGGATCTCCCGAGTCGTCCGTGGAAGGCGCGCCAGCGGATCGAAGCCGCGTGGACGCGGCGTGCCGAAGCCTGGGGCCAGGCCCGCATGGTAAACGGTTCGCCGCGTGGCGACGATCCGCTCAGCGGCGCAGGACCTGCCGCACCACGGCATGCAGCGCGTCGCCAGCGGCGGGCTTGTGCAGCAGGCCCACCGCCCCGGCGGTGGCCACGCGCTCGGCCAGGTCGGGGTCGGCCCGGGCGGTGAGCACCACGACCGGCACCTGGCAGTGCTGCGCCTGGAGCACCTGCAGCAGTTGCCAGCCATCCATGCCCGGCAGGTCCAGGTCGAGCAGCAGCATGTCGACGTCGGCCGTGGCCAGCTCGGACAGCCCGGCCAGCGCGTGCGCGGCGACGACCACCTGCACCCCGCGCGCGGCCAGCAGCCCGGCGTGGACCTCGGCCACCAGCGGATCGTCCTCGACCAGCAGCACCCTGCCCTCGCACGCGCCGTCGCCCGTGGGGCCTGTGTCGACCCGGTCGGCACGGTCGCCCGCATCGGCGGCGGCCAGCGGCAGGCTCAGCACCAGCCGTCCGCCGCCGCCCGGCACCGCGTGCAGCCGCAGGTGGCCGTGCTGCGCGCGGGCACAGGCCTGCGCCCGCACCAGGGCCGCGCCGGATACCACGCCAGCGGACCGGGCCACGGCGCGCACCGGCGCCAGGATCTCCAGCAGGATGCCGGCCCGCCCGGGCAGCCAGGCGACCCGCGCAATCAGCGGGCCGGCCCGCCACGCCTCGACCACGGCCTGCAGCGCGCTCTCCAGCAACTGCCGCAATCGGTGCGGGTCCGCCTGCACCCAGCGCTGGCCCGGCAGGTGCGCCTGCAGGGTGAGGCCGCTACCCTGCACGGGCAACGCCTCGCATGCCCAGCGCTGCCAGCCCTGCAGCACTGCCAGCAGATCCACGCGGGCGGACTGCAAGGGCAATCGCCCGGCCTGGATGCGCGCATCGTCCAACGCCTGGTCGACGATCCCCAGCAACGCGCGGGCCGCCTCCTGGATGCGCCGCAGACGCTGCGCCTGCACGCGGTCCTGTACGTCGGCCAGCAACAGTTCGCTCATCCCCAGCACCCCGGTCAGGGGCGTGCGCAGTTCATGCCCGAAGGTTGCCAGGTAGCGTGCCTTGGCCTGCGCCGACTGCTCGGCCCAGCGTCGCCGCTGCAGCGCCGTGCGCCGCCGCCGTGCCTGGGCCAGCGCGCGCCGGCACAGCCAGCCGGCCACCCCGCACACCCCGATCAACGCGAGCGCGCGCAGCAGGTGTACCAGCGGATGCTGCCAGCCCGTGCGCTGCACCTGCAGCGGCAGTTCCTGCACCGTCGACCAGTGCCCATCGCCGCCGCGCTGCTGGTACTGCAGCACATGCGCGCCCGGTGCAAGCTGCGGAAAACCGATCGTGCCGCGGCTGCGCGTATGGCTCCAGCGCTGCGCGCCGTCGCGCAGCCGGAAGCGATACTGCTGGCGCGGGTCCAGCTGCGCGGACAACACCCGCGCGGTGATCTGGATGTCACGGTCATCGGCATGCAGGCGCAGCGGTGGCAGTACCGGCACGCTGATCCGCTGGCCACCGCGCCGCAACTGCACGCGTTCGATCACCAGCGCGGGTGGCGAGGCGGGACGCTCCAGCGCGTCCGGTGCGAAGGCCAGCGTGGCCCGGTTGCGGCCGATCGCCAGCATCTGCGTGCCCTGCGCCTGCAGGCCCGCCTGCAGCACGGCCTCGGGAATGCCGTCATCGCGCGAGTACGCACGCACCTCGCGGCGGTCCGGCGCGATCCTCAACAGGCCGCTGCCGGAGGTTGCCCACACCACGCCGGCGGCATCGGTGGCGATGGCGTGCAGCTGGCCGGCCGGCACGCCATCGCGGTGATCAAGCCGTAGACCGGGCTGCAATGCCTGGTCGTGCCAGGCGTAGCGCTGCAGCGCACCGGGCACGGCGACCCACAGCGCGCCATCCGCAGCCACGTGCAGCGCGTTGACCTCCCCGGACGCGCCCTCCACGCTCACCAGGCGCTCGCCGTCCCAGCGCAGCAGGCCGTGCCGGCCCCCCAGCCATACGCCGCCCTCGGGCATGCAGTGCAGCGACACCGCGCCGTGTTCGGCCGCACTGCCCGCCAGGGGCCAGCGTACGCGCTGCCAGTTCCCGCCGGCGACGCGCCGTTCCAGCCGCTCGCCATGGAGCCGCCATTGTTGGCCGCCCTCACAGGCCAGCTCAGCGCGGATCCTGCCGGCCGCGGCAATCACGCCATCCACGCCCTGTCGCCGGGCCGGCGCCGGTTGCGCGCGGAAGTGCTGCCAGAGCGGCGGCAGCCGCCACACGCCCAGGTACCGCCCCAACAACCACGCCCCTCCCTGGCGGTCTTCGAACACGCTCTGCAGGTGCGGCGGTGCCTCGCGTCCCACCACCGCCAGGCCGACCTCTGCCACTGCGCTGCCGTCGCCCGCTTGCCGCCACACCCGTCCCCCATCGGCCAGCCACTGCGCGCCGTCCGCGCCCATGCCCAACACGCGCGGCCCCGCGGGCCCCGCCACGATCTGCACCGCACTGTCGCCCTCGCTGCGCCATCGTCCGGTCGCAGTGCTGATCCACAGCGTGCCGGCCGCATCACCGGCCATCCCGGTGATCGCCGCCGTGGCCAGGCCTGGCGCCGCGGGGCGCCGGAAGCGGCCGTCGCGCCACAGGGCAAGCCCGCCGCTGGTACCGACCCAGACCCCGCCGGCAGGATGGGGCTGGAGGTGTTCCACATCGCCAGCGGGCACGCCATCACCGCGCAGGGTGGGCAGGTAATGGCGCAGCCGGTGCGGCGCCTGCCACTGGTACAACCCGCCGCCACGCACGCCAAACCACACCCCGTCGCCGTCGGCCAGCAGCGCGCTGATCGCCGCGCCACGCACGCCGACCACCGGGTCGATCCGCGTGCGGTCGGCGGACAGGCGCATCACCGCCCCCTGCGCGGTGCCGATCCACAGGCGGTCCTGCGCATCCAGCGCAAGCCGGGTCAGCACCGTGCCAGCCAGCCCCTGCTCACGCTGCCAGACACGGAAGTGGCGTCCGTCGAAGCGCGCCAGCCCATCCTCGGTGGCGAACCACAGGTAGCCGTGGCGGTCCTGCACCACCTGGTGCACTGCATTGGACGGAAGGCCGTCGGCCGTGGTGAAGCGCACCGCTTCCAGCGGTTGCGCCGCACCTTCGCAGATCAGCGCGGCCAACAGCAGCAGCACCCAGCCCCATCCCGCACGACGGCACACGCGGGCGTTCATCGCGACGCCATGCAGTGCATCAACGCGGCGCGCAATGCGCGACGTTCCAGTGGCAGCCGCAGGAAAGCATCGAATCCGGCGGCCAAGGCGTCACGCTCGGCACCGGTATCGGCGCGTGCAGTCAGCGCCAGCCGCGCCACGCCCGGCAGCCGTTGCGACAGCAGCGCGCCGATCGGCGCGGCGTCGATGCGCCGGTCCGGGTCGGCCACCACCAGGTCCCAGTGCGGGCCCTGCCATTGCGGTCGCTCGCCTGCGTGCAGGTCCGGGCAGCTCACCTCCAGCCCCTGCGCCGCCAGCAGCGCGGCGATGACCTCCGCGGTCGGCCCGTGCCACAGCAGCAGCACCCGCAGGGCCACCACCGGGCCGGTCTCACCCGCAGCAGCCAGCAGCGGCGCACGCGCGTCTGCCAGCGGCAGCCAGACCTGGAAGCAACTGCCGTTGCCGGGTTGGCTGTGAACCTCGATGTCACCGCCCATCGCCTGCGCCAGTTCGCGGCTGATCGCCAACCCCAGGCCGCTGCCACCGTGGCGCGCCAGCGTGGCCGCGCCGTCGGCCTGCTCGAAACGCTGGAACAGGCGCTGCAGCTGGGCGGCCGTCATTCCGGGCCCGGTGTCGGTCACCACCAGCACCAGCCCGTCACCGCCATCGCCGCGGCGCGCAGCGACCTCGACCCGCCCGTGCCGGGTGAACTTGAGCGCATTGCCGACCAGGTTCAACAGGATCTGCCGCAGCCGGCGCGCATCGCCGTGCAGCCAGCAATCCGCGGCAAGCGTGCTGTGCCATTCCAGCCGCAGCGACTTGGCCTGCGCCACCGGCTGCAACAGCGCGTGCAGATCCTGCAACAACAGCGCCGGGACGAACGGCGCCGGCTGCAGGTGCACGCGCCCGGCTTCGATGCTGGCCAGGTCAAGCGCGTCGTCCACCAGCTGTACCAGGTGCAGCCCCGCCTGGTGCAGGCTGTCCACCTGCGCGCGTTGCCGGGGCGACAGCGGGCCGTCGAGCAGCAACGCGCTCCAACCGGACACGGCGGTCATCGGCAGACGGATGCGCTGCCCCAGTTGCCCAAGGAAGCGGGTGCGCTCGGCCGAGGCCTGTTCGGCGCTGCGGTAGCGCCCCCGCAAGGCATCGCGCCGCTGCCGCCGCCGCAGCAGGCAGCGCACCCCGCGCCCGCCTGCCAGCAGCACCAGCAACGCCGCCACCACCAGCCCCAGCCTGCCCGCAGGGGTCTGCCACCACGCGGGGGCGACCCCGAGCACAACGTGCGCCGACGACCAAGTCCCCTCGCCGTGGCGTGCCTGGATCAACAGGCGATGCTCGCCGACCGGCAGCCTGTCGAAGATGCGCTGGGCGACCGCGCCGGTATCGATCCAGTCGCAATCGTGCCCGGGCAGGCGGAAGCGGTACTGGATGCGATCGGGATCGCCGCGCCCCAGCAGGTTCACCGCCACCTGGATGTTGCGATCGCCGCTGCCCAGCAGGATCGGTTCGCTGTCCGGGCGCAGGCTCACGGCCGTGTCGTTGCGCTGCAGCCGCACCGCGTTGACCACCAGTGCGGGCGGCGCCGGGCGCTGCGGCATGCTGCCGGGCTCGTGCAGCAGCAGCCCGCCCTCGCGCACCGCGGCGGCCAGCACCCCGTTGCGCAGGCGAACCAGCCGTTGGCCAAGGATTTCCTGCGCGGGCAGGCCATCGGCGCTGCCCAGCACACGCACCTGGCGGTGCGCGGGATCGAGCCGGACCAGGCCGCGCGCGGCGCCCGCCCAGACGATCCCGCGGGCGTCCACCACCAGCGCCTCTGCACGCACCTGCGGGTACCCGACCGCCGCGTCGATGCGATCGATGCGCTGCAACGCATCGCCGTCCCAGCGGTAGCGCTCCAGCACATCCTGCCGGCTGAGCCACAGGCTGCCATCGTCGGCTTCGGCGACGGCCGCCACCGCGGGCCCCGGCGGCTCGGCGGCGCTGAAGCGCCCGCGCGTGGCGTCCCACAGCTTCAGCCCGTCCCGGTCGGTGGCCCACAACCGGCCCTCGCGATCGCACAGCAATTGCCGCGTCGCCATGCCAGCGGCCAGGCCGAGTGCCTGCGGCGACTGCGCACGTTCGCGCACGCCCTGTGCGGACCACTGCTGGATCTGCATCGGATGGGCCAGCCACACGCTGCCGTCGGCGCAGGCCTGCAGCTGCAACGCCGCGTTGCCGGGTGCCAGGCCCAGTGGCCAGCGCCGGACGGTCCTGCGCACCGCGTCGTAGCGCAGCATCTGCCCGCCACTGGCAAGCCACAGCCGGTGTTGGCTGTCTTCGGCCATGCCGACCGCGGTCGCACTGAAACCGGCGTGCGCGTATTCAAGGTGATCGCTGCTGGCACCGGTGCGCAGGTCGATCCGCTGCAGGCGCCCCTGGCTGCCGGCCACCCACAATCGCCCGTCCGCGGCGCCGGCCAGGGCCAGCGCGTAGTGGCTGCGCAGGCCGGGCAGGCCATCTTCGGCGCTCGGCAGCGCGGTGAATGCACGCCAATGCGCCGGCAAGCGCCAGAGGCCATGGGCGCGGCTGAGCAACCAGATATCGCCGTGCCGATCCTGCAAGGCCTGGCGCATCTCCACCCCGTCGGTGCGCGGACCGTGCAAGGGGCGCAGGGGAATCGCCTGGGTGCGCACGCCCTCCTGCAGAACCAGCCCGGTGTCCTGCTGCAACCACAACGCACCCTCCTCGCTGCGCAGCAGTGGCTGCCCGCGGACCGGCTGCGGATGCGCCTGCCCGGTGCCGTCGAGCAGCGCCCACCCCGCGGCGCTGGCCACATGCACGCCGCCGCGCGGATCGGCCCACAGCGCGGTGACCGCACCAGCGAGCGCGCCCATCCGCTCGGCGCGCCCACCGCGCAGACGGCGCGCGCCATGGTCGGTCCCCACCCATACGACGCCATCGCGATCACGGGCCAATGCGGTCGCCGCCGCGGCGTCCACCGCCACCGGCTGCCACGCCAGGCCGTCAGCCAGGCGCCGGTACAGTTGGCGGTCCGCACCGATCACCCACAGCGCGCCGGTGTGATCGCTGGCGATCGCGCGGATGGCACCGTGGCGCAGCGCGCGCGGTGCATGGTCGGGCAGATGCTCGAAACGCTGCCGGTCGGCGGACATCATCACCAGCCCGTGCGACGCCGTGCCCAGCCACAGGCGGTCGCGGGCATCGATGTGCAGCGCGTACAGCGCCTCATCGATCAAACCGTCCTCGCGCCGCCAGACCCGTGCCCGGCGTCCGTCGAACCGCAGCAGTCCGTCGCTGCCGGCCATCCACAGATAGCCCGTGGCATCTTCGGCCATCGCGCGGACACCGATCCCGGTGAAGCCATCCCTGCGTTCCAACGGGCGCGGCCACGGCAGGTCGAGCACGTTCGAGGCCATCACATACGGCGCCGCGGCCAGCAGCACTGCCAACCGGAACGCGCCTGCGCACGCCCGTGCCACCTTCCAGGCCACGACCTACATCCACCCCATCACAATCATCGGGGCGACGATAAAGCGTTCGCGCCGCGCGAGGCGGCCCGCAACTGCGGCAGATCACACTTTTTCCAGCGCCAGTTCACATCGAACCGAGCCGATCAAAACAGGCCGCCTATTTTGCAGCGCGACCGTGCCGTTTCAGGCGTCGGCCTGTCGCAGTGCACGCGCCTTGGCGATCGCATCGACCAGCAGGTCGCCGGTGACCGGCTTGCGCAGGAACCCGTCGAATCCGCTCTCCAGCACCTGCTGCTCGGCATAGGCATCGGAGCGGGCCGTGACCGCGATCAACGGCAGCTCGTAGCCCATCGCACGCAATTGCCCCGCGATGGCGATGCCATCCAGCGCCGGCAGGTCCAGGTCGAGCAGGCCCACGTCGAAACGACCGGCCGACACTTCGGACAATGCCGCCAGCCCATGCAGCACGTGCAACACCTCATGGCCGCGTGCCCGCAACAGCCCGGTAATCACCTTGGCCACGGTGGGGTCGTCTTCCACCAGCAGTATCCGCAGCGGCGGCAACGCGATCCGCGCGGTGTCCTGGGCATCAACGGGCACCGCGCTGCCGTGCAGCGACCACGGCAAGGGCAACTGCACGGTAAAGCGCGCGCCATGGCCGGGACGACTGTCGATGGCAATCCGCCCGCCCATCGCCACCGCCAGTTCCTGGCAGATCGCCAGCCCCAGCCCGCTGCCGCCGTAGCGCGACGCGGTGCGCGGGCCATCGGCCTGTTCGAAACGATGGAACAAGCGCTGCTGCTGGTCGGCGTTGATGCCCGGCCCGGTGTCGGAGACCTCGAACGCCACGCCCAGGCCGCCCTCGAGCAGGGTGACGCCCAGCCCGACGTGGCCGCGCTCGGTGAACTTGATCGCGTTGCCGAGCAGGTTCATCAGGATCTGGCGCACGCGCATTTCATCGCCACTCACCTGCACCGGCCCCGGCAGATCGAAGCTGCGCTCGAAGGCCAGCCCGCGGTGATGCGCCATCGGCTCCATCAGGGCCTGCACCTGGGCCAGCATCGACATCAGGTCGAAGGGACGGATGTCCAGCTCCAGCCGCCCCGCCTCGATGCGCGCCAGGTCCAGCGCGTCGTTGACCAGGCGCAGAAGGTGGGTGCCCGCATGCTGGATCGAGGCGGCATAGCCGCGCTGCAGTTCGTCCAGCGGCGTGGCCAGCAGCAGTTCGCTCATGCCCAGCACGCCGGTCATCGGCGTGCGCACTTCGTGCCCGAGCGTGGCCAGGAACTGGCTCTTGGCCTGAGAGGCCTGCTCGGCGATCTGTTGCTTGTGCACGGTCAGCTGCCATTGCTGGCGTCGGCGCAGGCGCACCCGCGCCACATAGGCCAGCGCGGCCACCAGCAGCAGCCACATCAGCACGTAGGCCACGATCGCCCAGCCGCTGCGCCACCACGGCGGCAGCACCTCCACGCTGAGCGTGCGCGCGGGCGTCCACTGCCCCTGCGGCGTGGCCGCCTGCACATCGATGGCGTACTGCCCCGATGGCAGCCGCGACAGCATCCGCTCGCCGTCGGCCGCCTGCATCACCCAGTTCTGGTCGTACCCCGAGACCCGGTAGCGGTAGCGGTTGCCCTGCGGATTGGCGAAGGACAGCAGGCGCGCGGTGATGATCAGGTCGCGGTCCTGCGGGCCCAGCACGATCGGCGCATCCGGCGGCAGTGACTGCTGCCCCTGCGCATCGTCGCGACGCACCTGCACGTTGTCGATCACCAGCTGCGAGGGCGGTATCGGCAGGTCCGGCGCGTCCGGATCGAAGCTGACCAACCCGGTCGCGGTGACCGCCAGTACCCGGCCATTGGCCGCGCGCACCGGCGGGCGACCGCTGAACTCCACGTCCGGCAGGCCATCGCGCTCGCCATAGATGCGCAACCGGCGCTGGGGGCCGTCCCAGCGCACCAGCCCACGTGGCGTGGTCGCCCACACCTGCCCCTTGCGGCCGATCACCACCCCGCCCATCGACACCGCCGGCAGGCCCTCGGCCGCGCCGACGCGTTCGCGCAGGGTCATGCTCAGGCCGTCCCAGCGGTAACGTTCCAATGCACCGTTGCGCGCCAGCCAGAGCTCGTCGGGACCGGCCCAGGCGATGTCGAAGATGCTGCCGCGCGAGATGCCCGGGACCTGCTCGAAGCGTCCCTCGCTCCACCGCAGCAGGCCCATGTCCCCCATGATCCAGAGCTGTCCACGCGGGTCGAACAGCATCTGTTCGACCGGGTTTTCGGTCAGTCCGCGCCCTTCGTCGATACGGATGGTGTCCAGCACCTTGCCGTCGGCATCGCGGCGCTGGATGCCGAAGTTCATGATCGACAGCCACAGCTCGCCGTTCGGCGCCTGGCGGATCAGGTCGATGCGCTGGCGCACATCCGAGCCGCCACCGATCCTCCACTCGCGCAGCTGCCCGGTACGCGGCTGGTACAGGCCCAGGCGACCGGCACGGCCGATCCACAACGCGCCATCGGCGCGCGGCAACAGCGACCAGTTGGCGCCCACGCCCAGGCGGGTGTCGTCGGCGATCTGGCGCAGCGTGCCGCGCGCGTCCAACTGGTAGATGCCGTGCGCGCCGGCGATGTAGAAGGTGTTGTCGGCCGCGGCGGCACTGAGCAGGTACACGCTGTCCAGCGGCTTGCCGTCGAGCTGGTACCAGGTGGAGAAGCGCTTCCAGTCCGGTGGCAGGTAGGCCAGGCCCTGGGTGAGCATGGCGATCCACAGGCCGCCTTCATGGTCCTGCAGCATGTCCAGCACGCCGCTGCGTGCGGTGAGGAAGCCGCTGCCGGCATCGCCGGCCAACAGGTGAGCCGTGTCCTGGTCGCCGCGGTACAGGCCATCGGCGGTACCCAGCCAGTAGCCGCCGTTGCGATCATGGACCACCGTGGCCGCGCGCACGTCCGCGCTCAGGGTCCAGGGCGCCTTGCGCACGCTGTCGTCGGCGTCGATCCGGAACAGCCCCTCCTGGGTGCCGGCCCAGACCGTGCCGTCGGGTTCGCGGGTCAGCCGGAACACGCTCTTGCCGCCCAGCTGGTCCGGCGCGATCCGGGTAAAGCGCTTGCCGTCCCAGCGCGCCACGCCGCTGCCGGTGCCCACCCATACCCGCCCCTGCGGGTCGGCCAGCAGCGTATAGATGGTGTCATCGGGCAGGCTGGCCGGGTCGGCCGGGTCGGCGTGGTACTGCACCAACGTGCCGTCTTCCTCGCGGCGGCAGATGCCGTGCCGGTTGGTGCCGATCCACAGCGACTTGGCCGCATACGCCAGCGCCCAGAACTGGCCGTCGCAGCGCGCGTTGAGGTCGGGGAAGCGCTCGAAGCGTTCGCGGCCCGGGCCCAGCATGCTCAGGCCGACGCCGTTGGCCCCCACCCAGACCCGGTCCAGCGGGTCCACCAGCAGGGTTTCGACTTCGTTGCCGGGAATCGAGTCGGGATCGCCGGGGTCATGCCGCCACACGCGCAGGCCGACGCCGTCCACGCGCGCCAGGCCATCATCGGTGGCGGCCCAGACGTAGCCCTGGCGGTCCTGGGCCAATGCCAGCACCATGCGCGAGGGCATGCCTTCGGCGGCACCGAGCCGGCGCATGCGCGGCGTCTCTACCGCTGTTCCTGCCGTTGTCCCCGCGGCCCACGACGCTGCCGGTACCGTGCACATGCCCAGTAGCAGCAACACGATGCCCGCGCACCCGCTACGCGTCCCCATCGCCATCCAGATCTCCCTGTAGCGGCTGATTGTCCCACAGCGCCTGCGCGCGCGCCCGCGCGGCCGGCGCGTGGGGGCGGCGCGGGAGCTCGCCCGCACCGATGCCGACACCGCTGGAACACCTCGTTGTGATCGCGGCCCGCACCACGCCGCACCGCATGCAGCGCTGTTTCCGGGCCCACCACGATCTGTTGCAGCCATGGCACTGCTGGGCATGACGGCGCTGTGCGTATGATCGGCCCAGACCTCCATGGAGCCCGGCCCGTGATCCAGCGCCTGACCCTTGCCCTGCTGCTGTGCGCCACCCCGCTGGCGGCGCTGGCCGCGCCCGATTCCTACCGGCTCGATCCGGTGCATACCCGCGTGCTGTTCGCGGTGGAGCATGCCGGCTTCTCGCATGCGCTGGGCACCGTGTCGGGCAGCGAAGGCGTGCTGGTGTTCGACCCGCAGGACTGGGCCTCGGCCACGCTCAACGTGACCGTCCCGATCCAGCGCCTGGACCTGGGCGATGCGAAGTGGAACACCGCTACCCTGGCGCGCAACCTGCTCGATGGCGAACGTTTCCCCGAGGCGCGTTTCGTGTCCACCCGGGTGGAACCGATCGATGCCGGGCACGCCAACGTCGTCGGCCAGCTCACCCTGCATGGCGTGACCCGCGAAGTCACCCTGGCGGTCACCCTCAATGCACTCAAGCGCCATCCACTGCCGCCGTTCCGCCGCACCGCCGGGTTTTCCGCCACCGCCACGCTCAGCCGCAGCGCCTTCGGCGTGGCGGGCTGGCCGTCGATGATCGGCGACGCGGTGGACCTGCGCATCGAGGCCGAGGCCGTGCGTGACCGCTCTGCCGCTGATCCGCAGGACACACCGCCGGTCGATGCCGAGGGAACTCCATCGCCGCAGTCCCCCTCCAACGCCCCATCCCCACCGCCGGTCCAGGAGACCACGCCATGACAGCCCTGAACACCGCGACCCGTTGGGGAGGCGTCAGCCAGACCCTGCACTGGTTGATCGCCCTGCTGATCCTTGCCATGGGCATCCTCGGGCTGACCATGGGTGAGTTCCCCAAGACGCCGAAGTACTTCTGGATCTACACCCTGCACAAGTCGGTGGGCATCACCGTGCTGGTGCTGGTGGCGGCCCGGCTCGGCTGGCGGCTGTACGCCGGGGCACCGCAGCCGGTGCCCGGCACGCCGACCTGGCAGGAGCGCATCGCATCGGCCACGCATTGGCTGCTGTACGTGTTGATGTTCGCCATCCCGCTGTCGGGCTGGCTGTACGACTCGGCCAGCGGGCTGCGCCCGTTCCGCTGGTTCGGCCTGGTCGACGTGCCCAAGCTCAGTGGGCCGGACCCGGGCCTGACCCAGGTCTCCCACGCCATCCACGAATGGGGCTTCTGGCTGCTGATCGCCGTGGTGCTGGCGCATGCCGGCGCCGCGCTTTACCACCATTTTTACCAACGCGATGCCACCCTTGCGCGCATGCTGCCGCAGGGCTGGCTTGCCTCCCCCCAGAAGGATTGACCATGAACATCAAGCTCACCACTCCCGCGGCCGTCGCCGCCGCCCTTGCCGGGCTGATGGCCACCGCACCGGTGCTGGCCGCCGACTACGTGCAGGCTCCCGGCTCGGTGCTGGTGTTTGCCACCAAGTACGACGGTGAAGTGTTCACCGGCACCTTCCCCGGCTTCGACACCAAGCTCAGCTTCGACCCGGCCAAGCTGGACGGTTCCCGGCTGGACGTGACCATCCCGCTGGCCGGCGCCAAGAGCGGCAACAGCGACCGTGATTCCACCCTGCAGGGGCCGGACTTCTTCAACGTCGGCAAGTTTGCCCAGGCCAAGTACAGCGCCACCACCTTCCGCTCGCTGGGCAACAACCAGTACGCCGCCGACGGCACGCTGGAACTGCGCGGGGTGAGCAAGCCGGTCACGCTTACCTTCACCTGGACCCCGGGCGCGCAGCCGGTGCTGAGCGGCAAGGCCACGGTCAAGCGTCTGGACTTCGGCGTGGGCGGCGGCGACTGGACCGACACCAAGACCATCCCCAACGAAACCGCGATCAGCACCAAGGTCGTGCTGAAAGCGAAGTAAGACGGGATGCGCCGGCCGCTGGCCGGCGCTGCGTAAAGAGGATCCAACCCCGTAGAGCCGACCGTTGGTCGGCTGCCCTCGCTCCTCGCGCCGTCACGGCAGCCGGGGCAGGCAAAGCGGTCAAACAGCCGGGGCGGTCAAGGCAGGCGGGGTTTCAGGGCAGCCCGGGTTTCAGGGCAGCCCGGGTTTCAGGGCAGCCGACCAACGGTCGGCTCTACGCGTTCATTCCGGTCCAGGCCTGCAACGTCTTCACGTCGAACGGCCAGTCCAGCTCGCGCCCCTGCGCGTCCCGCAGCACCGGCACGCGCAGGCCGTAGCGGGCCTCCAGGGCCGGCTCGTCATCGATGAACACACTGTCCAGTCCGGGCACGCGGGCCTGTGCCAGCACCGCCAGGGCCTGGTCGCACAGATGGCAGTCATCACGCTGGAACAAGGTAAACACCGGCCCACCCGCCTTGGGAAATGTTGCGCCGCAATCAAGGTCGGCGCCTGCGACAGCATAGAATAGCGCTCCATCCGATACCCGCAGTTTGGCAATCATGGCTGTCAGCACGTTCGACGTTTTCAAGATCGGCATTGGCCCGAGCTCCTCGCATACCGTGGGACCAATGAAGGCTGCCGAACGCTTCGTGCACCGCTGGTTGCTGGACCCGGGCAGGCTGCAGGACGTGGTGCGCATCCGTGCCGACGTGTATGGCTCGCTCGCACTGACCGGGCGCGGCCATGGCACCGACAAGGCCGTGCTGCTCGGCCTGGAAGGCCAGCGCCCGAACCTGATCGACCCCGACATCATCCCCGAAACGCTGGACCGCATCCGCGGCAGCAAGCGCATCCGCCTGATGGGCACCCACGAAATCGCCTTCGACGAGAAGCGCGACCTGGGGCTGAACAAGCGCCAGAAGCTGCCCTACCACACCAACGGCATGCGCTTCACCGCCTATGACGCCGACGAACAGGTGATCGCCACCCGCGACTACTACTCGGTGGGCGGCGGCTTCGTGGTCAACCAGGACGATGCCGCCGACGACCGCATCGTCCCCGATGAAACCCCCTTGCCGTATCCGTTCAAGAGCGGCGACGAACTGCTCGCGCAGACCGCGCGCAGCGGGCTGAGCATCGCCCAGATGATGTTCGAGAACGAGAAGTGCTGGCGCAGCGAAGACGAGATCCGCGAGCAGTTGCGCGAGATCTGGGGCGCGATGCAGGCCTGCGTGGCCCGCGGCATCCGCCAGGAAGGCACCCTGCCCGGCGGCCTGCATGTGTCGCGTCGCGCACCGGCGTTGTACCGCGAGCTGTCGTCCAAGCCGGAAGCGGGCATGCGCGACCCGCTGACCACGCTGGACTGGGTGAACCTGTACGCCCTGGCGGTCAATGAAGAAAACGCCGCCGGTGGCCGCGTGGTCACTGCGCCGACCAACGGTGCGGCCGGCGTACTGCCGGCGGTGCTGCATTACTTCGACCGATTCTGCCCCGGCGCCAACGAACAACGCATCTTCGACTTCCTGCTGACCTCGGCGGCGATCGGCATCCTGTACAAGGAAAACGCCTCCATCTCCGGCGCCGAAGTCGGCTGCCAGGGCGAAGTGGGCGTGGCCTGCTCGATGGCCGCCGGTGGCCTGGTGGCCGCGCTGGGCGGCAACCCCAGCCAGATCGAGAATGCCGCCGAGATCGGCATGGAACACAACCTCGGCCTTACCTGCGACCCGATCGGTGGGCTGGTGCAGATCCCCTGCATCGAGCGCAATGCGATGGGCGCGGTCAAGGCGATCAACGCCTCGCGCATGGCCATGCGCGGCGACGGCAAGCACAAGGTCTCGCTGGACAAGGTCATCAAGACCATGCGCGACACCGGCCGCGACATGCAGGACAAGTACAAGGAAACCAGCCGCGGCGGCCTCGCGGTCAACGTCATCGAGTGCTGAGCCGCCCCCGGTAGAGCCGACCGTTGGTTGGCTGCTCGGATCCCCGGGTAGAGCCGACCGCCGGTCGGCTGCTCGAATCGCCACGTAGAGCCGACCGTTGGTCGGCTGCTCCACCATCGCGGGGAAATGCAGCCGACCAACGGTCGGCTCTACGCGGCAGCGTCATCGCGGCGGCTCGAGTAAAGTCGGGCTTCCCCCTCCGGAGACCGCCATGCGCATCCTGGCCGCCGCCCTGCTCGCCTGCCTGCCGCTGACTTCCCTCGCCGCCGACACCTACGGCCCGCGCCTGGAAGGCTTCGACTACCCCTACCCGGTCAAGATCTTCGCGTTCGAATCGCAGCGCCAGCCATTGGAGATGGCCTATCTGGACGTTGCCCCGCGCGGCACACCGATCGGCACCGTGGTCCTGCTGCACGGCAAGAATTTCTGCGCGGCCACCTGGAAGGACAGCATCGCCGCGCTCACCGCCGCCGGCTACCGGGTGATCGCCCCGGACCAGATCGGCTTCTGCAAATCCAGCAAGCCCGAGCGCTACCAGTATTCGTTTGGCCAGCTCGCCGCCAACACCCACGCCCTGCTCGCCCACCTCGGCCTGGACGCGGCGACGGTCGACCTGGTCGGCCATTCGATGGGCGGCATGCTCGCCGCGCGCTATGCGCTGATGTACCCGCAGCAGCTGCGCCACCTGGCGCTGGTCAACCCGATCGGGCTGGAAGACTGGAAGGCCAAGGGCGTGCCGTGGCGCAGCGTGGATGCCTGGTATGCCGGCGAATTGAAGACCAGCTTCGACAGCATCAAAAAGTACCAGCTCGAGGTGTACTACAACGGCCAATGGAAGCCCGCGTACGCGCAGTGGGTAAGCATGCAGTCACGCATGTACGACGGCCCGGGCAAGCAGGCCGTGGCCTGGAGCCAGGCGCTTACCTCGGACATGGTGTTCAACCAGCCGGTGGTCTACGAACTGCCGCGGATCACCGTTCCGACCACCCTGTTCATCGGCCAGACCGACCGCACCGCGATCGGCCGCGACCTCGCCCCTCCCGCGTTGAAGGCCACGCTGGGCGATTATCCAGCGCTGGGCAAGGCGGCGGCCGCCGCCATCCCCGGGGCCACGCTGGTGAGCTTCGACGATCTGGGCCACTCGCCGCAGGTGCAGGACCCGAAGCGATTCAACGCAGCGTTGCTGAAGGCGCTGAAGGACGCCCACCGGTAGAGCCGAGCCATGCTCGGCTGCATCTCTGGCGCCGTCGGTGTGGTCGTCTATCGCGCGAACGGCAGCCGAGCGTGGCTCGGCTCTACCTGTCGGTGCGGTCGTCTATCGTGCGAACGGCAGCCGAGCGTGGCTCGGCTCTACCTGTCGATGCGGTCGTCTATCGCGCGAACGGCAGCCGAGCGTGGCTCGGCTCTACCCGTCGATGCGGTCGTCTATCGCGCGAACGGCAGCCGAGCGTGGCTCGGCTCTACCCGTCGATGCGGTCGTCTATCCCGCTAACGGCAGCCGAGCGTGGCTCGGCTCTACCTGCTTGTGAGGTCGGCCATCGTGCGAACGGCAGCCGAGCGTGGCTCGGCTCTACCTGTCGGTGCGGTCGTCTATCGCGCGAACGGCAGCCGAGCTTGGCTCGGCTCTACCTGCCCGTGAGGGCGTCCATCGCGCTAACGGCAGCCGAGCGTGGCTCGGTTCTACCTGCCACCAGCGACACATTGTCTATCGACGCACGATCGCCAGCACGTCATCCAGCAGTGCTGCCGCGGTGACGTCGGCGCCGGCCCCCGGGCCCTGGATCAGCAGCGGCTGGGCCTGGTAGCGATCGCTGTGGATGGCGACGCGGTTGTCGGTCTGTGCGCCGCCGGCCAGGGGGTGGTCCTGCGGCAGGATGCGCAGGCCCACCGAGGCACCGTCATGGTCGAAACCACCAACGAAGCGCAGGCAGCCGCCCTGCCCGCGTGCCTGCTGCCAGGCCTGCTGCAACGGCGCGTCCAGCAGCGACAGCTGCGCCAGCGCATCGGCTGGCGCCAGCTGCGCCAGCGCCGCCGGCACCAGCGAATCCACCTGCACCTGCTCGGCACGCAGCGCGATGCCGCTGGCCCGCGCGAGGATCAGCAGCTTGCGGCGGACGTCCTCGCCGGACAGGTCCACGCGCGGGTCCGGCTCGGTGTAGCCCGCCGTTGCGGCCTCGCGCACCCACGCGGAAAACGCCCGCTGCCCATCGTAGTGGTGGAACAGCCAGGCCAACGACCCGGACAGCACGCCTTCCACGCGATGGATGCGGTCGCCACCGGCCACCAGCGAACGCAGGCTGCTCAGCAATGGCAGCCCCGCGCCCACGGTGGCGCTGTCGCCGTAATGCGCCGCGCCGCCGTGGCCACTGTCGGCGATCGCCTGCGCGCGCGCCAGTTGCGCGCCGCGCCCCAGCTTGTTGGCGGTGACCACGTGCACGCCGCGCGCCAGCCAGTGTTCGTGCCAGTGGGCCACCTCGTCGCTGGCGGTCGCATCCACGACCACGTCGCCGCGCTGCAGGCCTTCCGCCTCGGCCCACGGCTGCAGGGCCGGCGCCCCGCGCGTGGCCAGGTTGGCCTGCTGCAGTTCGTGCTCGGGGGCCTGTTCGCAGGCGCGCGCCGTGCGTGAATTGGCCAGCCAGGAGAACGCGGGCAGCAGCAGGCCACGCGCCTGCAGCGACTGGTAGCGCTGCACGAAGGCGGTGCCGACCGTGCCGGTGCCGAGCAGCGCCAGCCGCCGCCCGCGCGCGGCAGGCGGATGCAGGTCCAGCACCGCGCTCATGCATCCACCTGTTTGCGCAGCGCCGCCTTGGCGTGCAGGTCGATCACCGCCTGCGCGCGCTCCAGCCCGGCCCGCAGGTCGGCAACCAGGTCCTCGGCCGCCTCGATCCCCACCGACAACCGCAGCAGGCCGTCGCTGATGCCGGCGTGCGTGCGCGCTTCGGGGGTCATCGCCGCGTGGGTCATGGTGGCCGGATGCGCGACCAGGCTCTCCACCCCACCCAGCGACTCGGCCAGGGTGAAACAGCGCAGGCCATCGACGAAGGCGCGCACCGCCGCGTGCGGGTCATCGCCCGGGCACGAGGCCAGCTCGAAGGACAGCATCGCGCCGAAGCCGTCCTGCTGGCGCGCCGCGATCGCGTGCCCGGGATGGTCGGCCAGGCCCGGGTAATACACCTTGGCGACCGCGTCGCTGGCCACCAGCAGGTCGACCACCTCGGCGGTGTTCTCCTGGTGCGCACGCAGGCGCGCGCCCAGCGTGCGCAGGCCACGCAGGGTCAGGAAGGCATCGAACGGCGAGCCGGTCAGGCCCAGGGCGTTGGCCCACCACACCAGCTGCTCGTGCACCGCCGGATCGCGTGCGATCACCGCGCCGCCGACCACGTCGCTGTGGCCGTTGATGTACTTGGTGGTCGAATGCAGCACCACGTCCGCGCCGAAGGCGATCGGCTGCTGCAAGGCCGGCGACAGGAAGGTGTTGTCCACCACCACCTTGGCCCCGGCCCTGTGCGCGGCATCGATGACGAAACGCAGGTCGGTGATGCGCAGCAGCGGGTTGGACGGGGTCTCGATCAGCACCAGCGTCGGCGACTGCGCCAGCGCGTCGGCCAGCGAGCGCGGGTCGGTCAGGTCGGCGGTGATCAGGCCGAAGTGGCCCTTCTTCGCCAGCGCGTTGAACAGCCGCCAGCTGCCGCCGTAGGCGTCGTGCGGCACCACGAGGGTGTCGCCCGGCTGCAGCAGCGCATTGAGCACCAGGTTGATCGCGCCCATGCCGGTGGAGGTGATCACCCCGCCCGCGCCGCCTTCCAGCTCGGCCAGGGCCTCGCCCAGCAGGTCGCGGGTCGGGTTGCCGCTGCGCGTGTAGTCGTACTGGCGCTTGTTGCCGAAGCCATCGAAGCTGAAGTTGGAGGACAGCACGATCGGCGGGGTCACCGCGCCGTGGGCGGTGTCGCGGTCGATGCCGGCACGCACGGCGGCGGTGACGCGGCTACAGGTCGGCTCGGTACCGGTGGACTGGCTCATGCGGTTTCTCCCAGGGAACGGATGGCGGTGGCGAGGATCGCGTCGATGCGATCGGTTTCTTTGAGGAAGGCGTCGTGGCCATAGGGCGAGCGCAGCACGCGCAGGCTGCCGCGCGGGCCCAGCCCTTCAACCAGGCCGACGCAGTCGGCCAGCGGCACCAGGCGATCGCCTTCCACGGCGACCACCACGGTGGGCACGAGCAGCGCGGCGGGGTCGACGCGGTGCAGGTCGATCGATTCGGACAGCCGCAGGTACGCATCCACTGCGGTGCGCGCCACGTACTGCGCGCCGGCCGCGTCCAGATAGTCCTCGGCGGCCACGCGCACGCGGCCGTTGACCAGTTCCGGCGGCGCATCGAAACGTTCGCCGAACTCCTCCGGGGTGCGGTAGCTGAGCATCGCGAACTGGCGGGCCAGCGCCAGCCCATGGCTTTCGGCGCACTGCAGCTGGCCCAGCGCCACCGCACGCCGCTGCAGCGCGCGCCAGGCGGCGGCATACGGATGCGGGCGGTGCGCGCCGCTGACGGCGACCAGCTTCAGCAGGCGCTGGCGATGGCGGATGGCGAACTGCTGGCCCACCAGTGCGCCGTAGGAATAGCCGACGAAGCACTGCAGCTGGGCGATGCCGAGATGGTCGAGCAGCAGGGCCAGCGCATCGGCCTGGTCGGCAGTGTCGATCGGCACGTCCAGCGCCCCGTCGGCGCCGATGAAGTCGAACGCCAGCACGCGCAGCGACGCCGGGTCCAGCGCGCGACCCGGGGCAACCAGCCCGTCGGCCCAGCCCTTTTCGGGGAAGTCCACGTTGGCGGCCACGTGGCGGTGGGCGGAGATGCCACCGGCAAGGACCACCACCGGCGCGCCGGCACGGCCGACCAGCTCATAACGCAGGCGCACCGGGCGCACCCCGGCGTGGCGCATCGACAGCACCGCGGCGATCTCGCCGCGCACGGCGTGCGGGTGGGCGTCGAGCGGGACGCTGATCGGGGCGAAGGCGTCGGTGGCAACAGCGGTAGCGGTGGCGAAACCCATGGCGGTATCCAAAGTAGGAAAACGGCCATCGAGCTTTCGCGGAGCTCGCGTTCGAGGTGCACGCACGGTGCACGGGTCGAACCATCTTTCGGAAGACGCCAACGGTCTCCGCAGGATTTGGCACCTACGCAGGTCGCTTGCGCGTCTGCGGGCTGCCCCGGCTTCAAAGGGCCTGTCCCTCTGCCGGTCTCGATGGTGGAGCCACGATGCCAGCCCTTTTCGCGCATGTCAATCGTTTCATCTGGATGAAGCGATATAGTTTTTTGTCATCAGCCGCGCGCGCCCTTCGCCGCTACCAGCGGTAGCGCAGCCCCAGTTCACCGGACTGCTGCCGGAAACCGTCGGCACCGCGCTGCAGCGACACCTGGCCGGCACCGCTCCAACCCGAAGCGAGGGCCAGCTCGAATCCCATCTGGACCTCGTACCGGTTCTGGGGCCGCGCCGTGGCAAAGCCAATCTGATCCAGCGTCAGCGCGGCGGCACGGCTCTCGCGCAGGGCATTCACGCCGATGAATGGCTGCACGCGCATCGGTCCGGCGGTATCCAGCCATGCCAGCCGAAGTCCGACCTCTCCCCCCCACACCGCCTGGTCCAGTCCGCCGATGATCGTTCCGTTCGCTTCGCCATGGTCGTGGCCGCGCAGACGGGTGTAGGTGGCCTGGAAACGTGGCTCCAGCAGCAGCGCGCGGGTGTCGGAGGCCGCGAGGTGCCAGCGGTAGCCGCCTTCCAGCGATCCGGCCCAGGTCCGGGTGTCGTAGCGTTCGGGCGCCGCGTCTTCGCCATTCACGCGGTTGCGGTAGCGGCCCACCTGTATCCAGCCATCGGCGAAGGCGCCAGTGCCATCCACGCTGCCCTGCTCCCACAGGCCATACAGTCCCACCGCCACGCCCTGCACATGCCCGCGCGCGGTGTAGCCGGTCAGCAGCGAGACCGTGCTGGCCGTGGCCACGCCGTGCGCCGCCATCGCGCCCCATGCCGCCCGGCCGTCGGCCCGCGTCCACAGGTCCGACCCGATACTCACCACCGAGCGTTCCAGCGACGCCGACAATTGGTCCGCCTGCCTTGGCAACCGGCCCTGCTGGCCGCCCACCCGCAACCAGACTCCACGATCAAGCGCGCCGTTGGTGCGACCGGTCCCAGCGCCGGTCTGCGCATGCAGCGAGTACTGGAACAGCTCGATCGCCGCCGTCGTGTTGGCCAGGTAGGCGGCCAGTTCCGGGCGGTAGATCGGCGTTGGCCGGCACGCCGGCAGGGTCGGGTCCTGCTCGCAGATCGGCGGCGGGGGCCGGCACGCCGGCAGCGCCGGATCGGCCAGGCAGGGGTCGGTCGGTGGCGGGCAACCCGGCAGCGCCGGGTTGGCATCGCAGGGGGCCGGATCGGGCGGCGGGGTGCAGCCCGGTCCGGCTGGATCGCTGTCGCAGGGGTCGGGCGGCGACGGTACGAACTCCGAACGCAGGTACCAGTTGCCGTCGGCGACAGTCGGCCGGCCCTTGAACAGGAAGTACTCATACGCCCCCCCGACGGCGCGACCGGCCAGGGCAAAGCGACCCTCGGATGCACCATCCACCTGGACCACACGGATGCCCTCGGCAGTGAGACCGCCGGCCCCGCCCGCGTTGTCGACCTGCAGACCGAACGCGCCGCGGGTATCGCCCACCACATGCAGCAGGTCACGCGGCGCACCGTCGGCGCCGAGCCGGGCGTTGATCGCGAAGGTACCGGCACCGGTCAGATCGCCATCCACGCGTAGCGTCTTGAAGTCGTCGGCCACCGGCGCGGAGAACGCGACCGTGCCGCCGTCGAGGTGCAGCGCCTGCACGTCCGAACTGTCGGTGAGTCGCCAACGGCTACCGCTGGCGATCGACAACTGGGCGACAGTGCCGGTCGTAGCACCGGTCCAGACCGAATCGTTGGCAAGCGCCACCGTGGTGGCCGCTGCGAACGTGCCGGCCGGCAGGCCGGGCACAAAACCGATACCCCCGGTTGCCTGTACCCCACCGTCCATCGTCAGCGTGGTGGGGGTCGCGGTGGCCTGGTCGAACAGGTGCCCGTTGCCACCGCTCGCCCTTGCGCCTGCCGAGAGCGTGATACTCCCGCCAGCGCTGCGGAACGCACCGTACTGCGCGCTTTCCAGGCTGCCGCCAGCCAGGCTGAACGTGCCGGCCACGTCCGCCGCCCAGCTGCCCACGCCGGAGGCCTGCACCTGGGTATCGATGAGCTGGAATGCGCCGCCTGCCGTGGTCATGCGCAGGGCGGAGGCCCCGTCGCCGGAGGACGCCAATCGCGCGCCGGTGAACAGGGCGCTGTCGTCAGCGGCAACCACGGCCGAGCCGACGCTGTCGATGCTGCCGCCGATCATCGTCAGCTGGGCCGCGTTGTTGAGCTGGATACCGGACGAGCGCTGCCCGGAGGTCCGGATGCCGACCCCCTCCAGGCGCAGCGTGCTCAGCGTTGGATTGAAAACCAGCATCTGGATGCCGGATGCATCATTGCCGGTGGTCGTTATCGTTCCGCCGGTGATGTCCACAGTGGCTCCCGAGCGGACGCTGATACCGTAGCTGCGATCGCCTGCCGTCTGCAGCGTGCTGCCGCTGATCTGGACAGAGATGTTTGCCGCAGCATCAATGGCAGGCGCGGAATCGCCTGTCGTCCGCAGCTGGCTGTCAACGACACGGGTGGAGGTGCCATTGGCACTCAGGCCGACGGCGCCCACCGCGCGGGTCTCCACTGACGTGCGGAGCAGTGAAAGCGCACCCGAATTCAAGATTGCAACGCCTGCATCCTCCATGATGATGCTGCTGTCGGTCAGGCTGCCGATACTGTCGTTAAAAATAGTGACGCCAGAGCCACGCTTCTGGATCTCGACCCGCGTGCCCGTAATGCGCACCTCGCCGCCGAACTGCGCATCTATCCCGACGCCGGAAAAACCGGTAACGACGATGCGGCTGTTGGCTAGCTCGACCAGGCTGCCGTCGCCGAATGCGGTGATGCCGCGCCCGGCCCCGCCTTCAGCCGTCGCCATCAGCAAGGAATCCCGGCCGCTGATCGAGCCCCCTTGGCCGAATGCCGTGAATACCGAACCGGTCGATGCGGTGTAAGTGCCCGGCGGAACGTCGAGGTGGACGCGATTTGCTACCTGCGGATTGTCGGCCGCTGCCCCCGCGGCGGAACACCACAGCAGTATCGCGCCAGCCAACGGGCGCAGGCAAAGCAACGTTCGGGCATCGGTGGTCATGGTTCACTCCCTGGATCAGGCAAGGAATGCGTCACAGCGCCCTGCAGTGGATGTGAGCCGCAGGCCAACGGCAGGGGATGGTCCAGCCTGGGTCAGGCAACCACCATGCAACTTGTACGAAACCGAGCTGGGAACCAGGCCGAATCACCACCCTCCTCGGCGCGCTGGTTTCATCAGTCTCAGCCGTGGTGGGTGAGTTGACGGTGAAAGAGTCCCCTACCAGTGCAACGCCGGTGCTTTCGTAAACGGCAGCGGTTGCGTACAGTCGCCCCACTTCATCGGATCCCCGCCATGCGCCACGCCATGCTCATGCGCCACGCCATGCTGTTGATGCTGTTTCCGCTCACCGGCCTGGCCACCGCCGCGCCGTCCGCACCTTCGTGGCGGGCCGGCTGGGGCCTGGTGGAGCAGACCAACGCGCCAGCGTCGACCACCAGCAGCGGTGCCGGCATCGCCACGGTCAGGCTCGACGGCGGCGGCGGCCACTGGCAGGCACGGGTGGACAACCACCTGTTCGGCCCGGTCCAGGTCGCGCTGCGCCAGCCGACCGGCGCCGCCGCCCTGCCGGGCCTGCCGCTGCAGACGGTGCTGGCGGGCTCGGCCAGCGTGGTGGTCTCGCGCCTGCAGCTCCCGGCCGAGGTGCCGCGGCTGGACCTGCTGCTGGATGCGGTGCCCGGCGACCCGGCCGCCAGCCCGCAGGACGTCGCCTACCTGCTGCCGTTCGACGCCAGGCGCTTCCAGGTCACCCAGGCCCCGCGCGGGCGCTTCAGCCACACCGATGCCGAGAACCGCGACGCGGTCGACTTCGCCCTCGCCGAAGGCACGCCGGTCCTGGCCGCGCGCGCCGGCCGGGTCATGCAGGTGCAGGGCAACTTCCACGAAAACGGCCGCGATCCGAGCCGCGACCGCGAGCGTGCCAACTTCATCCGGGTCCTGCACGAGGACGGCAGCATGGCCGTCTACGCCCACCTGCAGGCCAACGGCGTGCTGGTGCGCGGCGGCCAGCGGGTCGAGGCCGGCCAGCGCATCGGCTTGTCCGGCAACACCGGCTACAGCACGGCCCCGCACCTGCACTTCGTGGTCCAGGCCAATCGCGGCATGCAGCTGCGTTCGGTGCCGGTGCGGATCGTGGCCCCGCAGGGCGAGCTGCACTTCGCCCGCGAGAGCGACAGCGACGGCGCGCCGGGCGCCCCCTGACCCCGGTTGCGCCCAGCCCCCGCTATACTGGACGGCTCATCTCCAAGAAAAGCGCCCCGGGCGGGCGCGTCACGCCATGTCCGAAGTCGCCAACGAAGCCGCGCGCCGCCGCACCTTCGCCATCATTTCCCACCCTGACGCCGGCAAGACCACGCTGACCGAAAAGCTGTTGCTGTTCGGCGGTGCGATCCAGATGGCCGGCTCGGTGAAGGGCCGCAAGGCCGCCCGCCACGCCACGTCCGACTGGATGGCGCTGGAAAAGGAGCGCGGGATCTCGGTCACCTCCTCGGTGATGCAGTTCCCCTACGAGGGCAAGATCGTCAACCTGCTCGACACCCCCGGCCACGCCGACTTCGGCGAGGACACCTACCGCGTGCTCACCGCGGTGGACTCGGCGCTGATGGTGATCGACGTGGCCAAGGGCGTGGAAGAGCGCACCATCAAGCTGATGGAAGTGTGCCGCCTGCGCGACACCCCGATCATGACCTTCATCAACAAGCTCGACCGCGAGGGCAAGGAGCCGATCGACCTGCTGGACGAGGTCGAGAGCGTGCTCGGCATCCAGTGCGCGCCGGTGACCTGGCCGATCGGCATGGGCCAGCGCCTGAAGGGCGTGGTCCACCTGATCAGCGGCGAAGTGCACCTGTACGAACAGGGCCGCAACTTCACCCGCCAGGATTCGACCATCTTCCCGTCGATCGACTCGCCGGGCCTGGCCGAAAAGATCGGCGAGCGCATGCTGGCCGACCTGCGCGACGAGCTGGAGCTGGTGCAGGGCGCCAGCCACCCGTTCGACCTGGCGGCCTACCTGGCCGGCAAGCAGACCCCGGTGTTCTTCGGCTCGGGCGTGAACAATTTCGGCGTGCAGCCGCTGCTGGACTTCTTCGTCGAGCACGCGCCGTCGCCGCAGGCCCGTGCCACCACCGGCCGGGTGATCGCCCCGGAAGAATCCAAGCTGACCGGCTTCGTGTTCAAGATCCAGGCCAACATGGACCCGCAGCACCGTGACCGCGTGGCCTTCATGCGGGTCTGCTCGGGCCGCTTCGTGGCCGGCATGAAGACCTTCCACGTGCGTACCGGCAAGGAAATGAAGCTGGCCAACGCGCTGACCTTCATGGCCAGCGATCGCGAGATCGCCGCCGAGGCGTGGCCGGGCGATGTGATCGGCATCCACAACCACGGCACCATCTCCATCGGCGACACCTTCACCGAAGGCGAGGCCGTCAGCTTCACCGGGATCCCGAACTTCGCCCCGGAGCTGTTCCGCCGCGCGCGCCTGCGTGATCCGCTCAAGCTCAAGCAGCTGCAGAAGGGCCTGGCCCAGCTGTCCGAGGAAGGCGCCACGCAGTTCTTCCGCCCGCTGATGAGCAACGACCTGATCCTGGGTGCAGTCGGCGTGCTGCAGTTCGACGTGGCCGCCTACCGCCTGAAGGACGAGTACGGCGTGGAAGCCACCTTCGAGCCGGTCAGCGTCACCACCGCGCGCTGGGTGACCTGCAGCAACGAGAAGAAGCTGGAGGAATTCCGCGAGAAGAACGCGGGCAACCTCAGCATCGACGCCGCCGGGCACCTGGTGTACCTGGCGCCGACGCGGGTCAACCTGCAGCTGGCGCAGGAACGCGCGCCGGATGTGCGCTTCGCCGCCACGCGCGAAGCGGCACACAGTATTTCGGTGTCCTGACACGGCGACTGAACAGGCGCGCGTGCATGCGCGCGCCAACGCGGCGATGATAGGGGGGAGCGGGTCCCCCCCTCCCCGCATTGTCGATCGCCATGACTACAGTTGCTTCGGTACGTGAAGAAATCGCCAGCGCGCTGACCCACGGGCTCGGCGCGGTGGCCGCGCTCGCCGCCAGTGCGGTGCTGATCACCTTGGCCGCGATCTACGGCGATGGCTGGCAGTTGGCCAGCGCAATCGTGTTCGGGGTAGCGCTGCTGCTGTTGTACACCGCCTCCACCCTGTACCACGCGGTCCAGCACCCGGTCGTCAAGGGTCGCCTGAAGGTGTTCGACCATTGCGCGATCTACCTGCTGATCGCCGGCACGTACACGCCGTTCACCCTGATCGGGCTGCGTGGCGGTCCGTGGGGCTGGGGCATGTTCACCGCGATCTGGGCGCTGGCCTTTGCCGGGGTGATCTTCAAACTGTTCTTCACCGGCCGCTTCAAGCTGTTGTCGACGATCATCTACATCGCAATGGGCTGGATGGTGATGGTGGCGATCAAGCCGATGTGGGCCTCGATCGATGGCTGGACGCTGGGCTGGCTGCTTGCCGGCGGCCTGTCCTACACGCTGGGCACCTATTTCTACCACCGCGAATCGATCCCCTACTCGCACGCGATCTGGCACCTGTTCGTGATCGGCGGCAGCGTCTGTCATTTCGTTGCGGTGACGGCGCAGATTCTTTGAGGGGGGCTTGATCCAGCGCCTTCAAAGCAAAAAACACCCCGCCCTGACACCATCCTTACCAATGCTTCGCGCTCCCTGCACGATGAACAGGCAAGGATGGAGCGCGTGAACACTGTTGACTCCCCTGCTCCGTCCCCTGCCGCCCGCCGTTGGCGCTGGCAGCGTCCTGGCAAGCGCGGGCAGCGCTGGCTTGCCCTCCTCTTGTTCCTGTTCGCGGCCCTGCTGCTGTTGATCGCGCTCTGGGACTGGAACTGGTTCAAGGGCCCGGTGGAGCGCGCCGTACAGGCCAAGACCGGTCGCGCATTGCACATCAATGGCGACCTCGACGTCGACCTTGGCCGCACCACGACGATCCGCGCCGACCGCATCACCTTCGCCAATGCCGACTGGGCCAAGACGCCGCAGATGGCCAGCGCCGACCGCGTTGAAATAGCCCTCCGCGTCTGGCCCCTGCTGCGCGGCCAGGTCCACATTCCCGAGGTGCGCCTCACCCGCCCGGACCTCCTCCTCGAAACCGGGCCCGGCAAGGACACCCCCGGCAACTGGGACTTCCTCGGGCCGTCCACCGGCAACCCGCCGCAACTGCAGCGCCTGCGCATCGATGATGGCCGCCTGCAGTTCCTCGACGCCGCCGGCCGCACCGACGTGCTGGTCGCCCTCAACAGCGGCAAGCCGCGGAACGAAGACAGCGCGCCGCCGCTGCTGGTCAAGGGCAAGGGCCGCTGGAAGGGCAACGCCTTCTCGCTGGACGGCAACACCGAATCACCGCTGGAACTGACCAACAGCGACCACCCGTTCCGCATCCATCTGGACGGACGCGCCGGTGGCACCCACGCCATCGCCAGCGGCACCCTCACCAACCCGTTCGCGCTGCGCGTGTTCAACCTGCAGCTGATGCTCAGCGGCCAGGACATGGAAGACCTGTTCCCGCTGATCGGGGTGGCCATGCCCTCCACCCCGCCATACCGCCTCAACGGCCGGCTCAAGCGCGACAACGACATCTGGCGCTACGAAGACTTCACCGGCACCGCCGGCGACAGCGACCTCGGCGGCACCGCGCAGATCGATGTCGGCGGCGCACGCCCGTTCCTCAAGGCCGACCTGGTGTCCAAGCGCCTGGACTTCGATGACCTCGCCGGCTTCATCGGGGCCCCGCCGCGCACCGGCGCCGGCGAAACCGCCAACGCCGAACAGAAGGCCAAGGCGGCTGCCCTCGCCGCCCGCACCCGGATCCTGCCCGACACGCCGTACAACCTCACCAAGCTGCGCGCCATGGATGCCGACGTGCGCTGGAAGGCACAGCGCATCAATTCGCCCGCGCTGCCGCTGGACGACATGGACGCCCACCTCAAGCTCGACGCCGGCCTGCTGCGCCTGGACCCGCTCAACTTCGGCGTCGCTGGCGGCGACATCCGCAGCACCATCCGCATGGACGCGCGCAAGGACACCATTTCCACGCAATTGAAGGCCAGCCTGCGCAACATCCAGCTCGGCAAGCTGATGCCCGATTCCAAGCTGGCCGAACAGGCCTCCGGCGGCGTCAGCGGTGACGTCGACCTGGCCGGCAGCGGCAACTCGGTGGCCGCCATGCTCGGCAGCTCCGACGGCAACGTCGCCGTCGGCATCGGCCGCGGGCATGTCGGCAACCTGATCATGGAACTGGCCGGCCTGGACGTCGCCGAGTCGCTGAAATTCCTGTTCACCGGCGACAAGCAGATTCCGCTGCGTTGCGCGTTCGGCGACTTCGGCGTGGACAACGGCGTGATGACCTCGCGCGCGCTCGCCTTCGACACCAGCGATACGCTGATCGTCGGCAGTGGCACCGTGGATCTCAGGCAGGAACAGCTGGACCTGCTGCTGCGCCCGCGCCCGAAGGACATCAGCATCCTCGCCCTGCGCTCGCCGCTGCGGATCGGTGGGTCGTTCAAGGATCCCTCGTTCCGCCCGGACTTCAAGGCGCTGGGCCTGCGCGGCGCGATCGCCGTCACCCTGGCCACCATCACCCCGCCAGCCGCGCTGCTGGCCACCCTGGAAACCGGCCCCGGCAAGGACACCAACTGCGGCGGCCGCTACGCGAAGTAACGCGGGCTGGCGCATGCTGCCCGGATACCCGCGCCAGCCGGCTCGATCGTCGTCACGGCGCCGCACGTGCGGCGCGCGTGCAGGTCACCCGGCCACGATGTACTGCTGCAGCTGGTCCAGCTTCTGCGCCTGTTCGTCGATCACCGACTTGACCAGGTCACCGATCGAGATCACCCCGACCACGCTGCCCGCCTCCACCACCGGCAGGTGCCGGATGCGGAAGTCGGTGACCAGTTGCAGGCAGTGCTCGACCTGTTCGGTCATTGCCACCGTCACCACCTTGGCGGTCATGATGTCGCTCACCCGCGTGGTCCGCGAGGAACGTTCGTGCAGGACGATCTTGCGCGCGTAATCGCGCTCGGACAGGATGCCGACCAGTTGCCGGCCGTCCATCACCACCACCGCGCCGATGCCCTTGTCGGCCATCAACCGGATCGCGTCGATCACCGCCGCGTCCGGGGCGACCGCGAAAACCTCAGGGGACTTGCCTTCCAACAGCTGCCGTACCGTGGTCATCTCGCTGCTCTCCACCGATGGGATGCAGGCCCGAGTCTGCCACGAACGGTGCATGCCAGGTGTCAACCAGGTACAGCGGGCGCTGCTTGGATTCCTCGTACAAACGCCCCAGGTATTCCCCGATCAGGCCCAGCGCGATCAGCTGCACCCCGCCCAGGAACAGGATCACCGCCATCATGGTCGGCCAGCCCGCCACCCGGTCGCCGTACAGCGCGGCCTTGGCCACGATCCACATGGCGAACACGAACGCGAAGCCGGCAGCGGCCAGGCCCAGGTAGGTGGTGATCCGCAAGGGCGCGGTGGAAAACCCGGTGATCCCCTCCAGCGCGAAGTTCCACAGCTTCCACAGCCCGAACTTGCTCTCCCCCACCAGCCGCGCATGGCGGTGGTAGGGCAACGCCTTGCGCCGGAACCCGACCCAGCCGAACAGCCCCTTCATGAACCGGTGGCGTTCACGCAGCTGGCCCAGGGCGGCCAGCGCGCGCGGCGACAGCAGCCGGAAATCACCGGTGTCGGCGGGGATCGGCGTTTTCGACAAGCGCCCGATCACCCGATAGAACACCTTGGCAGTGGAACGCTTGAGCCAGCTTTCGCCGTCCCGTACCAGGCGCGTGCCGTACACGTTGTCGTAGCCCTGTTGCCACAACGCGACGAAGTCGGGGATCAGCTCGGGCGGGTCCTGGCCATCGGCATCGAGGATCATCACCGCGCCGTCGTCGACGAAATCCAGCCCGGCGGTCAGTGCCGCCTCCTTGCCGAAATTGCGCGACAGGCGCAACAGACCGACCGAGGCATCGGCCTCGGCCAGGGCCTGCATCACCGCCCAGGTGGTGTCGGTACTGCCGTCATCCACATACAGCACGCGGCCGTCGATGCCCGCCAGGCCGTCAAGCACCGCGCGCAGGCGCGGGTGCAGCATCGGCAGGACCAGGGCCTCATTGTGGGCGGCAACGACGACGGTCAGGCGCTGGGGATTCATGCGGCGATTGTAGCGTCAGCCCATCACCTGCATGAATGCTCAATCCTCGCCGAGGTAGGCGTGACCGCCCAGCTGCCGCGCCTGGCGCTGGATCCAGGCCGCGCGCCGCTGCACGTACGGGCCCGGCCTGGCTGCGTTGTAGCGGCGAGGCGCGGGCAGCACGGCCGCCAACCGCGCGCTTTCCGCCGCGCTCAGGCGCGCCGCGTCCTTGCCCCAGTACTGGCGGGCCGCCGCCTGCGCGCCGTAGATGCCATCACCGAACTCGGCGATGTTGGCGTACATCTCCAGGATGCGCGCCTTCGGCCACAGCGCCTCGATCAGGACCGTGTACCAGACCTCCAGGCCCTTGCGGACCCAGCTGCGTCCCTGCCACAGGAACAGGTTCTTGGCCACCTGCTGGCTGATCGTACTGGCCCCGCGCAGGCGCCCGCCCTTGGCGTTGTGGTCGCGCGCCTTCTCTATCGCCTGCAGATCGAAGCCATTGTGCTCCGGGAAGCGCTGGTCTTCGGCGGCCACCAGGGAGATGGGCAGGCTCGGGGCCATCTGGTCCAGGTCGCGCCACTGGTAATGAAGCCGGTAGTCCCACTCGCCCTGGCCGAGCGCCTCGCCGTAGCGCCACAGCATCACCGTGGACAGCGGCGGGTCGACGAACCGCAGCACCAGCACCTGCAGCACGCTGAAGGCGGCGAACAGCACCGGCAGCCACAACAGGCGCTTCCAGTGCCAACGCCGCGGACGCGACGGGTCCAGGCCTGGCTCGGCCTTGAGGTTGCTGCGCTCTGCCCCCATTAGTGGTGCATCCTTTGCTTGCACGATTGTCGGCGCATTATCCGGCAACCGCCCCCCTTTAAGCGCAGCCACCGAACCGATGACCGCCCAATCCGACACCCTTGTCCGTTTCCTGCTTCCCGATGCCGGCGTCCGCGGCGTGCACGTGCACCTCGATGCCACCTGGCGCGAGATCCTGTCCCACGCCACCTACCCGCCGGCCGCCGCCGAGCTGCTCGGCGAGGCCAGCGTGGCCTCGGCGCTGTTCACCGGCCACACCAAGGTCGACGGACGCCTGTCGATCCAGCTGCGCAGCAACACGGCCATGCGCACCCTGTTCGCCGAATGCACCGCCGCCGGCACCCTGCGCGGGATCGTGCAGCTGGCCGAGGGCGGTGGCGACGCGCCGCGCGACCTGACCGCGCTGGGCGACGACGCCCTGCTGGCGATCACCATCGAGAACCCCGGCCTGGACCCGCGCGAACCGCAGCGCTACCAGAGCCTGGTCGGGCTGACCGCCGCAGGCCTGGACGAGGCCTTTGAAGACTACTTCCGCCAGTCCGAGCAGCTGCCCACCCGCCTGCTGCTGGCCGCCGATGGCGAGCGTGCCGCCGGCCTGCTGCTGCAGAAGCTGCCGGGGGACGAAGGCGACCACGACGGCTGGTCGCGTGCCAGTGCGCTGTTCGAGACCCTGGGCAAGCAGGAACTGCTGGAGGTGGCCGGCAACGTGCTGCTGCACCGTCTGTTCCATGAAGAGAAGCCGGAACTGCTGGGCGAACGCCCCCTGCGCTTCGACTGCTCCTGCTCGCGCGAGCGGGTCGAGGGCATGCTGCAGTCGCTGGGGGAAGCCGAGGCCCGCGCCGCCGCCGAGCCGACCGGGGCGGTGGAAGTGCGCTGCGAATTCTGCGGACGGGAGTATCACTTTCCCTTGACGGAATTCGCCATACTGTTCAGCGATCCCGCCGTATCCGCGCCGGCACCTGAACGGCTTCAGTAATCGCCGCACGAGTTTTGTTCTGGGGAGAACCAAGACTTGTTAAGAAATCATAAACACCCTAGGATCAATCTCCCGCTTCGGCGGGAACTTGTGCTCACCCCTGCTGTCTGAGAGTTCCCATGCGCTCCCTTCTGCGTCTACCGCTGGCCCTTGTGATCGCCCTCGCCGCGATCCCGGGCGCGCATGCGCAGACCAAGCCCCGCCAGGACAGCACGGTGCTGCCGGTGTGGAACAAGGGCAGCGGCAAGGTCGAGGCCCTGCTGTACCTGGAGCCCACCGGCGAACAGTCGGCCGGGGCACGCTGGCATTTCGGCCGCAGCTCGCTGGATGCCGCCTTCGGGTTGTCCTCCGGCGATTCGCTGGGCCTGCTCTGCAACAGCAGCCGCGGCACCAGCATCAGCGGCCTGGCCAGCCATTGCATGCTGGCCAGCCTGGGCGACGACGACGACACCGCCTCAATCAGCCGCCGGGTCACCGGCACCGCGGCCTTCAATCGCCCGGGCGGGCGTGTCGGCATCACTGCCGGCAGCGGCCGCGACACCCTGCCGGCCTGGCTGGCAGCGCCGAACAAGTCGCCGGCGCTGCGCGCCGAGCAGAATGACCTGACCGTGTTCGGCCAGAAGAACATCGGCCGCGAAGGCTTCGTGTCCATTGGCGGCACCTACGCCAAGGCGCGCCTGGTCCCGCTGTCCGACGCCTCGCCGGCCATCGTGGACCGCTGGGACAGCAAGAGCCTCACCATCGGTGCCGGCTACGGCAACTTCAGCGGCAACATCATCGGCCGCGTGGTCGATGTGCCGGGTCAGCCCGGCAAGTGGGAAGGCCTGGGCGTTGGCCTGACCTGGCGGACGCCGTGGAGTGGCCAGCTCACCGTCGGCGCCGAAAACGTCATTACCCGTGGCAAGAACCCGTTCGCACCGCGTAACGAGAGCACCGACGAAGGCACCGTGCCGTACGTCCGTTACGAACAGGATCTCTGAGCCCCCCGCACCCGGCGCGCCCGGAGTGTGTCGAAAGAAACGCGCCCGCCGGCGCGTTTTTTTTTGGTTCTTCCTTCTGCGCGCGAGGCACCCACGACGCGCAGGGTGACCCCCTTCAGGCACCGCGGCCTGTCGGTGGACCGGTCGGCGATGCCGCAGCAATGGCGTTGATGCCTGATTTCAATGGGCTTTCGCGCCCGCGCGGTGACATGCATTGGCTGCGGGCGTCAAGGCATGACCGTGCCCAGTGACGTGATGAGACACGCGTTGATACAAACCGTGACAAATCAATTGCAACTATTTTCTTCACCATTGCTTAACCAACGAGACGAAATTGGGCAATGTGTAGGGTGATGTGATTGATTTGGAAGGAGTTTGGAACAGGTGAAGTCGCTCACAGCCTGTATTAACGCGACTTTAATTCTTGGGAATCCGCAGTTACTATCGAGTCAGCCTCGTGGTTGTTGGCGCTGCCGTTTTGGTGCCGCTACAGGCAAACACCCCAGTGAATACCCAAGATTCCCTTGGAGAGAGAGAGCAATGAACTTTAAGTCCAACAAGCTGCGCGACGCGGTGATTGTCGCGCTGGTCGCGAGCGCCGCCGCCGGCGGCACCGCCCAGGCCCAGGAGGCCACCGGCGCAACCAACCTGGATCGCATCCAGGTCACCGGTTCGCGCATCCGTTCGGTCGACGTGGAAACCGCGCAGCCGATCTTCACCGTGTCCTCCGAGGACATCAAGAAGTCGGGCCTGGTCAGTGTCGGCGACATCCTGCAGAACCTGTCGGTGTCGGGCACCCAGAACTTCAGCAAGGCTGCGGTGCTGACCTCCAACCCGGAACAGGGCGGCCAGTACGTCAACCTGTACAACCTGAACGAGAACCGCACCCTGGTTCTCGTCAACGGCAAGCGCTGGACCTCCAGCCTGGCCGGCTACACCGATCTGTCCACCATTCCGAGCGCGCTGATCGAGCGCATCGAAGTGCTGAAGGACGGCGCCTCGGCGATCTACGGCTCCGATGCCGTCGCCGGCGTGGTCAACATCATCATGCGCTCGAACTTCGAAGGCGCTGAAGCCTCCGCGCTGATCGGCCAGAACGGTCGCGGCGATGGCCAGAAGCAGTCGTACTCGTTCACCGCCGGCACCACCGGCGAGCGTGCCTCGATCGTGTTCGGCGCCAGCTACACCAAGGAAGATCCGGTGTGGGCCAAGGACCGTGAGCTGACCCGCTACACCTACGGCCCGAACTTCCCGTACGCCGGCCTGAGCGCCACCGGTCCGTGGGGTCGCTTCTCCGATCCGCGCGCCGAAGGCACCCCGGGCGCCGGCAACTACCTCAACGACGATGGCGATATCGTCGGTGCCGCTGACGGCGTCTGGACGCCGAACATGCAGGTCATCAACCACACCGGCACCTTCGATGGCGTCGGCGTCGGCGCGGACTCGCGCAACATCGCCAACTACCACGCCGGCGTGACCCGCGACGACCGCTTCAACTCCACCCAGCAGATGATGCTGCAGCAGGAGTCGGAGACCAAGTCGATCTTCACCTCGGTGGGCTACGAGTTCAATCCGAATATCAGCTTCAAGTCGACCGTGATGTACTCCGAGCGCGACTCGACCCGCCAGGTCGCCGGCTACCCGCTGAGCGCCAACGCGCAGCCGACCTACCCGGTCTACATCAGCGCCGACAGCTACTACAACCCGGTGGGCATCGAAATCACCGACTGGTACCGCCGTACCATCGAGATTCCGCGCGTCTCGCAGAACAACGTGAAGTCCTACCACTTCGACGGCGCGTTTGAAGGTGCCTTCGACGTCGGCTCCCACGGCTGGAACTGGGACGTCGGCATGAACTACAACAAGTTCGATGTCACCCAGATCAGCACCGGCAACATCAACCTGCTGGCCCTCGAAAAGGCCCTGGGCCCGTCGTTCCTGAACAGCCAGGGCGTGGTCCAGTGCGGCAGCGCACTGAACCCGATCGCGCTGGGCACCAGCCTGTCGGCCGGCCAGTGCACCCCGTTCAACATCCTGGGCGGCCCGTCGGCCTCCACCGCCGATGCGCTGAAGTACGTCAACACCATCAGCCAGGCGACCCAGCAGAGCGTCAGCAAGCAGTACTTCGCCAACATCACCGGCGGCCTGTTCGACATGCCGGGCGGCGCGGGCGAATTCGCCTTCGCAGCGGGCGTGGAACACCGCACCGTGGAAGGCTATGACTACCCGGATCAGCTGTCCGCTGCCGGTTACACCACCGATCTTGCTGCCGGCGCCACCAGCGGCCGCTACAAGACCGATGAAGTCTACCTGGAGCTGATGATCCCGGTCCTGAAGGATCTGCCGTTCGCCAAGGAACTGTCGTTCGACGTGGCCAGCCGCTACTCCGACTACGACCGTTTCGGTGACACCACCAACAGCAAGTTCAGCCTGACCTGGAAGCCGGTCGAAGACCTGCTGGTCCGCGCCACCTACGGCAAGGGCTTCCGCGCCCCGACCCTGGACGACACCTTCGGTGGCGGTTCGCAGACCTTCGATTACTTCACCGATCCGTGCGACTCGCTGCTGGGTATCCGTACCGGTAACGCGACCGCGGCTGCCCGCTGCGCCGGCGAAGGCCTGCCGGCCAACTTCCGCCAGGAAGACAGCGCAGGCGCGCCGGTTGCCGCCCGCGAAAGCCAGAGCATCGCGCCGTTCCAGGCCGGTGTGGGTAACGCGGATCTGGAGCCGGAATACAGCAAGACCCGCACCGTCGGCCTGGTGTTCAGCCCGCGCTGGGTCCAGGGTCTGGACTTCTCGCTGGACTGGTACAAGATCACCATCGACAACGTGATCACCGCCGTGTCGGCGACCTACGTCCTGCAGCAGTGCTACAACGGCGTCGATTCGTTCTGTAACTACACCCGTGACGCTGCCAGTGGCCAGGTCGTTTCGCTGAGCCGCGGCAACACCAACCTGGGTTCGCTGGAAACCGAAGGCTACAACTTCGGCGCCAACTACCGCCTGCCGGAGTTCGCGGTCGGTCAGTTCTCGGTCCACCTGGACAGCAACTACCTGGTGGCCTACCGCCAGAAGAGCGATGCCACGGCCGACTGGGACAACTACGCCGGCTACTGGAACTTCCCGCGCGTGCGCGCCACCCTGGGCGTCAACTGGGCCAAGGGTGACCTGTCGGCACAGTGGAACATGCGCTACTACGGCGGTTACCGCGACTTCTGCTTCGATGGTTCGGCCGAGCAGTGCAACGACCCGACCTACCTGACCCCGAACGGTGGCTGGGGCGGCGGCGAAGGTGCCAACAAGAAGGGCTCGATCTCCTACCAGGACGTCTCGGTCAGCTGGGCCGCGCCGTGGAATGGCACGGTCACCGTCGGTGCGCGCAACATCTTCAACAAGCAGCCGCCGATGAGCTACTCGCAGACCAACAACAGCTCCGGTTCGATCGATCCGATGCTGGACTTCGACCGTTACTTCTTCATGCAGTACACCCAGCGCTTCTGATCGCCGCTGCACGCGATCTGATGTCCTGAAGCAACGGCCCCGAAAGGGGCCGTTGTCTTTTCCGGCCCACGTACATCGTGCGCAGCGGCCGGACACGAAAAAGGCCGCGTCTCCGCGGCCTTTTCGCTTGCAACCCGGCACTACTTCAGCCGATCGGGATCAGTGTCTCGATCACGTGTTCCACATACGCCTCGAAATCCTCGCGCGCCTGCTTGGGCTGCTGCAACTGCAGCGACAACTGCAGGAAGCCGACGTAGGCCGCATAGGCCAGGCGCGCGCGGTGCTGCGCATCGGTACGGCTCAGGCCGGCCTGGCGGAAGGAGGCCACCAGATACTCCAGGCGGCGGTGCGACACGCGGTCGATCACCGGGCGCACCATCGGGTGGTCCAGCGCCTTGAGCAGCTCGCTGTAGATGATGTGCGGCTGCACTTCGTGGGCCACCACCTGGAACAGCTGCCGCAGGCGCACGCGCGGGTCCGGCACGTCTTCGAGGCTGCCGAAGACCTGCTCCTGCTCGAACAGCTCCCAGCGCTCCAACGCGGCCTGCAGCAGCGCATCGCGGGACGGGAAATGCCAGTAGAAACTGCCCTTGGTCACCCCGAGGCGACGCGCCAGCGGCTCGACCGCCACCGCACCAACGCCTTGTTCTGCAATGAGGTCCAGGGCGGCCTGGGCCCAGTCTTCCGCGCTCAGGCGGCTGTTGCGGCCGGCACGTGGCTCGCCGGCGGAAGCGTCAGGTTCATTCATGCCGACGATTTAACCATACGCCGGGGTCCGTGTCCGCCAAAAGCGCGGCGCGGGACCATGCCCGGGCCCTCGCCAGCCCTGCCATGGCGGCGTTCGCGGACCACGGCCGCCATCACCATACCCCCAAGTATTGACATGCCACCGGCCAGGTCCATACTAGCGAGTATGGTCAATCCTTCCGCTACCCTGCCCCGTTTTGAAGATGAGCGACTGACCGGCGCGCATGACGCCGTGCTGGCCGCTACCCGCTCCTCGCCGGGGCGCCGTGGCACGGTGCTGTTCGCCCATGGCTTCGGCCAGACCCGGCATGCGTGGAATGCCACCGCCCACTCGCTGGCGGCGGCCGGTTACCAGACGCTTGCCTATGATGCGCGCGGCCACGGCGACTCGGACTGGAACCCGGCCGAACGTGCCTACCACGGCGAACAGTTCGCCGATGACCTGATCGTGCTGGCCGGCGAACAACCGCAGCCGCCGATCCTGGTCGCCGCCTCGATGGGCGGCCTGTTCGGGCTGCTGGCCGAATCGCGCTGGCCGGGCCTGTTCTCGGCGATGGTGCTGGTGGACATCACTCCGCGCTGGGATACCGCCGGGGTCGAACGCATCCTGATGTTCATGACCGCCCACCCGGACGGTTTCGCCTCCCTGTCGCAGGCCGCCGATGTGATCTCGGCCTACATGCCGCACCGCCCGCGCAAGTCCGACGATTCCCTGCGCGCGCTGCTGCGCGAGGACGGCCACGGCCGTTGGCGCTGGCACTGGGACCCGCGCCTGGTCGCCGAACTGGCACGCGACAGCGAACAGCACCAGGACGCGCTCGCCGAGGCGGCGCGCCAGGTGAAATGCCCGTTGCTGCTGGTCAGCGGCGGGCGCAGCACCCTGGTCACCCCGCAGACGGTGGCCGAATTCCTCGCGTTGGTGCCGCATGCGCGCCATGTGCAGTTGCCGGAGGCCACGCACATGGTCGCCGGTGACGACAACAACGCCTTTACCGCTACTGTGTTGGACTATCTGGACGTGTTGCCCTCGGCCTCCGCCGTGGCACAGTCCGCCACTACCGAGCACGTCACCGGAGCACGCTCATGAGCATTGTCGTTCCCTTCCTGGCCATCCTGCTGGCGGGCGCCTTCGTCGCCTACCATCGGATGCGGCTGATCACCTGGACGATCGTCAGCCTCGTGCTGCTGGCCGCCTGCTGGTTCATTCCGTACGTCAACCAGACCGCCACCCTCGTCGCCGCCGCCATCGTGGCGGTCATCGCCGTGCCGCTGCTGCTGCCCTTCATCCGCAAGCCGCTGCTGACCGCACCGATGATGAAGGTGTTCCGCAAGGTGCTGCCGCCGCTGTCGCAGACCGAGCGCATCGCGCTGGAAACCGGTTCGGTCGGTTTCGAAGGCCAGCTGTTCACCGGTGACCCGGACTGGAACATCCTGCTTAACTACCCCAAGCCGCAGCTCACCGCCGAGGAACAGGCCTTCCTGGATGGCCCGGTCGAAGAGCTGTGCAAGATGGTCAACGACTGGGAAATCACCCACGTCTACGCCGACCTGCCGCCGGAACTGTGGAGCTTCATCAAGAAGAACAAGTTCTTCGGCATGATCATCCCGAAGGAATACGGCGGCCTGGGCTTCAGCGCGCTGGCCCACCACAAGGTGATCCAGAAGCTGGCCTCGGTGTCGAGCGTGGTCAGCTCCACCGTTGGCGTGCCCAACTCGCTCGGCCCGGGTGAGCTGCTCAACCATTACGGCACCCAGGCGCAGAAGGACCAGTACCTGCCGCGCCTGGCCGATGGCCGCGAAGTGCCCTGCTTCGGCCTGACCGGTCCGTTCGCGGGCTCCGATGCCACCTCGATCCCCGATTACGGCATCGTCTGCAAGGGCGAGTGGAACGGCGAGCAGGTGCTCGGCGTCAAGCTCACCTTCGACAAGCGCTATATCACCCTGGCGCCGGTGGCCACGCTGATCGGCCTGGCGTTCCGCATGTACGATCCGGACGGCCTGATCGGCAGCACCCGCGATATCGGCATCACCCTGGCGCTGCTGCCGCGTGACACTGCCGGCGTGGAAATCGGCCGGCGCCACTTCCCGCTCAACTCGACCTTCCAGAACGGTCCGATCCGCGGCAAGGACGTGTTCATTCCGCTCACCCAGCTGATCGGCGGCGCCGAGAAGGCCGGCAAGGGCTGGAACATGCTCAACGAGTGCCTGGCCGTGGGCCGCTCGATCACCCTGCCCTCCACCGCCAGTGGTGGTGCCAAGGCGGGCGCGGTGATCACCGGCGCGTACGCACGCATCCGCAAGCAGTTCGGCCTGTCGGTCGGGCGCTTCGAGGGCGTGGAAGAAGCGCTGGCCCGGATCGGTGGCAAGGCGTATGCGATCAGCGCGCTGTGCCAGGCCACCGCCGCTGCTGTGGACCGCGGCGATGTGCCGTCGGTACCGTCGGCGATCGCCAAGTACCACTGCACCACCATGAGCCGCGAGGTGATCTCGGACATGATGGACGTGATCGGCGGCAAGGGCATCATCCTGGGGCCGCGCAACTTCGCCGGCCGCAGCTGGCAGGCCGCGCCGATCGCGATCACGGTGGAGGGTGCCAACATCATGACCCGCAGCCTGCTGATCTTCGGCCAGGGTGCGATCCTGTGCCATCCGTGGGTGCTGAAGGAAATGAAGGCCGCGCAGGATCCGGACACCAAGGCCGGCCTGCAGGACTTCGACCGCAGCCTGTTCGGCCACATCCGCTTCGGCATCTCCAACGCCGTGCGTTCGTTCTGGTTCGGCCTGACCGGCGCCCGCTTCGGCGCGGCCCCGGGCGATGCCTACACCCGCCGCTACTTCCGCAAGCTGGACCGTTACTCGGCCAACCTGGCGCTGATGGCCGACATCTCGATGATGACGCTCGGCGGCAAGCTGAAGTTCAAGGAATCGCTGTCCGGCCGCCTGGGCGATGTGCTGAGCCACATCTACATGACCAGCGCCATGCTCAAGCGTTACCACGACGAAGGCGCCCCCGTCGCCGACCAGCCGCTGCTGGCCTGGGCCTTCCATGACAGCGTGCACACGATCGAGACCTCGCTGTCGGCGGCCCTGCGCAACTTCCCGATCCGTCCGATCGGCTGGCTGATGTGGCTGCTGATCTTCCCGTTCGGCCGCCGCGCCGAAGCACCGGGCGATCGCCTGGGCCACCGCGTGGCCGCGCTGCTGATGGCGCCCAACGAAGCCCGCGACCGTCTGGCCAGTGGCGTGTTCCTGACCCCGTGCGAGAACAACCCGGGTGGCCGCATCAACAGCTACCTGTCCAAGGCGATCATGGCCGAGCCGGTCGAGCGCAAGTTCATCAAGGCGGTCAAGACCAAGGGCATCGAAGCCCTGGACTTCACCACCCAGCTGGACGAAGCCGTGGCCGAAGGCGTGATCACCCAGGACGAGCGCACGCTGCTGGAAGAGCTGCGCGCGCTGACCCTGGAAACGATCACGGTGGACGATTTCGATCCGCACGAGCTGCGTTCGGCCGGCTACTACGACCGCGAACGCAAGGACCAGCAGTCGCAGGAAGCGGCGTAATCCAAGCAGCCATGTAAGCAACCACGGCGGACTTCGGTCCGCCGTTTTTTTGAGAGACGTCCATGTCCGCTCCCCTGTTGAACCTCTACCAACGGCTGCAGCGCTGGCCTGCCGGCACCTGGCTGTTCTCGCGCGCGGTGTGCTTCAAGGCGCCCTACTTCGCCAGCATCGCCCCGCGCATCACCCTGCTCGAGAACGGTCGCTGCGAGGGCCGCATCGCGCATCGCCGCAAGGTCACCAACCATATCGGCACCGTGCACGCGATCGCGCTGTGCAACCTGGCCGAGCTCACCGCCGGGCTGATGGTGGATGCGTCGCTGCCCAGGGGCATGCGTTGGATCCCCAAGGGCATGGAGGTGACGTACCTGGCCAAGGCCACCGGAACCCAGCATGCCGTGGCCACGCCGGCCCAGCCCATCGTGGCCGCCGACGCCGGTTACGCGCTGCCGGTCCATGTGCAGGTGCGCGACGACGCCGGCACCCCGGTGTTCGACGCGCACATCCAGATGTGGGTGTCGCCGCTCAAGCGTTGATCGTTGCCACCGCGCCCCCCATCGAGGGGCCGGTGGCACCGGTCAGGCCGGCACCATCCACCACGCGGCCACGGCCAGCAGGGCCGGCACGGCCTGGATGAAGAAGATCCGCTTGTTCACGCTCCAGGCGCCGTAGCAGCCGGCCACGATCACGCAGCCGAGCATGAAGTTGACCAGCATCGGCAGGTGATCGAACACGCCCCAGAACAGGCCTGCGGCCAGGAAGCCGTTGTACAGGCCCTGGTTGGCCGCCAGCACGCGGGTGGTCTCGGCCTTCTCCGGCGTATTGCGGAAGGTCTTCAGGCCCAGCGGGCGCGTCCACAGGAACATTTCCAGGACCAGGAAGTACACGTGCAGCAAGGCGACCAGCAGGGTCAGGGAAAGTGCGGTCCAGTACATGGGCAGGCCTCGATGAGTTGAGCAGAGCTTACTCCGGCCGTTCGCCGGGCAGCTTCTTTTCTTCGCGCAGCAGGCCGAACGCGGCCGTGGTCATCGCAGTGGCCACCACCAGGCCGCCGACGAACACCGCGTGCGACCCGAACAGCGACAGCCCCTTGTGCACCCAGGCGAAGGTCAGGTCCGCGCCGCGGTACACCACGGTGTCGATCGCCGCGCCGGCCTTGTAGCGCCATTGGCGGTCCACACGGGTGAAGATCGTCTCGCGTGCGGGCTTGGCCAGCGAGAACTCGCTGGCGCGGGTCATGATCTGTACCAGCGCCACCAGCATCGGCAACGGCGAGGCGGCCAGCACCGAGAAGCCGACGATGATCGCAAAGCCGGGGATCAGCAGCGCCGGGGCGATGCCGTGGCGCGACAACAGCCAGCGGGTCAGGCCCAGCTGCAGCAGCAGGGTGAGCGCATTGACCGCCAGGTCCACCCGCGAGAAGAACGCCGTGCTGGCCGCGGGGTCGGTGTACAGGCGGCGCACGATCGAGGCCTGCTCGTTGTACAGCAGCGTGCCGATGCCCACCCCGAACAGTACCAGCACCGCCAGCCAGCGCAGCAGCGGTTCGCGCGCGATCAGCTTCAGGCCGTCCAGCACGCTGCCGCCCATCGGGGTTTCGCCCGAGGCCAGCTGCTGCTCCTGCTCGCGCGCCACGGCCCATAGCCGCAGTCGCCAGATGCACCCCAGGCAGGCGGTGAGGAAGCCGGCCGAGACCAGCATCAGGTTGGCGATGCCGATCCGCTGCACCAGCGCCGAGGTGATGATCGGCCCCAGGAAGGCGCCCACGGTGCCGGCGGCACCGATGTAGCCGTACACCGCACGTGCCTGCGTGTTGGAGAACACGTCGGCCATGAAGCTCCAGAACACCGCGACCGCGAACAGGTTGAACACCGCCGCCCAGAAGAAGAACGCCATGCCGCGCCCGGGCACGCCGCTGTCGAACAGCAGATAGAACCCGAGCAGGCAAACGATGAAGAAGACGTACACCGCCGGCAGGAACACCCGCCGCGGATAGCGGCTGACCACCGCGCCGTACAGCGGTTGCAGCACCAGCATGATCAGGAACACGCAAGTGAACAGGACCTGCAGCACGAAGTCCTGCAGGGCGATGCCGTGCGCGCTGAACCAGTCGATCAGCCACGGCGGGAACACCGCGCTCGGGTCGGCCGACGCGGCCATCGCCTCGCGCACCGGGCGCAGCACGTAGTAGCCGCTGAGCAGGCAGAAGAAGTACAGGCACGCCCAGATCAGGGGCGGGGATTGCCGCAGCGCCCCGCGCAGTCCCGACCGCACCGGTGCCGGTGCTGCAGCACTCATCGCACCCACTCCCGGTTCGGGCGGCGTGACAACGGCGGCATCGTGGCAACTCCCGGCAGCAGAGCGCGCAAGGTAAACGATGCACCGCAACATCGCCAGCCTTTGCCGGCTCATCCGCGCAACGCAGCGTGGCCGCAATCCGGTCCCCGCTGCCGGCCGCCCTGCCCTATGCTCGCAGGGCACCGTTGGGGAGCGGTCCGTCTTCGAGGGGAACCATGTACGACTACATCATCGTGGGCGCCGGGTCGGCCGGGTGCGTGCTGGCCAACCGGCTCAGCGCCGACCCGCACTGCCGGGTGCTGCTGCTCGAAGCCGGGCCGCGCGACCGCAATCCCTTCATCCACATGCCGGCCGGCCTGGCCCGCCTGGTCAACAACCGGCGCATCAACTGGAACCTGGACACCGAGCCCGAGCCCGCCCTGGACGGGCGCCGCCTGTGGTGGCCGCGCGGCAAGGTGCTCGGCGGCTCCAGTTCGATCAATGCGATGTGCTACGTGCGCGGGGTGGCCGCCGATTACGACGGCTGGGCCGCCGCCGGAGCCACCGGCTGGGACTGGGCGCAGGTGCTGCCGTGGTTCGTGCGCAGCGAAGCCAACAGCCGCGGCGCCAGCGCGCTGCACGGCGATGCGGGGCCGCTGTCGGTGTCCGACCTGCGCCACCACAACCCCCTGTCCGACGCGTTCCTGGCGGCCGCCACGGAGGCCGGGCACGCCCGCAACGACGACTTCAACGGCACGCGGCAGCTCGGCGTGGGCCTGTACCAGGTCACCCAGCGCGATGGCGCGCGCTGTTCCAGCGCGACCGCGTACCTGCGCCCCGCGCGCGCGCGCCGCAACCTGACCGTGCTGACCGGCGCGCGTGCCACCGTGCTCAGCTTCCGTGGTGACGCCGCGACCGGCGTGTACTACCGCCACGGTCGCCAGCACCGGCATGCCGCCGCCCGCAACGAAGTAATCCTCTGCGGCGGTGCGGTCCACTCGCCGCAGCTGTTGATGCTGTCCGGCGTCGGCGCGGCCAGGGCACTGCGCGGGCACGGCATCAGCCCGCGCGCGGACCTGCCCGGGGTGGGGGGCAACCTGCAGGACCACCTGGACATCTGCACCCTGGTCCACACCCATCCCGGGGTGAGCTACGACCGCAGCAACCAGTTGCGCATCGCCGTCGATTATTTCCTGCGCGGCCATCGCGGCGCCGGCACCAGCAACATCGCCGAAGCCGGCGGCTTCGCCCGCTCCGCGCTGGCCAGCGACGCACGCGCCGATGTGCAGTTCCACTTCGTGCCCGCCATGCTCGATGACCATGGCCGCCACCGCCTGCCCGGCGATGGCTACACCCTGCATGCCTGCGCGCTGCACCCGCGCAGCCGGGGTCGGATCCGCCTGCGCGACGCCGACCCGACCTCGCCGCCGCGGATCGAGGCCAACTACCTGGGCGATCCCGAGGGCGTGGACCTGGCGATGATGAAGGAATGCGTGCGCATGTCCGCGGCGATCCTGGGCCAGCCCGCCTTCGACCGTTGGCGTGGCGCACCGATCTTTCCGCCCGGCGACAACCTGGACGATGCGGCCCTGGTCGCCTTCATCCGCGCCAAGGCCGAGTCCATCTACCACCCGGTCGGCACCTGCGCGATGGGCACCCATGCCGAGGCCGTGGTCGACCCACAGCTGCGCGTGCACGGCCTGCGCCGGTTACGGGTGGTGGATGCCTCGGTAATGCCGAGCCTGGTCAGCGGCAACACCAATGCCCCCACGATCATGCTGGCCGAACGCGCCGCGGCGTGGATCATCGAGGCGGCCGCGAACGCCTGAACAGGGCTGCGCCGGCGGGCCCCGGCCGGACATGACCGGGTGATGCAAAAAGCGCGCCTTTTCAACCAGATACGCATTCATCTTCGCTTGGTTTGTGCAATCGGGAAAACCGGCGCTAGAATCCCCTACAGCAGTTGCGCACGGGCCCCAAACGATGAATCAGAACAGCAGGCGCCGACCGATCCGTTCGGCGGCAACCGGGTTGCTGGGCATGTTGATGCCCATCGCAATGTCTTCCACTGCCCAGACCCCCGCGTTCCCCGTCAACATCGAGAACGCCGCGGCGATCCCGCACACCCAACCGGCCGCGTATCGCGCCACGGCGGCCAACCCGCAGGTGCTGCCGCCGGCGCAGGGCTTCAACGTCGCCGCGATCGAATCGATGGCCCAGCAGCTCACCTACGGTGAGCGCGTGCCGGGCATGGCGGTGGCGATCGTCCAGGGCGGCCGCGTCCTCAGCGCGCGCGGTTACGGCGTGACCGACGTCAACAACCCGCAGATGGTCGATGCGCACACGGTGTTCCGCCTGGCGTCGCTGTCCAAGGCGTTCGCCGGCACCATGGCCGGCCTGCTGGTCAACGATGGCACGCTGCGCTGGGACAGCAAGGTCACCGACTACGTGCCAGGCTTCCAGCTGAGCACGCCGGAGGCAACCGAGCGCCTGACCGTGGCCGACCTGCTCAGCCACCGCGTTGGCCTGTCCTACAACGCCTACGACCGCGACGTGGAAGCCAACGCCGAGTACTACACCCTCACCCACAAGCTGGCCTCGACCTCGCTCAAGTGCCTGCCGGGCGATTGCTATGCGTACCAGAACGTGGCCTTCAGCCTGATCGGCGACGTCGTCTACGCCGCCTCCGGCAGCTTCTACGAGCAGTCGGTCGAGCGCCGCCTGTTCAAGCCGCTGGGCATGGACGATGCCAGCCTCGGCCTGGCCGGCATCCAGGCCAGTTCGCGCTGGGCCCGCCCGCACGTGCGCAGCCGCAATGGGTGGGTGTCGCTCAATCCCAAGCCCACCTACTACCGCCTCGCCCCCGCCGCCGGCGTCAACGCCAGTGCCAGCGACATGGCGCAATGGCTGTTGGCGCATACCGGCCACCGCCCCGACGTGCTGCCCGCCCCGCTGCTGGCCACGCTGCATTCGACCCTGATCAACACCCCGGGCGAAATGCGTTCGGGCTGGCGCCGCGAGCGCCTGCACTCGGCCGGCTATGCACTGGGCTGGCGCAACTTCGACTACGCCGGGCATGAGGTGGTCTTCCACGCCGGTGCCGTCCAGGGCTATCGCGGTCTGGTCGCGCTGGTGCCCGAGCGCGATCTCGGCATCGCCATCATGTGGAACGGCGAAAGCAGCCTGCCCAGCGGCCTGCTGCCGACCATCTTGGACCAGGCGATGGGCCTGCCGACCCAGCGCTGGCTGGACGTGGACACCGACTTCGGCAGCGACAGCCTGATGGCCGAAGACGGCGCACCGGCGACCAAGCGCAAGGGCGTGTCGTCCAACCGCGCGGTGGCCTCGCCGCGTTGATCGCGGGCCTGGCGTGAATCAAGGAGGCGGCCGCATGGCCGCCTTTTTTTTGGTCCAACCGATCCGCCCGACATGGGGCGTCTGCAGCGTCGGGGAGCGGCAGGCATTGCCGGGAGCCGGCTGACGGCCGGCACTGCCCGAAGCGCGGGGTAAGCACGGCAAGGGCAAGGGCAAAGGCAGCGGCAGCGGCAACGGCAACGGCGACGGCAACGGCGACGGCAACGGCGACGGCAACGGCAACGGCAACGGCAACGGCAACGGCAACGGCGACGGCAACGGCGACGGCAACGGCGACGGCAACGGCGACGGCGACGGCAACGCAACGGCAGCCGAGCGTGGCTCGGCTCTACCCTTCGCGTGCGCTACCGGGAGACTGTGCAGGCATAAAAAAACCCCCTCCCCGCTGGGCTGCCAGGGAAGGGGGTTTCAGGTACGGCTATCGGGAACGACTTAGATCAGCGGTGCCGGGGTTGCCGGCAGGGCGACCGGAGCGGCCTTCTTCTTGCGAACGGCCGGCTTGCGCTTTGCGACTTTCTTCACCGCCTTCTTGGCGGCCGCCTTCTTGGCCGGCGCCTTGCGTGCGGTGGCCTTCTTCGCGGTGGCCTTCTTGGCTACCTTGCGGACGGCTTTCTTGGCGGTCTTCTTGGCAGCCTTCTTGGCCGTAGCCTTCTTGGCAACCTTGCGGACGGCCTTCTTCGCGGTCTTCTTGGCGGCGGCCTTCTTGGCGACCTTGCGGACCGCCTTCTTCGCCGTCTTCTTTACTGCCTTCTTCGCGGTCTTCTTGGCGGCGGCCTTCTTGGCGACCTTGCGGACTGCCTTCTTTGCCGTCTTCTTCACTGCCTTGCGGGCGGTCGCCTTCTTGGCTGCCTTCTTCACCGTCTTCTTGGCAGCCGCCTTCTTGGCTACCTTCTTGACGGCCTTCTTGGCAGCGGCTTTCTTGGCTACCTTCTTGACGGCCTTTTTGGCGGCCGGCTTTTTCTTCGCAGCTTTCTTGGTTGCCATGGGATGGCTCCTCGTCAGTGATCTATGGAGTTGAAACGCCCAGGTAAAGCAAACCCGCAGTGGGACATCGCGGGGACCGCCGTCGCGTCAAGCGCGTCGTGACGGATACGGGGATACCCACCGCAGGTGGCCGGGCAGGTATCGAATGGGAAGGGGCCTTGGAGTTCGCCGGGGGAAGCGACGCCATCTCCACCGTCTTCTGACGCGAGGTGGATGTCCAGGTTGTGCTTCGCGACTGGATGTCGATTCTGCTCACTCTGTTCGCAGCAAGGTCTGCTGTGGCGAAACCTAATCACGGTTTTTTTCACTGTCAACAACCCAGGCGAAAAATTTTCACATGGAGCGTCTCCGCGACGGCGTCCCCAACCCCGCTGCAAACGCCGTCAGCGGCGCGCCGCGACACCACGCACGCACCGCACCGGCACGCAGTGCGCAGCCCGCGCGAAAAGAAAACCGCTTAAAAGAAGCACTTTCGTATTTTCGGCACGCACGCGGCGCATGCGCGCCATCGCCCCCGCACGCGCGTTGACCAACGCCCGAATGCCTACCCACACGGCACCCAAACGGACCCGAAAACTTTTCACATCTTCGATCGCTTTTTGACACCCGATTTGCGCAAATGCGCAAACTTTCTGACCGTCGCGACCGTTCGGTTCGCCCCTGCCGAAGACGCCGCGCGCACCGCGCGCGACCATCGCGCTGGCGTCCGATGCGCGCGCGGCGACACCCGACGGCATGCTCATGACCACCGCGGACGCCGACCGAACGGTTGCGCATGAGCACGCCGACCGATCGCCAGCGGCGCGCATCGCGGTGGTTTTTCATCACGTACGCATAACAGCAGAAACGTGCACGCCCGATCCAGGCGCGGAAGCACCGCCCGTTGTCGACCGCCGCGGCCGGCGCGCGGGCAAAAAAAACGGCCGCACCAGGCGGCCGTTGCTTCGAGCAGGCGACGATCAGTGCTCGTCGTCTTCCAGCAGTTCGGCGTACTCGTCCGGGCCCAGCAGGTCGTTCAACTCGTCGTTCGCGGAGAACTCGACCACGTAGATCCAGCCTTCGCCGTACGCGTCTTCGTTGATGGTTTCCGGCTTGTCCGACAGCGCCGAATTGACCTCGACCACGGTGCCGGTGACCGGGCTGTACACGTCCGAGGCGGCCTTGACCGACTCGACCACGGCGGCCTGCTGGCCGGCCTTCACTTCGTCGCCCACCGCCGGCAGTTCGACGTACACCAGGTCGCCAAGCAGGCCCTGGGCGTGGTCGGAAATACCGACGGTGACGCGGCCATTGCCTTCGACACGTGCCCACTCATGGGACTTGAGGAATTTGAGGTCGCCGGGGATCTCGCTCATGGGACTGCTCCGAGGAATATCAGGGGTCAAGAAACGGGGGTAGTGTAACCAGCGGCGCCGACCACTGACAGGCCGGCGCCATGAAAAAATCAGGCCTCGACGAGCACGCCCGGCTGGGCCTGGCCGTCGCGCACGAACGGGAACTTCACCACGCGCACGGGTACCTGCTTGCCGCGGATGTCCACGTGCACCTGGCCCAGTTCACCGGCCGGCACGCGCGCGAAGGCGATGCCCTTGCCCAGCGTGGGGGAGAACGTGCCGGACAGGATCTCGCCCTGGCCGCTGGCGGTGAGTACCGCCTGGCCGTGGCGCAGCACGCCCTTCTCGTCCATCACCAGGCCGATCATCTGGCGTGCGTCGCCGGCCGCCTTCTGCGCCTCCAGCACGTCGCGGCCGATGAAGGGGCGGTCTTCGTCCAGCGCCACCGTCCAGGCCAGCGCCGCCTCGTACGGGGTGATCGCTTCGTCCATGTCCTGGCCATACAGGTTCATGCCGGCTTCCAGGCGCAGTGTGTCGCGCGCGCCCAGGCCCGCCGGGCGCACGCCGGCGGCGGCCAGCGCCGTCCAGAACGCGACCACGTCGGCCTGCGGCAGCAGGATCTCGAAACCGTCTTCGCCGGTGTAGCCGGTGCGCGCCACGAACAGCGGGGTGCCGCTGGCGGCGGTCGCCTCGAGCGCGGCGAAACGGCCGAGCTTTTCCAGCGCGGCGCGGTCGCCCTCGCCCACCAGGCCGATCACCTTGGCGCGCGCGGTCGGGCCCTGCACCGCGATGATGGCCAGGTCCTCGCGCTCGGTGACCTGCACGTCGAAGGCGGCGGCCTGCTCACGGATCCAGGCCAGGTCCTTCTCGCGGGTGGAGGCGTTGACCACCATGCGGAAGAAATCGTCGGCCAGGTAGTACACGATCAGGTCGTCGATGACCCCGCCGCGCGGATTGAGCATGCACGAGTACAGTGCCTTGCCGGTGGCCTTGAGCTTGTCCACCGAGTTGGCCAGCAGCGTGCGCAGGAACGGCTTGACCTGCGCGCCGCGCAGGTCGACCACGGTCATGTGGCTGACGTCGAACATGCCCGCATCGCTGCGCACCAGGTGGTGCTCGTCCAGCTGCGAACCGTAATGGATGGGCATGTCCCAGCCACCGAAATCGACCATCTTGGCGCCGAGCGCGCGGTGGGTGTCGTTGAGAAGCGTCTTCTGGGTCATGACCGTTTTTCCGGGGGAATGAAGGCAAGACAGCCATTATCCCAGAACCGTCTTCACAACGCCTGCGGCGTTGCGTCAGACCTGCTGCACCTTCAACGCCATGCCCTGCACCGCCACCACGCGCACCGCGCTGCCGGCCGGCAGGTCCGGCCCCTCCACCTGCCAGAACGCATCATCGACCTTGGCCCGGCCCTTGCCGGCGACGATGGCCTGGTCCAGTTCCACCACGCGACCGATCAGCTGTTCGGCACGCCGGTTCAGCAACGGCGCATCGCTCTGCCGGTCGCGCCCGCGTCCCCAGCGCCGATAGCACTGGATGGACACCACGCTGAGCAGCACGAAGGCAACCACCTGCCACAGCAACGGAACATCGGCGACCACCGCAACCAGGACGAACACCGCCGCCGCACCGATCCCGATCCACAACATGAAGGCGCCCGGGGCCAGCGCCTCGGCGGCGAACAGGACCAGCGCCAGTGCGCCCCAGCCGACGACTTCCCAGCGCATCTCAGCCTCCTACCCGCGGCGGAACGGCGCGCGGGGTGCGCTTGTCTTCCTGCTTGGCAAACGCCTCGCGTGCCAGCTCGGCGACGCCGGCGATGGAGCCGATCACCCCGCTGGCCTCCATCGGCATCAGCACCAGCTTCTGGTTCGGCGAGGTCGCCAGTTCCTTGAACGCCTCCACGTACTTCTGCGCGATGAAGTAATTGATCGCCTGCACGTCGCCCTGGGCGATGGCTTCGGACACCATCCGGGTTGCGTTGGCTTCGGCTTCGGCCGAGCGCTCGCGCGCCTCGGCATCGCGGAAGGCAGCCTCCTTGCGGCCCTCGGCTTCGAGCACGGTGGCCTGCTTCTCGCCTTCGGCGCGCAGGATCTCCGATTGCCGCGAGCCCTCCGCCTCCAGGATCTGCGCGCGCTTCTCGCGCTCGGCCTTCATCTGCCGCGCCATGGCATCGAGCAGGTCGCGTGGCGGCTGGATGTCGCGGATTTCGATCCGGTTGACCTTCACGCCCCACGGGTTGGTGGCGTGGTCGACCACGTTCAACAGCTTGGCGTTGATCACCTCGCGCTGGCTGAGCGATTCATCCAGGTCCATCGAACCGATCACGGTGCGGATGTTGGTCTGCACCAGGGCGATCATCGCCACCTCCAGCACGGACACCTCGTAGGCGGCCTTGGCCGCGTCCAGCACCTGGAAGAACACCACCCCGTCCACGCGCACCGCGGCGTTGTCCTTGGTGATCACCTCCTGGCCGGGCACGTCCAGCACCTGTTCCATCATGTTCACCTTGCGCCCCACCCCGTACACGATGGGGATCAGGAAATGCAGGCCGGGCGACATCGTGTGGGTGTAGCGCCCGAAGCGCTCCACCGTCCACTCATACCCCTGCGGCACCATGCGCACCGCCTTGAACAGGATGACCACGGCCACGAAGGCCAGTACCAGCGAAAACAGCACGGTTGGAAACATCGAATCACTCCCTTGATGCCGGGCCGCGCCCGGGTGTGGCGTTGCTGCCGTTACAGCCGGATCCGGCCACGGAGGATGTCCCAGAACATCATCCAGTCGCCGGCGAAAGAATAGAACGGGTGCCTGAAGGTGGCCGGCCGGTTCTTCTGGAAAAAGACGTGGCCGACCCAGGCAAAGCCATAGCCGCAGACCAGTGCCGCCAGCAGCCAACGAGGTTGTCCGCGCACGAGCGCGAAGGCGACCAGCAGCAGGACCCCGCAGCTGCCGACAAAGTGCAGCCGTCGCGAGACGGCATTGCGGTGCTCGTCCAGATAGAAGGGGTAGAACTGGCGAAAGGTGGCGAAGCGGGACATGGCGCGCCCTGCGGAACCGGATGCACCCAGCATAGCGCGGGACACCCGGCAGTGCCGGCCGGTTGCCGGCTCCGCAGGCCGCCCCGGGCGCTGGGCGACGCTGCCCTGCTCAGGCGGGGCGCGGAGCGAACATGATCACCATCATCCCGGCCAGGCACAGGCCGACGCCGAGCAGGTCCCAGCGGCTGGGGCGGATCCCGTCCACCAACCACAGCCACATCAATGCGGTGCCGATATAGACCCCGCCATAGGCGGCGTACACGCGGCCGCTGGCCGCCGGATGCAGGGTCAGCAACCAGGCGAACAACGCCAGGCTGGCGGCCGCCGGCAGCAGCAGCCACGCGCTGCCGTCCCTGCGCAGCCACAGCCACGGCAGGTAGCAGCCGACGATTTCAGCCACGGCGGTGAGGATGAACAGGAGCAGCGTATTCACGGCTTGGCTTCGTCGGCCTTGGCCTTTTGCCAGAGCCGTTCCTGCGCGTCCAGGTCCAGTGCGGCCATCGACTGCCCTGCGGCATCGGCCTGCGCTTCCATCGCGCGGAACCGACGCTCGAATTTGTGGTTGGCCTGGCGCAGCGCGGCGCCGACGTCGACCTTGGCATGGCGGGCCAGGTTGGCGCAGACGAACAACAGGTCGCCCAGCTCTTCCTGCAGCCGTGCGTGGTTGTCCGCCACCGGCCCGCGCGCGAATTCCGCTGCCACTTCGTCCAGCTCCTCGCGCACCTTGTCCATCACCGGCGCCGGGCCCGGCCAGTCGAAGCCGACCCGCGCCGCACGCGCCTGCAGCTTCACCGCACGCTGCCACTCGGGCAGCCCGCGCGCGATGCCGGCCAGCGCGGAGGTATCGGTGTGCCCCTTGGCCGCGCGTTCGGCGCGCTTGATCGCGTCCCAGTTGGCGTTGACCGCTTCGGCACCGTCGACCGTTGCCTCGGCGAACACGTGCGGGTGCCGCCGCTGCATCTTGTCGCTGATCGAGCGGGCCACGTCGGCGAAGGCAAACGCCTGCCGCTCGCTGGCCATCTGCGCATGGAACACCACCTGCAGCAGCAGGTCGCCCAGTTCGTCCTGCAGGTCATCCAGGTCGCCGCGGTCGATCGCGTCGGCGACCTCGTAGGCCTCTTCGATGGTGTACGGGGCGATGCTGGCGAAGTCCTGCTGCAGGTCCCAGGGGCAGCCCTGCTGCGGGTCGCGCAGCCGCGCCATGATGGCCAGCAGGCGTTCCAGTTCGGCAGTCGCGGACATCGGGGGCTCCTGGGCAGGCATCAGTCGGGCAACCAGTCGCGCCAGGGCAGGCGGGTGTCGCCGAGGGCGATGAAATCGCCGTTCAACAGCGTCTGCCGGCGGTTGTAGCGGAACGGCTTGCCGGTGGCTGCCGACAACACCGCGCCGCCGGCCGCGTGCAGCACGCACTGGCCGGCCGCGGTGTCCCATTCGGAGGTGGGACCGAGCCGGGGATACACGTCCAGGGTGCCATCGGCGATCCGGCAGAACTTCAGCGACGAGCCCTGCGCGACCAGCTCGATCTCGCCCATGCGGTCGAGCATCGCCTGGGTCTGCACGCTGCGGTGCGAGCGGCTGGCCGCGACCTTCAGCGGCGCGGTGGCCGGGGTGCGGGTGCGCAGCACCGAATCGTGCATGCCCTGGCGGCGGTAGGCCAGCTCGCCACGCATGGCGTGCCAGGCGATGCCGCTGACCGGCGCCAGGACCACGCCGAAGGCCGGCGCGCCCTGGTAGATCAGCGCGATGTTGACGCTGAATTCGTCGTTGCGCTTGACGAATTCGCGGGTGCCATCGAGCGGATCCACCAGCCAGTAGGCGCCCCAGTGCTGGCGAACGTCCCACGGCACCTGTGCCGATTCCTCGGACAGGATCGGCAGGTCCGGGGTGAGCTGCTGCAGGCCGCGCTCGATCACCCGATTGGCGGCCAGGTCGGCGGCGGTCAGCGGGCTGTGGTCGGCCTTGATGTCCACCTCGAACGGCGTGGCGTAGACCGCCATGATCGCAGCGGCCGCATCCTGGGCGATGGCGATGACGGTTTCACGCAGGTCGGTGGTGAGCTTGATCATTCCCTGCCGCCCAGCCACTGCCGGGCGATGAACAGCGCCGCCAGTGAACGCCCTTCGGAGAAGTCCTCGCGCAGCATCAGCTGGTCCAGCTCGGCCAGCTTCCACGGCACTACGTCCAGTTCCTCCGGTTCGTCGCCGGGCAGGCGCTCGGGGTAGAGGTCGCGCGCCACGACCAGCCATGACTGGTGGCTCATGTAGGTCGGGGCCAGGGTCATCGCGCGCAGCACGTCCAGGCGGCGGGCGCCGTAGCCGGCCTCTTCCTTCAGTTCGCGGTTGGCGGCCTGCACGGGGGTTTCGCCGGCATCGATGCGGCCCTTGACCAGGCCCAGTTCGTAGCGGTGCACGCCGGCGGCGTACTCGCGCACCAGCAGCACGGTGTCCTCGTCCAGCATCGGCACCACCACCACCGCGCCATGGCCATGGCTGACCAGGCGCTCGAAGCGGCGGCGTTCGCCGTTGGAGAATTCCAGGTCCAGATGCTGGCGCTGGAACGGCCCGCTCTGCTCGTCCGTGACCTTGTGGATGATGGGCAGGCGACGGCTCATGCGAGCATCTCTAGAATGGGGACTGGTGAAAACGTCTTCATGAGCCCGAAATGCTAGCAGACCCAGCCCCCCTGACGCTGGCCGACCAGTGGCGCGATCGCGACCTGGCCGTGCTGTGGCACCCGTGCACGCAGATGCGGGAGCATCCCCAGACCCTGCCACTGGTCCCGATTGCGCGGGGTGAAGGCCCGTGGCTGTTCGATCATGACGGCAAACGCTACCTGGATGCAGTGAGCAGCTGGTGGACCAACCTGTTCGGCCATGCGCAGCCGCGGATCGGCGCCGCCATCGCCCGGCAGGCCACCCAGCTGGAGCAGGTGATGCTGGCCGGGTTCAGCCATGAACCGGCGGTGCTGCTGGCCGAACGCCTGCTGGCGATCGCCCCGCGCCAGGCCGGGCGCGACCCGCTGGCCAAGGTGTTCTACGCCGACAATGGCTCGGCCGGGGTCGAAGTGGCCCTGAAAATGGCCTTCCACTACTTCCGCAACCGCGGCGAAGCCCACCGTACCCGCTTCGTGGCGCTGGAGAATGGCTACCACGGCGAGACCCTGGGCGCGCTGTCGGTGGGCGACATCCCCCTGTATCGCCGCGTATATGCGCCGCTGTTGACCGAGGCCTTGTTCGCGCCCTCGCCGGACGCCTACCTGGCCGAACCCGGGCAGAGCGCGGCGCAGCGTGCCCACCAGGCCGCGGACGCCTTGGCCACGCTGTTCGACCAGCACCCCGGGGAGATCTGCGCGGTGATCCTGGAACCGCGCCTGCAGTGCGCCGGCGGCATGCGCATGCACGACCCGGTCTACCTGCAGCGCGCCCGCGAACTGTGCGACGCCAACGGCGCCTTCCTGATCGCCGACGAGATCGCCACCGGCTTCGGCCGCACCGGCACGATGTTCGCCTGCGAGCAGGCCGGCGTGATGCCCGACCTGCTGTGCCTGTCCAAGGGCCTGACCGGCGGCTTCCTGCCGCTGTCGGCGGTGCTGGCCACCCAGGCGTTGTACGACGCGTTCCTGGATGACTCGCGCGAGCGCGCCTTCCTGCATTCGCACAGCTACACCGGCAACCCGCTGGCCTGCGCGGCCGCGCTGGCGACGCTGGACATCTTCGCCGGCGACGACGTGATCGCGCGCAACCGCAGCACCGCCGAGGTGATGCGCACGCTGGCGGCGCCGTTCAACGACCATCCGCACGTGGCCGACGTACGCCAGGCCGGCATGGTGGTGGCCTTCGAACTGACCCGCAACGGCGACAAGCGCACCCCCTTCCCCGCCGCCGCGCGGGTGGGGCTGCACGCCTATACGGCCGCGCTCAAGCGTGGGGTGGTACTGCGGCCGCTGGGCAACGTGCTGTACTGGATGCCGCCGTACTGCGTGGAAGACGACCACCTGGACCTGCTGGCCCAGACCACCCTGGCCGCCATCGAGGAGGCCGTTGCATGCGCGTGACCCGGTGCCATGTCGACCACCCGCTGGCCGTCGGCCAGACCCTGCCGGTGCCCGAGGAAGCGGCCAACCACCTGGTGCGGGTGCTGCGTCTGCGCGAGGGCGACGGCTGCGTGCTGTTCAACGGCGATGGGCACGATTACCACGCCACCCTGGTGGTGGTGGGCAAGCGCGACGCGCAGGTCCGGATCGAGGCGGCGAGCGCGCTGGACAACGAATCGTCGCTGCACATCACGCTGCTGCAGGGCATCGCGCGCGGCGAGAAAATGGACCTGATCCTGCAGAAGGCCACCGAACTGGGCGTGGCCGCGATCGTGCCGGTCAACGCCGAACGCACCGAAGTGAAGCTCGATGCGGCGCGCGCCGAAAAGCGGCTGGCGCACTGGACCAGCGTGGTGGTGTCGGCGTGTGGTCAATCCGGGCGCGCGCGGGTGCCCAAGGTGGCGGCGCCGCAATCGCTGCTGGACGCCGCACGGCAGGTGCCGGCGGCCGCCCTCAAACTGACCCTGGACCCGCTCGGCGAGCATCGCCTGTCCACCCTGCCGCCGGCACCGGGTGGCGTGGTGATCGCCATCGGTCCGGAAGGTGGCTGGTCGCCACGCGACCGCCAGGCATTGGCCGAGGCCGGTTTCCAGGGCCTGCAGCTGGGGCCGCGCATCCTGCGTACCGAAACCGCCGGGTTGGCCGCGATCGCCGCCGTGCAGGCGCGACTGGGCGACCTGGGGTAAGCAACAACGCCACCGGCAGCCACGCATGGCGTGGCGCTACTGGAGGGCCGAATCGTGTGCGTTCGGTGGGTATGGATCGTTGGTCGATACGGGCGCCGCGCCACATGCGGTGCCGACTTGCAGCAGAAGGCACGGGCGCCGAAGTGCGCCAGCACACCGATAAGCATCGGGTGGAACAACCCCTTGAGTCAGGGGGCGCGCCGTCAGGCGCCGGAATCTGGAGGCATGTGACGGGGGGCCCACGATCTGCAACGCAGATCGTGGGGGAACCTTCGCGAATGCGAAGACTCACCCCGCGACCGGGTACGCCTCGTCCAACGCCGCTTCCAGTGCATCCAGGTCGGGCAGCAGCGCGCTCTGTTCGCCGAGCAGTACGCGCATGTGCACGCCCTGCGGCAGGGTTTCTTCCGAGGCGTCGGCCAGCAGGCCGTCGCGCGGCACCGAGATCAGCTGCGGGAAGGTCTGGGTGAGCAGCGCGAAGTACGGGCGCTTGGCATTGCCCCCCAGCGCCTTGAGCACCACTACCTTGTTGTTGCTGGTGACCGGCTCGTCGCCAAGCCCGGACAGCCGCGCGAAGGACAGCAGCGGCACGTCCCAACCGTGCCAGGCGATCTGCCCGACCAGCCAGCCCGGCGCGTCGGGAACGGTCTGCACGGCGACCTTGGACATCATTTCAGCCACGGTGGCATTGGGCAGCAGCACGCGCTCGTGCCCGGCCTGGATCAATACTCCGCGGATTTCGTCGTTGCTGGCGTAGCTCATGGCGTGATTCCTGGAAGTGGTACGGCGCGCGCGATTACTCGCTCACGCCCCAACGTTCGACGATGCTCTGGGCCAGTTGCGGCGGCTCGCCCGCGTCCATTCCGGCGGCGACCACGGCATTGGCGGCGGTGGGGTCATAGCAGCCTTCACCGACCTGCCCGGCCACCCACGCACCGTCGGCGGCAAGCCCCAGCACCGCATCGACCAGGCTGGCATCGGCACCACTGAGCAGCACCACCGCGCTGTGCGCGGCCGGCAGCGCGCCCACCTGGACACCCTGCGCATCGGCCGTGAAGTACAAGCCCTGGTTGCGCACGGCCAGGCCGACGTCGTCCGGCAGGATGTAGGCGTTGCCGGGCTGCACCGGCAGCTCGGCCTCGGCCAGCAGCACCGGCAGCGCAGACACGCGCGCCATCTGCTTGACCAGGTTGCCGTAGCGGCCGCCATCCAGGCGCATGTGCACCAGCACCGGCGTGGCCAGCCCGTCGGGCAGGGCCGCCAGCAGGCGGCGCAGCGCATCGGGACCGCCGATACCGGCCAGTACCAGCACCGCACCCGCGGCGGCACCGTCGGCGGGGCGCTCGGCGTCCAGCTCGACCAGCGACAGCCGTGCCGTGTCGAAATCGGTCGGCGCCGGCGGCGGCTCGCGACCTGCGACGGGGATTGCCGGCGCCGGGGCGGCGGCGTCATCGTCGACCAGCGACCAGCTGCTGTGGTCGCCCAGCGGTACCGGCGGCGCGGCGGCCGGCGCCGGGGTCGGCTCGGCCGGCGCGCTGGGCGCCGGCTGCAACGCCGCCAGCGCTTCTTCCAGCGACATCGGTTCGCTCAGCGTACCTGGCGCCTGGTACAGGCCGTCGGCAGGCACCTCGCCCGCGGCGTCGAACGCCTCGCGGACATGGAATTCCAGCGGCGCGTCGGCATGCAACTGCGCCGGCGTGGTCGGCAGGCCCGGTTCGGGTTGCAGCAGGCCCTCCTGTTCCGACCCCGGCGGCAGCACGTCCAGGTGGCCGTGCAGCTTGGCCACCAGGTGGCGCGCCCAGCGCTGCGCCTCCCAGCCTTCGCGACGGGCGGCCAGTTCGGCCTCGTCGAAGATCAGGGTCAGCGACGGCGAACCCAGCACCGGGTCCAGCCGCTCCAGCGCATCCTCGATCGCCGGCTCCAGCGCGATCAGCACCGCACCCGGCGCCGCATCGCGCAGCACCTGCAGGTCCAGCGCGTTGGGATCCTCCTCCAGCACCAGGGTGGCGCCGGCCTGACCGAGCGCCTCGCGCAGGCGCTCACGGGCCGGACCGACCCGCGCCAGCAGCGCGACGGACAACAGCGAAGGCAGGTCAGTCGCGGACACGGGCGATCCCCAGCAGGTCGTACACGTTTCGCATCAGGTCCAGTTCCTGGTAAGGCTTGCCCAGGTAACGCTGGACACCGATTTCGAAGGCGCGCTGACGGTGCTTGTCGCCACTGCGCGAGGTGATCATCACGATCGGCACGTCCTTGTAGCGCGGATCGGCGCGCATCGCGGTGGCCAGCTCATAGCCATCCATGCGCGGCATTTCGATGTCCAGCAGCATCAGGTCGGGCACGCGTTCTTCCAGGCGCTCCAGCGCTTCGATGCCGTCGCGGGCGACGGTCACTTCGAAGTTGTGGCGCTCCAGGATGCGGCCGGTGACCTTGCGCATGGTCAGCGAGTCGTCGACCACCATCACCACCGGCGCCTCGCGGTCGCTGACCTGGGTGGTCTCGGCGATCGGCTTGTGCGGGTTGGCGATGAAGCGGCGCACCAGCGGGGCCACGTCGAGGATGACCACGACCCGGCCATCACCGGTGATGGTCGCACCGTAGATACCCGGCACCGAGGCGATCTGCAGGCCGACCGGCTTGACCACGATTTCGCGGTTGCCGAGCACCTGGTCGATGGCCACGGCCACGCGCAGGTCGCCGGCGCGAACCAGCAGCAGCGGCACCTGGGCCTGGCCTTCGGCGCGGGCCTGGGCCTGGCCGATGAGCGTGCCCAGATCGTGCAACGCGAACTCTTCGCCGCCGTAGTGGTACCCGCCGTTGGCGGTCTCGAAGCGTTCGCGCGAGATCCGGCCGATACCGCTGACCGAGGCCACCGGCACGGCGAAGGTGGTCTCGCCGATCTGCACGAACACCGCCTGGGTGACCGCCAGCGTCTGCGGCAGGCGCAGGGTGAAGGTGACGCCCTGGCCGCGTACCGAGTGGATGTCCACCGAACCGCCGAGCTGGCGCACTTCGTTGTGGACCACGTCCATGCCCACGCCGCGGCCCGCCAGCTGGCTGACCTGGTCGGCGGTGCTGAACCCGGGCGAGAAGATCATCGCGTCCAGTTCGGCGTCGCCGAGCACCGCATCGGCCTGCACCAGGCCACGCTGTTCGGCACGGCGACGGATCGCCTCGCGGTCCAGCCCGGCGCCGTCGTCGGCCACTTCCAGCACGATTTCCGAGCCTTCGCGGCGCAGGCGGATGGCGATCTCGCCTTCTTCCGGCTTGCCAGCGGCGCGGCGCTGTTCCGGGGTCTCCAGGCCGTGCGCGACCGAGTTGCGCAGCATGTGCTCCAGCGGCGCGACCATGCGGTCGAGCACGTTGCGGTCCAGTTCGCCGTGGGTGCCTTCGAGGATGACGTGGACCTGCTTGCCGGTGTCCTGGCCGGCCTGGCGGACCACGCGGCGCAGGCGCGGCACCAGGCCGTCGAACGGCACCATGCGCGCGCGCATCAGGCCGTCCTGCAGTTCCGAGCTGACCCGCGACTGCTGTTGCAGCAGTACGTCGTACTGGCGCGACAGGTCATCCAGCACGCCCTGCAGGCCGCTCAAGTCGGCCGCCGATTCGTTCAGGGCGCGGCTGAGCTGCTGCAGGGTGGAGAAGCGGTCCAGCTCGAGCGGGTCGAACTTGTGGTCGGCCTGGTCCTGTTCGCGCTGGTAGCGGGCGACGATCTGCGCCTCGGTTTCCAGATCCAGGCGGCGCAGCTGGTCGCGCAGACGCGCATTGGTACGGTCCAGTTCGCCCATGGCGCCGCGGAAGGCACCGAGCTGCTGTTCCAGCCGCGAGCGGTAGATCGCCACTTCACCGGCATGGTTGACCAGGCGGTCGAGCAGGTCGGCGCGCACGCGCACCTGTTCCTGCTGCGGACGGGCCAGGCTGTCCTCGTCGGTGCTGCTTTCCAGCGGAACCGGGGCCGACAGCGGTGCGGCGGCGACGGCACGGTCGACCACCACCGGGGCGGTATCGACGGCGCCCTCGCTGTCATCGACGGCCACGACCGGCTCGACCCGGCCCAGGGTGCGCCGGTCGAATGCAGCGATCAGGTCCTCGGGCATGGCCACGCTGCGGTGCTGGCCGGTGCGGGTGAGCATCTGGTGCAGGCGGTCGAAGCCGCGCTCCAGCAGATGCACGTCGCTGCGGTCGATGTCGGTGCGGTTGGCCGCGACCGCTTCGAGCAACGATTCGATGCCGTGGCCCAGGTCGCCGATCGGGTTGATCCCGGCCATGCGGGCGCCACCCTTGAGGGTGTGCAGGTCACGCTGCAGCCCGGCAATGACCTCGCGGTCGTTGGGGGCCGCACGCAGTTCGCTGATCAGGCCATCGCAATGGTCGAGCAGGTCCTTGCCTTCCTCCACGAAGATGTCGACCAGTTCCTGGTCGAGCACGCTGAAGTCCAGCGCGTCGGCGCCGTCGTCGTCGGCCTCGGCCTCATCGGTGTCGGCGTCGGCCTGGTGGTCGGCGGCGTCCGCGGCGGCCACGGCCAGCGCGTCGGCCCGGTCGTTGGCGGCCGGCAGCGAGGCCAGCGCCGCGCTTTCGGCGGCGGTGGCCAGCGGTGCGTCTTCCAGCTCGAAGAACGGCGCCGGTACCGCGGCGTCCAGGTCGGTGTCGCCCGCGTCCTCGACGAAGGCGTCGGCTTCGCTGCGGTGGTCCTGCGCGGCGTCACCGGCGTCCAGGCCCAGCACGTTGTCGCCGGCATCGTCGGTCTGAAGGGCGTCGACCACGGTCAGGCCGTCATCCAGCGCCTGCTGCTCGTCGACCACGTCGCCGAACGCCGGCGGCGGCGGCAGCGCGTCGTCCAGCGTGTCGGCCTCGCTGTCGGTGTCGAGTTCGACGTCCGCGAAGGACGGCTCGGCGACGAGCGGGGAGGTGTCCAACGCCGGCGTGTCCAGGTCGGCTTGCGCCTCGGACAGCGTCGCCTCCGGCGTGCGCGCGGTTGGCGGGGTCTCCGCCTCGATCACCGGTGCGCCAGCGTCCGCCTCGGCGGCGACCGGGGCGTCGGCACGCGGCGTGGCCGCCGCGTCGAAGAAGCGCGACAGGTCCTCGGCGTCGGTCAGCTCGATGCTTTCCAGGCCCGCCGCTGCGTCCGCCGGCGTCGCGCCGGAGTCGTCATGGGCCGGCTCAAGGTGGATGGCCTCGACGTCCATCGAGGCCAGTTCGATCGCCTCGAAGCGGGCCGGCTCGGCCGGCGCTTCGCTCTCGAACGGCACGGACGGCAGTGCGTTGGCCGGCAGGTCGGCATCGAAATAGGCCGACAGGTCATCGCTGCCGGTCAATTCGCCCACCACCGCTGCGTCGGCGTCACGCGCGTCGAGCGCGATGGAATCCTCGGCCTCGACGGTCGGCAGTTCGATCACCGACAGGTCATCGGCCTCGATGTCAGCCTGCTGCAGCCCGGCATCGGCGCTGCCGTCGAGCAGCGCATCGCTGCCCTGCCCGTCTGCGTGCGCTTCCTCGCCTGCCAGGGTGTCCGCGGCGTCGCGCACGTCGAGCGCGAGGGAATCCTCGGCCTCGACGGTCGCCAGTTCGATCACCGACAGGTCATCGGCCTCGATGTCTGCCTGCTGCAGCCCGGCATCGGCGCTGCCGTCGAGCAGCGCATCGCTGCCCTGCCCGTCTGCGTGCGCTTCCTCGCCTGCCAGGGTGTCCGCGTCGTCCTCGTCCAGCGCCAGGTCATCATCGGCCACCAGCGCCGGCCAGCGCGCCTCGGGCAAGGTGTCGGCCAGTGCATGCAGGCGCGCGGCGAGCGCGGCCTGGACCGGAATGCGCGGCGATTCGGCCTGCAGCGCGTCCATGGTGGCGCTGATCGCCGCGGCGGTCGCCGACAGCGCCTGCACGCCATCGGCGTCGGGGGTGGCATCGGCGGCCAGCGAGCGCTTGATGAAGCTCTCGGCGCCACCGGTGACGGCGGTGATCTCCGGCACGTCGGTCATCGCGAACGCGCCATTCATGGTGTGCACGGCGCGCAGCAGCGCGTCGGTCACCGGCAGTGGCGCCACGCTGGCATCACGCAGCCATGCCTGCAGCGTCGCCTGGTGGGCGTCCACCTCGGCTTCCAGGATCTCGCGCAGCACCTCGTCGATGTTGGCCGGGGTGCCGCTGGCTTCCTCGACGACGGGCGCGTCGACGACCGGCGCCTCGACCACGGTCTCGAGCGTATCCACCGGTGCGGCGACGACGGGCGTCGCGCGCTGCAGCGGCACATGGAAGGTTTCCTCGCCCGCCGCGATGCGGTCGGCGATGGCCTGCATGGCCTGCAGATCGGCGCTGACGCGGCCTTCGCCGCGCAGGGCCGCGTTGAGTTGCGGCAGCACCTCGTAGGCCTGGGTGACCATGGCCACCACCGCCGGCGAGGCCGGACGCGTGCCGTCGAGCACGCGGTTGAGCATGCCCTCGATCTTCCAGCTGAACTCGCCCAGCGTGCGTGCGCCGACCAGCCGGCCACTGCCCTTGAGGGTGTGGAACACGCGGCGGATCGGACGCAGCCGGTCCATGTTGTCCGGCGCGGCGCGCCAGACCGGCAACAGGTTGCCGAGGTTGACCAGTTCTTCGTCGAACTCTTCGATGAAGACCTCGCGGATGTCCTGGTCGATGTTCTCGCCATCGTCCTCGAAGCCCGCCTCGATGCTGCCGGCCACGTCCTGCGCGGCGGCCTCGGCCGCTACCGGCTCGGCTGCGGGCGACACCGACGACTCGGTGCTGAACTGCGCGGCGGCCGCATCGAGCTCGGCGAGGAAGCGGGCCGACTCGTCGTCCAGTTCGATCTTGCCGATCACCGCCGCATGCACCCCGGTGCTGCTGTGGGTGATGATCGGCGCCGCAGCCTGTGCGGTCGTGTCGGTCGTGTCGGTCGTGTCGGTCTGTTCGGTCTGTTCGGTTGCCTCGGCTGCCTCGATGGCGTCGAAGGCGTCGACGCTCTCGGTGGCGTCGGTCGGTTCGTCCGCGATGGCCTCGACGGCCTCGACGGCTTCGACGGCCTCGAGATGCTCGATCTCGATCGCATCAGCGGGTTCGGTCGGTTCGACCGTCCACGCGTCGGCATGCTCGATCCCGATCGATGCCACCGCGTCGTCGGGCTGGGTCGCCAGCACGTCGCCACGGTCGGCCTGGGTCTCGCTGGCCTGGGTCTCGCTGGCCTGGCTCTCGCTGGCCTGGGTCTCGCGGGCCTCGCTGGCCTGCAGGAACGACGGCAGGCGCTGCACACCGAGGGCCGGCATGGCATCGCCCGAAGCGTCCATCACCTGCACCGTCGGGGCGTCATCCACCTGCAGCGAGAGCACGTCGCCGGCATTGTGCAGCGGCGCATCGAAGGTGAATTCGATCGGCTCGTCGCTGATCTCCAGCGCATCATGCTCGGCGGCCACCGGGTCGAAGCCGCCGGCGAATGCGGCCGCTGCGACGGTCGGTTCGGTCAGCGGCTCGGCAGCGGTATCGGCCGGGGCGCCCGTATCGGCGTGGACCGCATCCAATGCGTCAAGCGCCGCATGCATCGGCGGCAGCGCGTCCCAGCGGGTTGCACTGCTGTCTTCGGCGATCACCGGATCGAAATGGCCGAAGGCGCCTGCGCCTTCGTCGCGGTCGGCAGCTTGCGACAGCGTCCACTGGGCGCTTTCCGGCGCGCTCGCGGTGGAGGCGGCGAACACCAGCGAGGAGGCGTCGGCGGCTGCCGGCAGCGGGTCGAAGGTGATGTCCGGCAACGAGGGCGGCACGCTGCCCGGGGCCGGTGCGGCCGGCGTGACCGCGATGTCGACCAGGTCGGCCGACGGCGCTTCCCACGGGGCCAGCTCGATCGCTTCCGGCGCGACCGGCAGCGCTTCGGCGCTGGCATCGGCGGCAGCGGCATGCGCGTCGGGCAGCGGCCAGTAGCGCAGCGTCTCCAGGCTGGTGCGGGTGATGTCGAGGATTTCCTCGCGCCCCGGGCGGCGTTCGCGCAGGGCTTCGAGGTAGTACTCCAGGCTGGCCATGGCATCGGCCAGCGTATCGAGCTGGCGACCGCTGGGCACGCGCTGGCGCCCGATCAGTTCCACCGCGATGTACTGGCGCACGCCCTGCAGGTAGTCGGCCGGGGTGGCCAGGTCGAGCATGCGCAGCGCGCCGGCGACCTCGCCGAGCAGGCGCGGCACTTCCTGCAGCTGCTGGTGGTTCCAGTTGGTTTCGATGAACGCGACGAAATGCTCGCGCGCCGCGGCGAAGTTGGCGATCGCTTCATGCGCCAGTACTTCCACCGTGCGCCGGTTCTCGACCGCACTCGGGTCGTCCTCGCCACTGCCGCCGGCGCCCAGGTGGGCGACCTGGTCGTCCAGCGAGGCGTCCACGTAGAGCAGCGCGCCGGCGATATCCAGCAGCAGGCCTTCATCGATCTGCTGCTGGCCGTCGACCACGCCACGCAGCGCATCGCGCTGCTGCACGACCACGCCACGGGCCACGCCCAGGCCCATCATGCCCAAGGTGTCGGCGACCGCGCCCAGTTCATTGACCTGGGTCTGCAGCTGCACCGGCTCGCCGCCGGTGCGCAGGTGCAGGTCCAGCGCGTCCTTGATCCGCAGCAGTTCTTCCTTGACCGCATTGCCGACCGTGTCGAGCAGCTCGCGGTTGCGCCCGCTCAGGCTGCCGCGCGCATGGTCGAGCTCGGCCTCGGTGGCGCTGACGCTGTCCGGGGCGAAGGCGAACAGCACGCTTTCATTGATGCCCGGTGCGGCGCGCGCCGAGCGGATGTCGTTGAGCAGCGGCAGCAGCACGATCGGGATGTCGCGGTGGCCGTTCTGCAGGCGCTCCAGATAGTCGGGCAGCAACACGCTGCCGCGCATCAGGGTGGCGCAGGCTTCGTCGCGGTCGGGCACCTGGCCGGCGCCGATGGCATTGGCCAGCTGCTCCATCTCCTCGGCCACCATCGCCGGGGCGTACAGCTCCACCATGCGCAAGGTGCCCTGCACCTGGTGCAGGTACCCGGCGCAGAAGCGCATGCGGCTGCCGTCGGCAGGGTCTTCCACGTAGTACTCGACCTCGTTGCGCACCTGGCGCAGGGTCTCGTCCAGCTCCGGCTTGACCCAGCCCAGGGCAGCGTGGCTCATGGCATCGCGCAGCGTGCTCATGCCGAAACTCCCGGCAGGTGGGCGCGCGTGTCGTGCTGTTGCGTCTGGCGATGCATCATCTGCTGATTCCTTCCCTCTCCGCCCTGCCCGCGGCTCACGCCGGCAGCTTGAAGTCGGCAACCGAGCGGCGCAGGTCGGCCGCCAGCTGTGCCAAATGACCGATCGACTCGGCGGTCTGTCCCGCGCCCTGCGAGGTCTGGCCGGTAATCTGACGGATCACGCCCATGGTGCGGGTGATGTCCGACGCGGCCGACGACTGCTGCTGGGCGGCGATCGAGATGTTCTTGATGAGGTTGTTGAGCGCGTTGGACACGCGTTCGATTTCGGTCAGTGCGGTACCGGCGTCCTCGGCCAGGCGTGCGCCGGACACCACCTCGGCGGTGGTCTGCTCCATCGAGCTGACCGCCTCGTTGGTATCGGCCTGAATGGCCTGGACCAGGCCTTCGATGCGTCGGGTGGCGCCGGAGGTACGTTCTGCCAGGCGCTGCACTTCGTCGGCCACCACGGCGAAACCGCGACCGGCCTCACCGGCCGAGGCCGCCTGCACCGCGGCGTTCAACGCCAGGATGTTGGTCTGCTCGGAAATGTCGTTGATCAGTTCCACGATCGAGCCGATTTCCTGCGAGGACTCGCCCAGGCGCTTGATGCGCTTGGAGGTTTCCTGGATCTGGTCGCGGATCTGGTCCATGCCCTGGATGGTCTCGCGGACCACGCCGGCGCCCTCGGCGGCGATCACCACCGAGCGCTGTGCCACGTCGGCCGACTCGGCCGAGTTGCGCGACACCTGCTCGATGCTCGACGCGATTTCGCCGATGCGGTCCGACGCCGAGGTGATCTGGTTGGCCTGGTGGCCGGCCGCTTCGGCCAGCTGCATGGCCGTGGCCTGGGTTTCCTGGGTGGACAGCGCGACCTTGGCCGAGGTGTCGTTGATCGTGGTGACCAGGTGGCGCAGTTCGTCCACGGCGTAGTTGATGGCGTCGGCGATGGCGCCGGTCATGTCCTCGGTCACCGAGGCCTTGACCGTCAGGTCGCCTTCACCCAGCGAGCTGATTTCGTCCAGCAGCCGCATGATGGCCTGCTGGTTGCGGCTGTTGAACTCCACCTGGGTCTGGTAGCGCAGGTCCTGCTCGCGCGAGCGGCTGCGCACGGTGCTGCTGACGAAGCCGATGATGGCGATCAGCGACAGCGCGCCGGAGATCACGCCCAGCCAGAAGTTCGGGAACAGGCGGGTGTCGCGCACCGAACCGAACGAGGAGAAGGCTTCGAACAGCTTCTTGCTGTCGTCCAGCATCTTGGTCGAGCCACCGGTCAGCGCCGCCGCCGAGGACTGCGCGGAGAACAGCTGGCGCGAACTGGCCAGGATGGCGTCGGCGTCCTTTTTCATGGTGTCCCACTGCTTCTGGGACTGCTCCAGCGCGGCCAGGGCACCGGCGTTGCGGACCGGGGCGATGCCCAGCTCCTCGTTGCCGTTGCGCAGCGCGTCCAGCACCTGGGTGAACACCACCGAGTCGCGTGCCAGCGCGTCGCCCGCGGCAGCGGCACTGCCGCCACCGGCGCGCATTTCGGTCACGCGGCGGGCCATCGAGCCCACCACCACGACCTGCTGCAGCGCGTTGTACACCTGCGAGGCCGGCGCACCGCCGGCCGACATCGCGCGCACCACTTCATTGAGCTGTGCCTGCAGTGCCGGCACGCCGTTGACGAAGTTGTTGGCGTTGCCGGCCAGGGCCAGCACCGCCGGCTCGCTGGCCACCAGCTGGGCCGCGCTCTTGCCGAGCGGCTCCCAGGTCTGGCTGAGCTGGTTGAGCGGCCCGGACACGTTGGCTTCGGCGCCGTAGCGGCCCTGCAGGCTGCTCACCGTGCTCTCGATGCGGGTCTTGGTGTCCTTGAACGCGGTGAACGCCTGGGCGTTGCCCGAGACCGCCTCACGGCCCTGGTTGGCCAGCTGCTGTGACAGCACCTGCAGGTCGGCCGCGCCGGTACTGGCGCCGGCCAGGCGACTGCCCTGCCAGGTGGCCACGCCGGTATTGACGCCGAACACGATCATCGACAGGGCCAGCAGGCCCAGCCAGAAATTGGTTCCCACCGACCCGAGCTTGCCGGCCTTGGCGGATTCCGAAGCAGTACTCATCGTTCAACCTCGATCTTCAATGCGGTGAGACAGACCACAGCGCTCAGGCTGCGGCCTGCCTGAATTCGGGAGTACGCGACAACAGCGACAACGAGAACACGCCCCAGTCGTGGCCGTCGCCGTGGAAGGCGCGGTCGATGAAATGGGCGTAGCGGCCGCTGGCGATGTCGCCGGCGACGATGTCCTGCTCCAGCTCGAAGCTGCGCTGGCCGAACAGTTCATCGATGGTCAGGGCGACGTCGCCGCCGGCCTGGCGCATGATCAGCACGCGCTGGCCTTCCTGCTGCACCGTGCGCTCGCCTTCCAGGAAGTACTTCAGGTCGACCACCGGGAACAGGTTGCCGCGCAGGTTGCCCACGCCCAGCAGCCACGGCTGGGCGCCGGGGACCGGGGTGATCGGCGGCATCGGCACGATTTCCACCACCTCGCGGAAATCCGAGACCAGCCGACGCTTGCCCACGCGGTAGCCGACGCCACGCCACAGGTCCTGCGCGAACTGCCGCTCGGGCAGCTGCACCGCATGGGCCAGGCTGCGCCGTTCGTAGGCTTCGAGGATGTCGAAAGGAGAACGCATCAGACCACCAGCTCGTTGATCCGCGCGATCAGTTCCTCCTCGCGCGGCGGTTTGACGATGTAGTCGGCGGCCCCCTGGCGCAGCCCCCACGCCTTGTCGGTCTCCATCGCCTTGGTGCTGACGATTACCACCGGGATGTGCTTGATCGCCGCATCCCGGGCCATCGCGCGGGTGGCCTGGAAACCGCTCATGCCCGGAAGCACGACGTCCATCAGGACCAGCTGCGGCGACTGCTCGCGGACAAGCACCAGCCCGTCCTCGGCGTTGTCCGCTTCGAGAACCTCATGCCCGGCCTTGGTCAACCACTGCGTGAACACCGCACGGTCGGTCGGTGAATCCTCGATCAGAACGATTCGAGCCATTGTGCCTTTCCCCCCTGGTCAGGCGTTTACGTATGTGCGGATGGCACCCAGCAGTTCTTCACGCGTGAAAGGCTTGGTCAGGTACTGCTCCGAGCCCACGATGCGCCCGCGCGCCTTGTCGAACAGGCCGTCCTTGGAGGACAGCATGATCACCGGGGTCGACTTGAACAGCTGGTTTCCCTTGATCAGCGCGCAGGTCTGATACCCGTCCAGACGCGGCATCATGATGTCCACGAAGATGATCTGGGGCTGTTGGTCGGCAATCTTGGCCAACGCCTCGAAACCATCGGTCGCGGTCACCACCTCGCAGCCTTCGCGCTTGAGCAGTGTTTCCGCGGTCCTGCGAATGGTCTTCGAATCATCGATGACCATGACCCTGAGCCCTGCGAGTTCCCCACCCGCAGCCATGTTTTCAGTCATTACCTTTCCCCGAGCGCGCGACGCTTCTGCTTTGGTCCGGCGCCGCTGCGAAAGCGTATCTATATCGCACTTCCGGCGCAGGCTTCAAGCGCCATCACTTCAGCCAAGCCGCAGCCGGGGCGGCGGCGGCGGCAACGGCCGGTTTTGCGCAAACCGGGGCGGTCGCCGGACACTGCGTTGCGCCGGTCCGGGGCAGGCAGGCGGGCGCGGTTGCGGCTACCATCATCGCCCTGCCTGCCAGGTTGCGACCATGCCGTTGAACGTCATCGTGGTGATGGACCCCATCGCCCACATCAAGATTGCCAAGGACACCACCTTCGCCATGCTGCTGGAAGCCCAGCGCCGCGGCCACGCCCTGCACTACGTCAGCCCCGGCGGGCTGGCCCTGCGCGACGGCCAGGCGGTGGCGCGTACGGCGCCGCTGCAGGTCCGCGAGGACAAGGCCGACTGGTTCACCCTGGGCGAATTCAGCCAGACCGTGTTCGGCCCCGGCCAGGTCGTGCTGATGCGCAAGGACCCGCCGGTGGATGCCGAATTCATCTACGACACCCACGTCCTCAGCGTGGCCCAGCAGGCCGGTGCCCTGGTGGTCAACGACCCCCAGGGGCTGCGCGATTTCAACGAGAAGCTGGCCGCCCTGCTGTTCCCGCAGTGCTGTCCGCCGACCCTGGTCAGCCGCCGCAACGCCGACCTGAAGGCCTTCGTGCTCGAACACGGCCAGGCCGTACTCAAGCCGCTGGATGGCATGGGCGGGCGTTCGATCTTCCGCAGCGGCACCGGTGACCCCAACCTCAACGTGATCCTGGAAACCCTGACCGACGGCGAGCGCACGCTGGCCCTGGCGCAGAAGTTCATCCCGGACATCACCGCCGGCGACAAGCGCATCCTGCTGGTGGATGGCGAACCGGTGGACTACTGCCTGGCGCGGATCCCGCAGGGCGACGAATTCCGCGGCAACCTGGCCGCCGGTGGCCGCGGCGAAGGCCGCCCACTGAGCGAGCGCGACCGCTGGATCGCCGCCCAGGTCGGGCCGGAGATGAAGCGCCGCGGCATGCGCTTCGTCGGCCTGGACGTGATCGGCGACTACCTGACCGAGGTCAACGTCACCAGCCCCACCTGCGTGCGTGAGCTGGATGCGCAGTTCGGGCTGAACATCGCCGGCACCCTGTTCGACGCGATCGAGGCCGGCCTGCCGCGATGAATGCGACGGTCGAGCCGCTGCTGCCGCTGCGGGCGCGCGAGTCGCAGCGCCTGGGTGCGACCCTGGCGCTGTCGCTGCTGGTGCATGCGCTGTTGATCCTGGGGGTGGGCTTCGCGGTCAGCGACAAGGCCGCGCTGGTGCCGACCCTGGACGTGATCTTCAGCCAGACCCAGACCCCGCTGACGCCCCGGCAGGCCGATTTCCTGGCCCAGGCCAACCAGCAGGGCGGCGGCGACCACGACAAGGCGCAGCGCCCGCGCGACAACCAGGCCGGGATCGTGCCGCAGCCGCAGGCCGGGCTGTCGCCGGTGCCGCAGCAGCGCCAGGACGCGGCCAGCCCGCCCCCGCCGCAGGCGCGGGTGGTGGCCAGCCGCAACAGCACCGAGCAGGTGGCCACTGCGCAGCCGCAGCCGCTGCCGGAACACCCGCTGCCGGAGGCGCCATTGAATGCGCGCGAGCAGCGCGACGCGGAGATGGCCCGGCTTGCCGCCGAGGTCCACCTGCGCTCGGCGCAGTACGCCAAGCGGCCCAACCGCAAGTTCGTCTCGGCCAGTACCCGCGAGTACGCCTATGCCAACTACCTGCGCGCCTGGGTGGATCGCGCCGAGCGCGTGGGCAACCTCAACTATCCCGACGAGGCGCGCCAGCGCCGCCTGGGTGGTCAGGTGGTGATCACCGTCGGCGTGCGCCGCGACGGCAGCGTGGAAAGCGCGCGTATCCTGCGCAGCAGCGGCACGCCGCTGCTGGATGAGGCCGCGCTGCGCGTGGTGCGCCTGGCCCAGCCGTTCCCGCCCTTGCCCAAGACCGACGACGGCGTGGACATCCTGCAGGTCACCCGGACCTGGGCGTTCCTGCCCGGCGGCACGCTGCGCGACGACCGCTGACCGGCAGCACCACCGGACGGTGCAGCCACGCATGGCGTGGCTCTACCGCTCGCGGCGCCATGCCCCGTGCAGCGACGCCATGCGTGGCTGTGGCTTTCCTAGGACTGCTGCTTCGCCGCCCGCGCCGCCTGCTGCTCGACCAGGGTCAAGGCGACGTTGTCGCGCAGGTACGCCGGCTCCACCCGCTCCGGGGCCATGCCCTCGCCTCGCGCGAACGCCGGCACCGCCAGCGCCAGCACATCCGACGCATGCGGCAATGCCTGTGCGTCCACCCCGTCGAGCTGAGCGGCCAGGCGATCGGCCAGCAGCCCGTCGGCCGCGCCGAAGCCGGTCCCCACGCCGAACCAGCGCGTGCCATCAGGCAACGTCACCGCCTCCGGTGCACACACGGTTTCCTCGCCCTGCAACCGCCACTGCCCGTCCACGCGGACCTGGCGGGCCACGTACACCTCGCCCATGCGCGCATCGATGCTGCTCAGCACGTGGTCGGCGTCGGCCGGGGCGCGCAACGCCAGCACCTGCAGGGTGGAGACCGCCACCAGCGGGCGGTCCAGGGCCAGCGCGATGCCCTGGGCGATCGCGATCGCCAGGCGTACACCGGTGAACGCGCCGGGGCCACGACTGAGCGCCACCGCATCCAGCTGCGAACGCGCCACGCCGGCCTCGGCCAGCAGCGCCTCGGCCCACGGCAGGCTCAGCTCGGCATGCCGGCGCGGGGCGATCTCGAACCGCTCCAGCACCTGCCCATCCACGTGCAGGGCGACGGAACAGGCTTCGGTGGCGGTTTCAAAGGCGAGCAGTTTCATGGCGGTCAGAACAGGGAAGTGGGGAAGTCATCGGGGGCGGCAGAAAGCACGGGCACGGCAGCCGGCGCCGCCGCGGCAACCGGCGCCGGCGGTTCATCGGCAGGCGGCCATTGTGGCGCAAAGAAGCCGCGGACATCGTCCAGCGCGCGGGTGCGCCGGAAAGGTGGCAGCGAGTCCAGGAAGATCCGGCCGTAGCTTCGGCTGAGCAGGCGCGGGTCGCACAGCACCAGCACGCCGCGGTCGGTCTCGCTGCGGATCAACCGCCCCACGCCCTGCTTGAGCGCGATCACCGCCTGCGGCAGTTGTTCATCGCGGAACGGATTGCCGCCGTCGCGGCGGATCGCGTCCAGCCGGGCCTCGAATACCGGGTCGTCCGGCGCGGCGAACGGCAGCTTGTCGATGACCACCACGCTGAGCGCATCGCCGACCACGTCCACGCCTTCGCGGAAACTGGCCGACCCCAACAGCACGCCGTTGCCGGACTCACGGAAGCGCTGCAGCAGCGTCCCGCGCGGGGCCTCGCCCTGCACGAACAGCGGCCAGGGCGCATCGCGCAGCGCCTCGGCGGCCTCGCGCAGCGCGCGGTGCGAGGCGAACAGCAGGAACGCGCGGCCCTGCGAGGCCTCCAGCACCGGCGTCAGCGCGCGGATCAACGCGGTGCCGAATCCGCGCGCGGCCGGGTCAGGCAGGTCGGTGGGCAGGTAGCACAAGGCCTGGGTGGCCCAGTCGAACGGGCTGGGCTGCAGCAGCGTGACCGGATCGTCCAGGCCCAGCCGCTGGGAAATATGTGCAAAGCCGCCGTCCACGGTCAGCGTGGCCGAGGTGAACACCCAGGCCGCCATCGAGCGCTGGCGGTGTTCGCGCAATGGCCCGGACACGTCCATCGGCGTGCGCTGGCAGCGGAAGCCGCGCGGGGTGAGTTCGTACCACAGCACGTCCGCCGCCGGCGGCGCCTGCTCGGGGTCGCTGTCGAAATCCAGCAGGGGCGCGTCATCGCCGAGCCAGCGCGACAACCGCGACACCGCTTCCATCGCGCGCGCATGGCAGGCATCCAGCCCCGGCGAGGCCTCGCGCACGCCGTTGAGCGCATCGCGCAGGGTCACCAGCGCGCTCATTGCCGCATCGAAGCCATCGCGCACCTGCGGCACCGCCAGCGCGCGCCACTGGGTACCGCGCGGGGGCAGCCCGTCCATGCCGGTGCGCAGGTCGCGCAGGACCTGCTCCAGCGTCGCCGCCGGGCCCTGCAGGGCCGCCTGCGCGCCGGCCACGCTGCGGCTTTCGGCCAGGCAGTCGCGGGCCAGTTCCTGCCACGGGCGCATGCCGAAGCCTTCGCCGAAGAAGTTGGCGGCCAGCTCGGGCAACTGGTGCGCCTCGTCGATCACGAACGCCTGCGCGCCCGGCAGGATTTCGCCGAAGCCCTCCTGCTTGAGCGCCAGGTCGGCCAGCAGCAGGTGGTGGTTGACCACCACCACGTCGGCGGCCTGCGCGCGCTGCCGCGCCTGCACCACGAAGCAGTCGTTCCAGAACGGGCACTCGGTACCCAGGCAGTTGTCGACCGTGGAGGTCACCATCGGGTACAGCGGCGAGTCCTCGGGCAGCGCCTCCAGCTCGGCCATGTCGCCGAAACGGCTGCGCCCGGACCAGGCCAGGATGCGCTGGAACTGCGCCACCTGTTCGGGCGAACTGAAGCGCGGCTCGCCCCGCGCCTGCTGCAGCCGATAACGGCACAGGTAGTTGGACCGGCCCTTCAGCAGCGCGCTGCTGTGGCCGACCCCGAGCGCGGCACGCACGCGTGGCAGGTCGCGATGGTAGAGCTGGTCCTGCAGCGCGCGGGTGCCGGTGGAGATGATCGTCTTCAATCCCGACAACAATGCCGGCACCAGGTAGGCGTAGGTCTTGCCGGTGCCGGTGCCGGCCTCGGCGAGCAGCACGTCGCGCTGGTCGAAGGCCTCGGCGATGGCCGCGGTCAGGCGCAGCTGGGCCGGTCGTGCGACGAAGGCATCCAGCTGGCTGGCGAGCGTACCGCCCTCGCTGAGGGCGTCGCGGCTGGCATGGGCAAGGCGGGACATGGACGGAGGTCAATGCCGGCCAACGGCCGGCATGAGGTCAATACCGCTTGATCCCCGGCACCGTGCAGCCTTCCAGCTGCGCGTGCGCGGACACCGCGTTTTCCTTTTCGCCGCGGGCCAGTCGCGACTGCTCGATGGTGGCCCAGTGGCGGCGGCACAGCGGGCCGGTCCTGGAGCCCAGCTCCACGGCCTTGCGCGCCAGCGTTTCAGCGCGCGCCCAATCGCCCTGCAGCAGCGCGATCTCGGCGCGCTCCTGCAGGATCGACGGATCGCCGTCGGACACCAGCAGCGCCTGGTTCAGCGCCTCGGCGGCACCGGCCAGGTCGTTGGCCTGGCGCTTGGCCTGTGCGGTCATGCGCAGGTCTTCGATCTCGGCGTCGCGCAGTGGCTGCACGGCCAGTTCCTTGGCATCCGAGCCGGCGGCGACGGCCTCCACCGCGGCCATGCGCTGGGCCGGCGTGGTGGTGTCCACCGGCGCCTTCACTGGCGCGGCCGGGGTGACACAGGCCGCGAGGGACAGGCTCAGGGCGAGCACGGCGGTGGAACGGATCAGGGTTCGGGTGGTCATGCGGGCCGGCCTCGTTCCGGAATCATCGCGCGGGGGGAGTCGATGCAGCCGCCGGGGCCGGCTCGGCGGCCGGCTCGGGCTTCTTGTCCAGGCCGAACCAGCTGCGCCAGCCGCCGCCTTCGCTGCCAGCTTCGCCGCCCTCGCCTTCGGGCAGGGCGGCCGGCGGTGCGCAGGCGGCGAAGGCCGGCGCGTAACCGACCACGAACGGGAAGCGGCGCGCGCCGGGACACGCCTCGTCGGTGGAGGCGGTGCCGCTGGCCTCCACGTACTGCCAGTCCAGGCCCTTGTTGTTGACCTTCAGCGGCGCGCTCGGCAGGCGCTGGAAGATGCTCGACCAGACCCGCATCGAACCGGTGGCGCCATACAGCCCGGCCTGCTCGTTCTGGTCGTTGCCCATCCAGATCACCGCCAGGTGGTCACCGGTGTAGCCGGCATACCAGCTGTCACGCCCATCGTTGGTGGTACCGGTCTTGCCGGCCGGCTGCAGGCGGCCGAGGCCGTCGGCGTTCAGGCGCTGCGCGGTGCCGCTGGCCACCACCTGCTGCAGGCCGATGCTGATCAGGTTGGCGGCGATCGAGTCGCCTTCCTGCGCCGGCGCCGGGCTCTTGTCGTAGCGCTTCATGAGCTTGCCCTGCGGATCGAGCACGCCGCGCACCGCATGCAGCGGCTGGATCTCGCCGCCGGAGGCCAGGAACTGGTACAGCTGGGCCATCGCATACGGGCTCTGGTCGGTCGAGCCGAGGATCACCGCCGGATTCGGGTCGGCTTTGATCCCGGCCAGCACGTGGATGAGCTGGGTCACCCGCTCCGGGCCCACCTGCATGCCCACCCGGACCGTGGCCTGGTTGTAGGAATGGGCCAGCGCATCGATCAACCGCACCGTGCCATGGCTGCGGTTGTCGGCGTTGCCGGGCGACCAGTTGCGGCCGCGCCCCAGCTGCACCGTCACCGGCGAATCGTCCACCCAGGTGGCCAGCGAGTAGCGATCCGGCTGGGCCAGCGCCAGCAGGTACACGAACGGCTTGAGCAGCGAGCCGACCGGGCGCTGGGCCTCGATGGCGCGGTTGAAGCCCGGCTCGGCCACGTCGCGGCTGCCGACCACGGCGAGCACGTCGCCGTTGTGCACATCGGTGAGCACCATCCCGGCCTGCAGCTCGGGCCGCTTCTTGCTCTCCAGCGACTTGATCGTCTTGGTGACCGCGCCTTCGGCATAGGCCTGCGCCGACGGTGCCATGCCGGTCATCACGCTCAGGCCGGCCCCCTGCAGCACCGATTCGGGGTAGTCATGGCCGAGCTGGCGACGCACCAGGTCCACGTAGGCCGGGAAGCGATTGGCCGCGATCAGGCCCGGGGTCTTGGGCACGCCCAGCGGCGCCTTCAGCGCGCGCTGGTACTCGGCGTCGTCGATCAGCTGGCTCTCGTGCAGCTTGCCCAGCACGAAGTTGCGACGGTCCAGCGCGCGCTCGGGATTGCGCCGCGGGTCGTAGTAGGACGGGCCCTTGACCAGGCCGATCAGCAGCGCCACGTGCTCGGTATTGAGCGAGGACAGATCGCGCCCGAACCAGAACTCGGCGCCGGAGGACATGCCGTGGATGGCCTGGCTGCCACGCTGGCCCAGGTACACCTGGTTGAGGTACGCCTCCAGGATGGTGCGCTTGTCGTAGCGCGCCTCCATGATCAGCGCGTACAGCACCTCGTTGAACTTGCGGGTGACCGTCTGTTCCTTGCCGATGCCGAGCAGGCCGCTGCGGGCCAGCTGCTGGGTGAGCGTGGAGGCACCCTGGCGGCTCTGGCCGCCGGAACGCACGGTCACCCAGATCGCGCGGGCGATGCCGCTCAGGTCGATGCCGTGGTGGCGGTTGAAGTCCTTGTCCTCCACCGCCTGCAGGCCGGTGACCAGCAGCTCGGGGGTCTCCTCGATGCGCACCAGCCGCCGTTCTTCCTGCTTCTGGCCGTACAGCGTGGCGATGCGCGCCGGATCCAGGCGCGTGGCCTTGAGCGCCTTGCGGCTGTCGGCATCGCGCAGCGAGGCGATCTGGCCACCGGACAGGCTCAGTTCGACCCGACGCGGGGCGATCCGGCCATCGACGTCGTTGTAGCCGCGGCTGGAAATGACGAAGCGGCCACCGTCCTGGCTGAAGGTGCCGGCCGACTTGCCGATGGCGTCATCACGATAGGCGGCGGCGGCCAGCTCGGTCTTCAACGTGGCCGCGTCCATCGCCACCCCCGGTGCCAGCGCCAGCGGTCGCGCGTACACCCGGGTGGGGATCTGCCAGCGCAGCTCGCCGAAGCGCTGGGTGACCTGTTTGTTCAGGTAGACGGTATAGGGGATCAGGAAACCCAGTGCCAGCGCGACTGCCGCCATGCCCCAGGTAATCAACCGTCGCCGCCACAGCGGGCCACGGCTTTCGGTGTCGTCTTCGAACTCGTCGATGTCGTCGGAATCGTAGCGTCGGGGCACGGGGATGCGAGAATGGGAGATTATGAATTCCGGCGAGTCTAACGCAGCCACCGCAAGCGGCGCGTTCTCACGGGTTCCCCCGCTTAAGCTGGAGTTGCAACGGGATGTCGATGTCCTTGGCCGATGCACGCTACTTCCTGAACCGAATGGTCGGTCTGTTCCACCGCAGCCTGGCCAGCCTGCGTACCCGCGGCTGGCGCGCCACCTGGCAGCGCATCCGCGTGCATACCCAGACCCTGCCGCCGCCGCGCCGCGCGCCGCTGTACCTGCCTGCCGCCGAACCCTTCGCCCCGTTCACGCTGCCGGCCAGTGCCGCGCCGGTGGTGAGCATCGTCATCCCGGTCTACAACCAGGCCGCGCACACCTTGGCCTGCCTGCGGGCGCTGGCCGCGCACCCGCCGCAGGTGCCCTGCGAAATCCTGGTGGTGGACGACGGCAGCAGCGACCAGACCGCCACGTGGATGCCCCAGGTCCAGGGGCTGAGCTATGTCGTGCGCGAGCGCAACGGCGGCTTCATCGAGGCCTGCAATGACGGCGTCGCGCGCGCGCTGGGCCGTTACGTCGTGCTGCTCAACAACGACACCGTGCCCCAGCCCGGCTGGCTGGATGCGCTGCTGGCCACCTTCACCGCCGTGCCCCGGGTCGGCCTGGTCGGCGCCCAGCTGCTGTATCCGGACGGGCGCCTGCAGGAAGCCGGCGGCGTGGTCTTCCAGGATGGCAGCGGCTGGAGCTACGGCCGCTTCGAATCGGCCGAAGACCCGCGCTACAGCGCCCTGCGCGATGCCGACTACTGCTCCGGTGCGGCGCTGATGATCCCGCGCGCGCTGTGGGACGCGCTGGGCGGCTTCGACACCCGCTACCGCCCGGCCTACTACGAAGACACCGACCTGGCCTTCGCGGTGCGCGCCGCCGGCTATCGCGTGCTGGTGCAACCGGCCAGCCGCGTGGTGCACGACGAAGGCACCAGCAACGGCACCGATACCAGCAGCGGGGTCAAGGCCTACCAAGTCCGCAACCAGGGCGTGTTCGCCGACAAATGGGCGCAGGCGCTGCGTGCGCAGCCGCCCGTGGGCAGCGTCCCCTCGCCCGCCCTGCTGCACCGCCACCAGCGCCAGGTGCTGATCCTGGACGAGGCGGTGCCACAACCGGACCGCGATTCCGGCTCGCTGCGCCAGTACAACCTGATCCGCATGCTGGTCGACGGCGGTGCCCACGTGGTGTTCGTGCCGACCCGGCGCGAACACGCCGGCGCGGCCACCGAGGCGCTGCAGCAGCTGGGCGTGGAGGTCTGGCATGCGCCGTTCCTGCAGGGCATCGGCCCGTGGCTGCGCGAGCATGGCCCGCGCTTTGCGGTGGTGATGATGGTGCGCCACCACGTGGCCAGTGAATGCCTGCCGCTGCTGCGCAGCTACGCCCCGCAGGCGCGCACGGTGTTCGACACGGTCGACCTGCACTACCTGCGCGAACGACGCGGCGCCGAACTGGCCGGCAACGCCGGGCTGCTGCGCGATGCCGAACGCACCCGCGCGCGCGAGCTGGCGGTGATGGCCGCCACCGATGTGACCGTGCTGGTCAGCGCGGCCGAGCGCGAGCAATTGCGGATCGACGCCCCCGGGGTGACCGTCGAACTCATCTCCAACCTGCATGAAGTGGCCGCGGGCGGCGAAGACTGGGCCCACCGCCACGACCTGGTGTTCGTCGGCGGCTTCCGCCACCCGCCGAACGTGGACGCCATGCAGTGGTTCATCGGCGAGGTGTTCGCACGCATCCGCGCGCAGTTGCCCGAGGTCCGCTTCCACTGCATCGGCGCGGACGTGCCCGATGCGCTGCGCGCGTTGGCCGCCACCCAGCCGGGGGTGGAGATCCACGGGTTCGTACCGGTGGTGACGCCCTACATGGACCAGGTCCGCATCGCGGTGGCCCCGCTGCGCTTCGGCGCCGGGGTCAAGGGCAAGGTCAACCTGAGCATGGCCCACGGGCAGCCGGTGGTCGCCACCACCTGCGCCGTGGAAGGCATGCACCTGCAGGACGGCCAGGACGTGCTGGTGGCCGACGACGCGGAGGCATTCGCCGCCGCCGTGGTGCGCCTGTACCAGGACCCGGTGCTGTGGCAACAGCTGTCCAGCGCCGGGCGGCGCAACGTGGCCGACCACTTCTCGCTGGATGCCGCGCGCGACACCGTACAGCGGGTGTTCCTGGGCTGAGGCCTCAGCCCGGGCCGCCTGCGTTGCGCAGGCGCTGCTCGAAATCGCCCAGTTCGGCCAGGTCCGGTTGCCAGTGCCGCGCCTGCTGCAGGGCCTGCTGGGCGAACGCCAGGTCGCCCGCGCCCAGCCGCTCACTGCCGATCGCCAGCCAACGCTGGGCCAGGCGCCGGCGCGCCGCCGGCAAGGTCATGTCACCCGGAGCCAGGGTCTGCCAGGCATCCAGGCAGGCGCCGGCCGCCTGGACCCGGTTCTCACGCAGCCGGTCTTCGAAACAGCGGCGGCTCGCCGGCAGCAGGCGCTGGGCGGCGGCGCGCACGCGCGGATCGTAGGCGGCCAACGCCTGTGCTTCGCGCAGCGCATCGTAGGCGCTGCGGCCGGGCGGCGACAGGAACTGGCCGCGCGCCTCGGCCTCGACGATGCGGGTCAGCAACCCGCGCAGGCGCCGCTCGCGCTGCGCGCGCGGCGCACCGGGCGCCTGCAGTGCCTGCTCGGCCTGGCGCGACTGGACCACGGCCTGCCGCGCCGTGGCCAGCGCGCGCTCGGAGGCGCCCAGGTCCTGCGCCGTGGCCAGCGCCTGTTCGGCCGGCGCGAAACGGAAATCGCCTGCCAGGCGCACGGCATTGGCCAACTGCGCGTCAATCACCCGCTGCAGCCCCTGGCGCGCGACCGTATCGTCGGGCACCGCCGCCAGCACCGCCTGGAAATCGGCGGCGGCACTGTCCCAGCGTTGCCTGCGCAGCGCCTGGTTGGCCTGCTGCAGGCGTTTTTCCAACGCGTTGTTGAGCGCTTCCTGGGTGGCGGGCAGGTCCACGTGCCCCGGGTCGTAGCGACGCGCGCTGTCCAGCAACGCCGCCGCGCCCGCCAGCTCGCCTGCCTGGCAGGCAACACGCGCCTGCTGCAGCAGATCGGACAAGGCATCCTCGCGCCCTTCCAGCGCACGCAGTTGGTTGGGCGCCACCGCCAGCACCTGCTGGAACAACGGCAGTGCGCTGTCCGGCCCAGCATCCAGGCGCTGCGCCTGCAACGCCGCTTCGGCCCGGCCCAGCAGTACCGCCACACCGGCGTGGGCGTTGCCTCGCTGGCGCAGCTGCTGGGCCACCTGTTCGGCCTCGCGCTGCGGCACCTGCAGGTCGCGCGCCAGCGCCAGTCGCGCGCGGGCAGCGTCCAGGTCGCCGGCGGCCAACGCATCGCGCGCCTGTTGCAGGGCCGCCTGCGCGGTGCGTGCCAGGCCGGTGCGCGCCTCGCTGCGGTCGCCGTCCAGCGCCAACGCGGCCTGGTAGGACTCGCGCGCGCCGCTGCCGTCGGCCACGCTCAGCCGACCGGCGGCCAGCGCGCGGTCGCCCTGGTCGAGCAGCTGTTCGATCTGCGGTTCGTTCCAGAACCAGTTGGCCAGCGGCGCACGCAGCAGGACCAGCGCCAGGAACAGCAGCACCGCCATCGGCAGCACCCAACGCCACACATGCCGGGCATGCCGCGCCTGCAGCCACCACCAGCGGCCCTCGCGGCGCACCCGGCGCAACGCGGCGTGCGCGGCATCCTCGTGGTCTGGGGGGCGACTCATTCCTTGAGCCTAGCGTGCGTCACGTGAGGTCAGCCTAGACGTCGCGCTTCGCTCACCCCGGGCAAGGCATCGAGCTTGCCCAGCAGCGTGGAAAGCTGGCCGTAGTCGCTGACCTTCAGGCGCAGTCGCAGGTGCGCGCGGCCACTGTTGCGCACGTTGTCGCTGTGGATATCCAGCACGTAGGCATCTTCCTGCGCGATCAGGTTGGTGATGTCCTTGAGCAGCCAGCGTCGGTCCACCGCATCGACCACGACGTCCACTTCGTAGCCACCGCCGGCCTGGCCCCACTCCACCGGCAGGATCCGCTGCGGGCTGGTCGCCTGCAGCCGCGCCAGCGCAGCGCAGTCGGTGCGATGCACGGTGACCCCGCGGGTCCGGGTGAGGTAGCCGACGATCGGTTCGCCGGCCACCGGCTGGCAGCATCGCGCCAGCTGCACCAGCAGATTGCCCACGCCCTGCACGGTGAACTTGGACATGCCCAGGCTGTCGCGGCGCGCGGTCGGCCGCGGCAACGCCGGCGCCGCCGGCTGGGTGGCCGCGCGTTCGGCTTCGAGCAGCGCGCGGCTGACCTGGTTGGGCCCGGTGTCGCCGAGCGCCACCTGGATGTACAGGTCATCGACGCTGTCGGCATGGAACTTCTTCGCCGCGATGCCCAGGTCGGCATGCTGCAGGCCCAGCCGCTTCAGTTCGCGGTCAAGCAGGTCGCGCCCGGCCTGCACGTTGCGCGCGCGGTCGAGTTTGTGGAACCAGCCACGCACCTTCTCGCGCGAGCGGTTGCTGGCCAGAAAGCCGTTGGAGGCCAGCAGCCAGTCGCGACGGGGGTCGGCCTCCTTGCCGGTCAGGATCTCCACGCGGTCGCCGCTGCGCAGCCGGTAGGTCAACGGCACGATGCGCCCGTTGACCTTCGCGCCGCGGCAGCGATGCCCGACCATCGTGTGCACGTGGTAGGCGAAATCCAGCGGCGTGGCCCCCTGCGGCAGGTCCATCACCTCGTCCTTGGGACTGAGCGCGTAGACGCGGTCTTCGGTCAGCTCGGCATCCAGTGCGCCGGCCAGTTCGCCAGCCGCGCCGTCCTGGGAATGCTCCAGCAACTGGCGCATCCAGGTGATCTTGCGGTCGAAGGCCTTTTCCGCGCCCTTGCTGCCTTCCTTGTAGCGCCAGTGCGCGGCCACGCCGAGCTCGGCCTGGGCGTGCATGTCATGGCTGCGGATCTGCACTTCGATGGTGCGCCCTTCCGGGCCGATCACCGCGGTGTGCAGCGAGCGGTAGTCGTTGGCCTTGGGCCGGGCGATGTAATCGTCGAACTCGCTGGGCACCGGTGCCCACAGCGAATGCACCACCCCGAGTGCGGCGTAGCAGGCGGCCACGTCCTGCACCATCACCCGCACCGCGCGGATGTCGTAAAGCTGCTCGAAGGCCAGCTTCTTCTTCTGCATCTTCCGCCAGATGCTGTAGATGTGCTTCGGGCGGCCGCTGACCTCGGCACTGATACCCTGCGCGAGCAGTTCGCGCGAGAGCGCCTTCTTGACTGTCTCCACGTAGCGCTCGCGCGCCAGCCGGGTTTCATCCACCTCGCGCGCGATGCGCCGGTAGGTCTCCGGTTCCAGGTGGCGGAAGGCCAGGTCTTCCAGTTCCCACTTCAACTGCCAGATGCCCAACCGGTTGGCCAGCGGGGCATGGATGTCGCGGGTGAGCTGGGCCAGCGCGCGGCGTTCTTCCTCGGGCAGGCGGTCGGCGCCGCGCATGCGCGCCAACTGGCGCGCCAGCAGGACCGGCACCACCCGCAGGTCCTGGATGATCGACAGCAGCAGCCGGCGCAGGCCTTCGCTGTTGCGCCCGGCATCGCGGCCGGCATGCAGCGCCCAGACCTGGTCGGCGGCATCCTGGCCTTCCAGCAACCCGGCCACGGCCGGTTTCAACGCGCCGAGCGGCAACCCGTCCAGCCCCGCGCGCAGCCACGGCAGGTCGAACAGCACCGCCGCCAGCAGCGCGCTTTCGTCGGCCGACAACAGGGCCAGCGCATCCAGCGTGTCGGCCAGCACCGACCAACTGCTGCGCATCTGCGGATCGGCCTCGGGCAGCTGCCAGCGCAGCAGCAGCGCCTCGCGCAGCGCGGGCGGCAGCGACGCGGCCGAGGGTCGGTTCAACAAGGCATCCAGGCCGGGGACAGAAGCGCGGTTCACAGCATCATGCAGGCAAGACAGAGGCATCTACACTAGCGCCGCGACCGCGTCCGGACAATCAAAACCATCGCACCGGCACGCATCAGCTCATGCCTGCTGCGCGCGCCACGTCGCCAATCACGCCCGCACGCCCCGGCTGCGTTCCCCTCAACGCCCGCCTCTGGCCCTACACTGCGGCAAACCTCCGGAGACCTGCCATGCGCTTTTCCCGTCTACGTTTGTTGGCCAGTGCGGCCGTCCTGCTCAGCCTGGCCAGTCCGGCCCTGGCCCAGCGCGTGGTCGAGGGGGATCTGCAGCAGCAGATGTCGCCGGCCGAGTTCAAGGCCGCCGGCCTGGACACGCTCAGCCCGGCCCAACTGGCGGCGCTCAACGGCTGGCTGCAGGGCAAAGTGGCGGCGGTGACCGCCGACGCGCGCCAGCAGGCGCGCGAGGAAGCCCGCGAAGAAGGCCGCCAGGAAGTGATCGTCAAGAACCGCGGCTTCTTCGACTTCGGCAGCAACGAGCCGATCACCAGCACCCTGCCGGGCGAATTCCGTGGCTTCGGCAAGGGCCGCACCTATGTGCTGGCCAACGCCCAGGAATGGGAACAGACCGACGGCACCACGCTCTCGGCCGTGCGCAAGACCGACCCTGCCGTCTCGATCACCCCCGGCGTGGCCGGCGTCTGGTACATGCGCGTGGAAGGCGTCAACACGCGCGCCAAGGTGCGCCGCACCAAGTAAGCGCACGCCGCTGCGCCCCCGCCCATCGGGCACGGGGCGCAGCCAGCGCACTCAGGCCTGGCGCAACGCGGCCATGCGCTGGGCCAGTTTCTTGGCCGAGATGCCGCTCCTGGCCCCCAGTTCCTGCGCGAACAGCGACACCCGCAGTTCCTCCAGGTCCCAACGCAGGGCCTGCCACTGCGGACGCTGGCGCAACCCGCGCACGTCGGCCTCGGCCAAGGCATCGATGAACGGCCGCAGCTCCAGCATGCGCGCCTGGTCGCGCGGTGGATCGCGCTTGGCCCGCTCGCTGCGCAGGATCATCGCGCGCAGGTAGCGCGGGTACTGGGCCAGTGCATCGGCGGGTGTCTCACGCAGGAACCCGGGATGCACCAGCGCGGCCAGCTGCTGCTCCAGGTCATCCAGGTTGCCGCGCGCCCACCCCATCAGCGGCGATTCCAGCAGCGGCTTCAATTCCGCCACGTGGGCCAGGATGTTCTCCGCCAGCGTGAGCCGGGCCATCGCCTCGGCGAACAAACCCTTGGCGGCCGCGTCGCGACGCTGCGCGTAGGCCGCCGGATCGCGAATCTCCGCCAGGCCTTCGGCCAACACGGCGTTCATCGCCGCATCGACCAGGTCGCCGCGCAGCCGCTCCTGCGACTCGATCGCGGCGTACAGCAGCCCGGTCTTGGGCGGCACCGGCAGCTGCTTGCGCGCCTGCTTGGCCTTGTCGGCCAGGGCGATTTCCAGCAACCGGCGCACGCCACGCGGATGCTGTTCGGCTGCTTCGTTGCGGTCGGCGAAGATGCGCAGCGCGGCGGTGTCGCCCTCGTCCACCAGTGCCGGGTACGCCGGCACGCCGGCTTCGCCAGGCACCTGCAGCGGAATCGGCGTGGCCGGGAAGTCGCGCAGGCCCTCTACCGCCAATGCCCGCCCGGCGCGCGCGGCGAAGGCTTCGCCGGCCTTGTCGCCGAAGCGCGCGCGCAGCGCGTCCAGGTCACGCGAACTGGCCAGCAGCTTTCCGCCCGCATCGAACAGGCGCAGGTTCATGCGCAGGTGCGCTTCCAGCGCGGCATCGTCGAAATCGGTGGCGGCCACCTGTGCGCCGGTGGCACGCGACAGGAACCGCGCCAGCTCGCCGCGGATGTCGTCGGCGCTGGGATCGGGGAAGGCCTCGGCGAACGCGCGGCCGAAGTCCGGCGCGGGCACGTAGTTGCGGCGCATCGCCTTGGGCAGGCCGCGGATCAGCGCCGACGCCTTGTCGGCCACGAAGCCGGGCGCCAACCACGACAGGCGCGCCGCATCCAGCGCGTTGAGCAGGTGCAACGGCACATCCAGGCTGACCCCGTCGTCCTCGCTGCCGGGCTCGAAGCGGTAATGCAGCGCCAACCGCGCATCCCCCAGCGGCAGGTACTTGGGATAGCGCTCGGCATCGCTGCCCTCGCCGGGCAACAGGTCGGCCAGGGTCCAGGCCAACCCGCGGCGCTTGTCCGGGGCCAGCCCCTTCCACCAGGTGTCCAGCGCGGTGGCCGAATGGATCTCCGCCGGCACCCGGTCCAGGTACCAGCGTGCCTGCCAGGCCTCGTCGGCCACGATGCCGGCGCGGCGCAGCTTGGCCTCCTCTTCCCGAGCCTGTTCGAGCACCTTGAGGTTGTCGGCGATGACGCTGGCGCGGGTATTGATCTCACCGGTCACCAGGCCCTGGCGCACGAAGATGTCATGCGCCTCGCCCGGCGCGATGCGGCCGTAGTGCACCGGCTTCTTCGGTGCCAGCACCAGACCGAACAGGCTGATCTGCTCGGAGGCCAGCACCTGCCCCTGGGCACGCGACCAGTGCGGATCGAAATGCTTGCGCAGCAGCAGGTGCGGCAGCTCGGCGATCACCCAGTCCGGCTCGATCGCGGCGTTGGTCAGGCCCCAGATTTTCTGGGTGTCCAGCAGCGTGGCCGTCAGCAGCCACGGCGGCGGCCGCTTGGCCAGCACCGAACCGGGGAACGGCAGGAAGCGGCGCTGGCGCGGGGCCAGGAAATCGCCCTTGTCGCTGCGGTGGCCGATCTGCGTCGGCAGGCCGGCGATCAGCGCGCGATGCAGGGTCTGGTAGGCGGCCGCGCGCACCTTCTCGGTGAACCCGCCCCCGGCGTCGCGCGCATCGGCCACCGGCGCGGCGGCCGGGGCCGCCACCGGTTCGGTCTTGCCCTCGCGGGCCAAGCGCGCGGCGCGATGCTGCTGACCGCGGGTCGCCTTGATCCGGGCGTCGTCGTCGCGCGCCGGCGCCGGCGCGGACGACCCGGCCAGCAGCGGGGCCAACGACGTCGCCGCCGGCTCCTCGGTCCAGCCCAGTTCCTCGCACAGCACGCGCAGCTGGCGATGCAGCTCGCGCCACTCGCGCATGCGCAGGAACCCCAGGAAGTGCCGTTCGCACCACCCGCGCAACTTGGACTGGGTCAGCTCTTCGTGGGCCTGGCGATAGCCGTCCCACAAGCGCAGCACGCCGACGAACTCCGAGCGCCCGTCGGCGAACAGCGCGTGGGCGGCATCGGCTGCGCCGCGCGCTTCCGGCGGACGCTCGCGCGGGTCCTGGATGCCCAGGAACGAGGCGATCACCAGCATCGGCCGCAGGCAGCCCTGCGCTTGGGCGGCCACCAGCATGCGGGCCAGCTTGACGTCCACCGGCAGGCGCGCCATCTGGCGGCCGACCGGGGTCAGCCGGCGCTCGGCATCCACCGCGCCCAGTTCGCCCAGCTGCTGCCAGCCATCGGCGATGGCACGCTCGTCGGGCGCTTCCAGGAACGGGAAGTCCTCGATCCGGCCCAGGCCCAGCTGCAGCATGCGCAGGATCACCCCGGACAGGCTGGAGCGACGGATTTCCGGATCGGTGAACTCGGCGCGCGAGAGGAAATCGGCTTCCGAGTACAGCCGGTAGCAGATGCCTTCGGAGACACGCCCGCAGCGGCCCTTGCGCTGGTTCGCGCTGGCCTGGGACACCGCCTCGATATGCAGGCGGTCCAGTTTCTGGCGCGGGCTGTAGCGCTTGACCCGGGCCAGGCCCGGATCGACCACGTAGCGGATGCGCGGCACGGTCAACGAGGTTTCTGCCACGTTGGTGGCCAGCACGATGCGGCGCTTGCCGCCCGGGTTGAAGACCTCGTCCTGGTCCTTGACCGACAGCCGCGCGTACAGCGGCAGCACCTCGGTCTCGCGGTACTTGCGCCGTTCCAGCGCCTGGTGCGCGTCGCGGATCTCGCGCTCGCCGGGGAAGAACATCAGGATGTCGCCGCGCGGATCGATGCGGGTGATCTCATCCACTGCCGCCACGATGGCGTCGTTGACGGTGCGTTCGCCGTCGCGCCCACCGTCCTCATCGCCACCGCCCTCGCCTTCCAGCGGTCGATAGCGCACCTCGACCGGGAAGGTGCGGCCCTCGACGCTGATCACCGGGGCATCGTTGAAATGCTCGGCGAAACGCGAGGTATCGATGGTGGCCGAGGTGACGATCAGCTTCAGGTCGGGGCGCTTGTGCAGCAGCTGCTTGAGATAGCCCAGCAGGAAGTCGATGTTGAGGCTGCGCTCGTGCGCTTCGTCGACGATGATCGTGTCGTACTGCGACAGCCAGCGGTCGCTGCTGATTTCCGCCAGCAGGATGCCGTCGGTCATGAACTTGATGCGGGTGTCATCCCCCACCCGGTCGGTGAAGCGCACCTGGTAGCCGACCACCGTGCCCAGCTCGGTGTTCAGCTCCTGCGCCACGCGGGTAGCCACCGCACGCGCGGCAATCCGTCGCGGCTGGGTGCAGCCGATCATCCCGGCCACGCCGCGGCCGGCGGCCAGGCACAGTTTGGGCAGCTGGGTGGTCTTGCCCGAGCCGGTTTCACCGGCGATCACCACGACCTGGTGATCGCGGATCAAGGCCGTGATGCGTTCAGCTTCACGCGCAATGGGCAGGCTATCGTCCAGACTGATCGCCGGCAGGTGCCGCGCGCGCGTCTCGCGCCGCTGCACCGACGCCTGCAAGGCCTGCTCGAACGCGGCGGCCACGCCTGCATCGGCGGGCTTGGACTGCCAGCGCGAGAGCATCCCGAGCAAGCGGCCGCGGTCGCGGCTCATGGCCCCGTCAATCGCGGCGCGCTGTTCGCGCAGGCGTGGAAGATTTTGTTTGTCGATAGTGCTCATCAATCGAATCGTTTAGAACTTTGATCACTACTGAAAGCGTAGTCTGATCTATTGTGAAGGCCATCCAATCCACAAGGAGGATCATCCCCATGGCGAAGACCAAGACACCGGCCAAGAAGACCCAGACCGGTAAGCAGAAGCTGGCATCGGCCGCCTCGTCGGCCCCGAACATCGATATCGGGATCAAGGAAGGCGATCGCAAGAAGATTGCCGATGGGCTGGCATCCTTCCAGGCGGACGCGTTCACGCTCTACCTGAAGACGCACAACTTCCATTGGAATGTCACCGGGTCGATGTTCAACTCGTTGCACACCATGTTCGAGACCCAGTACACCGAGCAGTGGGCAGCCCTGGACGACGTCGCTGAACGCATCCGCGCATTGGGCTTCAATGCCCCGGGCTCCTACCGCGAGTTCGCGGCCCTGACCTCGATCGCCGAGGAGCCGGGCCTGACCGACAGCGCGGACTGGCGTGAGATGGTACGCCAGTTGGTCGCGGCCAACGAGGCCGTGTGCCGCACCGCCCGCAAGGTGCTGGACGTGGCCGACGACGCCGACGACGCGCCGACCGAGGATCTGATGACCCAGCGCCTGCAGACGCACGAAAAGTACGCCTGGATGCTGCGTTCTTTGTTGCAGTAAAGCGTTTGCGCTTCTGGCATCTGCGCGCGGCGAGGGTCCAACCCCCTTGCCGGGACACGCCGTAAACCCATCCTTGGGGGCTCGCGGGCGCCATCCATGGCGCCCGACGGTCCCGGCAAGGGGCTCGGACCCTCGCCCAGATGGATGTGCATCCGGCGGTTGGGAAGAGAGAAAAGCATGCAGAACAGGCGCCCGGTGGCGCCTGTTCTGCGTTATGGGCCCTCCTTTGCTGGATGGAAGACAAAATTCTGGACCCGGATTCGGCAGTGGCTCTGCACGTTGCCCTTTGTCTTCGCCGTTGGCTGTGGATCTGGCTCCACCTCCTGCCCTTTGCCTTCTCCTTTTGCCTTTTGCTCTTGGCCTTTTGCTCTTGGCTCTTGGCCCCTTCCCCCCTTTTGCTCTTTGCTTTTGCCCCGTTGCTCTGGATCCAGCACCAACGCCGGCCCGCATTCGCCGTTGCCCCACCCTCCCATACGCACCAGCCAACTGTCGGGGCGTGGGGTGGGTGGGTTGGCGGGACCGTTGGGCGCCATGGATGGTGCCCACGAGCCTCCAGGGATGGATTTACGGCGTGTCCCGCCAACCCACCCACCCCGCGCCAACCATCAGCACAGAGACGATGGGCCTTGGCTTTGGCTTTGGCTTTGGCCTTGGCTCTGGCTTTGGCTTGCGCTGCGGCTCGTGAGGCCCGAAGGCAAGCCCCTACCCACTGATCCTCTGTTGGAGGACACGGCCAACCCGCCCGCCGGGGTAAACTAGCCCGATGTCTTCCCGCCCCGCGCACGACCTGCTCAGCCGCATCTTTGGTTACGACGATTTCCGCGGTCCGCAGCAAGCGATCGTCGAACATGTCGCTGCCGGCAATGACGCGCTCGTATTGATGCCCACCGGCGGCGGCAAGTCGCTGTGCTACCAGGTGCCGTCCCTGCTCCGCGACGGCACCGGCATCGTCATCTCCCCGCTCATCGCCCTCATGCAGGACCAGGTCGAAGCCCTGCGCCAGCTCGGCGTCCGTGCCGAATTCCTCAATTCCACCCTCGATGGCGAGACCGCCGCCCGGGTCGAACGCGAACTCCTCGCCGGCGAGCTCGACATGCTCTATGTCGCCCCCGAACGCCTGCTCACCGGCCGCTTCCTGTCCCTGCTCTCGCGCAGCCGCATCGCCCTGTTCGCCATCGACGAAGCCCACTGCGTCTCCCAGTGGGGCCACGACTTCCGCCCCGAGTACCGCCAGCTCACCGTCCTCCACGAACGCTGGCCCGACGTCCCGCGCATCGCCCTCACCGCCACCGCCGACCCGCCCACCCAGCGCGAAATCGCCGAGCGGCTCGACCTCACCGGTGCCCAGCATTTCGTCAGCTCCTTCGACCGCCCCAACATCCGCTACACCGTCGTCCAGAAGGACAACGCCAAGCGCCAGCTGCTCGACTTCCTCAAGGTCCACCGCGAACAGGCCGGCATCGTCTACTGCATGTCGCGGCGCAAAGTCGAAGAAACCGCCGAATTCCTGTGCAAGGAGGGCATGAACGCCCTGCCCTACCATGCCGGCCTCCCCGCCGACGTGCGCGCCGCCAACCAGCGCCGCTTCCTGCGCGAGGACGGCATCGTCATGTGCGCCACCATCGCCTTCGGCATGGGCATCGACAAACCCGACGTGCGCTTCGTCGCCCACACCGACCTGCCCAAGTCCATGGAAGGCTATTACCAGGAAACCGGCCGCGCCGGACGCGACGGCGAACCGGCCGACGCCTGGCTCTGCTACGGCCTGGGCGATGTCGTCCTGCTCAAGCAGATGATCGAGCAGTCCGAGGCCGGCGAAGAACGCAAGAGCCTGGAGCGCAACAAACTCGACCACCTGCTCGGCTACTGCGAATCCATGCAGTGCCGCCGCCAGGTCCTGCTGGCCGGGTTCGGTGAAACCTACCCCCAGCCCTGCGGCAACTGCGACAACTGCCTCACCCCACCCGATGCATGGGATGCCAGCGTCGCCGCGCAGAAAGCCCTCAGCTGCGTCTACCGCAGTGGCCAGCGCTTCGGCGTCGGCCACCTCATCGACATCCTGCGCGGCGGCGAGAACGACAAGATCCGCCAGTTCGGGCACAGCGAACTGAGCACCTACGGCATCGGCAAGGACCTCGACGCCCGCACCTGGCGCAGCGTGTTCCGCCAGCTGGTGGCCGCCAGCCTGCTCGAAGTGGACAGCGAAGCCTACGGCGGCCTGCGCCTCACCGACGGCAGCCGCGAGGTCCTCAAGGGCCAGCGCAAGGTCATGATGCGGCGCGAAAGCCCCAAGACCCGCGAGCGCGACCGCAGCGGCCAGCGCACCGGCCTGTCCGTGCTGCCCGAGGACCTGGCCCTGTTCAACGCGCTGCGCAGCCTGCGCGCCGAACTGGCCAAGGAACAGAATGTCCCGGCCTTCGTCATCTTCCACGACAGCACCCTGCGCAACATCGCCGAACAGCGCCCCACCAGCGTCGACGCGCTCGGCCGGGTCGGCGGCATCGGCGGCACCAAGCTGTCCCGCTACGGTGAGCGCCTGGTCGAAATCGTCCGCGAGCAGGGCTGATGGCCCGCGTGCGCCCTGACGGAGCCGGGTCCAGGGTTGAACACCGCGTTCAGCCGCAGGTGCGCACCGCCCGGTTTGGCGCTAGGGTAAGCCCCATGTCTGCCGGTGGCCTGCTCCTGCGCGTGGTGTTGATGCTCAGCCTGTTGCTCAACGGGCTGAACGCCGCCATGGCCGCGCCCATGGCATTGGCGATGGCCACCCCGCCCGCTGCCGCAACGGCGGCCCCGCCCTGCCACGACGCACCGGCCGCAACGCCGATGCAGCCTGGCCACCACAGCCACATCGATGCCGGCGCCCAGGCGCCGCACGACGGCGACCACTGCGCGATCAAGGACTGCCTGCGCAGCTGCGCGCAGCAATCCAGCCTGCCCCCGTCCATCGCCTGGCTGCCCAGCCCGCCGCCGCTGTCGCTGGCACCGGTGAGCCTGCCGCGCCCAGCACTGCCAGCGCCGCCGCTGGACCGCATCACCCGCCCTCCGATCGGCTGACCGCGCGCCCCGAGCGCCCAGCGATGTGACCCCGTGTGCCTGCGCACACGGCTCCGCGGCACCCCACGTGCCCGTCCGATTCGATCCGGAGTTGCAATGTCCTTCCCAACCCAACCCGGCACGGGCAGCCCGCCCATGCCGTCGCGCCGCCTGTTCGTGCAGGGCGCCGCCGCCGGTGGCGTGGTCGCCGGCCTGGTCGCCAGTGGCCTGCCCGCGCGCGCCTTTGCCGCCGCCGGCCCCGCCGTCGCCAGCGCCCCGCAGGTGCTCACTGCCGCGGATGTCCAGCTCAGCATCGGTGAATCCCTGGCCAATTTCACCGGCCGCACCCGCCCGGCAATCACCGTCAACGGCAGCCTGCCGGCGCCGATCCTGCGCTGGCGCGAGGGCGACACCGTCAGCGTGCGCGTGGCCAATACCCTGCAGGGCCACCCCACCTCGATCCATTGGCACGGCATCCTGCTGCCGGCCAACATGGACGGCGTGCCCGGGCTGAGCTTCAACGGCATCGCGCCCGGCGAGGCCTACCAGTACCGCTTCACCCTCAAGCAGTCCGGCACCTACTGGTACCACAGCCACTCGATGTTCCAGGAACAGGCCGGCCTGTACGGCGCGTTGATCATCGACCCGCTGCAGCCGGCCCCGTACCGCTTCGACCGCGAACACGTGATCCTGCTGTCGGACTGGACCGACCTTGACCCCGGCGCGCTGTTCCGGCGCATGAAGAAGCTGGCCGAGTTCGACAACTACTACAAGCGCACCCTGCCCGACTTCCTGCGAGACGTACGCAAGGACGGTTGGGCGGCCGCCACCGCCGATCGCGGCATGTGGGGCCGGATGCGGATGACCCCGACCGACATCTCCGACATCAACGCCCACACCTACACCTACCTGCTCAACGGCACCGCCCCGGCCGGCAACTGGACCGGGCTGTTCCGCAGCGGCGAGAAGGTGCTGTTGCGCTTCATCAACGGCGGCTCGATGACCTACTTCGACGTGCGCATCCCCGGCCTGAAGATGACCGTGGTCGCCGCCGACGGCCAGTACATCCATCCGGTCAGCATCGATGAATTCCGCATCGCCCCGGCCGAGACCTTCGATGTGATCGTCGAACCCAGCGGCCAGGATGCGTTCACCCTCTTCTGCCAGGACATGGGCCGCACCGGCTACGCCGCCGGCACCCTGGCCGTGCGCCATGGCCTGCAGGCGCCGATTCCCGCACGTGACCCGCGTCCGCTGCTGACCATGGGCGACATGGGTCATGACATGGGCACGATGGGCCACGACATGCCCGGCATGGGGCACCAGATGAAGGGCATGGAAGGCGGTTGCGGCGCGCACATGGGCCACGCGGCCCACGGCGGCACGGCCAGGGCGCCCCGGCATCCGCCCAGTGAACAGGGCAACCCGCTGGTGGACATGCAGAGCATGGCGACCGAACCCAAGCTCGATGATCCCGGCATCGGCCTGCGCGACAACGGCCGCCACGTGCTCACCTATGCCGCGATGCACAGCCTCTTCGACGATCCCGATGGCCGCGAACCCGGCCGCGAGGTCGAGCTGCACCTGACCGGCCACATGGAAAAGTTCAGCTGGTCCTTCGACGGCATCCCCTTCGCCAGCGCCGAACCGCTGCGGCTGAACTACGGCGAGCGCATGCGCATCGTGCTGGTCAACGACACCATGATGCAGCACCCGATCCACCTGCACGGCGTGTGGAGCGACCTGGAAAACGCCGACGGTGACTTCCAGCTTCGCAAGCACACCATCGACATGCCCCCGGGCACGCGCCGCAGCTACCGCGTGCGCGCCGATGCCCTCGGCCGCTGGGCGTACCACTGCCACCTGCTGTACCACATGGAAGCGGGGATGATGCGCGAAGTGAGGATCGACGAATGAGCCGTTCTCCGATGTTCGCGATGTCGATCCTGAGCAGCGCCTTGCTGCTGGCTATCTCCGCCCCGGCGTGGGCGCAGTCGCACGCCGGCCATGCGATGACCCCGCCGCCCAGCGCCGATGCGCCCACGGTCGCTGCAGACACGGTGGACCACGCCACCATGGACCACGGCGAAATGGATCACTCGAAGATGGATCACGGCGCCATGGACCACGGCCAGATGGATCACGCGAAGATCGATCACGGCAGCGTGGACCATGGCCAGATGGATCACGCGAAGATCGATCACGGCAGCGTGGATCACAGCCCGACGGATCGTGCCCGGACGGACCACGGTGCCCCCGACCATTCGACGATGGACCACGCCGCCATGGGCCACGGCCCGACCAAGCCGCCTGCCCGCAATGATCCGCGCGAACCGATCCCGGCGGTGACCGATGCCGACCGCATCGCCGCCTTCCCGCCGATCGATCACGGCGCGATGGAGCACGCCCCCGACCTCCACAGCCTGCTGCTGGTCAACCGCCTGGAACACTGGGATGGCCAGCACGGCAACGGGCAGGCCTGGGAGGCCAGCGGCTGGATCGGCGGCAACATCCACCGGGTCTGGCTGCGCAGCGAAGGCGAACGCAGCGGCGGGCGGACCGACGCGGCCGACGTGGAAGTGCTGTACGGCCGCAGCGTATCGCCGTGGTGGGATGTACTGGTGGGCGTCAAACAGGACCTGGGCCGCGGCGATTCGCGCACCTGGGCGGCATTCGGCGTCCAGGGCCTGGCCCCGTACAAGTTCGAAACCTCGGCGACCGCCTACGTCGGCGAAGGCGGCCAGGTCGCCGCCACGGTGGAAGTGGAGTACGAGCTGCTGCTGACCAACCGCCTGATCCTGCAGCCGCTGGTGGAAGCCACGTTCACGGCCAAGGACGATCCGCGCTACGGCAATGGCAGCGGCTTGAACAAGGTCGAGGCAGGGCTGCGCCTGCGCTACGAGGTCAACCGTCGCTTCGCCCCGTACATCGGCATCAGCCACGAACGCCTGTTCGGCGACACCGCCGAGTACCACCAGGCCGCGGGCGAACGCGCCCGCGACACCCGCTGGGTGGCCGGCGTGCGCGTCTGGTTCTGAGGTAAAAAAAGATCCCGGGCGCGGCGGGCGCCCGGGATAACAGGGGTCGTGCATGCCGGATCCGACGGGCCCAGGCGGGGCGTCACAGGCCGCCGCGCGTGGCGCGGTTGCGACCTGTCCGACACCCGGGGCCTTGCTCGTTGGCGACCCGGGTACTGATGTGATGCCCCGGCGGGAAACTTCCGCCATCGGCCGCGCCGTTTTCGCGCGATCAAGGGTCCATCGCGTACGCTTTGCGCCCCGTCCCCGCCGCCCGCTCACTGCCGCCATGCCCCTGCAGATCCGACGCGCCACCCCGGCCGATGCGCAGACCCTGTCGGCGATCGCCATCGCCACCTACACCGAAACCTTCGGCGACTCCTACCCGCCGCAGGACCTGCAGGCGTTCCTCGAGGATCACTACAGCGTCGCCCCGCAGCGCGCCGAGCTGGACGACCCGCGCAGCGCGGTGTGGTTGCTGGAGGATGCCGGCCGTGCGATCGGCTACCTGGCGGCGGGGGCCAACGGCCTGCCGCACGCCGATGCCCGCGAGGGCGACATCGAACTCAAACGCCTGTACGTCCTGGCCAGCCACCAGGGCGGCGGCCACGGCGCGCGGCTGATGGCCGCGTTCCTGGCGTGGCTCGACCAGCCGGTACGCCGCACCCTGTGGGTGGGCGTGTGGTCGGAAAACATCGGGGCGCAACGCTTCTATGCGCGCTACGGCTGCGTCCAGGTCGGCACCTACGATTTCGTGGTCGGCGACAGCCGCGACCTGGAATTCATCCTGCGCCGGCCCTGATCGGCAGGACCGGCGCGGGGCTCAGAAGTCGAACAGGTCCGACAGGAAGCTCTCTTTCTTCTTCTTGCGGTAGCCGTGCTGGTCGCCATAGGGCTGCTGCTGGCCCAGGTGGCGCGTGTCACGGTGCTGCACGGCCGTCGGCGGCGGTGGCGGCGCGGCGCGCACCGGCGCGGGTGCAGCGGCACCGGCCGAACGCTCGATGATCTTGTCCAGCTCGCCGCGGTCCAGCCACACGCCACGGCACTGCGGGCAGTAATCGATCTCGATGCCCTGGCGCTCGGACATCACCAGCGCCTGGGTCTTGCATACGGGGCATTGCATCGTCGCGCATCCTCATCCTGTTCCAACCCCGACTGTACCTGCGCGCGGATGACTGCAACGCAACACGTGCCGCGGCCATGACCATCGGCACGGGGACTTCCGGCGCGCGCTCGCTGGGCGTCCACGCGGCAGATTGCCTGCCCCCCCGCAAGGAATGCCGTCATGCCCTTCCCAGGACAGACCCGTTGGTGGGCATCGCTACTGGCCCTGCTGGGCGTGGCAATCGGCCTGAACCTGCGCGACCTCAGCGCCGCGATCGGCGTGCCCATCTCGCGCCTGCCGATCCCGTTCGGCGGCAGCCTGCTCGACAACCTGCTGGCGGTGCTGACCGCGGTGCTGCTGGCCTGGCTGCTGAAGCCACGTAACCTGGCGCTGGCGGACAGCCTCGGCCTGCGCTGGCATGGCGCGCGCGGTCCCCTGCTGGTGCTGCTGGCCACCCTGCCCTGCTGGGTCGGCCTGGCCGCGCTTGGCCGGTTGAATACGGCACCCGAGCCGTTGGCATTCCTGCTGCTTGCCGTGCTGTTCCCGCTCGCCGAAGAAATCCTGTATCGCGGCCTCGGCTTTGTTTTCCTGGTCCGCGCACTGCGCTGGCCTGCATGGCTGGCCGCCCTGCCCCAGGCCGTGATGTTCGGCGCCGTGCATTGGTTCGGGGCGGGCGGCATCGACGGGGGCGCCAGCGCCGTGCAGATCCTGGTCTTGATCGCCGTCGGGGGCCTGGCGTTCGCCTGGTTGAACCACCTCGACCGGCTCACGCTGTGGAGCGGCCTGGCCCTGCATGTGTCGCTCAACCTGGCCTGGAACCTGTTCATCCTCGATGAGGCAATGGCCCTGGACGGGAAGGTCACTGCGCTGCGCCTCGCCGCTGCGGCAATGGCCGTGCTCACCCTGGCCTGCTGGCTGCGGCCGTCACCGGACGCGGCGCGGTAGCCGGCGCCGCGTGCACGACCTCCTCACCACGGGCCCCCGCATAATTGCGCGCCCTTTCCGCCCCAGCCCCAAGGAACACCGCGTCATGTTGTTGTCCAAGCGCCACGTTGCACCGCGCGTGCTGTTGATTGAAGACACCGAAGACACCCGTGAATTGAGCCGGATGGCGCTGGAAAGCCAGGCCTGCGATGTGGCTGCGGTGAGTTCGGCCGAAGCCGCGCTGGGGCTGCTGCTGGCCGGCGAGCGGTTCGACCTGGTGTTCACCGATGTCTGCCTGGGCGGCCTGAGCGGGATCGAGGCTGCCGAGCGCATCAAGGCGTTCCAGCCCAGCCTGCCGGTGCTGGTCACCTCCGGGCTGGACCCGGCCGACGTCACCGCACAGCTGCGCCCGGGCATCCATTTCCTGCCCAAGCCATACTCGATGAGCGAGCTGCTGGACGCCATCCGCGCCTGCTTCGGTGCCGTGGAAACCGACCAGGCCGCGTGAGGCGGGTGCGCTCAGTTGCGGGGCGTGTAGCGCTTGTTGCCTGACGGCGTCAGGCAGTAGCGGCCACCCCGTGGGCCCGTGCACAGCGCGCCCGCGCTGCACGGACAGCTGCCCGCCGCAGTCGCGGCAGGCGGGGCGACCCGCGCGCTGTTGCCTGGGGCGCTGCAGACCTTTTTCGACGCACTGACCGAGCCATCGTTGCAGACGAACCGGCCTGCGGCGCAGTGCGAGACCCCACCCTTGCGACCGGAGCATGGCGTGTTGCCCGCGTCCGCAATCACGCTCGCCATCAGGCACGTCGCCAGCAGCAGCCAGGCCATCCCGCCTCGTCGTCCGTGACCGCGCATCCCGGCCCCCTGTGGCCACCGCAGCGTTGTGCCGCGGGGAAAGCCTACGCCTTCATCCGGTTTTCATCCATGGATGGCATCGTTCCTCTGTGCCCTCTCCTGCCGGAACCGCACCATGCAGACCCGCCTTCTGCTTACCGCCCCCCTGCTGCTGGCCGCGTCGTTGTCGGACGCCCGTGCCGACGATTTCGTCACCTGCGAAAGCCGCGACAACCGCTACCAGTCCTGCCCGCTGCCGCGCGCCGGCTACGTCAGCCTGGACCGCAAACTCTCCGGCGCCGACTGCCGCCAGGGCCGCAGCTGGGACTACGATCGCCGCGAGGTCTGGGTCGATGATGGCTGCCGCGCCTCCTTCCGGGTGCACGGTGGCGGTTCCCGCGACGATGACCACGACGACAACCATGATGCCAAGGTCGCCGCCGGCGTCCTGATCGGCGCGGCCATCCTCGGCGCGCTGGCCCACAACGCGAGCAAGCAGGATGACCGCTACACCGACGACAACTACCAGGGCCCGCGGCACACGTCCTACGTTCCCGGTTGGATGGTCGGCGAGTTCGAGGGCTACAACCCCATCTACGGGGCCGACATCCGCATGCGCATCGACAGCGACGGCCGCATGAGCGCACAGGCGCGCGGGCAGAACCTGAGCGGCTGGGTCAACGGCGGCCAGCTCAATGTGGGCGGCAACGTGTTCGACATCAACCAGAGCCGCGACGGCTTCGTCACCACCGAAGTCGGCGACCGCCAGAACGAGGTGCGCTACCGTCGCGTGCGCTGAGCACGCATGCGACGTCCGCCGGGCCTGCTCAGCCAGCGGCCTTGCAGCTCATCGTGGTGCCGTAGAAGTCCAGCGTGGCCTCGCCCTGGTGCTCCCAGAACTCCACGCCCTCGCGGGTATAACGGCTGCCGCTGGCGGCCTGGGCCGGGAACACGATCGCCTGGTCCTTGCCCCAGCTGACCACGGCCGCCTGCGGGTCCAGTTCGTTGTAGAACACCACGCTGACCGGCTTGCTGGCGTCATCGCACTGGTACCTCACCGGCGTCGGTGCGGACACGCCGCCACTGCCGATGTTCAGTTCGACGATCCGGGTCTGGTAGGACTCGACCAGGCAGCGGTGACGGTCCACGGCCTGCCAGCAGGCATCTCGCCCTTTCACCCAGCCGCGCTGTTCGGCAGCGATATCCAGCTCATCCGGGCTGGTCTGCACGCGCTTGTAAAGAGCGGCCAGCTGCCGGTCCAGCGCGGCCAGGCGGGCGTCACCACAGACCAGTTTTTCTGATTCGGACTGCGCCTTGGCGCAATCGAATGACGGCGGCTGCAGGGTCGGCTCGGCCGCCGTGGCGGGGGGCGCGGGGGTCGGCACAGGCGTCGTCGTGGCGGTGCCTGGCGCGGGTGCGGGCGTGGCGGTATCGGACGGCGCAGGTTTGGAACAGGCCGCGAGCGCAAGCGCCCCCACCCCCAGCAGGACGAAACGGTTCATGGCACCTCCAACAGCGATCGACGAAAGACCCGCTATTGTGCGCCGAATCGTGCCCGCAACGTGTGCAGGCCAAGCCAGTTCAACGGTGGCGTGCATGCGCGACGGCGCCGTCGGGCCTGCGGCGGACAGGCGGAGCGGGACGACGCGATCCAGCGTGAACATGAATGGCAGGACGGCCTGCGCACCACCCTGACCCCACCCTCATCCGCATGCGACCGCTGCGTAACAGCGATGCGCGCAGCATCGATATCACGACATAACGTCGTAGTGGAGTATGCAATGTCCAACATGCAGAACAACGAAAACAACGTCCAGAAGAATGCCGCCGCCCAGACCGACCAGCAGAAGGAGCAGGAGCGCAAGGACACGCTGGCCAGGCAGCAGAAGCAGGAACAGGACACCAAGGACGCCAGCAAGAACCAGCAGCAGAAGTAACTGCGGCGTAGAGAGTGGGGCTGCGCTACGCGCAGCCTCATGCTGTCGGTGTTTCTTCCCGGCACTCTGTGGTGGAAGCCGTTGAACAGTGCCCACGGGCGAACAGCGTGCAGTGGATACCGCTGTTGCAGCCAGGCGTGCTGCGTAATGCACCGTTGCGTCCAGGACCTGCCATGCGTGCCCCTTTCGCCACCGTGCCGCGTTGGCTAGGATCGAGGTTCGCAGGCGCATGCAGCGCCCTGGCAGGGAGCGCGGTGATGTCGGCAGGACACTTCTCGAGGCCAGGAGCGGTGATGGCCGTCGCGCTGTCGATGGCGTTTGCCAGCCACGCCGCCCCCGCCATTGATCGCGACGCCTGGCGCGGCGATCTGGCGGTACTGAAGCAGACCCTGCAGAACGACTATGCACACTTGGCCTGGATGGCGTCCGGGCAGAGCGGCGTTGACCTGCCCGCCCTCGAGCGCGATGCACAGCAGGCCATCACCACGGCCGGCAGCGATGCGCAGGCGGAACAGGCACTGCGCGCGTTCCTGGCCGGGTTTCACGATGGCCACCTGAAACTGCTGGATCGGCAGGCAACCGAGGCGCCCGCATCGGCCCCCGCCGCAGTGGACCCGCGCACGCTGGAGGCCTCCACAGGCTGCGCGGCGCTGGGCGTACTGGACGAAGGTCGGCACGACTACAGCGTGCCGCTACAGACCCTGCCCGGCTACCACCCTACGGCCGGCGGCGCGGACCCGGCATTGCGCAGTGGGGTCGTCGCGCTGCCGGATGGCCACCGCCTCGGCCTGCTGCGCCTGCATGAATTCGATGCGCTGCGTTACCCCGGCCTGTGCCACCGCCTCTGGGGGCAACTGCGGCATGCCGACACAGTGAACGACATGCGGGCCACGTTGAGTGACGCGTGGGTGGCCGAGATCGCCGCGACGCTGCGGCGCTTCCAGCAGCAGGGCGTGGATGCGGTGCTGGTGGATGTGGGCACCAACCCGGGCGGCGACGACAGCGGCGACACGCTCACGCGCCTGTTCAGCGGCTCGCCGGTGCAGTCGGCGCCGCTTTGGGTCAGCCAGTCCGCGGCCGGCCGCGACTACCTGCAGGAGCAGTACGAGCGCATCGACGATGCCCTGCGCCGCCATCATCCCGACGCAGGCGCGCGTCCGCTGCTGGTCCAGCAGCGCGACCGCTTCGCCGCGTCCCTGCGCGCCACGCAGGCGCCGCCCTGCGACATGACGTGGGTGTGGCAGTCATCGCGCGACTGGCAGGCCCTGCCCTGCCGGCGCCTGGTCGCCGCCGGCAGCTCGGGCGGTCCCCTTGCCACCCCGGCGGTGGACCGCATCAATGATTTCCTGATTGCCCACCGGCTGGACTGGGCCCAGGACCTGCGCCGGCACTGGGCAGCCTGGCAGGGGCCGGTGTATGTGCTCACCGATGCGAAGACCGTCTCCTCGGCGGAAATGTTCGCCGCACGGCTGCAGGACAACCACATCGCACGCGTGGTCGGGAGCACGACCGGCGGCTACGGCTGCGGCTTCATGAGTCCACCACCAGCCCGCACCTTGCCGCACTCGAAGCTGCGCATACGCATCCCGAACTGCGTGCGGCTGCGCGCCGATGGCAGCGACGAAGTGGCCGGCATCTCACCGGACCTGCCCATCGACACGCGCACCGATGAATCGGCCCGCGCCCGCGCGCAGCGGGTGCTGGATGCGGTAAGCGTGGACCTGGCCCGGCACTGACACGCGGCGTGTCAGTCAACCGTGCAGGGCGCGTCGCGCATCGGATGCGGCAGCACTTCGATGGAATGCTCGGCCAACTGCGCCAACACCGCTTCCGGGCCACGCTGGCTTCGCCAGCCCAGGCCGATGCTGGCCGCGGTGGCATCGTGGATGCGGTCGATCACCGGCAGCGCCCAGCCGCGGCGATCGTACTCGGCCAGCCACTGCGGGCAGCGTCGCGCCAGCACCACGCGCGGCTCAGTCACCAGCCGTTCGCAGTCTTCCGGGCCAAACGGCGTGGCGCCGCTGACGATATAGCGCTGGAACATCGGGCCGGTGTTGTGCAGCGCCGCCGCATGCGCGTCGGCCACGTCGCGCACGTCGATGCCGCGGTGCAGCCGGTACAGCAGCAGGCGCTCGGCCGTTTCCGGGAAGCAGCGCGACATGCGGATCACCCGCACCTGGAACCCCGGGCTGGCCGCCTCCTGCAACCACTGCTCGGCCGCCAGCTTGGAACGGTGGTACACCGTGCGCGGCAGCGGCGTCGTGCGTTCGTCGATCCAGGTGCAGCGCCCCGGCACGATGGCATGGCCATACAACGCGGTGGTGCTGGTGAAGACGAAGCGCGACACCCCGGCCTCGCGCGCCAACATCGCCAGCGAGCGCGTGCCTTCGACATTGACGCGTTGGAATTCGCTGTCCGGGACCAGCCCGACGTGCGGCGCATGCAGCGCCGCCGAGTGGATCACCGCGTCCACCCCGACCAGCGCGTTACGCAGTGCCCGCGCGTCGGTGATGTCGGCCACGTGCCGGGTGGTGTTGAAGGGGTTGCGGTCGACCCCCACCACCTCGTGCCGTGCGGCCAGCGCGCCGAAGATCGCGCGCCCTACCCGGCCTGAACTTCCTGTCAGCAGAATCTTCACTGTGTGGGACTTGGTCAGCGCCCGGGAGCTACCGGGATGGCTCGATTGTAGCCATAGTCGGCGGCCAGGGAGTACGCCACGCCGCGCCCCGCGGTCAGTCGCCGTCGGTGCCGGTTACCCGGAGCACATGCCTGGAGCCGGCATTCTCGATGGCAGCACACACCGCCGCCCGGGCGTTCACGTCGCCAATGGCGACACGGATCTCGATGACCGGGTTGACGAACAGGTGCTTGAGCCGCGTGCGAAACGGCACTGGGCGCTTGAACCTGCCGGCCGTGATGAAAAACCGGACGAATCCTTCCCACAGCGTCGCCGCGTGCTCATGCTTTTCCAGCGCGGCGGCCACCAGGTCGATCTGGACCAGATGGGCAGGCAGCGGCAGTTGATTGGGTTCCCAGTCATCACTGTTCCCGACCGCCGCGATGGTCACGCCCTCCCTGCGCGTGTCCAGGACAAGAACGTTGCCAAGCCGGCAGAGCGTCTCGCCGTCCTCGGATTCCAGTCGCGTATGCGTGCGGCCGATTCTGATCATGGTCGGTGAACCAACGTCCGTTTGGTTGAGGCAGCAGACTAGCACCATCGCCGCGGGCGATCGACCAGGCCGCACATTGCCCTGCGGGAGCAGCTCGCCTACGCTCCCGACTCGCTTTCCTCCAGGAACCTCTCGACCATGCAAGGACGCTTGCCCGGGACCGCGCCGCGCGCCCTCCCGGTTGCTCGACCAGGCGGGCAGCGCTGGCGCCGTCGCATCGCCGGCTGGGTCGTATCCGGCGCGCTGGCCCTGCTCGCCGGCCCGGCGGCCGCGGACGCACTCGACGATGCCGGCGTGGCCCAGGAACGCGCGCTGCTGCAGTTCCGGCTGCTGGTGCTGGAGACCGGGGATGCAGGTGCCGTGGCGCGGCTGGCCCGCCAGGACGCGATGGACCTGCTGGCACGCATCGCCGACCAGCGCGGCCTGCTGGAGCAGGTCACGTATCGGCCGGAAGACCTCGACCGCCTGATGGGCATATGCCGACGCGCCCAGGACGCCAACAACCAGCTGTTCCAGCTTGGGGTACCGACGGCCCCCGCCCCCGGGCAACTGCATCAGGCTTTCGCGGTCCGCGTGGAAGAGCAGATGGAACGCAACCGGCTGCGCTTCCAGCCGCAGCTCACCGTGACGCTGCCGTTCGTGATGCGCTGCTCTGCGTTCATGCCGCCACTGTTGGAGCAGGTTCTCGACACCCTGGCGAAACAGGACCTCGCGGAGAGCGAGCGCATCGACCCGGCCCCGATGCGGGCCGGCGTCCAGCGCGGGTATCTGGGCGTGCTACGCATGGTCGATGTCCCCGGCTACGGCCCCGACCTGAAGCAGGCATTGGCAACGGCACTGGCCGATACCGCCGACGCCACCGCACGCATGCTGAGCGTGCCGCAGCGCCAGGCCATCGCCGAGCGCCTGGACGCCAGCGCGGCGGCAGCCGAGGTGGCGCAGCAGGCGCAACTGCGCAAGGCCGCGGCCATCTTCCACGCCGCGCCCTGCAACGCGCTGTGCCAGATGTGACGCGGGCCGGCCACACTGGCGGCCGATAGCGTGCGCCGTGGCTGTGCTGGCCTTCCGGCGCGAGGTTGCGCAGCCCCTCCGGGGCATCTCCGCGGCGAAAACGTTGCCGCCGCGCTACGACGCCTGACTGTCTTCCGATTCGATGCATGCCCGTGCAACCGGGGCTGATCATGCGCAGCAACCCAACGTCCGCGTGGTCGACGCGGGAGACCCGCGGCGGGCGCTCGCACGAAAAGCGGAGTTTAATGACGGCTGGACACTCTCTACACGGAACGTAGCCGATGAAGCCCCTGCTGCTCGCGCTCTGCCTGCTCAGCCCCGCCGCGCTGGCCTGCACCACCCACCACTTGTCGCTGTCGGGCACGGTCACCGTGCCGAGCTGTTCCCCGGCGCAGGACCCCACCGGCTGCGTGCCCGCCGGCAGCACCGTGTATGCGTACACCCAGGCGGTGCCCGACCGCGATACGGTGCTCACGATCGCCCTGCAGGCCAGCCCATGGCGCATGTACGACGCGCAGATGCGCATCCTGTCGGTCGAGGACGTTGCCGCCGCGGCCAGGCCGCAGCTGGTCGGCAAGGTGCAACGCGTCGAGCTGCTCGGCTCATGGACCGGCGTATCGCCCGCCCCGGGCACGCCATCACTCGCCAGCCGCATGTCCACGGCGCTCGGCGGCGTCCCGGTGAGCGGCGAGGACGGCTTCCTCTGGCTGGCCCAGGACGGCACCCGCCGCACGACGCGTCAGGCGTTCACCCTCCGCGAGGGCGATGGGCCGTACTTCCTGCCGCGGGGCGCCGACGTGCTGGTCGCCCTTGCCGCCGGCTGGCCGGCCTTCGTGCAGGCGCGTATCCCGGCCGACGACTCCGACCTGCTCATGCGCGCCGCCGCCGGCGTCGATGTGTTCTTCCTCTGCCCGGACAAGGCCCTGGCCGGCTTCGAGGACGCCGCCGCCAAAGGCAGTGCGATTGCCGCCTACAACGCCGCGTTGATGCGGCTGGAACGCGGCCACGGCGGCGACCGCGCCGCGGCCCTGTTGCTGCTGGAGCGCGGCGCGGCACTCGGCGACGCGCGCTCGCGCGAGCGGCTTGCCAGGGAACAGGCCGCGAACTAGCGGACGCGACCCGCACCGCCCGGTCGGCTGGTGAGCTACTGCCTGCGCCTACGAAAAAAGCGCCACATGGGCGCTTGTTCGCCACGCATGTTCTTCACAGGGCTCCGTAGTGCCGACCGAGGGCGGCGAGCAGCATATGCAGCCGTAGTAGGCGGGGATTGGCCAGTTGTGCGGGCGATGCAGAAAAACCACCTCATGAGGTGCGCAGGCGTGGCGGGGACAGCGGGCGCGCAGGGATGTAGCTGACCTTTCGCCCGCGCGTTCGATCGGGTTCCGCGTCAGATGCGTCAATACCCACTCCGCACAGATCTGTACGCCCAGTCGGGCCATTGGACTACTCCACTAGCCGTGGCACGTGGCACGTAGATCGGGCCACATGCTGCACCTGAGTGCCTGAGGCAGCTCAGCTCAGCGGCGTAAGAGCAGCACCTCGCCCGCACCGTGCAATTGCCGACAAACAGAAACGCGCACACCGGCTGCCCCCTGTTCTCGACACGCAACCCGGGCAAAAGCGTCACCCATCGTTTCCGTCCCCCCTGCGCGCGCGCCACGATCCTGCCGCCTCGCCAGGAGCTGAGCAGATGCCCCAATCACAACGACTTGCCTCACTGCAGGCGCTACGGGGCATCGCCGCGCTTGCGGTGGTGCTGTTCCACCTTCGCGGCGTTGAACTGAAGTACCTGGGCGGGCCCTCGGTGCTGGATGCAGTTGGCCGGTATGCGGATGCAGGCGTGGACTTGTTCTTCGTGCTGTCCGGCTTCGTAATGACCACCATCTGTGCCGGTCGATACACCCGACCAGGCGAGGGGTGGAGGTTCCTGATCAAGCGCGCGTGGCGTGTACTGCCGCTCTACTGGCTCTTCACCACGGTGGTGCTGCTGCTGATGGCCTTCGTGCCTTCAATGGTCAATAGCTCCTACGCAGGGCAGAGCGTACTGGCGTCTTACTTGCTGATCCCACACGGTCAGCTTCCACTGTTGACCGTTGGTTGGACGCTGGTTCACGAAGCCTACTTCTACCTCGTGTTCGCCGCGCTGGTCGCCGCCGTTCCAGAAAGGTTCGTACCCGCCTGCCTCGTTGCTTGGGCGGGCCTGATCGGCGCGGCGAGCTGGATGCCACCCGGTGCGGTCACACCCGCCCACTACATCGTGACAAACCCGCTGACGTACGAGTTCATCGGGGGCGCGTTGTTGGGGCTGTACTGGAGACGCATACCTGCGCAGATGGCGCTGCCGCTGATGGCGTCCGGCGCGGTGCTGGTAGTGGCCGCAGCTGCGCTGCTGCCGGCCGCTGGCCCACCCAGCATCAGTGTCCTGACCCGCGTGGCGTTGTTCGGCACAGCCTCGGTGCTGCTGGTCGCGGGGGCAGTGACGCGAGAAGCGAAGGGCCGATTCTCTGTGCCTGCGATGCTGATCAGAATGGGCGACTACTCCTATTCCTTGTACCTGAGCCATGTGTTCGTCATTTCGGCCATCGGCCGCGTTTGGGCGGCATTCGCGCCTGCGCCGGGCTGGCTAGGCCACGTCGTGTTTGTGGCGATCAGCACCGCCGCCTGCTGCGCGGTCGGTCGGCTGGTCAACGTGTGGATTGAGCGTCCACTGCTGAGGTTGCCGGATCGCGTTCGTTGGACGAAGGGAAAACCTGCCGCATAGCGGCCCGTTCCTATCAGTCAGACATTCGGCGCAGGTTCTCCCAAGCGCCTGTGAGCCGTCTGCGCGTAGTGGTCGGTCATCTCGATCCGAGTCCAGCGGCAGCCCTCAAGATCAGCAGCGACCAGCGTCGTGCCTGAGCCGGCGAACGGGTCGAAGATGCGACCGCCCTTCTCGCAGATCCCCACCAACTTGCGCATCAGGTCAGTGGCTAGCCGGTCATGTGGTGCTTATCGGGCTTGCGCGCGCTCTGCACGATCCCATTGGAGAGGTGCAGGTTGAAGCCGGTACGGCATCCGTTTTTGTCGTCGCGGCGGCGGAACATGCCCAGCGTTCGCAGCAACTCGCAAGCCTTGGCGTGTTGAGCTCGCGGCTGCCCGATTCCTATCGCGCGCTGCCATCGCAGCGGCAATGAAGGCGGCATCGTCGCCGGCTTTCTTGCCGGCAAGCGCCCATGTAGAGGACGATCTACTGTTCGTCTTCCAGGCCATCTGCAGTACTGCAGCACCGATGCATCAGGCTTCGCGCCGGGTCTCACCTCTTGGCTGCCATAGGACGCTCAGCTGCTGCCGCACGCTTCGCGACTGTCGAGCGCATGGCCACCGTCGCCGGCAGCTGACCTTGGCGCGCCACCACCCAATCTTTCAGCACTGCGTCAATCCTGGTCCGCCAGCCGGCATCGGCCGGGTAGATGGCTGTCATGAGACCGCTTGACCTGCACCATCACCGGGTCGGAGACGTTTGCGCTGGACGGGCCGGAGCAGTCCAGGCATAGGACCACGAGGTGCCGCTCGCGAACCTACCGGCCAATCGCTGAGTTCTTGACCGGACATCATCGATAGAAGGGGCGTCACGTGTTACGCGAGGCACGGTGGCGGAATGCTCGCTATCGCGTGGCATCACGGCGCAAGCCTTCCCCTCACCACAACGCGTGAAACCTCATAAAGCGGCTGAATTTTCCGCCAATTTTTTCGAAGACACAAAAAAGGCGCCCTGAGGGCGCCTAAGTCGTTGATGCAATTGGTGGGCCGTGATGGATTCGAACCATCGACCAAAAGATTAAAAGGCTCCACATTCACGCCTGAAAATCAATGACATATGCGTCGCATTTTTTCCGATGCAACCCCGTGGAACCCGCGTTGTAGCGCGGCTGCGAATGCCATTTTTCCGGCGAGCTGCCCGTCCTTCCCCGCCAACACTCCTGTCGATCGACAGGGAGCTGCTGCAGCCGTCGGCGGCCAGCAATCCCATCCGAACGGCGGTGGCAGACGCGACTTGGCCAGCCCGTCCGCGCGCGCCGCCTCCCGATAAGCAGTGATCCTGACCGCATGCGGGCCGGTCTGGTACCTGACTGCACACATCTTGACTGCGGCGTGGGCCTGATCGAATCTGCTGCAGCGACAGCATGCCACACGAGATCCTTCTGCCAATCCGAGCTGGCCATTCCAGGCGCTGCAGTCTCAGTGACTATGGAGCCAACAAGCCACTGCTAACGCTATTTCTAGATGGAGATCGCAAATCGGAGCAAGCAGGAGAGTCCGTAGGAATCCCCCTACTCCGGCGCGTCAATCCTCACCTAAACTAGGAAGGAGGGCTTCCAACGACGCCCACTTGCTTGACTTTTCACGAATCCGCGGCTCGCCGCATGCGAGCCGCGGAAGGCGACGCGTCGGTCGCCGTCGGACGGGAGCGCGCTCCACGCGCTCCCGTCCGACGGCTCACGGTGTGATGACGATTCGGTTCGCGCTGTTGCCGTCCCCGGCCCGGCTCGCGTTAGCAACCGTACCCGCCGGCCGCGTGCACGTGCTGGTGTGCTCGACGGCGTTGGTGACGACGCCATTGGCATCGGTCAACGTGGTCCGCCAGCGGAACGTCGCGGTCGGCAGCGGCGAGGTGTTCGTGCAGCGGAAATTGAAGGTCAGCGGCGAGGGCGTCGCGCTGGTGTAGGTGCCGTTGTAATCGCTGCAGGTCCACCCGGACGCGCACTGGACGATCTTCGTCTGCCGCTTCACCGGAAAGGCGGGATTGCCTTGATAGTGAACCGAGGCGGGGATGTTCACCCCTTGCGGCCCGCTGACGCTGGCGAGGCTCAGGATTTTGAAGGACAGCCCGTAGGCCCACAGGTACTCCTCCATCTCGGCCTCGCACAGCACGCGTTTCACCTGGCCCGCCGGCATGGTCGGGTACATCGGGCAGTTGGAATCGTCGCCGTGGTCGAATCCCACTGCATGCCCGAATTCGTGCAGGAGCGCGGACTCTCCGTCGAACCGATCCGCTGGAATGGTGGGCGCCGTCGTGCAGATGAGCTGGGTGACGCCGGGCGTCTGATCCATGCGCTTGCGGTCGACGTAGATGTCGGCGTTGAGAATGGTCCCCGTGTTCGGATTGACCGTTGTGCGTGTTTCCATTCCTGCGCCGGGGGTGACGTTGTCGGCGTCTTCGACGGTGATGTTCGCGTAGTTGAAGGCCTGAGTCTGTTCGCTGACCCGCGGATGGGTCGCCAGACTGTCGGTGGGCAGGTACAGGTCGGCGCCCACGGCGTTCCAGGCATTGGTCGCGCCGATGGCCGAAAAAATACAGCTCGACACGGAACTGTGGAATCCGACCCGGACGGACGTCACCTCCCATTGCTGATTAACCGCGGCCGGCGCGGCGTGGGCGAAACCCGCGCACGCGAACAGCCCGCTCGCCAGGGCGGCGCGCAAAAATTCGATGTTCATGAAGGCCTCCTGCCTCAGTGCTGGTCCAGGGAAAACGTGCGGAGCTGCCGCTCGGCCGTCTTGATGTCCTTCGGGTTCGCGCCCGAACGCGCCGGTTGCGGGCCGGCGAGCAGGGCGCCGCCGTCGGACACTTCATAGATCAGAAACGGCAGCGCGCTGAACGCCGCCTCCGGTTGCTTGCGCGCCTCGGCCGTCCACTGCTCGTACAGATTCTTCGACAGCGCGAGCAGGTAACGCTTGCCGGGAACGAGAGCGACTTCGGACGACACCTCCATCAGCAGGCCGTCCGGCATGAGCCCGGATTTGCGCGCGAGGTACACCGTGTCTCCCGGCGCGCGCGAACCCTTCAACGAGTCGACGACGGTCAGCGGAATCGCCGACAGGAAACCGTCCAAACGGGTTCGCCCTTGCACGGCCGGCCCGGCGGTGGCGATCACGACCGTGTCGGCCATCGCCATTTGCTCGCCGGGCGAGGCCGTGCCCGAGAAAAATTTGCGCACGAGCTCGAACAGGTCCACATCGCGTTTGCGATAGGCCGATACATCGGCGGCCGTGAAGCCCAGCGCCGCCAGATCGATCGCGGCCTCGCGCGTCGCGGCCTGCCGCTGCTCGACGCTCAAGCCGATGACGTGGCCGGTGGCGTCGCGCAATGGCGCCGGCGGTCGCGCGTCGCCCGTCGCGACCAAGGCCTCGTACGCGCCTTGGCGATCGCGCCGGGACAGGGCTTGTATGCGTTTTTGCTGGTGCGACTGCGCTTGCGCAAGTTCGTTAGCCGGCGCGGCCGAGACGGCGGCCGGGAGCGAGACGGCGGCGCCGCTCAACAGCGCCAGGAAAACCAAAGTTCGTTGCATATCACTTTCTCCTTGCGAGGTGTTCGTCCGTACCGTGGACTGGGGTCGCTGTGCTGAACCGGCGGCCGGACCGCGTCGGCGGTCATTCGTTCGAAGCGAGGCCCCGTGCATGAAGGGCGTGGGCGTTCGACAGTGGCTCCGGCGAGCATAGCCCGGGACGTTCTCACCCGTGTCGGAGTTTTCCTAGGCGGGCCGCCGGATTAATCCTCCATTGCGGCGAACCGCGACGGGGCGCACCGTTGGTGCGTGCGACAAGGGACGCACTGCGATGCGCAGGCACGAACGATCGAACTGAACACATCTCACGACGCGAGCCGCGCGGCGAAATAGCCGCGTCCGTGCCGAGCCATTCATTGATAGCGGTCATGCGCGCCTGCAGCGGGGCCAGCTCCATGGCGGCCCAAACCTGTGCCGCCTTGCCGATATCACCAAAGCCGCTAGAGTTCTGCGCGACGATGCCAAGAAGCTGCGGCTGGACCCGCAGCGCGGTCAGCATGTCGTCGCGGGTGACGTTCTTGATGCCACTGAATTCATCTTTTGCCGCCACCTCGCTGATGGGAATCAGCTTGATGCCATCCTTCTGGCCACCCGGCGAATGCAGGAACAGGTTGCGGAAGTTGCCCACGCCCTTGGAGTCCTTCAGCGCCTGCCGCATTGCGTCCACGTCGCCGTCGTTCACGTTCGCGTCGGACAGGTACAGGATGAAGCCGGCGTGGGACCCGTTGTCGTAGTAGCGGCGGCGGAAAAGGGTCGCCGACTCGTTGAGCAGCGCCGACTGCACTGCCGACAGCCATTCGGGCATGCCGTAGATGTCCTGGTCCACGTCAGCATCGCGAAGCTGGAAGACGCTGCCCGGCTTGAACGCGTGTTCCTCGCGGTAGCCGCGGATTTGGAAGAACTCTCCAAGGACCACCCCTCGGCGGACGTACTGCGCCAGCGGCACAAGCGTTCCAGCGGCGCCCCGATCACAGAGTTCCGACGCTAGTTGAGTCGAAAAGGTTTGCCCTACACGTGCTAAAACATCACGGCCTTGCCGACAGCGAAAACAATATCTCGGGTGGCCACGAATCTGAACCGATGCGGCAGTTTTACGATCAAGATGTGTTGCTCGTGAAACCGCTCCCCAAGCGCTGAATTTTCCGGCAACTTTTCCGGAGACACAAAAAAGGCGCCCTGCGGGCGCCTAAGTCGTTGATGCAATTGGTGGGCCGTGATGGATTCGAACCATCGACCAAAAGATTAAAAGTCTTCTGCTCTACCGACTGAGCTAACGGCCCATTGCTTGCCCCGGCATCGCTGCCGGGGGTGCGCATTCTAACCTATCTTGGCGCCCAGGCGTACCCGTGCGGGGATCAGGCGTAACGGGTCGGGTCGGGCACGCCGGCCTCGGTGAAGCCCTGCGCGCGCAGGCGGCAGGCGTCGCAATGGCCGCAGGCCGCGCCGCTGTCGTCGGCGCTGTAGCAGGACACGGTCAGGCCGAAGTCCACGCCCAGGCGGACGCCTTCACGCACGATGTCGGCCTTGCTCAGGAACTGCAGCGGTGCGTGGACCTTGATCCCCGCCCCTTCCACGCCGGCCTTGGTGGCCAGGTTGGCCAGCGCCTCGAAGGCGGCGATGAATTCGGGCCGGCAATCCGGATAGCCGGAATAGTCGACCGCATTGACGCCGCAGAAGATGTCGTTGGCGCCCAGCACTTCGGCCCAGCCGAGCGCGACCGAGAGCATGATCGTGTTGCGTGCCGGCACGTAGGTGACCGGGATGCCCTCGCCGCCCGCGTCGGGCACATCGATGTCGTCGGTCAGCGCCGAACCGCCGATGCTGCGCAGGTCCACGTTGACGGTCTTGTGCGCGACCACGCCCAGCGCCTTGGCGACCGCGGCGGCGGCATCGAGTTCGGAGGTGTGGCGCTGGCCATAGCGCACGCTCAGGGCATGCACCGCAAAGCCCTGTTCCTGGGCGATGGCGATGACGGCGGCGGAGTCCATGCCGCCGGACAGGAGGACGACTGCTTTCTTCATGGGGGTGTTTCCGGTGGGTTGCGGGAGCCAGCACGCTGTCCCGCGCCGGGATGACTTCAAAAAAAGGCGTAGCGCGCGACCGCTCGCTCGCCGGGATCAACGGCCGGGTTCGTCGTCCCAGAGGATTTTGTGCAGCTGCATCTGGAAACGCACCGGCAGGCGGTCGGCCACGATCCAGTCGGCCAGTTCGCGCGGGCTGACCTGGCCCTTGCTCGGCGAGAACAACACCATCGAGCGCTCGTTGAGCCGGTGCTCGGCCACCATGCCGCGTGCCCAGTCGTAGTCCTCGCGGCTGCACAGCACGAACTTGATCTGGTCGCGGCGGGTCAGCAGCGGCAGGTTGTCCAGCAGGTTGCGGGCCATCTCCCCGGAGCCGGGGGTCTTGAGGTCGACCACGCGCGACACGCGCGGATCGACCGCGCTGACGTCCAGCGCACCGGAGGTCTCCAGCGACACGTCCAGGCCGGCGTCGCACAGCTTTTCCAGCAGCACCAGGCAGCGCTTCTGCGCCAGCGGTTCGCCACCGGTCACGCAGACGTGGTGGACGCCCTGGGCCAGCACCTCGGCCACGATCGCGTCGATGTCCCACCAGGTGCCGCCATGGAAGGCATAGGCGGTGTCGCAGTAGCTGCAGCGCAGCGGGCAGCCGGTCAGGCGCACGAACACGGTCGGCCAGCCGGCGGTATCGGCTTCGCCCTGCAGCGAGGTGAAGATCTCGGTGATCTTCAGGCGCGGCAACGGCGACTGCACGATCTCGCTGGGGAGCGCGGCGGCGGCGGACAAGGAAACGGTCATGGCGGTGATTCTTGGGGGACGGCTGCGGAAACGGCTATAGCCGAGCATGGCTCGGCTCTACGGGAGCCCCGATATCGGGGGATGCAACCGGTGATTATACCGGCACGGCCGCGTGGAGCGACCCGGCGCCGTTCAGCGGATCTGCTGGCCCAGCCGGATCGACTGCAGGCGGTCCTGCGCGGTACGCGCGGCGTCCGAGCCCGGATACGTGGACACGACCTGTTCCAGCGTCGCCTGGGCCTGGTCGACCTTGCCTTCGCCATACTGCGACAGGCCGATCTTGAGCAGGCCACCGGACGCCTTGTCATGGGTCGGGTAGCGCGAGATGAGGTCGCGGAACTGCGCCTCAGCCAGCGGGAAATTGCGGGTGGCGTAATAGCTCTCACCCAGCCAATACAGGGCATTGGGGGTGTAGACGCCGTTGGGGTACAACTCGAGGAAGCTCAGGAAGAGCTGGGCCGAGTCGTCGTAGTTGCCCGCCTTGAGCGAATTGAACGCCACGTTGTACGCGGTACGCTCATCGCCACTGGCGGCCAGGCTGCCAGCATCGCCATGCACGGATGGCGGCCGCTCGGAAGCGGCCGTTGCCGGAGTGGGGGCTGCTGCTGCCGGCTTGGGCGCGGCGGCGGCGGGTGCGGCGGGGAGCACGGGGGCGCCGCCTTCGAGACGGTTCAGGCGGCTGTCCAGGTCCAGGTACTGGTCCTTGGCAGACTGCTTGAGCTGTTCGTTGTCATGCTGCAACTGCTCGACCTGCGACTGCAGCGCCTGCACCTGGGTGCGGAGCTGGTTGAGCTGGTTGAGCATGTCCATGTTGGACTGGTTGTTCTGCACCTGCTGCTCGAGCGAGCCGACGCGGTCGGCCAGGCTCTGCCGCTGCGCATTGGCCGGAGCGGCAGCCACGAGGGCTGCCGCAACGATCATCGATAGAAATCGAAAGCGCATCTATTACTGAGCCGTGTACACGATCTCGACGCGACGGTTCTGCGACCAGCAGGACTCGCCCGACTCGGTGCAGACCGGACGCTCTTCGCCGTAGGACACGACGGTCAGCTGCGACGCCGAGCCACCGTTGGCCTGCAGGGCGGAGTTGACGCCATTGCCACGACGCTCGCCCAGGGCCTGGTTGTACGCGCGCGAACCGCGCTCGTCGGTGTGGCCCTGCAGGGTGATGCGCGAGGACGGACGGTCACGCAGGTACTTGGCGTGGCAAGCCATGATGGCCTGGAATTCCGGCTTCACTTCTTCCTTGTCCAGGTCGAAGTACACCACGCGCTGGCGGAGGCAGGAATCGGTATCCAGGTCGCCCGGGCCGTACAGGCCGGAGGTCGACGGGCCGGTCGGGCTGGTGGACGAGGAGCCGGTATCAACCGCGGCTGCCGGCTGTTCCTTCACCTTCTTGGAGCAACCGGCCAGGGCGGCCACGGACAGCAGGGAGACAAGCAGAACTCGGGTGGTCTTGTTCATGGCGATACCTTTGAGGCTCCTAAAGCCGGATGTGGGATGAATACGGTGGAAATCTTAACACTCTGTTAGCGCTTTGTACGGTATGGCGACCAAGAAGGCTCACGAACATCACCGTCCGCCAGCACCAGCCGCTGGCGCACGCGCGCATCGGCCGAAACGGCATACAACACGCCACGACCACCCTCGCGGGCGGCGTACAACACCATGCTTGCGTTGGGCGCAAAGCTCGGCGATTCATCCAGCGACCCCGGCGACAGCGTGCTCCAGCGCGCCGAGCCCAGGCTGCTGTCCATCATCGCGATCTTGTAGGTATTGCCGCTGCCTTGGGCCACCACGAGCTTCTTGCCGTCGAAGGACAGGCTCGGGGTGGCGTTGTAGTTGCCCTGGAAGGTCACGCGCGAGGCGCTGCCACCGCTGGAGGGCACCTGGTAGATCTGCGGGCGGCCGCCACGGTCGGAGGTGAAATAGACGCTGGAACCGTCTGCACTCCAGGTCGGCTCGGTGTCGATGGCGAAGTGGTTGGTCAGCTGGGTCAGCTGCTTGCTGCCCAGGTCCATCACGTAGATTTCCGGGTTGCCGCTGCGCGACAGCGACAGGGCCAGGCGACGGCCGTCCGGGGAGAACGACGGGGCGCTGTTGATGCCGCGGAAGCTGGTGACCAGTTCCCGGGCGCCGGTGGAGATGTTCTGGATGTAGATCGCCGAATTGCCCCGCTCGAAGCTGACGTAGGCCAGACGGTTGCCGTCCGGGCTCCACGACGGGGACAGCAGCGGCTCGGCCGAGCGGACGATGGTCTGCGGGTTGAAGCCATCCGAATCGGCCACCATCAGCGCATAGCGCATGGCATCGCCCTTGCCGCTGGCGGTGACATAGGCAATGCGGGTCCAGAAGGCGCCACGCACCCCGGTGATCTTCTCGTAGATGGCGTCGGCCATCTGGTGGGCGACATCGCGCATGGCATTGCCACGGGCGGTCATCGCCAGGCCCAGCAGGCGCTCGCCCTTGGGCACGTCGTACAGCTCGTACTCGACCCGGTAGGCGCCGGCGCCGGCGTCCATGACGCGGCCGACCACGATGTAGTTCTGCTTCAGCGCGCGCCAGGTGGCGAACTGGATCTCGCTACCACGGGTGGGCTTTTCGACGATCTGCGCCTCGGGAAGGGTGCGGAACTGGCCTGAGCGCTCCAGATCGGCCCGGACCACGGCGGCCACATCGGTCTGCGGCGCACCGGCCGAGCCCTGGTACGGCATGGGCACGACGGTGATCGGGGTAGCGGAGGCGTTGCCGCCGATGATGTCGATATCCAGCCCCTTCTGCTGCGCCACGGCAGCAAAGGGCAACAACAGGGCCGCGAATACGGCAAGCCAGCGAGGCATCTTCTTCATGGATCGCTCAATAGGGGGAAACAGCAACGAGGGATAACAGGGCGGCAGTGAACCGTTTCGCAATCATGAACCAAAGGTGCGTGAAAGCAGAGTCACCGCGCCCCCGAAACTCACCATCCGTTAACGCGGGGCGGTGAACTGGAGGTTCAGGCTGCGCTCGAACACCCGCTCGAAGCCCCGGTAGGGCAACGGCTGGGCGCGCATGACGGCACGCTCGAGCCCGGCCCGCCCGGCCGCGTCGAACTCACAGTCAGGATCGGCCTGGACCGAGCCCACCGCCCCACCCGGCAACTGCCTGATCGCCAGCCGGCAGCGCGCACCGGAGGGCACCGACGCGCCGATCGACCACTGCGCGATGATCGCGTCGCGGATCGCAGCGGCGTACCGGGCGCGCAGCGCCTCGTCGTCGGCCGGAGCCACGAGGCGGCTGGCCGCGGGGCGGCCGGCGGCGGCGGCATCTGCGCCCGCAGGCGCGGTGCCTGCCCGGGAAAGCAACGGCAACGCCAGCGCCACGAGGGTCACAAGCAGGGAGGTTGGTTTCATCGGGAAGGCCTCGATGGTCGCAGGACGGTCACGGACCGCGCGGGATCAATCCTGCGCGGTGAAGTTGAAGTTGATCGTGCGCTGGAACACCGACTCGAAGCCGCGGTACGGCAGCGGCTGGGCGTTGAGCACCGCCGCCTCGATCGAGCGCTTGCCGGCCTCGTCGAACGCGCAGTTGCCCACGACCTTGGCCTGGATGACCTGCCCGCCCGGGATCTGGGTGATCGAGACCTGGCAGCGCTGGCCCAGCGGGACCGAATCGGGACGGGTCCACTGCCCCTTCACCTTCTGCTGGATGGCCGCGGCGTACTTGGCCGACAGATCATCACTGGTACCGCCGGCGCCGGAGGCCGGCTTGGCCACGCCGGTGGCGCCGGTGGTGGCGGCCGTGCCGGTCGCCGCGCGCGCGGCGGTCACCTGGCGCAGCTTCTGCTCGGCCAGCTTGGCTTCGTTTTCGGCCTGGGCGCGCTTGCGGCGGATCTCGGCCAGCTTCTTGTCGCGTTCGGCGTCGGCCTTGGCGTCGTTGGCCTTCTGCTCCTGCTCGGCCAGCTTCTTCTTCTGATCGGCCTCTTCCTGCTGCTTGGCCAGGCGCAGCTTCTGCTCGGCCTGCTCCTGGCGCTTGCGCTCGGTCAGGTCGATCTGTTCCTGGCGGCGCTTGGCCTCCTGCTCCTGCTTGGCCTTTTCAGCCGAGATCGCCAGGGCGTTGACCGCGTCCTGGTCGACGGTGTCGGGCTGGGCCACGCGCTCCTGCGCCTGTTGCTGCTGCGGCGTGGGTGCGTCCTGCGGACGCGGCTCCTCGATCGGCTGCGGCGGCGGCACGGTGTCTTCGGGGATCGGCTCGGGCGGCAGCACCGGTTCGGGCAGGTCCGGCAGCTTTTCCGAGGCACGCAGCGCCTGGCGCGCGGCAGCCGCCTCGGAGGCGGACAACTGCATGCTGGCTTCGATCGCCGGATCGCCGGCGGCGGCCTCGGTGGTGCGCTGCGGCGACCACAGCCAGGCGGCAATGAACACCAGCGCCAGCAGCAGGTGCACGCCAAGCGCCAGCGCGATCGGCAGACCCCACTTCTCCTCGGACGGGCGCTGCGGTGGCAGGGCTTCAGCGTGCATCGGTCGCCAGGCCCACCTTTTCCACGTTGGCGCGCTTGATCACGTCCATGGCCGCGATCACTTTTTCATAGGCCACGGCCTTGTCGGCGGCCACGATCACGCGCAGGTTCTTGTCCTGCGCGGCGAGTGCGCCCAGCTGCGCCTGCAGCTGGCCGGCCTCCATCGGGGCCGGTTCCTTGGCGTCGGGCAGTTTCAGGCTGAGCTGGCCGTCCAGGCGGACCGAGACGATCACCGGGTCCTGCTTGCTTTCCAGGGCCTTGGCCTGGGAGTTGGGCAGGTCCACATCGAAGCTCAGGGTGAGCAGCGGCGCGGTGACCATGAAGATGATCAGCAGCACCAGCATCACGTCGATGTAGGGCACCACGTTGATTTCGGATTTGAGCTTGCGGCGCTTGCGGCGGCCGATGGCAGCAGTCATGGCAGGGTCCTTGGTGCGGGGCGCTTACTCGTCGCCGGCGCTCTGGCGCTGCAGGATCGAGCTGAACTCTTCTGCGAAGGTTTCAAAGCGGACCGACATGCGCTCCACGCGGGTGGTGAAGCGGTTGTAGGCCCACACCGCCGGGATCGCCACGAACAGGCCGATGGCGGTGGCGAACAACGCTTCGGAAATGCCCGGGGCCACCGAGGCGATACCGGCCTGCTCACCGCTGTTGATCATGTCGTGCATGGTCACCATGATGCCGAACACGGTGCCGACCAGGCCCACGTACGGGGCGGTCGAGCCGATGTTGGCCAGCAGTTCCAGGCTGCGCTCGAGCTGGTCCACTTCGCGGGTGTAGGTCGTGCGCATGGCGCGCTGGGCACCTTCGAGCTGGGCGCGGCCGTCCAGTCGGCGCTTGTCGCGCAGGCGGGTGAACTCGCGGAAGCCGGCTTCGAAGATCGCCTCCAGGCCGCCTACCTTGCGGTTGCGGTCGGTGGCCGAGCTGTACAGCTTGCCCAGGTCCGCACCGGACCAGAAGCGGCTTTCGAACTCGTCGGCCTCGCGGTTGGCGGCGTTGAACACGCGCGCCTTGCGGAAGATGATCACCCAGCTGATGAACGAGCCGGCCAGCAGCAGCAGCACGATGATTTTCACCGGGATGCTGGCCTTGACCATCAGGTCCAGGTAGTTGATGCCACCGCCGTGCGCGGCCTGCGCGACCGTCTGCGCCGCAGCACTGGTCACTTCCTGCGGCAGCGCCTCGGTCACCGTGGCCTGCAGGGCCAGGAGCATTGCGATCATCCGTTGTTCCTCACTGTGCGGATACTTGAAGTTCGTAGGGTTTCAACGCGGCCAGGAGTGCATCGTCCATGCCGCGTGGTTTGAAGGTGGAGGCATCCAATGCCGCAATCCTGACCTGGGCGGTCAGCAGCGTTTCATCGCCGCGACACACGCGCTGGTCGAACACCATGCTGGCGCGTTTGCACTGCACCAGCGTGGCGGTCACCTCCAGCGCATCGTCCAGGCGCGCCGGCTTGAGGAAGTCCATGGTCATCGCGCGGACCGCGAACACCAGGCCATGCTCGGTGCGCGTGCGCTCCTGGCCGAAGCCGAGCGCCCGCATCCATTCGGTCCGAGCGCGTTCCATGAAGGCCACGTAGCGGGCGTGGTAGACCACCCCGCCAGCGTCGGTATCTTCCCAATATATGCGTGTCGGCCAACTGAACCGGGGATCAATTACCATCGATCGCCTCGGCAAACAGGTCCGCGGGCGGGTTCTTGGGCTTCAACCCCATGTGCCGGTAGGCCTTGTGCGTGCACATGCGGCCGCGCGCGGTACGAATCAGGAAGCCCTGCTGGATCAGGTAGGGTTCGACCACGTCTTCCAGGGTGCCGCGTTCCTCGGACAGCGCCGCGGCCAGTGATTCGATGCCGACCGGGCCACCATCGAAGTAGTCGACCATGGTCCGCAGCATGCGCCGGTCCAGTTCGTCGAAGCCTTCCGGGTCGACCTTGAGCATCTGCATGGCCGCCTGCGCCACGTCCTGGTCGATGTGGCCGGCGGCCTTGACCTGGGCATAGTCGCGGACCCGGCGCAGCAGCCGGTTGGCGATGCGCGGGGTGCCGCGCGAGCGCCGCGCGATCTCGGCGGCGCCGTCGGCGGTGCAGTCGATGTTGAGGATGGCCGCCGAGCGCCGCACGATCTTGGTCAGCTCGTCCGGGGTGTAGAACTCGAGCCGGTGCACGATGCCGAAACGGTCGCGCAATGGCGCGGTGAGCAGGCCGGCACGGGTGGTGGCCCCGATCAGGGTGAACGGCGGCAGGTCGATCTTGATCGAGCGGGCCGCGGGGCCCTCGCCGATCATGATGTCGATCTGGAAGTCTTCCATCGCCGGGTACAGCACTTCCTCGACCACGGGCGAGAGGCGGTGGATCTCGTCGATGAACAGCACGTCGTGCGGCTGCAGGTTGGTCAGCAGGGCGGCCAGGTCGCCGGCCTTTTCGATGACCGGCCCCGAGGTGACCCGCAGGGCCACGCCCAGCTCATTGGCGATCACATGGCTCAGGGTGGTCTTGCCCAGCCCCGGCGGCCCGAAGATCAGCACGTGGTCGAGCGCGTCGCCGCGGGCCTTGGTCGCCTCGATGTAGATCGACAGCTGCTCGCGCACCGGCGCCTGGCCCAGGTAATCGGCCATGCGCTTGGGGCGGATGCTGGCATCGGTGCCCTCGTCTTCGCGGGTGGCACCGGCACCGATGATGCGGTCGTCTGTCATTCGGCAATTATGCGGCAAAAGAGGGAGGTTCGGCCGGGCTGCGTCCGGCGCCGCGCGTAGCGCCGGGCTCTGCCCGGCAAGAGCCAAGGCAACAGCCGGTGTACTGAGGGACAGCGGGATGGGCCCCCTTGCGGGGGACGGCGCACGTACGTCCTTGTAGCCTCGGTCGCGCCATCCATGGCGCTCCACGCCCCTGCAAGCGGACCCACCCCGCCTTCGCCACCACGCCGCGCGCCGCCAGGCAGGCAACCCAAAGGCTCTTCGTCACAGCTCGCGCCAAGCGCCTGGAGGAGAGCCCCCTTGGTGTTCAAGGGGGCGCGCCGAAGGCGCGGGGATCAGGTGGAATGCGCGGAACGTCGGCGCCAACGGCGACTGCGTTTCAAGGGGGCGCGCCGAAGGCGCGGGGATCAGGTGGAATGCGCGGAACGCCGGCGCCAACGGCGACTGCGTTTCAAGGGGGCGCGCCGAAGGCGCGGGGATCAGGTGGAATGCGCCCGGGGCCCAAGGTTTGCGAAGCAAACCTTGGGACGCAGGTGGCGATTAAATCTCCACCTGCGCCCCCAGCTCGACGAGCCGGTTGCCGGGAATCCGGAAGAAGCCGGTCGCCGGGGCCGCGTTCCGGTGCATCAGCGCGAACAGCTTGTCGCGCCAGATCGGCATGCCGCGGTTGGCGGTGGCCACGATGGTCTCGCGGCTGGCGAAGAAGGTGGTGTCCATCGGATCGAAGTAGATGCCGCCGTGGTCGCACGAGCGCATCAGGGCCAGCGGCACGTCCGGAGTCTCCATGAAGCCGAAGCGCACGTAGATGCGGTAGAACTCATCGCCCACCGACTCGATCTTCAGGCGCTGGCCCTCCGGCGCATACGGCACCGGCAGGGTCACCACGTGCAGGAACACGTTGCGCTCGTGCAGCACCTTGTTGTGCTTGAGGTTGTGCATCAGCGCATGCGGGGCCACGGTGGGGTCGGCGGTGAGGAACACCGCGGTGCCCGGCACGCGTACCGGCGGGGCCAGCATCAGCCCGGGCAGGAAGGTATCGATGCGGATGCCGTCCTTGCGGATCTCATCGCGCAGCAGCTCGCGGCCACGCCGCCAGGTGCGCATCATGGTGAACAGCACGATGCCCAGCACCACCGGGAACCACGCCCCCTGCAGCAGCTTGGCGCCGTTGGCGATCACGAAGCCCAGGTCGATGGCGAAGAAGATCACGCACAGCGGGATGATCCAGTAGCGGGAGGTCGGCCACAGCGCGCGCGCCACCAGCGCCAGCAGCAGGGTGTCGATGAGCATGGTCGCCGACACCGAGATGCCGTAGGCCACCGCCAGGTTGGACGAGCTGCGGAAGGCCAGCACCAGCCCGATCACCATCACCGCGATGCCCCAGTTGATGCCGGGGATGTAGATCTGGCCGATGGTGTCGTGCGAGGTGTGGGTGATGCGCATGCGCGGGATGTAGCCAAGCTGCATGGCCTGGCGCGACACCGAGAACGCCCCGGTGATCACCGACTGCGAGGCAATCACCGCGGCCATGGTGGCCAGGATGATCATCGGGTACAGCGCCCAGTCCGGTACCGCCTCGAAGAACGGGTTCTTGACCGCCTCCGGGTTGTTGAGCACCAGCGCGCCCTGCCCCAGGTAGTTCAGCACCAGGCACGGCAGCACGAAGAAGTACCAGGCGTGGCGGATCGGCTTGGCCCCGAAGTGGCCCATGTCCGCATACAGCGCCTCGCCACCGGTCACCGCCAGCACCACCGCGCCGAGGATGAAGATGCCGTGCCAGCCGTGCTCCATGAAGAAGCGCAGCGCCCACATCGGGTTGAACGCCTTGAGCACTTCGGGCGCATCGACGATGTTCCAGATGCCGATGGCGGCCAGCGAAATGAACCAGATCGAGGTGATCGGGCCGAACAGCTTGCCGATCTTCTCGGTACCAAAGCGCTGCACGGCGAACACCGCCAGCAGTACCACCACCGTGATCGGCACGATGAACGCATGCAGCCCGGGCGCGGCCACCTCCAGGCCTTCCACCGCGCCCAGCACCGAGATGGCCGGGGTGATCACTCCGTCGCCGAAGAACAGCGAGGCGCCGAAGATGCCCAGGATGCCGACCACGTAGGCCGAGCGCGAGCCGTTGCGCAGGGTGCGCTGGGTCAGCGCCATCAGGGCCATGATGCCGCCCTCGCCCTCGTTGTCGGCCCGCATGATGATGGTGACGTACTTGAGCGTGACCACGATGTTCAACGCCCAGAACGCCAGCGACAGCACGCCCAGCACCGTGTCGTGGTCGCTGTTGAGGCCGTAGTGCGGCGAGAACGCCTCCTTAAGCGTGTACAACGGGCTGGTGCCGATGTCGCCGAAGACCACGCCGATGGCGCCGATCATCAGCGCCATGCCGCCGGCCGCCGGCGCGTGGCCGTGCGCGGCGTGGCCGCTGTCGTGCTGGGTGGGAGAGGGGGACATGGGGCTCCGGGCGGGCGCGGTCGGGATCAGGGAAGAGGCGGCGCGCGGCTCAGCGCAGCGCGGCCTGCAGGGCCTTGCGGATGACGGTGGCGACATCGTCGCCCTCGGCGTTGGCATCGCGCGCCATGCGCGCGGCCTCGGCCGGCTTGTAGCCCAGCTGCTGCAGCGCCACGGTCGCCTCGGACACCGGGTCGGTGGCCGGCGCGGCCCCCGCGATCGGCGCTCCGCCGCCACCGAAATTGGCCGCGCGGTCGCGCAGCTCCAGCACCATGCGCTCGGCGGTCTTCTTGCCGATGCCGGGGATGCGGGTCAGCGCAGTGATGTCACCGGCCTGCAGCATGCGCGCGAACTCGTCCACGCTCACCCCGGACAGCACCGCCAGCGCGATCTTGGCGCCGATCCCGCTGACCTTCTGCACGTCGCGGAACAGCCGCCGTTCGCCCTCGCGCAGGAAGCCGTACAGCGAGACGCTGTCTTCCTTCTGCGCGTAATGGGTGAACAGCGTGACCTCGCGGCCCAGCTCGGGCAGGTCGTAGAAGGTGCTCATCGGCGCCTCCAGCTCGTAACCGACGCCATTGACGTCGACCAGCAGCCACGGCGGCGCCTTGTAGGCCACGATCCCGCGCAGACGACCAATCATGCAGTGTTCCTCATTTGCGGCTCCAGGCCATGCGGGCGTTGACGCCCAGGCGCTGCGCCGTGGCCCGTACGTGGGCGTGGGTGATGGCCACGGCCAACGCATCGGCGGCGTCGGCCTGCAGCTTGGTTTTGAGGTTGAGCATAAGCCCGACCATGTGTTGGACCTGTTGCTTTTCCGCGCCGCCGCGACCGACCACGGCCAGCTTGATCTCGGTGGCGGCGTACTCGCTCACCGGCAGGTCGCGCATGACCACGGCGGAGATCGCCGCGCCGCGCGCCTGGCCCAGCTTGAGCGCCGAATCGGGGTTGCGGGCCATGAACACCCGCTCGATCGCCACCTCGTCCGGCCGGTATTCCTCGACCAGGGCGTTCAGGCCCAGCACCAGCAGCTTCATGCGCTGGGGAAAATCGTCGGCGCCCAGCAGGACCAGCGGCAGGTGGTGCACGTGCACCACCTTGCCGGTGGCGTCGACATCAATGATGCCCACCCCGGTGCGCTGCGAACCGGGGTCGATGCCGAGGATGCGGGTCATGCGGCACGCACGCGGCCGGGCATGGCCCGGGACGAACGGCTGCGGCGGCGATGGCAGGAAACGGCTGGAGTCATCATGGTCCGCATTGTCCGCTCACCGGTCGCGCAAAGCGACCGGTGGGGCGTCCGTTCAGGCGTAGGCGTCCGCGCCGAGATCGGCGTTGGAAAACACGTCCTGCACGTCGTCCAGGTCTTCGAGCATGTCCAGCAGCTTCTTGACCTGCAGGGCGGTGTCGCCCTCGACCTTGATGTCGTTGTCGGCACGGAAGGTCAGTTCGGCGTGGTCCGGGGTCAGCTTGGCCGCGTCCATCGCATCCTTGACCGCGTGGTAGCTGTCGGCGGCGGTGAGCACGTCGATCGCGCCATCCTCCGGATAGACCACGATGTCGTCGGCGCCGGCCTCGATGGCCGCTTCGGTGATGGCTTCTTCATTGGCGCCCGAGGCGAAATGCAGCACGCCCACGCGCTTGAACATGAAGGACACCGAGCCTTCGGTGCCCATGTTGCCGCCGCACTTGCTGAACGCGTGGCGGACATCGGCCACGGTGCGCACGCGGTTGTCGGTCAGGCAGTCCACGATCACGGCCACGCCACCGGGGGCATAGCCCTCGTAGCGGATCTCCTCGTATTCCACGCCTTCCAGCTCGCCGGTGGCCTTCTTGATGGCGCGTTCGATCACGTCCTTGGACATGTTCGAGGCCAGGCCCTTGTCCATGGCAACCCGCAGCCGCGGGTTGTTGTTGGGGTCGCCTCCACCGCCGCGCGCGGCAACGCCGATCTCGCGGATGATCTTGGTGAAAATCTTGCCGCGCTTCGCGTCAGACGCGTTTTTGCGGTTCTCGATCGAGGGGCCTCTACCCATGGGTGTTTCCGTGCTTGCGTGAGGAACAGGGCGCGGATTCTACCTGATCCCCCGCCTGTACCGTGTTAGCCCGGCCCCGGGCTCAGGCGGCGTGGGCGGCCCGGTCGTGGCGGAACTGGCCATCGCGCAGGAAGGCGGCGGTCTGGCGCGCTGCGTCCGGGGAGAACACCAGGCCGCTGTGGCTGGCGGCGACCACGCAATGGTCGGCCAGGCCCGGCAGCTGGGTCTCGTCCAGGGCCACGGTGCCGTCGGAGGCGGTGCCGATCGCGCCCAGCAGGCTGCCCAGCCCGTGCGGCACGGAGCCGGCGATCAGGCCCACCTTGGCCCGGCCCTCCCAGGCCGGCAGGCCATCCAGCAGCAGGTCGCTGCTGCGGCCCAGCGCCAGCGACCAGCCGTGTTCGGCCAGCGAGCGGGCGGTGCCACTGCCGCGCAGGGGCGAACCGAGGCAGACCACCCGCGAGACCGGCAGGTCCGGCTGCTGCCGCAACGCTTCCAGCGCCACCAGCCCGCCCAGGCTGTGCCCGACCAGCGAGACCGGGCCGGAGCCCTTGAGGCGCTCCAGCAGTTGCGGCACGGCCACGTCGGGCCCGCCGAAGACGCTGGAGTAGCCGAAGGTATCGACGCTGAAGCCGCGGGCGCGCAGGCGCCAGGCCAGCGGGCCGACCCACGCGCGGGCGTTCCAGATGCCGTGCAGCAGTAAAACGGGGGGAGTCATGGGGCGGGCCTGGAAGGGGGGACGTGCAAGGCAGGGAGCATGATGCGTCGATTCGGCGCGATGCCCCCATTAGACGAATGGACCGGCCAACGGCAAGTGAAGCCGTTGCGGTCCATTCGGTTGTGGTGCTGAACGCCGGGGGTCAGCGCGCCGGGCCGGGCGGGCGGCGCAGGATGAACTCCAGGTCACGGACGCTGCCGACCGGGAATTCATAGGTACCCACCTTGCTGAACCCATAGCGCGCGTAGAACCGCTGCGCGCCGAAGTTCTCCGACCACACGCCCAGCCACAGCGTGCGCGGGCCGTCGCGTTCGAGCCAGTCCAGCGCGGTTTCCAGCAACCGGCTGCCCCAACCACAGCTCTGCTCGTCCTTGATCAGGTACAGGCGCTTGAGTTCGCGATCGCCGGGCTGCACGTCCGGGTGCGGCAGGCCGCAGGGGCCAGCCGCCGCATGGCCCACGGCCACCCCGTCCCGCTCCAGCAGCCATACCGCATAGTCCGGGTGGGCCAGGATGGTGTGCTGGCGGTCGACCGCATAGGCCTCGTCCAGGAAATCCTGCAGGTCCTGCGCGGGATAGAGATGCCCGAAGGTCTCCACGAAGGTCCGCGTAGCGAGCACCGACAGGGTCGGTGCATCGTCGACGGTGGCGCGGCGGATGGCGTACACGGTCAGGTCCGGGCAGGCCTCAGGCCTGCGCTCCGTGGGGGGCGTCGTCTTCCTCGTCGCCCTCCTCTTCTTCCTCGTCCTCGTACTCGTCCTCGTCGCCTTCTTCTTCGTCCTCGTCCTCTTCGTCCTCGTCGAGGTCGTCTTCCTCGTCTTCTTCGTAATCTTCCACGCCGAAGTCCTCGCCATCCCAACGGCCTTCGCCGTCCTGCACGAAGGTCAAGGCCATGGCGGCCGGGTTGGTGCCCACGCGCACCAGCCAGCCACCGAACACGCGGGCGCGTTCGGTGATCAGGTTGGCGTCGGCGCCTTCATTGCCCAGCTTTTCCCACTCCAGCGAAAACGCGAACTCGCTCATTGCCTGGCTCTCCGGGTCGGTAGGTGTGGATCAGTTCTTGCGCGGGCGAACCTGGACGTGCACTTCGGCCAGCTGCTCGTCCGGGATCGGCGACGGGGCGCCGGTCATCAGGCACTGCGCACCGGTGGTCTTGGGGAACGGGATGACATCGCGGATCGACTCGGTGCCGGCCATCAGCGCGGCGATGCGGTCGATGCCGAAGGCGATGCCACCGTGCGGCGGCGCGCCGAAACGCAGGGCATCGAGCAGGAAGCCGAACTTGCCCTCGGCCTCTTCGGCACCGATGCCGAGCAGTTCGAACACCGCGCTCTGCATGTCCGAGCGGTGGATACGGATCGAACCGCCGCCGATCTCGTTGCCGTTGAGCACCATGTCATAGCCGCGCGACACGGCGGTCTTCGCATTGGCGCGCAGGTCGGCGATGTCGTCCACCGCCGGGGCGGTGAAGGGGTGATGCAGGGCGACGTAGCGCTGGGCTTCGTCGTCGTATTCGAACATCGGGAAGTCGGTGACCCACAGCGGTGCCCAGCCGTCGGCGACCAGGTTGAAGTCCTTGCCGGCCTTCAGGCGCAGCGCGCCCATGAAGTCGGACACCTTGTTGTAGCCACCGGCGCCGAAGAACACGATGTCGCCGTTGCCGGCCCCGACGTGGGCGACCAGCGCGGCGAAGGCGTCTTCGCTGAAGAACTTGGCGATCGGCGAGCTGACTTCGCCGTTGTCGGCGATCTTGATGTAGGCCAGGCCCTTGGCGCCGTACTTGGCGGCATGCGCGGCGTACTCGTCGATCTGCTTGCGGCTCAGCGTGGCCCCGCCCGGGATGCGCAGCGCAGCGACACGGCCGTCGGCATCATTGGCGGCGGCGGTGAACACCGGGAACTCGCTGGTCTTGACCAGCTCGGCCACGTCCACCAGTTCCAGCGCGATGCGCAGGTCCGGCTTGTCCGACCCGTAGCGACGCATCGCCTCGGCCCAGGTCATGCGCGGGAAGCTGGCGGCCAGCTCCACGTCGACCACTTCCTTGAAGATGGCGCGGATCATGCCTTCCACGAAGTCCTGCACATCCTGCTCGCGGACGAAGGCGAACTCCATGTCCAGCTGGGTGAATTCCAGCTGGCGGTCGGCGCGCAGGGCCTCGTCGCGGAAGCAGCGCGCGATCTGGTAGTAGCGGTCGAAGCCGGCCACCATCAGGATCTGCTTGAACAGCTGCGGGCTCTGCGGCAGGGCGTAGAACTCGCCCGGGTGCATGCGCGCGGGGACCAGGAAGTCGCGCGCGCCTTCCGGGGTGGCCTTGGTCAGGATCGGGGTTTCGATGTCCTGGAAGCCGGTGGCGTCCAGGTGGCGGCGCAGGGCCTGTACCAGCTTGATGCGGGTGCGCTGCATGCGCTGCATTTCCGGGCGGCGCAGGTCCAGGTAACGGTACTTCAGGCGGGTTTCCTCGCCCGGGTTCTCGTGGGCGTGGAACGGCAGCGGCTCGGCCTTGTTGAGGACGGTGATGGCCGTGGCGATCACTTCCACCTTGCCGGTGCGGATCTTGTCGTTGACCGCATGGCGCGCACGCACCACGCCTTCCACCTGCAGCACGTCCTCGTAGCCCAGGCTGGCGGCCACGGCGAACACGGCCGCGTTGTCGACTTCCACCGTCACCTGCACGATGCCTTCATGATCGCGCAGATCGATGAAGCACACGCCGCCCTGGTTGCGGGCAACGTCGGTCCAGCCGGCGAGGGTAACGGTTTGGCCAATCAGGGTCTCGTCGACCAGGCCACAGAAGTGGGTACGCATGGGGGTAAAGCTCCGCAGGAGAATGCCGGCACCAGGTTGCGCCGGACAGCCCTTTATTCTGCGGCGTAGCCTGCGCCGGGGCAAATCGGCCGGCGCCGCCCCCTGCCCCGCCTGGGGCCGGGCCGGGGGCTGGCGGGCATCACGCCCCGTGAACCCGCCCCCTTCCTATAGTCCGCGCACCAACGACCGCAAGGGGATGTCGCCATGAACCGTCGCCTCACGATTGCCTGCCTGGCCCTCGCACTGGGCTGCAGCGCCCCGGCCGTACAGGCCCAGATGAGCACCCGCGCCTACGCGCCCGAGAACCTGGCGCAGTTGTCCTCCAGCGACCGTTCGCGGGTGATCACCCAGGAGTACGCCGACCAGTCCAACGGCCGGCGCATCCCCGACGACCAGCTGCGCTTCTACCTGGCCCAGGTCAATTCCGGCTGGGGCTTCTCGCGGATCAAGCAGGACATCGCCACCTCGCTGACCGGTGGCGGTGGCGGTGGCTGGAACGGCGGCGGCAGTGGCGGCAACAACGGCACGGTGCGCTGCGAAAGCCAGAACAACCGCGAGCGCGTCTGCAACACCGGCTGGCGCAGCGCCCGGCTGTCGCGGCAGATCTCCGGCACCGCCTGCCAGGAGGGCCGCACCTGGGGCTCGCGCAACGGCACGGTGTGGGTGAGCGGCGGCTGTCGGGCCGACTTCGTCGAAGGCCGTGGCAACGGCGGCAACTGGGGCGGCGGCAACGGTGGCAGCACCGGCGGCACCATCCGCTGCGAAAGCCAGGACAACCGCGAACGCACCTGCAACACCGGCTGGCGCAATGCGACGCTGGTGCGGCAGGTGTCCGGCTCGGCCTGCGTGGAGGGCCAGACCTGGGGCGTGCGCAATGGCGCGATCTGGGTCAATCGCGGGTGCCGCGGCGAGTTCGCCGAGGCCCGCGGTGGCTGGGGTGGCGGCAATGGTGGCGGCAATGGTGGCGGCAACAGCAACTACAGCGTGACCTGCAGCAGCAACAGCAACCGCCAGCAGACCTGTGCCTGGGAAGCCCGCCAGGGCCGCCCGGTGCTGCTCCAGCAGTTGTCCGGCAGTGCCTGCGTGGAAGGCCGCAGCTGGGGCTACACCAATGGCAGTCTGTGGGTCAGCAACGGCTGCCGTGCGCGATTCGGGGTGCGTTGAGCGGTTGAAGCGGGCCGGTTGGGCGGCAGCCAACCGGCAGCCAGGCCAGGAGCCGGCCAGCGGCCGGCACTAGCGTGCGGTGCTGCCCCACGGTGGCGGGGGCAGCGCGACGGGTCTGCGCAGGTCGAACTCGACCTGGAAACGCCGCCCGCCGGGCCGGGTCAGCTCGTAGACGAAGCGCTGGTCCGGCTCGATCTCCATCGCCCAGGTGTTGTGTACCGACGGCAGCATGTCGGCCTTGCGGAACATCGCCACCGAGTCGGCATCGACCGGAAAGGACTGGCGCTGCGCGGTGCCGGGTGGCGCGCTGTCGCCGCCGTACATCGTCACCGCGTCCGGGCTGCCGTCGGCATGCCGATGGTCGTGCTTCAGGCGCAGGCCGTGCTCGGTGCGGCTGATCACCCAGGTGCGCGAGTGGTCGTCGCCCACGTGGAACGGGATGCGCAGCTCATGCGCGGTGTCCTCGCAGCCCCGCACGTGCATGACCAAGCGCTTGCCGTCGAAGGGATCGGGCGCATCGGTGCGCGGTTCGTTGGCGATCACCCGGCCTTCATAGGCCTTGCCGCAATGCGCGGCGACCGCGGCCAGGAAGGCATCGGCCGGCGCATTGGCGATGTCGTGCGGCACCGCATCGGGGTGGCGGGAACAGGCGGCCAGCGCCAGCAGGAGAACAGCGGGAGCGACGACGGAAACATTCATGCCCCCACCCTAACGGCGCAGGACGGCCGGCGCAAACCACGGCGCCGGCCAGCGCATGCGCTCAGCGGTGCAGCCAGACCTGGCACTGCCCCACGGTCTGCACGCTGACGCCAGCGCTGTACCTGGCGATGATCTGCTGCAGGTGCGCACTGCGCGCCGGATCGCTGCCAATGGCGTTGGGGCACTCCACCAGCGCGCCGAGCGGGAGCCCCCCCAGCGCCGCATCCGACGCGGCCATCGAGGCCAGCGCGGTGGTCGGGGCCCAGTCGGGCACCATCACCGCACGCCGGCCGGCCAGGTACGGCAGCTCGGAGGACCAGTCCTGGCCGAAGCCGACGATGACGCTGTCCTCGGGCGTTGCCGCCTTGACCACGGCGGCGATCTGCGCCACCTGGCCCGGCTCGCGGGCCTCCTTCATGCGCTTGAAGTAGCTGCCCCCCAGGGTGCCCAACGACAGCAGGCACAGGAAGCCGACCAGCCAGATCGGCCGCGTCGTCTTGCCGCTGGCCTGGGCGCGCTGGATGCTCCACCACACCACCAGGCCGACGATGGAGGTGGCGAACACGATGGTGGCGGCCTGGTAGTACGGATGGGCGATGTGCAGGTTGGTGAACACCGCCACCGGCGCCAGGTAGGCCACCAGCAGCACCAGCACCGCCGCCCGGATCGGGCGCGCGCACAGGCCGACGACCAGGAACACCAGGAACACCCAGTTCGAGCCGACCGCGCCGGAGAAGCGCTTCTTGAACACCGTTCCCCACCAGGTGGCCGGGTCCAGCTTCTGCTGCAGCGTGCCGTAATTCCAGGCCGACAGCGCGCTGGAGGTGATCTCATGGCCCAACGGTGATTGCGCCTTGAGCGTGTCGGCATGCGTGAGCCACTGGGTCATCACCGCCACTACCGCCAGCGCCGACAACGCGCCCCAGGCCAACAGCGGCCACTGCCGGGCCAGCCACTCCGGGCGCCAGCCGTGCTCGCGCACCGCCAGCCAGGCGAAGGCCAGGGCAACGAACGCGGCAAACCCGAAGAACGTGGTGACCTTGACCAGCGCCGACAGTACCGCCGACAGCACCGCGACCAGGCCCAGCCCGAGCATGCGCGGATACCCCAACGGCGCTTCGCGCAGCCGCGCCAGCGCCCAGACGAAGACCAGGCCGAAGAACACCGCGGTGGACTCGATCATCACCGATCGACCCCAGAAAAGTGCATACGGCGAGGCGGCGAAGGCGCCGGCGATGCACAGCGCCAACGCGCGATCGGCGCGGATCGCCAGCACGACGCGGTACACCATGACCACGCAGCCAACGTGGAACACCGCCGACACCAGCCGCGCGCTGTTGTCGATCCCCATGCCAGTGGCGTTGGCCAGGATCGCGGCCAGCCACTGGTACAACGGGAACTCGAAGGGAATCGACCACGGCGCGCCGATCACCGGGGTGATGTAGCTCAACACCGGGAAGCCACGCGCGATCCAATCGATGGACAGCGCCGTCTGGGTCTGGCGGAAACCGGACGCGTCCACCGGCGGCATCGACCAGCCGTAGACGAGCAGCGCCACCAGCATGACCGCGGCGAAGTACAGCAGGATCTTGCCCGGCACGTGGCTGCGCTTCGAATCGATGTCCTGGATCACACCTGCTACTCCTGTTGAACCACCCGGCGGGCCGGGAGAAGAAAATGACAAGGGCCGGCACGCAGGCGACGGCCGCGCGGGGCCCGCGGAGTTTCCAGCGTTCATCCCGGCAGCGCAACCCGCACGCGACGCGTGCGTCGCCCCACGCTGGCGCAGCCTTCAAGTGGGCTGTGGTAGGGTGGATCAGGTGTTCGCTTTTTCATTTCCACCGAGGCTGCCCGCATGTGGCGGCTGACCGCCCTGCTCTGCGGCGTCGCGTTGCTCCTCACGGGCAGCGGGCTTCTGGGCACCCTTCTGGCGGTACGCGGCGGCCAGGCCGGGTTCGGCGCCGGCACGCTGGGGCTGGTGATGTCCGGCTACTTCGCCGGGTTTTTCGTCGGCACCTTCTTTGCGCCCTCGCTGATCGGCCGGATCGGGCATATCCGCGCCTTCGCCTTCTTCGCCGCCCTTGCCGCGATCGCGGTGCTGCTGCATCCGCTGTGGATCAATCCGCTCGGTTGGGGCGTGCTGCGCGTTGCCACCGGCATCGCGCTGGTCGGGTTGTACACCGTCATCGAAAGCTGGCTCAACGCCGAACCGGAGCCGGCCCGGCGCAGCCGTGCGTTCTCGCTGTACATGGTGGTCAACCTGTCGGCGTTGGCGCTGGGCCAGGTGCTGTTGATGCTGGGCGACGCCAGCGCGATGGCCATGTTCATGCTGACCGCGATCCTGATCTGCGCGGCGGTGTTGCCGGTGACCGCGACCCGGCTGCGGCAACCGGAAGTGCCGGTGGTCACCCGCCTGGCGCTGCGCCGGTTGTATGCGATGGCGCCGGTGGCCACCGTCGCGGCGGGCCTGTCCGGGCTGGCGATGGGGGCGTTCTGGGGGCTGCTGCCGGTGTATGCAGGCGCGGTGGGCCTGGACCGCAACGGCGTGGCCTTGTTCATGCTCACCGCGATCCTGGGCGGCGCGTTGCTGCAATGGCCGCTGGGCCACATCAGCAACGGCCACGACCGCCGCAGCGGGCTGGTGGCGCTCAGCCTTGCCGCCGCCGGCATCGCCGTGGTCGCCTCGCTGCCGATGATCCAGGTGCAGACCCACCTGCTGTTCGGGTTGTTCTTCCTGTATGGCGGGCTCGCCTTCGCGCTGTATCCGTTCGCGGTGGCGCACATGCTCGACTACCTGCCGCGCGCGCACCTGCTGTCGGGTTGCTCCAGCCTGCTGCTGGTGCACGGCGTGGGCGCCGCGCTTGGCCCGGCGCTGGCCGGCGCGGCGATGCAGCGCTTCGGGCCGGCCGCGCTGCCGCTGTATTTCGCGCTGGTGCTGGTGGCGCTGGCCGCGTTCACCACCGCCCGCCTGCTGCGCTTCCAGCGCCTGCGCACGCACCCGGTCGGCTTCCGGCTGATGCTGCGCACCACGCCCTCGGCGCTGGAAATGATGCCCGAAACCGATGCCGGCCCACCGCCGGACACCCCCTCTCCCCTCCGTTCCGATAAGGAAGTGCATTGACTGTATCGACACCGACCCCTGCGATTCCCACCCGTACACCGCCGGCCCGGTCGGCACCGCACCTCATCCTCGCCACCGACCTGGATGGCACCTTTCTCGCCGGCGATGCCGCCGCGCGCCATCGCCTGTACCGGCTGGTCGACCAGCACCCCGGTATCGCCCTGATCTTCATCACCGGCCGCGGCCTGGAAGCGGTGATGCCCCTGCTCTCCGACCCGGCCATTCCGCGCCCGGACTACGTGGTCTGCGATGTCGGCGCCACGGTGGTCGACGGCCGCACCCTGCAGCCGCTGCAGCCCCTGCAATCGATGATCGACGCGCACTGGCCCGGCGAACAGGCCGTCGCGGCGGCGATGCGGCCGTTCACCGCGCTGCAGCGCCAGGATGTGCCGCAGGAACGCCGCTGCTCGTATTTCTGCGATCCACAGACGCTGGCGCCCCTGCGCTCGCAGATCCAGGCGGCCGCACAGGCGCTGGGCTGCGATGTGCTGTATTCGGCCGACCGCTACCTGGACATCCTGCCGCCGGACACCGACAAGGGCCGCACCCTGGCCGCGCTTGCGCGCCTGCTGGAACTGCCGCGCGACCGCATCCTGGTGGCCGGCGACACCCTCAACGATCTGTCGATGTATACCTCCGGTTTCCGCGGCGTATGCGTGGGCGATTCGGAGCCGGCACTGACCGCGGCGACCGCCGACCTCACGCACACCTTCCACGCGCAGGCGCCCGGCTGCGGCGGCATTCTCGAAGCGATCGAGCACTTCGGCCTGCTGCCCGCCGACGATGCCTTCCTGTACCCACCGGTGCAGGCGCGTGCCGACGGTGCCGACCTGGTGATGGTCTACCACCGCATGCCGTTCGATGAAGTCATGGAAGACGGCGTGCTGGTGCAACGCCCGCCGCGCTCGCCGAACGGCATCATTCCCTCGCTGCTGAGCTTTTTCGAAGGCGGCCAGAAAGGCTCGTGGGTTGCGTGGGGGATCGACGAGCCCAAGCGCGGCCCGTTCCAGACCCACATGGCCGTGGACGCCGAGCGCTACCCCACCCTGACCGCCGCACGCGTGCCGCTGAGCAAGCAGGAGGTGGACATCTTCTACAAGCGCTTCTCCAAGGAAGCGTTCTGGCCGATGCTGCATGTGTTCTGGGAACGTGCGCGCTTCCGCGAAGACGACTGGCAGGTGTTCCTCAAGGTCAACCGCAAGTTCGCCGAGGCCACCGCCGCCGAAGCCGCGCACGGCGCCACCGTATGGATCCACGACTACAACCTGTGGATGGTGCCGGCCACGCTGCGCGAGCTGCGCCCGGACCTGAAAATCGCCTTCTTCCACCACACCTACTTCCCCTCGGCCGACGTGTTCAACGTGGTGCCGTGGCGGCGCGAGATCATCGGCAGCCTGTTGTCGTGCGACTACATCGGGTTCCACATCCCGCGCCAGGTGGAGAACTTCGTGGACGTGGTGCGCGGTGCGGTACCGACGGAGCGACTGGCCTGGGAAAGCTGCGCGCCGCGCTTCCTCACCTACGGCTGCGCGGTGGGCCTGGACACCATGACCACGCGCCTGCGCGTGGGCGACCGCGAGATCGCGCTGGGCGCGCACCCGGTCGGCACCGACCTGCGCCGCATCCATAGCGTGCTGGCCCGCAGCGATGTGCGCAACGACATCTTCAAGCTGCGACGTGAGATCGGCGCGCGCAAGCTGGTGCTGTCGGTGGAGCGGCTGGATTACACCAAGGGCACGCTGGCCAAGCTGGAAGCCTTCGAGCGCCTGCTCGAACAGCACCCCGAGCGCCAGGGCAAGGTCACCCTGCTGATGGTATGCGTGCCGGCGGCCCGCGAAATGACCGTGTATCGCACGCTGCAGAACCAGATCGAACAGGCGGTGGGCCGCATCAACGGCCGTTTTTCACGCCTGGACTGGACCCCGGTGCGGTTCTTCGCCCAGGCATTGCCGTTCGAGCAGGTGGTGGCGCATTACGCGGCCGCGCAGGTGATGTGGATCACCCCGCTGCGCGATGGGCTCAACCTGGTGGCCAAGGAATTCGTCGCCACCCATGGCATCGAAGGCAGCAGCGGCGTGCTGGTGCTGAGCGAATTTGCCGGCGCGGCGGCTGAACTCAAGGGCGCGGTGCTGACCAATCCGCACGATCCGGCCGACCTCACCGCCGGGCTGCTGCAGGCACTGTCGATGCCCGACGAGGAAGCCACCGGTCGCATGCGCCAGCTGTTCGGCAGCGTGGAGTATTACGACGTGGACCGCTGGGGCCGCGATTTCCTGGAGGCGGTGCGCACCAGCCACGCCGACGCGTAACCCGGCCCGGGCGTGGCTGACGCCGGCCTGCGGCGGGGATCAGCCCCCTGCGCGGATGCGTTGCTCGGCGAGCACGGCCACCTGGCGCAGCACGTCGTTGCGGCCGGCATCGTCCACGGTGGCGCCCTGCAGGTAGCTGGTCAGCACCCACGGTGCGCCGCCGGCCACGGGCCACAGGATCGCGATGTCGTTGGTGGTGTCTTCGCCATTGCTCCCGGTCTTGTCGCCCACCCGCCACGCCTTGGACAGCCCCGCGCGAAGGCGCGCGTCACCGGTTTCGTTGTCGATCAGCCAATCGGCCAGTTGCTGGCGGGAGGCCGGCGCCAGCACCGGCCCCAGTACCAGGCGGTGCAGGCTGGCGGCCATCGCCGCCGGGCTGGTGGTGTCGCGCGGATCGCCCGGCGCAAAGCGATTCATGTCCGGCTCCAGCCGATCGTTGCGGGTCACCGCATCGCCGGTGTCCCGCAGGAAGCGGGTCACCGCCGGTGGCCCACCGACCACGCCGAGCAGCAGGTTGGCCGCAGGATTGTCGCTGGTGACCATCGTGGCCCGGCACAGGTCGCGCACGCTCAGGTCCTTGCCGATATGCCGGGTGGTGACCGGTGCATGCGAGAGCATGTCCTGCTGGCGCACCGGCACCCGCCGATCCAGCGCCAGCGCACCGGCATCCGCCTGGTACAGGACGGTCGCGCACAACGCGAACTTGAAGGTGCTGCACATCGGGAAGCGCTCGTCCTGGCGGTGGCCGATGCGCTGCCCGCTGCCGGTATCCAGCAGGGTCACGCCGAGGCGACCGCCGCTGGCGGCCTCCAGCGCCGCGAAGTCCTTGGCGGCCGCCGCCGGCGCGGGCGCGACGGGCGGCACCTTGGCGAGCGCGGAAGCGGCCAGCGCCGAGGCAGCGGCGGCCCCGGTCCAATGCAGGAACTGTCGTCGAGCGAGCATGTGGGATCTCCAAGGGGAGGCGGAAGTATTCACGCCGTGGCCGCGACGAACCAGCGAGCATTTTCAGGGAGAGCCATTAGCCAGGATAATGCCTCGCCGCAGTGAACGCGGCGCCGCTGGATCGAGAGCGTGACCCTATCGCCCCCGGGCGGGTGCAGGTCGCCGAATCAATGCGATCATCCATCATCCCTTCTCACGGCTCGCCCATGATCCGCCCCCAGCTGCCACTCAACGCACTGCGTGCCTTCGAGGCGGCCGCGCGCCACCAGAACTTCACCCGAGCCGCGCTCGAGCTGTGCGTCAGCCAGGCGGCGCTGAGCCACCAGATCCGGGCGCTGGAGGACCGCCTCGGGGTGTCGCTGTTCAACCGGCTGCCACGCGGGGTGGCGCTCACCGACGAAGGCGCGCGACTGTACCCGGTGCTCAACGAGGCGTTCGACCGCATCGCCGTGAGCCTGGACCGGTTCGTCGGCGGGCACTTCCGCGAGGTCCTCGGGGTGGGCGTAGTCGGCACGTTTGCCACCGGTTGGCTGCTGCCACGCCTGGCGGGCTTTGCCGCCCTGCACCCGGACATCGAGCTGCGCGTGCAGACCCACAACAACCGCATCGACCTGGCCGGCGAGGGCCTGGACATGGCCATCCGCTTCGGCGATGGCGACTGGCAGGGCCAGGTCTGCACGCCGGTGCTGGACGCACCGTTCGCGCCGCTGTGCGCACCCGCGGTGGCGCGCGCGCTGCGGCATCCGCGTGACCTAGCCAACGTGACGCTGCTGCGGTCCTATCGCAGCGACGAGTGGCCGCGTTGGCTGCAGGTCGCGGGGGTGGCCGAACTGGAGGCGCGCGGGCCGGTGTTCGATTCCTCGTTGACCCTGGCCAGCGCGGCGGCGTCCGGGGCCGGCGTGGCCCTGCTGCCGCTGAAGATGTTCGAGCAGGACCTGGCGCAGGGGCGGCTGGTGCAGCCGTTTACGCCGACGCTCGAGCTGGGGCGGTACTGGCTGACGCGCTTGCGCTCACGCGCCGAGAGCGACGCCGCGCGGCGGTTCCGGGCATGGTTGGAAACACAGGATCCCACGCGCTGAACCGCATAGGGCCACGCCATGCGTGGCCGGCGCAACGCCGCCGCCCGGCGCATCCACGCATGGCGTGGATCTACGCAGGATGCGGCACGTCCCCGCGTGCCGCATCACCCACCGCGATCAGGCGTCCAGCAATTCCATCCACGCCTGCTCGGCCTTGCCGAGCAGGGTGGCGGTCGCTTCGCGGTCACGGCCAAGCACGGCCATGCGGGTCGAATCGGCGTAATTGGCCGGGTCGGCCAGCTGGCGGTCCAGGTCGGCCAACAGGGCTTCCAGTTCGCCCACCTTGGCTTCGGCAGCGGCCAGCTTGTGCGGGTTGGCCGGCTTCCGGGCCGGCAGCGGCGGCGGCGGCGGCACCGGTTCCGGCGCGGCGGCGGCCATCTTCTGCTTGGTGCCCTGTGCGGCGGGCCGCGAGCGCAGCCACGCCGCATACGCGTCCAGGTCGCCGTCGAACGGCTCGACCACGCCATCGGCCACGCGCCAGAAGGTGTCGCAGACCAGGCCGATCAGGTGGCGGTCATGCGAGACCATCACGATCGCGCCCTCGAAGTCGGCCAGCGCTTCGGCCAGCGCTTCGCGCATTTCCAGGTCAAGGTGGTTGGTCGGTTCGTCGAGCAGCAGTACGTTGGGCTGCTGGTAGGCGATCAGCGACAGGGCCAAGCGCGCACGCTCGCCGCCGGAGAAGCCATCCACCGGTTCGAACGCACGATCCCCGGCGAAATTCCACTTGCCGAGGAAATCGCGGAAGGTCTGGTTCGGTGCATCCCGGTCCAGGTCGCGGAAGTGCTCCATCGGCGACTGGCCTTCGTGCAGCGACTCCACCGTGTGCTGGGCGAAGTAGCCGATGCGCAGGTCCGGGTGCGCGGCGCGCTCGCCACTCAGCGGGGCCAGCTCACCGACAAGCGTCTTCACCAGCGTGGTCTTGCCCGCGCCGTTCGGGCCCAGCAGGCCGATGCGCTGGCCGGCTTCCAGGCCGAAGCCCACGTTGTGCAGGATCACCGAATCGGCGCCGTAACCGGCGTCGACGTGGTTGAGGCGGATCAGCGAGAACGGCAGCTTGGCCGGCGGCGAGAACTCGATGCGGAACTCGCGCTCGGCGCGCACCGCCTCGGTGCCGGCCAGCTTGGCCAGGCGCTTCATGCGGCTCTGCGCCTGGGCGGCCTTGCTGGCCTGCGCCTTGAAGCGGTCGATGAAGCTCTGCAGGTGGGCGCGCTCGGCCTGTTCCTTGTCGTGCGCGATCTGCTGCTGGCGCAGCTGTTCGGCGCGCTGGCGCTCGAAGTCGGTATAGCCGCCCGGGTACAGCTTGGCGCCACCGCCATGCAGGTGCAGCGTGTGGGTGGCCACGTTGTCGAGGAACTCGCGGTCATGCGAGATCAGCAACAGGGTGCCCGGGTACTTGAGCAGCCACTGTTCCAGCCAGAACACCGCGTCCAGATCGAGGTGGTTGGTCGGTTCGTCGAGCAGCAGCAGGTCGCTGGGCATCATCAGCGCGCGCGCCAGGTTCAGGCGCACGCGCCAGCCGCCGGAGAACGAGGACACGGCCCGCGAGTGCGTCTCGGCCGGGAAGCCCAGGCCGTGCAGCAGCTTGCCCGCCCGCGCTTCGGCGTCATAGGCGCCGATCTCGGCCATCTTCTGGTGCGCGGTGGCGACCGCCTCCCAATCTTCGCGCGCGGCCGCATCGGCCTCCATGCGCATGACGGCGGCCACCTCGGTGTCGCCCTCCAGCACGAACTGCAGCGCCGGATCCGGCAGCGACGGGGTTTCCTGGGCGACGCTGGCGATGCGGACCTTGCCGGGCAGGTCGACATCACCCTTGTCCGCCTCCAGCTCACCCTTCACGGCGGCGAACAGGCTGGACTTGCCGGCCCCGTTGCGGCCGACCACGCCGACGCGGTACCCCGCGTGCAGGGTCAGGTCGACATTGGACAACAGCAGCCGCTCGCCACGGCGCAAGGCGAAGTTACGAAGGGAAATCATCTTGGGGGGTCCATATAACGGAATGGAATGTGCTGGTAAGCACCCTTCCTGCGACGTAATTCTAACGTTAACGAATACTTGACGCGCCCCGGGATGCGCGGCAGGTCTCGTTCTCTCTCCCACGACCCTGCCCGCGCTTCCCCGGGACCCTCCCGTTGAACCCGCCAACTGACCTGCATATTCACGTAAATGGTTGCTGCTGCAACGTTTTTTGGATTATGGCAGGCATTTGACAAGCGATGAATATCCCGTTAATTCGTTTATTGCGCACCGCAACACCCGCCTTCGCCGACCCCGCCCCACCCCGTCGCGATGTCGTTCCGGTGCCGCGCCATTCCTACCGGAGCCCCACCCTGATGAACCGCAAGACCAGTACGCTCGCCGCCGCCGTCGCTGTCGTCCTCGGCGCGTCCAGCTTCGCCGCCCTGGCCCAGGACGCGCCTGCGCGCACCGCGGCCAATACGCTGGACACCATCATCGTCACCGGCACCCGGGTGGCCGACCGCACCGTGGCCGAGTCGCAGTCCCCGATCGACATCATCACCCCCGAAGCCCTGCAGTCCACCGGCACCACCGAGCTGGCCACCGCACTGGCGCGTGCCCTGCCCTCGCTGAACTTCCCGCGCCCGGCGCTGACCGACGGCACCAGCGGCATCCGCCCGGCCCAGTTGCGCGGCCTCTCCCCGGACCAGGTGCTGGTGCTGGTCAACGGCAAGCGCCGGCATACCTCGGCGCAGATCAACGTCAACGGCAGCATCGGCCGCGGCTCGTCGGCAGTGGACATCAATGCGATCCCGATCGCGGCCATCGAGCGCGTGGAAGTGCTGCGCGACGGCGCCTCGGCCCAGTACGGCTCGGACGCCATCGCCGGCGTGGTCAACATCGTGCTCAAGGGCTCCGCCTCCGGCGGCAGCCTGGCCGTGGATGCGGGCCAGTACTCGGCCGGCGACGGCAACAAGTACCAGATCTCCGGCGATGCCGGGATCGGTTTCGCCGACGGTCGCGGCAGCGTGCACGTGGCCGGGCAGATCCTGCAGCAGGATGAAAGCAACCGCGCCGGTCCGTACCTGGGCACCACGCCCAACACCGGCAACTTCCCCGATATCGGCCAGAAGACCTTCGTCGTGGGCGACCCGCAGGTGGACGCCACCGCCGCGTCGGTCAACGCCAGCTTCCAGTTCAACGACCATGTCTCGGCCTATGCCACGGCGATGGCCAGCAACCGCGACATCACCTCGTTCGCGTTCTACCGCTCGCGCACCAACAGTGGCCAGGGCGCGCTGCTGGCGCAGACCTATCCGGACGGCTTCGTGCCGCAGATCAACCAGTACTCCAAGGACCGCTCGCTGGTGGCCGGGGTCAAGGGCGACACCGACAACGGCTGGACCTGGGACGTGAGCGCCAACCACGGCGAGAACACGATCGACTTCCACACCCGCAACAGCATCAACTACAGCCTCGGCCTGACCAGTCCGCGCTCGTTCTACGACGGTGCGCTGAAGTACACCCAGGACATCGTCAACGCCGATCTGACCAAGTCGCTGGACTGGGGCCTGGCCTACCCGGTCACGCTGTCCTTCGGCGGCGAGTACCGCCGCGAAAAGTGGGAACAGTCCGCCGGTGAAGCCAATTCGTACTTCGGCAGCGGTGCGCAGGGCTTCGGTGGATTCACCCCGCTCAACGCAGTGTCCAACGACCGCCACAACTACGCGGTGTATGCCGGGCTGGAGGCAGACCTCACCGACAAGTTCTCGGCCGGCCTGACCGGTCGCTACGAAGACTATTCGGACTTCGGCGACAAGTTCTCCGGCAAGCTGTCGGCGCGCTACGCGTTCACCGACAAGGTCGCCCTGCGCGCCACCGCGTCCTCCGGCTTCCGCGCGCCGTCGCTGGCCCAGCAGAGCTACCAGGCGGTAACCAGCACGATCGTCAACGGCGCCTTCGTCGAACGCGGCACCTTCCCCACCACCAGCCAGGCCGCGCAGGCACTGGGGGCCAGCCCGCTCAAGGCCGAAAGTTCCACGTCCTACAGCCTGGGCCTGGTGCTGCAGCCGGTCGAACGCCTGTACCTGACGGTGGATGCGTACCAGATCGACATCGACGACCGCATCGTGCTGTCCACCAACATCACCACCAATGCGGCGGCCAACTCGCTGCTCAGCGGGCTGGGCCTGCCGGGCGTCACCGCGTTCTCCTACTTCACCAACGGCGTGGATACCCGCACCCGTGGCGTGGATGCGGTGTCCAGCTACAGCATTCCCTTCAGCGCCAGCACCCTGGAACTGACCGCGGCCTACAGCTACAACGAAACCGAGGTCAAGAAGTTCATCGCCTCGCCGCCGGTGTTCGGCACGCTGGGCATCACCCAGTCGCTGATCGGTCGCGATGAGATCGGCCGCATCGAGGACAGCTACCCGCGCGACAAGACCATCCTCAGCGGCACCTGGCGCAGCGACCATTGGGACCTGAACCTGGCCGCCACGCGCTACGGCAGCTTCACCGTGCGCAACTCGGCCACCGCACTGCGTGACCAGACCTACGACGCCTCGTGGGTGCTGGACGCGTCGGTCAGCTACAAGCCGAGCGAGAACTGGGCACTGACCCTGGGCGCGGACAACCTGCTGGACGAGTACCCCGACCGCACCGTGGACCTGCAGAACTCCACCTGGGGCATGTTGCCGTACAGCAACTACTCGCCGTACGGGTTCAATGGCGCGTACGTGTATGGCCGCGTGACCTACAAGTGGTAAACACCTCTGCCTGATGACCGCCATGCCCCGGTACACCGGGGCATGTGCGTTTGGGCCGTGCAAATACGGGGATCTGCGCATTCATCGCTCCCCCCGTCCTTTGTCCGGGACAGCACATCACCTGACCATGGGGACATACCAGCATCGCCGCACGCAGTGTTTGCCCGGATCGGCCGCATCGGTGAAAATCGGGACATCCCCTATTTCTGCGAGCCCCGATGCACCATGACACCGACCTGATCAACATCGTCGCCGTTGGCCTTGGGCTCGCCTTCATCCTGGGCGCGCTGGCCAACAAGCTGCGTTTGTCTCCCCTGGTCGGTTATCTGGTTGCGGGCATCTGCGTAGGGCCGTTCACCCCTGGCTTCGTGGCCGACCAGGCGCTGGCCAACCAGCTGGCCGAGATCGGGGTGATGCTGCTGATGTTCGGCGTTGGCCTGCATTTCTCGCTGAAAGACCTGATGGAGGTCAAGGCGATCGCCATCCCGGGTGCGATCGGCCAGATCCTGGTCGCCACCCTGCTCGGCTGGGGCTTGGCCGCGTTGATGGGCTGGCCGGTGATCTACGGCGTGGTGTTCGGTTTCTCGCTGGCCACCGCAAGTACCGTGGTGCTGCTGCGCGCGATGGAAGAACGGCGCCTGCTGGAAACCACGCGCGGCAAGATCGCGATCGGCTGGCTGATCGTGGAAGACCTGGCCTGCGTCCTGGCCCTGGTGATGATGCCGGTCCTGGCCGGCGTGTTCGGCCCGGATGCGGCCAATGAAACCCATACCATCGGCAGCGTGCTGGCCAGCATCGGCTGGACCTTCGTGCAGCTGGGCCTGTTCGTGGCGGTAATGCTGGTGGTCGGGCGCCGGGTGATCCCGTGGATCCTCGAGCGCATCGCCGGTACCGGCTCGCGCGAGCTGTTCACCCTGGCCGTGCTGGCGATCGCGCTGGGCGTGGCCTTCGGCTCGGCGATGCTGTTCGGGGTGTCGTTTGCGCTCGGTGCATTCTTCGCCGGCATGCTGCTCAACGAATCGGAGCTGAGCCACAAGGCGGCCAATGATTCGCTGCCGCTGCGCGATGCGTTCGCGGTGCTGTTCTTCGTCTCGGTGGGCATGCTGTTCAATCCGGCGATCCTGATCGAGCACCCGTGGCAGGTATTGGCGACCGCGGCGATCATCATGTTCGGCAAGTCCGCCGCCGCGTTCGTGATCGTGCGCGCGTTCGGGCACCCCACCGGCACCGCGCTGACCATTTCGGCTAGCCTGGCGCAGATCGGCGAATTCGCCTTCATCATCGCCGGCCTCGGCGTGACCCTGAAGATCCTGCCGCCCACCGGCCAGGCGCTGGTGCTGGCCGGTGCGCTGATCTCGATCATGCTCAACCCGCTGGTGTTCGGGCTGCTCGACCGTTGGCTGGCCAAGCACCAGGAAACCACCCCGACCGCCGTCGAGATCGAACTGCCGCCCGGGCCGTCGCTGGACCTGCACGACCACGCCATCGTGATCGGCTACGGCCGTGTCGGCAGTGCGCTGGCCCAGGTACTGCGCGATCGCGGGGTACCGGTGCTGGTGATCGACGACAACAAGGAACACGTGGCCGAGGCGCACGCGGCCGGCCTGCCCGGCATCCGCGGCAGTGCCGCCTCGGACAAGGTGCTGGCCGAGGCCCATCCCGAGCGCGCCAAGATCGCGGTGCTGGCCATCCCGCAGCCGCTGGAAGCGGGCGAAACCCTGGCCAAGCTGCGCGCGCTCAACCCGGGGCTGACCCTGCTGGCCCGCGCGCACAGCGATGCCGAAGTGAAGCATCTGCTCGAGCACGGCGCCGACGGCACGGTGATGGCCGAACGCGAACTGGCGTATTCGCTGGCCGAGATGGTGATGGCCACCCCGCCGTACCGCACTCTGGGCAAGCACAGCATCCCGGTGGTGTAACGCCGCTGGCGGCGTGTCGCGTCGCATTCGGGCTCCGCGCGTGACCGATCCTGCGCAAAAACCCCACGGCGGTCGGCCCGCACCGACCGCCGTGGGTCCCGCCTCTACGCCTTGGACAGGGCCTGGGCCAGATCGGCCAGCAGGTCGTCGATGTGTTCGATGCCGATGGACAGGCGAACGGTGTCTTCACTCACGCCGGCCCTCTGCAGCTCGGCCGCATCCAGTTGCCGGTGCGTGGTGGAGGCCGGATGCGTGGCCAGCGACTTGGCATCGCCCAGGTTCACCAGCCGGGTGAACAACTGCAGTGCATCCAGGAAGCGCGCGCCGGCCGCACGCCCGCCGGGCAGACCGAAGGTGAGCACGCCGGAGCCGTGGCCGCGCAGGTACTTCTGCACCAAGGCATGCTCAGGGTGATCGGGCAGCGCCGCGTAGTTCACCCAGTCGACCTTGGCGTGGTCGCGCAGGAACGCGGCCACCGCCAGCGTGTTGGCGTTGATCCGGTCCATGCGCAGCGCCAGGGTCTCGATCCCTTGCAGGATCAGGAAGGCATTGAAGGGCGAGATCGCCGCACCGGTGTTGCGCAGCGGCACCACACGTGCACGCCCGATATAGGCCGCCGGGCCAAGCGCCTCGGTGTAGACCACGCCGTGGTAACTCACGTCGGGCTCGTTCAAGCGCGGGAAGCGCTGCTTGTGCTCGGCCCACGGAAAGCGTCCGGCGTCGACGATCGCCCCGCCCAGGCTGGTGCCATGGCCGCCCAGGTACTTGGTCAGCGAATGCACCACGATGTCGGCACCGAAGTCGAACGAGCGCTGCAGGTACGGGGTGGCCACGGTGTTGTCGACGATCACCGGCACCCCATGCGCATGGGCGATCCTGGCCACCGCTTCGATATCGGTGATGTTGCCGCGCGGGTTGCCGATCGACTCGACGAACACCGCCTTGGTGCGTTCGTCGATCAGCGCGGCGAAGGCGTCCGGGTCGTCGTAGGCGGCGAAGCGGGTCTGGATGCCGAACTGCGGCAGGGTATGCGCGAACAGGTTGTAGGTGCCGCCATACAGCGCGCTGGAGGAGACGATGTTGTCACCGGCTTCGGCGATGGTCTGGATCGCGTAGGTGATGGCGGCCTGCCCCGAGGCCAGCGCGAGTGCGCCGATACCGCCTTCGAGCGCGGCGATGCGCTGCTCCAGCACGTCGGTGGTGGGGTTCATGATGCGCGTGTAGATATTGCCCGGCACCTTCAGATCGAACAGGTCCGCACCGTGCTGGGTATCGTCGAAGGCATAGGCCACGGTCTGGTAGATCGGGACCGCCACCGCGCGGGTGGTGGGGTCCGGGGTGTAGCCGCCGTGGACGGCGATGGTTTCCGCCTTCCACTGCGGTGCTGGGGCCTGCCCTTGACTACCGTGCTCTGCCATCACGCCTCCTCCGGTTGAATGCGGACGATAGCGCAGCACAGCACCGCCGCACGCGTCGGCTCATGCCGATTACGCATGGGCTTGTAAGCGGCGGTGATCTACGCTGCGGCCGGCACCGCTGCATCAGGGACAGGAGTGCTGCGCGTCCTTCTCATTGCAGACCTTCACCTGGCTGAGGTAACGCACCCAGGTGGTCATCTGCTCGCGATCCGGGACGAAACGGAAGGCCTTCTGCACCACGTACAGACTGGCCTGGCCCTGGATGCCCTTGAGCCAGGTGTACTCCGGCTTGCCTGTCTGCGCGTTGTTGGGGCAGATCATCTGCGCCACCGCAATCGGATAGCCGTTCTCCACGTCCTCAAGGATCAAGGTCACGCTGGCCTCCGGGCAGGCCTGCATCCAGCCCTTGCCGATGATGTCCAGGAATTCGCGCGGCGGCACGTGCGCCGAGTCGCGGAACTGCTGCACGGTGAGCAATTCCGTCCAGTGCTGCACGTCCTGCCCCTTGGGAACGAACTCGAGGATCCGGTTGCCGGAGCCGGGCTGGGTCGCCTCATAGCCCTGCACATAGTCCGCGGTGGTGGGGCGCAGTAACACTTCGGAACTTGCTGCGGTGGCGGCCTCCTGTGCGTGGGCCGTTGCCAGCATCGACAAGAGAGTGGCAAGGCAGCCGGCGAGGGGCAACGTGCGAGACATGGGCAATCCTTGTGGAGTGAATATCCGTCTTGATCCTCAGCGGCCTGGAAACCACGGGCCAGTGGGGCGAAGGAAGCCTAGCGCGGCAAGGGGGGATGCAGGGGAAACCGCGTCTCGCAGGGCGCAATTTCAGAGAATCCCTACCCTTCTGCCGGCTTGGAATCGCGCACAATTCTCTCGACAGGCCTGACATCGAACAGGGTGGGCACAGACCCGTCCCGGAGTGGCAATGAACGCAACTGCCCCAGTGGTTCAAAGAATGCGGCGGCGCCTGAGCACGGGCGCAGTCGTGTTGGCCGCTCTTCTGCTAGCAGGCTGCTCTGAGCCAACGTATCCACCCTATGCGCTTGATCCGCACCCCAAGGATGCGGTTGAAATCCTCATCAAGGTGGAAAACGGGCCCAACGGCCTGGAGGCACATCAAGCACGCGCCTCTTACCACGTGGCCAACCAGAACTGTCTGCCGGAGGTCACCAACCTTCAAGGTGTGCAGCAGGCGCCAGCAACTTACGCGGTCACCTTGCCGGTCAGGGACCTCGGTGATGGCAAGTATTCTTTCGTCCTGTTTCTCGATCAGATGTCCGAGAAGGATTACTACGGGCGCGGCCCCTGCCGCTGGGAGCTGGCGCTGGCTTGGGCCGATTTCGAATTACCCGATGTCAATGAGCGCGTCTACTTCCGCGCGAGCTCCACAAGTGAAGCGCTGGAGCAAGGCGTGGTGACACGCTACCTGCCAAGGCATGTCCATGCACAGGACGATGGAAGGCCCTACCTGGCGAACAGCATCAGCGAAGACGAGCTCGATTCGCTTGCACAAGCGCTCAAGCAAGAAGCCTTCAGCATTCATATGGCTGCAGCCAGCAAAGCACGCCTGAAATGAATCCAAGGACCCACGTCAAACTATCCGACGTCGCACATACCTCACCGACCATGGGCCACGATGGGAAAAACGCTCCCGTCAAAGTGGATGGCATCACGTAGAAAGCCATCGCACGCAGAGACACCTGCTCCGGAGAAAAGGGAGCGAGAGATCAGGGCGCCGCAACGAGGACATTCACGGTCGCGCGGGCGCGGATTCGGCACCGAGGGCCCGTACCGCGAAGTACGCCCCCGCCCGTAGGCAGGGGCGTGTTCACGTGCGCCGGGCTCAGCCCTTCACGAACACCAGCTTGCCCTCGGCCGCATCGACCTGGATCACGTCGCCGCTGAGGAACTCGCCGGACAGGATCTTCTGCGCCAGCGGGTTTTCCAGCTGCGACTGGATCGCACGCTTGAGCGGGCGCGCGCCGTAGACCGGATCGAAGCCGACGTTGCCCAGCAGCTGGAACGCCGCATCGCTCACCTCGATGCGCAGGTTGCGCTCGGCCAGCCGCTTCTCCAGGCCCTGCATCTGGATGCGGGCGATCTGCTTGATCTGCACCTTGTCCAGCGGGTGGAACACCACGATGTCGTCCAGGCGGTTGATGAACTCCGGGCGGAAGTGCGCCTGGACCACGCCCATCACCGCGGCCTTCATCTGCGTGTAGGCCTCCGGGCTGTCATCGCCGCTCATGTCCTGGATCTGGTGCGAGCCCAGGTTGGACGTCATCACGATGACGGTGTTGCGGAAGTCCACGGTGCGGCCCTGACCGTCGGTGAGGCGGCCATCGTCGAGCACCTGCAGCAGGATGTTGAACACGTCCGGGTGCGCCTTCTCCACCTCATCCAGCAGGATCAGCGAATACGGGCGACGGCGCACCGCCTCGGTGAGGTAGCCGCCCTCTTCGTAGCCCACGTAGCCCGGGGGCGCACCGATCAGGCGGGCCACGCTGTGCTTCTCCATGAACTCGCTCATGTCGATGCGGATCATCGCGTCGGTGCTGTCGAACAGGAACTCGGCCAGCGCCTTGCAGAGCTCGGTCTTGCCCACGCCGGTGGGGCCCAGGAACAGGAACGAGCCGCTGGGACGATCCGGATCGGAGAGCCCGGCGCGCGAACGACGCACGGCATCGGACACCACCTTGATCGCCTCTTCCTGGCCCACCACGCGGTCATGCAGCATGTCTTCCATGCGCAGCAGCTTGTCGCGCTCGCCTTCCAGCATGCGGTTGACCGGGATACCGGTCCAGCGCGAAACCACTTCGGCGATCTCCTCGGCGGTGACCCGGTCCTGGACCAGCTTGAATTCGGTGGTCTCCACTTGCTGCGCCGCGGCCAACTGCTTCTCCAGCTGCGGCAACTGCCCGTACTGGATCTCGCTCATGCGGCCAAAATCCTGCCGGCGCTGGGCCGATTCCAGCTCCAGCCTGGCCTGCTCGATCTGCTCCTTGATCCGGGTGGCGCCCTGCAGCGTGGCCTTCTCCGACTTCCAGATTTCGTTGAGGTCGGAGAACTCGCGCTCCAGCGCATCGATATCGCTCTCCAGGTCGGCCAGGCGCTGCCGCGAGGCCTCGTCCTTCTCCTTCCTGAGCATCTCGCGCTGGATCTTCAGCTGGATCACGCGACGCTCCAGGCGATCAAGCTCCTCCGGCTTGGAGTCGATTTCCATGCGGATGCGCGAGGCGGCTTCGTCCATCAGGTCGATGGCCTTGTCCGGCAGCTGGCGGTCGGCGATGTAACGATGCGACAGCGTGGCGGCCGCGACGATCGCCGGGTCGGTGATTTCCACGCCATGGTGCACGGCGTACTTTTCCTTGAGCCCGCGCAGGATCGCAATGGTGTCCTCCACGCTGGGCTCGCCCACCAGCACCTTCTGGAAGCGGCGCTCCAGCGCGGCATCCTTCTCGATGTACTTGCGGTACTCGTCCAGGGTGGTCGCACCCACGCAGTGCAGTTCGCCACGGGCCAGCGCCGGCTTGAGCATGTTGCCGGCATCCATCGCGCCATCGGCCTTGCCCGCGCCGACCATGGTGTGCAGCTCGTCGATGAACAGGATCACCTGCCCTTCGCTCTTGGCCAGGTCGTTGAGCACGGCCTTGAGGCGCTCTTCGAATTCGCCGCGGAACTTGGCGCCGGCGATCAGCGCGCCCATGTCCAGCGACAGCACGCGCTTGCCGCGCAGGCCTTCGGGCACTTCGTCGTTGATGATGCGCTGGGCCAGGCCTTCCACGATCGCGGTCTTGCCCACGCCGGGTTCGCCGATCAGCACGGGGTTGTTCTTTGTCCGGCGCTGCAGCACCTGGATGGTGCGGCGGATCTCTTCGTCGCGGCCGATCACCGGGTCCAGCTTGCCGCTCTCGGCGCGCGCGGTCAGGTCGATGGTGTACTTCTCCAGCGCCTGGCGCTGTTCTTCGGCGTTTTCCGACTGCACGCTTTCACCGCCGCGGATCTTGTCGATCGCCGCGTCGATGCGGGTCTTGTCGGCACCGGCGGCGCGCAGCGCCATGCCCAGCGTGCCGCTGTCGTCCAGTGCGGCCAGCACGAACCACTCGCTGGCGATGAAGGCATCGCCGTGCTGCTGGGCCAGCTTGTCGGTGTTGTTGAGCAGACGGTTGAGGTCGTTGCCGATGGACAGGTTGCCTTCCTGCCCGGAGACCTTCGGCAGCGCATCGAGCGCCTCGTTGAGGCGTTCGCGCAGCACCGGCACGTTGACGCCGGCCTGGGACAGCAGCGGGCGCGTGCTGCCGCCCTGCTGGTCCAGCAAGGCGGTGAACACGTGCACCGGCTCGATGATGTTGTGGTCGCGGCCCACGGCCAGCGACTGCGCGTCGGCCAGCGCCTGCTGGAAACGCGAGGTGAGTTTGTCCATCCGCATGGGGAGTTCCTCTTTCGTGTCATGGCCAGCGTGGCTGGCAGATGTAACGGATATGCGGTTGTCGCGCAGTGATTCAAGACAAATCGGCACTGGCAATACAGCGTCGGTATTGCCATACTTGCGAATCATTCTCATTCCCATCAATACGGGTGCGGCGCCGTCCGCGCTCCCAAGGCACTCCCATGCAGGCACAGCGCGAGCACCTGGTCACCCTTTACCGGGACCACCGCAGTTGGCTGCATGGCTGGCTGAGCGGGCGCGTGGGCTGCCGCGAGACCGCCGCCGATCTCACCCAGGACACCTTCATCCGCCTGCTCCAGGACCGCGACCTGGCCGCCCTGCGCGAACCCCGCGCGTTCCTCACCACCGTGGCACGCGGACTGGCCGCCAACTGGTTCCGCCGGCAATCGCTGGAGCGCGCCTACCTGGACCAACTGGCCGCCCTGCCGGAGGGGGTGGTGCCGTCGCTGGAAGACCAGGCGCTGGTGCGTGAAGCGCTGCAGCAGATCGATGCGATGCTCGATGGCCTGCCCATGGCGGCGCGCCAGGTCTTCCTGCTGGCCCAGTTCGAGGGCCTGCGCTACGAGGCCATCGCACAGCGGCTGCACCTGTCGCTGAGCACGGTAAAGCGGCACATGAAGCGGGCGTTGGTCGGCTGTCTTGCCCATGCCGGCTGAACACCCGGGCAGCGGCGAGCCCCTCCCGCGCGAGGCGCTCGAACAGGCCGCCGACTGGCTGCTGCGCCTGCATGACGATGACAGCCCGGGCACGCGCGCCGCCTGCGAACGCTGGTGTGCGCAACACCCCGACCATGCACGTGCCTGGCAGCGCGCGCGGCACCTGCAGGCGCTGGTGGCGCAGGTACCCGGTGACTGGGCATTGCCGGTGCTGGGCCGGCCGCAGGATCGGCAGCGTCGCGCAGCGATCAAGCGCATTGGCCTGTGGCTGACGCTGGTGCCGGGCGCCTGGCTCGGGTGGCAGATGGTTGCGCGGCCCTCGCCCGGGCAGGCCGAACGGACCGCCATCGGCGAGCGGCGTCGCGTGATCCTGCCCGACGGAAGCGCGCTATGGCTGGACACCGACACCGAGGTGCGCGTGGAGGTCGATCCGCTCCACCGTCGGCTCCGGCTCGAGCGCGGCCAGCTGCAGGTGGACACCGCCGTGGATCGTCATGCGCCCGCGCGTCCGTTCGAGGTGGTTACCGTACACGGTCGGGTACGTGCACTCGGCACGCGCTTCAACGTTCGCCTGTCCACACACCGCACCCGCCTTGCCCTGTTCGATGGCGTGCTTGAAATCCACGCAGGTACCCGTCCTGCGTGGCGGCTGGCATCCGGGCAGCAAGCCTGGTTCGACACCGCGGGCCGCCACGCCAGCGAGGCGCTGGATGCCAGCGTCGCCGCCTGGACCAGAGGCATGCTCGAGGTCGATGCCCGGCCGCTGGGCGAGGTGCTCGCCGCGCTGTCCCGATACCGCCGGGGCGTCCTGCGCTGCGATTCCCGGATTGCGGCGATGCCGGTTTCCGGCGCCTACCCGCTGGACGACAGCGAGCGCAGCCTCGCCCTGCTCGAAGCCACCTACCCCGTGCGGATACACCGCAGCGCCGGCGGCTGGTGGGTCGTGGTCGCACCGGGTTGAGGGTTCGCGGCTGGTTTCTGCGCCGGGTGACACTTTTTCCGTGTTCGCGGGGCAAGTAGGGGAATCCTTCTCATTCCATCGCCCTCCATGACCTCCCGTCCTGCCCTGATTGCCCGCAGCGCCCTGTCCTTGGCCCTGATGGCCACCCCGATCTTCGTCCATGCCCAGCCCGCGCCGCCTGGCCAGGCCCACGCCGCGGTGCCGCTGGGCCGAGCCCTGTCCGGGTGGGCCGGCCAGCACGGCGTGGCGCTCGCGTTCGACCCGGCACTGACCGCCGGGCGGCAGGCGCCCGCGCTGGCCGCGGGGACGACGCTGGAGGAAGGCTTCGCCCGCCTTCTCGATGGCACCGGCCTGCAGGCGGTGCGGCGGCGTGATGGCAGCTACGCCCTGGAGCCTGCCGCCGCAGTGCCAGCGCCGCGCGGACGGATGCCGGCGCTCAAGGTCGGCGGACTCACCCAGCCGGCGTTCCGCTACAGCGAGGGCCTCGCCCTGGAAGCGGATTACCTGCAGGCGCAGGTCGCGGGCAACGGCGACATCGGCAGCATGCTGCGCATCAACCCCGCCGTGCAGTTCGACAACGCCCAGCTGAGCAGCTATACGCCGGGCGACATCAGCCCGGCCGAGATCAGCATCAACGGAGCGCAGTTCTACCAGAACAGCTTCCTGGTGGATGGCATGAGCTTCAACAACGACATCGATCCGGGCCAGGAAGGGTCGCCCTACCGCCTGTTCGCCGCGCCCGGTGGCAGCCAGGCGCTGGCCCTCGATACCGACCTGCTCGACACGCTGACGGTGCTGGACAGCAACGTCCCGGCCGCCTATGGCGGCTTCTCCGGGGGCGTGGTCGACGCCAGGCTGCGCCGCCCCAGCGACGTGTTGTCGGGCAGCATTTCGCATCAGATCACGCGGTCGGCATGGACGCGTTACCACATCGCCGAAGCAGACGCGGAGAACTATGCCAACGCCTCGTCGTGGGGCGACGGCCAGCCCGAGTTCGACAAGGCCATCACCCGCATCACGCTGGAAGGTCACCCGAGCGAGCGTGTCGGCCTGCTCGCCAATTTCACCCGCAAGCGCTCCACCATCCCGACGTACTTCTATTCGTCCCACCTCGTGGACGACTACGGTCGCGAGAAGGCGATGCAGCGGCGCGAAACCACCCAATCGCTGCTGAAAGGCGTATGGGACGTCAACGAACGGCTGACCGTGGATGCCACGCTGACCCACACGCCAACGGAGAACCAGTTCTTCCGCTCCAACATCCGCCGTGCCGGCATCCGGATCGAGACAGGCGGCACCCTGGCGTCGTTGCGCGCGGCATGGACCACGGACTGGGGCACCGTGACGCAGCAACTGGGCTGGTCGGACACCGAACAATCGCGCGATGCCGAGCAGGACGACTACATGACCTGGTCGCGCTCGACCAGCAAGGACTGGGGAACCACCGCGCTTACCCTCGAAGGTGAATTCGGTGATATCGAACAGCGCCAGAAGCGACTCCAGTACAAGCTCGACCTCAAGACCGATGCCCTCCAGGCATTCGGCGGGGAGCATCGCCTCGGTGCCGGCGTGTTGCTGGAACGCGATGACTTCCGCTACGCGCGGCTGACCGAGAGCAGCACCTACACCACGCCGGCGCGCACCAGCACCTGTACCAACCGCGCCGGCGTCACCGATGCCCTGACCTGCGCGATGGGCACCACCGCCAGCGGCTGGCCCGGCCAGTACCTGACCCGGCGCACCCGCTACACCACCGGTGAGATCGGCTTCGACACCGAAACCTACGGCATGTATGTCGAAGACGACATGCGTTTTGGCCCGGTCTCGGTGCGCCCCGGCCTGCGCATCGAGCGCGATACCTACATCGGTCGAACGACCGTTGCCCCACGACTGGCCGCCAGCTGGGCGGTCCGCGACGGCACCCTGCTCACGGCGGGCGCCAACCGCTACTACGATCGCGACATCGCCACCTGGCGGTTGCGCGACGGCGTCAACCGCCTGCGCTACAACAGCGAGCGTCGCACCAGCCTCGACAGCGACTGGACCGTGGGCACCCAGGCCAGCAACGACACCCATTTCGATCTGGACCGGGTCGGATACGCGGACGAGTTGATGCTGGCCCTGCGCCAGGACTGGGCAGGTCTGCGCGTCAACCTCAAGGCGGTCAACCGCAGGTACCGCGACCAGGTGATCAAGGTGCAGGGCCGGACGCTGGATCAGCAGGTCGACGACCCGACGCTGGCCACCAGCTACGACACCTGGACCAATGGCGGCCGTGCCGAGACCAACATCTACTCGCTCACCGTGCAGCCGCTGCGCAATCTGGCTTGGGGCGGCACGCGCTCGACGGCGCTGCTCGCGCTGGACTGGACCGATCAGCGCAGCACCCTTCCCGACTACGATGACCAGTCCGATCTGTTCTACCAGAATCCCTGGATCCGCTACGACGGCGACTTCATTCGTTACCGGGATCTGCCGCCGGACAACTACAACCGCCCCTGGACCGCGCGCCTGAGCACGATCACCCGGATCGACCGCTGGAACCTCACGGTGAGCAACCTGCTGCGTTACCGCGCCGGCTACCGGGCCATCCGCGATACCGGCAGGAACGTCCTGTTCGACGGCGAGGCCGCGCGCGTGTGGGAACAGCAGTCCTATTCGCCCGCGCTGACGTGGGACCTGCGGTTGGCCTGGGAGCAGCCGTTGCCCTCCAGCGCCGGCCGCATCTTTGCCAACGTCGACGTGACGAACCTGCTCGACAAGGCCAACGCCTATGGCGAGTCGAGCAGTGCCACCCGCACGGTGCTGTACGAAACCGGCCGCCAGTTCTGGCTGGAGCTTGGCTATCGTTTCTGACTGCGCGAATCGCCGCCGGCGGCCATGCCATCGGCGTTGGCTGCCCGCGGTGCTTGCCCTGTGCCTGGCGCTGGGTGGCAGCCTGCCGGTCGATGCGCGCCGCGACGCCGCGCCGGCCGTTCCATTGGACTGCCAAGCGGGCACGGTCGAACCGGGTGCCGACTGCCTGCGCCGGTTGTACGCGCGTCCCAGCACGCAATGGCCTGCCCCCCACGTCGACCCCGGCGTGGACTGGCAGGAACTGGCCCCCCTGCCGCTGCCACCCCAGCCCCGGGACAACCCCACCACGCCGGGCAAGGTCGCCCTCGGCGAACGCCTGTTCAACGAGCCGCGCCTGTCCCGTTCCGGCCAGATCGCCTGTGCCAGTTGCCACGAGCGTGACCTCGGGTTCGCCGATGGCCGGCGCGTGTCGTTCGGACATGACCGCCAGCCCGGGCGTCGCAACGCGCCCAGCGTGGCGATGGCCGGCCATGCGCAGACGCTGTTCTGGGACGGGCGCGCAACGACGCTGGAAGACCAGGCACGCGCGCCCATCGCCGATCCCAGGGAAATGGCCTTCAGCGTCGACGCGGCCGCCGCGCGGCTGCGCCAGGACGCCAGCTATCGACGGCAGTTCGCCGCGGTGTTCGGCAACGAGCGCGTGGACAGCCGGCAGCTGGCCCAGGCCATCGCCGCGTTCGAGCGCAGCCTGACGCCCGTCCGCAACCGCTTCGACCGCTTCCTCGGTGGCCAGTCCCGCGCCCTGGATGACCAGCAGCTGCGCGGCCTGCACCTGTTCCGTACCCGCGGCGGCTGCATGAACTGCCACGGCGGGCCGGCGCTTACCGACAACGCCTTCCACAACCTGGGCCTGCATCTCCACGGCCGCGCACGCCAGGACCTGGGCCGCTACGAGGTCACCGGCGATGCTGCCGACAGCGGCCGCTTCCGCACCCCGTCGCTGCGCGGCGTGGCGGGCACCGCCCCGTACATGCACAACGGGATGCTGCCGCGCCTGGACGGCGTGCTGGCGTTCTACAACGTCGGCGGCGGCAAGCCGCGTGCGCCCGTGATGCCTGCCGCCGGTGCCCCACCGTTCCCGCAACCGGACCCGCTGCTGCGCCCATTGGGCCTGCAGCGCGACGAGCTGCAGGCCATCGAGGCGTTCCTGCGCACGCTATGACCGCGCCTGACCGGCGGCGGCCGCCCGCGGCGTCGGCGCAGGCAGCAGCGACGGCTCGACGGGTCGCTCGATCAGACAGCCGTAGGTGCTCTGCATGTCCATGTACAGGTCATAGCGCGCGGTGACCCCGTAACCGATCCGCCACGAGCTGGCAAACAGGTCCGGCGCCTGGAACGCCACGTCCACCGGGATGTTGAGCACCTTGTCGTTGATCATCACCGGGGTGCTCGCCTCGGCGTACTCGATATCCTCGGCGCCGCCGGTGGTGATCACGTTCTTGCGCCGGATCGAGGCGGCCGGGACCGCGCTGCGCGGCGCGCCACGCATCTGGAACGCGCCATTGAACCCGGTGTCGACCAGCATCAACTGGTTCTTCTCGCCGCTGCGGATCGGGTAGCGTTGCTGGAAGAACGGTCCCCACAGCGACGACGTGGTCGCCATGCGCCGCTTGCAGTCCACCGGGGTCTGCGCTGCCAGCAGGGTCAGCGACTGCCGGGAAATGCGCACGCGGCCCAGCGCGCGCAACACGTCCAGGCCGATCAGGTTGACCTCGCGTCCTTCCTCGCTGTTGAACGATACCTCCCGCACCGTCACCCCGTTGAGGACCAGGTCGGCCGGGGCCACCAGGCCCGCCATCCGCACCTTGCCCGGGGCATCGTCCACCACCACGAAGTCCTCGGTCACCGCCAGCCCCAATGCCTTGGCCGCGCTGCGGCTGAGGTGGGAACGGGCCGCGCCGGTATCGAGCAGGAACGTCAGCGACTGCGCCTGGCCGTCGCCGCCCTTGACCGTTGCGGTGAGCGAGGCCAGCTCGTTGCTGGGCTGGATCGGCACGTCCACGTCCGCGCCGCGCGGTGCAACCGGCCATGCGCTGCGTGGCCAGTCGACGAAACGCTCCAGCCGCGGTCGGGCGATGTCGGCGATCTCCGCCTCGCTCTTGAGCATCGGTTTGATGGTCTGTGCGTACGCGCTGCGCACCTGCTGCATGTGCCGCGCCCAACCCGCGATATCGCCCTCGATCAACGCGTTGCCGGCCAGCGTGGCCTCGCAGAGGAAGGCCATGCCCTTGACCGTCTCCGGCGAACTGGCGGCCACCGCCTCGAGGCAGGCCCGGGCCGCCCGGTTGGCATTCTCCAGCTCGCCGCGTACGCGGTAGTAACCCGCGCCCCCGAGCTTGCCGGCCGCACCGGGGGCCTTGCTCATTTTCTGCAGCGTGCCGAGCTCCGCGGTCATCACCGCACGGCTGTAGCCGTAGCCATCGCTGAACACGCTGACCTGTGCGTGCGCGACACACGGCGCCAGCAAGGCACCTGCCGCCCATACCCAATACCGCATCGTGTCACTCCTGTGGTCGATGTGTGCCTGCACCGGACCCTATCACGGCCACCACGACACGATCACGTGCGCTTTGCACGCCCGCGCCGAAGCTGTGGGCTGTCCTTGCGGAGCACCGCGATGCATTACGAGCTTTATTACTGGACCGGCATCCAGGGGCGTGGCGAGTTCATCCGGCTGGCGCTGGAGGATGCCGGTGCCGCCTACACCGACATGGCGCGGGTGCATGGCGATGCGGTGATGCAGCCGTTCCTGGACGGCAAGGAGGACGGCCTGCAGCCCTTCGCGCCGCCGTTCGTAAAGAGTGGCAGGCAAGTGATCGCGCAGGTCGCGGCGATCCTGGATCACCTGGGTCCCGACCTCGGCCTGGTTCCCGACGCCGCCTCGCGCCGCCAGCAGGCGCTGCAGTTGCAGTTGACCATCGCCGACCTGGTGGCCGAGGTGCACGACACCCACCACCCGATTTCCATGTCGCAGTACTACGAGGACCAGAAGCGCGAAGCCAAGGCCCGTGCAGCGGGCATGCGCGGTGAGCGCATGCCCAAGTTCCTCGGCTATTTCGAGCGCGTGCTCAAGGACAACGGCGAGCGGCATCCGCTGCGCGAACATTCCTACGTGGACCTGTCGCTGTTCCAGGTGCTGGGCGGCCTGGAGTACATGTTCCCGCGGCGCATGCAGGCGCTGTGGCCCACGTTGCCGCTGTTGCGCGCGCTCAAGGACCGGGTGGAGCGACGACCGAACATCGCCGCCTACCTCGCCTCCGAACGCCGCCTGGCATTCAACACCAACGGTATCTTCCGGCACTACCCGGCGCTGGATGGCGAGACCTGATCTACGCCGATCGACCCGGATCGATCGTGCCGGCCGTTGGCCGGCCACCAGGCGGTACGGCGGCCGCATGGCGCCGGCCAGCGGCCGGCGCTTTCCGCGCCCGTGTTCAGCGCTCCTGTTTCTGCAACGACAGCAGCGCCAGCAACCCGGCCAGCGCCACGTACGCGCCAGCGAACTGCCACATGATGCTCTTCGGCAAGCCCACCAGCTGCCACGGCAGGTAGATGCCGCCGCGCGGGTCCACCGAGTGGATCAGCCCGAACAGGGTCAGCGCCGCGGCCACGAGCAGTACCCCCGACGCGCGCAGCAGGCGGCCATCGATCATCGCCACCACCGCCGCGATCCACAACATCGAGGTGATGATGAAGCCATTGCCCAGGGTGAAGATCACCGCCAGCTCCGGCAGGCCATGGCCGTCCAGCGTGCTGGTCATGGCCGCCAGCTGCGCCGGGGCGATCCAGCCCGGTGCCTTGATCGCCAGTAGGTAGGCCACCGAGGGCAGGAAGCCCAGCACCATCGCACCGGCATGCTCGCGCGGGGTGGCCTGGAATGCCTGGGTGGTGATGTCGATGGCCACGTACACGATGATCGGTGCCAGCACCGCCAGCGGCAGCCACTGCACCAGCCCGGAAATCACCCCGAGCATGCCGCCGATGCCCACGAACAGCCCGGTCAGCAGCGTATAGCCGCTGCGCGCGCCCATGTGCTTGTAGGCCGGCTGGCCGATGTACGGGGTGGTCTGCGCGACGCCGCCGCACAGTCCGGCCACCAGCGTGGCCACGGCTTCCACCAACAGGATGTCGCGGGTGCGGTAGTCGTCGCCCGCGGCGCGCGCGCTCTCGGACACGTTGATGCCACCCACCACCATCAGCAGGCCGAACGGCAGCAGCAGCGGCAGGTAGGTGAGCGCGGTCGGCAGGCCGTCGATGAAGCCCAGCGTGGGCCACGGCAGCACCACCTGCGGCGGCGTCCAGTCCGGCACCTTGAAGCCTGGCGCGCCGAGTCCGGCCAGGCCGAGGCCGTAGTACAGGAGCGTGCCGAACACGAAGGCGACCAGCACGCCGGGCGCGCGGATCGGCAGCGTGCGCTTGGCGATCAGCACGTAGAGCAGCAGGCCCAGGGTGACGAAGCCGACGATCGGCGAACGCAGGGTTTCCAGCAGCGGCAGGAAGCCCATCAGCACGATCGCGATACCGGCGATGGAGCCCAGCAGCGACGCACGCGGCAGCGCGCGGGTCACCGCTTCGCCGAAGAAGGACAGGATCACCTTCAGCACGCCCATGATCACCAGCGAAGCCATGCCCAACTGCCAGGTCGCGATGGCCGCATCGTGCGGGGCCAGTCCCTGCGCCTTGAAGGCGAGGAAGGCCGGGCCAAGGACCAGCAGGGCCATGCCGATGCTGGTCGGCGCATCCAGGCCCAGCGGCATCGCGGTGACATCCTCGCGCCCGGTGCGGATGGCCAGGCGGCGCGCCATCCAGGTGTACAGCACGTTGCCGACCAGCACGCCGAACGCCGTGCCGGGGAACATGCGCCCGAATACCACGTCGGGCGGGAACTGGAAGATGCCGACCAGCGCCATCGCGATGAAGCCCAGGATCGACAGGTTGTCGACCACCAGACCGAAGAAGCCGTTGAAATCGCCGGCGACGAACCAGCGAGGGGGTCCGGAACGGACCGGGGCGGGGGCGGACATGCGCGGTACTGCCGTGGGGAGGGGGTAGCCGATGGTAGGGCCTCGCCGCCGGCAACAACAGGCACATGGATGGAACGCCGGGGGTACGCGCCATCGCATTACGCCCCGGCGGGCCCTTCCGGCGTGCCCCCCTGCCCCCGCGGCTGCGGCGCGGCCCGCCCCCCGGGGGCCGCGTTGCGTCGTGCCGGCCAGTGGCCGGCACTCGCCGGGCGGTTGCCTCAGGGCTTGTTGAGGAAGTTGTTCGCCAGCAGGTCGCGCACGTCGCCTACCCGTCCGCTCAGCAAGGCCTTGGCCGCATACAGCGCGGTGCCGGCCACCTGCTTGGCTTCCACCTGCGGCGGCATCACCAGTTCGGTCGGGCTGGTGTGCACATCCAGGAGTGCCGGGCCGGGATGGGCCAGGAAGTCCCTTACCGCCTGCTCCAGGTCCTCGGAACGGGTCACGGTGCGCCCGTAGAAGCCGATCACCTCGGCTAGGCGGCCGAAATCGGGGTTCTTCAAGTCGGTGTAGTTGTCCAGCAGGCCCTCGACCTTCTGCTCCAGTTCGACGAAGTTGAGCGAGCTGTTGTTGTAGACCACCACCTTGATCGGCAGGTTTTCCTGCACCGCTGTGAGCAGGTCGCCGAGCAGCATCGCGATGCCGCCGTCGCCGGACAGCGAGATGACCTGTCGGCCGGGATAGGCCTTCTGCAGGCCGAGGGCCTGCGGCATCGCGTTGGCCATCGTGCCGTGCAGCAGGCTGGTCAGCGTGCGGCGGCGCCCGTTGGCGCGGATGTGGCGCAGGATCCACACCATCGGCGACCCGCCGTCGGCGGTGAACAGGGCATCGTCGCTGGCGTAGCGGTTGATCAGCGCGGTCAGGTGCTGCGGGTGGATCAGCTCGCCCTCGCCCGGCTCCTCCTCCTTGGCCCGCGTGGCCAGCGCCTTGTCGCGGTGGCTGATGCACTCGTCCAGGAAGCTGTGGTCCTCGCGCGGCGGCAGCAGCGGCAGCAAGGCCTCCAGTGTCGGGCCGATGTCGCCGACCACGCCCAGGTTGACCGGGTGGCGGCGGCCAAGGTGGCTGCCATCGCGATCGACCTGGATCAGCGTGGCCTTGTCCGGGTAGTACTGGCCCCAGGCGAAGTCGGCGCCGAGCAGCAGCAGCGTGTCGCAGGCCATCAGCGTGTGGTAGCCCGACTCGATGCCGAAGATGCCGGTCATGCCCATGTTGTACGGGTTGTCGTACTCCACGAAATCCTTGGCCCGCGAGGTATGCGCGATCGGTGCCTTGAGCCGTTCGCCCAGCGCCACCAGCGCGTCATGGGCATGCTCGCAGCCGGCGCCGGCATAGATGCCGATGCGCTTGCCCTGGCCGATCAGCGCGGCGATACGCTGCAGTTCGTCGTCGCTGGGGCGCAGCACCGGTTGGGTGTAGTGCACCGAAAACGGCACATCGTGCTTGACCTCGGCCTCGCTGATGTCCGCCGGCAGGATCACCACCGCTACGCCGCGCCGGCTGATCGCCGCCTGGCAGGCCAGCGCGACCACGCGACGCGCCTGCTGCGCGCTGTACACCTGCTCGCAGAACACGCTGCAACTGGCATACACCGCCTTGAAATCCACCTCCTGCGGGAACTCCATGCCCAGCTCGGCGGTGACCACTTGGCTGGCGATCAGCACCATCGGCGCGCGGTTGCGGTTGGTTTCGAACACGCCGTTGATGAAGTGCAGCCCGCCCGGGCCGCACGAGCCGGCACAGGCGGTGAGCTGCCCACTGATCAGCGACTCGGCGCCGGCGGCGAAGGCGGCCACTTCCTCGTGCCGCATGTGCACCCACTCGATCTCGCTGTGGTGGATGGCATCGGTAACGTAGTTGAGGGTGTCGCCGACGATGCCGTAACAATGACGGACACCGGCGGCCTGCAGGGTTTCAACCACGATCTCGGCAACGCGCTTGCTCATGGGGGAACGTCCACGACCTGGGGGAAGCGTCAGGGTAGACCCGCGAAAGTGATCTCCATGTGCGAATCGGCGCGGCCATGGGCACGCGGGAAATGCGTGCACCGCCCTCAGGGACGCGCATCCACCCAGCCGATGACATCGCCCCGCGTGGGGTTGGCGTAACGCAGCTTCACCCACCCGTCCTCCTCATCCAGCAGCTCGACGCGATCGTCCTTGACCAGGTAGCGCCGGGTAGCCGTGTCGCCCGGACGCGTGTACAGCGGCAGGCGCGCGGGCACCACCTGGCCGCTGACCGGCAGCAGCGGCGCGGTGCCGCGCGGCGACGCCAGTCCATCGGCGATCGCGGTCTCCAGCACGCGACCGGCCGGATCGAACGTGCTCCAGACAGCCAGCGGCCCGCTGTCGGCGGTCTGCTTGAAGAACACGACGGCCTCCAGCGCGTCGCCCAGCGTCATCATGCGCTCGGCCCGGTACAGGTACAGGCGCGCGCCGTCATAGCGGTACTGGTCCACGTACCACATCGGGCCACTGCGGCAGCTGCTGCTCAGCAGGCGGTTGTCCGCGTCCACGGTCAACCCCATCAGGCCGCCGCACTGCGCGTGGTCATGCGTGGCCGGCGCCAGTGCCACCAACGCCTGCCGCCGTGGGTCGAAGCGGTAGACGGCCACCGCCTCGTTGACCATGCCCACGCTCGCCCGCGCGACCAGCTCCGGGCGTCCGTCGAAATCCACGTCCTCGGCCGTCAGGTCGGCATTGCCGTCGGCATCGGGCGCCCCCGGCAGCCGCTGGCGCGCGCCCGAAGGCTGCAGCACGACGGCGATGTCGCCGCCTTCCTCTACCTCGGCCTGCACCTGCACGCCCGGCGCGGGCTCGAACCGCAGGCGCCCCGGATCGCCCGCCTGCGCCTGCGCGACCGGCAGCGCAAGACCCAGCAGCAGTGCCAGCGCCCATCCATCCCTGTGCTTCATCATCGCTCCGCGTGGCGCCACCGCGGCGCCCTGGATCAGAACGATACGTCAACCGCCTGCTGCGCCCACAGCACCGACTGGTGGCCGGTGGCCTGCTTCCACGCCAGGCGGATGGCTTCGATGTCGGCGCGGCGCTGCGGGGTGTTCTCGTGCAGCACCACCAGCACCTTGGTGCGCAGGCGGTTGGGCTCGGCCGCGCCGCGGAACAGCCACTGGCCGTAGGCGTCGAACACGGTCAGGCCATCGGGGAAGCGCGGGGTGACCTGCTTGTCGAGGAAATCGCGCCACTGCGCCTCGCTGATGGCGTCCGTCTGCTTGCGCTCGGACGCGCCGCTCTCCTCGCCCACGCCAAAGTACAGCTCGCTGCGCACCCAGCCTGCGGCGGCATCGGGGCGGGCGGCATCGCCCTGCAGGGTGGCGGTGGCGGTGGCCGGCGGCGCCGGCTTGGCCGTGGGCGCGGCGGTGGCGCAGCCAGTGGCGGCCAGGGCCACGGCGAACAGGACAGCATAGGACTTCATCGAAAAACTCCAGGAAATGCAGGCGTACAGGGGGAAGAAGGGTGCAGGACATCCGGTTCCTGCATAGATCACCAGCCGTTATCTGCTGATGACCATAGGCGATCGGACTTGCATCACATCCGCCATCACGCCAAGATAATATATCGCTTCATCCGGATGGATTGGTAGTGCCGACCGTTGGTCGGCAACGCCGCCTCCCCGCTCTCCCCTCCCCCCCCGTCGTCCCGCTGGAGTCCGCATGTCCCGTCCGTCCGCGTCGCGCCTTGGCCTTGCCATCGCGCTCGTCCTCTCCTCCCCCCTGCTCGCCCAGGACGTACATGCGCAGGACGCGCCCGGCTCGGCCACCACGCTGGACACCGTGATCGTCACCGGCACCCGCGCGGTCGACCGCACGGTGCTGGAATCCACCTCGCCGGTGGACGTGCTCACCGCCGAGGACATCCGCAAGGCCGGCGTGGTCAACGGCGAGCTGGGCAGCGCGCTGCAGGCGCTGCTGCCCTCGTTCAACTTCCCGCGCCAGTCCAACTCCGGCGGGGCCGACCACATCCGTGCCGCGCAGCTGCGCGGGCTGTCGCCGGACCAGGTGCTGGTGCTCGTGAACGGCAAGCGCCGCCACACCAGCGCGCTGGTCAACACCGACAGCAAGATCGGCAAGGGCACCACGCCGGTCGACTTCAACGCGATTCCGATCAGCGCGATCAAGCGCATCGAGGTACTGCGCGATGGCGCCGGCGCGCTGTACGGCTCCGATGCGGTGGCCGGGGTGATCAACGTGATCCTCGATGACGCCCCGGAAGGCGGCGCGTTCGAGGCCAGCTTCGGCGCCAACCACACCGACCTCAAGCCGATCGACCGGACCATCACCGATGGCCAGACCAGCTACGCCAGCGCCAAGGTCGGCACCCGGCTGGGCGACGACGGTGGTTTCCTGCGCGTGGGCCTGGAATTGAAAAACCACGAAGGCACCAACCGCGCCGGCTTCGACCAGATCCCGCCTTGGGACCAGAGCGATACCAACCTGGCGCTGCAGGGCAAGCGCAATTATGTGCTGGGCGATGGCAAGACCCGTGACCTCAACGCCTGGATCAACAGCGAACTGCCGTTCGGTGAGACCTCCAAGTTCTATTTCTTCAGTACGTTCAACCAGCGCGACAGCGAAGGCGCCAACTACTTCCGCTACCCCGACAGCGACGCCAACTGGGCACAGGTCTACCCCAACGGTTACCGCCCGATTTCCGAAGGCGAAAACCGCGACGTGCAGGCCGTGGCCGGTGCGAAGGGCCAATGGGGCGAGTGGAACTACGACGCCAGCCTGGATTACGGCACCAACAGCTTCACCTACCGCCTGCGCAACTCGCTCAACGCCTCGCTCGGCCCGACCAGCCCGACCCGCTTCAAGACCGGCGACTACCAGAACGAACTGACCGTGGCCAACCTCGACCTGGGCCGCGTGTTCAACCAGGGCGACACCATCAGCCACAGCCTCGGGCTGGGCGTGGAAGCACGCCGCGACCACTACCAGACCCGTCCGGGCGACCCGAGCAGCTACGCCGCCGGCCCGTTCACCGACCGCCCGACCGGCTCCCAGGCCGGCGGTGGCCTGACCCCGCAGGACGCCACCTCGCTGTCGCGCGACGTGGCCAGCGCCTATGCCAGCCTGTCCAGCCAGTTCGGCGAGCACTTCTCCAGCGACCTGGCCGCGCGTTACGAACACAGCGACGACTACGGCGGCGAGCTCACCGGCAAGCTGGGCCTGCGCTATGAATTCACCCCGGCGTTCGCGCTGCGCGGGGCGATTTCCAACAACTTCCGCGCGCCCTCGCTGGCGCAGATCGGCTACGAGTCCACGTCCACCGGCTACAACGCCGCTGGCCAGCTGGTGCAGGGCCGGGTGCTGTCGGTCAACAACCCGATCGCCCGTGGCCTCGGGGCCGCCGACCTGAAGCCGGAGAAGTCGCTCAACACCAGCCTGGGCTTCACCAGCCGCATCGGCGACCACTTCGATGTGTCGCTGGACTTCTTCCAGATCGATATCGACGACCGTATCGCGCTGTCGGAGAGCATCACCGGCGACGCACTCACCGACTACGTGCAGCAGCAGTTCGGCGTAGCCGGGCTGCAGAGCGCCAGCTTCTTCGTCAACGCCGCCGACACCCGCACCCGCGGTGCCGAACTGGTCAGCAACTGGCGGCAGTCGCTGGGCGATGGCGAACTGGTGCTGACCGGCACCTATGCCTACACCAAGACCACGCTGAAGAACGTGCTGGCCACGCCGGCCAGCCTGCTGGCGCTGGACCCGGACTACGTGCTGTTCGGCGTGGAGGAGACCAACACCCTCACCGACGCCACCCCACGCACCCGTGCCGCCCTGGCCGCCAGCTGGAGTGACGACCGCTGGTCGCTGAGCAGCCGGCTCAGCCGTTACGGCAGCGTGACCCGCGTGTTCAACTTCGGCGATGGCTTCATCCCGCGCCAGACCTATGGCGCCGAATGGCAGCTCGATGCGGAAGTGGAGTTCAAGATCACCCCGCAGTGGAGCGTGGCCGTGGGCGGGCAGAACCTGACCGACAATTACTCGGACCTGTCCAACGACGACATCTACTACTACGGCAACCTGCCGTATGACGTGCTGTCGCCGGTGGGGAGCAATGGTGCGTACTATTACGGTCGCGTGCGGTATACGTTCTGATCGTTGGTGCAGCCGACCAACGGTCGGCTCTACCGGTCGCGTGCGGTACACGTTCTGATCGTTGGTGCAGCCGACCAACGGTCGGCTCTACGGGTCGCGTGCGGTATGCGTCCGATCATTGGTGCAGCCGACCAACGGTCGGCTCTACCCGCGGGTGATGATGCAAGGTAGAGCCGACCCATGGTCGGCTGCCTTCCTCTGCGATCAAGCCATGTCGAGGACGGACGGCGATTGGCCCGCCCAGGATCGCGCACCGGTGGTGCAGCCGACCAACGGTCGGCTCTACGGGACGCGTGCGGCATACGTTCTGATCGTTGGTGCAGCCGGGCATGGCCCGGCTCTACCCGCGGGTGATGATGCAAGGTAGAGCCGACCCATGGTCGGCTGCCTTCCTCTGCGCTCAAGCCATGTCAAGGACGGCCGGCGATTGGCCGGCCCAGGATCGCGCACCGTTGGTGCAGCCGACCAACGGTCGGCTCTACGGGTCGCGTGCGGTATGCGTTCCGATCATCGGTGCAGCCGACCAACGGTCGGCTCTACCCGCGGGTGACGAGGCAAGGTAGAGCCGACCCATGGTCGGCTGCCTTCCTCTGCGATCAAGCCATGTCAAGCACGGGCGGCGGTTGGCCGGTCTCCCATGACCTGACAATCACACCGTGAATGGCATGTTTGCACGCATGGCCAACGACCTCCCCCCGCGTCCGTCGCCGCCACTGCTGGACGATGCCTGTGCGTTGTTCCTCGACGTGGATGGCACCCTGATCGAATTTGAGCGTGACCCCGAAGCGGTCACGCTGCTGCCCGAAGTCCGCGACGCCATCGGCCGCATCAGCGATCGCCTTGAAGGCGCCGTCGCCCTCATCAGCGGCCGCCCGCTCAACCAGCTCGACGAACTCTTCGCCCCCCTGCACCTCCCGGCCGCCGGCCTCCACGGTCATGAACTGCGTCACGCCGATGGCCACGTCGACAGCCAGGCCAACAGCACCGATACCAGCGAATGGCTGCACGCCGTACACCAGCAGGCCATGCGTTTCGCGCACGGCAATCCCGGCGTGCTGGTCGAAAACAAGGGCCGCAGCCTGGCCCTGCACTGGCGCGGCGCGCCGCATGCCGCCGCCGAGGTGCGTGCCTTCGCCGATCGCCACATCCGCGGGCATACCGGCTACCGGCTGCAACCGGGCGACCACGTGGTCGAGTTCGTGCCCGAGGGCAGCGACAAGGGCCGCGCCCTGCAGCAGCTGATGCAGCAACCCCCGTTCCGTGGGCGCCTGCCGGTGTTCCTCGGCGACGACCTCACCGACGAATTTGGCTTCAACGCCGCCAACGCCCAGCACGGCTGGAGCGTTCTGGTCGGCGCGCGCAGCCCCAGCGCCGCGGTATTCGCCCTGCCGCACATCCGCAGCGTGCACGCCTGGCTGCAGGAAAACGCGTACTGACTCCCCCACCGCCGCCGCCCCGCTGCAGCCCTGTCGCGGGGCGGCCCGAACGAGATGCACCGCTCCCCATGAAAGAACCTGATCTGAATCTTGGCGTGGTCGGCAACGGCAGCTTCGGCGCGTTGATCGACCAGCACGCACGCGTGGTCTGGAGCTGCCTGCCGACCTTCGACGGCGACCCCACCTTCTGCGCCCTGCTCGGCCCCAACCAGAACGAAGGCGGCGACTTCGCGATCGAACTGGAAGACCTGGTCGGCAGCGAACAGAGCTACCTCACCAACACCGCCATCCTGCGCACCGTCCTGCACGACAAGCACGGTGGTTCGCTGGAAATCCTCGATTTCGCCCCGCGCTGGCGCCAGAACGAGCGTTTCTACCGTCCCGTCAGCCTGATCCGCCAGGTGCGTCCGCTGGCCGGCAACCCGCGCATCATCGTGCGCGCGCGCCCGCTGGCCGACTGGGGCGCACGCGTGCCGGAGGCCACCTGGGGGAGCAACCACATCCGCTGGATCCTCCCGGACCACGTGCTGCGGCTGACCACCGACGTGCCGCTGCGCTTCGTCCGCGACGGCCTGCCCTTCGTGCTGAGCCACCCGGTCAACCTGGTGCTGGGCGTGGACGAATCGCTGAACCGCTCGCTCAGCGGCTATGTGCAGGAGTCCTTCCAGCGCACCCGCGACTACTGGCGCGAATGGGTCCGCTACCTGTCCATCCCGCTGGAATGGCAGGACGCGGTGATCCGCAGCGCGATCACCCTCAAGCTGTGCCAGTACGAAGACAGTGGCGCGATCATCGCCGCGATGACCACCTCCATTCCCGAGGCGCCGGGCAGCATCCGCAACTGGGATTACCGCTACTGCTGGCTGCGCGACGCGGCATTCGTGGTGCGCACGCTCAACCGCCTCGGCGCCACTCGCACCATGGAGCAGTTCCTCGGCTACATCTTCAACCTGGCCACCACCGATGGCAGCCTGCAGCCACTGTACGGGATCGGCTTCGAGGCGAAGCTGGAGGAGACCGAAGTGGCGTCGCTGGACGGCTACCGCGGCATGGGCCCGGTGCGTCGCGGCAACCTGGCCTGGGTGCAGCGCCAGCACGATGTCTACGGCAGCGTGGTGCTGGCCTCCACCCAGTTGTTCTTCGACCAGCGCCTGCAGGACCCGGGCGATGCGCATACCTTCGCGCGGCTGGAGCCGCTCGGTGAGCAGGCCTTCGCCCTGCACGACGTGCCCGATGCCGGTCTGTGGGAGTTCCGCGGCCGCACCGAAGTGCACACCTACACCAGCGCGATGTGCTGGGCCGCCTGCGACCGGCTGTGCAAGATCGCCATCCGCCTCAAGCTGGATGACCGCGCCGATTACTGGCGCGCGCGCGCCGACACCATCCACGCGCGGATCCTGCGCGAGGCATGGAGCGAGGAGCTCGGCCACTTCACCGATACGTTCGGCGGCCACCGCCTGGATGCCTCGCTGCTGCTGCTGGCGGACATCGGCTTCATCGAGGCCGGTGACGCGCGCTTCGTGGCCACCGTCGAGGCGATCGGGCGTGACCTGAAGCATGGCAACGCGCTGTACCGTTACGTCGCCCCGGATGATTTCGGCGAGCCCGAAACCAGCTTCACCATCTGCACCTTCTGGTACATCGACGCGCTGGCGGCGATCGGCCGCCTGGACGAGGCACGCGAGATGTTCGAGATGCTGCTGGAGCGCCGCAACCATCTCGGCCTGCTCTCCGAAGACCTGGCCTTCGACAGTGGTGAAGCCTGGGGCAACTTCCCGCAGACCTACTCGCATGTGGGCCTGATCACCGCGGCGATGCGTCTGTCGCGCAGCTGGCAGGAAGCGTCATGAGCCGCCTGGTGGTGGTCTCCAACCGGGTCGCCGTGCCCGGTGAATCACGCGCGGGCGGGCTCGCGGTGGGGCTGCTGGCCGCACTGAAGGAACGCGGCGGGGTGTGGTTCGGCTGGAGTGGCAAATCGGTCCGCGACAACAGCGGCACCCTGCATGAGCAGGTCGAGGGTGATATCCGCTATGTCACCATGGATCTCAACAAGCGCGACGTCGACGGCTACTACAACGGCTTTGCCAACCGCACGCTGTGGCCGTTGCTGCACTTCCGCCTCGACCTGGTCGACTACGACCGCGCCACCCGCGAGACGTATCGGCGGGTCAATGCGTTGTTCGCCGACAAGCTGGCGCCGCTGCTGCGCGAAGACGACATCGTCTGGATCCACGATTACCACCTGATCCCGTTGGCGTCGCTGCTGCGCGAGCGTGGCATCGGCTGCCGGATCGGCTTCTTCCTGCACGTGCCGATGCCGTCGGCCGACCTGCTGCAGGCCATGCCCGACCACCTGCGCCTGTTCTCCAGCCTGTATGCCTACGACCTGGTCGGCTTCCAGACCCAGCGCGACGCCGATCGCTTCCAGTCCTACGTGCGCCTGTTCGGCGGCGGCCGGGTGCTGGCCGATGGCGAACTGGAAGCCCCCGGTGGGCGCCGCTTCCGTGCGGCCGCCTTCCCGATCGGCATCGACACCGACTACATCGCCCGCCAGGCCAAGGCCGGCGCCAACAAGCCGGCCGTGCGCGACCTGCGCAACAGCCTGCGCGACCGGCAACTGGCGATCGGGGTGGATCGGCTGGACTACTCCAAGGGCCTGCCGGAGCGCTTCATGGGCTTCGAGCGCTACCTGGAGCGCCACCCGGACCAGCACGGCAGCCTGACCTACCTGCAGATCGCCCCGGTCTCGCGCGGCGATGTCACCGAATACCGGCAACTGCGCAGCCAGCTCGAACAGATCGCCGGGCACATCAATGGCGGCCACGCCGCCCCGGACTGGACGCCGCTGCGCTACGTCAACCAGAACTTCACCCATGCCACCCTGACCGGCTTTTACCGTGCCGCCGCGGTGGGCCTGGTCACCCCGCTACGCGATGGCATGAACCTGGTCGCCAAGGAATACGTGGCCTCGCAGGACCCGGAGAACCCGGGCGTGCTGGTGCTGTCGTTGCTGGCCGGCGCTGCCGACGAGCTCAAGCAGGCGCTGCTGGTCAACCCGCATGACCTGGACGGCGTGGCCGACGCAATCGCCACCGCTGCGACCATGCCCCTGCGCAAACGCGTGGAGCGATGGCAGGCGATGATGGAGCATCTGCGCGCGCACGACATCAACCATTGGCGGCAGACGTACCTGCAGGCGCTGGAAGGCTGACGCGGACGAGTGCCCGGCGGCCGCACCTGCCGGGCGATGGCCAGGGTCGACCTTCGACGGCGACCCGCTGCAGGTCGACACCCCGTGGATCCCGGCGACGTGCCGGCCTGGCCTGCGCCCCCGGGTCAATCCAGGAAGCGGGTCGCCTGCGCGGGTGTCGGCAGATAGCAACTGTCATGCCGCCCGAACCAGCGGTAGCGGTTGCGCGCCAGCACGCGGTAGGCACCATCGCGCCACACCCGTGGCAGCACCCTTAGCACCATGACCATCCGCCACGCGCCGCCCAGCCCGCCCACCACCCGCATGATCGCATCGGTATCGGTCCAGGCCCTGCCCTGCTCGAGCAGCAGGAACGACAGCGGATCCTCCGGATCCAAACCGTGCTGCTCCAGCAGCGCACGTCCGTGCGTGCCCTGCATCGCCGCGAAGCGATAGCGCCCGCGATGGTCGAAACGCAGCAGGAAACGAACCCAGCGGCTGCACAACGCGCATACGCCGTCGAACACGATCACCGCACCCTCGGCACGCGCGTCGTCGCCGCTCATGCGCTCAGGGCGCCATCCACGCCAGCGTCGCCATGCGTCCGGTACGCCGGTCGCGCCGGTGCGAATAGAAACGCTGCGGCTCCGCGATGCTGCACAGCTGACCGCCCCTGATCTGCGCAGGATCGATCCCGACGCTGTGCAGGCGCCGCCGCGCCAGCGCATACAGGTCAACCTTCCAGTGACCGGCGCGGGTGGCGACAAAGGCTGCCTGCGCACCCGCATCGCGATCAACGAACGCGGCGAACACGTCCTCGCCCACCTCGTAGTGGGCCGGACCGGCAGCCGGGCCCAACCACGCCTGCACCTGCGCGGGCGGCGTGTGCATGGCCGCCACGGTCGCTTCCAGCATGCCGTCGGCCAGGCCGCGCCACCCGGCGTGGGCCACGGCGACTTCCGTGCCGTCGCGGGCAGCGAACACCACCGGCAGGCAATCGGCGGTGAGGATGGCCAGCACCACGCCCGGCACCGAGGTCACCGATGCATCGGCGGTCGGCTCCACGTCCACGCCCTGGGCGCTGGGGGGCGCATCGAACCGCAGCACCGTGGTGCCGTGCACCTGGCGCAGCCAATGGGGCGCCGATGGCAGTGCCAGCCCGGCCTGCAACAGGTCGCGATTGCGCTGCACCTGCACCGGGTCGTCGCCATCCACCGCGTAACGGTTGCCCATGTTGAACTGGTCGAACGGCGGCAACGAGCCACCTGCGCCGTGCCGCAGCGTGGTGCAGGCCCGCACCCGGGGCGGTGCAGGCCAATCGGCCACCAGCAGGGGAAGCGACGCGTGCATCAACGGCGACCGCGTTCCAGTTCGGCGAAGCGCTTGCTGTCCTCGCGCAGTGCCTGCATCAGCGCCAGCATGTCGGCCGGCGGCGGCGCGCTGTTGGTGATCGTTTCACCGGTGATCGGGTGCACGAACTCCAGCGTTTCGGCGTGCAGCGCCTGGCGCTTGAAACCACGCAGCTGGGCGACCAGTTCATCGCTGGCACCCTTGGGCAGCTTCAGGGCGCCGCCGTACAGCTGGTCGCCGATGATCGGATGGCGCAGGTGCGCCATGTGCACGCGGATCTGGTGGGTACGCCCGGTTTCCAGGCGGCACTCCAGCGCGGTGTGCGCGCGGAAGCGCTCGCGCAGGCGGTAATGGGTGATCGCATCCTTGCCGTCTTCGCGCACCGCCATGCGCACGCGGTCGCGCGGGTGGCGGTCGATCGCCGCATCGGCGGTGCCGCCGGAGACCAGCGCGCCCACCACGATGGCCAGGTACTGGCGGTGCACCTGGCGCGCGGACAGCTGCTCCACCAGTGCGGTCTGCGCCTGGATGGTCCGCGCGATCACCATGACGCCGCTGGTGTCCTTGTCCAGCCGGTGCACGATGCCCGCGCGCGGCAGCACCGACAGCGACGGCTCGCGGAACAGCAGCGCGTTGACCAGGGTGCCGGTGGGGTTGCCGGCGCCGGGATGGACCACCAGGCCGACCGGCTTGTTGATCACGAACACGTGCTCGTCCTCGTACAGCACCTCCAGCGGGATGTCCTCCGGCTCGGCATGGGTCTGGGTGTCGAGCACGACATGCAGGCTGGCCACCTCGCCGCCGCGCACCGGGTCGCGCCCGCGGACCTGCTCGCCGTCCAGCAGGACGTCGCCGGACTTGATCCACTCGGTCAGCTTGGATCGGGAAAATTCAGGGAACAGCTCGGCCAGCACGGCATCGAAACGCCGTCCAGCGGCGGTGTCGGGCACCACGGCCTGGCGGGGGGATTCGGATTCAGAAGCGTTATCGGACATGGGGAAAGCACCGCAAGGAGACAATTTTGGGGTCCGGGCGACCAGTTTCAGTCGCGGGACAGGCCACTAGGCTATCATCGACCCTTCGTATTCCAGCCGCGTCCCGCCCTGACCCCATGATCCGACGCTCTTCTTTGCTGTCCGCGCCCGTCCGCACCGCCGCCCTGCTGCTGGTCCTGGCCCTCGTCGCCACTGGCTGCCACCGCGGCACCAAGGGCGATAATCCGGATGAAGGCCAGCCGGTCGAACAGATCTACGAGAAGAGCCACCGCCTGATGGAAGGCGGCAACTGGAGCGGGGCCGAGGCCAGCTTCCGGCGCCTGATCGCCCAGTACCCCTATGGTCCGTACACCGAGCAGGCGATGATCGAGACCGCCTACGCCCAGTACAAGGCCGGCAAGCACGATGACGCGGTGTCCAGCGTGGACCGCTTCATCCGTACCTACCCGACCCACCGCAATATCGCCTACCTGTACTACCTGCGTGGCCTGGCCAACGGCAACCGCAACACGGTGTTCCTGCGCCGGGTGTGGTCGCTGGACCCGAGCCGCCGCGACCTGTCCACCCCGCGCCAGGCCTACGCCGACTTCAACATCGTCGTGGACCGCTACCCGAACAGCCGTTACGCCGCCGATGCCCGCAAGCGCATGCTCGAGCTGCGCGACGTGTTCGCCCAGCACGAGCTGGACAACGCCCTGTACTACCTGCGCCGCCAGGCCTGGGTGTCGGCCGCCGGCCGCGCCAACTACCTGCTGGAGACCTACCCGCAGAGCGCCTACCAGTACGACGCGGTCGCCGCCCTGGGCGAGGCTTACACCCACCTGGGCAACAAGACCCTGGCCGACGACGCCCGCCGCGTGCTGGAGCTGAACCAGCCGCAGCACCCGTGGCTGGCCGGCAACTGGCCGAAGTACCCCTGGATGATCCGCAAGCTGAACCCGTTCGCCGGCGAGAAGTCCGCCAGTACCGGTCAGCGCAACGCGACGCTGGAACGCAAGTAAGACCCCGGTCGAGCCTGCCGTCCTGCACGAACAAGGGTCCCGCGAGGGGCCCTTTTTCGTGGCCGGTCAGCAGGCCCGGGAGCCCAAGGAGCGCACGAAACCGGCCCAGTCGTGACCGGGGTGGCGTCCTTGCCAGGCCGCTGGCCGCGCAGGCTTCAGCGCTCGCAGCGGGCCCGTCCGGGCCCGCTGCGAGCCTGCATGACCTCGCGTATTCCGGCCCCCTGCCGCGTCGCGACCAGCCTGCCTGCGCCGGGGCTGCCCCGGCGCCTCGCCGGCCGCCACATCAGCCCTTCTCGCACCACACTGGTCTCGGAGGCCTACTCGCAGGATGCGGCCGCGGCCATCCTCGCCGCCCCAGCGTCGCCAGCGCGCTCGGCGGCCCGGCGTGGGCCTTCACGTCGCGGTGGGCACCGGCCACGCCAGTGCGGGTCCACCTCACCCCGCGTGGCTTGGGACCCGGCATCCGTCGCGCCGCTCGGCGCCGCGGTGAACGCCTCCCTGGGCTAGCTGACCAGGGGCCTGATCCAAGGCCGAGCCGCGCATCGACGGCCGGCTGACCGCCCTGGGCCGCGAACGCCTGGCGACGGCCGCCAGGGGCGGATAGCGGGCGCCTGCCCGCCATCGACTCAGCCCTTGTAGCCGTTGCTGATCGGATAGCGGCGCTCGCGCCCGAACGCACGCCGCGACACCTTCGGGCCCGGCGCGGCCTGGTGGCGCTTCCACTCGCTGGTGCGCACCAGGCGCAGCACCCGGTCCACCACCTCGGGGGCATACCCGGCGGCCACGATCTCCTCGCGCGACTGCTCCTGGTCCACGTAGCGGTACAGGATGCCGTCCAGCACGTCGTAGGCCGGCAGCGAATCCTGGTCGGTCTGGTTGGCGCGCAGCTCGGCCGACGGCGGGCGGCTGATCACCGCCGGCGGGATCACCGGCGCGCCGCCTACCGTGTTGCGCCACTTGGACAGGCCGAACACCTCGGTCTTGTACAGGTCCTTCAACGGCGCGTAGCCACCGCACATGTCGCCGTAGATGGTGGCGTAGCCGACCGCGTATTCACTCTTGTTGCCGGTGGTCAGCAGCAGCCCGCCGAACTTGTTGGACAGCGCCATCAGGATCACCCCGCGGCTGCGCGACTGCAGGTTTTCTTCGGTGACATCGGCCGCCTGGCCCTCGAACATCGGGCCGAGCGCGGCCATCAGGCCCTCGAACACCGGTTCGATCGACACCGCCTCCAGTTTCACCCCCAGCGCGCGGCACTGCTCGGCGGCCAGGTCGTTGGACATGTCGGCGGTGTAGCGCGACGGCAGGCGCACCGCCGTCACGTTGTCCGCGCCCAGCGCATCGACCGCCATCGCCAGCACCAGCGCCGAGTCGATCCCGCCGGACAGGCCCAACCAGACCTTCCTGAAGCCGTTCTTGCGGCAGTAGTCCTGGATGCCGCGCGTCACCGCGCGCCAGGCCAGCGCATCCATGCTTTCATCGCCGTCATCGATCCACTCGCGCGGCAGGAAGCGGCGCGTTTCGGCGTCGTAGTCCACCACCAGCCATTGGTCGGTGAAGGCGGCCGCGGCCGGGTGCACGGTGCCGTCGCCGTCTGCCACCACCGAGGCGCCGTCGAACACCAGCGCGTCCTGGCCACCGACCACGTTGAGGTAGGCGATCGCAGCGCCGCTTTCGCGGGTACGCTCGGCCAACAGGGCGTCGCGCTGGGCGTGCTTGCCGCGCTCGTAGGGCGAGGCATTGGGCACCAGAACCAGCTGCGCACCGTCGCGCACGGTGTCGGCCAGCGGCTCGGCAAACCACAGGTCCTCGCAGATCAACACGCCCACCGGCACGCCCTTCAGCGCGAACACGCAGCTGCCGCCGTCCGGGTCCACGTCGAAGTACCGGCGCTCGTCGAACACCGCATAGTTGGGCAGTTCGCGCTTGCGGTAGGTATGTTCCACCTTGCCATCGCGCAGCACGCTGGCCGCGTTGTACACCACCGCGCCGGCCGCCTGCGGCCAGCCGACCACGGCGGCGATGCCGGTCGTGGCGGCGGCGATGCGCTTGAGCGCCAGCTCGCAGTCGTAAAGGAAACCGGGGCGCAGCAGCAGGTCCTCCGGCGGGTAGCCGCTGATCGCCAGTTCCGGGAACACCACCAGCTCGGCACCGTACTCGTCGCGCGCCTCGGCGATCATCGCGATGATGTTGTCGGTGTTCTGCGCCACCGCGCCCACCGGGAAATCAAACTGCGCCATCGCGATGCGGATCGAAGCCATGAACGTCCAGCCTGTGAGGATACTGGCGCCATTCTAGGCGTTCCGTCTGATCAGAATAGAGGGTCACCCGCCTTGGCACCTGGCCAACGCGTCCGGCCTTCACCTCCCCAACGCCTGGAACTCAGGCTGCGAGGCCAGTTCAGGCCCGAGCCCGCGGACGTAGGTGGCATTCAGATGCTGGCCATCCCGATAAATCAGTGCTCCACCGTCCTCCGCCCGACACCGTCCTCCCGGGCAGACCGCATCGCTGAGATCGAGGACCCGCACACCGCGTGCGCCCCGCGCGGCGACCTGCAGACGTTGGACGATCACCCGATCCCTGACCGAGTCGAGGTCGACGCTGCATCGCGACTGACGTTCAGCGTCGGTCCATTGCCCCACCCGCGATGTCGCGCACCGTGGGCCATCGAACGGCAACAACGGCGTGGGCGCGAGAATGAGGGTTCTGCCAGCCATCCCATGCAGTCGCGTCAGCAGACTGCGCGTGCCGGTCTCCCATTCCTGCGGTGAAAATGGATAGTCCGCGGTAGACCCGAGGATAAGCAGGTCGGCCGGATGCTGGCGAAGATAGGCAATGACACCGTCGCGCCACCGTTCGCACTCGACGAAGCGGCGATTGATCCTCTGATAGATGAAGGGGTGGTCCACCATCGGGCACGATGACTTGGTCAGGACGACCAGGTGCCACTGCCCGCGCCGGGCAATGTCCTCCAACGCTGGAGACCACTGGGCGGCAACGCTGTCGCCCACCAGCATTACCGTGGGGCGATGTTCGCCGGGTGGGTCCACCAGCGTACAGGGAACCACCCGATCGGCGCGAAACCATTCATCGCAGTCACGTCGTTGATACAGCGCCGGCATGGCGATCGTCCGAAGCAGCGGATGCGGCGCCGCCGTTCCGGCAGGCTGTTGCACCGCTGCCGCGTGCGACCACCCCAGGCCTGCGAATGCCAGCACGACTGCACCGCCCAACCCGGCGAGTACCCAGCGCCGACCCTCCCCGATGGGAAGTGCCAGCGCCGGTCGTTCCACCAGGTGCCACGTCGCCCAGGCGACGCAGAGCGATACCAGAGCCGATATCAACCCCACTTCCACGGACTTGCCAAAGCAGGATGCGGAAAGAACCAGCAACGGCCAATGCCAGAGGTACCAACTGTAGGAGATGCGGCCAAGAAAACGTACTGAAGGATGCTCCAGCCACGTAACCGACGTGCCACGATCACCCTGCAGCAGGAGGAGCGCGGTGCCCACGACGGGGACGGCGGCCCATGCACCCGGGTACACGATGCGATCCGGCGCGAACAGAACGGCTGCGACCAGCAGCATCAGCACGCCCACCGTGCGTGCCGCACGCGATGGCCCCGATCGCAGGCGTATCGCGCCGAACGTCAAACACATCGCGCCGCCTGCGGCCAGTTGCCACAGCCTGAAGGGCGTCTGGTAATAGGCCTGCCAGGAGGCCACCTGCGTCGCCGCCATGCCGAGCAGGTAGCCGCCGATGGCGACTATCCAGCACGCTATCGCGAGCCCCGTCCTCCCCCGCCAACGCCATGCGCCCCATAACAGCCATGGCCAGACCAGATAGAACTGTTCTTCGACACCCAGCGACCAGGTATGCAGGAACAGGCTTGCCGAAGCACCCGGCGAGAAGTAATCGAATTCTGCCGAGGCAAAGTAGATGTTGGATGACCACAACGCCGCCCATCGCCCGCTGTCGGCCTGCAGGCCCCACGCAGCCGCTGGCAGCAGCCATATCGCGGCCAGGCCGGACACCGTGACCATCAACGCGAACGCAGGCAGCAATCGGCGCACGCGCCGCCCATAGAAGACCCACAGGTCGATCCGGCCGTCCTGCTTCAGTTGCCCAGCCAGCAAGCCGGTGATCAAGTAGCCCGAAATGACGAAGAAGACATCTACACCGACGAAGCCGCCCGGAAGCTGGGCCACTCCCGCGTGGGCCAGGACGACCAACAGGACCGCAAGCCCGCGCAGTCCTTCGATATCGCGTCGAAAGATCACCTGATCCCCATCAATGGCCTTCTCCCACAAAAAAGGCCCGCACACGTGCGGGCCTTCGATGCTATCGCAGGGCAGGTCGAATTACTTGACCAGCTTGGCGATGGCCGCGCCCAGGTCGCCCGGCGAACGGACGGTGACAACGCCAGCGGCTTCCATCGCCGCGAACTTGCCTTCGGCAGTGCCCTTGCCGCCCGATGCGATCGCACCGGCGTGGCCCATGCGCTTGCCGGCCGGCGCCGAGGCGCCCGCGATGAAACCGACGACCGGCTTCTTCACGTGGTTCTTGATGTACTCCGCACCGGCTTCTTCAGCGTCGCCGCCGATTTCGCCGACCATGATGATGCCCAGGGTCTGCGGATCTTCGTTGAACAGCTTCAGGCAGTCGACGAAGTTCAGGCCGTTGATCGGGTCGCCGCCGATGCCGATGCAGGTCGACTGACCCAGGCCGACTTCGGTGGTCTGCTTGACCGCTTCATAGGTCAGCGTGCCCGAACGCGACACGATGCCGATCTTGCCCGGCATGTGGATGTGGCCCGGCATGATGCCGATCTTGCACTCGCCCGGGGTGATCACGCCGGGGCAGTTCGGACCGACCAGCACGGTGTCCGGATGCGCGCGGGTCAGCACGTTCTTGACGCGCAGCATGTCCAGCACCGGGATGCCTTCGGTGATGCACACGATGACCTTGATACCGGCAGCCGCGGCTTCCAGGATCGCATCGGCCGCGTACGGCGGCGGCACGTAGATGACCGACGCGTCAGCACCGGTGGCCGACACGGCGTCGGCAACGGTGTTGAAGACCGGCAGATCGATGTGGGTGGTGCCGCCCTTGCCGGGGGTCACGCCGCCAACAACCTGGGTGCCGTACTCGATCATCTGAGTGGCGTGGAAGGTACCCTGCTGGCCGGTGAAGCCCTGCACGATCACCTTGGTGTTCTTGTTGATCAAAACGGACATGTCTTGAAGTCCTTCGTAAATTATTTGGGCCGGCGTCGGAGGAGGAGCCATCGACCAGGTCGATGTCCGTACCGCACGCCACCAGAAGCCCCGTCACGCCGCGTTGCGGAGTGCCAGCCCCCTTGACTCGAGGGGGCATGTCAGGCTTCTGCCGGCGATCCGATGCCGTGGAAAATTAGGCGGCGTTCTTGACAGCTTCGACGACCTTCTTGGCACCGTCGTTGATGTTGTCGGCCGGGATGATGGCCATGCCGCTGTCGCGCAGCAGCTGCTTGCCTTCTTCCACGTTGGTGCCTTCCAGGCGCACCACGACCGGAACCTTGACGCCCACTTCCTTGACCGCGGCGATGATGCCCTCGGCAATCATGTCGCAGCGGACGATGCCGCCGAAGATGTTGACGAAGATGCCTTCGACCTTGTCCGAGGACAGGATCAGCTTGAAGGCTTCGATGACGCGCTGCTTGTTGGCACCGCCGCCCACGTCCAGGAAGTTCGCCGGCTCGCCGCCGTTGAGCTTGATGACGTCCATGGTGGCCATGGCCAGGCCGGCGCCGTTGACCATGCAGCCGATGTTGCCGTCCATGGTGACGTAATTGATGTCCAGCTCCGAAGCGGTCACTTCGGTTTCGTCTTCCTGGGTCTTGTCGCGCATGGCGACCAGGGCCTTCTGACGGAACGCGGCGTTGTCGTCGCTGTCGAACTTGCCGTCCAGCGCGTACAGGTTGCCGTCGTCCAGGATGGCCAGCGGGTTGATTTCAACCAGGGCCAGGTCCTTTTCGTTGAACAGGCGGTACAGGTTCACCATGATGCTGGCGAACTGGCCGGCCTGCTTGGCGGTCAGGCCCAGCTTGAAGCCGAAATCACGGCCGTGGTAACCCTGCACCCCTTCGACGAAGTCGACGTTGAGCGAGTGGATCAGCTCCGGGGTTTCAGCAGCGACCTGCTCGATTTCCACGCCGCCTTCCGAGGAGGCGATGTAGGTGATGGTCTTGGTGCCGCGGTCGACCAGTACCGACAGGTACAGTTCCTTGACGATCTCGCCAGCGGTGGTCACCAGCACCAGGTTGACCGGCAGCTCGACGCCGGCGGTCTGGTAGGTGGCCATCTTGGTGCCGAGCATCTTGGCCGCAGCGGCCTTCACATCGTCGGTGGTCTTGCAGAACTTGACGCCGCCAGCCTTGCCGCGGCCGCCCGCGTGGATCTGCGCCTTGACCATCCAGGGGCCCTGGCCCAGGGAGTTGGCCGCTGCAACTGCTTCATCCGGGGTCGCCGCGACCTTGCCGGCCGGAACGGGAATGCCGTACTCGGCAAGCAGTTGTTTTGACTGGTATTCGTGGAAATTCATGCGTCACCGTGGGAATAGGAACGACCGCACGCATCTCCAGGGCTCCCTCACGGGGCGCCGGTACGGACCGCGGCGGGCCCACTATTGTGGACGAGCCGGCGCGCAGGCGCAAAGACGTGCGACGCCCCGCCCGGCACCCGGCGGTTTTTCGCGGTCATTCAGGCAGTTGCGGCACCGGCCTGGGTGGGGCACTGGCCGGGTGGCGGGTCAAATGCGCGACGCCCGGCCTTCCGGCCGCCCCGTCGGCAGTGCGGCTTGCCTATACTGGACCTTCAACGGAGCGGGCCCGGGCCGTTGAAGGCAGCCGAGCATGGCCCGCCTCCACCAGGGCAGCCAGAAGGGGAGTTCCGGCGTGTCACCCAGTGCTTCATTGATCGACCGCATCGAATCGATACCGAGGCGGGAGCTGTACTTTTTCGCCCTCTACCGGGTACTGATCGCCGCGGTGATCGCCGCCCTGCTGTTCAGCCCGCTGAGCGCACTGGTCGGTGCCGCCGACCACCCACGCCTGGCCGCCTGGGTCAGCGGCGCCTATCTGGTGCTGTCGCTGCTGATCCTGGCCGTGGGCCGCAACGAACGCTGGCTGCGCCCGATCGTGGTCGGTGGCGTGGCCGTGGACATCATCGCCGCCACCCTGCTGGCGCATGCCCTGCCCGGCGCCAGCGCGGGCATCTCGATGTCGCTGCTGTTCAACGTCGCCGCTGCCGCCACCCTGCTGCCGCTGACGCTCGGCATGGGCATCGCCCTCACTGCCAGCGCAGCCACCGCCGGGGAATACGTGTGGAAGCTGGTCGAGGGCGGCGACCCCACCCGCACCCTGGCCGAGCTGGCCATGTTCATCACCAGCTACCTGGCCCTGGCCTTCGTCAGCTACCAAGTCGGCAACCGCGCCCGTCGCAACCAGCAACTGGCCAACCAGCGCGGCGACGAGGTCGCCAACCTGTTCGAGATCAACGAACTGATCATCCGGCGCATGCGCACCGGGGTGCTGGTGGTCGATGGTGCCAACCGCATCACCCTGGCCAACGAGGCCGCCTCCACCCTGATCGGCGATGGCGAGGGCAACGGCGGCAGTGGGCAGCTGGAACTGGGCAGTGCCGCCCCGGACCTGAGCCGGCGCCTGCAGCGCTGGCGCAATGGCTGGACCAACGAGGAAACCCCGCTGCAGCTGTCCCCCGACCAGCCCGAAGTGCAGCCCCGGTTCGCCCGCCTGCTGGCCGGCAGCGACCTGACCCTGGTGTTCCTGGACGACTCCAGCGTGGTCTCGCGGCGCGCCGAATCGTTGACCCTGTCGGCGATGGGACGCTTTTCGGCCAGCCTGGCCCACGAGATCCGCAACCCGCTGGCGGCGATCAACTACGCCGCCCAGTTGCTGGAGGAATCCACCGGCATCGGCGATACCGACCGCCGCCTGCTGCAGATCATCCACCAGCAGTGCCAGCGCACCAACGGCATCGTCGAAAGCGTGCTCGGCCTGGCCCGGCGCGAGCGCGCCAACCCGGAGAACCTGGACCTGGCGGCCTTCGTGCGGCGCTTCGTGCTGGAGTACAAGCAGGGCCTGAGCCTGGAAACCGACAGCGTCGAGCCGATCATCACCGAGACCTCGGTGCATGCCCTGATCGACCCGCGCCACCTCCACCAGATCCTCACCGTGCTGGTGCACAACGCACTCAAGTACGGCCGGATCGGGCAGGAACCGGCGCGGGTGCGGCTGCGCGTGGCGCGCCAGGAGCGCGCTGCGGTCATCGACGTCATGGACCGGGGGCCTGGCATCCCCGAGACGGTGGCCAGCCAGCTGTTCCGCCCGTTCTTCACCACCTCCGAGCACGGCACCGGCCTGGGCCTGTATATCGCCCGCGAGCTGTGCCGGGCCAACCAGGCCAACCTGGAGTACGTGTCGGTGCCCGCCGGCGGCGCCTGCTTCCGGCTGGTCCTGTCCGGCCCGCATACGATGCTGCCGCAATGAACCGGGGCACGCCCCCATCGCCCACCGTCAAACATTTGTCGGATTCAACCGCCCTCGGCTATCTTTCCCCCATATGAACGAAAACCGCAGCGCCCTCGTCGTCGACGACGAACGTGACATCCGCGAACTGCTGGTACTGACCCTGGGCCGCATGGGCCTGCGCATCAGCACCGCAGCCAATCTCGCCGAAGCCCGCGAGCTGCTGGCCAGCAACCCGTACGACCTGTGCATCACCGACATGCGCCTGCCCGACGGCAACGGCATCGAGCTGGTCACCGAGATCGCCCAGCACTACCCACGCACGCCGGTGGCGATGATCACCGCCTTCGGCAGCATGGACCTGGCCGTGGAGGCGCTGAAGGCCGGCGCCTTCGATTTCGTCAGCAAGCCGGTCGACATCGCCGTGCTGCGCGGGCTGGTCAAGCACGCCCTGGAGCTCAACAACAGCGAACGGGTGGTCCCGCCCGCGCTGGCCAGCGAGCAGGCCGCGCGCCTGCTCGGGGACTCGCCGGCGATGGATGGCCTGCGCAGCACGATCGCCAAGGTCTCGCGCAGCCAGGCCCCGGTCTACATCCTCGGGGAATCCGGCGTTGGCAAGGAGCTGGTCGCACGCACCATCCATGCGCAGAGCGCGCGTACCGCCGGCCCGTTCGTGCCGGTCAACTGCGGTGCGATTCCGTCCGAATTGATGGAAAGCGAGTTCTTCGGGCACAAGAAGGGCAGCTTCAGCGGCGCCCACGCCGACAAGCCCGGCCTGTTCCAGGCCGCGCACGGCGGCACTCTGTTCCTGGACGAGGTCGCCGAACTGCCCCTGCAGATGCAGGTGAAGCTGCTGCGGGCGATACAGGAGAAATCGATCCGCCCGGTCGGCTCGGCCACCGAGGTGCCGGTCGACGTCCGCATCCTCTCGGCCACGCACAAGGACCTGGGCGAGTTGGTCGAGGACGGCCGTTTCCGCCACGACCTGTACTACCGCATCAATGTGATCGAACTGCGTGTGCCGCCCCTGCGCGAACGCCGCAGCGACCTGCCGCAGCTGGCCGCATCGATCCTGGCGCGGCTGGCCCGCACCCACGAACGCGCCACCCCGCTGCTGGCGCCCTCGGCGCTGGATGCCCTGGCCCAGTACCACTTCCCGGGCAACGTGCGCGAGCTGGAGAACATCCTCGAGCGCGCCCTGGCCCTGGCCGAGGCGGACAGCATCGGTGCCAGCGACCTGCGCCTGCCGCAGCCAGGCAGCGCGCGCCACGGCGGTGCCGCCGCCGTGCAGGAAGAAGCGGTAGTGGACCTGCCGGCCGGCAACGGTGCCCTGCCCTCCTACATCGAGCAGATGGAGCGCACCGCGATCCAGAAGGCCCTGGAGGAGAACCGCTGGAACAAGACGCGGACGGCGGCGCAGCTGGGGATTACGTTCCGGGCGCTGCGCTACAAGCTGAAAAAGCTCGGGATGGATTGAGGGTCACCCTTTCCGCCAGCGCCACGCCCTGCAGGGCTGCACCAGGAACCAGAACGACAAGGCCCGCATCCGCGGGCCTTGTCCGTTCAAGCAGCGCCGTCGCTCAATCCTTGGTGACGCGGTTGATCTCGGCCAGGCTGGTGGTACCGGCGGCGGCCTTGATCAGCGCCGACTGGCGCAGGTCGGGCACGCCGGCCCGCTGCGCGGCTTCGGCGATCTGGATGGCATTGCCGCCCGCCAGAACGATCACCGAAATTTCCTCGCTCATCGGCATCACCTGGTAGATACCGGTACGGCCCTTGTAGCCCTCGGTGCATTCCTCGCAGCCCACCGGCTCATACAGCCGGATGCCCGCGTCGATCTGCGCCTGGGTGAAGCCCTCGGCCAGCAGAGCGTTGGCGGGCAGGTCGATCGAACGCTTGCAGTTGCTGCACAACCGGCGCGCCAGGCGCTGGGCGATCACCAGGGTCACCGAGCTGGTGATGTTGAACGGGGCGATGCCCATGTTCATCAGGCGCGCGATGGTCTGCGGCGCATCGTTGGTATGCAGCGTGGACAGCACCATGTGGCCGGTCTGGGCCGCCTTGATCGCGATTTCCGCCGTCTCCAGGTCGCGGATTTCGCCGACCATGATGATGTCCGGGTCCTGTCGCAGGAACGAGCGCAACGCCGCGGCGAACGTCATACCGCGCTTGACGTTCTGCTGCACCTGGTTGACGCCGGGCAGGCGGATTTCCACCGGATCCTCGGCGGTGGAGATGTTGCGCGTTTCATCGTTGAGGATGCCCAGCGCGGTATACAGCGACACGGTCTTGCCCGAACCGGTCGGCCCGGTCACCAGCACCATGCCGTACGGCTTGTGGATGGCGTCCAGGAACAGCCGCTGCTGCTCGGTCTCGTAACCCAGCTTGTCGATGCCCAGCTTGGCCGCGCTGCCGTCCAGGATACGCAGCACGATCTTCTCGCCGAACAGGGTCGGCAAGGTACTGACGCGGAAGTCGATCTGCTTGGTCTTGGACAGGTTGAGCTTGATGCGCCCATCCTGCGGCACCCGCTTTTCGGCGATGTCCAGCTGCGACATCACCTTCAGGCGCGCGGCGATGCGCTGGTTGAGCTTGACCGGGGCCTTGGCCACGTTCTTGAGCAGGCCGTCGATGCGGAAACGCACCCGGTAATCGTCTTCGTAGGGCTCGAAATGGATGTCCGAGGCGCCTTTGCGGATCGCATCGACCAGCACCTTGTTGACGAACTTCACCACCGGGGTGTCGTCGCCCTTGGCATCGTGGCCGGTGTCGCCGGACGCGCCGTCTTCATCGCCGCCGGACACATCCAGGTCGCCCATGCCCTCGTCGTCGCCGCCCAGCGACGCGCCCAGGGTGTCGTGCCGGGACTGCCACTGCTCCAGGGTGCGCTTGATCTGCTCCTCGTCGACCAGGATCGGCTCGACCACCAGGTTGGTGTGGAACTTGATCTCGTCCAGCGAATGGGTCGGATCGCTGGTGCCCACGAACAGCTTGCCGCCACGCCTGAACAGCGGCAGGACGTGATGCTTGCGCAGCAACTCCTCGCTGACCAGGCTGATCGCATTCTGCGCGCTGTCGAACACCGATACGTCCAGCAGCGGCATGCCGAACTCCAGCGCGTTGGCGGCGGCCAGTTGCGCGGCGGTGACCAGCTTCTTCTCGGCGAAGTACTGCGGCAACGGCTGCTTGGCCGCGCTGGCCTTGGCCATCGCATCGCGCGCGGTGGCTTCGTCCAGCGCGCCATCCTGGACCAGGCGGCGGGCGATGCCGGTGATCCCGACGAGATTGGCAGTAACCACGGCGTTCATTGGATGCAGGCTCCCCATGTCATAGGCGGAAGATTACTGCATTGCGGGATGGGACGGGGTCCCGCGCCTGCTCCGATCCTGCGTTCCGACCCGTTCGACGGCCCCCGGCGACGGGGGTGCCGGGGTAACATTGGCGCGGGGAAACCGGGGAAACAACGTGAAAAGCATCAGCATCATCCTGCCCGCCAAGAACGAAGCAGAAGGCCTGCTCCGCACCTTGCCGGCATTGCGTCAACTGTATCCGCACGCCGAGCTGATCGTGGTCGACGACGGCTCCACCGACAGCACCGCCGAGATTGGCCGCCGCCATGGCGCCGTGGTCCTGTCCAGCCCGTACTCGATGGGCAACGGCGCTGCCATCAAGCGCGGCGCCCGCGCCGCCAGCGGCGAGATCCTGGTGTTCATGGACGCCGACGGCCAGCACGACCCGGCCCACATCCAGACCCTGCTGGGCAGGCTTGCCGAGGGCTACGACATGGTCGTGGGCGCCCGCGACAGCAGCGGCCAGGCCAGCGTCCACCGTGGCCTGGCCAACCGCTTCTACAACTGGCTGGCCAGCCGCATGACCGGGTTCAGGATTCTGGACCTCACCTCCGGGTTCCGCGCCGCCCGTGCCCGGCGCTTCCGCGAGTTCCTGCACCTGCTGCCGAACGGCTTCAGCTACCCCACCACCAGCACCATGGCGTTCTTCCGCAGCGCCTACCCGGTCGCCTACGTGCCGATCCCGGTCGCCAGGCGCGTGGGCAACGGCAGCCACATCCGTCCGATCAAGGACGGCATCCGCTTCCTGCTGATCATCTTCAAGATCGCCACCCTGTACTCGCCGCTGAAGCTGTTCGCGCCGATCGCGGTGGGCTTCTTCCTGCTCGGCCTGGGCTATTACGGCTACACCTTCGCCACCATGCACCGCTTCACCAACATGAGCACCCTGCTGTTCAGCGCCTCGGTGATCATCTTCCTGATCGGGCTGATCTCCGAGCAGATCACCGGGCTGACCTACCTGGCAGCGCGGGACGGGCGGGACGCGGAGTGAGTGGGACGGTTGCCGCCGATGCAGCCAAGCCTCGCCCCCGCCTGCTGGTGCTGGCCTCGACCTATCCGCGCTGGCACGGCGACCCCGAGCCAGGCTTTGTGCATGAGTTGAGCCGGCGCCTGGCCGCCCGTTTCGAGGTCACCGTGCTATGCCCGCATGCCAGCGGCGCACTGCCGCGCGAGCGCATGGAGGGGGTGGATGTCATCCGCTACCGCTATGCGCCGGCCCGCTGGGAGCGCCTGGTCAACGACGGAGGCATCGTCGGCAACCTGCGCCATCGTCCATGGACCGCGCTGTTGTTGCCCGGCTTCCTGCTGGGTCAGCTGTGGTCCCTGCGCCAGCTGCTCCGCACGCTGCGACCGGATGTGATCCACGCGCACTGGATCCTTCCCCAGGCCTTGATGGTGGCGCTGTTGCAGACGGTTGGCACCCGCACGCCGCCGACCCTGGTGACGTCCCACGGTGCCGACCTGTTCGCCCTGCGTGGTCGGCTGCCCATGGGGCTGAAACGACTGGCCATGCGCCGGATGCAGGCCAGCTCGGTGGTCAGCAACGCCATGCGCGAGCCGATGCTGGCGCTCGGCGCAGACCCGGCGTCGCTGGCTGTCGCCCCCATGGGGGTCGACCTGCAGCATCGCTTCACGCCCGATGCGCGGACGCAGCGCGCGGACCACCAGTTGCTCTTTGTCGGGCGCCTGGTGGAAAAGAAGGGACTGACCCACCTGCTGGACGCGCTGCCGCGCGTGCTTGAACGCCATCCCCACGCCACGCTCAGCATTGCCGGCTTCGGCCCGGAGCTGGTGGCGTGCCAGCAACAGGTCGAGAGGCTCGGACTGCAGGCGCACGTGCGTTTCCTTGGCGCTCTCTCGCAGGACGCGCTGCCCGATCTGTATCGGCGCAGCAGTATGTTGATCACCCCCTTCGTGCAGGCGCGCTCGGGGGATCAGGAAGGCCTGGGGCTGGTGATGGTCGAGGCGCTCGGTTGCGGTTGCCCGGTGGTGACCACCCGGCTGCCCGCCATTCGCGAGTTGCAGGACGGCCCGTGGCCGCCGTACCTGGCCGAGCCCGGTGATGCCGACTCGCTGGCGGCACAGATCAACGCCTTGCTCGACGACCCATCGGCGGCACACGCCTGGGTGCAGCAGTTGCGACCCTCGTTGCTGCGGCGCTTTGATCACGCCGCGGTGGCTGCAGGGTACTCGGCCCGGTTGGAGGCGCTGATGGTGGCCGAACGCAGGCCGCAGACCTCGGACACCCCATGAAGTGGCGCCTGCCCATTGGCTCGTTGGCCCGCACATCGCTGCAGGTGATGGTGTGGCAAGGGGTCCGCCTGGTATGCCTGGCGGCGTGGATCGTGGTGGCCGCCCGCGGGCTGGGTGCTCAGGACTACGGCATCTTTTCCGGCATTGCCGGCACCGCATCGGCATTGGCAGGATTGGTCGGCCTCGGCAGCGGTATGTTGATGTATCAATACAGCGCGTCGGATGCTTCGCGGTTTTCGCCGTATTGGAAACAGACCTGGGTGCTGTGTGCATTCACATCGCTGCCGCTGGCGTTGCTGTTGTTCCCTGCGGTGCTGGGCAGCGCGTCGATCTCCCTGACTGGCATCAGCCTCATCGCTGCCTCGGAAATCCTGGCCTTCCCCTACGTCACCAACGCCGCCTTCGCGTTTGCAGCCCATGAACGCATGGGCTGGGCCGCCGCGCTACCGGCCGCGAGTGCATTGCTGCGCCTGATCGCGATCGTGGCGTTCAGCGTGCTGCCGATCGCGCATAGCCTCGACCATTACCTGTTCCTGCACCTGCTGGCATCGCTGGGCGGAGCCGCCTTCGCGCTGCTGGCGGTGAAACGCCTGCTCGCCCCACGCCCGCAACGCTGGCAGATGCAGCCTGGCGACCTCCGGCATGGTGCCGGCCACGCGGCCAGTTGGACCTCGACGACCGCAGTAACGACCTTCGACAAATCGCTGGTGCTGCGCACCGGTGGCGACACTACGGCCGGCCTGTACGCCGCCTGCTACCGGATCGCAGCGGTCGCCGCCATGCCGCTGGACGCGATGGTGATGTCGGCGATGCCACGGTTGTTCCGTGCAAACCAGGATCCGGAACGCCATCGACGCCTGGTGCTGGCCATGACCGCCGCCGCGGCGGCCTACACCGGAATCGTCGCAGCGCTGCTGTGGTGGGGAGCTGCTCTCCTGCCGCACGTGCTCGGACCGGACTTTGCCGCTGCCGTGCCCGACCTGCGCTGGATGGGATTGTTCGTGCTGGGCTACAGCCTGCGCCAGATCGGGTGCAACGTTCTGGTGGGACGCGGCTTCAAGCTGCGCAAGACACTGATCGAGGCCATGGGCCTGCTGGCGATGGCACTCCTGAGTGCATGGCTGATTCCGCGCTACGGCCTGACCGGAGCAATCTGGATGGTGATCTGCGCGGAGATCGGCATGGCCTCGGCGGCGTGGGCCACGTTGTGGCTCAGCGCCGGGAAGGCGGCACGGCGCGTGACTGCACCGCGGTGAACACTCGCGTGTAGGCATCCACGGCACGATCGATGGAGAACTCCGCTGCACGCGCAAGCAACACGTTCCGCTCCACCCGGAAGGAACCGTCCAGACTGCGCTGGAGTGCCACCGCCAATGCAGGCGCGTCGCCCACTGGCACCAATTGCCCGAATCGACCGTGATCGAGTATCTCGGCCGGGCCGCTGGGGCAATCCGTCGCCACGATCTGCGTCGCGCACTGCATGGCCTCCACCAACACGTTGCCGAAGCCTTCGTAGTCGGACGGTAGCACCAGGACGTCGCTGTTGGCGATCCACGGCAGCACATCGTGCACCTGCCCCAGCAGCACGCAGTCCTGCTCCACTCCCGCGTGCCGGCGCCATTGCTCAAGCTCGCGGGCGATGGGGCCCGTACCCAGTACAAGCAGGCGGACGGACCGTGCAGCCCTGCTCTGCAGGAAGGCCGCAAACAGCAGGTCCAACCGCTTCTCCGGCGCGAGTCGTCCGACGAAGACCAGCACCGGCACACCATCGTGCGGGAACGGCCATGCCTTCGGGCAAGGCAGATCGGCGGCCGCACGGCCGGCAACCCCGACGATCGGGTTGTGGATCACCTCGATCGGCACGCCATCCAGGCCAAGCTCGGCGCGCATGTCGGCCGCAACGGCAGCCGACACGGCCACGATCGCATCCGCCGACGGCAGCAGGCGCGTCATTGCCCAACGTATGCCGGCCAGCTTCAACCGACGCAGCCCCCGCGATGCCAAGCGAGGCCCGGAGATGGCCAGATGCTGGGTAACAACCACCGCCGTATCCGCGCCCAGCCAGCGTCGCAGCAACAGCAGCCAGACGGCGACGTCGTTGGACGTCGTCACTATGACCGAAGGACGGTTTTGCCTGATCCAGCCAGGCAGTCGCCACAGGAACTGCCCTGCGCCCCGTGGCGCGATGCAGTGCACCTCGTCCACGCTGGTGGCCGGAACCAGCAGGCGACCGGCAACGATCTGCACCGCGTGCCCGCGATCTGCAAGGGCGCGGGCGAGATTGAACTGCACGCGCTCGAGCCCGCCCGCCTCGACCCGACTGAGCAGCAGTGCAATCATGCGCCGGTCAACGCTGCCCGCGTCGCCGGGTCGGCCACGCAGATGACGTCCTGGTACTCACCCAGCGCGTCGGCGCTGATGGGGACGAGACGACCCCGTGCCTCGAGGCGAAGAAACTGATACCCCAGGGGAGCCAGTAGATCGAGGATGTCGCGCCCGCGGTACCCCGCCATCTGCGCCGACCGCTCATGGACTTCAACCGCAATCACCGGAAGGAAGCGCGCGACGGTCTGCAGGGCACCCGCCAGGCAGGCCAGTTCTCCGCCCTCGACATCGACCTTCATGAAATCCAGCCGCTGCAGCGCGAGCGTGGCCGCCAGCCGATCCAGCGTCTCCACCTGGATCCGACCCAGCACCTGGTGCGACCCCGGGTCGCCATGCAGGCTGCCCAGCCCCCGGTTCGATTCATCCCCGTCGTGCTGTCCGCAGGAGTCGTAGATATCGAACTCGCCGGCTACATCGGCCAACCCTTGCCGGCGCAGATCGACCACGCCCTGCAGGGCGTTGACCTGGATATTGCGCTCCAGCTCGTCGGCAATCGCCTTCACCGGCTCGAAGGCGATGACGCGCCCGCTGACGCCGACCCGGTTGGCACAGACCAGGCTGACCTCCCCGATGTTCGCCCCGACATCCACCACCACCATCCCCGGCGCAAGCAGGCGATTCAACAGGGCGACCAGGCGCAGGTTGTAATAGCCCATCCAGAAGATGCGCCGCTGCATATGCTCGGCCAGGTCCAGATCGAGGGTGAGATTGCCGTCGAAATCGTCCACCTGCACGACGGCATGCGCACGCCGGAACACGCGTCGCATCAGGGTCTGGAAAAGATGAAAGCGCTGGCTGGACAACGCGTTCGCGAGCCCCCTGAGTCGTAGCAACGGCCGCAAATTCTCTCTCCCCAGATCGTGTCACACTGTAGTTGGCCAGCAGGGCCCCGGCACCCCAGAACCCCAACCGCTCCGCTGCCGCAGAACGCATCGATGAATATACTCGTCCTCTGCAAACGCCAATACTCAGCGCGCGACCTGCTGTCCGATCAGTATGGCCGCCTGTATGAAATTCCTGAAGGCTTCGCCCGGCTCGGGCATCGCGTGCACGGTCTCGCGTCCAGCTATCGTCCGCGGCCGCACCTTGGACGGCATGTCAGTCCGGCAGGGGTGGTCTGGCGATCGGCCAACGCCATGCCGTGGGGGCCCTTTCACGCCCGTCGCGCCGTGGCTGGCGTGATTGCGGACTGCCAGCCCGATATCCTTTGGGCCAGCTCGGACGCACTTCATGCCATCTGGGCGGTGGAGATCGGGCGTACCCTGCACATACCGGTGGTGATCGATCTCTACGACAACTACGAGCATTTCGGGCTGAGCCGCCTTCCGGGCATCTCACGACGCTACCGGGACGCCTGTCGGTCGGCGAGCGGACTGACCATTGTCAGCCACTCCCTCGCACGCCACGTCCAACAGCATTATCCCGCGTCGGGACCCTGCGCCATCGTGGGTAACGGCGTGAACAGCGCGGTGTTCCATGCACGCGATCGAAGCGACTGCCGGCGTGCGCTCGGACTTCCTGCTGGCGCGACGATCATCGGCTGTGCCGGTGCGATCCAGGCCGACAGAGGCATCGAAGATCTGTTCGAGGCTTTCCAACTCCTCGCCGAGGCAGATCCTGCCCTCCACCTGGCCTTCGCAGGACCGCGCGATGGCACGCCCTCCCGATACAGGCACCCGCGCATCATTGATCTGGGCATCCTGGACTGGCGGGAGGTTCCCCTGCTCGTCAACGCGTTGGATGTTGCGGTCATCTGCAACCGGGACTCCAGCTTCGGTCGCTACTGCTTTCCGCTGAAACTGAGCGAAGCCCTGGCCTGTGGCGTACCCGTCGTTGCCGCCGGGGTGGGCGATGTCAACGAGATCCTGGGCGCCCCATCGCAGCGCTATCGACCCGGGGACGCGCACGATCTGGCGCAGAAGCTGCAGCAACAACTGTCTGCACCGGCGAACGGGCAGGCGGCATCTACAGCGGCACGCGACTGGCAGGCGCTGGCAGGCGATACCGCAGATTTACTGGCGATGTGCCTCCAACGGCGCCCCCGGTAACCCGGACAGCAATGCCGTTTGGTTTACTTTGCCCCTGCCGGCGCTGCTGCGACAGGCTCGGCAAGCAGGCCCAGATCGCGCGCCCGTGCGTGCGCCAGCTCGGCCTGGCGGTGCCATCCCTTGCGGTTAAGGGCATCGATGACCTTACGTGCGTACCCGGGATCGGCAACACTGTTGTCGATTGCCTGGACGAACATCTCATCGGCCAGCCCTTCGTCGTGCGCATGCAGCATCGCGTAGTCGCCCACCTGGGCATAGCTGTAAGGGGGAAGCGTAGTGCGCTTGAACAGTGCACGGAACGCCTCGGCCAGCCGCCGATCATCAAGCGCGACGCCCTTGTAGCGATTTTCCAGCAATGAGAAAAGAGCGCCCGTGGTCTCCGGGCTCAACGTTCCGGTCTGGACCTTGGACACCAGCCGATCCCACCAGATCGACGGCACGTCGCGCCCGCTCTGTGCCGCCGTCAGGATCAAGCCCTGGTCACTGATGATCGATGCGCCGGGAAGTTGCGATCCACGTTCGAACTCACCGATGGCCATGTCAATAAATGGCGAGTTCGCATAGCCATCGGACATCCCGAAATACATGGCCCCCAGGTCCGCACTGGCGCGCGCCGACCCCGGATTCTCCACGACCAGCTCGGTCGCCAGCAGCAGGGGATCGCCCCACGTCGCCGATCGAATGAGGGTCAACCCAGCGGACCCGACCAGAATGGCCAGGACAGCGGCCGGCAACACCCGCTGACGCGCCGCCGCCGGTGCGCGAAGGATCAGGTCGCAGGCCACCAGCAGCACGCCGAGCAGGGCAAGATAGTTCCGGTGCTCGAAGGCCAGCTCCAGCGCAATGACATTACTGGTGAGCAGGTGCGATACGAAAAACCACAGGATGCCCAGTGCCACCAACGGTGCGCGCCGACGGGTGCATATCGCGGTAGCCAGCAGGCCCAACAGCAGCAAGCCGCCCAGCAACGTGGACACCGGCTGCAACATGCCGCGCGAGGGCACGACGTTGTCGTAATAGAACGTGAGATTGCCTGGCGTCGGCAGGACGATCTGCAGCAGGTACATCGGCAGTACCCGCAGCTGGGTCAGCAGTCGCTCCCAGGTACCGAAGTTGCGTGCGAGGTAGTGATCGGACCAGTAATGGGGCACCACCACCGCGACGAAGACGACAAGACCGCCGATCACCGCCACGCTGTAGAGGCCACGCCACCTCCTCGCTACCGAGGGGTTGGATGCGGCAAATCGAAGGACCGTCAGCTCCATTGCCAGCGCGTACACCGGCACGAGTACGGCGGTCTCTTTTGACAGCAACCCGATCAGAGTCAACAGGACCGTCGCCAACAGCCACGGCCAACCCGAACCGGATCGAATCTGGCACAAACGCCCGCGCAGGTAGCAGATCATTGCCGCGAGCATGAAAGTCGCGGCCAGCGTCTCCATGCGCTGCACCACGTACAGGACGCTGGACACCTGGATGGGATGGATGGCCCAAAGCAACGCCACCGCAAACGCCGCACCGTGCCGGGTACGATCCTTCAGCACAACGGTGGCTGCCGGCGCGGCGAGCAGCGTATTGATCAGCACCCATACCAGCGCGGTGTTGCACGCGTGGATGAGCAACCCCACGAGCTTGTAACCCCAGGGGTTCAACCCTCCCACGGCGTGGTTCATCGCCAACGTCGCCATGGCCAGTGGGCGCGCTCCGAACGTTCCACCCGGATCGAAGGAGGTCGCCGCGTGCCAGATCAAGGACGGCTGCAGCGTAGCCACGTGCAACCGGGAGTTTTCCACGATCGTGCTGTAGTCGTCGAAGATGAACGCTCCGCTGAGTCCCGGCCAGTAAATGGCCAGTACCAAAAGGCCAATCAGCGACAACCCAGCCCACTGTTGCCAACGACGCACCGCGTGCTCACCCTTCAACAACGCTTTTCTCCCTCGACGTCCGATCGATCAACTGCAGCCAGCGGGCAGCAGCTTTGCATCCAGCGACCCGTCGGCCTTGCAGCGCCATTCGCCCGACTGGCTGCGCGCGATCTCGATGGTCTTGTTGGCCACGGTCGGACTGCCGCGCAGCGTGCACCGGATGTACCCCTCATCGGTGGACAACATGCTCAGCCGGCAACGCGCGGTGCTGCTGGGCAGACCGATGTCGGCCAGATTGAAGGTGGTGACGTTGTTGGCCAGCACCTGCGACTCGAACATGGTGCGGCCGCCGGTCACTTCGGCCAGGCCCGCCGTCAACTGCGACTTGGCCACGTAATTCTGATAAGCCGGCAGCGCGATGGCTGCCAGGATCGCGATGATCGCGACCACGATCATCAACTCGATCAACGTAAAACCACGCTCCCCACGCATGGCGTCCCCCCATAGGATGCTGTTCGGTTGCCCTTCAAAAGAAAAGGGGGCGAAACCGCCCCCTTCCCTCAAATACGCCTGGCGCTGGGAATTAGCAGCCAGCCGGCTTGTAGTCTTCCAGTTCGGTGGCGGCGGTGCAGTTCCACGCGCCCGAGCCATTGCGCTCCAGCTCGATGGTCTTGCCAGCAACCTTCGGGTTGCCCTTCAGGGTGCAGGTGATCTTCTGGCCCGAGGTGGCTTCCCAGTTGCCCGACGGCGCAATGCCGCAACGCGGGGTGCTGGAGGCCAGGCCCAGGTCGGCGACGGTCGCAGCGCCGGTCTTGGTGCCCGACTGGATGCCTTCTTCGAACGCGGTCACGCCGCCACGGATGTCGGCCAGACCGGCAGTGACCTGCGACTTGGCGACGTAGTTCTGGTAAGCCGGCAGTGCGATGGCGGCCAGGATGGCGATGATCGCGACAACGATCATCAGTTCGATCAGGGTAAAGCCCTGCTGCTTCTTCATGAGTACATCCCCTAGAGGTAGGAAAAAAATGAACACTGGGTCGAAGCCTGGGCCGGCGGACCGGTGAGCGAGGCTGGCGCCCGTGCGGGTGGATCAAAGCAGGTTGCGTGCCAACGTGATCAGCAATGCTCCCCAGCATTCCCCGGCGCAATGATGGCAGCAATCTTCAGGATTGGAACCCCCTTCACGGAAATCTGCGACCAATCCGGCAATGTGACGTGTTGCGTCACCTTGTGACCGTGGGGGTCCCGGATCCCGGTCACGCTTCGTCCCGAACTGGGGATGCCACAGCGCCCCGGAACCGGCTAACATGCGGCGCAGATAGCCCGCCTGGGGATGGCGTGGCTGGGGAGCCTGTATGTCTGTCAGCCGTAGTGCAGTCAAGAAAGAGCCCGTGGCGCGCAGCACCATGGAGTTGCAGCCGTTTGTCTGGGAGGGGACCGACAAGCGGGGCGTGAAGATGAAGGGCGAACAGCCCGCCAAGAACATGAACCTGCTGCGCGCGGAGCTGCGCCGGATGGGCATCACGCCCACCGTGGTCAAGCCCAAGCCCAAGCCGCTGTTCGGCGCGGCCGGGGCCAAGATCAGCGCCAAGGACATCGCCTTCTTCAGCCGCCAGATGGCGACCATGATGAAGTCGGGCGTGCCCATCGTGGGCGCGCTGGACATCATCGGCAGTGGGCACAAGAACCCGCGCATGAAGAAGATGGTGGACACCATCCGCACCGACATCGAGGGCGGCTCCTCGCTGTATGAGGCGATCAGCCGGCACCCGGTCCAGTTCGACGAGCTGTACCGCAACCTGGTCAAGGCCGGTGAAGGCGCCGGTGTGCTGGAAACCGTGCTGGACACGGTGGCCAACTACAAAGAGAACATCGAAGCGCTCAAGGGCAAGATCAAGAAGGCCCTGTTCTACCCGATCATGGTCATGGCCGTGGCCATGCTGGTCAGCGGCATCCTGCTGGTCTGGGTGGTGCCGCAGTTCGAGGACGTGTTCAAGGGCTTCGGCGCCGAGCTGCCTGCCTTCACCCAGATGATCGTGAACCTGTCCCGGTTCATGGTGTCCTGGTGGCTGCCGATCCTGATCGTCCTGGTCGGCAGCGTGTTCGGCTTCCTCGCCGCCTACAAGCGCTCGCCGACGATGCAGCACACGCTGGACCGGCTGATCCTGAAGGTACCGGTGATCGGCCAGCTGATGCACAACAGTGCCATCGCCCGCTTCGCCCGGACCACGGCGGTGACCTTCAAGGCGGGTGTCCCGCTGGTGGAGGCCCTGAGCATCGTGGCCGGCGCAACCGGCAACATGGTGTATGAGGAAGCCGTGCTGCGCATGCGCGACGACGTGTCGGTGGGCTACCCGGTCAATATGGCCATGAAGCAGACCAACCTGTTCCCGCACATGGTCATCCAGATGACCGGCATCGGCGAAGAGGCCGGCGCGCTGGACGCCATGCTGTTCAAGGTGGCCGAGTACTACGAGCAGGAAGTGAACAACGCGGTGGACGCGCTGAGCAGCCTGCTGGAACCGATCGTGATGGTGGTTATTGGTACCATCGTCGGCGGCATGGTGATCGGCATGTACCTGCCCATCTTCAAACTCGCTTCGGTGGTCTGATACACACATGGCATTTCTCGACCAGCACCCCGGTCTCGGCTACCCCGCCGCGGCCGGCCTGGGACTGCTCCTGGGCAGCTTCCTCAATGTAGTGATCCTGCGCCTGCCCAAGCGGCTGGACTGGCAGTGGAAGCGCGACGCCCGCGAAGTGCTGGAAGAGCCGGACATTTACGAGCCGCCGCCGCCGGGGATCGTGGTCGAGCCCTCGCACTGCCCGCACTGCAAGCACAAGCTGGCCTGGTACGAGAACATCCCGCTGTTCAGCTGGCTGATCCAGCGTGGCAAGTGCCGCCATTGCCACGCTCCGATCTCGATCCAGTACCCGCTGGTGGAACTGCTGACCGCGCTGCTGGTGTTGGCCAGCGTCTGGCAGTTCGGCTTCGGCTGGCAAGGCTTCGGCGCGATCGTGCTGAGCTGCTTCCTGGTCGCCCTGTCCGGGATCGACCTGCGCACCCAACTGCTGCCCGACCAGCTGACCCTGCCGCTGATGTGGCTGGGCCTGATCGCCGCCAGCGACAACCTGTACATGCCCGCCAAGCCGGCCCTGCTCGGCGCATTGGCCGGCTATCTGTCGCTATGGTCGGTGTGGTGGCTGTTCAAGCAGATCACCGGCAAGGAAGGCATGGGCCACGGCGACTTCAAGCTGCTGGCCGCGCTGGGCGCCTGGTGCGGGCTCAAGGGCATCCTGCCGATCATCCTGCTGTCCTCGGTGGTCGGTGCGATCATCGGCTCGGTGTGGCTGTATGCGCGCGGCCGCGACCGCGCCACGCCGATCCCGTTCGGCCCCTATCTGGCGATTGCCGGCTGGATCGTCTTCATGTGGGGCGAGCAGATCATCAGCGCCTATATGGGCTTTGCCGGCCTGCGTTGAGGGCCGGCCCATGGCGCGCTACCTCATCGGGTTGACCGGCGGCATCGCCGCCGGCAAAAGCGAACTGAGCCGGCGGTTCGACGCCCTGGGCATTACCGTCGCCGATGCCGACGTCGCCGCGCGTGCGGTGGTCGCCCCCGGTAGCGAAGGCTTGGCCCGGATCGCGGCGCATTTCGGCCCGGGCATCCTGCTGGCCGACGGCCAGCTTGACCGGGCCGCCCTGCGCGAGCGCATCTTCGCCTCGGCACGGGAGCGCCAGGCGCTGGAAGCCATCACCCACCCCGCCATCCGCACGCTGCTGCGCGAGACCTGCGAGCAGGCCGACGGGCCGTACGCGATCGCCGCCATCCCACTGCTCACCGAAGCCGGCGGCCGCCAGCAGTACCCCTGGCTGGACCGCATTCTGGTGGTGGATGTCCCGGTGGCGGTCCAGCACGCCCGCCTGCTGCGGCGCGACGGGATCAGCGCCGCGCTGGCCGACCGCATGATCGCCGCCCAGGCCAGCCGCGAGGCACGCCTGGCGCTGGCCGATGACGTCGTGGTCAACGACGGCGACCCGGACCACCTGCAGGCCAAGGTCGAGCAACTCGACCGCCGCTATCGCGCCCTGGCAGCAGCCGCCAAACCGTAGCGCCACCCCATCGGTGGCTGCACGGCAGCTGGATGGGCTCGAACGGCAGCCGCGCGTGGCGTGGCGCTATGCGGGTGCAAACGTCAGCGTTGCCACCACGCCGCGCTGGTCGCCCGGGCGCACGCTCACCTGCCAGCCGTACAGGTCGCACAGCCGGCTGACGATCGACAGGCCAATGCCGCCGCCCTGCGAATGCCCGGCGTGGGTGCCGCGATAGCCGCGCTGGAACAGCTTGGCCGCATCTTCCGCACTCAGGCCCGGGCCACTGTCAATGACATCGACCCGGTTGCCGGTGATGCGCACGCGCACTGAGCCTTCCTGCGAATACTTCACCGCGTTGCCGATCAGGTTGCCCAACGCCACCGACAGGGCCGATTCCGGCGCATCGATGACCAAGTCGCGGTCGCCCTCCAGCACCAGCTCGAGGGGCTTGCCACCGAGCTGGGCGCGGTGCGCATCCAGCAGTTGCTCGCCCACCCGCGCCACGTTGCTGCTGCCCTGCCCGCGCTCGTTGCGCGACAGCAGCAGCAGCGAGCCGATCAGGTCGGTGCACTGCTGTTCGGCGCGCTGGATGCGCTGCAGGCGTTGCAGCACCTTCTCGTCCAGGCCGGGCCGGGCCAGCAGCAGCTCGGTTGCCCCGCGGATCACCGCCAACGGTGTGCGCAACTCATGGCTGACGTCGGCGTTGAACTCGCGATCGCGCTGCACCACTTCGGTCAGCCGCGAAGAATAATCATCCAGGGCCTGGGCCAGCTGGCCCACTTCGTCATCCGGGAAACGCGGGGCCAGCGGCTCCGGCTCGCTGGTGCCACCACGGTAGGCACGCAGGCGCGCGGCCAGGTCCGAGACCGGCTTCATCACTTTGGACGCCGACCACCAGCCCAGCACCAGGGACAGCAGGCTGAAGACAAGTACGGAGATCAACAGCGCACGATTGAGCTGCGCCTCCCCGCGCACGCTTTCGGTCATGTCGTAGGCCAGGAAGAACCAGGCCTCCGGGGTCTTGCGCACTGCCAGCTTGTAGGAGAACGGCTTATTTTCCTCATCGACCCCGCTGACGCTGTAATTGCCAGGTGCGTAGGCCGCCCATTCCGGGCGCTCTTCGCGCACGCGGTCGAATTTGTCTTTGGAATAGGCGAAGGCGCGGATCTGCTGGAACGGCAGATCCGGGCTGCGGCTCGGGTCGAGCTGGAACCGCATCGCGTACTCGTCGATATTGCGGTTCATCACGTCTTCCACCAGTTGGTTTTCCACCCGCGCGCGGGTCCAATTGGTGGCAAACGCAAACAGCGCCGTCAGGCAGAAGCCCAACAGCGCAAATGACACGATGATGCGGCTGCGCAGCCGGCGCCGATATGGCGCGCGGCGACGCTCCCCCTTGGCCGTCACCGGATCAGGCTTCCGGCGCGGCGATGCGGTATCCGATGCCATGGCGGGTCTGGATCAGCGGCACTTCGAACGGCTTGTCCACCACCGCACGCAGGCCGTGGATGTGCACGCGCAGCGAATCCGAATCGGGCAGTTCTTCGCCCCACACGCGGGTTTCCAGCTCCTGGCGGGTCACCACCGCAGGGGCGGCTTCCATCAGGGCCTGCAGGATCTTCAGCGCGGTCGGGTTGAGCTGCAGCAGCTTGCCCTGGCGGCGCACTTCCAGCGTGTCCAGGTTGTATTCCAGATCGCCGGTTTCCAGCACGCGGGTCTGCACGCCCTTGCCCCGGCGCGACAGCGCGTTCAGGCGTACTTCCACTTCCTGCAGCGCGAACGGCTTGATCAGGTAGTCATCGGCACCGGAATCGAAGCCGGCCAGCTTGTTGTCCAGCGAATCGCGCGCGGTAAGCATCAACACCGGGGTCTGCTTGCGCGCTTCGTTGCGCAGCTTGCGGCAGACTTCGATGCCGTCCATGCCGGGCAGGTTGAGGTCCAGCACGATCGCATCGAATTCGTGCACCACGGCAAGGTGCAGGCCGGTCACGCCGTCGGCGGCGAAGTCCACGGTGTGTCCGCGGTCTTCTAGGTAGTCGCCCAGGTTGGCGGCGATGTCGCTGTTGTCTTCAATTACAAGAATTCGCACTGTGACCTCTGTTTCATGAGGGATTGGCCCGGACAGCGTCGCTGCGGCCGAAACCGCAGCGAGCCATTACCTTGCGCTGCCTGCTGAACGATACAGGCTTCATTGTTAACAGTAGACACCGGCCCGTGCCATGACAGCGTCAAATCACCTGCCGGGGTTGAGATTGTTGAACTGCTGGTGCTCATTGAGCAACGACCGGCCGTTCTCTGTGGCCCGGCGCCGCTGCGCCACGGTGGTGCACACGCTCTGCGACATGTTGCTGCCGGTGGCACGCTCACGGCGGCAGATCAGCCGGCTGTCCTCCTTGGCCTTGCTCATCACCGTGTTGACCAGTTCCTGGTCATTGAACACGGCCGTGCGGTCAACCGGACTCAGCTCGCTGGAGAGGGTGTGCCCCTCCATCTTCTGCTCGATCCTGCCCAGCGCCTGCTGGACCCGGCCCTTGTCTTCCGGGCTGATCTCGCTGTAGGACTCGCTGTTGAGCGCAGCCTTTACCCGATCCACCTGGGCCGATACCGGCTCGCCCTCGGTGATCTTGACCACCCCATCATCACGCTTGGCTTCGGCGGAGCCAACCACACACAGGGCAAGCAGAAAAACGGTATATCGACGCATCGCCAAAACTCCATCCTTCCATGAACGAAGCGCCACTGTACGAGCCCACCGAACGCCGAACAAGGGACTGATGGCAGGGGTCCAAAGGCGCGCCCGGTCGGCGCCGCCGGCCTGTAAAAAGGCCCAGACGGAAACCGCCTGGGCCTGAAGTGTGTTCCCGATTACCGATCCTGCTGAGGAGGGCAGAGCTGCGGTTCGTCGAAGCCTACGCCGGGGGCGATTAAAGCCTCGTTAAATCCGCCGAAGCTTTCCGTAAAACCCTCAAGGCTTTGAATTTGTTGGCTTTTTCATGCTGGCAACGTGGTCGATGATACGCCCGGCCAGATCGGTCTGGCAGATCGCTTCGATCCCCTCCAGGCCCGGCGTGGAGTTGACCTCCAGCACCAGCGGACCACGGCTGGAGCGGATCAGGTCCACGCCCGCCACGCCCAACCCCAACGCCTTGGCCGACCGCACCGCGACCTGCTGTTCGGCCCGGCTGGCCTTCGCCGCCCGGGCGCTGCCGCCGGCATGCAGGTTGGAGCGGAAGTCCCCGTCCGGGGCCTGGCGCTGCATCGCCCCCACCACCTGGTCGCCGACCACCAGGCAACGCAGGTCCGCGCCCTGCGCCTCGCCGATGAATTCCTGCATCAGGAAGTTGGCATACAGCCCGCGCAGCGCCTCCACGATGCCGCGCGAGGCGCTGGCCTTCTCGGTCAGGATCACCCCCCTGCCCTGGGTGCCTTCGTTGAGCTTCACCACGTGCGGCGGTGGGCCCAGCATGGACAGCAGGTCGACGGTGTCGTCGGGGTTGTCGCCGAACACGGTCACCGGCATGTCGATGCCCTTGGAGGCCAGGATCTGGTGCGCGCGCAGCTTGTCGCGGGCCCGCAGGATGGCATCGGACGGATTGGGCGTGCGCGCGCCCATCATCTCGAACTGGCGCAGCACGGCGGTGCCGTAACGGGTCACCGACGCGCCGATGCGCGGGATGACCGCATCCACGCCGGTGATCGGCCGCCCCTTGTAGTGCATGGTGAAACCGTCGGCGGCGATCCGCATGTAGCAGCGCAGCGGGTCGAGGATGCGCACGGTGTGGCCGCGCGCGCGCGCGGCTTCCACCAGCCGGCGCGTGGAGTACAGCTTGCTGTTGCGGGACAGGATGGCGAGTTTCATCGCGATGGGCGCACGGGGCCGGAAAACGCGAAGCATAGCCTGCGCGGGGTACGCTGCGATGAGGATCGGCGAGGCTCGGCGCCGCCAAGGTTTCATGGAAACGAAAGCGTGAGCGATCCCCCTGGAGGAGGCCCCTCATCGACCTGGGGGCAAGACAGCCTCACTTTCCAACAGACGCCCGTGCGGTGCGTCGGCGGCTGCCCACGCTGTGTGGGCGTAACGGTGTTCCGCTGGCCCCCTCGAACCGATACCCTCGACGCCCGACCGGCGACCGCCGCAGACGCATGCCAATGAAACCCGCAACGCTCGCTCCAGTGGCCCTGTTGAGTGTTCTCCTGTCGGGCACGACCGGTGCCGGGCCGGTGCAGTTCACCGGCTACGACGATTTCTACCGATCGTTGGGTGGCAACCTGTTCTTGGGCCCGGGAACCGAACTGGGCATGCCCTGCACCGAATCGCCGCGGCACTGCCTGTGGGCCACCTCGGCGATCCAGGCGATGCGTCGCCATGCAGACGCACAGTGGACCGTGCCAGGCAGTCTGGCACTGGAGCCCACGGACGGCCTACCCGACGTTGTTTTCGATGGCCAGACGATGTTTGTGGGTGCGCGGCGCTGGCCACTGCGCAGCGCCGTCGACCTCGCCCCGCCGGCATGGCGCACCGGTGCTTCCATCCGCCCGGAGAACCTGGCGGACGTCACGGCGTGGCAGCACGGCACGTCGGTGTGCCTGGACATGCGCTACGTCAGCAGCGGCAAGGGCGATCGTTACACCAAGGTGCTGTTGCTGCATGGGGAGCGCCTATACATTCTGCCCCCGCTGTTTGGCACGTGTGCCGCCATTCGGACCGCGCCGCACCACCGTTTCAGCTACCCGAGCAATACCTACCTGGGGGCCGGAATGGAAGACAGCCCGCGCGGCTTGCAGGTGGACTACCTGCTGCCAGATGGCCGCACGCGCATTGCGCGCTATCTGCTGCGTTTTCCCGACCCGGACAATCCGTTTGCCTTCGAGGTCATTGGCGACTAGGGCGTGAGCAGCTCCAACGACCCGGTGCGTACCAACGCTGCGGGGCGGTCAGAAGCCACACGCGCGACATCGGCCACGGCGAGCCGGCCATCGACATGCGGTGTAGCCGATTGGTCGCGGTGATCAAGCCGCCTGGGGAGGTGTGCGCAGGCTTCGAACGCCAGGCAGGAGACATCCATGCGGGAGACCATCACCGCTGACGTTCAGCGCGAACAGGACAGCGCAGTGGCGATTGGGTCATCTCACAAAACGGCCTACGCCCTTATGGCGCCAACCCGGCCATTGAGGCAGCGGCTTGCCAGTTCAACCAGACACGCATCACCCCGGGTCAAACCAGCGTGCTCAGTGCGTGGCGGCTCCCAGCGCCAGTTGGGCGACATGCTGGCGTTGGATAAGGCCGTGGGCAGCACGCGCATCAACCGCTACGAACAGCAGCTCTCTCTTTACGACATAAAGAACGCCAAGGTTACGATAACCTCGATGTTCCAGTCTCGTTTAGTTTCGACGATGACGATGCGAGGGCGGACAATTCCGGCGTTCGCGCAGTTGCCAGAGACGGAACACGCAAAATCGCAGAAGAATCGACCAGATGAGCTGCGGAGCGACACACAATGCGTTGAGGGATTACACACATCATGATCAGATTTGTTCGCCATACGCTCATGCTGCTGCATGCAGTCGCGCTCACCGCTTGCGCTTCCTCTCTTCACAATACCGTGGCGCAAGGGCGATCGCCGGGGGTATCGGCCACCCATTCCGAGGAACCACATGCCTCGACACCAGCAAGCCCAGCCGCCAATCACAACGCCGCCCCCCTGCCCGGAGCATCTCAGGAGAAGCCAGTGATGGCCATCGCGGGAGCTGATGCCGCGCTCAACCCAGCAAAAAGTGCGGAAGAGATTGGGCAGGGTTTTTTGAAGCTGCTTGGAGCCGTAAGTTCAAAGAGCGACATAACCGTTGAACACGTCCAGGAGGTCCTGGGGCTGACGCTTGACTCAGACCCCATCTATCCGTCTTACACTCAATCGTTAGGAGATGATTGGTTCTATAGCATTCGCTATGCGATTGAAATGCCGGGGCAAAGCCGGGGGGTTGAACTCGCCTTCGAGAACGAGACAGACCCATTCCCGCAGAGGTTCCCATTTTGCAACGTGAGTTATGACGACTACCACATCGCATTGACGCGAATGGGCTTTCGCTACAGGCGCGGCGGAGATGGGAAATTCCCTGGAATAAATGAATACGACAAGGATGACTTTTACGTTCAAATAGTCCCTGAAGTAAGGCAATCCACAGAGGGGAAAGCCCATCCTGCATGCGTTCGAAAAATTGGGCTGTTCGTTCCCAATCACATACCCGGACACCCATGAGCGCGCATGAGATAGCGTCGTTAATCGAGCATAATGGAGCCTCTATATGGCAGCCGCGGCCTGATGCACAGCTTGAAGCTGTCCTTATCCAGTTCGGGCTACGATCCGACGTATCTCCCATCCAAGAAGCGCAGCTGCGCGCAGCCAGTACCTCGGATGCGAAGGCTTCTTGGGGCAATGAGCGGGGCGCGCTCAAAATCGCAATAGAAGAATGGCGGGCGGGGCTAAACTGGCAGTGACCCCTTTCGCGTGTGAGCAGACAATGGACAGTGTTTGTAATGGAGGCTGCATTCCCATCGCACTGATCGCCGGGACCCTGATGCTGGGGGCCGTGGCGTGTGCGCAGCCTTCGAAAGCCAACCAGGAAAAATCCATGCAGGATGCCATGGCCGCTGACATTCAGCGCGAACAGGACAATGCAGTGGCGATCGTAGATGCCGCCATTCCAGCAGAAACGGGGCCCGCAGTGAGCTGGGATGGGTATCCTCCCATGGAGCCCGGGGCGGAGCAGACCCCGCAGAGCCTGATTGAGCAGGTCCACAGGCTCGCAGCTTCCCTTCGCTCCTATGCCGACTCGGAGCCCCAACGGGTCGAAGAGATTCTGGGTACGGCTCTGCCGCCGGACAGCGAGGGACGCCGTCGAGGGGTAACGGGAAATGTCGGGGCCGGAACCTACGCGTGGGCGGTCTGGAAGTTCTCGCCAGATGGCGGTGGCCAAGCTATCGAGTTGACCGTCGCGCCCGCTGAAGTTTGTCTGGACTTCCAGCTACTCAAGTCACCCCTCGTGGATGATGGTTTTCGAATGCATGTCCCAGCGTTTGGCGACGATCAACGCATTACCTTCTATAAGAGTGTCAGTCCTTCGTTGACACTCTATGTGGCCATGAAAGTGGACGTGCGCCATGCTCCCACCTGTGCCTCGGTCGTGAATATGGAAATTGCGCAGAGCGAGACTTGATCCGCGCATGGAGGGCATCCCGGACGCAGACTGCGCGACGGCACTGAGGCATACGCGTTTCTTGCCCAGATCATGCGCAAGGCGATGGGCGACGCCCTCCTCCCACTGTCTTCAACACCCCCGCCGACATCGCCCCTCTCGATCCAATTCGTCCACTAGGCGAGCTTCCAAAAAGGAAGTCAAAGCCATCACCGTCGCAGGGGTCACTTCCCGAAGTGGACAAGTGGAGCACGACGCGCAAGGACGATCTCGAACAAATGTTTGCTTTGCCCACTTACGGCCAATGGACCACCGACCCGCTGCTTTGATGGGCACCTCTGCTCGCTCTCCACATGGGGGTTCGCGCCCCCGAGGTGGCCACGAGCATTTGATGATGCCGGGACGGAGACGTCAGAAGCCCCGTGCAGGGGACAAGCAGTGAGAGTCGAGCAATAGTGGACCGACGCCCATATGAAGCATGTAGAGTCACAACCTCTTGAAAGACCGACTAGATCGCAGCAGCGGGGATGCCGGCGTATACATCCGTATTGGCTGCCCGACCTCTAAGCCCGATTCCAAGTCACCTGCACCCCTGACACCTCAAAGGGCAGTCAGGGGCGCCACGGGAGGCTGCCCTCAGCTGATCTGCTGCGGCGGGCCCACGTCAACGATAGGCATCTTGCCGCCGCAACTTCCGTAACAACCGCCGCCGATCAGCACGCCACCGCCACCACCACCGCTGCCACCACTACCACCGCCACCGCCGTTCGAACCAACGGACTGGGCCGCCTTCTGCGCCATTTCTTCGGCCGAGCTATCGCAGGGCTTCTCGATGTAGATAAGGGCGGAGCCGGTCATCATCATCATCTTGAACGAATACGCGACGTGACCGTGGAAGGCGTTTGCCCGCCAGTTCGCCGCACCGACCAGCTTCTCGGCTGCGCCATCCAGCTTCTTCATGAACGCCGCATTGGCGGGATTGCTGTAATCGCTGGCCTTAGGCATATCAACCATGGTGACCTTCAGCGGCGCCATAGGCGGCATCGGAAGTACTTCACAGGCGAACGCCACCCCGACAACCGCACCGAGGCCGATGACGGAAAGCGAAATCTTTTTACTTATTTTCATGAATCCATTCTCTTCTGTGTTGATCCATATGCTCTTCAAGAGTGACCTATCGGCCGCGGGACGAACTCCGCAGGTGCGCCGTATTTGTCAAAATAGAGCTTGTTCATTGTTTCATTCAACCGCAAGGCTTCTGCCTCCCCAAGCATGCGCTGCTCCGTCGTCAGCGGAGTGGTCATCATCACCTCTCGCCCTATGGCGGCACGCAAGTCCCCGCGCATTTCGCTGACTCGCGACACAGCGTAGGCAGCCACAGGATCACCGTTTCGGCTCCCCGCTTGATAGGACGCAAGCAACTGCAGCGCGAACAAGTTGCCATCTACGCCGGCTTCAACCAGCCGCTGTTGGGCCTTGGGGTCCGTGCGCAAAAGCCTCCCATCGAGCATCACCCCAGCAACTGCATCGCCCGCAGCGGCCGCCTCTCGCAGCCTTTCATCGGGTGCCGCGGTGTATGTCTCCCACTGCCTGATGTTCGGATACCCGTGCAAGTCGAGCCACTCCTGCTCTGCCTTGCTCTCCGCAAAGCCCGGGTCATCCTCGAAATCCATGCCTGCGCGCGTAAGCGGCACTTCCGGGAATGGATGATGAGGAGCGGACAGGGTTTGGCGCTGGGATCCTGCGGCTGATTTTGAGTCGGCAGCTTGGGGCGTGGCATCAGCTTGTCCAGGCGCAGGACTTGAAGCGCTTGCTTCGCTTCGCTTGACGGGTCTCACGCTATCCCCCAGCTGCGTCCAACCCACAGCGGCCAAGCCAACCACGGCAACGGCAGCAATGCCGATGACTTTGAAATTCATGCAGTCCTTTACATCACACTAAAAATTCCTTGAGCAATGCTGATGCAGCCTCCGCAGCGTGTCAAGAAGAGCCCCAGCAAATTGAGATGCAACAGCCCTGCTCCCTGGCCGAAATTGGATGAGAAAGTTAGCCCCTTGTGCGGCGTGAAACGGTCCGATCACCCGACCAATCGAGGTGGCTAAGGCCGGGGTCGCACGCCCACCCGTCTTCGCGGTAGTTGAACTCGCCCAACAGCAGCACACGGCGCCCCCAAATCTCTTTAGATAGAGGCTTCCTACGAAGGCACGAAGGCTACCTCGTCTGGCCAATCTTCCATTTCAACGATGCGTTGTCTTCCATGATGGAGTCTCCTCGGTCTTCAGATCCTGCTTGGTTTTAGTCAATGCGGCCTTCGCCACCTGCCCAGGTTCCGCGGCCCACAAGCATGCGACTTCGGGGAACAGGCGAACCAAGAGCGCGTCCCAGGATCGGTCGGGCGCGAACGTGTTCTCGCCCATGGCTAGGCTGGCGAGTACGCTTCTCATTTTGCCCTGTAGCTCTGCGGTTCGATCCTGAGGCAATACAGTCTTCAACTGACCATGCGCCCGAAGCATGCAGCGGTAGAACCATAGGCTTTTAGGCCAAACCTTGTGGGCGTGGTGCCCTAACTCAGCCAGCGTCTCAAAGCCGATGCCAATGGGCCGTCCCTGACCGTGCTTGATCGAGTAACCGATCACCAACAAGCGCTCCAAATCAGCGCTCCCCTTGGCATACAGCGGCAGCGCGATTCCCACTTGAGCAAATGAGCGGCGGAGCTCCCCCCATCGGCGATCCCGCTCCTTGTGGTCAGCGAGCTCGCCCCGGAGCATGGCCACACAGAACGTTTCGAAAGCCTCTCGGCGGAGGCCCCAGATTTGCTCCTCCTGCCAAGCCACCCGCTCCTCCTCTACCTGGGCTTTGCGCCCTTCGTAGTCGAAGGCATAAGCCCGGGGGATGCCTCGGCTGCAGGTGTCGAACACCAAGTCGTCAAACGGGACCTCCCGATGCACCTCCACATTCTGGATCGTTCCGTCCTCGAAGCGGGGCTCGAACCATGCCGCTTCGAGGTAGAAACGGCCCTCACGTTGGGAACGGGCCACGGTGGCAGGGGTGACCCGAAACGCGTTTCGGTTGTTGGCGAAGAACAGGTCGTCTTCCGACAAACGGAAGTTTTGGTGTCCAAGTCCTTGAAGAGCCAGAGCATCCGCCCAGTGTTCTCCCGGTAGAACTTCATTCGTTCGGCGATGACATGGACAAACGTGGTGGAAAGCTGAATCTCAATGGCCCACTTCTGACCGTCCCGATGCTTCTGGACGTCGGGCTGGCGCCATTGAACTCCGTCGATGTCCCACCAACGCTTTTCCAAATCCGTCTGGCTAAACGACGGATCAGCATCCAAGCTGTCGCGCACCCATTGCTTGAGTGTTTTGTGGAAAGCGCCTTCTTTGCACAGTCCGAACTTGCGCGCCAAGATGGATTGGCGTGAATGGCCCTTGAGCCCAGTGCACGTTTCCCGGTGGCGGGCCGTGCGATGATCGAAGTAGAAGCGGACCTCGCTTCGTGCGCGGATGGCTTTGGAGCGAACGCCCATTGCATCGTGGCAATGCGGGCATTCGAACCGCGGGGTGCCGTCCAGCACCTCCAACTCCACAGCCAGCCGCCCATCCCGAACGACCTCCCCATAGTCCCGGCCCTCCATGAAGGTCTCCAGGGATAGGCACTCACCAGTCGCCCGATCCCAGACCAAATCATGGGACCGCTTTGCGGCGGGCACGTAAACGATGTTCTCCATGCCGCCACTTTAGCCGGCCCCCGTCGCGCTGGTTGAGACGCCGCTATCGGACTGCGACGACCACCGCTTCCAGCCGCCCCCCCCCATCGACTCGCTTCAACGCCATCAGCCGCTGTTCGATTTGCAGCCCGTGGGGGCCATTCATCCCAAAGAAATAGTGTTCGCCCTGCAGGGCGCCGCACATGCGGCAACCCATTCGGACATCCAGAGGATCCTCGGCGCGCGACGGCGTGCGTGACAGCTTGCGATGGGCTTGAGAGAGGTCGTCGCACCCAACCTAGATTCACGCCAATAGCTTTATGTCGTCTTTGGCCTCCTCCGCAGAGCCGTCTCGATCCTCCAGCCATCAATCGACGGGCAGCCGATCGTGTGGCTGGAAGCCAGTCATGGCACCGCCCCGGGCCAGAAGCCGCGCGTATCCGCCGCCGACTGCCTGGACTTCAGCATCCCCTGCCCGTCCATCTTCAGGCGGAAACGTGACCTCGCGGACGCCACCATGCGCCGCGTCGCCAAGGGCGTGATGCGGCATGTGCTGCAGACCGCTGATCCCGTCGTGGTGCCTGTGCCGGCTAGCTGCGCGGATAACAGCGCACCTGCCGCGGCATTCATTGCGGAGCATGCCAACGCCAGCAACCAGCGCACGATGGCGGGCAACGAGCCGCTTCGCACGGTTTGCGCCGGGGTGAAGGGCGGACACTTCTCCGTGGTCACCCCCATCCTCGCCGGTGTGGGCGGCCGGGCCGGGCAGTCCGAGCCCGCTCGGGCGCCGATCCGCTCTACACGATGACCGCAAAGGCGGATACCGCGTTGGTCGCCCGGCACCTAGTCAAATTCCGTGGCGACAGCATCGGCACGCCAGCCACCGCTCCTGTGCCGACCATCACGTCGGGTGCAGGCGCAGCGCGCCCGGCCGGCGCTGCGCATGCTCCCGGGCTCGCTGCGCCGTGCCTGGTGCAGATGGGGCATGGCGAAGGGAAGACACCAGGTAAGCGCTTCAGCCACGGCATCAACGATATCCAGGGACCGCTCGGAACCATCGTCGCCAGTGGCGGCGGCCAAGGCGTGATGGCTGCCTTCCTTGAACAGGCCAACGGCGGCTTCTACGAGGGTGGTGGCCGCGACGCGCGAAATCCGGTCAGCACGATCACAGCCAGCGGCAGCCAGCAGCAGTCAGCAGCTGGTCACCGCACACCTGATGACCAACACCAGTGCGCACCCACCCCGGTTCCGCGCTCGCCGGCAGAAGTCCGGCGTGGTGCACTACCACTATGATCACGGCGGCGGGCCACGGAAGGAGACTCCCCTCGGGAGCGACTACGGCGTAGCCATCAAGAAGTGGGCGGAGTTCGAACATGCGAACACTGCCGCCGTCGTGACCTTCCGCCACGTCACGCAGCGCTACCAGGCCGAGGTCGTGCCCATCAAGGCAGTGACCACCCAGCGCCTCAACAATCGCTGCATCACCGCGCTGCTCAGCTTCTTCGATGCGCCACCTGCGCCATTCGAAGCAATCCGACCGATCAACATCAGGCAGTACCTGGACTGGCGCCCATCGAAGGTCATCGCCAACCGGGAAGTATCCCTGTTCTCGCACATTTGGAACTGGGCACGCGGCAAAGGTCACGGACCTGCCGAACCCGTGTGAGGGCATTCGGCGTAAAAAGGAATCCGGCCGTGGCGTGTACGTGGAGGACGAGGTGTTTCAGGCGGTCTACCAGCACGCCGACGCCTCCCTGCGGGATGCCATGGACCTTGCATACCTCACCGGCCAGCGCGTCGGCGACGTCTGGTCGATGGATCTGCGGCAGGTCAAGCCCCGTGGCCTGGCTATCACGCAGGCGAAGTCCACGAACACGGTTCTCATGGAGATCACTGGCGAACTGGCGACGTTGCTGGACCGGATCGCCAGGCGGAAGAGCGAGAAGCTGCCCAACGGTAGGTCGAAGCCATACAGCACGCGCTTGATCGTAGACGACAGCGGGCTGGCACTCGGCCGCGCGGCGCTGCGCTACCGGTTTGACAAGGCTCGCGACGACGCCGGTATTGCAAAGGGGGAGTTTCAGTTCCGCGACCTGCGCGCGAAGGCATGCACGGACAAGGCCGATTCGGCCAATGACATTCGCGAAGCGCAGGCCCAGCTGGTGCACTCATCGGTCACGACAACCGAGATTTACGTGCGAAAGGAGAGGGGTTCGAAAGCAACGCCCACGAGATAGGCGCGGAACAAGAGCGTAACGAATGCACGCCGGTGGCTGAACTTACGGCACCGTTACAAGCACATTCACTGATTTTTGTCCGGTATCGTTCGTGCCACAACCCAATCGAGGCACGCCTGATGTTGCGATACGGATTCCCTACGTTGCTCTTGGAGTTCGGCGGCAAGTTTCTTCCTGCGATCGATGACGCACAGAAGCTAGCGGTTGCTCTAGAGCTTGATAGATCAGGCTGTGTTGGTCGGTGGACTTACGAAGACGGCACTGTGTCCGGCTCGGTTGACTTCCAGCATTTCAAGCCTGTCGACGTCACCAGGCTATGGACGTTCGAGGCAGAGAGCGAAGAGGATGCGCGGATCGGGCAGCGCCACCTCGACTCCTTGGACTAGAAATCTGCCATCCAAGACGTGGAATTGCGGAGCGGCTGGGATACTCCTGAGCGGCCAGAATCCCCTAAAGCACTGGGGGACATGGAGCGGGTGAAGGGATGATACCCAACCCAACGCTAAGTCACTGTCTCGCCTCAAGTTACGCAGAAGAAGCGGGGCAAAAACGATACCTCAAACGATACCCAAGCCTACGCCGTGCTGGGTGCCCGCACAAGCCCGCACTCAGCCGCCCAAATGTGGTGCAATTGATTAAGTGGCAGCGAAAAGAGCCCAGATGACTGTCGGTATTTTGGCGGCCGCATCTCTCGCCCACGGCCTGAAATATAAATGGGGGGAAGCAACCATGTCCAAGGACGCCGCACTGTTGGCAATCGAGCAAGGGCTTTGTCTTGAGCTTCGATATGACGGATTCTCGCGATTGGTGGAGGTCCATGCGGTGGGCACGAGCAAGACCGGTCAACTCTGCATGCGTGTCTACCAATTGAGCGGCGGTTCGGTAAGCGGCGAAAGAGCAGGCTGGAAGCTGATGCTCATCGACAAGAGCTTCTCGGCACATGTCTCAACAATCCGGTCAGCCGCGCCCAAGGCTGGCTACAAAAGAGGGGATCGGGACATGCTGACGATCTACAGCGAGGTTTAGCCTCGCCATCGCCCTTAGAGACGACAAGCCGAGACCACACACGGATAGGATGCCCTGCGCTATGCAACTGCTAAATGCACGTATCAAGAATTTCCGATCTCTGCGCGACATCTCCATCAGCTTTGAGGCGCACACGGCATTGATCGGGGGCAATGGCGCCGGAAAGTCCAGCATCCTGAAAGCTCTTGAGAAGTTCTACTCGACCAGCAAAGCGCTGGATCCAGATGACTACTTTGGCCGTGATACCACCTTACAAGTAGAGATCGAGCTGACCTTCGGGGAGCTGAGTAGCGCCGAACAGGAGACTTTCGAAAGTAGAGTTCGGGATGGCACGTTGACTGTATCCAGGATCTTCGATGGAACGTCATCCTCAGGGCGATACTATGGCTCAACACTCCAAAATCCGGACTTCTCTCCCATCCGCGCCATCAGTGCTGCGACTGAGAAGCGGACCGCTTACAGGGCTCTCAAGGAAGAGAACGCTATTTATGCTGACCTTCCCAATGCAACCAATGCCGCACAGATTGAAGGGTATCTCCTCCAATGGGAGCAAGAACATCCCGATGCCTTGGCCCTGTTGAGGGACGATGGTCAGTTCTTCGGGTTCAAGAACGCGGGGCGAGGCGCGCTTCAGCGTCATACCAGCTTCGTCTTCGTCCCGGCTGTGCGAGAAGCCTCGCTTGATGCTGCTGATGGCAAAGCAAGTGCCATTGGAAGGTTGCTAGAGATTGTTGTTCGCAGTGCCATCCTTCAAAGACAGGATGTTCGAGCCTTCCAGGAGGAGGTGACGACGCGCTATCGCGCTCTAGTTGAACCTGCAAACATGCCTGAACTTGGCGAGCTCGCAACCCGCTTAACTGGCGACCTTAAAAGCCTGTATCGGGACGCTGCGGTGGGGCTAACTTGGCGCGAAGTCGCTGACATCGCTGTGCCCTTGCCTGCCGCAGATGTCTCATTGAGTGATGAAGGCTTCGGCGGCCCCGTGGATCGCCAGGGCCACGGTCTTCAACGCGCATTTGTCTTCACGCTTCTACAGCACCTGGCCAAGACTAGCCATCAAACTCCCGTTGCCGACGGAAAATCGGAGGAGGAAGCGCCCTCGACAACACCGCCAGCGGCGCCGAGCCTCATCCTGGCAATTGAGGAACCGGAGCTATACCAACATCCGACTAAGCAGCGTCACCTAGCAAGTGTCTTGAGGGGTTTGAGCACCGGGAGCCTACCTGGTGCGACCGGCCCCCCACAGATCATCTTTGGCTCTCACTCACCGATGTTCGTTGCAATGGAACGAGCCAATGAAGTGCGGCTTACGCGGCGAGTAAAGTCGACTGACAGCAAGTTTAAGCAGGCGCAGCTCACGTCATTGAGCCTTGCCAATGTCGCTGCGCGTCTAGAGAAGTCAAAAAACCAGCCAACTGGATCTTGGACAGCATCAACTCTGATCCCGAGATTGCACATCCTTGGGACTGAGCTTGCAGAGGGCTTCTTTGCGAACGGCGTCGTCCTGGTTGAAGGAAGAAGCGACCGTTCTGCGCTTCAAGCATGCGCGCGGCTGCTCGGCCTTGACTTTCATGCTGCGGGCATCGCAATTCTCCCCGTAGAGGGGAAGCTGAACCTTGATCGGCCCTATGCTGTATTCACCGAGCTAGAAATTCCGACGTTCATCCTATGGGACTGCGACCTGAACAAGAAGGAAGCAGGCGCTAACCCAGCGCTGCTACATCTAGCGGACGCTAACGCTACTTACGATGAGCCGCTCTCAACCAGGATAGCCAAGAACTATGCCTATTTTGACGACACCCTTGAAACAGTACTGATCTCAGAGCTCGGCACCGAGCTGCATCAGCAGTGTTTGGCAGAGGCATGTGAACCGTTTGGGCTCACCCCCAGCAAGGACACACACAAGGTTCCGGAAGTGATGCATCAGGTGTTGGCATGTGCGAAAGGCAAAGGAGTTAGCTCCCCCACGTTGGAAGCCCTTGTCCAAGCGATTTGGTCGCACCTCGCCCCTGAGGACACTGAGGCTTGTGCGGGGCCTCAGATGACCTGACCGCCACGTCAGCCGATGGCACCCACGAGGGGCGCAGGATCGTCATAGTCAGCTAGGCAGGCTGAGCCTTCATCCCAACGCGTCGAACACGATGGGCGCGAGAGGGCGTTTCCCCTCCCGTCAATCAATAGACGGCTCGAAAGCGCCCAGGTGTTGCCGCTGCCGATGCTGGTTCGGATGGGGCCACTAGTCGTTGCAGAGCCATGACCCGTGGCCCAGATGAGAGCAGATGCCTTCGGCCGCCCCCCCCCCCCCTTGGAGAACCCCGGGAGGACGGCGAGCACGGTGAGCACCGAAGGACCACGAATAGCGATTCTCCCTTGGGGACCGATTCCGGACTTATCCAAAGGACGCCCCCTCTTCCACACCACCGCTCAGCTCAAATGCACAACACTACACCCGCAAGCCAAGCGTCGCTTTGACTTCCAACAGAGCAAAGTCCAACGTCTGATAGACGACACGGACAGCAGCTGCGTAGCCAACTGCGACCCCAAACAGCCCGATGAATGAGCTTGCGGCAGCAATGGTTGGGAAGAGACTCGTCTGCAAAATATCCGGGGCAACGGTCGGGGAAAGCACGCGTGCCGTGGCAAGCCAGAACAAGGCGCCCCAGACGATGCCAATGAAGACGTTGAACCGCGCCATTCGTTCGGTCGTTTGCGTCTTTACGAGCTGCACCCCAGACGACAAGAGTTCCAACTCCCCCTGATCTCTCACCAGTCCTTCAATGGCGCCTGCAAGCTCTCCAATGGACTTTGCGGTGACACCAGCAAGGACTGTGCGAGTAGGAAGGCCAAAGTAGACGCTGATCACGCCCAGCGTCAGCGCGGCGAGGATCATGACGGGATTGAAAGTCTGCTCGACAAGGCAAAGACCGGCCACGATGATCGACGTCAGGACGAAGACCCAGAGCAAACGCTTCCAAATGATGCCGAGGCCACTCATGATCAACCACGGGCCGACTAAGATCTCCTCTGAGAGGGCACGTAGTGCGTCTTCCTTCGTTCGAAGCGGTCGCCGATTGACGACCGCGTATTCGGCGAGCCTGACCGCTGACCGGATCTTCTCGAACTCCATTTCTGCCCCTTCCTTGTAGTCGTCAACGCAGCATATCCAAATAACGATGATGCTTCTCATACCTGCGGCAGGTGGAAGAGAGTCATGGGGCGAAACGGGGACGCCTGATCGTCAGCTCCCAGTTCCCTGCTTGCTAATGGGAATGGATGCGGTCGGAGATCATGGCGCGGATCCACTCAATCTCACCTTGGCCGTTGATACGCCCGTCCAGGACTCGCGTCTTGGCTGCCAGCCCAGAGGCCTCCATGCGCCTAGTCGTTGCCAATAGGTGAGCGTAGAAGTAGCGAGGATCGTCCTTGGTTGGCCGGTGATGGCTCGCTTGTAGCGCAAAGCCATTTCGCTTGATCAGCGCATGCGACATGTCGAGAACAAGTTCCCAACGCTCTCGTTCATTGAGCTCATGCGGCAATGCAATGGTGAAGTCACGGCAGACTGTACTGTTGCGACGACGCTCTGCTGCCTCTGCTGCGGCCCAGAGACGCTGAGGATCGTTGACCCAGGCAGGCGACCCTGACGGTGCCAAGCAGCAGGCCTGGATGATTCCAGCCCTGCCCCGGTAGTCATATTTGACACCGGATGTGGGGTCAGTGAACAGAAATCCGCCACGGTAGGCGGCGGCGGCGAGGGCGGAATGACCCTTAGCTCGGCTGTAAGTTTTGATGCGTGTGTGTTCGATAGTCATAAGGCTTCCAGTGTCTTAGTCCATTGGTTATGGCTCAAGATTTGAGAAGCGCAATAGCTCGAAAACACCTTATTTATAGCACTTTTGCTGCCTGTTATGGTTCACACTCGCAATCGATCAGCCTCACAAATTCAGCCCCCCGACGACCACTCAGTGTGGGGAGACTTCGCCACCGCCCGTTAGAAATGTATCGCCCGCCGCAAGCGTTCTATGCGCAACTGATTCTCTAGACACACCGATTTCATGCCTCAGACATTGAGAATTCGCCGAATCACCGGAGAGTCGATCAGCAGATTCTCACCAAGCTTTTTCGCAAGATCCTGCCACTCGGCAGACCATCCCTCAACCTTCGGAAGCGGGACCTTGGTGAACAAGGTCCTCCTTCCATCTGCCCCCACTCGAAACACAACCAATTCCTTGGCATCTTCATCGACACAAACGAGATGATCGTAAATATTCATAGCTAGTTGTTCCAGGTATTCAAGGGCGGAATGGGGCTTCCTCTGAGACATGCAGCGTACCTCTGAGTCGCCGACGCGTGACAAACGGCACCAGCTCTTGCGCTACGCACCCTAGAGATTCCGTTGCAGGTATCTGTGTCAGTCCGCAGCAGCGCCTCACAATCCTCCTCACCATCATCCGGGCACATTACTTGCCCCGCAAGGCCTCCTAGGAACCCTCCGACTACCGAACCTGCACCGCCGCCTATTGAGCTTCCACCAACGGCGCCCCCGACAGCACAGGCCGCAGCGCCAGGACCTGATGGAATGCAAGCTGCAGCGCCGCCGACGCCGCCCAGGGCGCCACCTCCGTAGTAGCCCGCAACACCACCACAAACCGCTCCACCTGCGATGTATGCGGTGATACAAGTATTGCTCTTCACCAAACCCTTGGCGTCAGTAAACATCGTCGGATTCGAGTCAACATATGCAAAAGTGTTAACTCCCCCTTTCAGTCCAATCGGATCACTCTGCGAGTACCGCCCCACCGTTGGGTCGTACTCACGCTGATTGTTGTAGAACAACCCACTCGCTTCCGTAGCCTGTTGCCCCGGGAACCGCAGTGCTAAATTAAAAACCACGCCGTCCCCGTCACGGTCGGAGTTCGGGATCTGGTTGCCGAACACCTCGCTCTTGTTGCTCCACTCCCAGATCGAAACATTACGTACCGGGTCGATCACCACACGGGGGGTGCCAAGGTGATCCGGCTGGATGTAGGCCAGTTCCGGCACACCTGTTATGGGCGCATTGATAAGCGCCACCGGGTAGTTGTCCAGCCAGATCGCCTGCTGCTGCGCCTGCCCTGTCGCCGAGTAGTTGCCGAGCCACTGCCCGGCCTCACCATACAGGGTTACCTGTACACCTCCACCGGTCGCGGTGCGCAACACTCGTTCGCCCCGGTGGTTGTAGGCGTAGCTCTCCAGAACCGCGCTGCCCTGCTTCACCGCGCTCATGCGGTTGGCATCGTTGTAAGCGAAGGCATTGCCGCCGATGCTGGTCGTGTTGCCCGCAGCATCATGGTTGCGAGCTTCGCCGTCCACAGCGGTCAGCTGATGACTGGTGGCCGGATAGGTGTAGCTTACGGCACCTGCCGAGGTGGTTAACGACGTGCGATTGCCGGTGGCGTCGTACGCATAGGTTTCTATCGGCGTGCCGGTCGCGCCGTCCTGGGTCTGGGTCAGGCGGCCCAGCGTGTCGTGCGCATACTTGGCCAGTACGGTGGAATTGGCGCCGTTCCTCAGTTCAGTGATCGAACCCACTGGATCATAGCCATAGCTTAGTGACAGTCCACCCACAGCCGGGTCGTGAACCGCCTGCGAGCGATAGTCGAGGTCCAGCGGGCGCTGTAACTGGCGTCCGTTGCCGTAGGTCCAGCCAGTAGCCGGGCCGAAGGCCGCATATGTCACGTTGCTCACCACAACTTGGCGCGCCTGACTGGGGCGGGTCAGGCCGATCTGGCTGATGCGGCCCTGTGCGTCGCGGACGTAGTCAGCCACGCTGCCATCGGGATAGGTCAATGCAGTCAACCGACCCGACTTGTTGTAGGCATAGCGCAGCGTGCTCGCCACACCATTGAGCGTCTGCACCTTACGGGTGATCTGGCCGAAGCGATCATGGCAGTAGAGGGTGCTGCCATTGGCGTGAAGCACCTGCCCCAATCGACCCTTGGCGAACTGCTCATCGGCCGCGCAAACCGCCGGGGCCACGTCATAGCTATAGCCCACGTCAAGACTCGGGTCTGGGTAGGCGACACCGGTCAGACGGTTGAGCACGTCGTAGTGATAGGTCGTGGTCACTCCCCGCGCGTCGGTGGCGGTTTTGCGATTGCCGGCTGAGTCCGAGGTGAAGCTGCTCCCACCACTATCCGGGCTGACTTGGCCGGTGAGGTCACCGAAACCGTTGTAAGCGTAAGTGGTGTGGAGGCCCTTTGGGTCGGTGACCTGGGTAACTTGGTCCAGCGCGTTGTACTGCGAGCGGATCTCCGCAGCTACGCCGCCGACGTCCTGCAATGTCCGCGCAAGGCGGTTCAGCGGATCGTACTGCTGGCTGCTCACCCGGCTTAGTGCATCCGTGGCCGTTTGCGGGTTGCCATCCGCATCGTAGGTGAAGGCGGTGGCGTGATTGCCTGCGTCCTTCAGCGTGGTGAGCTGTCCCAGCGTGTTGTGGACGCGGGCAAGGGTGCGCCGCAACGTGCCGCCGGAGTCCAGCGTGTCTTCCTTGACGCGCTTGCCGACGTTATCCAGCGTGTAGTGGATGGTGTTCCCCGCGCTGTCTTCGATGTCGGTCAGCCGCTGCGCAGCGTCGTAGACATAGGACACGCTGCTCCCATCGGGCTCGGTAACCTGCTGCACAAGCCCGGTCGGCCAGTAGCTCAGCTGGGTCACCCGATCTGCTGCGGCGGAGGCGCCACGTACGTTTACCGAGGTCGGCCAGCCGCGAGCATGATAGGTGTAGTCCGTGACCACTCCATTGACGTCCTTTGCCGAAAGCGGACGACCAAATGCGTCGTAGGCCAGGGTTTCTACCGTCTGCCCCAGCGCATTGGTAACGCTGTGCAGATCGCCCTTGCGGTAAGCGCAGGTGCCATTGGAGGCGCAACCGGCGTCGTCGGCTGCGTAATACGCATAGATGGTTACATCGGCTACATCCGTACGTGGCCCATCGACGCTTTTCAGTAGTCCCTCGATCGGGCAGCCGCCCGCTGCGGCCACGTCGGCGGCCTCACAATAGGCATAGGTTGTGGCGCGCGTCTGCCCGGAAGCCAAATCCTTAAGCGTTATGCTCACTGGCTGTCGGCGGGCGTTGTAAGCGGTTCGGGTCTCTTGTTGACCTATCGTCGTAACGAGAACGGCGTTGGTCTCCTTGTCACGCGTGCTCTGCACCACACGCTGCTCGGGCAGGCCCACCGCCTCGGTAACGGTGTGGGTAGCGACCAGCCGACCGGTCACCGCATCGGTGCCTTCGCCGTATGTGTGCTTGGTCTGGACGCCACGACGATCCGTGTAGGTATCCAATCGCCGACGGAAGTCGACGCTGACATCGTAATAGGTACGACTTATCGATCCCTGGGAATCGGTGGTGCCCAACACCTTACGCGGCGGCGCGGTATCGCCGCCGGGCGTCAGGGAGTAGTCGGTTTGATGGCCAAGTGCATCCGTGACCACCGCGCCGCCATTGGGGCTGTACGCCAGCGTCACTCCGTCCGCGCCCCCTGCATGCTGACTCGAAATGACGCGACCGATGGCGTCATAGGTAAACGTACTGTATCGCTGGCCGTCCTCTGCGGTGATCCCGGTCAGATGCTGGGGGAAGCTAAGGTTTTCGTAGTGATAGGTGCGCACGCCGCCACCAGCGTAGGTCACCGTAGCCACTTGGCCTTGCGCGGTATAGGTGTAGCTCGCTTGGGGGACACCCGCGACCAGGACCGAGCTGATCAAGGCCTCATAGTCATTGGACTGATAGACGAACTCCAGCGTGCGCCCGCTGCTATGCGCCACCGCAGCGAGACGATCGCTTTCATCGTAGACGTAAGTCAGCGAGGTACCATCGGGGAAGCGCTGGGCCGTCAGGCGCCCATCGACATCGAAATTGCTGATGGAGCCAGCGGAGTACAGGCTCCAGTTGCCGTTGTGAACAAGGCGGTCACCGCTACTGTCAGCAGCCTCGTAGACCTGGCCCACCTTCTTAAAGGGCCGCTGGAACCCTGTACCCTCGATGAGGCCGACGCTATCGTCCCCATCCAAGGTCAACTGCGCCCCCAGCGAGTGTGTCCAACCATGACCGAAGCCACCGATGCTGGTGGACACACCGGAATGATAATGGCGTGTCAAGGCAATCCATCCGAGGTCGAAGTCCTCGGCAATCTCATACTTCTCGCCGGTCTTTACGTCGCAGGGGTTGCCGACGCTCCCGTCACACCTCGCCCGGCCGCTACCGGCACCACACATACCGCTACCCCCGCTGCTGTCGCACTCCACGGTCTTTGAGGTGAGGGTGGCGACAAATTCCTCATTGACACAGGCCTCGTACTTGTCCGACCAATACGTCATTTCGTTGGGACAGAATTGCCGCCGCGTTCTCGTAAATTCGTATTCTTCCTGGAAGGGCTCACATGGGGAATCATCCGTATTCTCGCCCCACATTGTTGTCGAGAGATAAGGACGCACTTGTACGCGCCCTTCCATGCCTGGATAAAAATCCCTCCAAGGCCCTGTTGGAACGAAAGACTCTCCCGGGCAGAACGGATTGGTGTCGTTCTGCGTGTAATCTGCGATAGCCTCAGCTTCTGTCTCGAAGAGGGAATTGTATGACCACTCTGGATCGGTAGGCGAAAACAGGCCCATCCAGTACGTGATCGATACCGAACCCCCGAAGCGCACTGACTTGGACTTGATTGTCTTGACAGCCCCCCAAAAGTGCTGGAGCTCAACCGGCACTCCCGGAGGCACGGGCAACGTTTTGATGGCCTCCACGGCTTCCTGCTGTGTCTCGAATTCAGATGCGTTGCCGGCGGGCTGGGAAATGCGCCAAGCAATTCTGCTTTCCTGAGCCAGCCCCACAGAGGGGGTAATGGAGCCGAGGGCGATGATCGCCAGCGCGGCACACGATAGGTCCTTCAGTCGTAAAAACATCCTGTTCTCCTTGCTGGACGAGCACCGCGCCGGCAGGGAACGAGAACGCGAGGGCAAGGCCTTCCACGTCATACCTCGGATCGTCCTTGGTCCGGAATGCGGCCGAGCCGCACCTCCCTTATCCACGAACTCAATGAAATATTCAAGCCCTGCCTAGAACTTGATCACATTACGGAGATCGAAAGTTCAACGAAGGCTAGGTAGCGCCGGAACATATCTACCTAGCGGCTTGGCCTTAACCCCTGCATCACTAAAACTGGTTATTTCATAAATATCGGCATTGAACGCCGCCGCGACAAAATGGACCGCGCGAGGGGTTAGGAGATTGCCCAAAAGCCTTCCTAATATTTTTACTACAGGCGACAGCGCACTCATTTACTCCGCGCGCATTTTCACATTGAGATATAAATCTTACTTTAGCGCCGAGAAAGGTTCGGAGCTCTGCATGCAAGAAAGGTCGCCCCGTTACCGCTTCGGTCTTCGCCGAATGGCGAACGATTGCGGCCGTGAGATCGCGGTCCAGCACTCCGGCAGCGTGCAGATGGCGAAAGAACACGGCCATTCGATCCCAATGCTTGCTCAACGCCCATGCCTTAGGCGGAGGCTCCCCGTTCGCATTAGAAAGCGCGACCGTCTGCTTGACGCTCAATGTGCGGTATTCGGCGCGCTGGGTCGCGTTCTTCGGCCTGCGCTGCACGCCGTCCAATAGCGCCCTGAGATTATCCACCGTCAGCCAAGCCGCTAGCAGATTCCCAACGAGTCCCAGCAGGATGCGAAGCGTCTGGCGGCTTTCAATGATGGGCTTGGGATCGCGCTTGGTACGTCGCAGATCATCCAAATGCTAGTCAATGGCTTGAGACAGCGTTACTCCTCCCTTTGGGGCGCTACGACCTGACTCACCTGGCCTTTCATGACCTCGTTATGCCAGCCTAATCCCGCTGTTTGATCCACTGGCTCCGTTCATTTGACGATGGAGGACACAGTCCCAAGACGCTGGCAAGCAGCGCCGCATCATGGGGCGTATCAACCTGGGGCCGCCCAATTCGCTCTCCGTTGGGAAGCGAGTTGGTCTCCAAGGTGAGCTCACGCGGCTGCCCCCAAAACGGCTCTACGCAGCGGCTCATCCAGCTCCCTCTTGTCCACGAGTCGTCCTGCACGCATCGCCCTGAAGGCATCGGAGCGTGCCACGCGCATGCAGGTCGCCGTCAGTCGTGCGCGATCACCAGCGGGCAAACCCAACGCACGGAAGATGGAGCGACACCCCACAGGTGGGATCGCAGCTCAAGCGGAACAAGCAAGCGGGCGTAGCGCCCTGATGGGCGCTAAGGAAGAAGCGACTTTCGCATGGAGCGATACCTCAAACGATACCTGCGGGAGGGTCGTTTGACGGCAGCGTTATTGACTCAGCCCCTTAGCGTTCATGCACTTAGCTGCATGAGCGGTTGGACTGGAGCGGGTGAAGGGAATCGAACCCTCGTCAGTAGCTTGGGAAGCTACAGCTCTACCATTGAGCTACACCCGCGCGGTGCCGGACAAGTCTATGCGGCGGAGTGGTCAAAAGGCAACGGGCGGCACTGGGCCGCCCGCTGCGTCCGGCTTTCGCCGGCCCTGCGCGGCACCCCGGCAAGGGGCGCTGCGCAAGGGTGGATCAGAAGCTGCCGCTGAAGCTGGCGAACAGCGACACGTCGCGCGCACGCTTCTGCAGCGTGGTGGCGCTCATGCCGATGTTGCTCTGCAGGCCGCCCAGCTTGACGCGTGCGCCCATCACGGCGGTCACGTAGTCCTTGTCGAACTCCAGGCCCGGCACCTTGTACATGCCCACGTCCGGCATCGACTGCAGCCACGCGCTGGCCTGCTGGCCGTCTTCGAACTCGTGGTCGTAGGTGACCTGCACGTACGGGGTGACGGTGCTGCCTTCGAAGCGCGCCTGCCAGCCGAGGCGTCCGACGGTGGAGTCGACGTCCTGGTTGGCATAGCCCAGCGCGGTGGCGCTGGGGTTGCTTTCGGCGTAGCCGTCCAGCTTGACCTTCTGCCAGATCACCGCGGCGATCGGGCCGTGGCGGAAGCCGCCTTCGAAGTGCGACTGGCCGCCGAAATCGTAGCCGGCGTTCAGTGCCACGGTCAGGTTGCTGCCTTCCGGCGACCCTTCATGGGTGCGGGTAGCCGGCCCAAGCTGGACCTTGCGGGTGACGTCGTAGTCCAGCCAGCTGTAGCTGACCTGGCCGTTGACCCAGGCGTGCTGGCCGTACCAGCCGGCGAACAGGCCCAGCGAGGTGTCGGACTGGGTGAAGTCGCCCTTGTTGTTGCCGAAGTCGGCATCCATGCGGCCGTAACCGGCGAAGCCGCCGAGCACCAGGCCGTCACGCGCCCAATCCACGCCGAACAGGCCGGCCGGCGCCATGCCGTCGTACAGGTCGCCGTGCGAGTAACGCTGCATGTCGCCACGCACGCTGCCCCACCAGGACATGCCGTCGTCCGGACGGCCACCCAGGTGCAGGCTGACCTGGTCGGCGCGCGAGCGGCCGATGGTCTGCGCCGAGTGGGTCAGGATCTGCTGGTTGCGCGGGGCTTCCAGGATCGACAGGGTGTACTGGCCGAGCATCTCATGGGTGGCGCTGGTGGGGTGCACGCCGTCGGCGAACACGTAGGTGCTGGCGGCGGTCGGGGTGGCGTAGCTGGTCGGGTTGCAGGTCAGCGACGAGGCCGTGGTGCAGGCCGGGTTGGTGACATTGACGAAGCCGTACTGGCCCGGGTTGGCGACGATTTCCTGCAGCACGTGGAAGGTGTCCACCGGGATCACCTGCAGGCCGGCGGCCTTCAGGCCACCGAACAGGGCGTCGTTGTAGGCCTTGGCCAGCGCGGTGCCGGCCGCCATCGCGGCGGGGCCACCGGCGCGCGCGCCCGGGGTCAGGCCGACGTCGGGGATGGTCGGGACCACGATGTATTCGGCGCCGGCACCCTTCAGGGTGGCGACGATGCCGACCTGGTCGGTGACCGCGTTGGTCAGGGTGGACACCAGCGGGGCGCCGGCCTGGATGGCGAACAGGTCATTGGCGCCGCCGAACACGGTGTACAGCGCATTCGGGTCTGCCTTGCCGCCGTTGGCGGCCAGGTACTGCGCGGTCTGGGTCTTGAGCGAGTACACCGGCACCGCCGGGGTGCCCGCGGCCAGCACCTGGCTGGTATCCACGCCGACGCGAGCGCCACCGATGGCATAGTTGTCACCGCCCTGCCCGTTGCCGTGCGCCGACCCGTTGGTACCGTAGTAGTTGGCCACGTACTGGGCGTAGGTCCAGCCCGGGTTGGTGGTGAACTGACCGGTGACCGGCTGCACGCCTGCCGGCAGCAGCGGACGGAAGTACCCTGCGTCGGTCAGGCTGTCGCCGATGAACACGGTTTTGGTGTACGGCGACTGGGCCATGGCCGGCGCCGCCGCCAGGGCGATGGCCACGGCCAAGAGGGAACGCAGGGGACGCTTGCTGATCAGCATGTAAAGCTCCTTGAAGTGGGAGAACCACCGACGTACGCCGGCGCACGGTGTAATGGTTTCACTGCACCCGGGCCAATTCACGCTGCGTTGCCGCATGAAATGCCCCGGGGACCGGCCAGCCCCCGGCGGGGCCGCCTCCGCGGCCCCGGGAGGGGGCTGCAAGGGTACGCAGTCCAGCGCCATTGAGGGACAATGGCGTCATGAACATCGTGCTCAACGGCGAGACCCGCCAGCTTCCGCAAACCGCCACCGTCCTGGACCTGTTGCAGGTCGAGAACCTGCTCGAGCGCCGCGTCGCGGTGGAGGTCAATGGCGAGATCGTCACCCGCAGCCGGCATGCCGGGCACGCGTTGCAGGATGGCGACCGGGTCGAGATCGTACACGCACTCGGTGGCGGTTGAGCGAGGCAGCATCGCGCCGCGCGATAGGCGATAATTGCGCGCATGAATGCAAATGCCCCCATTGATTCGCTGGTGATCGCCGGCAAGACCTACGGTTCCCGGCTGCTGACCGGCACCGGCAAGTTCAAGGACCTGGAAGAAACCCGCCTGGCCACCGATGCCGCCGGGGCCCGGATCGTGACCGTGGCGATCCGCCGCACCAACATCGGGCAGAACCCGGGCGAGCCCAACCTGCTCGATGTGCTGCCGCCGGATCGCTACACGATCCTGCCCAATACCGCCGGCTGCTACACCGCCGACGACGCGGTGCGCACCTGCCGCCTGGCGCGTGAGCTGCTGGACGGGCACAACCTGACCAAGCTGGAAGTGCTGGGCGACCAGAAGACGCTGTACCCGGACGTGGTGCAGACCCTGAAGGCCGCCGAGCAATTGGTGAAGGATGGCTTCGAGGTGATGGTCTACACCTCCGACGACCCGATCCTGGCCAAGCGCCTGGAAGAGATCGGCTGCGCCGCGGTGATGCCGCTGGCCGCGCCGATCGGCTCGGGCCTGGGCATCCAGAACAAGTACAACCTGCTGCAGATCATCGAAGACGCCAAGGTGCCGATCATCGTGGACGCCGGCGTGGGCACCGCCTCCGACGCGGCGATCGCGATGGAACTGGGCTGTGACGGCGTGCTGATGAACACCGCCATCGCCGGCGCCCGCAACCCGATCCTGATGGCCAGCGCGATGCGCAAGGCCGTGGAAGCGGGCCGCGAGGCCTTCCTGGCCGGGCGCATTCCGCGCAAGCGCTACGCGAGTGCGTCCTCGCCGGTGGACGGGTTGATCGGCTGATGACCAATCCTTTCGACAGCGCCGGCGCCAAGGCCCCGGCCAAGCCCTTCACCATTACCGAAGGCCGCCGCGAGGTGCGCAGCTTCGTCCTGCGCCAGGGTCGCTTCACCCCGGCCCAGCAGCGCGCGTTCGATGACCGCTGGCCGCGCTTCGGCCTGGACTTCACCGGCGAGCCGCGCGACCTGGACGCCACCTTCGGGCGCGATGCGCACAAGGTGCTGGAGATCGGCTTCGGCAACGGCGCCGCGTTGCGCTTCGCCGCGCAGCAGGACCCGAGCCGCGACTACATCGGCCTGGAAGTGCACGCCCCGGGCGTGGGCCGCCTGCTCAATGCCCTGGCCGACGACAACGCCGACCACGTGCGCCTGTACCACCACGATGCGGTGGAGGTACTGGAAAAGGAGATCGCCGATGGCGCGCTGGATGAAGTACGCATCTACTTCCCCGATCCGTGGCACAAGAAGCGCCACAACAAGCGCCGCCTGATCCAGCCCGGCTTTGCCGACCTGCTGGTGCGCAAGCTGCGCGTCGGTGGCCGCCTGCACTGTGCCACCGACTGGGAAGACTACGCCGAGCAGATGTGGGACGTGCTCGATGCCACCGCCGGGCTGAGCAACCGCGCCGGCCCGCGCGGCCAGGTCGAGCGCCCGGCATGGCGTCCGCAGACGCACTTCGAGACCCGTGGCCAGAAGCTCGGCCATGGCGTGTGGGACCTGCTGTACGACCGCACCTGATCCTGGCCCAAGGAACCGCGCCACCCCATGGATACCGCGCTGACGCTGACCACCGACATGAAGCTCGTCCTGGGGCTGGTCGGCTTCACGATGGCGATGTTCCTGTTCGAGCGCATCCGCGCCGATGTGGTGGCGCTGGTGGTGCTGGTGGTGCTGGGCGTGACCGGACTGATCGCACCGGAGGAAATCTTCGGCGGCTTCTCCGGTAACGCGGTGATGAGCATCATCGCCACCACCATCCTCGGTGCGGGCCTGGACCGCACCGGCGCGCTGAACCGGCTGGCGGCGTGGCTGCTGCGGCGCGGGCATGGCGTGGAAACCCGCCTGCTGATGATGACCACCGCGATCGCCGGCTTGAACTCGTCGTTCATGCAGAATCCCTCAGTGATGGCGCTGTACCTGCCGGTCGCCTCGCGGCTGGCCGCGCGTACCGGGCTGACCCTGCAGCGCCTGCTGCTGCCGATCGCCGCGGCGATCGTGATGGGCGGCGCGCTGACCATGGTCGGCAACTCGCCGCTGATCCTGTTGAACGATCTACTGGCCTCGGCCAACAACAACCTGCCCTCGGGCCTTGCCACCATCGAGCCGCTGCGCATGTTCGCGCCGCTGCCGATCGGCGTGGCGCTGCTGATCGCCTCGCTGCTGTACTTCCGCCACTTCGGCGACCGCAAGCTGGTCGAAGAGGAGACCCTGGCCAACGACGGGGTCACCCCCGCGCGCACCGAGAGCTACTTCGCCAAGACCTACGGCATCGAAGGCGACGTGTTCGAGCTGGTGGTCACCGCCGAAAGCCCGCTGGTCGGCATGACCCTGGGCGAGGCCGAGAACGTGCACGATGCACCGCTGCTGCTGGCCCTGAAGACCGGCAACGACACCCGCCTTGCGCCGCCGGCGGAGATGCGCATCTGGGTGGGCAGCGTGCTCGGGGTGATGGGCGCGCGCCAGCAGGTGGGCGATTTCGCGCAGAACCAGTTCCTGCGCATGTCCTCGCGGCTGAAGCACCTGGGCGACCTGTTCAATCCCAGCCGCGCCGGTATTTCCGAAGCGGTGATCCCGCCGACCTCGGATGTGATCGGCAAGACCGCCTCGGAACTGCGCCTGCGCAAGCAGCGTGGCATCAGCCTGCTGGCGATCAACCGCGACAAGCAGGTGATCCGCGAGGACGTGCGCAACGTGGCGCTGCGCGCCGGCGACATGCTGGTCTTCCACAGCATCTGGACCGACCTGGCGCAGGCGGCCAAGAGCCGCGACTTCGTGGTGGTCACCGACTACCCCAAGGGCGAGCAGCGCCCGCACAAGTTCAAGATCGCGATGAGCATCTTCGCCATCACCATCCTGATCGCGCTGACCTCCAAGCTGCCGGTGGCGCTGACCCTGATGACGGGGGTGGCCGGCATGCTGCTCACCGGGGTGCTGCGCATGGACGAGGCCTACGCCTCGATCAACTGGAAGACCATCTTCATGATGGCCGGGCTGATCCCGCTGGGCTGGGCGATGGACAGCAGTGGCGCGGCGGCCTGGATCGCCGGCCACACCATCGATCGCCTGCCGACCGGCATTCCGGTGTGGGTGCTGGAAATCGCGCTGGCGCTGCTGACCACGATGTTCTCGCTGGTGATCAGCCACGTGGGGGCGACCATCGTGATGGTGCCGATCGCGGTCAACCTGGCCCTGGCGGCCGGCGGCAACCCGACCGCATTCGCGTTGATCGTGGCGTTGTCGGCGTCCAACAACCTGATGACCGCCTCCAACCCGGTGATCTCGATGATCACTGGCCCGGCCAACTACACCCCGCGCGAACTGTGGCGGGTGGGCGCGCCGCTGTCGCTGATCTACACCATCGTGGTGGTGTTAATGATCAACCTGATGTTCTGAGGCGGCCTCCACGCATGGCGTGGATCTACGTCATCGCCCGTGGTGGCTGCACGCTGCTGGAGCCACGCCATGCGCGGATCGGTGCCCGGCGCCGTACTTGTCGCACGCCATCAGCCCAGCCACACCTGGCCGTCGCGCAGCTGCAGCGGCACCGCACGCAGGCGATCCCCCTTGCACGGGCCGGCCACGCAGTTGCCGTCGTCCAGCGAGAACGAGGCCCCATGCGCGGCGCAGACCAGATGGCCCTCGCGGCTCTTGAGGAACTGGCCCGGTGCCCAGTCCAGGCGGCGCCCGGCGTGCGGGCAGATGTTCAGCCAGCCACGCACCTGATCGCCCTGGCGATACAGCACCAGCGATTCGCTGTCGCCGTCGACGCAGGCATCGACCTCGGCGAAGCCCTCGTCGGCAATGGCCTGCAAGGCGATCAAGGGGGCGGCGGCAGTCTCGGACACGGGCAGGTTCGGCGGTGGCGACAAGGGAGGCGCATTCTCTCACGCCGTCATGTGGCTGGCTCGGCGATGAACACAAGTCATTGATTTGAAATGAACGCGAACTGCGTTTAACGAGTTTTTCACTCAATGACAGAGGGCAGCCCGGATACTCGGGGTTCGCTGACTTCAGCCAAAGAAACGCCATGTACAACCGCTTCTTCCAGTTCAACACGTTGCGCACCCTGTTCGCGCCGCGCAAGCCGCGCCATCCGCTGGTGCGCGTTGCGGTGGGCCTGCTGGGCCTGGCGATCCTGGCGGCACTGGTGTTTGTCGGGGTGTTCGTGGGCGCGGCGATGATCATTGCCGGGCTGGCGTGGAAGCTGCTGGCCCAGCGCAAGCAGGCCAGCCGCCAGAGCGACCCGCAGGTGGTCGATGCCGAATACCGCGTGGTCCGCAAGCAGGCCTTGCCGCTGTCGCGTTGAGGTCGCGCCGCGCGGCTGCGCGGCCCCTCCCCGGATACTGTCGCGCAACGCATGACACCACGTTTGGCGTGGCACCTCGCGCACGCTCGTTCTAGACTGCCCGTGACCCTTCGTGACAGGACGCGAGCATGACCGATGTAATCCCCACGCCCGAACAACCGCGCATTCCCGTGGCCGGTGGCGGCACCTTCCCGGTGCGCCGCATCTACTGCGTCGGGCGCAACTTTGCCGACCATGCGCGCGAAATGGGCGCGGCGGTGCCGGCTGCCGACGACCGTGGCCGTCCGATGTTCTTCAGCAAGCCCGCCGATGCGATCGTGGTCGGGCACGACGATGTGATCCCCTACCCCTCGGCGACCGCCGACCTGCACCACGAGGTGGAACTGGTGGTGGCGATCGGTCGTGATGCGCCGGCCGGCGAACTGCCGGTGGAGCAGGCAGAGGCACTGGTGTTCGGTTACGGCGTCGGCCTGGACCTGACCCGGCGCGATCTGCAGGCCGCCGCCAAGGCCAAGGGCCATCCGTGGGACCCGGCCAAGGGCTTCGACCAGTCCGCACCGGTCAGCGAGCTGGTCCCGGCCGGCGAAGTGGGCGACCTCGCCGCACTCAACCTGTCGCTGGAAATCAACGGCGAGGTGCGCCAGCAGTCGCTGCTGGACCAGATGATCTGGACCGTGCCGGAGATCCTGCACGAGCTGTCCAAGCTGTGGGCGTTGAAGGCCGGCGACCTGGTGTTCATGGGCACCCCGGCGGGCGTGGCGGCATTGAAGCCGGGCGACCGTTTCAGCGCGCGCCTGGAAAACGTGGCCGAGCGCCACGGCGTCATCGCTGGATGACATCGGCTGCGCTACCCTGCGCCGTCTTTTGATAAACCCGCCACAGGAGATCCCGATGGGAATGATTACCGAGTTCAAGGAATTCGCCATGCGTGGCAACGTCATCGACCTGGCGGTCGGTGTCGTCATCGGTGCGGCGTTCGGCAAGATCGTCACCGCGCTGGTGGACAAGATCATCATGCCGCCGCTGGGCTGGTTGATCGGACGCGTGGACTTCTCGCAGCTGGCCTGGACCCTGGCCCCGGCCCGGCTGGCCGCCGACGGCAAGGAGATCCCGGCGGTGGTGATCGGCTACGGTGACTTCCTCAACACGCTGGTGCAGTTCGTGATCGTGGCATTCGCCATCTTCCTGGTGGTCAAGGTGATCAACCGCCTGGCCCGCAAGAAGGAAGCCGCCCCCGCCGCACCGGCCGAAGAAGTGCTGCTGCTGCGCGAGATCCGCGACAACCTCAAGCGCTGAGGCGATCCGGGCAGTGCCGGCCGTTGGCCGGCGCTACCGCCACCCGGCATCGTCTGGCGCCGGCCCTTGGACCGCGCTCCGGCGCGTGTCGGAGGCACAGTCGAAAGCCCCGCCCTGGCGGGGCTTTCGCGTATGGAAAACAGCGTCCGCGCAACCATGACCTACCGCCCATGTGCGGTCCGGGCAGGCTGCTAAGCTCCAAGGCTTCCGCCCCTGTTTCCCGGAGTTGTCCATGCGTCGCCGCGTCCTTGCCATCGCATCCTCCCTCGCCCTGCTGGCTGCGCCTGCATTCGCGGCGACCGGCACCACCACCCTGCCGCCCAGGTCGCTGGCCACCGCGGCCGAACTGCGCGAGCAGGCGCTCAAGGATGACACCGGCTGGAAGGTGGTCGAATCGCTGACCACCGAGATCGGCCCGCGCATCGCCGGCGGTGAAGCCGACGCGCGCGCGGTGGCCTGGGCCGTGGCCAAGTTCAAGGCGCTGGGCTTTGACAAGGTATGGACCGAGCCGGTCACCTTTCCCAAGTGGGAGCGCCGCAGCGAGCACGCGCAGGTCACCGGCACGCATGCGCAGCCGCTGACCATCACCGCGCTGGGCGGCAGCCCGGGCGGCACGGTCGAGGCCGAGGTGGTGCGCTTCGCCGATCTCGCCGCGTTGCAGGCGGCGCCCGCCGGCTCGCTGACCGGCAAGATCGCCTTCGTTGATTACCAGATGACCGCCTACCGCGATGGCCGCGACTACGGCAACGGCGGCGCGGTGCGCAGCAAGGGCCCGTCCGAAGCGATCCGCAAGGGCGCGGTGGGCTTTGTGATGCGCTCGGCCGGTACCGACTCGCATCGCGTGCCCCACACCGGCATCACCCGTTTCGACGATGGCCTGACCCCGGTGCCGTCGGCCGCGCTGTCGGTGCCCGATGCCAACCAGTTGGCGCGCCTGGTCGCACGCGGCAGGACCACGCTGAAGCTGAGCCTGGATTGCGGCTGGGATGGCAAGGCCACCTCCTACAACGTAATCGGCGAGATCACCGGGCGCAGCCTGCCCAAGGAAGTGGTGGTGATCGGCGGTCACCTGGATTCGTGGGACCTGGGCACCGGGGCGATCGATGATGGCGCAGGCGTAGGCATCACCATGGCCGCCGGCCACCTGATCGGCCAGCTCAAGCAGGCGCCCAAGCGCACCATCCGTGTGGTTGCCTTCGCCAACGAGGAACAGGGCCTGTATGGCGGCAAGGCCTACGCCGAAGCGCATGCCAAGGACGTGGTGCTGCACCAGCTCGCCGCCGAAAGCGACTTCGGCGCCGGCCGCATCTATGCCTTCAACACCGGCTCGCCGAACCCGGAACACTCGCGCGAGGCGACCCGGCAGATCGCCGACGTGCTCAAGCCGTTGGGCATCGAGTACGCGCCCGACAAGGGCGGCCCCGGGCCGGACGTGGGCCCGCTGGCTGCCAAGGGCGGCGCGTGGGCGTGGCTGGCGCAGGACGGCACCGACTACTTCAACCTGCACCACACCGCCGACGACACCCTGGACAAGATCGACCCGGCCGCACTGGCGCAGAACGTGGCCGCGTACACGGTGTTCGCCTACCTGGCCGCGGAAGCCGACGGCAGCTTCGGCAGCGAAGCCAAGCCGACCACCCCGCCCAACGAATGATCGCCGCGCGCCACGGCGTGGCGTCGTCGCCTTGCGTGTGTTGATCGCGATGTCCTGAAAAAGGCGCTTCCTGCAATCGCGGGGAGCGTTGTTCCAACGCGTTGTGGCGGATGGTTCACGGCCATGAGCGCGTGGTCGGGTAGTCCTTGGGCTGAGTGGAACGGGGGGATTGTCCGCTCGGGTCTGTCGCGAGCGCGTTCGCCTCCAAGGGCATGGGGGCCCAGCGCCCAACCCACCGACCGCCGCGCGGAAAAAGATCCAGAGCGCGCTTCTGCTTGCCCGCGGATGGCAGAAGAATAAAAAAAGCCCGGCCGCAAAAGCGACCGGGCTACCGGGACTCGTCACACCCCACGCGGTGAGCGCCACAGACTTGCTGCGATCCGGACAACAGCGCCGCGCTGGGTGGGTGTCTCTCCTCACCAACCCAACACAGCACCGCCTTGCACTGTGACGCAGCGCTACAGCCGCTCACCATGCGAAAAGTCCGAATCCCTTGTAGTCACCGAGTTATCGGTGACGTGGTTCACACCGCGTTGGGCGAGCGCGCACGCGCGCTACCCGAAAAACAGCACCGGATCAGCGCGACTGACGCGCGTACCAGTGCGACAGCAGCACCGCGGTCGCCGATGCCACGTTGAGACTCTCCACCGCACCGGTACCGGGAATGGACACCTGCTGGTCGCATGCCTGCGCCAGCTCGCGGTCCATGCCCTCGCCTTCGGCGCCCATCACATACACCAGGCGTGCCGGCACCTCGCTGGCGAACAGGTCACTGCCACCGTCGACCAGCGTGGCGGCCAGCCCGAAGCCGGCCTCGCGCAACTGCGACATGGCCTGCGGCACGGCCGGCAGCCGCACCAGCGGCACCGCCTCGGCACCGCCCTCGGCCACGCGCGCGGCCGCGCCGGACAACGCCAACGTGGCACCGGGCGGCAACAGCAGCCCGGCCACGCCGAAGTGCGCGGCCGAACGCAGGATCGCGCCGAAGTTGTGCGGGTTGCCCACCCCGTCCAGCCACAGCGCCAGCACCGGCTTGCCGGCCGGCAGCGCCTGCAGCCACTCGCCCAGCTCGAGCATCGGCGCACGCAGCACGTCGGCCACGACCCCTTCGTGATGGGTGGTGGCGGCGAGCTTGTTGAGGTCTCCCTCCTCCACGACGCGATAGCCGACGCGGTTGGCCACGCACCACTTCAGCACCGGCTGCATGCGCGGGATCAGTGCCTCGACCAGGTACAGCTTGCGCAGCGCCTGCGGGCGCGAGGCGAACAGTGCCTGCACGGCATTCCAGCCGTACAGGCGCAGCTCGTCGTTGCCGCGGCCCGGCGGTGGCGGCGTGCCGCCCTCGCGCGGGGGCAACGGGGTTGCCCGCGGCGGCCGCGAGGACGGGCGGCGGGCATTTTTCCAGGGATCATTCACTACGGGACAGCTCCAGCTTGCGTTGACGCCAGAAGTCGGCGTTCTTGATGCCCAAGGCATCGGGGTCGAAGGTCGGATCCAGGCCGAGCTTCTTCTGTCGTTCGTAATCGCGCAGCGCCAGCATCGCCGGCTTCTGCACGATCAGGATGGCGATGATGTTCAGCCACGCCATCAGGCCCACGCCGATGTCGCCCAGCGCCCAGGCCAGCGTGGCGTTGTGGAACGCGCCGAACACCACCATGCCGATGATGCCCAGGCGCAGCACCAGTACGGTCAGCGGCCGCTTGCGGTTGTGGTTGATGTAGCTGAGGTTGGTCTCGGCCATGTAGTAATAGGCCATGATCGTGGTGAAGGCGAAGAAGAAGATCGCCAGCGACACGAACGAGGCGCCCCAACCGGGCAGCACGGCTTCCACGCCGGCCTGCGCGTACCCGGCGCCTTCGGGGATGCCGGCCAGGCCCTGGAACAGCGGCGCGGCGCCTGCCACCGGCGAATACACGTTGTAGGTGCCGCTGGCCAGGATCAGGAAGGCCGTGGCGGTGCACACCATCATGGTGTCGAAGTAGATCGCGAAGGCCTGCACGTAGCCCTGCTTGGCCGGGTGCGAGACCTCCGAGGCGGCGGCGGCGTGCGGGCCCGAGCCCTGCCCGGCTTCATTGGCATAGATGCCGCGCTTGATGCCCCACTCCACGGCCAGGCCCATCATCGCGCCGAACGCGGCGTGGGTGCCGAAGGCGCTGTCGAAGATGATGCCGAACATCTCCGGCACGCGGTCGTAGTTGATGATCATGATGACGATGGCCATCAGGATGAACGCGGCGGCCATGAACGGCACCACCACTTCGGCGAAGTTGGCGATGCGCTTGACCCCGCCGAAGATGACCACGCCCAGCAGCAGCGCGACCACGATGCCGATGCCCAGCTTCAGCGCCTGCACCGCGTCCATGCCCATGACCTGGCCATCCAGCGGGCCGCACAGTGCGCCGCCGCGGCAGGCGTTGATGATGCTGTCGGCGATCGCGTTGGCCTGTACGCCCGGCATCAGGAAGCCGGCGGCGATGATCGTGGCCACGGCGAAGGCCAGGGCGTACCACTTCATGCCCATCGCTTTTTCGATGTAGTACGCCGGGCCGCCTCGGTAGCGGCCTTCGGCATCCTTGGTCTTGTAGATCTGCGCCAGGGTGCATTCCACGTACGAGGTGGACGCGCCCAGGAAGCCCATCACCCACATCCAGAAGATCGCACCGGGGCCGCCGAAGGCGATCGCGGTGGCCACGCCGGCGATGTTGCCGATGCCCATGCGCCCGGCCATCGACATGGCCAGGGCCTGGAACGAGGACACGCCGGCCTCGGATTTCTCACCCTGGACGGTCAGGCGACACATCTCGAAGAAGCCGCGGATCTGCATGAACCGGGTGCGGACGCTGAAAAACAGGCCAGCGCCCAGGCACACGGCGATCAGCGCCTTGCTCCAGATGATGCTGTTGATGAAATGTACGGCTGCTTCCACGCGCTCTCTCCAGTCGGCGGAAAAATGAAGGACGTCCCGTCGGCTGGAAGGGACCGGGTCGATTCTCCATGATCACGGCCGCCACGGGTAGCGCCACGCCCGACGCCGGTGCGGCGCGATGAAAGATGAACGCGTCGCCGGGCGTCAGCTGGCGGGGGCCCGCAGCAGGGCGAAGCGGCGCAGGTCGTGGAACCGGCCCCGCTTGAACACGGCACCGCGCGCGGTGCCCTCCTCGACGAAACCGCTGGCCAGCAGCACCCGCGCCGAGGCCGCATTGGTATCCAGCACCTCGGCCTGCAGCCGGTACAGATCGTACCGATCCATCAGCCACGGCACATAGGCCGCCACCACCCGGCGCATGACGCCCTGCCCCCACAGCGCGCGCCCGAGCCAGTAGCCGATCTCGGCGCTGTGCCGGCGTGTGTCGCTGCCCAGGCCGGCACCGATGCCCCCGCAGGCGTGGCCGTCGATCTCGATGGCCAGGGTCGGGCCATCCAGGTCCAGCACCCGGCCGGACAGGAACGCCTCGCCGTCAGCGCGGGTGTACGGGTACGGGAAGCGGTCGCGCAGGCCGCGCGAGACCGCCTCGTCATTGGCGTGCCGCAGCAGGGACTCCAGGTCGTCGCCGCGCCACGGGCGCAGCACGAAGCCCCCACCGACGATACGCGGGGCCGCCAGCTCAGGCATGCCCCCCCACCGACGGCGTTTCCGCCTCCTGCTTTTCCAGCTCGCGCGCCACCGCTTCGGGCGATCGCGTATACGGGGCCAGCAGCGAATAGAACGCCGGCACCACGAACAGCGACAGGAACGTGGACACGGTAACGCCGAAGATCACCACGATGCCGATGGTGCCGCGGCTGGCCGAACCCGGGCCACCGGCCACCACCAGCGGGATCGCGCCGACCACCGTGGCGATGGAGGTCATCAGGATGGGGCGCAGCCGCACCATCGCCGATTCGACGATGGCCTTGTGCACGTCGCGGCCTTCGTCGCGCAACTGGTTGGCGAATTCCACGATCAGGATGCCGTTCTTGGCCGCCAGGCCGACCAGCATGACGATGCCGATCTGGCTGAACAGGTTGATGCTGCCGCCGCTGACGTACAGCCCGAGCAGTGCGCCGAGCACGCCCAGTGGCACGGTCAGCATGATCACCAGCGGGTGGATGAAGCTCTCGAACTGCGCGGCCAGCACCAAGTACACCACCAGCAGGGCCATGGCGAAGGTGAGCAGCACCGCGCTGCCGGCATTCTGGTATTCCCGCGATTCGCCCTTCCAGTCCAGCTGGGCGTGCTGCGGAAGCTCCTCGCGCGCGGTCTGCTGGGCCCAGGCGATCGCCTCGCCAAGCGGATACCCCGGGGCCAGGCCAGCGGTGATGGTGATCGAGCGCAGCCGGTTGAAGCGGTTGAGGTTGCCGGCTTCGGCCACTTCGCTGAGGGTGACCAGGTTCGACAACGGCACCAGCTCGCCGCTGCTGGCACGCACCCGGATGGCGGCCAGGTCGGCCGGCGAAGCGCGGCCGTCTCGGCCGGCCTGGACCAGCACGTCGTACTCCTCGCCGTTGTCGACGAAGGTGGTGACCCGGCGCGAGCCCATCATGGTTTCCAGCGCGCTGCCGATCGCGGTGACCGACACGCCCAGGTCTGCCGCACGTTGACGGTCGATGTTGACCCGCATCTGCGGCCGGGTTTCCTTGTAATCCGAGTCCGGGCCGACCAGGCCCGGGTTGTCGGCCATGCGCTGGAGCATGCGATCACGCCACTGCGCGATCTCGGCGTACTCCGGCCCCCCCAGCACGATCTGGAACGGCTGGCCCTGGCTGCGCACCAGGCCGCCACCGACCTGGGTGCGCACGCGCACGCCGCGCATGCCGTCCAGGTGCTTCTGCAGCTCGGCAGCCACGTCCGGCGTGGCCGACTGGCGTTCGCGCCACGGCTGCAGGAACACGCTGATGCGGCCGGTATGCATTTCCTCGCTGGCACCGAAGCCGCCGGGCACGCGCGGGTTGGCGCGCACGATCGGCTTGTCCTCGCCGACGAAGCCGGCGACCACCTTTTCCACTTCCTGCACCTGGGCCACGGTGTAATCGTAGCCGGCACCTTCCGGGCCATCGATCATGATCTGGAACGAGCCGCGGTCTTCGGCCGGGGCCAGCTCGGAGGGCAGTATCCTGAGCAGCAGGGCGCTGGCCAGCAGCGACAGCAGCATGACCACCACGTAGAGCCAGGTGCGCCCGACGTGCGCGTCGAGCACGCGCCCGTAGGCCGCCGAGACGCGGTCCAGGTTGCGGTTGATCAGCCCGTGCAGGCCCCGGGGCGGCTGGCCGGTATGCGGCTTGAGCAGCTTGGAGGCCATCATCGGGGTCAGAGTGAGCGAGACGAACGCCGACAACGCCACGGCGGCCGCGAGGGCGACGGCCAGTTCGCGGAACAGGCGCCCGGTGTTGCCTTCCAGGAAGCCGACCGGCAGGAACACCGCGACCAGCACGGCGGTGGTGGCGATCACCGCGAAGGCGACCTGCGCGGTACCGCGCTTGGAGGCCACCAGCGGGGGTTCGCCCAGGTCGATGCGGCGTTGCACGTTTTCCACCACCACGATGGCGTCATCGACCACCAGGCCGATGCACAGCACCAGCGCCAGCAGGGTGAGCAGGTTGATCGAGAAACCGAAGGCATACAGCGCGATGAACGCCGCTACCAGGCACACCGGCACCGTCACCGCGGGAATCAGCGCGGCGCGGAAGCTGCCGAGGAACAGCCAGATCACCGCCAGCACCAGCAGCATGGCTTCCACCAGGGTGGCGTACACCCGGTCGACGGCCGCCTCGATGAAGGTGGTGTTGTCGAAGGCCACGAAGATGTGGGTGCCCTCGGGCAGCGTCTGCCCGACCCGCTCGGCCTCGGCGCGTGCGGTGCGCGCCACGTCCAGCGAGTTGGCGGTGGAGGTCTTGACGATGCCCAGGCCGATGCCCGGCTCGCCGTTGCTGCGGTAGTAGGCCCGGCGCTCGGACGAGGCCAGCTCGATCTTCGCCACGTCGCCCATTCGGACCACGTAGCCATCGCTGCCCTTGCCCAGCGGGATGGTGGCGAAATCCTCGGGTTTGACGTAGTTGCGCTCCACGCGCAGGGTGAAATCGCGGTCGGTCGATTCGATCCGGCCGGCCGGCAGTTCGACGTTCTCGTTGCGCAACGCGGTTTCGACATCGCCGACGGTGAGGCCACGCGCGGCGAGCTGGTCGCGGTCGAGCCAGATGCGCATGGCATAGCGCTGGCGCCCGCCGATGCGGACCTGGGCGACGCCATCCAGGCTGGAGAAGCGGTCGACCACGTAGCGGTCGGCATAGTCGCTCAATTCCAGCGTGTCCATGCTGGAAGAGGTCATGTTGAACCAGATGATCGGATCGGCGTCGCTCTCGACCTTGGCGATTTCCGGTGGGCGCGCCTCTTCGGGCATGCGGTCGGCGACGCGGCTGACCGCGTCGCGGACATCGTTGGCCGCCGCTTCGATGTCGCGGTTGGAGGTGAACTCGATGCTGACCTGCGCGCGCCCGTTGGAGCTGCGCGCGTTGATGGTGTCGATGCCCTCGATGCCGGCCAGCGCGTCTTCCAGCACCTGGGTGATGCGGCTCTCGATGACCGCTGCCGACGCGCCGGTGTAGTCGACCGAGACCGAGACGATCGGCGGGTCGATCGCGGGCAGTTCGCGCAGGGTCAGGCGGGTAAAGGACATGATGCCCAGCACGACGAGCAGCAGGCTCATCACCACGGCGAATACCGGGCGCTGGATGGAAACGTCGGAGAGCTTCATCCGGCGCGGTCCGCAGGCGTGGCAGGCGCGGTGGCGGGACGGTCATCGACCTTCAGGCCGGGGCGCAGCTTGCCGGTGCCGTCCACGACGATGCGGTCGCCGGGCTTGAGGCCGCTGCGGATTTCGACCACGCCGGCACGGCGGGCGCCGCTGCTGACGTCGATGCGCTCGACGCTGTGGTCGGCCTTGACCCGGTAGACGAACGAGTCGCGACCGACCTGGACCACGGCGATCTCGGGAATGACCAGCGCCTGGCGTTCGGGGCGGAACATGCGGATGTCCAGCAGCATGCCCGGGCGCAGGGCGTGGTCGGCGTTGATGAAGTCGGCGCGGACCGTGACCGCGCGGGTGCCGGGGTCGACGCGGGTGTCGATGGTGGCCACCACGCCTTCAAAGCTGCGGCCCGGGTAGGCGACGCTGGTGGCGGTGACCTTGTCGCCGTTGCCAAGGCTGGCCAGTTCGGCCTCGGGCACCTGGAAGTCGACGTGCATGCGTTCGATGTCGTCGAGCGTGGCGATGGTGGTGCTGGGGGTGACCAGCGAGCCGGCACTGACCTGGCGGATGCCCAGCACGCCGGCGAACGGCGCGCGCACGCGGCGGTCGCCGATGTCCGACTGCATTTCACGCACGCGCGCCTCGGCGGCATCGCGGATGGCGCGCTGGGTGTCCAGGGTGGCGCTGGCCACCAGTTGCTGGGCGGCCAGCTCGCGCTGGCGCTTGTACAGCTGGTCGGCCTCGGCGAAGGTGGCCTGGGCCTGCAGCAGGGCCGCTTCCTGGGCCTGGCCGCGCAGGGTCACCAGCGGCGTACCGGCGTTGACCTGCTGGCCGCTGTCGAAATGGACGGTTTCGATGATCTCGCTGACTTTGGCGGTGATCGTGACCGATTCGCGGGCCTTGGCGGTGCCCAGGGCCTGGAGGGTGTCGTTCCATGCGGAGGTCTGCACCACCTGGGTGGTGACCGGTACGGCGTCTGCCTGCCGGCGCGCGGTGTCGTCCTTGCTGCTGCACCCGGCCAGGACGGCGAGGGTGAGGCCAGCGGCGATGCGCGCTGTGATGCGTCCCAACATTTGGAAAAATCCCGTTAAATCCCACGACCGCCGAGTGTAAGGGCCGGGGCTGCCCGGGCATATGTGCCAAGCGTTTACCGGCGGCCGCGCAACGACCGGTGACGGAGGCAATGCCTTTCGTGCTGGGGGGCCCGACGGATATGTCGGCGTGTGTCAGAGCATGTCGATTGACCCCCTCGTAGAGCCGACCGTTGGTCGGCTGCGCCCGTAGAGCCGACCGTTGGTCGGCTGCACCCCGTAGAGCCGACCGTTGGTCGGCTGCACGCAAAACCGGGCACACGGGTACCGCCCAACAGCCGACACCCGCCGCTGCTCAATACCGGACGTTCACCTTCATCCACATCGACCTGCCCGGCTCATTGATCCGGACCGGGTCGGCCGGGAAGCCGAAATCGGCGCTGCCGGCCAGGTTGAGGTGCTCGCTGTAGGCGCGGTCGAACAGATTGTCGACGCCGGCGCTGAGCTGCAGGGCGTCGCTGATGCGGTAGCCGGCGTTGAGCGCCAGCGTGGCGAAGCCAGCGCTGGGCCCGAGGTCGCGGGCGACGACATTGCCCTGGTTGTCGGCGACACGATGCTGGTGGCTGACGGCGCGGGCGAGCGCCCCCAGGCGCCAGCGCGTGCCTTCCCAGCTCGCGCTGAGCCGGGCTTCGAGCGGGGGCATCTGCGGCAGCGGCCGGCCGTCACTGCGGTTCTCCCCCCAGGCATAGGCGAGCGTGCCACCGAGCGTCCACTGCCGGCCGAGCAGGAACTGAGCACCCGCTTCGGCACCGGCGATGCGGGCATCCACGTTGTCGGCCCGGGTCATACTGCCCATCATGCCGCCGTCGAGGTAGGTGAACAGGATGTAGTCCTGCAGGCGGCCGGCATAGGCCGATACCCATGCGTCGACGCGGTCGCTGCGGTACTGCAGGCCGAGGTCGAGCTGGGTGGTTTTCTCCGGCTGGATGCCGGCGAACGCGTTGGCCGCGCCCATCGGCCCGCTGTCCGGGGAAAACAGCTCCCAGTAGTCGGGCATGCGTTCGCTGTGACCGATGCCGGCATACCAGGTCAGTGCCGGGGCGAGATCACGCTCGATGCGCAGGAAACCACTGCCCAGGTTTTCGCGGCGCTGCTGCCCCCCGGTCGGATTGGGCAGGGCCATCATCCCGGCGCTACCGCGCTCGTCGGTGACCTCGGCGCGGTCGATGCGCAGGCCGCCGACCCAGCGCTGCGCGGTGCCCTCGCCGAGGGTGATTTCAGTGAAGGCGCCGAGGTTCGCGAAGCGCGCGTCGGTGCTCCAGGGCTGCTGGCGATAGCTGTTGCGGCCCATGCCGCTGCGGCTGCGGTGGCGGCTGTCCTGCGCATCGATACCGGCCACGACGGCGACGTCCTGCCAGCGCCACTCCGAGGCGATGCGGCCGCCCGTCGTGCGTCGATCGACATTGGCCGCCATCGGCATCGGCATGCTGCTGTCCGGGTTGGGCGTGCGCAGCGTGTAGTTGTCCATCAGGTGGTCGGCGTCGTTGTAATAGACATTGGCCAGCAGCGTGTCCCACGCGCCGGGCAGGTTGTCCTTCTCGAACCGCGCCGCATAGCTGGTGCGCTTGAACGCGGCGCCATCCATGCCGCGGCCGGCATAGCGGGCGAGCGCGTCGCCGGTGCCGGCCGACAGTTCCAGCACGGTGTCGGCATCGGGGGTCCAGCCGACGGCGACGTCGCTGTTCCACTTGCGCCACTTCGACGGCACCACCTCGCTGTTGCCGTCCTTGTAGTCGCCCGCTTCGGAGCGGTTGCCGTTGACCCGCACATAGCCTTGCGAGGCCCCGGCGGTGAGATCCAGCACCTGGTCGTTGCGGTTGCGCGCGCCGACCAGCGCACTGGCGTCGAGGTCGATGCCCGGGGCATCGAAGCGCGGGGTATCGCGTTCGAAGCGCACCGTGCCGGCCGACGCGCCTGCGCCCCAGCGCACGCTCTGCGGCCCCTTGATGATGGTCAGCCGGTCGAACGTTTCCGGGGCGATGTAGGACAGCGGGTTATCCATGCGCGACGGACACGCGCCGATCAGGTTGCCTTCGTTGCTGACGATGTTCAGGCGTGAGCCGAACATGCCGCGCAGCACCGGGTCGCCGTTGGTGCCGCCATTGCGGATGGCCGCGAAGCCGGGCACGGTCTTGAGGTAGTCGGCACCATCGCTGGCCGGCACCGGCTGGCGCGGCAGGCGGGGATCGGTGACCCAGTGCAGCGGCGAGGACGGCGCCGTGGCCGTGACCACCAGCGCATCGAGGGTGCGGGCGTCGTCATTGGCGGCATGCAGCGGCAGCGCCGCCAGGGCCAGCGACAGGGAAACAGACAGGCGCGTCAGTGCGCCCGCGCTGCGGGAAGCAACAGTCATGGTGAAACTCCAGAAAAGCACGCAGGCGCGCGCCGCCATCACGGCGACACGGGCAGGAAGGGCGGTGGTTTTCAGGAGCGCGCGGGCGGGCCGCGCGCGGCGTGGGCGGGCCAGCGCAGGCTGCGTGGCGTGGGCACCGCGCGCCGCACGCGCGGTGCGATGACCGGCATCGCCGGCAACAGCAGGATCAGCACCGCCAGCCACGGCATCAGCCGCGAGGCCATCATGCAGTACTCGCAGGCGTCGCCATGCCCGGCGTGCTCGCTCATCGGCGGCGACGGTGCCGCTTGCTCGTGAGCGCCCTGCATCGCGTGCACCGGCATCGGCTGCGTCGGCATGTGATGGTGCTGCGCGCCGTCGTGCTGCGTGCCGTCATGCTGCATGTCCTGATGCGCCATGACGTGCCCGGCGTGGACATCCAACGGCACCGGCATCGCGTGGGTCATCCCGGTTGGCATGCGCATCACCGGCGCGTCGGCGTGCGCCTGCTGCCAGCGGCTGACCAGCGGCGCCAGCACCATCAGCAGCGTCGCCACGAAGGCAAGCTGAAGAAAGACGGCATACGGGCGACGGCGGACGTTCACCCCCTCATGGTAGCGCCCGACCCTAGGCCGGGCAGCCCGGCGCCCTGCGACCAACCGTCGCAGCGGCGCGTTCGAAGCGCCCACCGAACCCCTCACCCCCTCTGGAGAAAAGCCCCCTTCTGCTGAAGGGCGGCGCGCCAACGGCGCGGGGGAGAGGAAGCATGCGCGGCCATCACCGTCGCTTCTCAGACGGTGATGGTCTGCGTCAGCGATTCCCAGGTCGGTGGCAGCGGCCAGTTGGCCTCCTGGTTGCCGTCGATCACCCGGCGCAGGTCGCGCGTGTCGATCTGCGGGGCCAGCACGTGCACCAGTTCCAGCGCGTAATCGCGCAGCACGCGGTCGCGCGGCAGCACCGCCCAGGCGATGCATTCATCGATCGGGGCCGGCGCCGGCCAGGCACGCAGGTCCTCGTCGCTGGCGTTGACCGCCATTTCCGCCAGCAGGCCGACGCCCAGCCCGGTCCGCACGTAGGTCTTGATCAGGTCGGCATCCAGCGCGGTCAGCGCGATGTCCGGGGTCAGGCCGGCACTGGCGAAGGCCCGCTGCAGCGACGAGCTGCCGCGGGTGGAGGATTCGTAGCTGATCAGCGGCTGGGTGGCCAGCGCCTGCAGGTCCGGCGCCGGGCCCGGGCGATCCAGTGCATGGCCACGCGGGACCAGCACCAGCCGGCGCCAGCGGTACAGCGGAATGGCCAGGCCCGCGGTCGGTTCGGCGCCCGCCGTGGAGATGATCGCGATATCCGCATCGCCCTGGCTGAGCAGGTCCAGCGCATCGCTTTCGGCGGCCTGCTGCAGGTGCACGCTGACCTGCGGATAGGCCTGCTTGATCTTCGCCACGGCCGGCGGCAGCACGAAGCGCGCCTGGGTGTGGGTGGTGGTGAGGATCAACTGGCCCTGGCTCTCGCGGCGCTGGTTGGCCGCGTAGGTGCGGATGTTGTTGGCTTCGGAGAGCACCGCGCGGGCACGGCCGATCACTTCCACCCCGGCCGGCGTCACCGCTTCGAGGCTGCGCCCCTTGCGCACGAACAACAGGAAACCCAGCTCATCCTCCAGCTGCTTGAGCTGCTTGGACAGGCCAGGCTGGGTGGCATGCACGCGCGAGGCCGCCAGCGTGATGTTGAGCTCGGCGTCGGCGATGGCCACCAGATAACGGAGTTGGGTCAGCGTCATGGGCGTGCGGCACGGCAGGCGAAGGAAGGGCAATCCGACTGTAGGGCAATTGCCGTCACCAGCTTATAACCAAATGTTGTTTATGAAGGGTATCAGGTCATTTCCCGGGGGCATATGCCGGGGCTACGGTCTGCCGGAGCACCCGGGGCCGGCGCCCGCCGTCCCGGAGACCGCGCGGCGCTGCCGCCGCCGGCCTGCCCTCCCCCCTGCCGCGCCGGCCGCGGTGAACGGTCTTCTTCGGAGCATCCCATGGCCCTCTACAACTCGATCCTGGACACCATCGGCAACACCCCGGTGGTCCGCCTGAACCGCATCGCCCCCGACCACGTCAGCCTCTACGCCAAGGTCGAGTCGTTCAACCCCGGCGGCTCGGTCAAGGACCGCCTGGCGCTGGCGATCATCCTCGACGCCGAGGCGCGCGGCGTGCTCAAGCCCGGCGACACCATCGTGGAGGCCACCTCGGGCAACACCGGGGTGGCGCTGGCCATGGTGGCCGCCGCCCGCGGCTACAAGTTCGTGGCCACGATGGTGGAGACCTTCTCCATCGAACGCCGCAAGCTGATGCGCGCCTACGGCGCGAAGGTGATCCTGACCCCGGCCGCCGAGCGCGGCTCGGGCATGGTGCGCCGCGCGAAGGAACTGGCCGACGAGCATGGCTGGTTCCTCGCCAGCCAGTTCGCCAACCCGGCCAACCCGGCCTACCACCGCAACACCACCGCGCCGGAGATCCTGCGCGACTTCGCCGGCAAGCGGCTGGATTACTTCGTCACCGGTTGGGGCACCGGCGGCACCCTGACCGGCGTCGGCGAGGTGCTCAAGGTGGCCCGGCCGGAGACCCGGATCGTCGCCACCGAGCCGGCCGGCGCGGCCCTGCTCAAGGGCGAGGAATGGAAGCCGCACAAGATCCAGGGCTGGACCCCGGACTTCGTGCCGGAGGTGCTCAACCGTGGCGTCTATGATGAGCTGCTGAGCATCGACGACGCCCGCGCGATCGAGACCTCGCGGCGGCTGGCGGCCGAGGAAGGGATCTTCGTCGGCATTTCCGCGGGTGCCACGGTGGCCAGCGCATTGGACATCGCCGCCCGCGCCGAGAAAGGCAGCGTCATCCTGGCGATGTTGCCGGACACCGGCGAACGCTACTTCTCCACCCCGCTGTTCGCCGACATCAACGAAGGCTCCGACGACGACTGGCTGGCCGGTCTGCCCTGACCGCCGCGTTGTTACCAGGCACGCTCGGACGCCCACCCTCCGGTGGGCGTCTTCGTATTCAGGTGTCGCCATCGGCTTCATCTACGGTGAAGCCGGTGCCCCGCATGGTGTGAATGCAGGGCGGTGCATGCCGGGTCGCACTGCCTGAGACGACGATGACGCACTGTCTACCTGCTGCCCGGTACGGTGCAGTAACAAGGCGACATCCCGTTGCATGGACCCGGTTTCAGTCAGGAGTGGTACGCATGAAGATCGAAGTGTGGCAGGGCGACATCACGACCCTGGCGGTGGATGCGATCGTCAATGCGGCCAACGAATCCCTGCTCGGCGGGGGCGGTGTGGACGGCGCGATCCATCGTGCGGCCGGCCCGCGCCTGCTGGCCGAGTGCGAGGCGCTGCCGCAGATCCGGCTGGGCGTGCGCTGCCCTACCGGCGAAGTGCGCGCCACTGCCGGCCATGACCTGCCCGCTCGGCACGTCATCCATACCGTGGGCCCGGTCTGGCAGGACGGCCAGCGCGATGAGCCCGCGCTGCTGGCCAACTGCTACTGGAAATCCCTGCAACTGGCCGAGAAGCTGGGCCTGCATTCCATTGCCTTCCCGGCGATCAGCTGCGGGGTGTTCGGCTACCCGCTGCACCAGGCCGCGCAGATCGCCGCCACCGAGACCGTGGCTTGGCAGCGTTCGCACCGCGAACCGCGCCGGATCATCCTGGTGGCCTACAACGCGGCCACGTACAAGGCCTACCAGTCGGCGCTGGCCGCACAGGGCCAGCCGATCGAACCGCCCCCCCTCACCGTTGCTGCCCTCGCTGGATCTGGGGCTGCCGCCGGCGGCGGCGCACTGAGGAAACGGCTGGGCCGTTACTGGATGCCGATGCAGGGGCCGCGTCCCCGTGTGTGAATCCGCGCCTGGCCGCGCTCTGCCGCCCGCGGGGCTTATCGGCGCTGCAGCTCCGTTACTGAGCCACTTTTCCAGCGGTGTAGACCCATTCGTCGAAGAACGGCTGCAGTGAATGTCCTGCAGCCGCCTCCATCGCCCGCTGGAAATCGGCGGTGACCACCGAGCGCCCGTCGTTGGCCACGGTATACGCGCGCAGCCCGCGCCAGAACACTGCATCGCCGAGCTCGCCGCGCAACAGGTGCAGCACATAGGCGCCCTTGCGGTAGACCACCGCGCGGTCATCGGCCGTCGGTGCATCCCAATCGGCATACACCAGCGCGTGGTCCGCGCCCTTGGCCCGCAGCGCGTCCAGGCGCGTGCGCCAGCCGTCCACCTGCGCCTGGTACGCGGCCTCGCCCTGCGCCTGCTGCAGGTAGGCAGCGGTCATGAAGTTGGCCATGCCCTCATTGAGCCAGAAATGCTCCCAGCCGGCACAGGTGACCCGGTTGCCCCACCATTGGTGCGCGGCCTCGTGCGCCATCAACGCGATCTGGTCGGCATCGTCGAGCACGTCCTGGCCATACGCTTCGGACATCAGCGACAGGCCGGCCATCTCCTGCCCGATGGTGCTGGCCACCAGGGCCTGCTGGTAATCACCGCGATACGGCAGGCCCGCGCGCTCGGCGAAGAAATCGAGCATGTCGCCGGTGCGCGCGAATACCGTGCGCAGCTGCGCCGGCGAGCGCTCCACCGACAGGTAGCGCAGTTGCACCGGGCCATGCTGCTGCGTGGCCTGCTGGTAGCGGCCTGCCGCGAAACCGTACACATAACCGGGCATCGGTGTGTCCAGCCGCCAGCGATGCTCGATGCGTCCGTCGGCCAGCGTGCGGGTGGGCAGCGCGCGCCCGGTGCCGGCGGCCAGCAGCGCCGGCGGCAGGGTCACCGCGAGATCGAGCGTGGCACGCTCGTCGGGCGCATCCACCGACGGCATCCACTGGCTGGTGGAGAAGAGCGTGTAGACCTCCTCGCGCTCCGGGGCGAACGTCAGGCCGAATGCCGGGGCCCCGTGGTAGCGAATCTGCAGCTCGGCCGACGCACCGCGCTGCAGCGGCGTGGCCAAGGTGATGTGCAGCTGCTGGCCGGCCTGCGCAAAGGCAAGGGCACGACCGTCCTGCGTCACCGACGTGACCTCGAGTGTGCCCGCGTCGAGGGTGAGCGTGGACAGCACCTGCTCCGCCTTGAACCGGACGGTCTGCTGCCCTTGCACGCGCTTGGCCGCGATATCAGGCACCAGCGCCACGCTGTAGTGCAGTACGTCGAAACCGCGTGGCGGCGCAGCGTGCACCACGCAGCAACCCAACAGCAGCGGTAACGCCAACACCCCAACGCAGCGTCGCACGAACATGGCATCCATCCCGGCAATGTGGATCGCATCGTGCCAGACCGCGACGGGTAGAGCCACGCCGTGCGTGGCTGCTTCCTGTTGGCGATCAGGCACCGCGCAGCCGGCTTGGGACTGCACGCGGCCTCCCAGGCACCGCGCGAAGCCACCCATGGGGTGGCTCTACGCCCAAAAAAACGCCGGCGCGAGGCCGGCGTTTCTTCGTGCGCGGTCAGGCCGGTATCAGCCGTTCCACTTGCCCAGTGCCGCCTGGCCATTTTCCTTGGCACGGTCGTAGACCGTCTGCTGCGCCTTGGCGATGTTGGCCTTGGTGTCCTTGGCCCACAGCTTCAGCGCGGCCTGCTGCATGGCGCGGCCGTAGGAGAAGCTCAGCGGCCACGGCAGGTTGCCCATCTGGTTCATGGCATTCAGATGCGCAGTGGACTGCTCGTCGCTCTGGCCACCGGACAGGAACACCACGCCCGGCAGGATCGCCGGCACGGTGCTCTTGAGGCACATCACGGTCGACTCGGCCACTTCCTCGACGTCGGCCTGCTCTTCGCAGCCCTTGCCCGAGATGACCATCGAGGCCTTCAGGATGGTGCCTTCCAGCAGCACGTTCTGCTGGTACAGCGCGTCGAACAGCGAACGCAGGGTCGCTTCGGTGACTTCGTAGCAGGTCTCGATGTCGTGGTCGCCGTCCATGATCACTTCCGGCTCGACCATCGGCACCAGGCCGCATTCCTGGCACAGCGCGGCGTAGCGGGCCAGCGCGTGCGCGTTGGACTCGATGCAGGTGCCCGACGGAATGCTCTCGCCGATGTTGATCACCGCACGCCACTTGGCAAAGCGCGCACCCAGCTTGTAGTACTCCTGCAGGCGCTCGCGCAGGCCGTCCAGGCCTTCGGTCACCAGCTCACCGGGGCAGCCGGCCAGCGCGTGGGCGCCCTTGTCGACCTTGATGCCCGGGATGATGCCGTTGTCGGCCATGTACTTGGCGAACGGCACGCCATCCTTGGTCGACTGGCGGATGGTTTCGTCGTACAGGATCGCGCCGGAGACATGCTCGTTCAGCTTCGGCGTGGTCAGCAGCATTTCGCGGTAGGCGCGACGGTTCTCTTCGGTGTTTTCCAGGCCGACGCTGGCGAAGCGCTTGCCGATGGTGCCGGTGGATTCGTCGATCGCGATGATGCCCTTGCCCGGGGCGACCATGGCCTGGGCGGTTTCGGCCAGCTGTTCGATGCTCATGTATTTCCTGTGGCGGGTGCGGGAAAACGCTGATTATAGACCGCCCCTCCCGTGAACTGGCCGTCCACGGAGTCTGGAACCGCTTTCAGTTTCCCAATGCAGGACGGCGCGACGTTTCCGCCGCGCCGCCGCGTGCTGCACCGCCGGGCGTCGCCCGGCCGTTCCGTTACAGGTCGCCCAGGCCGCTGGCGCGCCCGTCTTCGCCCACTTCCAGCAGGCGCAGCGTGTTGGTGGCGCCATGGGTTTCCATGTGCTCACCGCTGGTGAACACCACGCGGTCGCCGGCCTGCAGCTGGTTGGCTTCCACCAGCAGGCGGATGCTGCCGCGGGCGGCTTCGCGCGGGGTGAAACCGCGGCTGTCGAAGTTGATCGGGAACACATCGCGCATCAGCGCCATCTGGCGGCGGGCGCCGTCATGGCGGGTCACCGCGAACACCGGCGCCGAGGCACGGAAGCGCGACAGGTAGCGCGCGGTGCCGCCGGATTCGGTCATCGCCACGATCGCGCGCACGCCCACGTGCTGGGACAGGAACATGGTCGCCATGGCGATGGCCTGGTCGGCACGTTCGAGGTTGCGCGGCGAGGCGCCGAAGTCGGTCTCGGTCTGGAACTGGCGTTCGGCACCCAGGCAGATGCGGGCCATCGCTTCGACCGCCTTGACCGGATAGGCGCCGGCGGCGGTTTCGGCCGACAGCATCACCGCATCGGTGCCGTCGATGACCGAGTTGGCCACGTCCAGCACTTCGGCACGGGTCGGGATCGGGCTTTCGACCATCGACTGCAGCATCTGCGTGGCGGTGATCACCACCTTGTTCTGGGCCAGCGAGGCCTTGATGATCTTTTTCTGCAGCCCCGGCAGTTCGGCATCGCCGATTTCCACGCCGAGGTCGCCACGGGCCACCATCACCACATCGCTGGCGTCGACGATCTCTTCCAGGTTCTCGATGGCTTCGGTGCGCTCGATCTTGGACACCAGCGCGGCGTAGCAGCCGTGCGATTCGGCGATGGCGCGCGCATCGTTCATGTCCTGCGCATTGCGGCAGAACGAGACGGCGATGAAGTCCACGCCAATCTTGGCCACGATGCCGATCAGTTCCTTGTCGCGCTCGGTCAGCGCGCCCAGCGACAGGCCACCGCCCTGCTTGTTCAGGCCCTTGCGGTCGGACAGCACGCCATCGTTGAGCACGGTGTTGATGATGCGCTCGCCCTGCACCTCGATCACCTGCAGCTGCATCAGGCCGTCGTCGAGCAGCAGCACGTCACCGGCCACCACGTCCTGCGGCAGGCCGAGGTAGCTCACCCCCACCTGGGTGGTGTCACCGGCCGGTGCGTTGGGCGAGGCCACCAGGTCGAAGCGATCGCCCGCCTTGAGGTGGATCTTGCCTTCGGCAAACCGTTCGATGCGGATCTTCGGGCCCGGCAGGTCGGCCAGGATGCCCACTTCCACGCCCACCCGCTGGGCGGCGGCGCGCACGTCGGCCGCGCGCTTGGCCTGGCCGGACGGATCACCGTGGCTGAAGTTGAGGCGAACCACGTTCACGCCGGCGCGGAAGAGATCCTCCAGCACGCCCGGCGGGTCGGTTGCCGGTCCGAGGGTGGCAAGGATCTTGGTACGGCGCTGACGCTCAATCATGGTAAATGGGCTCCCGGGAAAGGATCGAAATTAGCACACCCTTCACGTCCCATGAATACGTTTACAGCCTTGCGGTGTCTGGGTTTGTCCGATGTCCCGCAGACAGCATCGGACTGCCGCGCGGACACCGGCTGACGCGCGAATGGCGACAAGCCCCGGCACGATTGGCTTTGCGCAGGACATGCGGCGGCGTACGGGACGCCGCCGACTGCCTCAGGCGAGCACGGTCAGCAGGTCATCCGGCGTGTTGGCCAGATGCTGCGCACCGGCTTCCTGCAGCTCTTCAGCCCCGCCAAAACCCCACAACACGCCGATATTGCGCATGGCGTGATGACGCGCACCGGCGATATCCATGCGCCGGTCGCCGATCATCCAGCACTGCTGCGGGACCAGCGACAGCCGCTGCAGCGCCTCGGCCACCAGCTGCGGCTTCTCGCTGCGGCTGCCGTCGAGGGTGGCCCCGATCACGTCCTCGAAGCAGCTGCCGAACGGCAGGTGGTCGATGATGCGCCGCGCATGCGGCTCGTTCTTGGCGGTGACGATGGCCATGCGGTGGCCGCGGCCGTGCAGCGCCTGCACGACCTCGCCGATGCGCGGGTAGACCGCGTGTTCACGCCAGCCGACCACGTCGAAACGCTCGCGGTAATACGTCACCGCCTGCTCGACATCGGCCGGATCGGCGAACAGCGGCGCGAAGCTGGTGCGCAGCGACGGGCCGATCCAGCGCCGCAGCGCGTCCTGCGGCGGCACCGGCTGGCCCATCTGCGTGAGCGCATGCGCCACGCACTGGGTGATGCCGACGGCCGAATCGATCAGCGTGCCGTCGAGGTCGAAGAACAGGACGTCCCGGCCGGGATCGGCGAAACGTCCCAGCGTGCCCATCAGGCGCCCCGTGCGTCGAGCGCGGCCACGGCCGGCAGGGTCTTGCCTTCCAGGAACTCCAGGAACGCGCCGCCGCCGGTGGAGATGTAGCTGATCTGATCGGCGATGTCGTACTTGTCCACCGCGGCCAGGGTGTCGCCGCCGCCGGCAATGGAGAACGCCTGCGAGGCGGCAATCGCCTGCGCCAGTGCCTGGGTGCCGTGGCTGAAGGCCTCGAACTCGAACACACCGACCGGGCCGTTCCAGACCACGGTGCCCGCCTTGGCGATCAACCCGGCATAGTGCCGGGCGGTGTCCGGGCCGATGTCCAGGATCAGGTCATCCTCGGCGACATCGGCCAGCGCCTTCACCGTGGCCTCGGCATCGGGCAGGAACTGCTTGGCCACCACCACGTCGGTCGGCAGCGGGATCTCGGCGCCGCGCGCCTTGGCATCGGCGACGATCTTCTTCGCCGTCTCCAGCAGGTCCGGCTCGTACAGCGACTTGCCGACCGGATGCCCGGCGGCCGCAATGAAGGTGTTGGCGATGCCGCCACCGACGATCAGCTGGTCGACCTTGCCGACCAGGCTGGAGAGCAGCTCAAGCTTGGTGCTGACCTTGCTGCCGGCCACGATCGCCAGCAGCGGCGTTGCCGGGGCATGCAGGGCCTTGGCCAGTGCATCCAGCTCGGCCATCAGCAGCGGGCCGCCAGCGGCGACCGGGGCGAAGCGGATCACGCCGTGGGTGGAGGCCTGCGCGCGGTGCGCGGTACCGAAGGCATCCATCACGAACACATCGCACAGCGCGGCATACTTCTTCGCCAGCGCTTCGTCGTCCTTGCCTTCGCCGACATTCATGCGGCAGTTTTCCAGCAGCACGATCGAGCCCGGCGCGACGTCGACGCCGTCGACCCAGTCGCGCACCAGCGGCACGTCCACGCCAAGCAGGCTGGACAGGCGCAGCGCCACCGGCGCCAGCGAATCGGCCTCGCTCCACACGCCTTCCTTCGGCCGCCCCAAGTGCGACATGACCATCACCGCCGCGCCCTTCTCCAGCGCCAGCTTCAGCGTCGGCAGCGATGCAGTGATGCGCTGTTCGGAGGTGATGCTGCCATTCTCGATCGGCACGTTGAGGTCCTGGCGGATCAGCACGCGCTTGCCGGAGAGATCGAGGTCGGTCATGCGAACGATGGACATGGGCAACTCTTTGGCTGGAAAAGGAAAGGGCGCCGCGCACGGCGCAGACGCCCATTGTCCCGGCTGCGCGGGCGCATCGCAAATTTCCGGTCTTTTTTCTTCAGGATTGCGCACGCCAATACCGAAGCAACATTGAGACCGGAGCCGGAGGCCGAGCGCGCCGGACGGTACGACACCAAGGCGCTGCTCCCAAGCCGTTTCACTGCCTTTGCCGCAGGAACCGGCCGATCGGTCACCCCGCAGCACCGCCCGGCTTCTGCCGCAGCACGCTCACCGCAAAACCACCCACCACCAGCACGCCCAGCACCAGCAACCCCCACAGCAGCCAGCGCTTCCAGTCGCGCTGCGCTGCCACCGCCGCGTCGCCGGCCAGCACCTGCGCCGGCCCCTGCAACGTCGCCAGTGCCGGCTGCCACTGCGCCCCCTGCTGCTCACGCAACTGCGCGATCACCGTGCCCACCGGCGCATCGCTGCGCGCCGCGCGCACACTGCCCGCTGCCACGCTGTACGGCCCCGCGCCCTGGCTCAGGAACACCAGCGCTTCCGGCTGATAGCCCAGCTTCAACGTCGGTGCCACGCTCGGCTGCGCCTGCCCCGCCACCAGCTTCCAGTAACGATCACGACTGGGCACCGGCAACGACTGCGTCTGCGACTGACGCCGCTGCGCCGCATCCTGCACCTGATAGGCCACCCACGGACCGGCGCGCACCTGCCACGGCTGGTTGGCATCATCGCGACTCAGCAACGTCCACTGCACCACGCTGTTGTCGGCCGTGGCGATGTCCACCTGGGCAATGGGAAAGCGACCCTCCAGGCGGTACTCGAACTCACCCGGCTTGCCCGCCGTGCCCGTCAGCGACTGCCAGCGCCAGTCGACCGACTGCGCCGCCGGCACCAGCTCGGCCTGTACCGCCGACAATGCCGGCAGCGCGTCGGCGCCCATCGGCAGGATCCGGAAGTACTTTGCCTGGTGCCCGATCTCAATGCGCCGCTGCTGCAGGCGCTTCCCATCGTGCTGCAAATCCACCAGCGGCACCTCGTCGGTGATGCGCTGCCACTGCCGCAGGTCGTCGCTGGCCTCCACCCGCACCCGCGCCTGCAACGCCGTCTGCGTCTGCCAGTCCAACCGCAGCGCCTGCACGCCCACCTGCAACGCACTGGCATCGACCAGCCAACCGGCCGCCTGCGTGCTGGCCGCGCCGCTGCGCCCCAGGCGCGCTTCCACCCGGCGCACGCTGCCATCGGTATTGCGCTCGGTCAGCAGCTGCAGGTCATCGGCGGCCGCGCCCGCCAGCGCCGGCAACGGGAACCACGTCAGCGTCTGCCAGTGCGCCTCGCGTGCCAGCGGCTGGTCGGCCGCCAGCAGGGTCGTCGGCAGTGCCTGGCCCTGGGCATTGAACACCTGCACGTCGGCCAGCTGGGGCGACACCGCACTGCGGTACACCGCCTCGTCCAGCAGGACCCGGTACGCACCGGCCTGCGGCTGCGACAACTGCAATGGCCACTGTTGGCGATACGCCTGCCGCGCGTCGGCGGCCAGTGCCAGGGACGGAAGAACGGCCAGCGACAGCGCCGCGATCAGGATGCGCATTCGGTTCACGGATGTGGCTCCACGGAGGGTTCCAGTGCGCGCGGCGGCGCCGGCGCGAGGTAACCCACGACCGTGCACAGCAGGCCGTAGGCGATGAAGGAGGAAATGCCCAGCAGGTTGCCCAGGTGCTGGCGGTCGATCAGCACCAGCTTGGCCAGTACCACGCCCATCAACACCGCACCGACCAGCCACAGGATGCGCTGGCCGCGGCGCGAGCCCCATACCCAGCTGATCACGCCCAGCACGCTCCAGACCACGGTCAGGCTGGTCTGGGCCAGCGTGGAGGACCACAGCGCGTCGTTCCACGGCACCGCGCCCCAGTGGTGCACGGTATGCAGGGTGGTGCTGGTGAGCAGGATGAAGCCGGCGATCGCCAGCAACGGCACGCGCATGCTGCGCACGCCCGACGGCGCTGGCCCCACCCATAGCCAGCGCGCGGCCAGCGCCAGCACGGCCAGCTGCGCCAGTTCCATCGGGTTGAGCAGCGGCACCCACGGCAATGGGGCGGCGGCGCCACGCGCGGCCAGCAGGCACACCCAGCTCACGCCCAGCACCGCGAACAGCGTGGTGCCCAGCGCGGTGCGCAGTGGGTCGAAGCGCGCCCCCAGCGGCAGCGCCAGCCACGGCCAGCGCAGCAGCGCGGTGGCGGTGACCAGCAGCCAGGGCAGCAGCGCCAGCGCCACCGACCAGCCCTGCGCCAGCGCGAAGCGGTCGGCCAGCCACATGCAGGCCAGCGAGACCACCGTCGGCCACAGCAGCCACCAGGTGAACTGCGCCGCGAGCGCGGTGCGGTCCTGGCCGCCACGCAGGCACCACAGGCTGCGCACGCCGAGCACGGCGAACACCGCCCAGGCCAGCGCGCCATAGCCGGCGAAGGGCTGCTGGTGCGCCTCACCCTGCCACAGCACCAGCGGGAAGGCGCTGAGCAGCATGGCCAGCGTGGTCAGCACCAGCGCGCGGGCCGGCGCGCGGCGATGCCACTCGGCGGCAAGCCACGCGGTGACCGCGACCGCGATCAGCAGCGCGTCGGGACGGCTGTCGCGTGCCACGAAGCGACCGACCTCGTGGGCGATACCGCCCAGCCACCACACCAGGCCCCACAGGTAGTAGACGACGGCCGGCGAATCCTGGCGCGCCCTTCGGTAGCAGGCGGCCGAGGCGAAGCCGGCCAGTGCCAGCAGCAGCCCGCTCATGAAGGTCGGGTTGGCGATCGCGGTGGCATCGGCGTGCCAGTAGTCGGCGCCCACCACGAACCCGAAGGCCGCGCCCAGCTGCAGCAGTGCGCCGGCGATCTGCGGCAGCCAGCGCTTCTGGCGCAGGCCCAGCCACACCAGCCCGGCACCTTCCAGCGCGAACACGCTGGCGGTGGCACGCGCCGACAGCGCCAGCGGCACCGCCAGCGTGGCAAAGCCCACCGCCAATACCGCGTGCGACTGGCCGAGCGCGGCATAGCGCGCGCGGCGGATCAGCGCCCAGCCGAGCACCGCATACAACGCGGCCAGCCCCAGCGCGCACAGCGCCAGCAGCAGGCGGTCATCGTGCAGCATGCCGGCCTGCAGCGAGAACGCGATCAGGGGCGTGCCGAACACCAGGCTGCCATCGACGAGATCGCGCTTCTCCGCCGGCTGGCGCCGCGCGTACAGGATCGGAATCAGCAGGTAGAAGGCGAAGAACAACAGCAGGAACGGCTCGGTACTGCTGAACTTGTCGGCGTTGTACTGCAGCACGCCCCAGGCGGTGCCGATGCCGAAGGTGAAGGCAAACCCGAGCAGGTTGAGCACCCGCCACGGACGCCACCAGGCAATGGCCAGGATCGCGGCGTTGAGCACGGCGTAATAGGAGAACAGCGCGACATGGTTGCCACTGCCGGTGGACAGCCAGATCGGCGCCATGAAGCCGGCCAGGATGCCCAGTACCGCCAGCGTGCGCGAGTTCTGCACCACCGCCAGCACGCCCATGCCGGCGATCAGCAGCACGCTCATCGCAAACGCGGGCAGCGCCTCGATCAGGTCGTAGCGCTTGAACGCGGCGAAGATCGTCAGCAGCAGGATGCCGATCGCCCCGCCCTGCAGGGCCAGCGCGAACAGGCGCCGGCGATCGCGCTGGATCCAGCCGAACACCAGCCCCGCCAGCGCACCCGCGGCGATCGCAGCCAGGCGCAGCTCGATGGGCGCGTTCAACCAGCCCTGGTCGCTGGCGTACTTGAGCAGCGCGGCAACGCCGGCCAGCAGCACCAGCATGCCGATCTTGACCGGCACGTTGCCCTCGGTGAACCAGTGTTTGATCGCACCGATGATCCGTTCGCCGATGCCCGGGCCCTGTGGCGGTGCAGGCGGGACGGGGGCACTGGCCGCCACCGGTATGGGTGCGGACGCCGGCAACGGCGGCGGACGACGGGGCGGCGCCGGGGCCGCGGCCAATGGCGCGGCCATCACCGCCGGTTCGGGTGGCGGTTCGGCGGCCGCTGGCGGCGGCGCGCGATAGGGAGTCTCGGCCCAGCCCAGCGGCGTGCTGACCGGCACTTCGGCCGATGGCCGCGCACTGGCGGGGAACTGCTGGCTTTCCAGCGCGGACACGCGCCGGCGCAGGCCGGCGATCATCACCAACGCCACCACCAGCAACACCGGGATCAGCAGTACCACCACCGCCAGCAGGACAATCAGAGCTTCCATTCCACGCCATCCTCAAAGGGGAGCCCCGGCGGCATCCTGCCGACGCCATGCCGGTGGCACGCGGCCATGCTAATGGATCGGCGGCGGCTGCGGGGTGCCCCCCCCTGCCCGGCATGCCAGGGCCCACAAACGACGAACCCCGGCACGGGGCCGGGGTTCGCGGTGTTCAGCGCTGGCGTGCCGCGCTTACTTGCCGGCGACAACCTTGGCCATTTCCAGGCACTTGTTGGAGTAGCCCCACTCGTTGTCGTACCAGGACACCAGCTTGACGAAGGTGCTGTCCAGGGCGATGCCGGCGTCGGCATCGAACACCGAGGTGTGGGTCTCGCCACGGAAGTCGGTGGCCACGACCTTGTCTTCGGTGTAGCCCAGGATGCCCTTCAGCGCGCCTTCGCTCTGTGCCTTCACTTCGGCGCAGATCTCGGCGTAGGTGGCTTCCTTTTCCAGCTCGACGGTGAGGTCGACCACCGACACGTCCGAGGTCGGCACGCGGAAGCTCATGCCGGTGAGCTTCTTGTTCAATTCCGGGATCACCACGCCGACGGCCTTGGCTGCGCCGGTGGAGGACGGAATGATGTTCTCCAGGATGCCACGGCCGCCGCGCCAGTCCTTGTTGGACGGGCCATCGACGGTCTTCTGGGTGGCGGTGGCCGCATGCACGGTGGTCATCAGGCCGCGCTTGATGCCCCACTTGTCATTGATGACCTTGGCCAGCGGGGCCAGGCAGTTGGTGGTGCACGAGGCGTTGGAGACGATGGCCTGGCCGGCGTAGGTCTTGTCGTTCACGCCGAACACGAACATGGGGGTGTCGTCCTTGGACGGCGCCGACAGGATCACCTTCTTGGCGCCCGCGTCGATGTGCTTCTGCGCGGTGTCCTTGGTCAGGAACAGGCCGGTGGATTCGATGACGACGTCCACGCCGACCTCGTCCCACTTCAGGTTGGCCGGGTCGCGCTCCTGGGTCAGGCGGATCTTCTTGCCGTTGACCAGCAGGTCGCTGCCGGACACCTCGACGTCGGCCTTGAAGCGGCCGTGCACGGAGTCGTACTTCAGCATGTAGGCCAGGTAGTCCGGCTCCAGCAGATCGTTGATGGCGACGATTTCGATGTCATTGCCGAAATTCAGCACGGCCGAACGCAGCACGTTGCGACCGATGCGACCGAAACCGTTGATGCCAACCTTGATTGCCATGTTCACACGCTCCTGCAGCCGCGACGGTGCGGCGCCGATGGAAAGGGATACCCATTCTAGCAGGGCCGAACCGGGGCAGGCCCCCGGGCGATAAATCGGAAGCGGTTACACGGCCCGGCCCGTGGATTGATCCGGATCAAGGCGCGCCCGGCCCGGCAAGGGAAAACTTGCCCCATTCCACCCGCAACGAGACACCCTCATGCGCAATACCTCCCCCCTCCTGCTGGCCAGCCTGGCCGCCGCGCTCGCCCTGGCCGCCGCGCCGGCCATGGCCCAGTCCAAGGGCGACTGGACCATCAGTGCCGGCGTGCACCAGGTCGCCCCGAAGTCCAACAACGGCTCGCTGGCCGGTGGCACCCTGAAGGTGGACGTCGACAACGACATCAAGCCGACCATCACCGGTGAATACTTCATCGCCGACAACCTGGGCATCGAGCTGCTGGCCGCGCTGCCGTTCAAGCACGACATCAACATCGCCGGCCTGGGCAACGTGGGCAGCACCAAGCACCTGCCGCCGGTGATCTCGCTGCAGTACCACTTCAACAGCAAGGGCAAGGTGTCCCCGTTCGTTGGCGCGGGTATCAACTACACGACGTTCTTCAGCGAGAAGACCGGCGGCGCGCTGGCCGGCAACAAACTGAAGCTGGACGACTCCTGGGGCCTGGCCGCGCATGCGGGCCTGGACGTCGCGATCAGCGACAAGGGCGCGCTGCGCGTCGATGTGCGCTGGATGGACATCGACAGCAAGGTCAAGCTCAACGGCGAAAAGATCGGTACGGTCAACATCGACCCGCTGGCTTACGGCGTGTCCTACGTGTTCAAGTTCTGATCGGCGGATCGGAACCCAACAGCGCAACACCCCTCGCAGCAAGCGTTTTTCCCCGGCTTCGGCCGGGGATTTTTTTTGCGCTTCTCGCAAGGGAAGTTGCGTTCTGTTCCACAGGGCGTGGCAGATGACTTGAGGCGCTACGCGTGTTGCCGGGTGTGCAGAGTGATCGGCTGGCGTCTCCGATCGGCGTTGTCGCGAGCATGAGGGCCCCGTAGCGGCCGGTAGGCTCCTGGTGCAAATGTCCGCCGGCCGCCAAGCGGCCTCCTCCTTTATTTTGCCCAGGAGCCTACCGACCGCTACGGGGCTCGGCTTGCGGCGCAGGTGAGGCGCCCGGCTTTTTTGATGGCCGTCGGTGGGTCGGGGGCTGGGGCCCTATGCCCTTGGAGGCGAAATAAAGGAGGAGGGGGCGGCCGCAGGCCGACGCCGGAGGACATTCGCCGGAAAGGGCATAGGGCCCCAGCCCCCGACCCACCGACCGCCGCGCGCCAGCAAGGGTCCACAGCGCGCCATGCGGATGGGTGGAGCACCTTTGTTCGATCCGGCGCTGCGAGCAGCCACCCATGGGGTGGCTCTACGGGGAGGAGAGCAGGTGCTGTGCCGCCGCCTGCGCATGCAGGGCCGCCGTATCGAACAACGGCACGGTTGCATCGTCATCGCCCACCAGCAGCATGATCTCCGTGCAGCCGAGGATAACCGCCTGCGCGCCGTTATCCACCACACGCTGCATCACCGCCCGGTACACCTCGCGCGATGCATCCAGCACCTGCCCCTGCACCAGTTCCTCGTAGATGATCCGATGCACCTGTGCGCGGTCGTCCGCCTCCGGTATGAGCACCTCCAGCCCATACCGCTGCGCCAACCGCACCCGGTAGAAATCCTGCTCCATCGTGAAAGCCGTTCCGAGCAGGCCCACCCGCGTCAGCCCCAACGCCCGGATCGCCTCACCCACCGGATCGGCGATGTGCAGCAGCGGCACGTCGATCGCCGCCTGCACCTCCTCGGCCATCCGGTGCATCGTGTTGGTGCAGATCACCACCGCCGTCGCGCCCGCGCCCTCCAGCCGCCGTGCCACCTCCACCATCGCCTGCGTCGCCGCCGTCCAGTCCCCGGCGCGCTGCATGGCCTCGATGTCGGCGAAATCGAACGACCACAGCAGCAACCGCGCCGAATGCATGCCGCCCAGCGCATCGCGCACCTGCTCGTTGATCATCCGGTAGTAGTGCGCCGAACTCTCCCAGCTCATCCCGCCGATCAGCCCCAAGACCTTCTGCATCCCGCTGCTCCCGCCGTCGATCCAGCGCCCAGCGTACCCCCGCCAGCACGCCGCCGGCCAGATCCGGCCAAGCCGCGCCCGCGGGCAGCCCGCTAGAATGCGGGCGATGAAAATTGCCTCCCTGCTCCCCGCCACTGCCCTCGCGCTGGCCCTCACCTTCGTCTCCACCGACGCCCTGGCCTGGGGTGCGCAAGGCCACCGGCTGGTCGCCCGCATCGCCGAAACCCGGCTCACCCCACAGGCCCAGGCCGACGTGGATCGCCTGCTGGCCGGCGAGCCGGACCCCACCCTGCATGCCATCGCCCCATGGGCCGACCAGCTGCGCGCCAAGGACCCGGGCCTGGGCAAGCGCTCGGCGGGCTGGCACTACGTCAACATCGGCGAGGACGACTGCCACTACCAGGTGCAGAAGCACTGCACCGATGGCAACTGCGTGGTCGAGGCGCTCAAGGCCCAGACCGCCATCCTCGGCGACCGCAGCAAGTCCGATGCCGAACGCGCCCAGGCGCTGAAGTTCGTCGTCCATTTCGCCGGTGACATCCACCAGCCGATGCACGCCGGGTACGGCCATGACAAGGGCGGCAACGACTTCCAGGTGCAGTTCAACAACCGGGGCACCAACCTGCATTCGCTGTGGGACAGCGGCATGCTCAACGAGCAGAAGCTGGACGACGACCAGTATTTCAAGCGCCTGATGGCCCTGCCCGCGCCCAAGGTGGGCAAGCGCTCCAGCATCGCCACCGACGCGGTCGAGTGGGCCGAAGCCAGCTGCCGTATCGCCATTGCACCTGGCGTTTACCCGACCAGGCGTACGCTGGGTCCCGAATACACCGCGACCTATCGCCCGATCGCGGAACAGGAGCTGCGCCTGGCCGGCGAACGCCTGGCGGTGCTGCTCAACGCCACGCTGGGCAAACGCTGAGGCCACCCCCATGTCACTGCACGTCGCCAGTTTCTTCCACCCCGACAGCCATACCTTCAGCTACGTGGTGCACGATCCGGCGACCCTGCAGGCGGCGGTGATCGACCCCGTGCTGGACTACGACCCGGACACCGACGCACTCGGCGCCGGGCCCCTGCAACCGCTGCTCGCGCATGTCCGTGACGGCGGCCTGCAGGTGCGCTGGCTGCTGGAAACCCACGCCCACGCCGACCACGTCAGTGCCGGCCGCTGGCTCAAGCAGCACTGGCCGGCGGCCACGCTGGCGATGGGCAACGGCATCGTGCAGGTACAGCGCACGTTCGCCCCCCGCTATGCGCTGGACGTGCCCACCGACGGCTCGCAGTTCGACCACCTGTTCGCCGATGGCGAACGCTTCGCGCTCGGCGCGGTGGATGCAGAGGTGATCGCCGTGCCTGGCCACACCAGCGACAGCGTGGCCTATCGCATCGGCGATGCGCTGTTCACCGGCGACTCGCTGTTCATGCCTGATGGCGGCACCGCCCGCTGCGACTTCCCGGGCGGCGATGCCGCACAGTTGTACCGCTCGATCCAGCGCCTGCTGGCCCTGCCCGACGCCACCCGCGTGTTCATCTGCCACGACTACGGCCCGGGTGGTCGCGAGGTCGCCAACGAAACCACCATCGGTGCACAGCGCGCGCGCAACATCCACCTGGCTGAGGGCGTCAGCGAAGCCGACTTCGTCGCCACGCGGCGGGCCCGTGATGCAACGCTGGCCGAGCCGAAACTGATGCATCCCTCGGTGAAAGCCAATATCCAAGGCGGCCCCGGCCGATCCTAGTGTCGGCCGCTGGCCGGCAACCAAGCGATGATCGGTTGATGCGGTTGCCGGCCACCGGCCGCCACGACGGTGATCAGCGCCCCTGGCTATGCACCGTGTGCTGGCCGTGCACGATTTCAAACGTGAAGGCGTACAGCAGGCTTACCGGCACCGGCTCGATCCGCTGCGCGCCGTCGCAATGCCCTTTGTTGTCGGGGACGACGCCGGCAGCGTAGTGACAGACCGCCGCCGGGGAAAACAGCCAGTGCGCCACCGCCTCCTGCGCTGCCTGCAGCAACGGCGCATTTTCCGCTGCGGTGCCGGCGGTGCATTCGGGGCGATCGGCCAGGGCCACGCTGCGGTCCACCTTGCCTTCCGCCGTCACCACCACCTGCAGGCACACCACGGTGGGCGGCAGCTCGCGACGTGGGTCGCGTGCCCCGACCACCGGGTCCTGCGCCGCGTACAACTGCGGCATGCGGTAGCCCTGGCTGGGCAGCAGCCGATACGGCTGCACCTGGCCTGCACCGTCGCCGCCATCGGCGTGCAGCCGCTGTAGCGCCACGTTCTCGCTGCGGGTGTCCACCGTGGTGACCGACGGTCGGCTTGCGCAGCCGACCAGCAGGCACGCAACGGCCAGCAAGGGGAGCGCCTGCCTCACGGCGCCGGCCCCGTCTCGTTCATCTGGAAGGTCATCGGGATCTTCAGCGCGGAGGCCACCGCCTTGCCGTCCCGGCGCGCCGGCTCGAAGGTCCATTTTTTCGCCGCGGCGATCGAGGCCGCGTCGAACACGCCGGCCGGCGTGGAACTGAGCACGCGCACCTCGCCGGCCTTGCCCTCGGCATCCACCTCCACCCGCAGCACCACCTTGCCCGACAGACCCTGCTCGAACGCAGCGCTGGGATAGCTCGGCGGCGCCATGTCGCGGGTCTTGGCCGGCACGTCGACGGCTGCGGCCGTATCGGCCTGGTTGGCCAGCGCCGCCGGGTCCGCTTCGATCGACGCGGTGTCGATCCCGCCCTTGCTGGCCCACGCCACCGCCGCCAGACCCAGGCTCATCCCCACCACCAGCACCTGCCCGGTCATCCACGGCAGTGCCTTCCGCTTGTGTTCCTTCAACATGGCAATACGCTCCTTCAACATCGGTTGGCTGCGCCAGTGGCAGGCCATCGGCGCAACCGGGTGGACCAACTGCGCCTTCAGCAGCGCGTTGGCGTAAAGCCGGCGCTGGGCCGGGTGTGGATCGATGGTGCGTGCATCGCAGGCCAGCTCCTGGTCGCGCAGGAAACGACGCGCGGCCCAGGGCAACAGCGGGTGGAACCAGAACACGCAGCGCAACACGAGGAGTGCGAGGTTGGCCCACGGGTCACCATGGCGGCGATGGCTGCGCTCGTGCTGCAGGATCAGGGCCTGTTCGGCCGCGCTGAAATCCGCCTCGAACCCCGGGCCCACCACGATGCGCGGTGCCCACAGGCCGACCAGGGCGGGCAAGCCGGGATCGGCGCTGGCCTGCCAACTGCCGTCGGCACGCGGCCGCAGCGTGCCCAGGGCGCGCTCGAAGCGGCGTTGCGCGCGCCAGGCGATGGCGCCGTTGCCCAGCGCGCCGAGTGCCCACGCCACCAGCAGCAGCCACGGCCAGGCAGGCGCGGCCGGGGCCACGACCGGCGCGCTCCAGGCCGCGGCGGCAGCAAGCATCGGCAGCGCATCGGCCAACGGCGCCACCGGCAACGGCAGGTGCAAGGTCAGCAGCAGCACCGGCACGCACCACCAGCTGCGATAGACCAGCGCCGCCCCGCCCAAGGCCAGCAGCAACGGGCGCGACGCGGCCAGCAGCAGCACCGCGATCGCCAGCCACACGCTGGCCTGCATCAGTTCGGTGAGCAGCTCAGTCATGGTCCAGTCCCTCGATGAGCGCCTTCAGCTCGGCGATGTCCTGCGCACTGAGTTCCCCGCGCTGGCTGAAATGGGCGACCAGCGGCGCCACGCGGCCATCGAACAGCTTGTCCAGCAGGCCGCTGCTCTGCTCGGCCACCCAGGCCTGGCGCTGCAGTACCGGCGAATAGAGGTAGCGGCGCCCATCGCGGCTGGCACTGATCGCGCCCTTGGTGAGCAGCCTGTTGAGCAAGGTCTTGATGGTGGGTTCGGCCCAGCCACGCCCGGCCAGCGCGGCCACGACCTCATCGGCGCCCAACGGATGCTCGCTCCAGAGCACATCCATCACCACGGCTTCTGCTTCGCTGATCTGGCTCATCATTTACATCCGTAATCGATGAACCGATTACGCACGTAATCGAACCCCGTGTCAACCCCTTCGACAGCCGGTTCATCCCCTCGCTGCCAGCATCGGGCGACGCCCCACGGAGCCCTCGATGAGACGCTACCGAAAATTCGACTACCCGGTCGAGGACGTGCGCCGCTTCCTTGAACCCGGCCCGATCGTGCTGGTCACCTCGGCCTGGAAAGACCAGCGCAACGTCATGACGCTCGGCTGGCACATGGTGCTGGCATTCACTCCCTCGCGGGTGGCGACCATGATTTCCAGCGGCAACCACAGCTTCGAGCTGATCCGCCGCAGTGGCGAATGCGTCATCAATGTTCCCACGGCCGCCATGCTCGACACCGTCGTGGGCATCGGCAACAGCAGCGGCGCGGCGATCGACAAGTTCGAGCACTTCGGCCTGGAGACCGTCGCCGCCAGCGCGGTGGCGGCACCGCTCTTGGCCCAGTGCCATGCCAGCTTCGAGTGCCGGCTGGCCGACCGCAGCCAGGTCTCGCGGCATGGCATGTTCATCTGGGAGGTGGTCAAGGCGCACGTCGCGCGCACGCCGAAGGTGCCTCGCACCGTGCACTACCGGGGCGATGGCCAGTTCATGCTGTCCGGCGATGAAGTCTCGCGTCGCCGTCTGTTCAAGCCCGAGATGCTGTAATGGCCCGCATATACCTGCAGGATGGCGCTGGATGACCGAACACCTCACCGACCTCGACGCGGCGACCGACTGGCTGCTGCAGCGCGTGGAGGGCCCGTTGCGCATCGGCGCGCCGCTGGCGCTGGGCAAGCCGCACCGGTTGCTCAACGCGCTGTATGCGCGGGTGGAGAACGATCCGTCGCGCCCGCTGCAGATCTACACCGCGCTGTCGTTGAACCCGCCCAAGCCCAGCGGCACCGGGCTGGAGGCGCGCTTCCTGGCGCCGTTCGCCGCGCGCCACTTCGGTGAGGATTTCCCGCGCCTGGCCTATGCCGACGCCGTTGCCCGCGACCGCCTGCCCGCGCACGTGCAGGTGGAGGAGTTCTACATGCAGTCCGGCGCGCTGCTCACTTCCTCGCAGGCCCAGCGCAGCTACACCAGCCTCAATTACACCCACGCGGCCGATGCGGTGGCCCAGCGCGCGCCGCACGCGATCATGCAGAAGGTGGCGGTGCGCCCGGATGACCGGCGGCTGTCGCTGTCGTGCAACAACGACATCACCCAGGACACGCTCGATGCGATGGTCGCGCGCGGCCTGCCGCGCCCGTTGATGATCGCCGAGATCGACCCGCAGCTGCCGTACCTGGCCGGCTCGGCCACGGTGGATGTGAGCTTCTTCGACCTGGTGATCAGCCCGCCACCGCCCTACCCCGACCTGTTCGGCCTGCCGCGGCAGCCGGTGAGCGACGCCGACTACGCCATCGGCCTGTACGCCAGCGCGCTGGTCCGCGACGGTGGCACGCTGCAGATCGGCATCGGCACCCTCGCCGATGCGATCAGCCATGCGCTGGTGCTGCGGCATACCGACAACGCGCGCTACCGGCAGCTGCTGCACGCGCTCGACCCGACCCTGTCCAGCCACCCCACCGTGCGCGAATGCGGTGGCCTGGAGCCGTTCGAGATCGGCCTGTACGGCTGCAGCGAAATGCTCAACGAAGGTTTCCGCCGCCTCGTCCAGACCGGCGTGATCCGGCGCAAGGTGCACGATGACGTGGCCCTGATGCAGCGCATCGAGAACGGCAGCACCCTGACCATCGACCACGCCACCCTCGCCGCCGAGGGCGAGTACCTGCATGGTGCGTTCTACCTGGGCTCGCCGGAGTTCTACCAGTGGCTGCGCGACCTGCCCGACGACGAACGCCGGGCCATCGGCATGCGCCGGATCAGCGAGATCAACCAGCTCTACGGCGGCGATGAAGTGCTCGAACGCCTGCAGCGCCGCCATGCCCGCTTCTTCAACTCGTGCATGATCGCCACCGCATTGGGCGCGGCAGTATCCGACGCCCTGGAAGACGGCCGCGTGGTGTCCGGCGTGGGCGGCCAGTACAACTTCGTGGCGATGGCGCACGCGCTGCCGGAGGCACGCAGCGCGTTGATGTTCCGCGCCGTGCGCGAGGACAAGGGCCGGCTGCAGTCCAACGTGCGCTGGAATTACGGCCACACCACCATCCCGCGGCACCTGCGCGACATCTACATCAACGAGTACGGCATTGCCGACCTGCGCAACCTCACCGACGAGGACTGCGTGATCGGCATGGCCGGGATCACCGATGCGGCCTTCCAGGCGGAGCTGCTGCAGACGGCCAAGGCATCGAAGAAGCTGGACGCCGCCTTCGCCGCGCCCGAGCACTGGCAACGGCGCAACAGTGCCACGGCCGTCAGTGCCGCGTTGGCCCCGTTCCGCCAATCGGGCCTGTTGCCCGACTACCCGCTGGGCAGCGACTTCACCGAGGTCGAACAGCACCTGGTCAAGGCCTTGGGCTGGTTGAAGCAGAACACGCAGACGCGCGGCAGCAAGCTGCGCACGGTCCTGGCCGCCTTGACCCAGCCGGCCGGCGATGGCGATGCGGTGTACCTGCAGCGGATGGGACTGGATGCACCGACGAGTTTTGGCGAGCGGATCGAAGCGCGGTTGGTGCGGTTGGCGTTGGCGCGGACGGCAGCCGCCTGAGCGCGGGGCGCGTCGTCTGGCGCAGCCGAGCATGGCTCGGCTCTACCGGCGAGCCACGCATCGTCCCAGGGTGACAAGGCGCGTCGTCTGGAGCAGCCGAGCGTGGCTCGGCTCTACCGCCGAGCCACGCATCGTCCCCAGGGTGACAAGGCGCATCGTCTGGCGCAGCCGAGCATGGCTCGGCTCTACCGGCGATCCGCGCATCGTCCCCAGGGTGACAAGGCGCATCGTCTGGCGCAGCCGAGCATGGCTCGGCTCTACCGGCGATCCGCGCATCGTCCCCAGGGTGACAAGGCGCATCGTCTGGCGCAGCCGGGCATGGCTCGGCTCTACCGGCGATCCGCGCATCGTCCCAAGGGTGACAACGCGCGTCGTCTGGCGCAGCCGAGCATGGCTCGGCTCTACCGGCGAGCCGCGCATCGTCCCCAGGGTGACAAGGCGCGTCGTCTGGAGCAGCCGAGCATGGCTCGGCTCTACCCCGGGCCGTGCATCGATCGGGGGGTGGTAGAGCCGAGCCATGCTCGGCTGCTCTCCCGGAAACGCAGAAGGCCGGGGAAATCCCCGGCCTTCTGCTGCAAACCCTGCAACGGCACTCAGTGCATCAGAGCGCCTTGGCAGCGGCCACCACGTGGTCGGTGGTGATGCCGAAGTGCTTGTACAACGCTTCGGCCGGGGCCGAGGCACCGAAGGTGTCGATACCGACCACCGCACCGTCCAGGCCCACGTACTGGCGCCAGAAACCGGTGACGCCGGCTTCCACCGCCACGCGCTTGCGCACCGCGTTGGGCAGCACCGACTCGCGATACGCCGCGTCCTGGCGATCGAACACGTCGGTGGACGGCATGGACACCACGCGGGTCTTGATCCCCGCAGCATCCAGCTCGGCCTTGGCGGCCACGGCCAGGCCCACTTCCGAACCGGTACCGATCAGGATCACGTCGGGCACGCCGCCTTCGGCGTCGGCCAGCACGTAGCCACCGCGCGCGATCTGCGCGACCTGCTCGGTGCTGCGCGGCTGGTGCGGCAGGTTCTGGCGGCTGAACACCAGGCAGCTCGGGCCGTCGGTGCGGGTGATCGCCGACTTCCAGCTGACCGCCGACTCGACCGCATCGCACGGGCGCCACACATCGTTGTTGGGGATGTAGCGCAGCGAGGCCAGGTGCTCCACCGGCTGGTGGGTCGGGCCGTCTTCGCCCAGGCCGATCGAGTCGTGGGTATAGACGTGGATGGCGTGCGCCGGGATCAGCGCGCTCATGCGCACGCCGTTGCGGGCGTAGTCGCTGAACACCAGGAAGGTGGCGTCGAAGGGAATGAACCCGCCATGCAGGGCCAGGCCATTGGCAATGGCGGTCATGCCGAATTCGCGCACGCCGTAATACACGTAGTTGGCGTTCGGGTCATCGGTGGCGACCGACTTGCTGGCCTTCCACAGGGTCAGGTTGGAGTGGGCCAGGTCGGCCGAGCCGCCCACCAGCTCCGGCAGCAGCGGCGCGAACGCTTCGATCGCCAGCTGCGAGGCCTTGCGCGAGGCGATGGTCTGGCCTTCTTCCTGGACCTTGGCGATGTAGGCATCGGCCTTGGCGATGAAATCGGCCGGCAGCTCACCGTGCGAACGACGGGTCAGCTCTTCGGCTTCGGCCGGGAACTGCGCGGCGTACTTGTCGAACTGCAGTTCCCATTCGGCCTGGCGCAGGGTGCCGGTACCGCCGGCACGCCAGCCGGCGTAGATCTCTTCGGGAATCTCGAACGGACCGTAGTTCCAGCCCAGCTGCTTGCGGGTGGCCTCCAGCTCGTCCTTGCCCAGCGGCGCGCCGTGGCTGGATTCCTTGCCGCCCTTGCCCGGCGAACCGAAGCCGATGGTGGTGCGGCAGCAGATCAGGGTCGGCTTGTCGAACTGGGCCAGGGCGCTGTCGATGGCGGCCTTGATGCTCTCCGGATCGTGGCCATCGACGCCGCGCACCACGTTCCAGCCATAGGCTTCGAAACGCTCGGGGGTGTTGTCGGTGAACCAGCCCTCGGTGTTGCCGTCGATGGAGATGTGGTTGTCATCCCAGAAGCAGACCAGCTTGCCCAGGCCCCAGGTGCCGGCCAGCGAGGCGGCTTCGTGCGAGATGCCTTCCATCAGGCAGCCGTCGCCCAGGAACACCCAAGTGCGGTGGTCGACGATCTCGTGCTCGGGGCGGTTGTACCGCTGTGCCAGCAACTTCTCGGCGAGCGCGAAGCCCACGGCGTTGGCCAGGCCCTGGCCGAGCGGACCGGTGGTGGTCTCCACGCCGGGGGTTTCATGGTGTTCCGGGTGGCCGGCGGTCTTGCTGCCCAGCTGGCGGAACTGCTTGAGCTGTTCGATCGGCAGGTCGTAACCGCTCAGGTGCAGCAGCGCGTACTGCAGCATCGAGCCGTGGCCGTTGGACAACACGAAGCGGTCGCGGTTGAACCACTTCGGATTGTTCGGGTTGTGACGGAGATAGTCGTTCCAGAGGACCTCGGCGATATCGGCCATGCCCATCGGCATGCCGGGATGCCCGGACTTGGCGGTTTCTACCGCATCAGCGGCGAGGAAGCGGATGGCATTGGCCAACTGGCGGCGGGTAGGCTGCGTCATGGTTCTGTCGGAATCGGGAGGCGGCCGCGAACGTGCGGGCGCGCCATTGTCCCACAGACGTCCAGCGGGGTCAGGCCGTGCGTCTGCTTCCTGAACAAAAAACGCCCCGCTCGGGGCGGGGCGTTGATCGGGCTGGCGCGGCGGCGGTGCCCCGCGGGGAGTCAGTCGCGGCCGACCTGCACCGGGACCGGGCTGTCGTCGGTCTCGCCCTTGGCCACCAGCGTGGTCAGGGCCAGGTCACCGGTGACGTTGAGGGCGGTACGGCACATATCCAGGAAGTGGTTCACGCCCAGGATCAGGCCGATGCCCAGCGGGTTCACGCCGACCATGGCGCAGATCATCGCCACCACCGGCAGCGAGCCGGACGGCACGCCGGCCGTGCCGATGCCGCCGAGGATGCAGACCGCCATCACCATCACCTGCTGGCCGATGCTCAGGTCCACGCCGAAGAACTGCGCCAGGAAGATCACCGTCACGCCCTCGAACAACGCGGTGCCGTTCTGGTTGGCGGTGGCGCCCACCGTCAGCACGAAGCGCGAGACCTTCTGCGGCAGGCCCATCTGGTCGGCCACGCGCAGCGCGGTCGGCAGGGTGGCGTTGCTGGAGGCGGTGGAGAAGGCCATCACCGTCGCTTCCTGGGTATCGCGGAAGAACGACAGCGGCGAACGCCCGGACAGCCACACCGCCGTGCCGTAGGTCACCACCATGTGCAGGCCCAGCGCCAGCACCACCACGCCCACGTATGCGCCCAGGCGGATGATCAGGTCGAAGCCGAACAGCGCGGCCAGGTTGAACATGAAGCAGGCCACCGCATACGGCGCCAGGCGGATGACCAGGTTGATCAGGGTCATCGAGACTTCGAACACGCCTTCGATGGCGCGGCGCAGCGGCGCGACCTTTTCTTCCGGGCTCAGCACCATGCCGATGCCGAACATCAGCGCGAAGAACATCAGCGACAGGATCGCGCCGTTGTCCGATGCGGCCTGCAGCACGTTGCTGGGCACGATCGACAGCAGCATGTCCATGCCCTTGGGGGTTTCATGGATGCCGGCGACGATTTCCTTGCTGCGCTCGGCGTTCTCCGACAGCATCTGCGCCGCCACCTGCGGGTCCATGCCGGCGCCGGGCTTGAGCACGTTGACCAGCACCAGGCCGATGCCCACCGCGATGCCCGACAGCAGCACCGTGTAGGCCAGGGTCTTCCAGCCGATCCGGCCGAGCGCGCGGATATCGCCCATCTCCGACACGCCCATGATCAACGCCGAGAAGATCAGCGGCACGATGAGCATGAAGATCAGGTTGAGGAACAGGCCCGACAGCGGCGTGGTCACCCAGGCCATTACGCCCCTGGCGGCATCGGTCAGGCCGGGGACGCCCGGGCCGGCGGCATGCATGATCAGGCCGAGCACCAGGCCCAGCGCGAAGCCAATGCCCATTTTCCAGTGCAAGGGCAGTTTCTTCCGGGTCGTTGCGGCCTCAGTCATGTAGCGGCTTTCCTGTAAAGAAGTGAATCAGCTTAGCAAAGCCGGTCCCGCAGGCCCGGCGGCGCATCAAGGTCCTGAAGGATATAGAGGCGCCAGCCCATTGTTTTCCGCCACCGTGACCGGCTGCCAGTGCGGTCCGTCATGGAACGCCCGGCGCAGGGCCTGGCGGGCGGCGGCCACATCGCCGCCCTGGCCGGACCAGCGCGCCTGCTGCATGGCCAGCAGGGCCTCACGCTGGACGGGGTCGGCCAGCCGCCCGATCACGCCCTCCAGCCCCTGCACCCGGCCCATCGCCGCCAACAACGCGATGATCTCGTCCAGGCCCTGGCTTTCCATGGCCCGGCGCAGTTCGGCCCGCGACACCGGCGCAACCGGCGCGGCCGCTACGCCGACCGGCGCGGGCGCGCGACGGCCGTCATGCCGCCTCCGGCGCCAGCCCCACGCCAGCGTGAGCAGCCACAGCAACGCGAAGCAGGCCGCCGCGATCCAGCCCCAGGGCCGGGTGGGCGCCGGCAGCGCCGCCAACGGCAGCGCATTGGACGCCGCCGGCGCCTGCCCGGGAAGCGCCGAGCGCGTATCCACCGGGAGCGGCGCGGGTGCCGAGCCGCCCGCGCCACCCGCCGCCACGGCCAGGGTCAGGTCCGGCAGGGCCGTCACGCGTGCCTCGCCCGCCTGCACGTCCCACCAGGCCATGCGCGGACCAGGTACGCGCAGGGTGCCGGGGCCGCGCGGCACGATCGAATAGCGTCGGGTCAGTTTGAGCTGTGGGGTGCCACCGTTGAAGGTCTCATCGTATTGGGCAGGCTCGGCAAACACCTGCGCATCCGGGCCCACGTCCAGCGAGGGCAGCTCCGGGAACTGCGCACGGGTGGCACCCACGGCGACGGCTTCCACCACCACCGTGGCCGCTTCGCCGGCCCGCCCGCTGTCGGGCGCGGCGGTGTAGCGCAGGCGCAGGTCGTGCAGCGGCAGCCACGGCTGCGGCGCACTCGCCGGCTGCGGCTGCACCTGCAACGTGCGCGCCGGCGCACTCGCGCGCAGCCGCCCGTCGCCACCGAACATGTCATCGAAGAACCCCCCGGCCGCACGTCCGTTGAACTGGGCCGCCGGCACCTGCAACGGCCCGCTGCGCTCGGGGATCAGCAGGAAGCGGCGCTCGACCAGGTTGTAGCGGCGGCCATTGACCTCGCGCACCAGGCTGCGGTCCTCGCCCACGCGCTGCATGGAGGCGCCGTCGGGGGTATCCAGCACCAGTTCGCCGGACACCAGTTGGGCCACGTAGAACAGCCGCACCACCACGCCCACGCTCTGCTGCACATACGGCGTGGCGTCATCGACCTCGGTCTCCATGAACACCGCGGCATTGCCCGGCACCGCCGCCGACGCCCCGGCCCCGGCCCGGGCAGCCACCTGCAGCTGCAACGGCGCGGTGCGCTGGGAGCCGACCTGCAGGCTCGGAATCTGCAGGGTGCCCGTGCGGCGCGGCGCCAGCACCACGGCAAACAGATTGCGCGTGCTGGCCCCGCCATTGCTCCACTGCACCTGGCGGCTGCTGGTCTGGGCGCTCAGGTCGAAATCGGCGCGCAGCGGTGCGTAATCCGGCGCGCCGGCGGCATCGCTCTCGATAGTGAGGGTGACCGTATCGGTGTCGCTGATGTCCTGCCGGTCAAGCCAGGCCCGTGTCTGCGCCTGCGCCGTGGCGCACAGCACCAGCAGCAGCCAGCAACCGGCCTGCATCCAGCGCCGCGTGGTGGAGTGGATGCTCATCGTCCTTCCCGTTTCCTGCGTTCGTTTTCCAGCTGGAACTTGGCCCGCAACAGGCTGCCCGGATCGTCCGGCACGCGCCGCATCCACGCCTCGACGGCCTGGCGCTGTTCGCGCTGTTGCGGGGTCTCGGCGGCCTGGCGCTGGGCCGCCGTGTCCTGCCCGGCCTTGCCGGGCGTGTCCTGCCGCTGCAGCGCCTGCTGCATGCGCTGGCGCTGGGCGGCATCGGCCTGCGCCTGCGCGGCCGGGTTCGGCTGCCCGGATTCGCCCTTGGCCTCCTGCGGGGTGCCGGGTGACTGCCCTGGCGTGGGCGGCACCTGGCCCGGGTCCTGCTTGCCCTGCTGCTTGGGCGGTGCCCGATCCTGCCCGGGTTGTCCGCCCTGCCCCGACGACGGCGGGGTCTTCGCGGGCTGTCCGTCCTTGCCCTGCGGCGGCGACGGCGGCTTGCGCCTGCGCGCGGCCTCCACCGCGGCGCGGTTGGCCACGGCATCGGCCATCCCCGGCGACCGCTGCAGGGCCTTGTCGTAGGCCGCGATAGCCGCGTCGTATTGGCCCTGGCGCGCCAGCGCGTTGCCCAGGTTGTACCAGCCGGTCGCGGTGTCGATCCCGTCGAACTGCTGCTGGGCGGCCTTGAAGTCGCCCTTCCGGTACGCGTCCACGCCGGCGCCAAGGCGCTCCTGGGTGGCCTGGTCCGCGCGTTGCCACCAGGTGCCCTCGGCGGCGTACACCGGCGCCGGCGCGGCCAGCGGCAGCGCGGTGCACAGCACCAGCGCCATCGCCAGCCCGCGACGACGGAACGCCCACAGCGCGAGCAGCATCAGCGGCGGCAACAGCCAGAATCCTTCATCGCGCCAGGCCAGCCCATCGCCGTCACGGCGATCGGCCTGGCTGAGCGTCGGCGTGAGCACGCCGAGCTGCTTCAGGTCGGCATCGTCGCTTGCAATGCGCACGTAGCGCCCTCCGCCCGCGCTGGCGATCGCCTGCAGGGACGCCTCCTCCAGCCTGGCCTGGGCAATCTGGCCATCGCCGCTGCGGTACGCCGCGCCGGCCGGTGTCCCCAGGCCAAGCACCGACACGCGGATACCCTGCCGGCGTGCCGCCGCGGCCGCCGGGGTGGCCGCAGCGTCGGCGCGGTCGGTGAGCAGCAGGATGTCGCCGTCATGTGCGCCGGACTGCTGCAGCAGCAGGACCGCGGCATCCAGCGCGCGCTCGGCGCGCTGGCCATCGCGCGGCATCACGTCCGGGCCAAGCGCGTCCAGGTACAGCGCCACGTTGGCAGCGTCGGCGGTCAGCGGCGCCACGGTGTACGCATCGTCGGCATACGCCAGCAGCGCCACCTCACCACCCTGGCGCTCGCGCAGCAGCGTGGCCAGCTTGGCGCGCGCCTGCAGCAGGCGCGAGGGTGGCAGGTCGGTCGCGGTGATCCGCGTGGACAGGTCCAGCGCCACCACCAGCGGCGAAGGCGACTGCCACAGTGGCTGCGCCACCTGGCGCCAGCTCGGGCCGGCCAGGGCCAACACCGCCAGCGTCCAGCCGAGCAGCAGCAGCACCAGTCCGCCCCAGGCGCGCTGCCCGCCGGCCACCAGCAGGTGGCGCAGCAGGTGCGCATCGACCGCGCCATGCCAGGCGCTGCCACGGCGGCGGCGCCAGTACCACAGCGCCGCGATCAGCGGCAGCGCCAACAGGGCCCACAGCGCCTGCGGGCGCACCAGGTGCAGCGCAGTCCAGTCGATGTTCATGCCCACCGCCTGGGCAACAGCCACGCCAATGATCCCAACAACAGCGCCAGCGCCAATGGCCAGGCGTAGCGTTCGATCCGCGGCCGCACCGCCGGCCCCGCCGAGGCCACCGGCTCCAGGCGCTGCAGCTCGGCATAGATGCCGGCCAGCTCATCGGTGTTGCGCGCGCGGAAGGAACGCCCGCCGGTCTGCGCGGCTATTTTCTGCAGGGTCGCTTCATCCACGGGATCCTCGCCGGGGGCGATGGTCATCCCGAACAGGCTGAAGCCCCCATCCCCGCCGAAGGCCACCGTGTACACGCGCACGCCTTCGGCCTTGGCCAGCTCGGCCGCGCGCAGCGGCTCGAGGACGCCAGCGTTGCTGACCCCGTCGGTGAGCAGGATCAGCACGCGCTGGCCCTGCGGTTGCTCGCGCAGGCGCTTGACCGCCAGCGCGATCGCATCGCCGATCGCGGTCTCGCGCCCGGCAAGGCCGACCACGCTGTCACCCAACTGCTGGCGCACGCTGGCCAGGTCGCTGGTCAGCGGGGTCAGCGTGTAGGCGCGTTCGCCGAAGATCAGCAGGCCCACGCGGTCGCCGGCCCGGCGGTCGAGGAAGTCGGCCAACACGGCCTTGGCCGCCGTCAGGCGCTCCACGACCCGGTTGCCGAGCAGCATGTCCGCCTCGCTCATGCTGCCGGACACGTCCACCGCCAGCATCATCTGCCGGCCCTGCTGCGGCGGAGTGACCGCCTCGCCGAGTTGCTGTGGCCGCGATGCGGCCACGCACAGGCATGCCCACGCCAACCACAACAGCACGCGACCGACCCCGAACGCGCGCCCGCCCACGCCCGCGCCCAGTGCCTGCAACTGCGCCGCTGCATACGGCACGCGCAGCGCCGCGGCGGTGGCATTGCGCTGTGGCCACCAGTGCATCAGCACCGGCAGCGGCAACGCCGCCAGCATCCATGGCCAGGCCAGCACGTCCAGCCATGACAGCCAGCCGGGCAACGCGCCGGCCAGGTCCTGCGGCACGTTCAACGCGATCATCGGCGTCGCCCCGAGACCAGCGCCAGGAAGCGCATGCGGGCCAGCACCTGCAACCGGCGCACTGCCTCGGCATCGACGTGGGGGCGATAGCCGCCGTCCAGCAGCAGGCGCCCGTCGCCATCGGAGAAGGCGCGGCTGCCCGGTGCATCGAGGAATTCCAGCCACGCCTGACCCTGCAGCAGTTCGGCGCCGGGTTGGCGCAGGCGCGCGGCGCGGCGCAACAGGGCGGCGATCGTGGCGACGGTTTCCACCGGCGTGCCGGCCTGCGCCACCGCCTCGTCGAAACTGCGTTCCCACCGCTGCTGGCGACGCTGGCGATGCAGCCGCCACCCGCCGGCCAGCAGGCACAGGGCGAGCAGCGCGGCCGCCAGCAGCCACCAGCCCGGGGCCGGCGGCCACAACGACGGCGCCGCCGGCAGGTGCACGTCGCGCAGCGGGAGTGACGATGGCGTACTCATGCCACCACCGCCGACGGCATCGGGGTCAGCCAGCAGTCGCTGGCGTCATCGCTGGCCACCACATGCACCTGGATGCGGCGTGATGCGAGCTGTTTCTGCAGCGCCTCCAGCGGCGCCACGAAGCGTTCGCGCCAGTGCTCGCGCACGCTGGCCCGGTCCAGGTCGAGCAGCACGCGGCGGCCCTCCGACAGGAAGGCCAGCGGCGCCGACGGCGGGGCGAGTTCCAGCGGGTCCACCAGCAGCATCACCAGGACTTCGTGGTGCATCGCCAGGGCGGTCCAGCGCGAGACGCTGATCGCCGCGGCCTGGCCCGGGTCGGCCAGCACCACCACGCGTGCGCCGGGGCGCAGCAGGCGTGAGGCCTGTTCGAGCGCCCGGTCCAGCCCGGCGTCCTCGGCGGGAGGCTGCGCGTACCAGCGGGTCAATGCATCGAGCACGCGCAACACGCCGCGGGTGCCGCCCGCGGGCGGCAGCGGGGCCTCCACCGCACTGCCGCGCAGTGCGCCCAGCCGGTCGCCCTGGCGTTGCGCCAGCCACGCCGCGATCGCCCCCACGCGGGCCGCCTGCACCGACTTGAAGCGCACGCGGGTGCCGAAATACAGCACCGGATCGGTGTCGGCCACCAGCAGGGTCAAGCGCTCGCGCTCGGCCTGGAACAGCTTGGTATGCGCCCGCCCGGTGCGCGCGGTAACGCGCCAGTCGATATGCCGCGCATCGTCGCCGGCCACGTACTCACGCGATTCGGCGTACTCCATGCCGCGGCCGCGCATCGGCGCCGGCGCGCTGCCGGCATGCCCGAGCCGCCCGCGCCGGGCCGGTGCGAGGCGATGCGCATTGCGGCGCAGCGCGACCAGTTCGGCCAGGCTGGGGCGCAGGCCGTCGCCCTGGCTGGCGCCTGCGGGGTCGTCCACGTTCGAGCCCATCGGGGTCAGGGCGCCGGCACGCGTGCCAGCAGCTCGGCGACCAGGCGGTCGCCATCCCAGCCTTCGGCGGTCGCCTCGTAGCTGGGCAGCACGCGGTGGCGCAGCACGTCGGGGGCCACGCTGCGGACGTCATCGGGGGTGACGAAGTCGCGGCCGGCAAGCCAGGCGCGGGCGCGGGCGCAGCGCTCCAGCGCGATCGAGCCGCGCGGACTGGCGCCCCAGGCGATGCGACGGCCCAGCGCCGGGTCGTAGCGGCTGGCATCGCGCGAGGCCAGCACGATCTCGATCAGGTAGCGTTCCAGCGCCGGCGCCATGTGCAGCGACAGCACCGCCTTGCGGGCGGCGAAGACATCCTCCAATGGCATCCGCGCCGGCATCGGCGGCGGCGTGCCCAGCGCGTCGCGCGCGCGGTCGCGCGCCAACCGCAGGATCTCCGCCTCGGCGTCCGAATCCGGATAACCGATGCGCACGTGCATCAGGAAGCGGTCCAACTGCGCTTCGGGCAGCGGGAAGGTGCCTTCCTGTTCGATCGGGTTCTGCGTGGCCATCACCAGGAACAGCGCCGGCAGCGCATAGGTGTGGCGGCCCACCGTGACCTGGCGCTCGCCCATCGCCTCCAGCAGCGCCGACTGCACCTTGGCCGGCGCGCGGTTGATCTCGTCGGCCAGCAGGATCGGGTGGAAGATCGGACCGGGCACGAACTCGAAGCGCCCTTCCTGCGGCCGCCAGATCTCGGTGCCGGTCAGGTCGGCCGGCAGCAGGTCCGGGGTGAACTGCACGCGCGAGAAGTCCGCTTCCAGGCGGGCAGCCAGTGCGCGGATCGCCGTGGTCTTGGCCAGCCCCGGCGCGCCTTCCACCAACAGGTGGCCATCGGCAAGCAGGGCGATCAGCAGGCGGTCGACCAGCGCGGCCTGGCCCACGATCTCGCTGGACAGCGCATCGCGCAGCGCGCGGAAGCCATCGTGGAGGCGGCCAAGGGACGCGTCGGCGGCGGCGGGGGTATCGGTCTGGGTGTCGGGCATCGGGGGAGGCAGGTTCATGGCGTCCATGTGACCCACGCGAGGTGCGCAAGGTTCCGCCGACATGATGGCAGGGCTGGCCCCGGAGCGGGATCAAGATTGCCTGAACGCGAAAAGGGCCGCACGAGGCGGCCCTTTCGCTGCAGGTAGTGCGGCGGCCTTAGTTGGTCTTGGCCACGCGCAGCACCTTCGGGGTGACGAAGACCAGCAGTTCGGCCTTGTCCTTGTTGCGGCTGCGCTTCTTGAACAGGTTGCCCAGGAAGGGCACATCGCCCAGGAACGGCACCTTGTTCACGCTGTTGCGGTCGGTGAACTCGTACACGCCACCGATCACCACCGTCTGGCCGTCTTCCACCAGCACCGCGGTGTTCACTTCGCGGCGGTTGATGGTCGGCACCTGGCCGTAGCCTTCCAGCACGATGTAGCTCTCGACTTCATCCTTCTTGACCGCCATGTTCAGGAACACGCGGTTGTCGTTGGTGATGGTCGGGGTGACCTTCAGCTCCAGCAGCACTTCCTTGAACTGCACGTTCGGGGTGGCAACCGTGCCCACACCGCCGCCGCCACTGATGGTGACGTAGCCGATTTCCTTACCCTGCTTGATCGTGGCTTCGCGCTGGTTGGTGGTGACCACACGCGGGTTGGAGATCACTTCACCACGCGACTCCTGCTGCATGGCCGACAGTTCCACGTCCAGCAGGTAGCCGGCGTTGAGGATCGACAATGCCAGCGAGCCCGGGTTGCTGGCCGCGGCCACCGGCAGGTTCCAGTTCAAGCCACGGGTGATCGTGGACGGCGTCCTGACCGGTGCCGGGCCCGTGCCGCCGCCCGCCAGCCATTCGTTGACCGCCTTGTTGTACTCGGTCTGCGAATTGACCTGCGAGCTGCGGGTGGCCGCATTCGCCGCCAGGTCGCCGCTGAAGTACACGTTGTCGCGGCTGCCGCTGATGCCGAACTTGGCACCCAGTTCGCGCGCGAAGGTATCGGTGGCGATGACGATGCGGCTTTCGATCAACACCTGGTCGACCGGGCGGTCGATGACGTTGATCAGCTCGCGCATGCGCGCCAGCTTCTTCGGGATGTCGCTGATCATCAGCGTGTTGGTGCGCTCGTCGGCCACGATGCGACCGCGCGAGGACAGGAAGCCACTGTCTTCCTGCGAGCTGCTGCCACCACCACCGCCACCACCACCGCCGCCGCCGATGCCCTTGGCCTCGGTCAGTGCTTTGAAGATCTGCACTGCGTTGTGGTAGTTGATCTGGATGTAATCGGTCACCAGGTCTTCGCGGTTTTCGATCGCGATGCGGGCGTCTTCCTTGTCCTGCTCGAACTTGGCCAGTTCCGGCTGCGGGGCAACCCACACCACGCCGCCTTCGCGACGCTTGTCCAGGCCCTTGGCCCGCAGCACGATGTCCAGTGCCTGGTCCCACGGCACATTGACCAGGCGCAGGGTGACGTTGCCTTCGACGCTGTCGGAGGCAACGACATTCAGGTTCGACTCCTCGGCGATCAACTGCAGCACGGTGCGCACCGGCACGTCCTGGAAGTTGAAGGTCACCGGCTTGCCGCTGTAACCGCGCTGGCCGACCGCTGCCGCTGCCTGGCTCACGGTGGTGGCATTGATCGCACCGGTGGCCGGGGCCTCCTTGCGCGCGCTGATCTCCACCACGTACTCGTTGCCGGACTGGTAGGCCAGCGACTCGAAGGCGGTGTTGGTGCTGAGCACCAGCTGGGTACCGCCGCCATAGGGCTTGGGATCGATGCGCTGCACCGGCGTGGCGAAGTCGGTCACGTTGATCGACTTCTGCAGGTTCTCCGGCAGGCGCACGTTGCCGACGTCGATGACGACGTTGTTGCCCTGGGTCCGCAGGTCCGGGCTGGCGCCCTGGCCGTCGAACTTCAGGATCAGGCGGCCGGCGCCGTCTTCACCGCGCTTGAAGTCGATCTTGGATACCGCCAGCGAGGCCGGCGCGATCGCCGGCGCAGCCGCTGCCGGCGTGGGTGCTGCCACTGGCGTTGCCGCCAGCAGCGTGCCATTGGCCACCATGAGCGCGACTCCCAGCGCGCACAGGTGGATCAGCTTCGGGCGCCGGTTGGGACGCTGCCGCATGGCATTGGAAAAGGTCATCGTGCTATCCCCATAATCAATCATTGATCTTCAAGCGCAAGCGATGCAGGCCGTTCCAGCCAGCCGCCCGCGCCATCCGGCACCAGTTCAATCAGTTCGATCCGGTCTTCGAAGACCCCGGTCACGCGGCCGTCGCTCTGCCCCATGTACACGCCTGGACGCACCCGATAGGTGACCTTGTCCGGCGCCATCACCAGCGCGACCAGCCCGCCCCCGTTGCCGATCGAACCCACCATGTCCAAGGCATCCAGCGGGAAGACTTCCAGCGGCTCCTTGCGACGGTTCGGATCGGGACGCAGCCCCGAGCCGCCCTGTGGATTGGTCCAGGCATCCGTGAACGGATCGCGCATCCCCTGGGCGGAGTATTCAAACGTTTCGAACTGCTGCATCACCGGCAGGGGCTCCAGCGGCGGCGCCGGACGTGCACGCACGTCCTCCACCCACTTGGCCAGGTTCGGTGCATCGCCCGGGGTACTGCTCACCCCGCGCGCGCAGCCGGCCAGCAAGGCCAGCGCCAGCAGTCCACAGATCCGTGCGGTCATCGCCAGGCTCATTTCCGGCCTCCGGACTTGGACTTCTTGTCTTTGGCGTCTTTGGCGGCGGCTGCCTTTTCCTGCGCTTCCATTTCCAGCTCGTCCAGGTAACGGTAGGTCTTGACCGTGCCGGACAGCTCCAGCGCACCGCTGCGCGCGGTGATGCCGGTCTTGGGGTCCTTGGGCTTCAGGTTGATGTCGTGCATGGTCAGGATGACCACGCGCGGCAGCGAGGCCACGCCACTGACGAACGCACCGAACTGGTGGTAGCTGCCCACCATGCGCAGGGCGATCGGCTTCTCGGCGTAGAACTCCTTGGGCTGCTCGGCACCGGGCTGGAACAGTTCATTGACCAGTCCGCTGGACAACGCAGTCTGGGAGATGTCGATGATCAGGTCCGGCATTTCGGTCTTGCTGGGCAGCTGGCGCAGCATCTGCTGCAGCACCTGCTCCATCTGGCTCAGCTGCTGCTTGAGCGGCTCCAGGTTGACCGCACGCCCCTGCTCCTTCTCGAACTCGGCGCGCAGGCCGGATTCGGTACGCTCCAGGCCGGCCAGCTCTTCACGCTTGCCGCTGATCAGGGCGAACCAGGCCAGCAGCACGATCAGGGCCGACAGCAGCACGCAGAACACCACCTTGGCCTTCTGCGGCCAATTGCCGATGTTGTTGAAGTCCAGCTCTTTGAGGTTGATCTTCTGGCTCATGCGGCCCCCTTCTGCGGCGTACTGGACGCCGCCGGTTGTGCGGGTGCGGCGGTCGGAGCGAGACGGCTGCCGCCGGGCTTGCCGGGCGGAGCGGCCGGATCGGTCGCAGGTGCGGTGGCCGGAGCGGGCGCGGTGCCCGGCGACAACGGCGCCACCGGCGCTGCGGCGGGATTGGCGGCCGGGTCGGCCGTCTCCGCAGGAACGATCACGCTGCCATCAGGCGCCACGCCATCGACCGGTGCGCTCTGTGCCGGCAGCGTCACCTTGACCACGAACATGTACGGCAAGGCGCTGATGTCGGTGACAGGACCCACGGTGCCCGCCTTCTGGTCAGGCTTCTTGGCTTCGATCACCGACAGTTCCGGCTTGCTCATCCAGCCCGAGCTTTCCAGGTTGCGCATGTACGCGCTGACCCGGGCGTTGGACTGGGTGCGGCCTTCCAGGGTGAGGATGTCGCCTTCCTGCTTGAGCGCGGTCAGCACCACCCCGTCCGGGATCGTGCGCACCAGCGCGTCGAACAGGTGGACCATCTGCGAGCGCTTGGCCTGCAGCTCCTCGATCACCTTCTTGCGCGCCAGCAGGCGATCCTTCTGGCGGTCAAGCCGGTCGATCTCCTTGTTCTGGTCCTTGACCTTGGCGATCTCGGCGGTGAGGAAGCTGTTGCGCTCGGCCTGGCCGCTGACCTGGCGGTCGTAGTAGAACCAGATCATCAACGACAGCAGGACCCCGCCGATGGCGGCGAAGCCGAGCATGCCGTAGAAGTCGCGCTGGCGTTGCTTGCGCCGCTCGGCGCGCCAAGGCAATAGATTGATTCTTGCCATCAGTCAAAGCTCCTCAGGGCCAGACCGGTGGCAATCATCAGCGCCGGGGCGTCCTGGGCCAGGGCATGCGCCTGCACCTTCGGACCCAGCGTCATCTGTGCCAGCGGATTGGCCACCACGGTGGCCACGCCCAGCTGTTCTTCCACCATCTCCGGCAGCCCGGCCAGCGCCGCGCAACCGCCGGCCAGCACGATGTAGTCCACGCGGTTGAATTCACTACCGGCGTAGAAGAACTGCAGCAGACGGCTGATCTGCTGGACCGTGGCTTCCTTGAACGGCTCCAGCACTTCCATTTCGTAGCTTTCCGGCAACCCGCCCTGGCGCTTGGCCAGGCCAGCCTCCTCGTAGGTGAGGCCATAGCGGCGCATCACCTCGTCGGTGAGCTGCTTGCCACCGAACACCTGTTCGCGGCTATACAGGCTCCGCCCGCCGCGCAGGACGTTCAGGGTGGTCATGGTGGCGCCGATGTCCACCAGGGCCACCACGCCGTCGCTGGCGATCGGCAGCTCGCTGGCGACCAGGGCAAAGGCGTTTTCGACCGCGAAGGCCTCCACGTCCATGACCCTGGCGGTCAGGCCGCCCAGTTCCAGCGCCGACTGGCGCAGCTCCACGTTCTCCGACCGCGACGCCGCCAACAGCACCTGGACCATCTCCGGGTTGTTGGGGATGGCGCCCAGCACTTCGAAGTCGAGGTTCACTTCCTCGATCGGGTACGGGATGTAGTTGACCGCTTCGAGCTCGACCTGGGCTTCCATGTCGTTCTCGTCCAGGTCGGCCGGCATCGGGATCAATTTGGTGATCACCGCCGAACCGGCCACGGCCGCGGCGGCGTGCCGGGCCTTGGTACCGGAACGGTTCACGGCGCGCCGGATAGCCTCTCCGACAGCCTCGACCTCAACGATGTTCTTCTCCACCACCGCATTCGGCGGTAGTGGTTCCACAGCGTAATGTTCCACGCGGAAACGATTGCCACTGCGGGAAAGCTGCAAAAGCTTTACTGCAGTCGAGCTGATGTCGACGCCAATAAGCGGCGACTGGCTTTTTGGGATAAGCCCCACGGTTTCTCCCCTGCCGACGGGCACTTGGACGCAGAACCTGCGCCCGCGCATTAATAACGTTTTTTTAGCAAAGCGCAACCGTTCGCGGCAAAACGTGCACTACGACACGTTTCACACGTCCCCAAACGATGATCGACCTGCTCTCCCCAGGAACGGCCCCAGCCGTTCCCTTGCGTAATCTATACTCTGCGGCCACGAAATTCGCAATCGGAATCTGTCACTGATGACACGCTTTCGCCGCTGGCTGCGCTGGTTGCTGGTCGCCTTCCTGGTCCTGGGCCTGATCGGCGCCGCCGTCGCAGGTGGCCTCTATTACGCTGTTTCCTCCAAGCTTCCGGACGTGCAGAGCCTGCGCGACATCGAGATGCAGGAGCCCATGTACGTCTATGCTAGCGATGGCAAGCTGATGGCGGTGTTCGGCGAGTCCCGGCGCACCCCGATCACCATGAAGGAGGTCCCCGAGCGCCTCAAGCAGGCCTTCCTGGCCACCGAGGACGCCCGCTTCTACGAGCACGGGGGCGTGGATTACAAGGGCATCGGGCGCGCGGTGTGGCTGCTGGCCACCACCAACGACAAGCGCGTGCCGGGTGGGTCCACCATCACCCAGCAGGTCGCCCGGCAGTTCTTCCTGAGCTCGGAGTACAGCTACACCCGCAAGCTGGCCGAGATCCTGCTGGCGCGCAAGATCGAGTCCGAGCTGAGCAAGGACGAGATCTTCGAGCTGTACCTGAACAAGAGTTTCTTCGGCAACCGCGCCTACGGCGTGGCCGCTGCGGCCGAGTTCTACTACGGCAAGAAGCTGGGCGAACTGGACCTGGACGAGATGGCCTCGCTGGCCGGCATCCCCAAGTTCCCCTCCTCGGGCAACCCGATCAGCAACCCCGAGCGCGCCCGTGAGCGCCGCGACTTCTACGTACTGCAGCGCATGGCCAGCCTGGGCTTCATCTCCCAGGCCGAGGCCGACGCGGCCAAGGCGGTGCCGATGCACGCCAGCGCGCACGAGCCGCCGGTGCAGGTCGACGCGCCGTACGTGGCCGAGCTGGTCCGCCAGGAAATGATCGCCCGCTTCGGCGGCGACGTGGTCAACAAGGGCTACCACGTCACCACCACGATCAACGCCGAGCTGCAGACGGCCGCCAACATCGCCGTGCGCGATGGCCTGCGCGTGTATGACCACCGCCATGGCTGGCACGGGGTGGAGCAGCATTTCGACGTGCCCGCCGACGCCGACGCCAAGGCCCTGGCCGCCAAGCTGGTCGGGATCCCGTCCCAGTCCGGGCTGCTGCCGGCGATCGTGGCCTCCACCGCTGCCGACGGCAGCGCCACGGTCGTGCTGGCCAACCGCAGCGAACTGGTGCTGCCGGTCGCGGCCAGTCGCTGGGTCAACAAGGCCCCGGCCAAGCTGCTGACCCGCGGCGACCTGGTCCGCGTGCGCGCCGGCGAGAAGGAAGGCGAGTGGCTGATCGACCAGATCCCGCGCGGCCAGTCCGCGCTGGTCTCGCTGGATGCCGAAAGCGGCGCGCTGAAGGCGCTGGTCGGCGGCTTCAGCTTCTCCGGCAACAAGTTCAACCGCGCCACCCAGGCGCGCCGCCAGCCGGGCTCCAGCTTCAAGCCCTTCATCTACGCGGCCGCGTTCGACAAGGGCTTCAACCCGGCCTCGATCGTGCTCGACGCGCCGGTGGTGTTCCGCGACCGTCGCGGCAAGACCTGGTCGCCGCAGAACGATGGCGGCGGCTTCCGCGGCCCGATGCGCCTGCGTGAAGCGCTGGTGCAGTCGCGCAACCTGGTCTCGGTGCGCCTGCTCGATGGCATGGGCGTGGACTACGCGCGCAAGTACATCAGCGAGTTCGGCTTCGCCGAGGCCGAGCTGCCGCCCAACCTGTCGATGTCCCTCGGCACCGCCTCGCTGACGCCGCTGTCGGTGGCCCGCGGCTATGCGGTGTTCGCCAACGGCGGCTCGCGCGTGGATACCTGGGTGATCGACCAGGTCACCGACCGTGACGGCAACCTGGTGTTCAAGGAAAACCCGGCCATGGCCTGCCGCGAGTGCGCCGGTTCCAGCGGCGGCGCCCCGGTCAGCCAGGTCGTGGACGGCTTCAACTTCGGTGCGGCTGCGGCGCCGGCGCCGGCGGCGACCGCGGCGGCCAAGCCGCAGCAGCCGGTAGAGGCGCCCAAGCCGGTCAACCCGGATGCCAAGGTGGCCCCGCGCGCGATCGATGCCCGCACCGCCTACCAGCTGGTGTCGATGATGCGCGACGTGGTCCAGCGCGGCACCGGTACGGCCGCCAAGGTGCTTGGCCGCGAGGACGTGGGCGGCAAGACCGGCTCCACCAACGACCACCGCGATGCCTGGTTCTCCGGCTTCGGCGGGCCCTACGCCACCACCGTCTGGGTGGGCCGCGACGACTTCCGCTCGCTGGGCTACCGCGAATACGGCGGCAAGGCAGCGCTGCCGATCTGGATCGACTACATGCGCGTGGCGTTGAAGGACACCCCGGTCGCCAAGAACGACCCGCCGTCGGGCATGGTCCAGGCCACCCTCAACGGAGCCACCGAATGGGTCAAGGTGGAAGACATGGACAAGATCGAGGACTTCAGCTTCGACACCCATGTGCAGCAGGCCGACGACGCCGCCTTCGACATCTTCTGATTCCCCCGTGCCGGGTACGCCCCGGCACCCGGAACGAGCACAGGCCGGGCAATGCCCGGCCTTTTTGCTTCGCCGACCAAGCCATCGCCGCTGCACGCAATCCCCGACGCACCGTAGAGCCACCCCATGGGTGGCTGCACGCAATCCCCGACCGCAGCGTAGAGCCACCCCATGGGTGGCTGCACGTGATCCTTATCGCAGGCGCAGCCATGCGGTGGCTCTACCCCGTTGTCACATCGCCGGTGTACATTGCCGTGCAGGTCGCCCAGGAGTTCCGGTCATGCATCGAGCCCGTCAGCATGCAGCCACCCAGACCCGCGAGCGTCGCCACCGGCTCGCCCACGAAGCGGCCCGGCTGATGGCCGAAGGCGGCATCCGCGACTACCACCAGGCCAAACTCAAGGCCGCCGCCCGGCTGGACATCCACGACGATGCCTCGCTGCCGCGCAACGCGGAGATCGAAGATGCGCTACGCGAGTACCAGCGTCTGTTCGCCGGAGCCGACCATGGCAGCCAGCTGCGCCAGCGCCGCGAAGCCGCCCTGCGCGCGATGGAGTTCCTGCGCGGGTTCGCGCCGCGGCTGTGCGGCCCGGTGCTGGACGGCACCGCCGACGCCAACAGCCCCGTGCAGCTGCAGGTGCACAGCGACGACGCCGATGCGGTGCAGCGTTACTTCGACGAACACGGCATCCCGGCCGAATCGCGTACGCGCCGCCTGCGGCTGGACCGCGAGCGCGTACTGGACGTGCCGGTATGGGTGTTCAGCGCCGAAGAGCTGACCTTCGATATCGCCGTGCTGCCCTACGACGCCTTGCGCCAACCACCGCTATCGGCGATCGATGAGAAGCCGATGCGGCGGGCATCGGCCGTGCAGCTGCGCGAGCTGCTGGCCGAAGCTGAAATCGAGGGCTATCTCGCCGGTTGAGGCGGTCCACCGTGCACGAAGGCGCGGTCCGCGGATGCAGGCACTAGGCTCCCCGACGGGCGAGTCTACCGAGTGCTGGCCGGCACGCCATCGATCACGATGCCGGCGGCCATCCCAGCAACTGCCTTTCCTGCGCGCTCAACGACAACTTGCGATACAGGTGATCCAGGAACCATGGGCCATCCCGCCAGCGCGCCGAGGCCGGCAACCCCGCCATGTCTTCCATGGCGCGCGCCAGCACTTTCCACTCCAGCGCATGCGTCGACGCCGGCGGTAGAAAACGTGCCATCCGCTCGGTGCTGTCGGCGGCCTTGATGCCCGCCCCTTCGTTGTAGACCTCCAAGGACGGTCGTGGCCGCCCGCGTCGCGCGACGTGGCGCGCGAACATCAGCTCGGAAAACACCCAGGGCGAGCCGATGTAGTCGCCACCGTCCACATAGTCCTTGATCCGCACGGCAGGGCTGTCCAGGTACAGGAACAACTCGCAGCCGTCGATCATCCGCTGCAAGGCCGCGTTGAGGATCATGTAGACGTTGGCAGCGGTGCGGGTGACCTTGCGGTAGTGATAGCTGCCCGGCTCGTCCTTCTTGCGGGAGAAATGATCGTCCACGTCGTTGAGCAGCGCGTACACGTTGCCCCAGACGCACGAATCCACGAACACTGTAAGTCCCAGCCGCTCCAGTGCCACCGCCAGCTGCATCACCTGCTGGCGATCGCCGGACGCGTGCGACAGGAACACATCGGCCTTCACGCTGGGAAACAGGTGTTTCTGCACGGTGTCGGCATCGAGCAGGGTGTCCTTGCCCTTCAGGTAGGACCCCAACGCCACGAGCGGCGACGGCGTGCGCTGTTCGAACGCGGCAACGGCCGCGGCATCCACGGCCATCGGCGGCGTGGCGAAGTTTTTGATTTTCAGGTCGAGCAACATCAGCACGCTCCGTTGGCGAGCAGGAAAATGGCCACGCAACAGGTAGCCAGAACGACATGGAAACCCACCACCGCTGGGCGGCGCAGGACCTGGAAAAACGGTTCGCGCACGGCCTGCAGCCGCGCGGCATCGATACGCAGCCCCAGCACGTCCGCCAGCGGACGGTCCGCGGCGTGGTTGTACAACGCGATGAACGCTCGCTCCTGCTGCAGGAAGTACGCGTGGAAACCCATGAACAACGCGGCCGGCGCCAGGAACAGCGCCCAGTGGAACCGCACGTTCTCGCCCAGCGCACAGGCCAGCACCGCCGTCATCACCGCGATGCTGCCGCCCTTGATCGCCAGGGCGCCGTTGGCCAGGCGCGTGATCACGCCCTGCAGCACGTTGAGATAGCCCAGGCGTAACGCAATCTGATCGGACACGGTCTGCATGAAAACCCTCCGCGTGGCGGCATGCCGCCGCCACGCCGTGTAGCGACACAAAGGCAGGGCCGCCGCGTGGTGCGGCCCCGCCCTCCCCCGCATTACCAGCCGATGCCCACGCCCACGCCAACGGTCTTCTCGCCGCTGTTGGTGAACGCCCCATTGAGGCTGAAGGTGGCCGAGCCACGCTCGTTCATCACCCGCTGGTAGCCCACCGCCAGTGCCGATTCGCCATCGGAATGGCCCACGCCCGCGCCGAGGCGGTTGTAGGTATTCAGGCCGGCGGTGTTCATCGCCATCGCACTCTGTGCACTGCTCATCGCCGCCATGCGGTTGAAGCGCTTGTCCATGCCGTCCAGGCGCTTGTTCAAGCCGTCCACGGCCAGATCGGTGTACTCGTTGGCACGGTCGAGCACCTCGTTGAGCTGACGGACATTCACCGCATCGGTATCGGCCGTGCCCTTGGCCACGTGCCGAACGCTGCGCTCCTTGCCCTCGCTGCCCACGGCCACGGCACTGTCCCCCTCCGCCTTGACCACCGGCTCGGGCGTTTCGACCTTGGCGACCGGGGTGTCCACCGGGGCCGGGGACGGCGCCGGCGCAGTCTCGCTGGTGGTCACCGGTGCATCGGCGGACATCGCCACCGCTGCGCCCATCCGGCTCATCATCGCGACCGGCTCGGCGCCGCGCCCTTCCAGGGTGTCGATCTGCCCCTGCAGGTTCTTCTGCACCTCATACAGCTGCCCGCCGTTGACCGCATCGCGGCTGCCGGAGGCGATCAGGCCGTTGGCCACGTTGCCCAGGACCATGCCGTGGGCGCCGCCCAGGTTCAGGCGACCGGGGCCGTCGGTACGGGGGGTGGGGTCTTCCTGGAACAGGCGGTTGAAGTTGCGATCCAGCGAGGCCAGCGACTTCTCGTTGTCCGCCACCGAGGTATCCAGCGCGGTGAGCGCATCGCCGACGGTGCGGTACGCGCCACCCTGCACGTTGAACGACGGCGTGACCGGGTTGCCGTCGGCATCCACGCTGCCACCAAAGACCGACGCGATGCGCTTGAGCTGGCCGACGGTGGCGGCATCCTGGTTTGCGGTGCCGTTGGCTACGTTGACGATGCGGCGCTGAGTGAGGGAATTGCCTACTGACACCGTGTTCGTTTCAGACGCAATGGAGCCGTAGCCAAGGGCCACACTGCCCCTTGCAGCCGCCAGCACCTGACTAGCGGCACCCAATGCAATTCCATTCTCAACATGTACCTCTGAGCGGCCACCCAAGGCAAACGCGTCCTCCGCGTTGGCTGTCACCGACGCCGCCCTGCCAAGAGCAACTGAGTTCTTTCCGCGAGCCTTGGCGTAACTTCCGATTGCGGTTCCGCCCTCGGTGTTGACCGAAGCCTCTGCACCATCACCCATTGCAACCGCCAGGAAGCCAGCCTGCGCCGCGACAGATTCCTCGTCGTAGCCAACACTGACGTACCGCGCACCCTCCGCGACTTTTTCGAGGCGCTTATTGGTGGCAAACAACTGTCCACCATTCACCGCGTCCTTGCTCTCCGCCGACGAGATATCGCCCGCCCCCACACCGGAAAGGCGCGTGCCACCGAAGTCGAACACCGGTCCGCCCTCCGTCATCAAGCTACGTGCGGTGCGCGGCTGCATCCCATCCAGTGCTGCGCGCAGATCGGAAATCTCACTCCGGTTCTCGCCCACCTTCTGGTTCGTGGCATGCAGCTGCCCACCATTCACGGCGTCACGGCTGCCTGCATCAATCCGGCCGTCGGCCACGTTGCCCAGCACCATGCCCTGTGCACCGCCCAGCGCCAGACGGCCTGCGCCATCTGTGCGCGTGCTGGCTTCTTCCCGGAACAGTCGGTTGACATGGTTGCCCAGCGCGTCGATGTTGGAGGTGGTAGTGGTGATTGCGGAATCGAGCGCCAGAAGCGCGGAGCCTACGTTGTTGTAGGTCCCTGTGCCAAGCGCGTACTCCGGTTTAGTAACGGCGCCATCTGGGCCTACCGCGGCTCCTCCGCCGAGTCCATCCAACGCAGACCTGAGTTGCCGCACCGTTGTCGCATGATCATCACCTGTGCCCGAGGCGATATTAACGATTCGTCGCTTGAGCGTTTCGTTACCGACTGAAACGGCGTCCACCTCCGTCACAACCGACCTATTGCCAAGCGCAACGCTGTTCTCTGCGCCGCTTTCGACGATGCTCTTGGCGCCCACGGCAAGCCCCGAATCGGCGGAAACTCGAGTGCCAGTGCCTAGAGCAAAACCTTCTAACCCCGACTCATCCACGTATGCTCCACGTCCCAGCGCAACTGAGCTAGTTGCAGCTGCGATCGAGAAGCTACCTAGCGCAAGTGCTCCATTTCCCGAGGCCTCGGCGGCATCGCCGATCGCGACCCCATATTCCCCGGCAGTCGCTATCTCGCTCTCTGAGCTCAACCCGATAGCAATCAACCTGTTCTTCTGCTCAATGGCACCCACGCGTGCGTTGGTCGCAAACAACTGCCCCCCATTCACCGCATCCTTGCTTCCAGCATGGCTGATATCCCCAGCCGACAGCCCGCTGATCCGCGCGTTATCCAGATCCACGATCGTGCGATCTTCATTGAACGTCACCGCGCCTTCCAAGTCCGGCACAAAGCCCTCAAGGTCACTGCGCAGCGCGGCAATGTCGTCGCGGTTCACGCCGATGTTGGCGCGGTTGGTATCGATGCTGGTGCGATTGGTTTCGATCCCGGTGCGATTGGTTTCGATCCCCGTGCGATTGGTTCCGATCCCGGCGAGGTTGCCTTCGATGCTGCTGCGGTTGCCATCGATCTTCTCGGCATTGGCCGCCACGGCGGCAGCCTGGGCGGCAACCAGATCGTTGGTGGTCTTCAGCTGGCCGCCGGTCACGACTTCATTGCTGTTGGCGGCCACCAGGCCGTCGGCCACATTGACGATCTTGCGCCTGGTGGTGGCGTTGCCCACCGATACCGCATTGCCCGACGTGGCGATCGAACCCTGGCCGAGGGCGACGCCATTGCTGGCACCCGCCTCTACCTTGGCCCCGGCACCCAGCGCGATGCCGCCCTTGGCACCGGTATCCACGACGGTCCGGTTACCCATGGCGATGGCGTCGTCCGCCGCGGCATCGACCAGGGTGCCGAGGCCGACGGCATTGGCACCGGCCGTCTTGGCCCGGAAGCCAACGGCATTGCTGTGCGAGCCCGCCGCCTGTGCTTCGTAGCCCATCGCGTTGGCATTGCTGCCCGCCGCGGTCGCCTTGGTGCCGATGATGGCCTTGGCGCTGGCGATCCGCTCAAGTGCCGCTGCAGCGTCCCCTTTGGCCTTGTCCGCCGTCCCCTGCGCGGCCACCGCCTTGTCGTCGGCCACCTTGACCGTGGCATTGGTGTTGAACAGCTGCTTGCCCGTTACCGCTTCGGTACTGCTGGCATTCAACGTGCCATCCACCAGTCCAGTGAGCACGCGGTTGGCATTGGCCTGATTGCGTACATCCAGACGGTTGCCTGAATTGGAGATGCCCAGGCGCACGGTGCCGGCGGTCGATGCTTCGGTGATCAGCCCATGTACCTTGACCAGCGACTGATTGGTCGCGTGCAGCTGGTGGCCGGTCACCACCTCGGCACTGCCGTCAGCCACCAGGCCGTCGCCGACATTGACGATCTTGCGCTTGATGCTGGAACTGCCGACCGACACGGTGTCTGCGGCGTTGGCGATCGAGTTGGCGCCCAGGGCAACGCTGTTGCTGGCCCCCGCTTCCACTTTGGACCATGCCCCCAGCGTGGTGCCGGCAGCTGACGACACATCCACGCTGGCGCCATTACCGATGGCAATGGCATTGGCGGCTGTCGCATTGGCCATCACGCCCACCGCAACCGCGTTGTTGCCGGCGCTGGTGGCCTCGAAGCCGATCGCATTGCTGTGCGAGCCGCGGGCCTTCGCCCCGGCACCCACCGCGGTGGCCTTGTTCCCGGCCACGGCATCCTTGCCGATGAACGCATTGTCGCCGGCAAACCGCAGCAGCGCGGCCGCGGCCTTGGTGTCGGCCGCGGCGGCGGCCTCGGCCGCGCGGGTGACATTGGCATTGGTGGTACTGAGCTGGTTGCCGGTCACCGCCTCCGTGCTGCCCGCCGCGACCAGGCCGTCGCCAACGTTGACGATCTTGCGCTTCAGCGCCGCGCTGCCCACCGACACCGTGCCTGCGGCGGTCGCCGCCGAGCCTGCGCCCAGCGCGACGGCGTTGGTCGCATTTGCCTGGACGTTCGCGTTCTGGCCCAGCGCGACACTGCCGGCCGCTGTCGCGTTCACGCTGGATCGGTCACCGAAGGACAGCGACGCCGACGCTGCCGCATTGGCCAGCGAGCCCATTGCGATCGAACTGCCGCCGCTCGCCTTGCTTTGATAGCCCAAGGCATACGCGTATTGTTCGCTCGCCTGGGCCTGATAGCCGAGCGCGGTGGCGTTGGCCTTGGTGGCCTTGGCTTCATTGCCCAGTGCGAGGGCCGCATTACCGGTGGCCACGCTGTCCTTGCCCAGTGCGGTCTGCACACTGGTCAGCTTGGCGAGGGCCAGGTTGGCCGTGGTCGTGGCCGTGGCCGCCTTCCGGTCGGTGGCCAGCAGCTGCTTGCCGTTCACCGCCTCGGAGCTGGTATCGGCCAGTGCGCCATCGGCGACGCCGCTCAGCTTGCGGCCTGCACCGCCTTTGTTGCGCACATCGATGATGGTGCCGGTGTTCTCAGCGCCGATGCGCACGTTGGCGCTTGCCGACGTCTGGCGGATCAGACCATCCACCGCAGCGACCTTCTGATCGGTCACATACAACTGCTTGCCGGTCACCGCGTCGGTGCTGGACGCGCTGAGCGTGCCGTCCGCCACATTGACGATCTTGCGGTGAAACGACGTGGTGCCCACGGATACGGTGTTCGTGGCCGTGGCCACCGAACCGTTGCCCAGTGCCACCGCGCCGGTCGTGTTGGCAGCGACCTTGGCATTGGCGCCCAGCGCCATGCTGTTGGTCGAGGTCGCATCCACGGCGGCGCGGTTACCGATGGCGACGGCGCCCTCGGAGGATGCCGTCGCCAGCGTGCCTGCCGCGACGGCATTCCCGCCGGCGGCTTTGGCGGCGTAGCCAATGGCGCTGGCATGCGAGCCGTTTGCCTGTGCCGCATTGCCCAGCGAGATGGCATTGGTGGCGCTGCTCTCCATGCCCGCGCTGATACCGATCGCGATGCCGCCCCGGGACGCTGCATTGGTTCCCCAGCCGATCGCCACGGAATCAAAGCCAGTGGCCCTGGCGGTAGTGCCCAGCGCTATGCTGGATTGACCGCCCGCGTAGGCATCGTAGCCAAGCGCGATCGCCGACATGGCGTCGGCGCGGGCATAGGCACCCAGCGCGGTGCTGAACATGGAGTACGCACGGGCACTCGCACCTACCGCCGTGGCGTAATCCGACGAGACATAAGCGTTGTTGCCCACCGCGACAGCGTAGCTGCCAGCAAGGGTGACCCCATTGCCGTACCCCACCGAGTTGCTGCCGGTAAGGTTGGAGCGCGAGCCCACCACGACGAGGTTGTTGCCGTTGAGTGTCGCATCCCGATACGCGGTATCGGTGACCAGCGCATACTGCCTGTGCTGGTCTCGGGTGTCGGCGGCATCCATCGCGAAGGCCATCGGCAACGCCAGGGGCATGCTGCGCGCCAGCGCCCACGCCGCCTCGGCATCGGCGTCTGCATCGGCCTCTGACGCGTATGCGGGAAGCGCCAGCACCGCGGCCGCGACGGCACCGGCCAGACGCACCGCACTGGCACGCTTGCCGCGGCCTTTGGTGTGTTCGCTGGCAACCGTCCAGCAGCCCAGGGCGGTATTCCAGATCAGTCGGTAGATTCGATTCACGGCAGGAGCTCCATGGAGAGGAAGGGGAAACATCAGGCAAAGCGCTGCCGCCCACGGCGGTTGCCGTAGCTGCAGGTGCGGGGGATGGGACGACGTCGCGCGCGGTGCGCCGGCGACGTGCGATCAGCGGGTCATGGGGTCAAGGATCGGGTGTAGTTTTTGTAGCCCTGGTAGCTGAGGCGGTACGAGACGATCATCTGCGTGACGCCGGCGGGATCAAACGGCAGCGCCATCCGCGCGCCCGGATACAGGCTGCGCTCCAAGGGGTGCTCGGTGCATTGCGTCGGTGCGGTGCAGGCCTTGATGCTGGTCACGCCCAGGCGGACATTGCCGTTGTTGTGCAGGTCTGCCCCGTCCAGCTGCATGTCCGGCACCGGTTGCGCGGGGATCACATGCACCAGCGCACCCCAGATCAGGCTCACGCCCACGTTGGCCGTCGGCGTTTCACTCGCCTCGTCGGTCATCTCATCCTGCGGCGGCGGGACACCCTCGAAGTAGACCCGGTAGGGCGTTTCCTGGCGGACCGATTCCAGCGGGATCACCCGCACCAGGCGGTTGCCGCCGCTGGCCAGCACGAACTTGCCCGGGGTGACCACCACGCCATCCTGGTTGCCGGGGCGCAGTTCAACCTCGTTCTCCTCCGGCGTGCCCGGCTGGTCCAGACGGAGTACGCGCGTCTGCACGTACTGCACTTTGCTGGTCTGCGAGTACACCCGGATCTGGCCCGCGCGGCCGTCGTGGACCGGCAGCCGCATCGGGTGCACGGTGAGATTGGCCTGCGCGGGCGCGACGGCTGCAGCGGCCAGCAGGAGGAAAAGCGCCCTCAACCGATTGTTGAAACTGTTCATTGCGGTGTCTCGGTTGGAGATCGTCATGGCGTGGTGGTGGGAACGTTCATCAGGATTCGCAGGTTGCCCGAGTAGTAGCCGCTGGCCTTGGTGGAGGCATCCACAGGCGGCATCTCCAGCGTCAAGGGCGTGGGCACGCAGTACACCGGCTGGGACATGCCCGGCAGCACCACCAGGCGCAGGTCAGCGGTATCGATGCCGCTCAACGGCTGCAGGCGGCCGTTTTCCATCGAAATCGGTACGCCGGCGTGCTGCAGATTGATTTTGTAATCCAATCGCTCGCGCTCATCGCCGCCGCCGGCCTCATTCCAGACAGAGAACCTGTCCGGTGGCCGGCCAGGTGCTGCCCGCCCGGAATCGCTGATCGTTACTTCCAGATAGCTGCTCTGCGAGCCCAAGCCGTCATAGAGGCACATCTCCAGCTCGCGCTTGCCCGCGATGGTGGGCGTCGGGTATGGGCTGTACTTCACGTTCAAGCCAACGTGCGGCGTGGCCTGGTCGTACTCGGGGAAGTAGATGCTGACGCGGTCGTGATCGGTGATGGTCAGATCAAATGTGAACGCGTATGAGGCTACCGAAGGCATACCGATCGCGGTATGCAGTGTCATCTCCAGTGAGGCGCTCCAACGTCCTGCCACCAGCTTTCCCAGTTCGTTTGCACTCAGTCCAAGGTAGATGCCGGTTCCTGCGGGCCCGTCACGCCCGCACACCGTAGATCCTGCGCTCCACAGATTCCGTTCCTCGCCCTCCCAACGACTGGGATAGCAGGACGGCGTCGCAAAGCGCCTTTCTGTCCAGCCATCAACACTGAGATCAACCTGCAGACCACTCCTTCGCTCAGTAAAGCGAAGGGGAATCCTTCCATGATTACGACCAAGCTCCGTGGTGCCCGTCGTGGGGCAACGGCCTGTCGATGCGTCGGAATCGGATCTACACGTGAGGTGAATGTTCCCGTACTTAAGTGCGTAGTCAGTGCTGTACCCAACGATGGTTCGTTCCGCCACTAATATCTGATCAGCGGGCATCGTCGACCTGTCATAACTTAGAGTTATGCGCTCAACCCGATCAGCGGGATGAACGACTGTTTGCGCTTCCGCATAAGCAAACCGCAACAGTCCGCAGATGAGAAGCAGCGTTAGTGACCACCTGCTCACAGCTGCGCCCCCCGTCCAGCCACCGACGGCATCTGCTCACCCAGCTTCTGCTCGCGCAACAGCCGCTGCACGCGTACCTGCTGCTGGATCTTCGCCGGCAGGCGATCCACCGCCAGGGGCTGGCAGCGCACCGCGCCCACCAGCAACACCACGCTGCGCTGCTCGCGCACCTGCAGCGGACATTCCATCAGGCGGCTGTCCTGCAACAGATACAGCGTGCGTTCGCGCTGCGGGAAATCGGCGATGAAGCCGCCATCGTTGCCAAGCGTGGGCAGCGGCGCGTTGAGAATCCGGGCACCCTGCAGGGCGATGCCCTCGTCGTCGTGCGCGCTGCCGATGAAGGTGTAGGTGAGGTCAAGTTCGATCGGCATCATCCAGATCTTTCCAGGGGGCAGGAACAGGTTCTGGCCGCTGCCCTGGCCGTCCACGCGGACGGCGGCGGCGACATCGTGCGCACTGACGTCCTGCACTTCGGCACGGGTGAGGGTGTAGGTGCTCAGCGGCAGCAGGCGGCGCTGGCCGAAGCGCAGCAGTTGGCGGCGGGCGCCGGCCACGCGTACTTCGGCAGCGTGGCCGCGCAGTTGCAGGTCTTCCGGGCTCTGCACCTGCACCGCGACACCGGCACCGCTGCCGTATTCGCTGCCCCAGAACAGGCCCGAACGCCCCCACGCAAAGGAGGAGGTCTGCGTGGCGGTGTACGCCGTGTCCGAATGCTGGCGGCTGCGGTAATGCGACACCGCGGCGGCGGTGGCGCCGTAGTCGTCCTGCTGACGCAGGCTGCCGCTGGCGCTCTTCTGATCCGTGTTGTACCCGCTGAACTCGCCGCCCAGCTCCCGATAGCCGGTGCCCCATTCCCAGCGGCGGGTGCGGCCGATGCGGTAGCCGATCTCCGGCTGTTCGTCGCGCCCGTGCTGCAGGTCCACCCCGACACGGTCCTGGCGGGTGGTCATGGGCGTACGCACTACGCGCGAGACGGCCACATTGAAGTACACGCCGGCATCGCGGCGGGGCCCTTCGGTGGCACCGGTGTGCTGGGTGAATGCGCCGGCGCGCGTGGCGATGCTCATCTCACGCCATTGGGAGGTGCGGCTGTAGCTGGCCTGCAGGGTACGGCTGAGCTGGCCCTGGCGATCGCCGGGTTGCCACGGCGCGCCGGGCGGCAGGCTGCCATCGAACCACGGCACGTCATTGCGCTCGCGGCCCAAGGTATAGGTGGTACGCCGGGTGAAGCCGAAGTAGAGGTTGCCGCCGGCCAGCGGTACGGACAGCGAGGCGCTCAACGCATCGCTGCAGCCCAGCGATTCGGGGTTGAGGTAGTCGCCGGTGCAGGCCCCGCCGCGCATGCGCTGGTGGTAGACCGTGCCGGACACGCGGTGGCGGTAGCTGGCCTGCTGCTGCAGACCGCGGCTGCCGTCATCGCCGCGCAGCATGGCGCTGCTGCCGGTGAATTCATGGGTGCCGAAGGCCTTGCGGCCCTCCAGGCGGAGCTCGCCATAGGCGACCTTGTCGACGATGGCCGAGCCGACCGTCATGGCGAGGTTGGGCCGCAGCGGCATGCGCAGGCCGGCCTGGACGGCACCCTCGTGGTGGCGCGCATCGCGCGTGATCAGGCGGCCGCCCTGCACGAACCACTGCACGCTGGTGTCATCCCAGGTAACGCCGGATTTGTTGAAGGGCGCATCTTCGGTACGCACCAGGGTGCCATCTTCGAAGATGCGCAGGCTGACGATGTAGCTGCCCGCAGGGAACCGCGTGGTATCGAGATCGTTGATGCCACTTTCCAGGTAGAACGTCTGCAGCAGGCGCTCGCCGTCATAGGCATCCACCCGGGCGTTGCGGCTGAGCAACACCGTCAGCGGGCTACCCTGCCCGACCACGGCCTGGTCGAGATACGCCTGTGTCGTGCCGAGGCGCGCGCCTTCGAAGCGGTCGAGCGGGAGCATGCCGAAGGCGAAGTTGCCGCCCTGCGAGCTGGACAGGTTGCGTCGATCCATACGGCCGACCTGCACGTAATGGGTACGCGCGACGTCATGGCGCAGATAGAAATCGTTGAACGAAAAATCATCGCGGCTGCCATAGCCACGGTTCTGCTGGCGGTTGTAGTTCCAGTCCACGCCGACGTACGCGTTACGCAGCACGCCGACCGTACCGTTGCCCAGCGCCGAGAGGCTCATGTAGCCGCTGCCACCGCTGACGTTGAGCATCTGCTGGTGGATGAAAGCGTTCTGCGCGCGCTCGTTGGGGCGGTGGTAGCGCTCGCGCTCCGGTCCTGCCGCCGGCAGCCACTGCCGCGCCGGGAAGAGATTGAGCACGCCTTCGCTTTCGTCGTGGATCACGCCGACGGTGCCCGGATCTTCCGGCGGTGCGAGATAGCCACAGCCCGCTTCCGGTGCCGTGTTCTGGCAGGCCAGGTGGCCATTGCGCGGCAGCGTGTGACTCAACGCAGGCGCAAGAACGGCCTTGGCGTCCTCGCTGAGCTCCAGCGCGGCAAGCACCGGCTCAGGGTCCATCAGACGCACGCCTTCCGGCGTCACGAACACCGGCCACACCCCTGCCGAGCGCCCCATCAAGCGCACATCCAGGCGTTCGATCTGTCCGGCCGCAAGCTCTTCGAAGCCGGCCGGCACCGGCCGTGCGCACACCGGTGCACAGACCAGCGCCAGCGACAGCGCGATCGCAAGGCGTGAGTGGGAGAGTGGGTGTGTGTGCATGGCAGTTGCCCGCAACGCAGCCGCCGCCCAGGGCGGCGACTGCACCGCTCAAGCCTGGATTACGACTTCAGCACCATGATGACGCTGACGATGCCCTTGTACTTGCCGCCGGTGGCGATGATGCCCGGGGTCTTCTGCTCGATGCGCAGATCCATCGCCTTGGAGGCGCCCGGCATGTCCGAACCCGGGTACAGCGTGGCTGCGGTGAAATCCTTGCCGGCGGTGCCCAGTTCGATACCGTTGAGGCTCACCGTCAGGTCCACCTTGGCCGCGGCGCCACCGGTGGATTCCGGCAGCAGGGCGGCTTCGCTGCCCAGGCTGACGGTGATGTCCTTGGCGATGTCGTTGGAGAACACGCGCACGCGCTCGGTCCACGGGGTCAGGCCAGCCGTAGCGGCGGTGCCCGGGCGGTAGGACATCTCGACCACGTCGGTCAGCGGGGTGCCGTCAGCCTTGAGCAGCGCCAGCGTCGGGTCGACGTCGGCCCACACGGTGATATCGGCCTGCACGGCATGGGCGGACATCGAGGCACTGGCCAACGCCAGAGCCAAGGCGGCCTTCTTGAAATGATTGAACATGATCGCTCCTTGGGGATTGGGGAGCCTCCACTCAGGAGGCGCTTTCGCCGCCGGCGGCCGACGATGAGAGCGCATTCATGTTAGTAATCAGTTCGTGCAGGCCCCATTCAACCATTCTTAAAAATCAATGGGATATGTCGTTCTGGAACCGGCTTTGGAGTTCAGCGCCACTGCAATGAATCCGATGCGGCATTTTCGGGACGGCGTTGCGGGGGCGCTCGTAGAATGGCGCTGTTTTGCAGCGCAGGCATGACCGCTGATTACGTCGCGGGATGACGTCTTTCAGCCGATCTCCATTTCAGTATGCGAAGGCTATTGAAGTGCATTCCGGCAAAGTGCGCAGAATCAGTGCAGCAGCGCCGGATCTGCGCTAGCGCGCCCGTGCCATGCAGGCCGCGGAGACGGCAACGCATAGCCTCGCCCGACACGGGGTGCGTTGGGTATCAGGTTTCCTGCCGACCGCGTGCCAGTGCACGTGCCACTCTCAGCGCGGCGCGAGGCCGCGGACGTGCTGCAGGTCGCTATCGCGGCGCTATCCGATGGGTATCGACCGTGCCATGCCGTTCAACCGGCGTGTATGCCGCCATGGAGCGCCTGGGGAGATCGTCCGTGTCGATCTGCATCCCATCCCAATGCCGCTCCCGCCCCCGACGCGGACGACGGTGAGTCCGCGTCATCCAAAAAAAACGCCCCCTTGCGGGGGCGTTTTTCATCGGCGGATCAACCGGGGCGATCAGCCCTGGTAGTCACGCACGTCGCTGCCGGTGTAGACCTGGCGCGGACGGCCGATCTTCATTTCCGGATCGACCTGCTGTTCCAGCCAATGCGCGACCCAGCCGGAGGTACGGCCCAGGGCGAACATGACGGTGAACATTTCGGTCGGGATCTGCAGCGCCTTGTAGATGATGCCGCTGTAGAAATCGACGTTCGGGTACAGCTTGCGGGCGACGAAGTAGTCGTCCTGCAGCGCGGCCTGTTCCAGCTTGACGGCCACGTCCAGCAGCGGATCCTGCACGCCCAGCTGCTTGAGCACCTTGCCGGTCATCTCACCGATGACCTTGGCGCGCGGATCGAAGTTCTTGTACACGCGGTGGCCGAAGCCCATCAGGCGGAAGCCGGAGGTCTTGTCCTTGGCCTTGAGCACGGCGGACTCGACGTTGTCGGCCGAGCCGATTTCTTCCAGCATCTTCAGCACGGCTTCGTTGGCACCGCCGTGGGCCGGACCCCACAGCGCGGTGACGCCCGCGGCAACCGACGCATACGGGTTGGCACCGGTCGAACCGACCAGGCGCACGGTCGAGGTCGAGGCGTTCTGCTCGTGGTCGGCGTGCAGGATGAACAGCAGGTCCAGCGCCTTGACCACGTCCTGGTTCAGTTCGTACTGGCCATCGGCGGACTCGAAGGTCTGCTTCAGGAAGCGGCTGACGTAATCCAGCGAGGTGTCCGGCTTGTTGGCCGGCAGGCCCTTGCCGTGGCGGTAGATCAGGGCCGACAGGGTCGGCACCTTGGCGATCAGGCGCACCGCGGCGTGGCGACGCTGTTCGGCGTCGGACAGGTCCAGCGAGGCGTGGTAGATACCCGACAGCTGCGCGATGGCGGCGGTCAGGATGGCCATCGGATGGGCATCCTTGGCGAAGCTGCCGATCAGCGTGTTGATCGACGGATCCACATCGGCTTCGGCGGCCAGCTCGTCGGTGAAGGCCTTCAGCTGCTCGGCGCTCGGACGCTCGCCATTGATCAGCAGGTAGGCCACTTCGACGTAGCTCGACTTTTCAGACAGCTGCTCGATGGGATAGCCGCGATACAGCAGCACGCCCTTGTCACCGTCGATATAGGTGATGGCGGACTTGCAGCTGGCGGTGGCGGTGAAGCCGGAGTCGTACGTGAAGAGACCGGTTTCCTTGGTCAGCTTCGAGATATCGACGCAATCGTTGCCGAGCGTGGGTTTGATGACTGGCAGAACAACCGACTTGTCGCCGGCGTTGAGCGTGACCTGATCAAGATCGGACACTGTGTGCGCTCCTCGAGGGAAGGCGCCCGCCCAAGCGCATGGGGCAGGCACGTGAAGGAAGTCCACGATCGTTATCGTGGATCCCGCCATTATCGCACAGCAACATTTCTGCCGCCCTAGGACGGAAGTCGTAGACGCGGGTACGCGCCCGCGTCGGGTGCATGCCACCAGGCAGCGCAAGGGCTGCGGCGGATCAGGACGTTTTTGTCCGGACACACCGTTGCACCGGCCTGGCGACGTCGCCAGCTGGCGTTCAGATACAGAGGCGGAGCGACGCGGCCGCTCCATACGCCAGACAGCAAAAAACAACGGCCGCCGAGGCGACCGTTGTTTTCATGCAACTGCAGCGACAACTCAGGCTGCGGTCGGCGCCGGCTTGCCGAAACGCTTCTGGAACTTGTCGATACGGCCGCTGGTGTCGATGACCTTGTGCTTGCCCGTGTAGAACGGGTGCGAAGCCGAGGAAATTTCAACCTTGACGAGCGGGTACTCGTTGCCGTCTTCCCACTTCACCGTTTCCTTGGTGGCCATGGTGGAACGGGTCAGAATCTTGAAATCAGAGGTAACGTCGTGGAAAACCACGTCGCGGTAGTTCGGATGAATATCGGCCTTCATGGGCGCGCACCGTAATAAGGGCTGGTGGTCAAGAGCGGCATTATAGCCCCGGATGCCACCAAGGGCAAGCCGGGACCATCAGCCGTGCGAAAGGTCCGCCGCAGCGGCGCCGTCAGGCGCCGAGTGCCGCCCGGACCTGGGCTTCAAAACGCCCTTGGTCGTAGGCCATCAGCAGCTGGGTGTTGTCCGGCTGCCCGGTCTGGCGGTTCCAGTCGACAATGGTAGCACCTCGGCTGTGCACGCCGGCCAGTTCCACGTTCAGCGGGCGCGATTCGACCCGCAGCGCGCCTTCCGGCTGCAGCGCCCAGGCCATGGCCAGGGCATCGGCGGCAAACCAGCGCTCGCCGCGGCTGTCTTCGGACCACAACCGGGTCTGGCGCGAGATCAGCTCGTAGAAGCGGGCCTTGTCGGTATCGGCGGCCAGCCACTTTTCCACGTCGGCGTGCAGCAGGCCGTGGGCGACGGTGGCTTCCCAGTCGGCCACTTCGATGTGCGGGAAGCCGGTGAACACCACGTGCGCGGCTTCCGGATCGAAGGCGATGTTGAACTCGGCCGCCGGGGTGATGTTGCCGTGGCAGGTGACCGCACCGCCCATGACCAGGAAGCGCTTCACGCGCTGCGGCAGGGTCGGGTCCAGCTTGAGCGCCAGGGCCAGGTTGGTCAGCGGACCGAGCGCGACCAGGAACAGCTCGCCGGCGTACTGGTGCGACAGGCGCAGGATCGCCAGGGCGGCGTGTTCGGCCTCGGCCTGGCGCTTGGCGGCCGGCAGGTTCACATCGCCGAAGCCGTCGGCGCCGTGCACGTGGGCGGCATCGACCGACGGGTGCAGGAGCGGATCGGGGGTGCCGGCATAGACCGGCACGTCTTCGCGGCCAGCCACTTCGCACAGTTTCAGGGCGTTGCGGACCGTGTGGTCCAGGCCAACGTTGCCGGCGGCGATGGTCAGGCCGACGATGTCGTGGCGCTCATCGGCGAAGGCCATCAACAGGGCCAGGGCATCATCGACACCCGGGTCGGTGTCGATCAACAGCGGAATCTTCTTGCTCATCGTTGCCGTCTTGATAATCGGCAAGGGACTTTCGCACCCTGTCATGACAAATACAAGGCGGGGGTGATCGGGTGCCGGGGGCGCTGTGCAGGGCGGCTGCTTGGTTTGCCATGGCCGCGACCGGCGGGCCCGCTTCGCGGCCGGCAGGGAGCCAGGCGGCGGGCGCTATGCCGAGGCGTAGCGTACCGCCGTGCCGATCCAGCGGCGCACGATCTTGTCGGCCACGTCCGGGGCTTCGGCCAGCAATCGCTCGGCCAGGTCATGCACGCCCGGCAGCAGGTCCGCGTCGCGGGCCAGGTCGGCCATGCGGAAGCCGGCCAGGCCGGTCTGGCGGGTGCCCAGCAGCTCGCCGGGGCCGCGCAGTTCCAGGTCCTTTTCGGCGATCAGGAACCCGTCGTTGGTCTGGCGCATGGTTTCCAGGCGCTCGCGCGCCATCGCCGACAGCGGCGCCTGGTACAGCAGCACGCAGCGCGATACCGCCGAGCCCCGCCCTACCCGCCCGCGCAACTGGTGCAACTGGGCCAGGCCGAGCCGCTCGGCGTTTTCGATGATCATCAACGAGGCATTGGGCACGTCCACGCCCACTTCGATGACGGTGGTGGCCACCAGCAGGTCGATCTGGCCGGCCTTGAACGCCACCATCGTGGCCAGTTTCTCGCTGGCCTTCAGCCGCCCGTGCACCAGCCCCACGCGCACGCCCGGCAGCAACGCCTGCAGCGATTCGAAGGTGGCCTGGGCGGGCGTGGCGTCCAGTTCCTCGCTCTCCTCGATCAGCGTGCATACCCAGTACACCTGCTGCCCTTCGCGGCAGGCCAGGGCGATGCGCTGGATCAGTTCCGGGCGGCGGTCGTTGTTGAGCGCGACCGTCTGCACCGGGGTGCGGCCCGGCGGCAGTTCATCGATGGCCGAGACATCCAGGTCGGCGTACTCGGACATCGCCAGCGTGCGCGGAATGGGCGTCGCCGTCATCACCAGCTGGTGCGGCACGCTGCGCCCGTCGGCACCCTTGTCGCGCAGCGCAAGACGCTGATGCACGCCGAAGCGGTGCTGCTCGTCGACGATGGCCAGGGCCAGGTCCTTGAATACCACGCTGTCCTGCATCAATGCGTGCGTACCGACCACCACCTGCGCCTCGCCCGAGGCGACCTCGGCCAGCACTTTGCTGCGCGCCTTGCCGGTGACCTTGCCGGCCAGCCACGCGGTGCGCACGCCCAGCGGCTCGAGCCAGGCGCGCAGGTTGTTCAGATGCTGCTCGGCAAGCAGTTCGGTCGGCGCCGCCAAGGCGACCTGCTTGCCGCGCTCCACCGCCAGCATCGCGGCCAACGCGGCGACCACGGTCTTGCCCGAGCCGACGTCGCCCTGCACCAGGCGCAGCATCGGATGCGCCTTGCCCAGGTCCTTGCGGATCTGCTCGAACACGCGCTGCTGCGCGCCGGTGAGCTGGAACGGCAGGCTGTCGCGCAGTTGCCGGACCAGCGCGCCCTGCCCGCGCAACGACGGTGCGTGGTGCGCCTGCAACGCCATGCGCTGGCGGCGCAGGCTGAGGTGGTGGGCCAGCAGTTCTTCGATCGCCAGGCGGCGTTGCGCGGGGTGCCGCCCCGCGGCCAGCGCGCCCAGGTCGGCGTCCGGCGGCGGGCGGTGCACGGTCAGCAACGCGCTGCGCAGCGAGGGCAGGCCCAGCCCGGACAGCCAGTCGGGTGGCAGCAGCTCCAGCGTGGACTCCTCCGGCAGCCGGTCCAGTGCGAGCCCGATGAACCGGCGCAGCGTGGCCGGGCCGACCCCTTCGATGGCCGGGTAAACCGGATCGAGGCTGTCGCCGAGTTCGTCGTCGTCGTTGCTGCCCATCACCCGATAGCTGGGATGGACGATTTCCAGCCCGAGATGCCCGGGCTTGGCGGTGCCGTAGCAGCGGATGCGCGTGCCGACGGCGAATTGCGATACCTGCTGGGCGCGGAAGTGGAAGAAGCGCAGCACCAGGGTGCCGTAGGAATCGTCTTCGAGGGCGACCTTGAGCACCGGCCGACCGCGGAAACCCCGCTCGACCGCGCTCACCCGCCCTTCCACCTGCGCCGCCACGCCCGGCTGCAACCGGGCAATGGTGGTCAGCCGGGTGCGGTCTTCATAGCGCAGCGGCAGATGCAGCCACAGGTCCTGCAACGAGGACAGGCCACGGGCCTCCAGCTTGGTGGCCACCGCCGGGCCGATCCCGGAAAGCATCGACAACGACGCTTCCCCGGCCGCGGCCAGTGCCGGTGCAGGAGCCCGTGACCGCGCCACGTCAGGCCTGGTCGAGCACCATCACCGCATCGACCTCGAAGTTGGCGGCCTTCGGCAGGCCGGACACTTCGATGGTGGAACGGGCCGGGAACGGGGCCTGGAAGTAGTCCTGCATGACCGCATTGACCTTGGCGAACTCGGCCAGGTCGGTCAGGTACAGGCCGAGGCGCACGATCTTGTCCAGCGAGCCGCCGGCTTCTTCGGCCACGGCCTTGAGGTTGTCGAAGGCGCGGCGCGCCTGGGCTTCAACGTCGCCGGCACCGACGATCTCACCGGTGGCCGGGTCCAGCGGGATCTGGCCGGAGAAGTACACGGTATTGCCGGCACGCACGGCCTGCGAATACGGGCCGATCGCGGCCGGGGCCTTGGCGCTGGTGATGATCTGGCGGGACATGGACGCTCCACGGTTCAAAAGGGGGAGCGCAATTGTAGCGCCGAAGCCGCGATCGGGGCCGCGATCCAACGCCGCGATCAGAGCCGTGATCAGAGCCGTGATCAGAGCCGAGATCAGAGCCGAGATCAACGCCACGATCGACGCCGCGATCAACGCCACGATCGACGCCGCGATCAATGCCACGATCGACCCGCGATCGACGCGCGATCGACCCGCGATCGACGCCACGATCAACGCCGCGATCCACGGTAGAGCCGACCGTTGGTCGGCTGACTGGAGAATGACGAAGACGGTTGGCCGGCAGGCCGGCCCTGGCGATCATCGCCGCGGGGTGCGCGGGTAGCCGACCAACGGTCGGCTCTACCGTGGGGCGATCATCGCCGCATGGTGTGCGGGCAGCCGACCAACGGTCGGCTCTACCGTGGGGCGAGCATTGCCGCGGGGTGTGCGGGTAGCCGACCGGCGGTCGGCTCTACCGTGGGGCGATCATCGCCGCAGGGCGTGCGGGCAGCCGACCGGCGGTCGGCTCTACCGACCGTCGTCTCACGGGACGCGGCTTATTGCCTGCGGACCGATTGCACGACCGACAACCGCCGTAGCCTGCGCATGACCTCGGCCAGATGGTTGCGGTCGCGGACCTGGATGTTGAACGCCAGCACCGCCGCGTTGAAATCGCGATCCAGGTAGTCCACCCGCTCGATGTTGGAGTGGCTCTGCGCGATCGCCGCCGCCAGCTGGGCCAGCACGCCGGTGCCGTTCTCCACCTCCACCACCAGCGCGGTGTCGTAATCGCCGGACACGGTGGTGTCCCAGCCGATCGGCACCCAACGTTCGGGCGACTTGCGCAACTCGGCCAGGTTGGGGCAATCCATGCGGTGCACCACGATGCCCTTGCCGGCGGTGTGGTAGCCCATGATGTCGTCGCCGGGGATCGGCTGGCAGCAGTTGGCGAAACTGACCACGCCACGCTCGCTGCCGTTGATCAGAATCTTTTCCTGCGAATGGCGCGAATGCGCGCCGCCACGCAATTCGGCATAGGCCATCAGTGCCTGCGCGGCCTGGTTGGGCATCCAGTTGCCCAGCGCCACTTCGGCCAGCAGGGCCTCCAGGCGGGGATACCGGTGTTCGGCCAGGAACGCATCCAGGCGCCCCTTCGGCAGGCGCTCCAGCGAGCTGTCCATCGCCTCCAGCGCGCGGTCGAGCATGCGGTGGCCCAGCTGCACCGCGTCTTCGTGCTCCAGCTGTTTGAGCTGGTGGCGGATCGCGGTGCGTGCCTTGGAGCTGACCACGAACTCCAGCCACTGCGGCTTGGGCGTGGCCGAACGCGCGGTGATCACCTCCACCGTCTGTCCACTGACCAGCTTGGTACGCAGCGGCACCAGCTTCTTGTCCACGCGCGAGGCCACGGCCATGTTGCCCACGTCGGTGTGCACCGCGTAGGCAAAGTCCAGCGCGGTGGAATTGCGCGGCAGGGCCAGGATCTTGCCCTTCGGGGTGAACAGGTAGACCTCGTCCGGGAACAGGTCGACCTTGACGTTGTCCAGGAACTCCAGCGACGAGCCGGCGGCGCGCTGCGAGTCGATCAGTTCCACGATCCACGCATGCGCGCGGCTCTGCGCGCTGTTGGGCGAGTCGCCGCCGAATTTGTAGGTCCAGTGCGCGGCCACGCCGCGCTCGGCGATCAGGTCCATCTCCTCGGTGCGGATCTGCACCTCGATCGGCGACCCATACGGCCCGAACAGCACCGTGTGCAGCGACTGGTAGCCGTTGGCCTTGGGGATGGCGATGAAGTCGCGGAAGCGCCCGTCCAGCGGCTTGAAGGTGGCGTGCACCGCGCCGAGCGCGTGGTAAGCGCTGGGCACGTTGCGGACGACCAGGCGGAAACCGAACACATCCATGACCTGGTCGAAGGATTTGTTCTCGTCGTGCATCTTGTTGTAGATGCTCCACGGGGTCTTGATGCGGCTGACCAGGCGGTGTTCCAGCCCTTCCTTGGCCAGGCGCTGGCTCAGCTGCACTTCCACCTGCGCCATCGCCTCGCGGCGGACCACCGGCTGGCTGCGGATGTGTTTTTCCAGGATCGCGTGGCGCCAGGGGTACAGCGCCTTGAAGCCCAGGTTCTGCAGTTCGCTCTTGACCAGGCTCATGCCCAGCCGCTGCGCGATCGGGGCGTAGATTTCCAGGGTTTCGCGGGCGATGCGGCCGCGCGCTTCGCGGCTCTGCGCGCCGAGGGTGCGCATGTTGTGCAGGCGGTCGGCCAGCTTGATCATGATCACGCGCAGGTCGCGCGACATCGCCAGCAGCATCTTGCGGAAGCTCTCGGCGGCCGCTTCCTGGCGGTCGCGGAACTTCAGCTTGTCCAGCTTGGTGACCCCGTCGACCAGCTCGGCCACGGCTTCGCCGAACTCGGCGGCCAGTTCTTCGCGGGTCAGCGGCGTGTCTTCGATGGTGTCGTGCAGGATCGCGGCGATCAGCGCCTCCACGTCCAGGCCGAGCTCGGCCAGCACCTGCGCCACGGCGACCGGATGGGTGATGTAGGGCTCGCCGGACTTGCGGGTCTGCCCGGCATGCGCGGAGGCACCCACTTCCCAGGCACGGCGCAGCAACGGCAGCTGCTCGGGCGGCAGGTAATGCGCTGCGCGTTCGAGCTGGAGGACATAGTCGGGTACGGCCGCGCCGGGGGGCGTGGCGACCTTGGCAGTGGGGCCTGGGTTCATGGCTGGAAGACTATGCCAGCGGCGGGATAACGGCAAACATCTGAACAGGGGAATCGCCCCCGATGCGTCGCCCCATGGTCATCGCCCGCCGGTGATCGCGAGGCGCGCTGCGGCGAGCGACCGCGATCGCGACGCGGCGTCACCCTGATGTGCCGCGCCCAAACGCAGAACAGCCCGCCAAGGCGGGCTGTTCTGGCAACAACGCACGATCAGGGCGATCAGTCGTCGTTCTTGGACATGTCTTCGTCGGCGACGACTTCGGCAGCGGCCCATTCCAGTGCTTCACGCTCGGCACGCTCGCGCTCGGCCTTCTCGACTTCGTCGATCAGGGCGTTGTCGATCTTGCGGGCGGCAATTTCGCGCAGCGCCAGCACGGTCGGCTTGTCTTCGGTTTCGCTGTTGTCCAGGGTGGCCTGGACGCCATTGGCCAGCTGACGGGCGCGCTTGGACGCCATCATGACCAGTTCGAAACGGTTGTTCACGACTTCCAGACAATCTTCTACGGTGATGCGGGCCATGCGGGCTCCCGGCAACCAGTGACGGTTGCTCAATCGAATGAGGGAAAGGGGACGGATTGTACTCGCGGGGGCTGGACAAAATCAAGCCAACCCGCTAGCACCCTCTTGGGAATCAGTCAGTTAGGGCTGATCCTGGGTCAACAGGGCCTGGATCAGGCCCGCGTGGCGGACCTTCTGGGCCTCCCGGCGCAGGCGGCTGGCGGTGAAGATGGCGCACAGTTCGTCCACCGCCGTCTCGAAGACCTCGTTGACGATCACGTAGTCGAAGTCGTTGAAGTGCAGCATCTCTTCACGCGCGGCGGCCAGGCGCTGGGCGATCACCGTCTCGCTGTCCTGCCCGCGCTTGCGCATGCGGTCCTGCAGCGCCTGCTTCGACGGCGGCAGGATGAACACGGTGACCGTGCCCGGCACCAGCTGACGGACCTGCTGGGCGCCCTGCCAGTCGATCTCCAGCAGGACGTCCTGGCCGGCGGCCAGCTGCGGCTCGACCGACTGCCGCGCGGTGCCCTTCCAGTCGCCGTGCACCCAGGCATGCTCGAAGAAGTCGCCGGCGGCGATCATCTGCTCGAACTCCTCGGCGCTGACGAAGTGGTAATGCTCGCCGTTGACCTCACCCGGGCGCGTGGCGCGCGAGGTGAACGAGATCGACAGCGCGATCTGCGGATCGCGCGCCAGGGTGGCATTGACGATGCTGCTCTTGCCGGCCCCGGAGGGCGCGGCCACGATGTACAGGGTGCCGCGCGCGGGCGCACCGACGGGCGTGGGCTGGCTGCTCATTCGATGTTCTGCACCTGTTCGCGGATCTGGTCGATCAGCACCTTCAGTTCGACCGCGGCGTTGGACGTGCGGCTGTCCACCGACTTGGACCCGAGCGTGTTGGCCTCTCGATTGAATTCCTGGAGCAGGAAGTCCAGGCGGCGCCCGACCGGCTCGCGCTGGGTGAACACCCGGCGGATTTCGACGATATGGCTGCCGAGCCGGTCCAGCTCCTCATCCACGTCCAGCTTCTGCAGCCACATCACCAGTTCCTGCTCGGCGCGGCCGGGGTCGACCGGGTGCGGCAGGTCGGCCAGGCGCGCGGCCAGCTTGGTGCGCTGGCCTTCGCGGATCAGCGGAATCAGCGTGGTGACCTCGGCAGCGATGCGCTCCACCCCGTCCACGCGCTCCTGGATGGCCGCGGCCAGCTTGTCGCCTTCACGCTCGCGCGCGGCCACGAAGCCATCCAGGGTGCTCTCGAGCAGGGCCAGTGCCTCGGCCTGCAGTGCGGCGGCGTCCACCGCCTCGCCCTGCATCACGCCCGGCACCTGCAGCAGTTCGGTGAAGCTCACCTGCAGGCTGGGGAACCCGGCCGCCAGCCGCGTGGCCAGCTCCCCGAGCTGGCCCAGCAGCGCATCGTTGACCACCAGCGCGCCGGTGACCTCCGGCGCGCGCAGGCGCATGACCAGGTCGATCTTGCCGCGGCTGCAGCGCGCGGCGACCCGCTCGCGCAGTTGCGGCTCCAGCGCACGCAGTTCCTCGGGCAGGCGCACGCCCACCTCCAGGAACCGGTGGTTGACCGAGCGCAGCTCACAGGCCAGCGTGCCCCAGCGCGTGGCGCGCTCGCCGCCGGCATAGGCGGTCATGCTTCGAATCATGCGGGTTTCCGGTGCTCTCAAAGTGCAAATGGTACCCTAGCGGTCTTCTCAGAGCCTCCTCGCCTGCCGGTCCCCGGTCCGGGCGCGGCCCTGCATCCCCTGACTTACGGAAGCCAAGCATGTCCGATCCCCGTCCCAGCGGCCGCCAGGCCGACCAGCTGCGCGAAGTGCGCATCGAGCGCGCCTTCACCCGTCACGCCGAGGGCTCGGTGCTGGTCAGCTTCGGTGAAACCCGCGTGCTGTGCACCGCCAGCGTGGAAAACCGCGTGCCGGGCTTCCTGCGCGGCAAGGGCGAAGGCTGGGTCACCGCCGAGTACGGCATGCTGCCGCGCTCCACCCACACCCGCAACGACCGCGAGGCGGCCCGTGGCAAGCAGGGCGGCCGCACCCTGGAGATCCAGCGCCTGATCGGCCGCACCCTGCGCGCCTGCATCGACCGCGGCGCGCTCGGCGAGCGCACCATCACCCTGGACTGCGACGTGCTGCAGGCCGACGGCGGCACCCGCACCGCCGCCATCACCGGCGCCTACGTGGCCCTGGTCGACGCGGTCAACTTCCTGCTCAAGCGCGGCGACATCAAGCGCAACCCGATCTTCGGCGCGGTCGCGGCCGTGTCGGTGGGCGTGTACCGCGGCACCCCGGTGCTGGACCTGGACTACGCCGAGGACAGCGACTGCGATACCGACATGAACGTGGTCATGAACGATGGCGGCGGCTTCATCGAACTGCAGGGCACCGCCGAAGGCCATGCCTTCCGTCGCGATGAACTGGACGCGCTGCTGCTGCTGGCCGAGAAGGGCATCAAGGATCTGTTCGCGGCGCAGCAGGCCGCCCTGGCGTCTGCATGAACCGTCGCATCGCCCTGACCACCCTGGTGGTGGCCGACTATGACGAGGCAATCGCCTGGTACACCGGCAAGCTCGGTTTCGCCCTGATCGAGGACATCGACCAGGGCGACAAGCGCTGGGTGGTGGTCGGACCGACCGACGGCAGCGCCGCGGCACTGCTGCTGGCGCGCGCCAGCACCGACGAGCAGCGTGCGCGGATCGGCAACCAGACCGGCGGCCGGGTCGGCTTCTTCCTGAACACCGATGATTTCCAGCGCGACCATGCGGCCATGACCGCCCAGGGCGTGGAATTCCTGGAAACCCCGCGCGAAGAGGTGTACGCCACCGTGGCGGTGTTCCGCGACCTCTACGGCAACACCTGGGACCTGCTGGAGCCGAAATGATGAAACTGGTATTGGCCAGCGGCAACGCCGGCAAGCTGAAGGAACTGCAGGCCATGCTCGGCGACCTGCCACTGCAGATCGTCGCGCAGGGCGAGCTGGGCGTCAGCGACGTGCCCGAAACCGGCCTGACCTTCGTCGAGAATGCGCTGATCAAGGCGCGCCATGCCTGCCAGAGCACCGGGCTGCCGGCGCTGGCCGACGACTCGGGCCTGATCGTGGATGCGCTCGATGGCGCGCCCGGCCTGTACAGCGCGCGCTATGCCGGTAGCCCCACCAACGATGCCGCCAACAACGCCAAGCTGCTGGAGGCGCTGCGCGGGGTCCCGGCCGAACGCCGCACCGCGCGCTTCTACGCGGTGATCGTGCTGCTGCGCCACGCCGACGACCCGCAGCCGCTGATCTGTGAAGGCAGCTGGGAAGGGGTGATCGTGGACGAGCTGCGCGGCAGCCACGGCTTCGGCTACAACCCGGTGTTCCTGGACCCGGCGCATGGCCTGACCGCGGCGGAGATGGAGCCGGCCCAGAAGAACGCCATCAGTCACCGCGCCATCGCCCTGCAGCTGCTCAAGCAGGCATTGCCCGCCTTGCTGTAATGCCCTCCCTGATGATGCCTGGAGAGCCGGCCCGCGGCCGGCACGACCGTTGAATTCCATGCCACAGCCACACGACCACTGCGACCACCTGCCCGGCGAACACTGCCCGGGCGACCACGATCACGCGCCGCGGCTGGTCCCGCCGCCGCTGTCGCTGTACGTGCACCTGCCGTGGTGCGTGCGCAAGTGCCCGTACTGCGACTTCAACTCGCACGCGGCCAAGGGCGAGCTGCCGTTCGAGGCGTACATCGACGCGCTGATCCGCGACCTGGACCAGGACCTGCCGCTGGTCTGGGGCCGGGTGGTCAGCAGCGTGTTCTTTGGGGGCGGCACCCCCAGCCTGTTCCCGCCCGAGGCGATCGACCGCTTCCTGCAGGCCGCCTCGGCCCGGCTGCGTTTCGCGCCCAACCTGGAGGTGACCCTGGAGACCAACCCGGGCACCGCCGAGCACGGCCGCTTCGACCGCTACCGCGCCGCCGGGGTGAACCGGATCAGCTTCGGCATCCAGACCTTCAACGACGAAGCGCTCAAGCGCCTGGGCCGCATCCACGACAGTGGCGAGGCCGAGCGCGCGGTGAAGCTGGCGCAGGACGCCGGCTACGACAACTTCAACATCGACCTGATGTACGCGCTGCCGCAGCAGACGCTTGCGCAGGCCGAGCATGACCTGGAGCGCGCCTTCGCGCTGCAGCCCACGCACCTGTCGCACTACCAGCTCACCCTGGAGCCGAACACGGTGTTCTTCGCAAAGCCGCCGCAGGGCATCCCCGACGAGGATTCGGCGTGGGACATCCAGGAACACTGCCAGCGGATGCTGGCCGAGGCCGGCTATGCGCAGTACGAGGTCAGCGCGTACGCAAAACCCGGCCGGCAGAGCCAGCACAACCTCAATTACTGGCGCTTCGGCGATTACCTGGGGATCGGCGCCGGCGCTCACGGCAAGATCAGCAGCGGTGCCGAAGAACACGTGCTGCGCCGCTGGAAGCACAAGCATCCCCAGACCTTCATGGACACTGCCGGCAGCGCAGCCTCGATCGGCGGCGACGACGTGATCGATGCGCCGCGCCTTCCGTTCGAGTACATGCTCAACCTGCTGCGGCTGCATGAAGGCTTCACCCTGAAGGATTTCGAATCGCGCACCGGCCTGGAACGGGCGGCCATCGCCACACCGCTGCAGGCGGCCATCGCGCGCGGCTGGATGACCCTGGACGGCGACCACGCCCGGCCCACCGAGCTCGGCCGACGCTTCACCAACGACGTCGTCGAACTCTTCCTCCCGTAGAGCCGACCGTTGGTCGGCTGCTCTTGATCGTCTGCTCCTGATCCCCTGCTCCAGATCCCCTGCTCCAGATCCCCTGCTCCAGATCCCTGCGCCCGATCCCCTGAGTTGATCGTCTCCGCCCCTCGACTCCCGTCGGCGGCCCCGGATCCGCCGACGTGATCCGGCCCGGCAAGACCACGCAACGCAGCCGACCAACGGTCGGCGCTACGGTCGGGGTATCCCTTCTGGCGGTGACCGGGCGAAAACGTTAGATTCTGTGCTCTCAGGGGAGCTGGAACTACAACGGATGTCTGCGTCCGCACCTTCATCGTCCCACGCCGATCCGGCCCGTTTCGCCCACGTGGCCGCGCCGCCGCGCGTGCGCCGGCTGCTGGCAGCCCTGCATGCGCTGGCGGCGCAGACCCTGGCCAACCCGCTCAAGCTGACCATCGTGGAACTGGAACGCGAGCTGTTCCGCGACGCCGAACGGGCGCGCAACAGCCAGATCCAGGCCGACATCTACGCCCAGACCCGGCGCCTGCACGAGGTCAACGCCCAGTTCGCGCCGCGCTTCCTGGAGGAACTTGCCGAGACCCTGGCCAACCTGCGCCAGCCACGCGTGCGCCACGTGCCGGCCGTCTCCCCTGCCGCGATGTCGGCGACCACCCTCACCCTGGTGGCAGACACCGACATCGATCGCGACATCGTGCTGGTGGACATCATCCGCCGCGAATCGCAGCGCTCTGCCAGCGCGCTGCAGCTGCTGGGGCAGCGCTTCGGCGTGCTCGCCGCCGGGCCCGAATTCGACGTCGAGGACATGCCGTTCGGTCCGCAAGTGCTGTGCCGGATTGTGCGCGGCCTCGGCGAGCAGTTCGAGCTTGGGCTGGAAACCCAACTGGCGCTTTACCGCGTGTTCGACCGCCAGTTGATCGAGCGCCTGGGCGAGCTGCTGGAGCGCGCCAACATCCTGCTCGGCCACGAAGGCATCCTGCCCGGGCTGGTCTACACCCCGTACCTGGCGCGCTCGGCCACCACCCGCCGGATCGTCACCGGCCCCGAGCGCACGGCCACCCCGCGTGAAGGCGGCAAGGTGACCCGCCCGCTGACCGGCTGGAGCGGCTCGGCCCAAAGCGGCAGTTGGGCAGCCATGACCAGCGAAGCGATGGGCGACCTGCCTGCGTCACTGCGGCCGGCCGCCGCCGAGCCGGTGGCCGCAGCGGCGACCGCATCCCCTTCGTCCGGCGCGGACGCCGTGGGCGCCGCTGCACAGGACCTGTCCGCGCCGGCCATGTCCGCACTCCACCAGTTGCTGGATGCCGCCCGTCACGCCAGTGCCGGCGGCACGCCCGGCGTCGCTGGCCAGACCGGTGCCGGCGCGGCCGGCGGTCCGGCCGAGATCGGCGCGACCGCGCCTGCCCCCGGCCCGTCCAGCGCCCCCGCGCCCGCCCCGGCCCCGCCGCCGGTCGCCGTGGCCAGCGAGGCCGTGCATGCCACCCTGGCCAAGCTGCAGGCGCAGAGCGTGGGCAGCGGCGGCGCGCGGCGCAGCATGGCCGACCTGCACAACGCGCTGCTGGCCCAGATGCGCGCCGACCATGGCCCGCAGGCCGCGCTGACGGTCAAGGACAACGACACCTTCGACCTGCTGGACATGCTGTACGGGCAGATTCAGCGCGAGGTCCGCCCGGACGCCGTGGCCGCCGACCTGCTGGCGCGGCTGCAGGTGCCGGTGGCCCGCGCGGCCCTGTCCGACCCGGCCTTCTTCGTGCGCGACCAGCACCCGGCACGCGAGCTGCTCAATGCCGTGGCCGAGGCGGGCGCCAACTGGCTGGGCGAGGAAGACGTCGACCCGCAACTGGTGCAGAAGCTGGGCCGCGCGGTCGACCAGGTGGTCAGCGACTACCAGGGCGACGCAGCGGTGTTTGAGACCGCCAACGAGGATGTCCAGCAGCATTTCCGCGCCTTGGCGCACAAGGCCGAACTGGCCGAGCGGCGCCACGTGGAGGCCGCGCGCGGCAAGGAACGCCTGGAGGCCGCCAAGCAACAGGCCGGGGCCAGCATCGAGCACCTGTGCGCCCGCGCCGAGCCGCCGCGCTTCGTGCAGTCGCTGCTCAAGCAGGCCTGGTCGGACGTGTTGACCCTGACCCTGCTGCGCCACGGCGACGATTCCGAGCAATGGCAGCAGCGCGAGCAGGAAACCGCACGCATCGCCGACGTCACCTGCCAGGCGCCGGGCAGCGCGCCCAGCGACGGCGAACTGGGCAGCCAGGTGGAAACCGCGCTGACCCAGGTCGGCTACCACCAGGACGAGGCGGCGGCGATCGCTCGCCGGCTGTCCACCCCCGGCGGCGAAGACGACAGCAGTTCGCGCACCGAATTGACGGCACGGATCCGCGCGCGCACCCGGCTGGGTGAGCAGGCCGAAGGCAACGAAGCGCGCAAGGTCGCGCCGCTGGCGCGCAACATGGCCGAAGAAGACTGCTACCGGCAGCTGCGTACGCTGCCGTTCGGCACCTGGTTCGAGTTCACCACCAACCAGCAGGGCGACCTGCGCCGCCAGCGCCTGTCCTGGTACAGCCTGGTCACCGACAACGCGTTGTTCGTCAATCCGCGCGGGCAGAAGGTCGGCGAACATTCGCTGGACGCGCTGGCCAGGCTGATGGCGCATGGCCAGGTCCGGCTCGTCAGCGAAGACAAGAGCCGCCTGATCGACCGGGCCTGGCAGGCCACGCTGCGCACGCTGCGTTCGCTGGCCGGCAACGCCCCCACCGTGGAGAGCGCGCAGTGAGCACCGATACCGATACCCGCCGGGCGCCGCGCCGCCAGGTCGCCGAACTGGTCCCCGTCACCGACATGCTGGCCGAGGCCGTGATCGGGCGCCTGGGCAATGTGTCCGAGACCGGCATGCTGATGCTGGCCTCGGTCCCGATGCACGAGGACGCGCTGTACCAGTTGCAGTTCGCCATCCCCGGCCCGCAGGGCCAACCGCTGGCGCTGGACGTGGGCGCGCACCTGCTGTGGAGCGAACAGACCCACGCCCCCGGCCAGGCCTGGGTGGGCTTCCGTTTCCTGACCCTCAGCCGCGACCATCGCGAACGCCTGCGGGACTGGATCGCACAGGAAACTTCGGCGGTCTGAGTGCCGGTTCCGGCACAGCGCGATGGCCGCGATTGCGGCAGAATCAGGGGCTGCACTCCGCACTGTCGAACGAGCCCCCGCGATGAACCAGCCAGACCTCGGCGCCCTGTATTCCCATCACGTCAGCGTGCTTCGCCAGCGCGCCGACGAAGCGCTGGCGCGCGGCGGTTTCGACCATCTGGTGATTCCCAGCGGCACCCAGCATTACCAGGTGTTCGATGACCGCGATTACCCCTATGCGGTCAACCCGAACTTCAAGGCCTGGCTGCCGCTGACCAAGCTGCCCAACAGCTGGCTGGTCTACACCCCCGGCCAGCGCCCGGCGCTGATCTTCTTCCAACCGTTCGACTACTGGCACGTGGTGCCGGATGCACCCAACGGCTGGTGGGTGGAGCACGTCGACATCCACATCATCCGCAGCGCCGAGCAGGCGCTGGCACTGCTGCCCAAGGACCCGGCGCGCTGCGCGATCCTGGGCGAACCGCAGAGCACGCTGGGCGCTTTCGCGCCGAACAATCCCGAGCCGGTGCTGCACTACCTGGACTGGCAGCGCGGCTACAAGACGCCTTACGAGATCGCGCTGATGCGCCAGGCCCAGCGCCTGGGCGTGCGTGGCCACCGTGCCGCCGAGACCGCCTTCCGCGCCGGCGCCAGCGAGTTCGACATCCACATGGCCTACTGCAGTGCTGTCGGCCAGGACGCCAATGAACTGCCGTACGGCAACATCATCGGCCTCAATGAACATGCCGCGGTCCTGCATTACACCGACCTGGGCCGCAGCGCGCCGTCCCCGCTGCGCAGCTTCCTGATCGATGCCGGCGCCAGCGCGCACGGCTACGCCAGCGACATCACCCGCACCTACGCGGCCGGTGGCCACGACGAATTCCAGGCGATGATCGACGCGGTCGACGCGGCCCAGCAGCAGATGGCCGCCGGTGTGCGCGCCGGCGTCGATTACAAGCAGCTGCACGTGGACGCGCACCTGTCGCTGATGGGCATCCTGAAGGACTTCGGCGTGCTCAAGGTGTCGCCGGAAGCGGCCCTGGCCACCGGCGTCAGCGCGGCCTTCTTCCCGCATGGCCTGGGCCACCTGATCGGCTTGCAGGTACACGACGTGGCCGGCTTCGCCGCCAGCGACCGCGGTGGTCGCATCGAGCGCCCGCAGGGCCACCCCTACCTGCGCCTGACCCGCGTGCTGGAGCCGGGCATGGTGGTCACCATCGAGCCGGGCGTGTACTTCATCGATATGCTGCTGGACGAAGTGAAGCAGGCCGGCCATGGCGACAGCATCGACTGGGCACGGGTCGATTTCTTCCGCCCGTATGGGGGCATCCGCATCGAGGACGAAGTGCTGTGCACCGAGGCCGACGCGGACAACCTGACCCGCCCGGCTTTCGCAGCCGCCGATTGAAGCGGGCCGGCGCCTAGAGCCACCCCATGGGTGGCTACACGCACACCCAATCCGTAGAGCCACCCCATGGGTGGCTGCACGCACACCCAACCCGTAGAGCCACCCCATGGGTGGCTGCACGCACACCCAACCCGTAGAGCCACCCCATGGGTGGCTGCACGCACACCCAACCCGTAGAGCCACCCCATGGGTGGCTACACGCACACCCAACCCGTAGAGCCACCCCATGGGTGGCTGCACGCACACCCACCGTAGAGCCACCCCATGGGTGGCTGCGCGCAACACCCGCTCCCCGCGTCAGCGATCCGCCATCACTGCTTCGATCTCATCGGCGCTGCGCGCCAATGCCGCGGTCAGCACCTGGTGGCCGTCGTCGGTGATCAGTACGTCGTCTTCGGTACGGATGCCGATGCCGCGCCAGCGCGCCTCCACGCTGCGATCGTCCGCAGAAACGTACAGGCCCGGTTCGATGGTGAACACCATGCCCGGCTCGAGCATGCGCGAGTCGCCAGCCAGGCGGTAATCGCCCACGTCATGCACGTCCAGGCCCAGCCAATGCCCGGTCTTGTGCCGGTAGAAACGCTGGTAATGGCCCTCGGCAATGTTCTCTTCCAGCGTTCCCTTGAGCAGCCCCAACTGCAGCAGGCCCTCGGTCAGGGTCTGCACCGCGGCCAGATGCCCCGCCTCATAGGCATTGCCCGGCCTGGCTTCGGCCAGCGCGGCCGCCTGCGCCGCGCCGACCAGATCGTGCAGCGCGCGCTGCTCGGCACTGAAGCGGCCGTTGACCGGGAAGGTCCGGGTGATGTCGCTGGCGTAGCCGCGATACTCGGCACCGGCATCGATCAGCACCAGGTCGCCATCGCGTGAGCGCGCCGCGTTGTCGCGGTAGTGCAGGATGCAGCCGTTGGCACCGGCACCGACGATGCTCGAATAGGCCGCGCACGCATCGTGGGCGCGGAACTCGCGCTCCAGGTCGGCCTGCAGTTCGTACTCGTGGATGCCGGGCCGGGCCACCCGCATCGCCACCCGATGCGCCTGTACGCTGATGTCGGCGGCGCGCTGCATCAGCGCGATCTCCGCACTGGACTTGAACAGCCGCTGCTCATGCAGCAGGTGGCCCAGCTCGAGGAATTCGTGCGGTGGCTGCGCACCGTGGCGCACCTGCGAGCGCACCCGGTTGACCCAGCCGATCAGCTTGAGATCGAACTCGGCATCGCGACCGAAGTGGTAGTACACCCGCGAGCGCCCTTCCAGCAGGCCGGGCAGGATGTCGTCCAGATCGTCGATCGGATACGCATCGTCCATCCCGTACTGCGACACCGCCCCTTCCTGGCCGGCGCGCGCGCCATCCCAGGCTTCGCGGTCGGGGTCGCGCTCGCGGCAGAACAGGATCACCTCACCGTGGCGCCGGCCCGGAATCAGCACCAGCACGGCCTCCGGTTCCGGGAAGCCGCTCAGGTACCAGAAGTCCGAATCCTGGCGGAACGGGTAATGCGTATCCAGGCTGCGCACCCGCTCGGATGCGGCGGGCAGGACCAGGATGGCATCGTCGCCGGCCATCTCCATCAACTGCTGGCGACGACGACGGTATTCGGCGGCGGAGATGCCGGTCAGCTGCCGGATATCCATCTCAGTTCAGGCGCTGCCGATGGCGCGCCGCCATCACGCAGTCGCCGTGCAGCAACAGCACCGCCACGCGGATGAACTCCTCGATCTCGGCCAACGCGTCTTCATCATCGTCGTTGCCGCTCTCGAAATCCTCGCTGGAGGCCTGGGCCAGCTTGGCCAGGTCGTTCAGGGCTTCCTCGCCCTCCTCCGACAGCGCCGGTCGGCGCCCGCCCGAGCCCAGCCCGAAGCCGCCCAGGAAGGCACGCGCCCAGGTGAACAGGGCATCGGCCTGCGCGGCGGTGTCATTGGCATCGCTCAGCAGCAGTTCGAAGGCGAAATCGCGGTCTTCCAGCTGGGCCACGCTGGCCTGCAGCAGCTGCGAGAGCGCATCGCCCTCGGCCGGCAGCGGCAGGTTGTCATCGGCCAGCACCCGGGCCGGCCATTCGCGCACTGGCGCGCCGCCGGCGGACAGCCAGCCGCACAGGCCGCCGTGCAGTTCAGCGGCATTGGCGCCCAGGCCCAATGCCTGGCTGGCCAGGTTCACGTCATTGACACTCGGTAGTTCGGTCATCTTGGGGCTCGATCGGAAAAAGGCGCCAAGGCCACCGCGGGCGGGGCTCTGGCAGCTTCACAGTGTAGCAATCCGACCGTACGCTCCGGGGCGTGATCGCCGCTGCCGGGCGCCCGGGCGGCGGTGCCCGCCCGCCCCGTCATTATTCGCTTGACCGGCTCCACCGCCCTTGCCTATCGTGCCGAACATGGAACCTTCCGACGCCATCACCCAATTGCAGGCCTTCGCCGCCCGGGTGGAGGCGTTGCTGGAGCGCAACCAGCGCCTGGCCGAGGAAAACCGCAGCCTGCGCCACCAGCAGGAACAGCTGGTGGCCGAGCGCTCGCAGCTGTTGGCCAAGAACGAGCAGGCCCGCTCCCGGGTCGAAGCGATGATCACCCGCCTCAAGTCCCTGGAGCAGCACACATGAGCCAGACCGAGCCGGTCAGTGTCCGCATCCTCGACCGCGAGTACACCGTGGGCGTGGGCGCCGAAGAGCGCGAGATCCTCACGGCTGCCGCGCGCCTGCTGGACGCCAAGATGCGCGAGATCCGCGGCAGCAACCGCATGGCCGCCGTGGACCGCGTCGCCGTGCTGGCCGCGCTCAACCTGGCCCATGAACTGCAGCAGCTGCGCGATGAACACGCCCGCCAGGCCGTGGCCCTGCAGCAGACCCTGGCCGATCTGAACCGGCGGCTGGATCGGGCGATCGACGGGGCGTGAGCAGCCGCCCAACGGTCGGCTGTACCGGGATCACTGGCATGGGCAAGCCGACCCACCGTCGGCGCTGCGGTGTTCCACGCGATGTTCCATTGCACAAGACCATCGCATGGCCATCATCGATCTGAATTCAGGTGTAATTCGACCGACGAACGGCCTCCCCCTCGGCGCGTGCTTGGCTATAATGGCGACGCGTTCTCTGCTGTGAACGACGGCGTGTGCAAACATTCGCCTTGTCCCTTAATTACGACCACGGGTGCGCGACGGCGCCGGGAGTGCAAGTCCGCCTTGTAGCGGGAAGCCCGAAGGAGTCCCAGCGTACCCACTTGAACCCCGGGTTCAAGGTCGTTTCGCACGCATCGTCACCGCGGAGAATGCAGTATTCCTGCAAGAGCGACGTCCCACCGGGGCGTCGCTCTTGTTTTATCCGCGCCCGCACCACGCCCCGGACCCAGGCATGACCGACCCGCGCTCCGCACTGCGCCAGCAGCTGCGTCAACGCCGCCGCGACATCCCCGCCACCCAGCGCCTGGCCGCGGCCGAGCACCTGGCCGATTCCCTGTTGCAGCTACCGTTCGCCCCGGCCGAAGGCTTCGTTGCGGGCTACTGGGCGATGGATGGCGAGATCGCCCTGCACCGCTGGCAGATGCAACTGCCGCCATCGCTGACCTACTGCCTGCCGGTCCTCGCCGGCGACACCCTGCGCTTTGCACCGTGGCGCCCTGGCCAGCCGCTGGGCGCCAACCGCTATGGCATTCCCGAGCCCGACGTCGCCGCCGAGGCTACCCTCGCCCCGGAACAGATGGCGTTGGTGGTCGCACCGCTGGTGGGTTTCGATGCGCTGGGCCGACGCCTGGGCATGGGAGGCGGCTGGTATGATCGCAGCTTCGCATTCCGCCACCAGCGCCCGGCCCCGCCGTGGCTGGTCGGGGTCGGCTTCTCGGTGCAGCAGGTCGATGACCTGCCGGTACAGCCCTGGGATGTCGCGGTGGATGCGATCTGCACCGACGCGTCCACCCTTGTTCCCGTATCGGCCGCTGGCCGCTACCCCTCGCGATAGAAAGACGGATGACCGCACGCAAGCGCTACTGGCTGATGAAGTCCGAACCGGACGCCTTTTCCATCGATGATCTGCAACGCGTGGGCCGTGAGCCCTGGAACGGCGTGCGCAACTACCAGGCGCGCAATTTCATGCGCGATGGCATGAAGGTCGGCGATGGGGTCCTGTTCTACCACTCCAACACCAAGGTGCCGGGCATCGTGGGCCTGGCCACGGTTGCCAGCGAAGCCTACCCGGACGACACCCAGTTCAACCCGAAATCCGATTACTACGACCCCAAGGCCACCCGCGAAGAACCGCGCTGGATGCTGGTGGACGTGGCCTTCGAGCGCAAACTGCGCGACACCATTTCCCTGGACGAGATCAAGCTGCATGCCGATGCGCTGGGCGAAGGTTTCCCGCTGACCGCGCGCGGCAACCGCCTCTCGATCCTGCCGGTGACCGCAGCGCAGTGGAAGCTGCTGCTGTCGCTGGAAAAGCACTGATCCCCCTTTCCCTCAAGAGTTGCCCGCCATGTCCGAAGCCAAGCGCCTGGCTGCCGAAAAAGCCCTGGAATACGTCGAAGACGGCATGATCGTCGGGGTCGGCACCGGCTCCACCGTTGCCTATTTCATCGATGGCCTGGCCCGCATCCAGCACCGTATCAAGGGCACCGTGTCCAGCTCGGAGCAGAGCACCGCGCGCCTGCGCGAGCACGGCATCGAGGTGATGGAGCTCAACCACACCGGCAACCTGTCGCTGTACGTGGACGGGGCCGACGAATGCGACGGCAACAAGTGCCTGATCAAGGGCGGTGGCGCCGCGCTGACCCGCGAGAAGATCATCGCCGAAGCCAGCGAGCGCTTCGTCTGCATCGTCGACCCGAGCAAGCAGGTGCCGGTGCTGGGGCGTTTCCCGCTGCCGGTGGAAGTGATCCCGATGGCCCGCAGCCTGGTCGCCCGCCGCATCATGGACATGACCGGCGGCCAGCCGGCCTGGCGCGAAGGCGTGGTTACCGACAACGGCAACGCGATCCTGGACATCCACCACCTGCAGATCACCGACCCGGTCAAGCTCGAGCGCGAGCTCAACCAGCTGCCCGGCGTGGTCTGCGTGGGGCTGTTCGCGCGGCGCCCGGCCGACGTGGTGATCGTCGGTGGGCAGCCGCCCAAGGTGTTCTGATCCGGCGGCCGGCCCGCGATGGCCGGCTTCCCCAACTTCGAGGTAGACCCGATGTCGCTGACCCGCCTGCTGTCGCTGCTGCTCCTGATGACCTTGACCGGCTGCGCCAGCAGCGGCGCCCGCCACTGGGTGGAACTGGGCGGTGCCCGCTACCAGGTGGAGCTGGCCGTGGATGACGCCAGCCGCGCACGCGGGCTGATGTTCCGCGACCAGATGCCGGCCGACCACGGCATGCTGTTCCTGCACGAGCGCGAAGAACTGCAGGCGTACTGGATGAAGAACACCAAGATCGCGCTGGACATCCTGTACTTCGACGACCAGCGCCGCCTGGTCAGCCAGCAGCGCGACGTGCCGCCGTGCTCGGCGGGCGATCGTTGCCCGCCCTACCCGAGCAGCGGCCCGGCGCGTTACGTGCTCGAGCTCAACGCCGGCCAGGCGGAAAAGCTGGGACTGCAGGATGGGACCCAGATCACCTTCGGCCCGGGCATCTCCGACCGCTAGATCCACGCGCTGCGTGGAAGACAGGCGCGCCCGGCGCTTTCACGCCGGGACGCTTGAATCCGGCCGCGTTTGACGCCAGTCTGTCGCCATGCAGGGGCAGATCACATTGCCGACGTGGGATTCGCTGGCCGAACTGGACGACGAGGCGCTGCCGCTGTTGCCCACCGCGCTGCTGATCGCGCGTGACGAGTACCCGGACCTGGACCCGAAGGTCTACGACGCGGTGCTGCAGAGCCATGCCGACCACCTGCGCACCGAAGTGGACACCATCGAGCACTGGCCGCTGAAGATCGCCGCGGTCAACCGCCACCTGTTCGACGAACTGGGCTACGGCGGCGACCACGGCGAGTACTACGACCCGCGCAACAGCTACCTCAACCAGGTGTTCGAGCGCCGCCTCGGCAACCCGATCTCACTGGCGCTGGTGCAGATGGAAGTCGCGCGCCGACTGGGCATCCCGCTGGACGGGGTGTCCTTCCCCGGGCATTTCCTGGTGCGGCTGCCGGTGGATGACGGCATGCTGGTGATGGACCCCTTCAATGGCGGGCGCCCGCTGGACGTGGAGGAACTGCGCGAACGCGCCCGCTCGCACCTCGGCGGGGAAACCCCGGACGACCACGTGCTGGCCCAGATCCTGGACGCCGCGCCCGCGCGCGCGATCCTGATGCGGATGCTGCGCAACCTGCATGGCGTCTACGTCGAACGCGGTGAATGGGACCGCGCCGCGCGCAGCGCCGACCGCCTGCTCAAGCTGGCCCCGGAACAGGACGACGCCCTGCGCGATCGTGGCCTGGCCTACCTGCACCTGGACTACCAGGCCGGCGCCCACCGCGATCTGGGCCTGTACCTGCAGCGCAACGGCCAGGCCAGCGATGCCCAGTGGGTGCGCGAGAAGCTGGTGGAGATCGGCGGGCGGGCACCGCGCCTGCATTGAGGGACGTCGGTTGCCGGGTTGCCGGGTTGCCGGGTTGCCGGGTTGCCGAGCATGGCTCGGCACTACCTGGGGAAGGCAACATTGGCTGCGACCGGGTAGAGCCGAGCCATGCTCGGCATTACCGGCCGAACGGAACATTGGCTGCGACCGGGTAGAGCCGAGCCATGCTCGGCTGCTTTCCCCCGCAGGCCAAGGAACCAGGCCGCTGCCCTCAATCGACCTCGACCATCTCGAAATCGTCCTTGGTCACGCCGCAGTCCGGGCAGGTCCAGGTATCGGGAATGTCTTCCCAGCGCGTGCCCGGCGCGATGCCTTCTTCGGGCAGGCCGTCCTCTTCCCTGTACAGGAACCCGCAGACAACGCACATCCAGGTGCGGAAGGTGGTGGCGGTGGCATCGGTCATTGGATAATCACGGCTGGGCAAGAACTGGCGAAGGCCATTGTCCCACTCCCGTCGTACTACCGGTAGCCACCGATGACTCCAGCTTCAGCCTCCACGCCCCGCGCACGCGGCGTTTACCTGATCACCCCGGACGATGCCGACACCGCGCGCCTGCTGGCGCGCACCGCGCCGCTGCTGGCCGCTGGCGCCACCTGGCTGCAGTACCGCAACAAGAGCGCCGACGCCGCACTGAAGCGGGCGCAGGCCACCGCCCTGCAGGCGCTGTGCGCCGAACACGGCGTGCCGCTGATCATCAACGACGATCCCCTGCTGGCCCAGGCCGTGGGCGCTGCCGGCGTGCACCTGGGCGGCACCGATGGCGACATCGGCGCCGCACGGGCGCTGCTCGGGCCGGATGCCATCATCGGCGCGTCCTGCTACGACCAGTTGGCCAACGCCGAGCGTGCCGTCGCCGCCGGTGCCAGCTACGTGGCCTTCGGCGCGTTCTTTCCCACCACCACCAAGGTCACCACCAGCCGCGCCACGCCGGACCTGCTGCGGCAAAGCGCCGCACTCGGCGTACCGCGGGTGGCGATCGGCGGGCTGAGCCCGGACAATGTCGGTCCCATCATCGATGCCGGCGCCGATCTGGTGGCCGTGGTCAGCAGCGTGTTCGCCGCCGCCGATCCGGTCGCCACCCAGCGCGCCTTCCTCGCCCAGTTCCCGTAATACCCAGGACCCCCCATGAACCACGACCAGTCCCACGCCCTGTTCACCCGCGCCCGGACGCTGCTGCCGGGCGGCGTCAATTCGCCGGTGCGCGCGTTCAAGTCGGTCGGCGGTGAGCCGTTCTTCGTCGAGCGTGCCGACGGCGCGTACCTGTACGACGTCGACGGCAACCGCTACATCGACTATGTCGGTTCGTGGGGCCCGATGATCGTCGGCCACAACCACCCGGCCGTACGCCAGGCGGTGAAGCACGCGATCAACAACGGCCTGTCCTTCGGCGCCCCCTGCGAAGCCGAAGTGACCATGGCCGAAACGCTCACCCGCCTGGTGCCGTCGTGCGAGATGGTGCGCATGGTCAACTCAGGTACCGAGGCCACCCTGTCTGCGATCCGTCTGGCGCGCGGGGCCACCGGGCGCAGCCGCATCGTGAAGTTCGAAGGCTGCTATCACGGCCACGGCGACTCGTTCCTGGTCAAGGCCGGCAGCGGCATGCTGACCCTGGGCGTGCCGACCTCGCCGGGCGTGCCGGCCGGCCTGAGCGAACTCACCCTCACCCTGCCCTACAACGATGTCGACGCGGCCACCGCGCTGTTTGCCGAGCAGGGCGAGCACATCGCCGGGCTGATCATCGAACCGGTGGTTGGCAACGCCAACTGCATTCCGCCGCGCGAGGGTTACCTGCAGCACCTGCGCGCACTCTGCACCCAGTACGGCGCGCTGCTGATCTTCGACGAGGTGATGACCGGGTTCCGCGTCGCCCTCGGCGGTGCGCAGGCGCACTACGGCATTACCCCGGACCTGACCACCTTCGGCAAGATCATCGGCGGCGGCATGCCGGTGGGCGCCTACGGTGGCCGTGCGGACCTGATGGAGCAGATCGCCCCGGCCGGCCCGATCTACCAGGCCGGCACGCTCAGCGGCAATCCGGTGGCGATGGCCGCCGGCCTGGCGATGCTGGACCTGGTGCAGGCACCGGGTTTCCACGACCGCTTGGGCGCGGCCAGCGCGCGCCTGTGCGCGGGGCTGGAGGCAGCCGCGGCCGAGGCGGGCGTGGCCGTGACCACCAACCAGGTGGGCGCGATGTTCGGCCTGTTCTTCACCGACCAGAAGGTGGAGACCTACGCCCAGGCCACCTCCTGCGACATCAGCGCATTCAACACCTTCTTCCACGCGATGCTCGAGCGCGGCGTGTTCCTGGCACCGTCGGCGTACGAAGCCGGCTTCATGTCCAGCGCGCACGATGACGGCGTGATCGATGCGACGATCGCTGCGGCGCGCGAGGCGTTCAAGGTCGTCAAGGGCTGAGCGGGCGCGTGGCGCCACGCCCTGCGTGGCGGCCCTGCGATCAGGCGCTGCGTGCAGCCACCCATGGGGTGGCTCTACGCGAATGGCTCGCCGCAGCCACCCATGGGGTGGCTCTACACGTGCAATCCGACACGTAGAGCCACGCCATGCGTGGCTGCCGTTCGATCAGGCATTGCGTGCAGCCACCCATGGGGTGGCTCTACGCGTGCAATCCGACCATCGTAGAGCCACGCCATGCGTGGCTGCCGTTCGATCAGGCATAGCGTGCAGCCACCCATGGGTGGCTCTACGCGGATGGCTCGCCGCAGCCACCCATGGGGTGGCTCTACATGTGCAATCCGACCATCGTAGAGCCACGCCATGCGTGGCTGCCGTTCGATCAGGCATTACGTGCAGCCACCCATGGGGTGGCTCTACACGTGCAATCCGACACGTAGAGCCACGCCATGCGTGGCTGCTGTTCGATCAGGCATTGCGTGCAGCCACCCATGGGGTGGCTCTACATGTGCAATCCGACCATCGTAGAGCCACGCCATGCGTGGCTGCCGTTCGATCAGGCATTGCGTGCAGCCACCCATGGGGTGGCTCTACACGTGCAATCCAACCATCGTAGAGCCACGCCATGCGTGGCTGCCATTCGATCAGGCATTGCGTGCAGCCACCCATGGGGTGGCTCTACGCGGATGGCTCGCCGCAGCCACCCATGGGGTGGCTCTACGCGTGCAATCCGACCATCGTAGAGCCACGCCATGCGTGGCTGCCGTTCGATCAGGCATTACGTGCAGCCACCCATGGGGTGGCTCTACGCGTGCAATCCGACACGTAGAGCCACGCCATGCGTGGCTGCCGTTCGATCAGGCATTGCGTGCAGCCACCCATGGGGTGGCTCTACGCGCGCAATCCGACCATCGTAGAGCCACGCCATGCGTGGCTGCCGTTCGATCAGGCATTGCGTGCACTCACACGACGGCAGCTACGCGTCAGCCGAAAACGAATCGGCCCTTCATCATCGCGAAGTGGCCCGGGAACGAGCAGAAGAACGTGTAGTCGCCGCCCTTGGCCAACTTGGCCGTGGCGAAGGTGACGCTGGTGCTCTGGCCGCCGCCGATCACCGCCGTATGGGCCAGCACTCGTGCATCGGCCTTGGGCAGGTAGCTGTCGGCCAGGGTCATGCGCATGCCCGCCATCGCCACCGGCTGGTAATCGGCGCTGCGGGTGAGCACCCAGTTGTGGCCCATCGCGGTGGCGGCCAGTTTGCCGGTGTGGCGCAGGGTCAGCTTCACCTGCGTGCAGTCCGCGCCGACCTTGATCTCCTTCTGGCTGAAGCTCATCTGGTCGGTGCTGTCGATGGTGACCGCGCACACGCGGGCATGGGCAGCCGGGGCCAGCATCAGGCCGGCGAGCAGTACGGGGGCAAGCAGGTTCACGGCGATCTCCAACACTCAGTCCGGAGATTCTAGACAGCCGCTTGCCCGCCCACCTGCGACGCGATGTCGCAGCACGCACCCGGAGTAAGGTACGGTCGGCACTGGACCTGGACGAACGTTGCCGATGCTGGTTGCCGTGGACTGCCTGCTGCTGGATTTTGATGGCGTGCTGGTGCGCCATGCGCGCCACGTGCGCGTGCGTCACCTCGCCGCCAGCACCCGCCGCAGCGCCGCACAGGTGCAGGCCGCGCTGTTCGACAGCGGCCTGGAGCAACGGCATGACGCCGGGCTGGACAGCGCGCTGTACCTGCAGCAGTTGGGCACTGCATTGGGCACCCCGGTGAGCATCGCGCAATGGCAGGACGCGCGCATTGCCGCGTCATCGCCGCAGGACGGGGTGATCGAACGCGTCGAACGCATCGCGCGTGATCTGCCGATCGCCATCTTGACCAACAACGGCGCGCTCATGGCCCAGACCATCCCGCGCATCCTCCCTACCCTGGCCGAGGCCCTGAGCGGGCGCATCCTGTGCAGCGGTGCACTCGGTAGACGCAAACCGGACCCGGCCGTGTTCGTGCAGGCCGTGACGCTGCTTGGCACGCGCGCCGAGCGCACGCTGTTCATCGATGACCTGTTCGTCAACGTGCGCGGCGCGCGGCAGGCGGGATTGCAGGCGGAGACGGCGAGCGACAGCCGCAGTATCGGCAAGGTGTTCAAGCGCTACGGCGTGGCGTAGAGCCGACCGTGGGTCGGCTGTGTTCGCCCCAAGACAACAGCAGCCGACCCTCGGTCGGCGCTACCGCGACGCGATGAACCCGGCGATCGCGGCGTGCAGCCGCTTCAGGCCTTCGGCGATTTCTTCATCGGTGATGTTCAACGAGGGCACGAAGCGCAACACGTCCGGACCCGCCTGCAAGGTCAACAGACCGTGCTCGGCGGCATGGTCGAGGATGGCACCGGCCTGGCCGGCGAAATCCCGGTCCAGCACCGCACCCAGCATCAGGCCGCGGCCGCGCACCTGGCTGAACACCTTGAACTCGTCGTTGATCCTGCCCAGGCCATCGCGCAGCGCCTGCGACTGGCGGCTCACGTTGTGCGCGATCTCCGGCGAAGACAGCTTGCGCAGCGCCACGCGCGCCACGGCCGCCGCGAGGGGGTTGCCGCCGAAGGTGGTACCGTGCGCACCGAACTGCATCACCTCGGCCACCTTCGGCCCGGCCAGCATCGCGCCGATCGGGAAACCGCCGCCCAGGGCCTTGGCCAGGGTGACGATGTCCGGCTTGATGCCGTCCTGCCAGTGCGCGAACAGCGTGCCGGTGCGGCCCATGCCAGCCTGGATCTCATCGAGCACCATCAGCGCGTTGTGCTGGTCGCACAGTTCGCGGATGCGCTGCATGAAGCCCGGCTTGGCCGGCATCACCCCGCCCTCGCCCTGGATCGGCTCCAGCATCACCGCGGCCACGTCGCCGGCCGCCATCGCGGTTTCCAGCTGCGTCTCATCGTTGAAATCGACGTAGCGGAAGCCACCGGGCAACGGCTCGTAGCCTTCCTGGTACTTCGGCTGGGCGGTGGCGGTCACCGCGGCCAGGGTGCGGCCATGGAAGCTGCCACGGAAGGTCACGATCACCCGCTGATGGGCGGGGCGGCCCAGCGAGGAAGCCCACTTGCGCACCAGCTTGATCGCCACTTCATTGGCTTCGGCGCCGGAGTTGCACAGGAACACCCGCTCGGCGAAACGCGAGGAGGTGACCAGTTCTTCGGCCAGGCGCAGCGGCGGCTCGCTGTAGAACACGTTGCTGGTGTGCCAGAGCTTGCCGGCCTGCTCGACCAGCGCGGCGGTCAGGTCCGGGTCGTTATGGCCCAGCCCGCACACGGCGATGCCGGCGGCCAGGTCGATGAACTCGCGGCCCCGGGTGTCCCAGACGCGCGCGCCCTGGCCGCGTTCGAGCACCACCTGGCGCGGTTTATAGACCGGCAGGTAGTAATGCGACAGGGACAACAGCGGATCGGTGGCAGCGGCGGTCATGGCGGTCAGAGGGTGCGGGAAAGTCCCATTCTCGCGCTTTGGGCCGGTGGGGCACAATGCAGCCCATGCGACCGTTCACCGCCCCCCAGCTCAACCCCGCCACCGAGACCGGCTGGCGCCGGACCTGGTTCGACATCATCTACCGGCACGACACCCGGCCATCGCGCAATTTCGACCTGCTGCTGGTCTACGCCATCATCGCCAGCGTGCTGGTGGTCATGTTCGATAGCGTGCAGCGCTTCCACATCGCCCACGCCAGCTGGCTGTACGTACTGGAATGGGGCTTCACGGTGCTGTTCACCGCCGAGTACCTGCTGCGGCTGGTGGTAGTCCGACGTCCGCTGCGGTACGCATTCAGCATCTGGGGCATCATCGACCTGGCCTCGATCCTGCCGACCTACCTGTCCCTGTTCATTCCCGGCGCACAGAGCCTGCTGGTGGTCCGCGCGCTGCGCATCCTGCGCGTGTTCCGCATCCTCAAGCTGACCCGCTACATCGAAGAAAGCGGCGTGCTGATGGAGTCGCTGTGGCGCAGCCGGCGCAAGATCCTGCTGTTCCTGTTCACGGTGGTGACCATCACGATCATCGCCGGCACCCTCATGTACGTGATCGAAGGCCCCAACCACGGCTTCACCAGCATCCCCAGCAGCATGTACTGGGCGGTGGTGACCATGGCCACGGTCGGCTTCGGCGACATCGTGCCGCAGACCGTGCTCGGCCGCTTCGTCACCTCGGTGCTGATCCTGATCGGCTACAGCATCATCGCCGTGCCCACCGGCATCTACACCGCCGAGCTGGCCAGCACCATGCGCGACGCCGACCTCGCCGCGCGCCGCGATGCACGTGGCTGCGCGCACTGCGGGCTGGAAGGCCACGAACCGGATGCCCGGCATTGCCGCCGGTGCGGCGACGCATTGCCCGATACCTTCAATACGTAACTTCGATCCACCCCGGCGCGCTGCACGCCCCGGGGTGGATCGCACTGCCGCTTACTGGCGGTTGCTCTGGAACACCAGGCTGTTGTATTCGTTCAACAGGCGCCCGGCCGAGCCTTGCGGCGCATGCGACGGCGAATCCAGCATGCGCTGCTCGAAGTCGCTGTACGGGGTCTTGTCGGCCACGCGCTTGATGCGCTCCTTGCCCTCGCGACGGAAATTCTCCGCGGCGGTCTCGAAGCTGTTCCAGTCCATCTTGCCCGGTTCCTGGTCGGCCACCTTGGCGTGCGCTTCGTCGGCGATGGTGTTGAACGCGTCCAGTCGGGCGCGCCCCTGCACGACGTCGAAGTCATCTTCGGCCATCAGGTCCATCAGCGACTTGGCCTCCAGCATGATGGCCAGGCGGTAGTACGTGCGGGTGCGGCCTTCCTGCTTTTCCAACGCCTGCAGCTGGGCCTGCTGGGCGCGGTCGTTCTCGGCCTCCAGCGCGGTGCTGAACACTTCGCTGGCCTGCACGAAGGCGGCCAGCGCGTCCATCAGCGGGGCATGCATCGCCTTGCCGCGCGCGTAGCCGTCGTCTTCGAAGTCTTCGCGCTTGTAGTAGTCGTAGGCCGCGTGGGTGAGCGGCTGCAGGGCGTGCAGGCTGTCCAGGTAAACCTTGGCCGCCTTGTCCAGCTCCGGCAGCGCCGGCGCGGCAGCGATCGCGGTGGGAATGGCGGCATCGCAGGTCTTGAGGTCGTCGGCGTCCAGGTCCGGCGGTCCGATCGGACGTTCTTCGCGACCGCTCGGACCGACCTTGGGATCCTTCATCCAGCCCGTGTAATAGCCGATGCCGCGATGGATGCCCGAATCGACATCGTTGTAGCAGTCGATGTAGCTGTTGAGCTTGGCGGTCAGTGCCTGCTCGGCATCCTGCGCAGCGGTATCGGCCGCCTTGCCGGCCTGGGTCACCGCATCGGGGGCGGCGCCCGGGCTCTTGCCGCCACAGGCGGTGAGCAGCAGCGACAGCGCTACAGCCAGCGGGGCGACGGGAAGCGTACGGATCATGCGTGACATCCTTGTTGGAAACGATTTCAGCCGCGCATTGTACCCAAGCCCACCGGCGCTGCCGACCGCAGCGCGCGCCACTCAACCGGGCCATGCGGTTGCGCATCTCCACCAGGTCGTTGTAGTTGGCCATCACCGTGCGCGACGCCAAGCACGCGCGATGCCCGCGGCGGTCCGCACGGTGGGCTGGACGGGCGCGCGCCCGATGCGCTGCGTTGCCGCCACTGCGGCGAGAAACGGCCGCCGGTGTCCAACGCCGGAGCCCTGAAGGCGGGCACGCGGCAGGGCGTGCGCCGCCCCGCCGCGTTGACGCTGTCGTCGCCGACAGCGACGTGGCGCTGCGCCTCAGCGCGACAACTGGTTGCTGGCGTCGACCAGATCGTTGTAGCTGTCGGTCACCGCTTCGGCCGAGCCCTGCGGGTTGCCGATGCGGCCGCCGCCCTGCATCAGGATCTGCTCGCTGCGGGTCAGCGGCTTGTTTTCCTGCAGGCGGTCCACGCGACGACCCGCGTCCCGGGCCAGCCCGTCGGCAGCGCGCTCGAGGTGGCCCCACATGGCATCACCCCTGCCGATCTTGTCGTCCTGGGCCTGCTTCAGCAGGGCCTGGAAGGCGGCCAGCTGGGTGCGGGCCACGGCCAGGTCCGGCGTCTCGGCCGTCAACAGCGCCACCAGCTGCTTGGCGTCGCCCACGATCCGGAGCTGGTAGTAGGACGCAGAGCGCCCTTCGGCCGCTTCGATCTCCTTCAACTGGGCGCGACGACGCTCATCCTCGCGCGTCTCCAGCGCCGCATCCAGCGCATCGCTGGCCTCGAAGAACGCCATGTAGGCCTGCATCAGCGGGCCGTGCTGGGTGCGCATGCCCGCGTGGTCGTCGCGCAGGTAGTCCTCGCGGGTGTAGTAGCGGTCGGTCTGTTCGATCAGCGCGTACAGGTCAACGAAGCGTTGCTGGTAGGTGCGCGCAGGCGGGTCCAGCGCCGCATCGGCCGGGGTCATCGCCAATGCCGCCACCATCGGTTCATTGCACAGCGCGACGCGGTGCGACAGCACCATGCCCGGTCCGCGCACGTGCGCCTCCTTGCCGGTCGGGCCTGCCTTCGGATCCTGCATCCAGCCGGTGTACTGCTGGAAGCCTTCATGGATGGGCTGCTCCACCGCGTTGAAACACGCGATGTAGGCATTCACCTTCTCAACGCCTTCCGTATCGACGGCATGCGAGGGGCCTTTGCTGCAGGCACCGAGCAGGCCGATGACGGCGATGGCGGCGGCGAGCGATGCACTTGGCTTGCGATGGGACATTCAATGGACCAGACAAAAGCGGGCACGCACAGTAGCAGCCGGGCGTGCAGCCTGTGTCGACACTGTCAGCGGGCGACGCGATCGGGGCCTCAATCCAGGAACAGATCCGGCAGCAACGGCTGCGACGGATCCACCGCATAGCCGCTCAGGTCGGTGATACCGGCCTGCGCCAGCACCTCGTCGTCAAGCAGGAACTGCCCGCTGAAACCGGCCGCATCGCGGGTCAACACCGCATGCGCGGCATCGGCCAGGATCTGCGGCGTGCGGCAGCCGTTGATGTCCACGCCGGGAATCATGTTGACCGCGTCGGTGGCGATGATCGTGCGCGGCCACAAGGCGTTGACCGCCACGCCCTGCGGCCCGAACTCGGCGGCCAGGCCCAGGGTGACAAAGCTCATGCCCATCTTGGCCAGCGTGTAGCCGGTATGCGGCCCCCACCATTTGGGGTCCAGGCTCGGCGGCGGCGCCAGGGTGAGGATATGCGGGTTGGGCGCCTGCAGCAGGTAGGGCAGGCAGGCCTGCGCGCACAGGAAACTGCCGCGCGAATTGACCTGCTGCATCAGGTCGAAGCGCTTCATCGGGGTGTCCAGCGTGCCACGCAGCCAGATCGCGCTGGCGTTGTTGACCAGGATGTCGATGCCGCCGAAGGTGTCCACCGTCGCGGCCACCGCCGCGCGTACCTGGTCTTCCTCGCGGATGTCGCACTTGAGCGCCAGGCCCTGACCACCGGCGGCGGTGACCGCCTCGACGGCACTGTGGATGGTCCCGGGCAACTTCGGATTGGGCACGGCCGACTTGGCCGCGATGGCGACGTTCGCGCCATCCTGCGCCGCGCGCAGGGCGATGGCCAGGCCGATGCCGCGCGAGGCGCCGGTGATGAAGAGGGTCTTGCCTTGCAGACTGGCCATGTCGCGTGCTCCGGCGAAATCGGTGATCGGCCCAGTATGCCGCGACCACGCGTAATTAACCGCCCCTTGACGATAGTGACGCTCCGGTTACCGCTGCGAGGTTCCTGCCATGCGCCGTTCCCGTTGCCTGCTGCCCGCCGTTGGCCTGCTGCTGATCACCACCGCCTGCCAGGGCGGGTCGTCCGAGCCGCCCCGCGCCACGACGCCCGGGCCAGCCACCGGCACGGCGCGCATGGCCGCCGACAGTGCGCTGCGCTGGAGTCCCGCAGTCGTGTGGAGCGGCGACCTGAACAGTTGTCGCCAGGGCGAGGCTGCGGCCACCCGCGATTGTCTGACCAAGGCGATGCAGGCCGGCGGCGCCAGCGCCGATGCGGTTACCGCCGCCGGGCAGTTGTCCAGCGCCGGCGAACTGGCGTATGTGACCGCGTGGCATGAACAGGACGGCATCGGCGTGGCCACGGTGGCCTACCCGTTCCGCGCCAATACCAACGAAGGCACGCGGCTGATCGACGCCGGCGGCAAGCGCATCGACGTGGACACCGTACAGCTGGACGACACGCTGCGCGCCGATCCCGGCGTGCAGGCGCTGCTCAACGCCCATCCCCAGGCAACGCCGTTTGCGCCGGCACGGGCGGCGGGCGGCACGCCGCTGGAAGGCGGCGGAGTGCGTCTGGTGTACCGCACGCCGCTGCGCGAGTGCCACGCGTGCGCGGACGTGGGCCAACTACAGATCGGTTACGACTTCGACGCCACGCGGCACTTCGTCGGGCAGCATGTGGTGCCGACACCCGCACCGTGATCCGGCCGGGCCGGCTGCCCGCAGCCGTCCATCATGGCGCGCTTGACGCGTATCGCAGCACCTGCCGCCGCAACAGACGCGGCACGATCCAGCGATGCACCGGCGCCACCGGCAGCATGTACAGCCGGCCAAACGCGTTATGGGTGTGCACCACGGTGGCGATCTCCAGCAGATCACCGCGCCATTGCAGCGCCAGCTGCACGCGCAGATGGCGGTCGTCATCTTCCAGCACGATCGCATCGGACGTGCACTGCTGCAGGGTGAAGATGCCGAGCCGGTCGCCCGGCCGTGGATCGACGCTCTCCTGCACCGCGCGCAGCGAGCCCAGGTCCTTCATGCCGAGCAGGCGCATGCCCCGATTGCGCAGCGCCATCAAGCCATCGAACCAGCCCGGCACCGTGGCCGCCATGTCCGTGTAGGCCTGCAACGCCGAGCGCCCCTCGCGCGCCACGGCCGCCTGGCAGGCGTGCGCGAAGTCGGCGCCGGGCAACTGCGCATGCAATACGCTGCCGGCGCCAAGCGGCACCACCGCAACGCGCGGCGCGCTCACGGCTTCGGTCCCTGCCCTTCGTTGTCTTCCCAGTGCAGGATTTTCCGGGTGACGAACCGGTACACCGGCTTGCCGGTGCGGAACCACAGATCACGTACCCACGAGGTGCGCTTGAGCAGGCGCTTCTCCACCGGGGTGAGCGACTCGCGGCAATACATGCGCTTGTGCTTGAGCAGGTGGCGCAGGTCTTCGCGCGCCAGCAGGCGCATCCAGCGCGAGCGCGGGTTGCCGATCACCGCCAGCTGGAAATCGATCAGCGCCGGCGAGCCGTCCTCGCGCACCAGCCAGTTGGCTTCCTTGGCCAGGTCGTTGTGCGCGATGCCGTGCCGGTGCACGCGCTGCAGCAGCCGGCGCGCGGCGCGGAAGTAGGCCAGGTCGCCGCGTGGCGGGCGCTGGTACATCGCATCGCCGGGCATGAAGCTGCGGTCCAGCCAGCGCCCGTTCCAGGCCAGCAATGCCGGGGTGTCGGCCATGCCGTCCAGGTGCGCCAGCGCGCGCGCCTCGCGCCGGGCCAGCCACCAGGCCGGCAGTCGCAGCCACCACGGGGTCGCCTCCAGGTCGCGGCGCACGAAACGCTGGCCGTCCTGCTCGACCAGCAGGATGCGGCCGAAGCTGTCGGCCTTGAGGGCATGGGGAGCGGGATCGGGGGCGGGCTTCATCGGCTCATTCTAGGCGGGCGATCGCGTTCATTCACTGTAGATGTCGCGCGTTGGCCCCTGCTGGCCGGCAGTCAGTCACCTTCCGCCCCCTATAATCGCGTGATGGACTCGTCATGGATCGATGCCACGCTTGCGTGGATCTCAGCTCACCCCGTGCTTGCCGGCGCGGTCATTTTCCTCATTGCCTTCTGCGATGCGGTCATCGTGCTGGGCGCGATCGTGCCGGCGTTGCCGCTGTTGTTCGCGGTCGGCGTGTTCATCGGCCTGGGCCAGATTTCCGGCCCCTATGCGGTGGCCTGCGCGGCGCTGGGCGCGTTTGCCGGCGACGGCATCAGCTATTGGATTGGCCGGCGCTGGGGTGATCGGCTGCGCGGCTTCTGGCCCTTCAGCAAGTACCCGCAACTGCTGGACCGCGGCGAGACGATGTTCCGCCGCAATGCCTTCAAGAGCATCCTGGTGGCGCGCTACGTCGGCGCGATCCGGCCGTTCGTGCCGGCCATCGCCGGCATGATGAAGATGCCGCTGTCGCGCTATGTGCAGGCCAGTGGCGTTGCCGCCCTGTCCTGGGCGGTGTTGTTCCTTGCCCCCGGCTGGGTGCTGGGCGAGGCCTACGACGCCGTCGCGGCGGTGGCCGGGCGGCTGGTGATGGTGCTGGGGCTGGTCGCGGTGGTGATGGGCGCGGTCTGGGCGATCGTGCTGTACAGCTACCGCTGGTCGGCCTCGCGCATGGACAGCTGGCTGGCCGCGCTGCTGCGCTGGTCGCAGCGCCACCCCACGCTGGGCCGTTATTCGGTCTCGGTGTTCGATCCGCAGCGGCGCGAGTCGGTGCCACTGGCGATGCTGGCCTTGATGCTGTTGTTGCTGGGCTGGTGCTGGTTCGCACTGCTCATGGCCGTGGTCGCACACGGCGAGCCGTTGCGCCTGGACCTGGCCGTGCACGACGCGATGCTGGCGCTGCGCAACCCGCTGGCCGACTACCCGATGGCCGCCCTGGCCTCGCTGGGTGCCTGGCAGGTACTGCTGCCGGCAACCGCGGTGGGCATGGGCTACCTGGTCTGGCGCCGGCGCTGGATGGCGGCGGCGCATTGGCTGGCGGCGCTGGCCTTCGGCCTGGCCCTGTGCAAGCTGCTGGGTGCGACCGTCCACGTGGTGCGCCCACCGGATGCCAGCAGCGGCTTCGGCTTCCCGTCGGTGTCGGTGACCATGGCCACCATCATCTTCGGCTTCTTCGCCGTGCTGATCGCACGCGAACTGCCCGGCCGCACCCGCGTGTGGCCGTACCTGCTGTCGGGCATCGTGGTCAGCCTGATCGGCTTCGCGCGCCTGTACCTGGGCGCTCACTGGCTGAGCGATGTGATCGGCGGGATGCTGTTCGGCATCTTCTGGCTGCTGGTGCTGGGCATCGCCTACCGCCGCCGCTTCAACCGCTCGTTCTGGGTCAAGCCGGTGGCGTGGTTGTTCTACGGCACCTTCGCGGTGGCTGCGCTGTGGTACGCGCCGCGCAACATCCCGCTCAAGCTCGCCCGCTTCGAACCGGCCCAGCCGGCACCGGTGGACGTGGCCGCCGCTGCGTGGTGGCAGGCGGAATGGAAACAGCTTCCCTCGCGCCGCAATGAGTTCGATGACGACCAGCGCTGGCCGCTGGACGTGCAGGTGGCCGGGCCGCTGGCGCCGCTACAGCGCCGCCTGGAGAGCCAGGGCTGGCGCGTGCAGCCGCAGGCGGGATGGGAGCAGGCGCTGCTGATGCTGGACAAGTCGGCCACGCCGGAGGACGTGCCGGTGCTGCCGGCCACGCTGGATACCCAGGTGGAATCGCTGCTGATGCTGCGCCCGGGCAATGCGCCCAACGAGATCTTCGCGCTGCGCCTGTGGCCGGCGCCGACGCGCCTGCAACCGGGCAACCAGCCGCTGTGGCTGGGCAGCGCGCAGACGCTGCACTACCAGCAGCATGTCCACCTGATCGGGATGTGGCGGCCGATGCGCGGCATCGACCCGTCGCTGTCGGCGGTGCGCGAGGCACTGGATGGCCTGCCGCAGCAGGTCGATACGCATCCGGACACGCAGATGCCGGTGCTGCGGGTGCGGACGCCGGCAGCGGAGTGATCCTCGCGCCGTTCATGCCATGCATGGACGGTGCGCAGGTAAACAGCGGGTGATAGGGGCGCGCCCGTACCGGGGGATCGCCCGGTGTGCGCCGGTCGGGCCTTACGGCATCCAGCCCAGCAGGTCTTCCAGGCGCTGGTGCGGGTCGTCGTGCTGCAGCAGTTGCAGGCGCTGTGGCTCGTCCAGCGGCAGCAGCTCGGCCAGCCGCCAGCCGACCCAGGCCGCCTGCTCAAGCTGGGCCGGGTGGCTGGGTGCGAACGCGCTGCCGGCCTGCTCGATGATGTGCTCGAGCACGGTCGCCAGCAGCGCATGCTCGGGCCGCAGTTCGTCGTCGTGGTCGGGCGTGCTCCACTGCACGTCGGCCAGGATCAGCCCGTTGTCGCGCACCCGCGTGCGCAGCACGTGGAAGCGGCGCTGGCCGCGCAGGCGCAGCATCAGCACGCCGTCGGCGCCGACGTCGAAATCCTCGATCCGCGCCTCCACCCCGTAGGCGGCCGGCGATGCCGGTGCCCCCACTTCCTCGCCCTCCAGGATCAGGCAGATGCCGAAGTTGCTTTCCTGGCGGCTGCACTCGCGCAGCATGTCCAGGTAACGACGCTCGAACACCCGCAGGCCCAACGCAGCGCCGGGCAGCAGCACCGCATGCAGCGGGAACAACGGCAGGGAGACGGTCTCGGTCATGCCATGCGCCGGCTCAGGACGCCTGCAACTGCGCCAGGAAACGGCGCGGCGCGCCGTCGAAGCCGCCGTTGGACATGAACACCACGTGGTCGCCCGGCTGCGCGATCCCGCCGAGGCGGGCGAGCAGTGCGTCGGTGTCGGGCACCGCGTGGGCGTCTCCGCGCACGGCGGCGATCACCCCGGCCGCGTCCCAGGCGAGCTCCGGCCGGTGCAGGAACACCACCGCATCGGCGAGCGCCAGCGACGGCGCCAGCGCCTGCGCATGCGCGCCAAGCCGCATCGAGTTGCTGCGCGGCTCCATGGCCACCACGATCCGCGCATCGCCGACCTTGGCGCGCAGGCCTTGCAGGGTGGTGTGGATGGCGGTGGGGTGGTGGGCGAAATCGTCGTAGATGGTGATGTCGTGCGCCTGGCCGATCACTTCCATGCGGCGCTTGACGCTGCGGAAGCCGGCCAGCGCCGGGATCACTGTCGCCAGGTCCACGCCCACCGCATGTGCGGCGGCCAGCGCGGCCAGACCGTTGAGCACGTTGTGCCGGCCCAGCAGCGACCAGCGCACTTCACCCACGCGCGCGCCGCGATGATGCACCACGAAGGCACTGCCATCGGCGCTGACCAGTTCGGCATGCCATTCCAGACCCGGATCGAAGCCGAACCGTTCCACCGGCGTCCAGCAGCCCATCGCCAGCACCTCGGACAGGTAGGCATCCTCGCCGTTGACGATCAACCGCCCGCGCGCCGGCACGGTGCGGATCAGATGATGGAACTGGCGCTGGATCGCCGCCACGTCCGGGAAGATGTCGGCGTGGTCGTATTCGAGGTTGTTGAGGATCGCCACCAGCGGGCGGTAGTGCACGAACTTGCTGCGCTTGTCGAAGAAGGCGGTGTCGTACTCGTCGGCCTCGACCACGAACTCACGGCCCTGGCCCAGGCGCGCGGACACGCCGAAGTCTTCGGCGACGCCACCGATCAGGAAGCCCGGCTCACGGCCGGCGGCCTGCAGCAGCCAGGTCAGGATGGTGGTGGTGGTGGTCTTGCCGTGGGTGCCGGCCACCGCGAGCGTGTCGCGGCCGGGCAGCACCTGTTCGGACAACCATTGCGCGCCGGAAATATAGCGCTGGCCGGCATCGAGTACCGCTTCCACCGCCGGGTTGCCGCGCGACAACGCATTGCCGACGATCACCGCGTCGCAGTCGGCGGCGACGCTGTCGGCCCGGTAGCCGGGATCCAACGCGATCCCCAGCTGTTCCAGCTGGGTGGACATCGGCGGATAGATCGCCTGATCGCTGCCACGGACCGTCTGGCCCAGTTCCCGCGCCAACGCGGCCACGCCGCCCATGAAGGTGCCGGCAATACCAAGGATGTGAATCGTGCTCATGCGTCGGATTGTCGCCGATCCCCTGCGTCGTCGGCCATTGTCGTCAGACAATTCCTCAATCGATCATAGGAAGAATTTCGCGGGGTGTCGGGGAATCCCCGATAGCGAGCTAGTGTGAATACGGACACAATTGCGCTGGCCAGCCGTGGTACCCCATTGGTCCTACTCCCCAAGAGGCCATCCCCAGGGGAGCTCATGCTGCGGGGCTCTGAGCAAGCCCGTTCGCTGGCACCTAAACCGCACGCCTGGCCCTTTCGGGGGCCGGGCGTGTGTGTTTATGCGGCCTGGCCGAACAGCAGCGCTGCCGAGGCAGCGCCGCCGCGGGCTCAGCCGTGGATCGCGGCGCGGATGCGCGCTTCCACGTCGTCCAGCTCGCCCACGCCATCCACGCGTGCCAGCGTGCCGCGACCGGCGTAGAAATCCACCACCGGGGCAGTCTGATCGTTGTAGACCTGCAGGCGCTGACGCACCGACTCGGGGTTGTCATCGGCGCGGCCCTGTTCGGCGGCACGGCCGGCGATGCGCTCGACCAGCAGTTCGGTCGGCACGTCCAGCTGCACGACGGCATCCAGCGGCTGGCCGATCTTCGCCAGCAGGGTGTCCAGCGCATTGGCCTGGGCCACGTTGCGCGGGTAACCGTCGAGGATGAAGCCGTTGGCCACGTCGGCCTGGCCCAGGCGCGATTCCAGCATGCCCAGCAGGATGTCATCGGACACCAGGTTGCCGGCATCCATCACCGCCTTGGCCTGCGTGCCCAGCTCGGTGCCTGCGGCCACTTCGGCACGCAGCAGGTCGCCGGTGGAAATATGCGCAATCGACAGGTGTTCCTTCAGGCGCGTCGCCTGTGTCCCCTTGCCCGAACCGGGCGGTCCCAACAGAACCAATCGCATCAACCTGACTCCAACTTGGTAAAAAAATGGAAGGGCGCGCGCCCCGGGATTGTCCACAATCACGCTGCACCGCAATACGCGCACTTTACCCCATACCGGTAATGTCTCTGCAATGTCCTTCCCCCAGACCAAGGTCGACCCATGTCCAAAGGTACCCTGCTCTACGCCCAGTCAGGCGGCGTCACCGCCGTCATCAACGCCACCGCCTCGGCGGTCATCAGCACCGCCCGGGCCAAGGGAATCAAGGTCTTGGCCGCGCGCAACGGCATCCTGGGCGCGCTCCGTGAAGACCTGATCGACACCAGCCGGGAGACGGCTGCCGCCATCGCCGCGCTGGCCCATACCCCGGGCGGGGCCTTCGGCTCGTGCCGCTACAAGCTCAAGTCGCTGGAGGCCGACCGGGCCCGCTACGAGCGCCTGCTGGAGGTGCTGCGCGCCCACGACGTGCGCTGGTTCCTCTACAACGGTGGCAACGATTCGGCCGACACCGCATGGAAGGTCTCCCAGTTGGCCAAGGCCTTCGACTACGACCTGACCTGCATCGGCGTACCCAAGACCATCGACAACGACCTGGCGGTCACCGATACCTGCCCCGGCTTCGGCTCGGCAGCCAAGTACACCGCGGTGTCGGTGCGCGAGGCGGCGCTGGACGTGGCCGCGATGGCCGAGACCTCCACCAAGGTGTTCGTCTACGAGGCGATGGGCCGCCACGCCGGCTGGCTGGCCGCGGCCGCCGGGCTGGCCGGGGAAGGCCCCGACGATGCACCGCACATCATCCTGCTGCCCGAGCGGGCCTATGACGAGGCCGCCTTCCTGGCCAAGGTCAAGCAGGTGGTCGAGCGCGTCGGCCACTGCGTGGTAGTGGCCTCGGAGGGCATCCAGACCGCCGATGGCCGCTTCGTCGCCGATGCCGGCGGCGGCAAGGATTCGTTCGGACATACCCAGCTGGGCGGGGTGGCCTCGCAGCTGGCGGCCCGGGTCAAGGACGCGCTCGGCTACAAGGTGCATTGGACCCTGCCCGACTACCTGCAGCGCTCGGCGCGGCACATCGCCTCCAGGACCGACTGGGAACAGGCGCAGGCGGTAGGCAAGGCCGCGGTGCAGTTCGCGCTGAAGGGCCAGAACGCGGTGATGCCGGTGATCGTGCGCGGCAGCGACGCGCCGTACCGCTGGAAGATCGAGGCGGCGCCGCTGCACAAGGTGGCCAACCACGAGAAGAAGATGCCGGCCGGTTTCATCCGCAAGGATGGCTTCGGCATCACCGCCAAGGCCCGCGCCTACCTGTCGCCGCTGATCAAGGGCGAGGCACCGCTGCCCTATGGCGCCGACGGCTTGCCGAAGTACGTCACGCTCAAGAACGTGGGCGTGAAGAAGAAACTGCCGGCCTGGCAGGACGGCTGAGCCGCGGCGGACGGTGGCACGCCTGCGGGCATGCCACCGCCGAACCGCGCCGATCGGCAATTGCGGCGCACCCGGACGCCTCATACAATCGCGCCCAGCCGGCAGGACATGCCGGCCTTCGCACCCGCGACCCACCTCCGCACTTGCGTGCGATGACAAGGACTGTACCGATGAAGCGCCAAACCCTGTTTTCCGTGCTGCTGCTCGCCGCCGCGGCTCCCGCCTTCGCCGATACGTGCGAAAGCAGCTTCCAGAAGAAGGGCAATCCCCTTTCGGGCACCACCTACACCGCCTCGGTGACCGTGCCCGACCTGACCGTGAAGAGCGCGATCGGGCAGATGAACGTGATCGCCAAGGGCAACAACATGGACGTGTTGAGCCTGGATGCCGAGAACGGCGCGATGCTGATCGAAGATCCGCAGACGGCGATGCACAAGACCATTCCGATCATCATCAGCGCCACCAGCGAAGGCCGCACCGGCACCGTGGCGATGACGGTCAAGCTCAATCCGGGCGCCTTCGCCAAGGCCGACGCGGTCCGCGCCGAGATGTGCAAGATGCTGACCCAGGTCAAGCCGGGCAAGGCCGGCGACCAGCTGGCGGCATCCGCGCCGAAGGCCTCGACGGTGAACATTTCGGCCAGCGATTTCGGCTTCCAGCTGCGTACGCAGAACAAGGACAACCCGGCCGCGATCGAGCCGCGCTACAAGGGCAAGGTGTACTCGATCACCGGGCGGGTCAACGGCGTGCTGAAGAGCGGTGGCACCTACAACACCGGCTTCGAACTGCCGAGCGGTTCGAGCGGCATCGATTTCGAGAGCGTGGCCATCACCTGCGCCTTCGCCCCGAGCCAGGCCGCCTTCGCGCTGGCGCTGCGCCCGAAGGAGAAGGTCACCCTGGTCGGCGTGGTGGACCATTACGACCAGATCGGCCGGGTGCTGTGGCTGAAGGACTGCAAGGGCAACTGAGTCTGGCCCGTCGCGGATGACACCCAAGCCCGGATCGGCACTGCCATCCGGGCTTTTTCGTGCTTGTGCCGGTAACGGCCCTGGGCGGAACGGATTATCGGCAGGCCTTGCCTTCCACCGCCATCTGCGCGGCAAACATCGGGATCTGCGCGATCTTGCCGGCGGCGGCCTGCTGCTTGGCTTCTTCCAGGTAGATGCGCGACTGGCCCTGCCCGTCCAGCTCGGCTTTCTGGGCCACCGGCAGGCGCCACACGCGCACCACCGCCTGCTGCGCCGGGCAGCTGGCATTGGGCACGCGGATCACGTCATTGAGCTTCCAGCCCTTGGCTTCGCTCGGCTGCGCCTTGGCGAAATCGACGAAGCGCGCGCGCGGCTGGCATTGCTCGCTGGTACGCACCACCGCGAACGTGTACGGCTGGGCGGCGTTGGTGGTGAACATGCCTTCCAGGCGTGCGCAGGCTTCGGGGATCTGGCGCAGCGTGTGCGCCGCCCCCACCGCCTGTGGCGCGCCGGCCGCGCGTTGCAGCTCGGGGGTTTCGGCGGCACTGGCCGCGACGGCGGGCAGCAGCGCCAGCCAGAGCAGGTGACGGGTGGACATGGCAGGACTCCGGGAGCTGGGGATGGAGCGAGGCTGCCAGCGGATGGCTGAACGGCGTGGCAAGGCGTGCGGTCTTGATGGGCGGGCTGCCGAGCGTGGCTCGGCACTACAAGTCTGGGGCGTGCTGGCGGGCGTGGCTGGGCACTACGGGTCTGCGGGCTGTGCTGCCGAGCGTGGCTCGTCACTACCGGTATGCGGGCTGTGCTGCCGGGCGTGGCTGGGCAATACCGGCCTGCGAGCGTGCTGCCGAGCATGGCTCGGCACTACCGGGTATGCGGGCTGTGCTGCCGGGCGTGGCTGGGCAATACCGGCCTGCGAGCGTGCTGCCGAGCATGGCTCGGCACTACACGTCTGGGCGCGTGCTGGCGGGCGTGGCTGGGCACTACCGGTCTGCGGGCTGTGCTGCCGCGCATGGCTCGGCACTACACGTCTGGGGGCGTGCTGGCGGGCGTGGATGGGCACTACCGGTCTGCGGGCGAATGCCCGCATACTCGCGGCCACCAGGGATTGCTGAACACCGCCACACGCTTGATGACCGGGCACGGTCTGAACGGGTTGGTCCAAGGTTGCAGCCCGTTGTGCCCCCGCGTGGAGAGGTTCATCCGTTCACTGGATGCCATTCCATCACCCGGGAGGGGACATGCTGGAACGTTATGGGCTTTCTCTGGCGCTGTTCTGCGCCATTCTCGCGATTCTCTACGGCATCGTGTCGGCACGCTGGATCCTCCGGCAACCGGCTGGCAATGCCCGCATGCAGGAAATCGCCGCCGCCATCCAGGAAGGCGCGCGCGCCTACCTCAACCGTCAATACCTCACCATCGGCATCGCCGGGGTCATCCTGTTCGTGCTGGTCGGGGTGTTCCTCAGCTGGTACACCGCCGCCGGTTTCGCGATCGGTGCGGTGCTTTCCGGCGCGGCCGGCTACATCGGCATGAACGTCTCGGTGCGCGCCAACGTGCGCACCGCCGAGGCCGCGCGCCATGGCCTGAGTGCGGCCATGGACGTGGCCTTCCGCGGAGGCGCCATCACCGGAATGCTGGTGGTCGGGCTGGGCCTGCTGGGCGTGGCCGGCTACTACGCGCTGCTGTTGCGGATGGGGCTCGATACCGCCACCGCGCTGCATGCACTGGTCGGGCTGGCGTTCGGCTCCTCGCTGATCTCGATCTTCGCCCGCCTCGGGGGAGGCATCTTCACCAAGGGCGCCGACGTCGGCGCGGACCTGGTCGGCAAGGTCGAGGCCGGCATTCCCGAGGACGATCCGCGCAACCCGGCGGTGATCGCCGACAACGTGGGCGACAACGTCGGCGACTGCGCCGGCATGGCCGCCGACCTGTTCGAGACCTACGCGGTCACCGTGATCGCCACCATGCTGCTGGGCAGCCTGATGATCGCCGAGGCAGGCCGCAACGCGATCCTGTATCCGCTGGTGCTGGGCGGGGTCTCGATCATCGCCTCGATCGTGGGCGCGCTGTTCGTCAAGGTGAAGCCGGGCGGCTCGATCATGGGCGCGCTGTACAAGGGCGTGATCGTGTCCGGCGTGCTGGCGGCGATCGCGTTCTACCCGATCACCACGCAGCTGATGCCGGACAACGCGCACGGCGCGCTGAACCTCTATGTCTGCGCGTTGATCGGGCTGGTGCTGACCGGACTGATCGTGTGGATCACCGAGTACTACACCGGTACCCAGTACAAGCCGGTGCAGCACGTGGCGCAGGCCTCCACCACCGGGCACGGGACCAACATCATCGCCGGCCTCGGCGTGTCGATGAAGTCGACCGCCCTGCCGGTGATCGCGGTGTGCGCGGCGATCTGGCTGGCGCACCATTTCGGTGGCCTGTACGGCATCGCCATCGCCGCCACCGCGATGCTGTCGATGGCCGGCATGATCGTGGCGCTCGACGCTTACGGCCCGATCACCGACAACGCCGGCGGCATCGCCGAAATGGCCGAGCTGCCCTCGGAGATCCGCGACATCACCGACCCGCTGGATGCGGTCGGCAACACCACCAAGGCGGTCACCAAGGGCTATGCGATCGGCTCGGCGGCGCTGGCCGCGCTGGTGTTGTTCGCCGATTACACCCACAACCTGCAGGCCGCCAACCCCGGGGAGGTGTTCGCCTTCGACCTGTCCGACCACACGGTGATCATCGGCCTGCTGATCGGCGGCCTGATCCCCTACCTGTTCGGCGCGATGGCGATGGAGGCGGTGGGCCGCGCGGCCGGTGCGGTGGTGGAGGAAGTGCGCCGCCAGTTCCGCGAGATCCCCGGGATCATGGAAGGCACCGGCAAGCCGCAGTACGACCGCGCGGTGGACATGCTGACCCGCTCGGCGATCCGCGAGATGATCGTGCCCTCGCTGCTGCCGGTGGCCGTGCCGGTGGTGGTCGGCCTGCTGCTGGGACCGCGTGCGCTGGGCGGCCTGTTGATCGGCACCATCGTGACCGGCCTGTTCGTGGCGATCTCGATGACCACCGGCGGCGGTGCCTGGGACAATGCCAAGAAGTACATTGAGGACGGCCACTTCGGTGGCAAGGGCAGCGACGCGCACAAGGCCGCGGTGACCGGCGATACCGTCGGCGATCCCTACAAGGACACCGCCGGCCCGGCGATCAACCCCCTGATCAAGATCATCAACATCGTGGCGCTGCTGCTGGTGCCGCTGTTGTAGGGCAAGTGCTGCAAACACGCCCCGGTGCTACGCCGGGGCGTGTTCGTTGGTTTTGATCGCGGCAGGCGCGTGGCCTACGAGCGTCGGGGGCGCAGCATCCGCCATAACAGCAGGATGCTGCCCGCCACTCCCCACATCGCGGCCATGGCCAGCAGCAGGTCCGGAACGTCGTCGCGCGGCAACGGACTGCCGATGAAGGCCGCCGCGCAGAGGAGCAGCCCCATGCCGCTGGGCAGCCAGGCACCGCGCCATGCCGTATAAGCGAAGAGCGGTACCAGCGCACCGGTGAGCGTGATCGCCCCGACGAACGGCGCAAGCGACAGCAACGCCACCACCAACGCGCTCACCACGGCGCTCCATGCCATGCGGACGATATTGACGTGGGTCATCCGCTGTTCTCCCGATCGTGGCACTGCATTGCGCACCCTGCATGCGCAGGCTGGACGAAGGGAACATTTCCCGCATCCCGTCGTACGCCGCCGCGACCGATTCCAACCGGGCCATGAAACAGGTCCCGGGATTGCGGACCAGAAGAGAGGCAGTCGTCGGCCGCATCACGGTGCTGCCCTCCCAGCAACAAAAGGCTATGGAAATTGCGGTTGAACGCATCTGCAACCGCTTGCTCCTGCTGGATCATGCTCCCCTCTCATTCCGTTGAAGACGATGTCGCGAAGCTACTGCATGCGCAGTGCGATGCATATTGCATCGGCCGCCCCGTGCCGGGCCTCAGCCGCGGGGGGCACCGCCGCCGCGGCGTGTCACCGGAAGGCACGGATGCTCAGCGATTGCCGGCGCCCAGCCGCGGCGACGGGCGCGACACCACGTAAGCCGCGCTGGCGAGGAAGAACAGGCCCACCCCCAGCAGCAGGATCCACGAGGGATGCGCGCCCCAGCAGAACATCGCAAAGCCGACGGCCATGCCGCCGGCCGCGAATGCCTTGCCCTTGCGGCTGACGGCGCCCTGCTCGCGCCACAGGCGCAGGGCCGGGCCATAGTGCGGGTGCGCCAGGAGCGTGCGTTCGAAGCGCGGGGAACTGCGCGCGAAACAGCCCACGGCCAGGATCAGGAAGATGGTGGTCGGCATCACCGGCAGCAGCGCACCGATCACCCCCAGCGTCACCATCACCCAGCCCAGGCAGAACCAGAGCGCGCGCATCAGCGCTGGTCGAACTCGAGTTCGACATGGCCGTGCACGCTGCGGAACGCGGTATCGGCAGCCTGGATGACCTGCTGCTCCTGTGCGTCATCCAGGACCACGCCATCCAGCGCCGCGGTGAACTCGCGCCAGTGGCGCGCGGCACCGTCCGGGTGCGCGGCCAGGTGGCGGGCGCCAAAACCGGCGTCCAGGCCCAGCCTGGCGGCCATTTTGTAGAGGATGGTGCCGCCGAGGTTGGAGCCTTCGGCCACGTACAGCCAGCCCAGTGCCGCCGGCAGGGCGAGGTCGGGGTCCAGCCGCAACGGCACCGGTGCGGGCAGGATCTGTTCGAGGTCGGCCAGGTCGCGCGCGATCAACGGCAGGCGGCGGCGCGCCTCCAGGTCCGGCAGCAGCGCATCCAGCGCGGCGTTGGCATACAGCGCGTCGATGTCGCGGTGGAAGCGGTACTGCACGCGCAGGAAACGGGCGAACTGGCCGCGGCTGGCGAAGATGTCGCCAGCCATGATGCGCTTGTCCAGCGCGCCGTGGCTCTCACGGGTGGCGGCCTTGAGGCGTTGGCTGCGGGTGGCTTGGGGAGTATCGATGACGATCATGGCGATGCTTGGATGGGGAAGTGGGGCGCGGTTCTCTGTTGAAGACGTCTGTCACGGCTGCAACCCCAAGCCCATTGTCGCGTGGGGAGCGCTGCGTCCCTCACATGCCACCGTCACGGCCTTGCCCCGATAATACGGGCCACGCCCTGCCACTGGAATGACACGATGATCACCACCGAACCCCGCATGACCAATCTGTTCCTGCAGCTCGGGCTGGACGCCAGCGACGAGGCGATCGCCGCCTTCATCCGCGACCACCAGCTGTCCAACGAGATCCGCCTGATCGAAGCGCCGTACTGGAATGACGGGCAGCGCCAGTTCCTGACCGAGCAGCTGCGCTCGGATGCGGAGTGGGCGATCGTGGTCGATGAGCTCAGCGAAGCCCTGCACGCGGATGCAACCGCGCAGGCCAACGCCGGCTGAGCGATCACGGGCATCTGATGCCGGCCGACGCCGCAGGTGCCGGCCGGATGCACGCAGGGGCCGGCAATGCCGGCCCCTGTCGTGTCCGGGCATCAGTAGCGGTAGGTCAGCGCCAGCCGCACGATCCGGCCCGGTGCCGGCATCACGCCCAGCGCCAGCGGGTCCAGGTAGTAGCGGTCGGTCAGGTTGTCCACGTTGAGGTCGACCGCGAACTGCTCGCTGGCCTGCCAGCTGGCAAACAGGTCCACCACCGTCGCCGGGCGGTACAGCTGCTGGATCGCCGACAGGCCCACGTTCCACTCCTTGTCCAGCTTGCTGATCGGGCCGCCGTTGTGGATGACCCGCGTGCCGACGCTCAGGCGCTGGTCGAACAGGCGCGAGCCCAGGGTCAGGTTGACCGTGTAGCGCGGCGGGTTCTGCGTATTGCTGTACGACCCTTCGAAGCCGCCATCCACGCAGTCCGGGGTAGCGGCGAGTTCGGCGATCCTGCGCTGTACGCCATAGGCGCGTCGCTCGGCGGCGATGTCCGGGGCGCAGGTCTTGGCCTCGATGTAGTAATGCGCCGACAGGTCGGCGAATACCTTGCCGGCGTCGTAGCTGGACTGGAACTCCAGGCCGGATACCTTGAAGCGCTCGATATTGCGGATGTAGCCGGCCGACAGCGTGCGGTAGTCGCGGGTGATCAGGTCATCGATGCGGGTGTTGAAGTAGGCCAACTTGAAGGCGGCGGTATCGCCTTCGGTGAACATGCCCTGCCTGACCGTGCTCGCGCCCGCTTCCCAGGTGCCGGCACGCTCGGGCTTGAGCTCGCCGCCGACCGGCTTGGCCGCGGTGAACAGGCCGAGCGTGCTTTCGAACAGGCTGGGCAGCTTCACGCCCTCGGCGTACTTGATGTACACCATGCTGTCTTCGTCGAAGCGGTAGGTGACGCTGGCGGTGGGCATGAAGGCGTGGTCGGTGCGGCGGATCGGCTGCGACCAGGTCCAGCGGGTCGGCACGATCAGGTCCTGCGCCTTGGTCAGGTCATGGAAATTCCAGCCGGTAATGTCGGCCACGGTGCCCTTCTTGTACGGCGACGCCAGCAGCGAGGCCTCGGTGAACTGGCCGTTGGCATCGGGATACCAGTTGAGCATGGCGATGCGCTTGGCCAGGTACGCCGGCCGCCTCGGGTCGCCGTTGAGCAGCTGGGTGTAGCGGTACTGGCCGATCACCGACTCCTCCTCCACCGTGGCCAGGCGGTTGCGGTCGTGGATGCCGACCCGGTTGAAGCGCCCGCCCAGCAGTACTTCCCAGTGTTCGTCGGGCTGCCACTTCATGGACGCCACGGCGCTGTATTCCTTGCGCTCGGCGTTGCGCAGGAAGCGGTTGTTGATCAGGTCGTCATGCTTGATCGGCGCGCCCTTGCCCGGGCCGACGTCCTCGTTGCTGAAGGACAGGCCGTAGTCGAAGGTGAACAGGCCGCCGCCATCGGTGAGCAGATGGGTGGTGTTGGACACGTCCAGCCCCAGCCGCTCCTGGGTCATGTCGTTGCGGTAGGCGTCCTTGTAGCCCGGGTCGGTGTTGAACGTCGGGCCGTCATACCACGCGGTGCGCCGATCGAAGTACCACGGGGTGATGCCGGTCAGGCCGTTGTACATCAGGCTGTCGGCCTGGGTGTACGAGAGGTTGGCCTTGAGGTCGACGAGGTCGTTGCCCGGGTCGAACCGGTAGCGCAGGTTGTAGGCATCCAGGTCCACGCTGCCCGGCGACCACTGCGGCACGCGGTCGCGGTCCACGCGGATGATCTGCGAGGCCATGATCTCGCCCTGGTGGCCACTGTAGTGGCGGTAGCCGGCTTCCAGGGTCTGGCTGTCATCGATCCGCCAGGTGCCCTTGACCAGCACCGAGTTGGATTTGGAGGAGGTGTTGAACACTTCGGTGTTGGGCGGGTTCAACGGTGCCAGGGTGCGGCGGGTCTGCGGGAAGTCGTCATAGCCGTGCTTACCCGCGTAGTAGTTGCCGGTGTCGCGCCAGGCGTAGGCGGCCATCAGGTCGAACCGGTCCCAGTGCTTGCCACCGGCGATGTTGGCGAATCGCCCGCCCAGGCTGTTGCGGTCGGTGCGGGGTGCCGCATCGTAGGCCGGCACGTCGCGCGCGCTGCCGTTGGAGACGCCGGTGCGCACGCGCAGGCCCAGATCCTGGCCCTCGCGCAGCACGTCACCGATCTTGAGCGTTTCCATCTCGACCACGCCCCCAATGCCGCCGGAGGCGTTGACGCCCAGGCTGGGGCCCTTGGTGACGGTCAGCGTCGACACCAGATCCGGGTCCAGGTAGGTGCGCTGCGATTGGCCGGCATAGCCGCGGTAGGTATCCATGGTGGACTGGCCTCCGTCGATGATCACCGGAATGCGGCTCTGGCCCTGGATGCCGCGGATGTTGAGGTCGAGCGCATTGGCGGTGCGCGGATCGCCGGCGGTCACGCCGACCACGCCCTTGACGATGTCGGCGGTGGAGGTGCCGCGGAAGCGTTCGATGGTGGCGCGCGGCACGAACACGCTGGAGCCGGAGGTACGGTACGCATCCAGTGCCCGCGCTTCATTGCTGTCGCCATCCGCCGCCTGCTCGCCGGCCACGCGCAGCGCCGCGGTGACGATCACCCCGTCCTCGCGGCTGGCCGTCGGGGCGCGCTCCAGGGTCACCGCATCGGTGCCCACCGCGCGCATCGCCAGGCCACTGCCACGCAGCATCTGCTGCAGCGCCACCTGCGCATCGAGCTCGCCACTGACCGCACTGGAGCGCAGGCCGTCGGTAAGCGCGGCCGGCCACGCCACCTGCACGCCGGACTGGCGCATGTACACCCGCAACGCCTCGGCCAGGGGTTGCGCGGGGATGTCGAAGCGATGCGGGGTGGCAGCCCCGACAACAGCGGACTGGGCCAGCACCGGCAGTGCCGGCACAACGGCCAGGCCCGCGGCCAACAAGGCGATGCACAGACGGGACGCGCGCAGGGTACGGCCCGGGTGGGAGTTGAGGCGCATGATGGAACCTGTCGAAAAGGCGAGACCGCCGGAGCGGCGTCCCCGCACGAGGCGTGCGGGCGCTGCGACGTACGTGGCGGCGGCGGGTACGTTCGGGAGGTGAGACGAACGGGGTGGCCACACCCCCAAGATCAATTCACGCGGCAGTAGCGGGTTGGCGCGTGGCGCGGCTACGGCGTGGCCGCAACCTGCACGATCGCCACGCCCATCGGCAACCGGGTAACGCGCAGCCCGGCGCTGCCGGCCAGCGCGTCCAGCGCCTGTTCCGGGCGATCGGTGCGGAAGGCGGCGTTGACCCTCGGCAACTGCGAGAGGTCGCCGCGCACGAAGGTGGGCCCGCGCCGATAGCGGCCGATGCGCTGCACCGCATCGGCCACGCCCGCCGCATCCAGCAGCAGTTCGCCCTGGCGCCACGCGGCGATCCGATCGGTGGCGATGTCGTCCAGGCGCTGCACCGGTCCGCCCGGCACGAAGGCGGCGCGCTGGCCGGCCTGCAGCCAGGTCCAACGCCCACCTTCGCGGGCGGCCACGCGCACCCTGCCCTGCTCGACCTCGGCCTGCACCCCGCCCGCCTCGCGGGACACCACGAAGGCGGTGGAAATGTCTTCGACCACGCCCCCCGCCGCCGCCACCTCGAAGCGCTGCGGTTGGCCCGGTGCCACCTCGAACCAGGCGCGGCCGCGCAGCAGATCGATCCGCCGCCGGGTGCCGTCGAAGTGCACGGCGATGGCCGAGTCCGCATCCAGCACCGCACGGCTGCCATCGGGCAGGGTGACCTGCGCGATGGTGTTGAGGGTGCGGTGGTCGGACTGCAGGCGCAGCCATGTCTCCGGCGCTACCCAGGCCAGGGCCAGCACGGCCGCGGCGGCCAACGACCAGCGCGCCACGCGTTGCCGCGGGCGCCGCGGCGCGCCGACTACCGCCCCCGCGGGACGCGGGCCCACGCTGCGCCAGAGTTGGCGCTCGTATTCGAATGCGCGTCGATGCCCTGGCCGCGCCAGCCAGTGTTCGAACGCCTGCATGCCGGCCTCCTCCACCGCGCCGGATGCCAGCCACGCAAGCCAGGCCCGGGCCTGGACGGCAACGGGCTCGGACGAAACGGACGGCGGCGTGGCCGGGTCGATGGGAGGCGGGCTCATGGCTGGCGGAAGGTCGCGGTGCAACGCAGGGAAGGAAGAAGGTACGCAGAAATCGCACCGGTATGATCAAGACGAACGACGCGGGCAGTTCCCCAACGTGATCGCCGCCACGCAGCCTCCTCAGCGTCCGTTGCGCGCCCAGGCCAGGCGCTGCAGCGCGTTGCGCACGTGGTTCTCCACCGTGGTCACCGACACCTTCAGGCGCCTGGCCACCTCGGCCTGGGTCAGGCCCTGCAGGCGGTTGAGCCGGAAGATCGTGCGGGTGGGCTCGGGCAGGTGCGCGGCCGCCGCCAGGACACGCTGCAGTTCATCCTGGGCCATGGCCTGTTCCTCAGTGGACAGCACTTCGTCCGGGCCCCACAGGTAATGGTCGGCCAACAGGCGCGCGCGGCGGGTGCGTTCGCGCCCATGGTCGGTGGCCAGGTTGGTCGCCAACCGGTACAGGTAGGCGCGCGGGTTGTCGATCGCCTGGCCGCCGTCCACGCCGCGGGCCTTGAACCAGATCGCCTGGATCACGTCCTCGGCACCGCCATCGTTGCCCAGGATCCGCTGCACCAGGCGCAGCAGCGCCGGGCGTTCGCGGATCAACAGGTCCGTCAGGGTGGAGGCGTTGCTGGACATGCAGGCAGGCGCAGGGCGAGCGCGGGGACCCGGGGGAGGAAGGCGCGCCATCCTACGCCTCAAATGAGAATGCGTCACGTTTAGACCGCAGGGATTATCGTTCGCGGTCGCCGCCCGGACGGCCTGGCATCACCACCGGCAGGTACGAGGGGCGGCGAAGAGGTCACCCATCGCCACCTGGCGCGCCGCGCGCCAAGCGCCGCCACGATCGCGCGGCTCGCCCGGACGCTCACAGGCACGCGGTCAGGCCGTCATACACGGTGAGGCGGGTGCCCGGCAGCACGGCATCGATGGGCTGCGGGCCTTCCAGCGTCGCCAGCAGCAGGGCCAGCGGAGTGTGGTCGGCGAGCGGCACCCGGCACGCCCAGGACCGGGCATCCACCACCACCTCGCCGGTCTGGGCGTCCACCCGCGCGGTACTGCCGGCGAAGGTCCAGATGCACTCGTGCACGGTGCCGCTGCTGGCCTGCACCGAACAGCGGAAGCGCTGCGGCTGCAGGTTGGCGTACTCGCCCTCGCAGAAGGTGTCGCCACAGACGCCGTCGAAACCGCGTACCAGCGCCGCCTCCACCCGGCGGAAGCGCTCCCAGCCGGCGACCTGGTCCGGAAACTCGCGGGCGTCCACATAGCGGTCTGCCGCCAGTGCCGGCGCGACGGGCAGCAGCACTGCCGCGATCAGGGCGATCCGCTGGAGGGCAGCGGGGCGGGCATATCGGAAGGGCTGGGTCATGCGGATCACTCCAGGGGCGCCCGCGCCGCGGGCAAGGGGGCGGCTCACAGGCAGTCCATCAGGCCGTCGTACAGGCTGCGGTCCGTGCCCGGCAGGCGACGGCGCAGCACCTCCGGCCCCTGCAGGGCCGCATGGAACGCCTCCACCGATGTGCCCGGCGCCAGCGGCACCCGGCAGGTCCAGCGGCCGTTGTCCACGTCGACCCGACCGCTGACGGGGTCCACCGCCAGGTTGCTGGCGGCCAGCACCCAGACGCAGGCCTGCACGTGGCCGCGCCCGGCGTGCACCGAGCAGCGGAACTGCAGCACGCGGTAGTCGCTGTAGGCGCCCTCGCAGAACGTGTCGGCACAGACCGCGTCGAAGGCCTGCATGAGGCGCCCCTCCAACGCATAGAAGCGGTCCCAGTTGGCTTCCTGCGCGGGGAAGTCGACCAGATCGACGTAATCGCCGGCACGGGCCACGCCCGGCGGCGCGCACGTGGCCAGCACCAGGGCAGGCAGGAGAAACAGGCGGGTGCGCATCGGGTGGCTCCAGGGGCAGAGCATCCATCGTCTATGCCGCTGTCGACGCGGCCCATCGGTACAGACCCTGCCGCGGGGTCAGAAGGCGCTGCCATGGCGGGTCCGGGCGACCCCCTGCGGAGGCGGGGGCGACGACGACGCCACCGGATCGCTGCACGAGGACCGGCAAAGGGCCTAAAATGTCGGACTTTGCGCCCCTACCCCCTCTCGGAGTAAACCCATGGGTCTGGAACTCGTCTCGCCCGGCAAGAACCCGCCGGAAGAAATCAACGTCATCATCGAAATCCCGAAGGATTCCGAGCCGGTGAAGTACGAAGTGGACAAGGAAACCGGCGCGATCTTCGTCGACCGCATCCTGTCCACCCCGATGCGTTACCCCTGCAACTATGGCTACGTGCCGAGCACCCTGTGCGGCGACGGCGATCCGGCCGACGTGCTGGTGGTGCTGCCGCTGCCGCTGGTGCCGGGCTCGGTGGTGCGTTGCCGTCCGGTCGGCGTGCTCAAGATGAGCGATGAGGCCGGCAGCGACGAGAAGATCCTGGCCGTGCCGATCTCCAAGGTGTTCAGTGGCTACGCCCACGTGGAAGACATCGAGCAGGTGTCCAGCCACTGGCTGGAGCGCATTGGCCACTTCTTCGAGCACTACAAGGACCTGGAAAAGGGCAAGTGGGTCAAGCTGGACGGGTGGGGCGGCGCGGCCGAGGCCAAGCAGATCCTGGTTGACGCGCACCAGCGCTACCTGGGCAACATCGCCTGAGACTGAACGGCATCGCTCCGGCGCAGGTGCGCTGGAGCGATGAACATCACGTTTTTTGAATGCGGCACATCACTATTTGTGCCGGATTGGGTACATTGCGTCTTCACACCGTCCACGGTGCGTTTCACCGTGGTCAGCCAGGGGACTGTGTCGTGCGTATTCTGCTTGTTGGGGACCAAGCCAGCCTCTCGGCTGAGCTGATGGATTTCATTGCCGATCTTGGGGAAGAGTGGCAACCGTTGACCGCATCCGATGGCCAGGCGGCCATGAACATCGTCGCCGCCGGTCCGATCGACGCGGTGATCGCCTGCCCTACCCTGCCCGATCTCAACGCCACCACGCTGCTGGGCCAGATCCGGACGCTGCGTCCGGAGACGATCCGCATCGCGCTGGTGGAAGCGGCCCAAGGCAACCGGCCGCCGCCGGCGCGCCTGATTGGCGTGGCCCACCGCTTCCTGCCGATGCCGCTGGCACCGGAAGTGCTGCTCGAAGCGCTCACCAGCCTGGAAGAGCTGCGCGAACTGCTGGACAGCGCGCGCCTGCGCAGCGCGATCGGCCGTATCGAAAAGCTGCCCTCGCCGCCGCACCTGTACCTGAGCCTGACCCAGGCGCTGGAACACGACGACGACACCAACACCGCCGACGTGTCCAAGCTGGTGGCGGCCGACCCGGCCATCGCGGCCAAGGTGCTGCAGCTGTCCAATTCGGCGTTCTTCAACAGTGGCCGGACCATTTCCGACCTGCGCACCGCGGTCACCCGGCTGGGCCTGTCCACGCTGCGCGACCTGGTGCTGGCCAGCGAAGTGTTCTCCGCGCCACCGCTGTCCGGCGCCGAGCGCAACTCGCTGCAGCAGCGCGCGCTGCTGGCGTCGCGACTGGCGGCCAAGCTGCTGCCGGACTCCAGCGCCGAGCTGGGCGCCACCGCAGCGCTGCTGGCCGACATCGGCCTGCTGCTGCCGGGCGTGCGCAACGAGCGCCTGCCGGCCGAGCCCGGCGATGATCGCCCTGGGCATGCCGAGGCAGGTGCCTACCTGCTGGGCCTGTGGGGCTTGCCGATGCCGATCATCGAGGCGGTCGCCTTCCACCTGCAGCCGCAGAAGTCCAACACCCGCAGCTTCTGGGTGACGGGCGCGGTGCACGTGGCGCTGGCGCTGATCAACGGCGATCCGGTGGACGAGGATTACCTGCAGCGGGCCGGCGTGCTGCAGAAGCTGCCGCAGTGGCGCGACCATGCCAATGGACTGATGGGGCTGGTGGCTGCCGAGGCCTGAGCCTGGCGACAGGCAGGGATGGCACAGGATGGCGCGCCGTGATGGCGCGCCATCGTCGTTTCAGCGCTGCGGACAGGCGTCCAGCACGCAGTCGCGCCACAGCGCCTCGCAATACGCCGGCAGATGCTGGCCCGAGGCGATGCACTCCTGGCGGAGCTGTTCGCAGTAGCGGCCACCCTGGCACACGATGAGGCCGGCCGAGGCGCTGCCGGCGATGGCGATGGTGCCAAGGAACACGGCGGCGAGTTTCTGAGCGAACGTCATTTTCATATCGATCTCTCAATCGTCCGTCATTGGACCGATTGACCGTATCAACTGACGATCCGCGCAGAACGTGATTGCGATCACCGTAAGAGCAAACTCAGAATTTCCTGACCCCCTGAACGCAGAGAGGGCGGACCTTGCGGTCCGCCCTCCGTGTAGTGCTACACAGCGTCGATGGATCAGAAGCGCTGGGTGTACTTCATGTACAGGAAGCGACCGATATCGAAACCGCCGTAGTAGGCGAAGCTCGAGTTCGGTGCCGAGTACATCAGCGGACCCTTGTGGTCGAACAGGTTGTTCGCACCGACGGCAATGGTGGCATCCCACGGCGCCTTCCAGCTGACCTGCAGGTCGTGGAAGGTGTTGGAGCCGGTCTTGCGCAGCGGTTCGGCTTCGCCGTTGGCCATGTGGTTCGGGGCATTGCACCAGAACTCGCCGGTGTCGATGCAGTCTTCCTTCATGCCGGAGTAGTAGCGCGCGGTGTAGTTGACACCGAAGTCGCCCATCGCCCAGTTGATGCCCACGTTCGAACGCACGCGGAACAGGCCGGCTTCGCCGACGCGCCCGATCATGATGTTCTGACCGGCGGCGTTCTGGCCCTGCTCGTCATACTTGGACAGGTAGCTGGTCTGCCAGTCGATCGAGAACTGACCGATGGCCAGTTCCGGCAGGCGGTACTTGATGCCCAGGTCGTAACCTTCGGTTTCCATCTTGCCGAGGTTGGCGGTGCCGTAGGTCAGCGCGCTGACGTGGCCATCGCTGGCACGGACGACGCCTTCGCAACGGGCCGAATTGCCGAGCACGTAGCAGTCGCGCAGGATGCGGTCGACGCTGTCAGCGATGATCATGTCGCTGATTTCGTACTTGTACCAATCCAGCGAGATGTCCAGGCCCTGCACCCAACGCGGGCTCCAGACCAGACCGGCGGTCGTGCTCTTGGAGGTTTCCGGCTTCAGGTTCGGGTTGGCACCGGAGACGAACTGGTCACCGGACTGGCACGGCAGGGTCGAGCAGACCTTGTTGCCCTGGCCCAGCTGCACGTAGTCGGCCGGAACGCCCGCCGCCGAGCACGGACCGTTGCCGGCGACGCTGCCCGGTGCGGTGGTGCCGCACGGATCGATGTAGGACTCGAAGCTCGAGCTCAGGCCACCGTACAGATCGGAGATGGTCGGCGCACGGAAGCCCTCGGCGTAGGTGCCGCGGACCAGCAGCTCGTCCATCGGACGCCAGGTCAGGCCGAACTTGCTGTTGGTGGTGCCACCGAAGTTGCTGTAGTCCGAGTAGCGGCTGGCCATGTTCAGGGTCAGCTCCTTGGCGAACGCCATGTCCGCCAGGATCGGCACGTTCAGCTCGAGGTAGACCTCGTTCAGATCGTACGCGCCGCGGGTCGGCTTCTGGCCCAGGCCGGTGGACTGGCCCGACTGCGCGAAGGCATCCGGGGTGTAGCTGCCTTCTTCCTTGCGGTGCTCGACGCCCATGGCGAAGCCCAGGTCACCGGCCGGCAGGGTCACGATCGACCCGGCCAGGTTCGCGGTGAAGCTGGTGGTCTTGGTGATGCCGCGGGTGGTGAAGGTCGGGAACAGGAAGTCCTGCAGCTCCTGGTCAGCCAGCGAACCCTGGCCCGAGACGCCGTACGGCAGCAGCGGGTTCCACGGGCGGCAATCGCCCAGGATCGGGTTGGCGGCCGTGCCGCAACGGGCAACGCCGGTGCCGTCGATGAACGACGGGCCCAGCGCCTGGCGCGCCGCGATCAGGCTCATGTCGCCGCGCTGGGTCTTGATCGACTCATTGCGATTCCACAGGGCGCCGACGTCCCAATCGAACGACTTGCCGCCCAGCTCGAAGAAGCCGCTGACGGTCGGTGCGAAGCGCAGGGTCTTCAGCTGGCTGTCGGTGGTGCGCGGCACTTCCCACAGGCGACGGCGGAAGCTGACGTCCTGGCCACCCACGCCATTGACGGCGGTCGGGTTGAACACGCTCGAACCGGACAGCGGGGTGTTGATGGTGGTCGAGTTGGACTGGTACGGGTAGCCGGCGATCTGCTGGAACGTCTGACGCTCGTTGTAGAGCAGGTCGGTGTTCAGGCTGATCGAATCGGTGAAGTCGTACGTACCGTTGATGTAGACCGACTTGCGCTTGACGCCGGTCAGCAGGGTCATCTGCTCATTGGCGTTGGAGTACTCGTCCGGGGTCAGCTCGTGGTAGTCGTTCGGATTGGTCGGGTTGCCGCCCTGGTTGAGGGTCTGCCACACCGCCGTCTTGGACGTGCGCGAGCAATCGAACAGCAGCGGGTTGCACCAGGTGCTGTTCTGGCTGATCGGGCTCCAGTCTTCACTGGTGGAGTTCGGGCCCAGTGCGCCGTCACGGCTGTACCAGCGGTCCTTGGCCCACACCGGGTCCTGCTTGGAGTATTCGGCCGACAGGGTCAGGCTGCCGCGCTCGCCCTTGGCACCCAGGGTCATCGAGTACTGCTGGCTGTCACCGTCGCCGTTGCCGTACTGGCCCACGTAGACGCTGGCTTCGCCGCCTTCCACGTTCTTGCGGGTGATCACGTTGACCACGCCGGCGATGGCGTCGGACCCGTAGATGGCCGAGGCGCCGTCCTTCAGGATCTCGATGCGCTCAACGGCCGACATCGGGATCTGGCTCAGGTCCTGCAGGCCTGCGGTGGAAGCGCCCAGGCGCTTGCCGTTCATCAGCACCAGGGTGCGCTCGGCGCCCAGGTTGCGGATGTCGACGTAGTAACCGCCGACGTTCTCGCCCGATGCCAGCGACTCCGAACGCGAGATGGCCGGCGAACCGGCCGAGGTCAGGTTGTTCAGCACGTCCGCGACGCTCGAGAAGCCCTGCTTTTCCAGGGTCTCACGGGTCATCGTCAGGATCGGCTGCTGCGTCTCCATGTTGGCGCCGCGGATGCGCGAGCCGGTGACCGAGATGCGGTCGAGGTCAGTGGTGCCGGAGGCAGCTTCCTGCGCCGAGGCAAAGCTCGGCGCCAGCGCCAGCGCAATGCCGGCGGGCAGAAGGCCCAGCCGCACTGCGGGAGTACGAAAATTCATTTATCTCTCCGAGGTACGTTAGTAGCGTGTTAAAACGCCTCGGAAAGTTACGACTGCGTTACGGTTAATTATTTGCGGGATGCCACCGGAGACTTTGCCGACTTTGGCGACAGCATTCCCACGCTCTCGCGGAAGCCTGACGCAGACTGCCCGTAACGCGCGCGAAACGCCCGTGCGAAGCTGCAGCAGTTGTCAAATCCACTCGCGGCCGCCACTTCGCCGATCATCATGTCGGTATCACGCAGCAGGTCGGCCGCACGCTCCAGGCGCAGGCGCGCCGACAGCGACTGCGGGCTTTCCTCGTACAGGCTCTGGAAGGTCTTGGACAGGTACCAACTGGAGAAGTTGGTCAGCTCGGCCAGTTCGCCGATGCGCACCACGCGGTGACTGTTGCCCTCCAGGAACAGGCGCGCACGCTGCATGCGGCCGAACACCTGGCGCTTGCGCACGCGCGAGCGGCCCGGGCAACGCTGCACGCCGGTGGCCAGCACGCGCTGCAGCGACGCCAGGTGCAGCAGCACCGGGCGCAGGGCCTGGGCCGGCTGCCCGCTGGCCAGCGCGTCGCGCCACAGGCGCAGGGCCACGCGGACTTCGCTGCGGCTCATGCTGCCGCGGCCGGCGTACAGGCTGCAGTCGTCCAGCTGGCCCAGCGCGCGCAGCGCATCCGGGGTCAGGCTCAGCCCGATGCACAGCCCGTCGCGACCGGCCTGGATCATTGGCCGGGATTCCTTCTCGAAGGCGATCCACTCGCGCTGGCGCAGGCGGAAGCGGCCTTCCTTGGATTCCACCCAGGCGCTGCCACGCAGCTGCATCCACACGGTGAAGGTGGTGCCGGCGGTCTGCAGGCTGCCGAGCCGGGCCACGCCCAGGCAGGTGGGCAGCGCGCCGTCGTCGACGATCTTGTCCAGGGAAAGCGATTGGCCGCGATCGGCCAGGGAGAGCTGACGCATGACTGCACCGTGTTTGCCGTTACTGGGCAAACGTTTTGCCAAATCAGGCCGGCGCGGTCAGGAAGGTTCAACGAGATTCATCCGAATTCGACACGAGGCCGATACGAAGGAATCACGAAGACTATTTTCCCTTTGGCAACAAGGCGTTGGAGATGGCGGAAAACACCGGGGCAGGCGCATCGGGCAGCGTCATCACGCCGATATCGGCGCCATCGGCGACCGCCAGGGCCACGTACAGGGCGCTGCCATCGCGCTGCGCACTGAAGCCGTTGCCGGCGCTCAGGCGCTCGCCGTCCAGGCAGTACTCGACGCCCGGCGCGCCGGCCGTGATGCGCGAGAACAGCGTGGCGCAATCGGCGCGGTTGGACAGGTAATCGACGCTGCCATGGGGGGCCACGGTCCAAGTGCGGTAGCGCCAGCGCGATGGCCGGTCATCGCTGACCTGCTGGATGCTGTCGGCAGTGAGCTGCGCATCGGCCGACCACAGCCCGCCCGCCGACAGCCGGGTGAACAGCACGCGCCGGGTGGAGGGATCGAAGCGCGCCTGCGAGACCCCGTCGATGCTGCCCAGCAGTTTCCACGGCGTACTGCGGCGGTCGAACAGGGACAGCCGCATGCGCTCGTGCTCGTCGCGATCGACCACCAGCAGGTGCTGGGCATCGGCGGCATACAAGGCCTGCAGCGGTTGCGCGACCGGCACCGGCAGCGCCACCACCTGTTCGTCGCGCGGGGACACCTCATAGATGATCGGATTGGCCTGCGCGTCGCGGCCGGACACGAGCAGATGGGTGCTGTCCGGCGACCAGTCGGCGGCCTGCCGGGTCTCCGGGCGCAATCCCTCGACCGGGCGCAGCGATTCCGGGCGGCCCAGGTCGGCCCACCACAGGCCGTAGTTGCCGGAGCGGTCGGAGGTGAACACCAGTTGCCGGCCATCGGGCGCGAGCATGGGCTGGCCATCGCGGCCGTTGGAGGCGAACAGGCGCTCGGGCTGGCCCGGTCGGCCGTCGGTGAGCGGCACGCGGAACAGGCCGAACTGGGCCTTGCGGTGGACGAAGGCGAGCATTTCGCTGTTGCGCGCCACTGCCGGCGACTGCGCATCGTCGATGCCGACATCGCGCAGCGTGCGGGTCTCCACGTCCAGCTCGTACAACCGCGATTCGCTGTCCACGCGCCGGCCGAACACGATGTGGCGGCTGTCGCTGCGCCAGGCCCAGCCACGGATCTCGGCCGAATCGTCGGTGAGCTGCTCGGGCACCCCGCCGGCGGCAGGCAGGCGCCAGAGGTCGCCGATCTGCGGGTTGCGCACGAAAACGATCCAGCGTCCATCCGGCGAGTAGCGCGGGGCGTAGTCGAAGCTGTCCTCGGCGACCTGGTAGTCCAGCGGCGTCCAGCGCCCGCTGGCGATATCCAGCACGCGGATGCCACGGTGAGCGAAGCGGCCGGCCAGCGAGCCGAACACCAGCCCACGGCCATCCGGGGTCCAGTCGAAGCTGAGCAGTTCGGTGCCGTCGCAGCGGGTGACGTGGCGCACCGCGCCGCCGGTGGCACTGGCGATCAGCACCTCACAGCCGGCATCGGGACCGAAGCGCGCAAAGGCGATCTCGCGCCCGTTCGGCGACCAGTTCGGAAAGCGGTCCGAGTAACCGTCCGGCGTATCGGCAAGCAGCCGCGCGGGGGCGTTGCCGGAGGTCTGCACCTTGATCGTGCTGCCCTGGCGTGCGCTGCTGTCGGCCTCGTAGGCCACCTGCGAGCCATCCGGGGAAAGCGTGGGATAGGTCTCGAAGCCGGCGGTGGCGGTGATCAGTCGATACGGCCGCTGCGGGCTGCCGACCACGCGACTGCCATCCTCGAGCACGCCGCTGCCGGCGGAGGCCGGCGCAGGCCGTTGCAGCAGCAGCGCGGTCATCACCAACAGCGCGATCAGCATGGCGATGCCCAGCGCGAGCAGCACGTAACGCCGCATCCGTCGCCAGCGACTGCGCGGCGACGAGGCGGCGCCATCGATCGCGCCCGGCGCACTCGAAAGCACCACGTCGGCGGAACTTTCGAGTGCGTCCGGCGCGGGCGCCGCGACGGCATCCTGCACGGTGACGGGCACGAGCAGGCGATAACCGGTCTTGGCGATGGTCTCGATGTACGGCGTGCCGGTGACATCGTCACTGCTGAACGCCTTGCGCAACTGGGTGACGGCCTGGGTGAGCACATCGTTGGTCGGCAGCGTATCGGGCCACACCTCGGCGAACAGTTCATCGCGGGTGACCACCGCCCCCGGCGAGCGCATCAACGCCTTCAGCACGCCCAATGCCTTGGGCGTCAGCCGACGTGGACGGCGCGCGCCCGGCACGCTGACCTCACGGGAGGACAACGTCACGGTGCAATCGCCGATCCTGATCACATCGACTGGGGGAGACTCGCTAGTGGGGCTGATCATTCCGGTGCTACGAGTGAATGCAGAACAACAGGAACGCAGCATCCATCGCAACCGAACACCGATCGAACGAACCGCCAGATTCCGCACATGCCATCAGCGCAAACCGCAAAAAAACTGAAGCGCGCGAATACTAGCCTATGCCGGTTAACTGCGCCTGTGCGCGTGGACAACATCAGGCTCTCTCTCGCCGACGAATTCACATAAATCGCTTCAGTATTCGCGCCTTCGGGCGCGAATTTTTTATCTGCGATTCAGTTTCGTCCACGCCGAAGCATGGTCAATCCGACCAGCCTGGAAACCACCAAAGCCACGTACATCACGCCTGCAAACTGCTCCAGCATGACCAGTGCCCGGGCCTGCGGATGCACCGGCACGACGTCGCTCAAACCGACCCCGGACAGCAAGCTGAAGCTGAGATAAAGCAGCTCCATCCAGGTGCGCAATTCGGTTTCGCTGGTGGCCAGGAAACTGCCCGGGTACCACTGTTGGCAAACCGAGAAGGCGAACGCGAATGCCCAGGCGAGCAGGGTGAATGTCGCCCCGGCCGCAAACAGCTCGTCGCGGGTGACCTTGTGGTCCTGCAGCATGTAGGCGGTGAGGCTGCCGGCGGTATAGAAGTACAGCAGGCATTCCAGCAGTTGCGCGGTGGTGGTGAGTGCGGGCCGGCCCAACAGGGCGCCGCTGATGGAAAACACCACCGAGGGAATCGCCAGCAGCAACGCCAGCCACATGCCCAGCGGGCTGCGCCGCACCACCCACAACGCCAGGCCGAGCACGGCAATGCCGAACGCGCCGAACACCGCGCGGCTGGCCCCGGCCTCGTCCATCGCCGGGTACAGCAGCACGCCCAGCAACTGGACACCGAGCAGCCAGGCCGACGGATGCCGGCGGGCGATGGCCAGCCATTTGGTGGTGCGTGCGATGGCCATGCCAGATCCCTTCCCTGCCCCGGTTGCCGCCGAGCTTAGCGCGTTGCCCGCGGTGGTCGCATGAGCGTGCCGGGACGACGAGCGCGCCGCCCCGGCACGGCCCATCACGCCTGCCGGTACACGTCCGCGCCCAACGCGCGGAACTCCGCCGATTTGCCGGCCATTCCGTCCTGCAGCGCGTCCTGTTCGCCCAAGCCATGCTCGGCGGCATAGTCGCGCACGTCCTGGGTGATCTTCATCGAACAGAAGTGCGGGCCGCACATCGAACAGAAGTGCGCCAGCTTGTGCGCGTCCTTGGGCAGGGTCTCGTCGTGGAACTCCTTGGCCTTCTCCGGATCCAGGCCGAGGTGGAACTGGTCCTCCCAGCGGAACTCGAAGCGCGCCTTGCTCAGCGCGTTGTCGCGCACCTGCGCGCCCGGATGGCCCTTGGCCAGGTCGGCGGCATGCGCGGCGATGCGGTAGGCCATGATGCCGTCGCGCACGTCCTGGCGGTTGGGTAGCCCCAGGTGTTCCTTCGGGGTGACATAGCAGAGCATCGCCGTGCCGTACCAGCCGATCATCGCCGCGCCGATCGCGCTGGTGATGTGGTCGTAGCCAGGCGCGATGTCGGTGGTGAGCGGGCCGAGCGTGTAGAACGGCGCTTCACCGCACTCGCGCAGCTGCTTGTCCATGTTTTCCTTGATCAGCTGCATCGGCACGTGGCCGGGGCCCTCGATCATGGTCTGCACGTCGTGCTTCCACGCCACCTTGGTCAATTCACCGAGGGTTTCCAGCTCGCCGAACTGCGCTGCGTCGTTGGCGTCGGCGATGCAGCCCGGGCGCAGGCCATCGCCCAGCGAGAAGGTCACGTCGTAGGCCTTCATGATCTCGCAGATATCCTCGAAGTGCGTGTAGAGGAAATTCTCCTTGTGGTGGGCCAGGCACCACTTGGCCATGATCGAGCCCCCGCGCGAGACGATGCCCGTCACCCGTCGGGCGGTGAGCGGGACGTAGCGCAGCAGCACCCCGGCGTGGATGGTGAAGTAGTCCACGCCCTGCTCGGCCTGCTCGATCAGGGTGTCGCGGAAGATCGGCCAGCTCAGGTCTTCGGCACGCCCATCCACCTTCTCCAGCGCCTGGTAGATCGGCACCGTGCCGATGGCGACCGGCGAGTTGCGGATGATCCACTCGCGCGTTTCATGGATGTGCTTGCCGGTGGACAGGTCCATCACGGTGTCACCGCCCCAGCGGATCGCCCACACCAGCTTTTCCACCTCCTCGGCGATGCCCGAGGACACCGCGCTGTTGCCGATGTTGGCGTTGATCTTGGTGAGGAAGTTGCGGCCGATGATCATCGGCTCGCTTTCGGGGTGGTTGATGTTGTTGGGCAGCACGGCACGACCACGGGCGATCTCGTCGCGGACGAACGCCGGGGTGATCAGCGCCGGAATCGAGGCGCCGAACGCCTCGCCGGGATGCTGCCGCAGCAGCGCCGCCTCGCGGACCGCCTCCAGCCGCTGGTTTTCGCGGATGGCGACGAACTCCATCTCCGGGGTGATGATGCCGCGGCGCGCGTAGTGCATCTGGGTGACGTTGGCGCCGGCCAGCGCGCGACGCGGCTGGGTGCGCGACGGGAAGCGCACCGCATCCAGGCGCGCGTCGAGCGCGCGCGAACGCCCGAACGCGGAGCTCAAGCGGGCCAGCGGCTCGGTATCGCCGCGCTCGGCCACCCAGCCTGCGCGCAACGCCGGCAGCCCGGCGGCAAGGTCGATGGCGGCCTGCGGGTCGGTGTACGGGCCGGAGGTGTCGTACACGGTGACCGGTGCGTTCTCTTCGCCGCCGAACAGCGTCGGGGTGCGGGTCAGCACGATCTCGCGCATGGGGACCTGCACGTCGCTGCGCGATCCGGGCACGTGGATCTTGCGCGACCCCGGGATCGGCCGGGTGACCGACGTGGAGAGTTGCTGGGCTTGCTGCTGCAAGGTGGGGTGCGGTGCGTTCATCTGGCTTCGTCCTGGATCGGTTTCCGCACGGGACGTGGCGGAAGGGACGAAGCGGCGGCGCACGGCGGACGCATCACGGGCCGCCGTCGGACGGGGGTCCGATGGCGCAATGCGTCACCTGTTGCGAAGCATCCCTACGCCGGTGTCAACCGGATCAGGTTCGAAGGGACTATCTCAACCGTGGCCGTTGGGCCGCGGTACCCCCGCTTCGGGGCGAATTAGACCACAACACCGACGCGATTGGCGCATCCCCGACGAGCGCCTCGGCGGCGCCGGTTTGAACGTGAACAATGCGCTGACAGTGCATGGCCTAGAATGCTGCGGCGCGGCAGGGCCTCTCCCGTCCGCAGCGGAGTTCCGCATCGCCCGGCATCGACCGGCTTGAATCGCCCCAGCGGGTGTTGTCGCGCTGGAGACGGCAGGCATTGGCTCGCCTCATTCGTACGGAGAAACTCCCCGCATGGTGTTTCGCATTTCCATCGCACTGATCGTCATCCTGGTGCTGATCGCCGGCCTCGCGCCCGGCCCCTTCAACGACGTGGTGCAGAGTGGCCTGGGCCACATCATCCGCAGCACCGGCTGGCTGTACCTGCTGGTGGTGTTCATCACCCTGTCGTTCCTGATGTACCTGGCGTTCGGCCGGCTGGGTTCGCTGCGCATCGGCGGCGAAGATGCCGAGCCGGACTTCTCCAACGCGAGCTGGATGTCGATGCTGTTTGCCGCGGGCATGGGCATTGGCCTGGTGTTCTGGGGGGCCGCCGAACCGATCTCGCACTTCATCAAGCCGCCGGAAGGATTGGCGCCGCAGAGCATGGAGGCCGCCCGTGCCTCGATGCGCTATGCGTTCTTCCACTGGGGCCTGCATCCGTGGGCGATCTATGCGCTGATCGGGCTGGCGATGGCCTGGTTCCAGTTCAACCGCAACGGCCGCGGCTTGATCAGCGACCTGCTGCAGCCGCTGATCGGCGCCCACCACCGTGGCTGGATCGGCACGGTGGTCAACGTGGCGGCCGTGGTGGCAACGGCCATCGGCGTGGCCACCACGCTGGGCTTCGGCACGATCCAGATCGCCGCGGGGCTGCAGCGGGTGTTCGGCATCCGCGATTCGATCCCGGTGCAGCTGACCATCATCGCGGTGGCCTTCGTGCTGTACATGGCCTCCACCACCAGCGGGGTCAACCGCGGCATCAAGTGGCTGTCCAATTTCAACCTCGGCCTGGCTGCGATGCTGCTGGCCCTGGTGCTGGTGCTGGGGCCCACCGGCTTCATCTTCGATACGTTCACCACCACCATCGGCTCGTACCTCAATTCGCTGGTGACGATGAGCCTGCGCATGTCGCCGTTCTCCGGCAGTACGTGGGTGGCCGACTGGACGATCTTCTACTGGGCGTGGTGGATCGCATGGGCGCCGTTCGTGGGCTCGTTCATTGCGCGGGTCTCGCGCGGGCGCAGCATCCGCGAGTTCGTGCTGGGCGTGGTGATCGCGCCGAGCGTGCTGGGCTTCCTGTGGTTCTCGGTGTTTGGCGGGACCGCGCTGTGGTCGCAGATCTTCGGGCACGTGGACCTGGCCCAGGCGCTGGGCAACGGCTACGAGACGGTGCTGTTCACCATGTTCGACAGCCTGCCGATGCCGACGGTGCTGTCGGTGATCGCGCTGGTGCTGCTGATGATCTTCTTCGTGACCTCGGCCGATTCGGCGGTGCTGGTGCTGGCGACGATGTCCACCGAGGAAGCCGGCGATCCGCCGCTGGCACGGCGCATGGTGTGGGGCGTGGCGATCGCGCTGATCGCCGGGGTGTTGCTGCTGGCCGGCGGCCTGACCGCGTTGCAGGGCATGATCACGATCGCAGCGCTGCCGTTTGCGCTGCTAATGCTGCTGGTGATGTGGTCGCTGTACCGGGTACTCGATACCGAGTACGCCCTGCAGCGCCGCCGCGCCCAGCGGGCGCGACGGATGATGGACGAGTGGATCGAGCGCGAGATCGCCGCGCAGGAAGAAACGCGCGACGAGGCGGCGCGGGCACCTTAGTGGTGTGGCCGTGAGGCCCGTGCGTGGGGCGGGGTTGGGGAAAGCAGCCGAGCATGGCTCGGCTCTACCTGGGATGGGTTGCGATTGTCGGGGCTGGGGGGATGGTGGGTGGGCGTTTCGCGATCCCGTGCACCCTGCCCTCGGGGAGATGGCTGGGCGGTTGGGGACAGCAGCCGAGCGTGGCTCGGCTCTACCTGGGATGGGTCGCGATTGTCGGGGTTGGGGTGATGGTGCGTGGGCGTTTCGCGATCCCGTGCACCCTGCCCTTGGACACATGGCTGGGCGGTTGGGCGAGCAGCCGAGCGTGGCTCGGCTCTACCTGGGATGCGTCGCGATTGTCGGGGCTGGGGGTGATGGTGCGTGGGCGTTTCGCGACCTTTATGGGTGACGGCCGGTGGGCTGGGGTTGACGTTGCACTGGTAGTGCCGAGCCATGCTCGGCAGCAACATTCCTCAGCCAACGGCCCCCATGACAATGAGCGCGGAAGGCGCAGCCACGCATGGCGTGGCTCTGCCTCGCGTGGTCAGTACCCCGCCGCCTGCCCATCCTTGCGGCTCTCCGATGCGCCGTAATACACGCCGGTGTCCGGGTCGCGCAGGATCGCCTGGTAGCCGCCGTACGGGCCGTCGGCGAATACCACCCGGTGGCCCTTGCGCATCAGTGCGCGCACCGTCTCGTACGGGAAGCCGGTTTCCAGGTTGACCTCGCCGCCGTCGCTCATCGCGGTGGCCTGCCCGGTCGGTTCGGTCGAGCCCTCGTGCTGGATGCGCGGTGCGTCGCCAGCCTCCTGCAGGTTCATCCCGAAGTCGACCATGTTCATCACGATCTGCGCATGACCCTGCGGCTGCATCGCCCCGCCCATCACGCCGAAGCTCATCCAGGGTTTGCCGCCCTTGGTCACGAAGCCCGGGATGATGGTCTGGAACGGGCGCTTGCCCGGCGCATAGCCGTTGGGATGGTCCTTGCGCAGCACGAACATCTCGCCGCGATCCTGCAGGATGAAGCCCAGCCCCGGCGGGGCCATGCCGCTGCCCATGCCGCGGTAGTTGGACTGGATCAGCGACACCATCATGCCGTCCGCGTCGGCCACGGTCATGTAGATCGTGTCGCCCTCCTCCAGCTGCCTGGGCGTGCCGGGCTGCACTTCGCGCAGCGCCTTGTCCATCGAGATCAGCGCGCGACGCTCCGCGGCGTAGCCCTTGGACACCAGCTTGGCCACCGGCGCCGGCTGGAACGCCGGGTCGCTGTAGAACCGGGCGCGGTCGGCGAAGGCCAGCTTCTTGGCCTCCACGAACAGGTGCACATGCTCGGGTGAGCCAAAGGCGATCTTCGAGAAGTCGTAACCCTCCAGCACGTTGAGGATCTGCAGCGCCGCAATGCCCTGGCTGTTGGGCGGCAGTTCCCACACGTCATAGCCGCGGTAATTGCTGCTCACCGGCTCGACCCACTCGCCGTGGTGGCTGGCCATGTCCTCGTAGCTGAGGTAGCCGCCATTGGCCTTGAAGTAGCTGCCGATGGTGCGGGCGATATCGCCCTTGTAGAACGCGTCGCGGCCGCCTTGGGCGATCTGTTCCAGGGTGTTGGCCAGGTTCGGGTTCTTCCACAGCTCGCCCTTGCGCGGCGCATGCCCGTTGACGGTGAACTGTTCCTTGAAGCCGGGGTACTGCGACAGCTTGGGCACCGAGCGGTCCCAGTAGTAGGCGATCACTTCGGCGACCGGGTGGCCCTCGCGCGCGTAGCGGATGGCGGGGGCCAGATTGTCGGCCATCGGCTTGCGGCCGAAGCGCTCATGCAGCGCGAACCAGCCATCCACGGCGCCGGGCACCGATACCGGCAACGGACCGGCGGCCGGGATCTCCTTCAGCCCGCGGCGCTGGAACTCGGCCAGGGTCAGCGACTTCGGCGACCGGCCCGAGCCGTTGTAGCCGTAGAGCTTCTGCGTCTTCGGGTCCCACACGATGGCAAACAGGTCGCCGCCGACGCCATTGCCGGTGGGCTCCATCAACCCCAGCGCTGCGTTGGCCGCGATCGCCGCGTCCACGGCCGAGCCGCCGCCCTTCATCACGTCCAGCGCGATCTGGGTGGCCAGCGGTTGGGAGGTGGCCGCCATCGCGTGCGGGGCGATCACTTCCGAGCGGGTGGCGAAGGTGTGGCCGGTGATGCGGTCGGCGGCGATGCCGGCAATGGGGAGGGCACACAGCACGGCGGCGGCAAGCAGGCCGCGGGCAAGACGTCGGGGCACGGGAGGTTCCTGGAGGGGTGGTAGCCCCACCGATAGTGGCGGCAGTGGCCCGTCCATGGCATCCGACAATGGTCATGCTGCTGCTCGGGAAACGGACCGGAATCCGCGCAGAAGCGGCCCTGAAAATAGTGAATTCCGGTTCACCACAACGCTTTCAGCCGCAACCATCCTTGTGCGACGGGCCTTTGCGCTGGATGCAGGCGAAACCGTTGGAAATGTGCCGGCAAAGGTTGACAGCGCCAAAACCGCTGTGGTTTTCTCGATCTCATGTTGCAGCGCACAGCCACCCGCGAATCCATCCAGCACGCCGACACCGGCGGGGCCTCGATCCGTTCGCTTCTCGTCCTCGTACTTATTACCCAACCAACAGGTGCGGGACGGACCGGCGTGTAAGCAAGACTGCCAGGTATCCATCAAAACCCGCACCCACCCAGGTGCGGGTTTTTTCGTTTCAGAGCCCCTCGATTCCTCCCCTCCCCCTTTTCGACTGCCCTTGCCGCCATGACCCGCCAGCCCGCCAGCACCGCTTCCACGCCCACCGCCTGCCCGGCGGCGGCGTGCGTTGGTGGCATGGCGCGCGCCACCCCTTCCCCTGACTGGCCGACGTGTCCCTGACCGTCGGCCATTTTTTTCTTTCCGCCAAAGGATCTCCCCCATGAGCACCAACGACCTGCCCCAGATCAAGATCGCTGTTGTCGGCTACGGCAGCCAGGGCCGCGCGCACGCGCTGAACCTGCGCGAATCCGGCTTCGACGTCGTCATCGGGCTGCGCCCGGGCGGTCCCACCGAGGTCAAGGCACAGGCCGACGGCTTCACCGTCAAGGCCCCGGCCGAGGCGGTCAAGGAGGCCGACCTGGTGGCCGTGCTGACCCCGGACATGGTGCAGAAGAAGCTCTACGAGGACGTGCTCGCCCCCAACATGAAACAGGGCGCGGTGCTGTTGTTCGCGCATGGCTTGAACGTGCATTTCGACATGATCAAGCCGCGCGACGACCTGGACGTGGTGCTGGTCGCGCCGAAGGGCCCGGGTGCGCTGGTGCGCCGTGAGTACGAGATCGGCCGCGGCGTGCCGTGCATCTGGGCGGTCTACCAGGACAGGAGCGGCAAGGCCGCCGACTACGCGCTGGCCTACGCCACCGGCCTGGGCGGCGCACGCGCCAACCTGATCCAGACCACCTTCAAGGAAGAGACCGAGACCGATCTGTTCGGCGAGCAGGCGGTGCTGTGCGGCGGTGCCTCGGCGCTGGTCCAGGCCGGTTTCGAAACGCTGGTGGAAGCCGGTTACCAGCCGGAAATCGCCTACTACGAAGTGCTGCACGAACTGAAGCTGATCGTGGACCTGTTCTACGAAGGCGGCATCACCCGCATGCTGGAGTTCATCTCCGAAACCGCGCAGTACGGCGACTACGTCAGCGGCCCGCGCGTCATCGACGCCGGTACCAAGGCGCGCATGAAGGACGTACTGACCGACATCCAGAACGGCACCTTCACCAAGAACTGGGTGGCCGAGTACGAGGCGGGCCTGCCCAACTACACCAAGTTCAAGCAGGCCGACCTGGAGCATCCGATCGAAAAGGTAGGCAAGGAACTGCGCGCCAAGATGGTCTGGTTGCAAAGTCAAGCCGCGTAACCGCGCGGCTCCCCCACCCGCTTTCGTAAAGGTCAACGCATGAACACCTCCGCACACAGCACCGCGCCCCGCAACGGCGCACGCTGGTTGACGCAGGCCCTGGAAGCCGAGGGCGTGCACACGCTGTTCGGCTACCCCGGCGGCACCATCATGCCGTTCTACGACGCCCTGGTGGATTCGGGGCTGAAGCACATCCTGGTCCGCCACGAACAAGGCGCGGCACTGGCCGCCAACGGTTATGCCCGTGCCAGCGGCCAGGTCGGCGTCTGTGTCGCCACCTCCGGCCCGGGCGCCTCCAACCTGGTTACCGGCATCGCCGATGCGATGCTGGATTCGGTGCCGATGGTCTGCATCACCGGCCAGGTCGCCACCCCGCTGCTGGGCACCGACGCGTTCCAGGAACTGGACGTATTCGGGCTGACCATGCCGATCGTCAAGCACAGCTGGCTGGTGCGCTCGGTGGACGACCTGCCGCGCGTGGTCCGTGAAGCGTTCCGCATTGCGCGCGAAGGCCGCCCCGGTCCGGTCCTGATCGACCTGCCCAAGGACGTGCAGATCGCCGATGCCTCGCACCTGCCGGCGCACACCCCGGCCACGGTGAGCCCGCCGCCGGCACCGCAGGACGACGCAGTGGCCCAGGCCATTGCCGCGATCGCCGCCGCCGAGAAGCCGGTGGTCTACGCCGGCGGTGGCGTGGCGCTGGGCGATGCGGTGGAGGACTTCCGCGCGTTCGTGGAGGCCAGCGCCATCCCCACCGTGCTGACCCTGCGTGGGCTGGGCGCGCTGCCGCCACAGCACCCGCACTACCTGGGCATGCTGGGCATGCACGGCACCCGCGCGGCCAACATGGCCGTGCAGGAGAGCGATCTGCTGGTGGTGGTGGGCGCGCGCTTCGACGACCGCGCCACCGGCAAGTTGAACGAGTTCGCCCCGTTCGCGCGGGTCATCCACATCGACGCCGATGCGTATGAGATCTCCAAGCTGCGCAGTGCCGACATCGCCGTGCCGGGCAACGTGGGCGGCGCGCTGCGTGCGCTGACCGCCGCTGCCACCGCGCCGGCCTCGCAGGAGGCCTGGCGCAAGCGGTGCGGCACCCATCGCGAGCGCTTCGCCGCGCGCTACGACGCCCCGGGCAAGCACATCTACGCCCCGGCGCTGCTGAAGCGCCTGAGCGAGCTGGCCCCGAGCGATGCGATCATTGCCTGCGACGTGGGCCAGCACCAGATGTGGGTGGCCCAGCACTGCCGCTTCAACCACCCGCGCAACCACCTGACCAGCGGCGCGCTGGGCACCATGGGCTTCGGCCTGCCGGCGGCGATGGGTGCGCAGTTCGCCTGCCCCGACCGCACCGTGGTGCTGGTGTCCGGCGATGGCAGCTTCATGATGAACGTGCAGGAGCTGGCCACCATCGCCCGCTGCCGCCTGCCGGTGAAGATCGTGCTGCTGGACAACAGTTCGCTGGGCATGGTGCGCCAGTGGCAGGAACTGTTCTTCGCCGAGCGTTACAGCGAGATCGACCTGTCCGACAACCCGGACTTCGCCGCGCTGGCCCAGGTGTTCGGCATTCCCGCCACCCGCATCGAGGCCCGCGACGACGTCGAGGGCGGCCTGGCCGCGCTGCTGGCCCAGCCGGGCCCGGCGCTGCTGCACGTGGCCATCGATGCCCGCGCCAACGTGTGGCCGCTGGTGCCGCCCAACAACGCCAACAGCACCATGCTGGAAAGCAATCCAGCCCATCAGTCCCAGGAGTTCCCCAATGCAATACCGGCTTGACCTGGTGCTGGTTCCCGCCGAGGGCGCGCTGCTGCGCGTGATCGGCATGGCCGAACGCCGCGGCTTCGCGCCGCGCGCGATCGCCGGTGCGCCCAATGCGGCCGACAACGGCCGCTGGCACCTGCAGATGGTGGTGGACAGCAGCCGTCCGCCGGAGACCCTGTGCCGCCAGATCGAGAAGATCTACGACTGTGTCTCGGTGCGCATCAGCGCGCTGGAACCCGGTACCGGAGTATCGGTATGAACGCCCGCACCGTTTCCACGGTGCCGGTACGGAGGTCTCTTCTCGAAGCACGGGGATGTACACGTGGTGCGCGTGCAGGATGCATGGCGTCGCACCACGCAGGGGCGTCGTGGCACCGCGCAGCGCATGCCGGCGATCACCGTGGCCGGGGGCGAAATGCCCACTAGCGGTGCCCCGCAGGAACCGGACGTAGGCGAGGTAAGCGTCGCCGACGTGCTGGCCGCGCAGGCGCGGCTGCGTCGCTATCTGCCACCCACCCCGCTGCATTACGCCGAGCGCTTCGGCGTGTGGCTGAAGCTGGAGAACCTGCAGCGCACCGGCTCGTACAAGGTGCGCGGCGCGTTGAACGCGCTGCTGGCCGGGCGCGAGCGCGGTGACGACCGCCCGGTGATCTGCGCCTCGGCCGGCAACCACGCCCAGGGCGTGGCCTGGGCAGCGTATCGCCTGGACATCCCGGCGATCACGGTGATGCCGCACGGCGCACCGGCCACCAAGATCGCGGGCGTGGCCCACTGGGGCGCCACCGTGCGCCAGCACGGCACCAGCTACGACGAGGCGTACGCCTTCGCGCGTGCGCTGGCCGACCAGCACGGCTACCGGTTCCTGTCCGCATTCGACGACCCCGACGTGATCGCCGGGCAAGGCACGCTGGGCATCGAGCTGGCGCCGCATGCGCCGGACGTGGTGATCGTGCCGATCGGCGGCGGTGGCCTGGCCTCCGGCGTGGCGCTGGCGCTGAAATCGCAGGGCGTGCGCATCGTCGGCGCACAGGTCGAGGGCGTCGATTCGATGGCCCGCGCGATCCGCGGTGATGTCCGCGAAATCGCCCCGGTGGCCACGCTGGCCGACGGGGTCAAGGTCAAGATCCCCGGCTTCCTGACCCGCAAGCTGTGCAGCGCGCTGCTGGACGATGTGGTGATCGTGCGCGAAGCCGAGCTGCGCGAAACCCTGGTGCGGCTGGCGCTGGAAGAACATGTCATCGCCGAGGGCGCCGGTGCCCTGGCCCTGGCAGCCGGGCGCCGCGTGGCCGGCAAGCGCAAGTGCGCGGTGGTCAGCGGCGGCAACATCGACGCGATGGTGCTGGCCCAGTTGCTGGCCGACATCCGCCCCCGCCCGCCGCGCAAACCCCGCCGCCGCGCCAGCGAGCGAACGCGACTATCCCTGCCGACCGCGCTCGCCCCACCCAAGATTCCCGCTGCTTCCCCTTCCTTTGTGACCCCATCCGACATCGCTGTCGAGGAGACCTCCTGGTGACCACGCCCAACTCCCCCCGCATTAGAATTTTCGACACCACCCTGCGTGACGGCGAGCAATCGCCCGGCTGCAGCATGAGCCCGCAGCAGAAACTGGTGATGGCCCGTGCGCTGGACGAGCTGGGCGTGGACATCATCGAAACCGGCTTCCCGGCCAGCTCGCAGTCCGACCGCGAAGCGATGGCGATGATCGGCCGCGAAGTGCGCCGGCCGACGCTGGCGGTGCTGTCGCGCTGCCTGGCCGCCGATATCGAAACCTCGGCCAAGGCCCTGGAAGCCGCGGCCAACGCGCGCCTGCACGTGTTCCTGTCCACCAGCCCGCTGCACCGCGAGCACAAGCTGCGGATGAGCCGCGAGCAGGTACTGGAATCGGTACACAAGCACGTCAGCCTGGCGCGCAGCTACATCGATGACGTGGAGTTTTCCGCCGAGGACGCCACCCGCACCGAGGAAGACTTCCTGATCGAGGTGGCGCGCGTGGCCGTGGCCGCCGGCGCCACCACCATCAACCTGCCCGACACGGTCGGCTTCACCACGCCCGAAGAGATCCGCGGCATGTTCCAGCGCGTCATCGCCGGGGTGCCCGACAGCGACCGCATCATCTTCAGTGCCCATTGCCACAACGACCTGGGCCTGGCCGTGGCCAACTCGCTGGCTGCCATCGAAGGCGGCGCACGCCAAGTGGAATGCACCATCAACGGCATCGGCGAGCGGGCCGGCAACTGCTCGCTGGAAGAGATCGCCATGGTGCTGAAGGTCCGCAACGCCTTCTACGAGGAAGACACCCGCATCAATACCCCGCGCATCGTCTCCACCTCGCAGCTACTGCAGCGCCTGGTCGGCATGCCGGTACAGCGCAACAAGGCGATCGTCGGTGCCAACGCGTTCGCGCACGAGTCGGGCATCCACCAGCACGGCATGCTGCGCCACCGCGGCACCTACGAGATCATGCGCCCGGAAGACGTGGGCTGGGAGTCCTCGCAGATGGTGCTGGGCCGCCATAGCGGCCGCGCGGCGGTCGAGCAGCGCCTGCGTGCGCTGGGCTTCTGGCTGGACGAGGAAGAACTGAAGCACGTGTTCGAGCAGTTCAAGGCGCTGTGCGAGCAGCAGCGCGTGGTCACCGATGCCGACCTGCAGGTGCTGATGCAGGGCAGCGCCACCCAGAACGGCTACCGCCTGGCCTCGATGACCATCAGTGACGTGGGCAGCCGCGCCAATGCGCTGGTCGAGCTGTCCGACCCGGACGGCAACCGCGTGGCCGAGACCTCGCAGGGCGATGGCCCGGTGGATGCGCTGTTCGGCGCGCTGTCGGCCGCCACCGGCGTGCAGCTGATGCTGGACAGCTACCACGTGCACAGCGTGGGCATCGGCGCCGATGCACGCGGCGAAGCCAACCTGAGCGTGCGCCACGACGGCGTGGAGTACGAAGGCACCGGCACCAGCCGCGACATCATCGAAGCCTCCGCCCTGGCCTGGCTGGACGTGGCCAACCGCCTGCTGCGCCAGCGCAACGCCACCGCCGAACAACCCGCGGCCAGCGCCGCCGCCTGAGGAGTCTGCATGAGCGCCTTCGACAGCCACACCACCCCCGACGCCGGCCAGCAGTGGAACGCGCACGACTACGCCATCGACGCCGGCTTCGTGCCCGTGCTCGGCGGTGCGGTCGCGCGGCTGCTCGATCCGCAGCGCGGTGAACGCATCCTCGACCTGGGTTGCGGCGACGGCGTGTTGAGCGTCGACCTGGCGCTCAGCGGCGCGCACATCACCGGCGTGGACGCCTCGCCGGAGCTGGTCGGCGGCGCGCGCGCACGTGGCATCGAGGCACATGTCATGGATGCCCATGCCCTGACCTTCACCCGCCAGTTCGATGCAGTGTTCAGCAACGCCGCCCTGCACTGGATGCGCGGTGCCGACCAGGTGATCGCCGGCGTTGCCCGTGCGCTGAAGCCGGGCGGCCGCTTCGTGGCCGAGATGGGCGGGCACGGCAACGTGGTGGCCATCACCAGCGCGCTGCAGGCCGCCCTGTGCAGCAACGGCCACGCAGTGCCGGCGTTCCCGTGGCACTTCCCCACCGCCGACGACTACGCCGAGCGCCTGCGCGCGCACGGCTTCCAGGTGCGTTACATCGAGATGCAGGCCCGTCCCACCGCATTGCCCACCGGCATGCGCGGCTGGCTGCGCACCTTTGCCTCGCCGTTCCTGACCGGCCTGGACGCTACACAGCGCCAGCGCGTCATCGACGACGCGGTCGCGCTGCTCGAGCCCACCCAGTGCGACGCGCGCGGCCAGTGGACCGCCGATTACGTGCGGCTGCGCTTCGATGCGCGCCTGCGCACCGTTTGACCTATCTTTGACACGAACACAGCAAGGCCATTCCATGACCCCAGCTCCCCGCACCCTGTACGACAAACTGTGGGACGCCCACATCGTCGTGCCCGAATCGGACAGCGCGCCCGCCGTGCTGTACATCGACCTGCACCTGATCCACGAAGTGACCTCGCCACAGGCCTTCACCGAACTGCGCGAGCGCGGCCTGGCACCGCGCCGGCCGGATCGGACCAAGGCCACCATGGACCACTCCACCCCGACCCTGCCGGCCGGCCCCGACGGCAAGCTGCCCTACGCCAGCGCCGCCTCCGAAGCCCAGGTGGCCATGCTGGCGCGCAACTGTGCCGAGCACGGCATCGAGCTGTTCGACCTGCAGTCGGCCAACCGCGGCATCGTGCACGTGATCGCGCCCGAGCAGGGTTTCACCCAGCCGGGCATGACCATCGTCTGCGGCGACAGCCACACCTCCACCCACGGTGCGTTCGGCGCCCTGGCCTTCGGCATCGGCACCAGCGAAGTGGGCCACGTGCTGGCTACCCAGTGCCTGCTGCAGCGCAAGGCGAAGACCATGGCCATTACGGTCGACGGCGTGCTGCCGGTGGGCGTGGGCGCCAAGGACGTGGTGCTGCACATCATCGGCGTGATCGGCGTCAATGGCGGCACCGGCCACGTGCTGGAATTCCGCGGCAGCGCCATCGAGGCGATGGACATGGAGCAGCGCATGACGTTGTGCAACATGTCGATCGAGGCCGGTGCACGCGCCGGCATGGTGGCCCCGGACCAGACCACCTTCGACTGGGTGGCCAACACCCCGCGCGGGCCCAAGGGCGCCGACTTCGACGCCGCCGTGGCGGCCTGGTCGCAGCTGCGCAGCGATGCCGGCGCACGCTTCGATGCGGAGGTCCACATCGAGGCCGCCGACATCCGCCCCACGCTGACCTGGGGCACCCACCCCGGCACCGCCATCGCCGTGGACCAGCCGATCCCGGCGGCCAACGATGCCGCCGACCAGAAGGGCCTGGACTACATGCATTTCCACGCCGGGCAGACCCTGGCCGGCACGCCGGTGGACGTGGTGTTCGTCGGCTCGTGCACCAACGGCCGCCTGAGCGACATGCGCGAAGTGGCGCAGGTGCTGCAGGGCCGCCGCGTCGCCGAGGGCGTGCGCATGCTGGTGGTGCCGGGCTCGGAGATCGTCAAGCGGCAGGCCGAGGCCGAAGGCATCCACGCCATCGTGCGCGCCGCCGGGGCCGAGTGGCGCGAGCCGGGCTGCTCGATGTGCATCGCCATGAACGGCGATCTGGTGGCACCCGGCCAGCTGGCGGTGAGCACCAGCAACCGCAACTTCGAAGGCCGCCAGGGCCCGGGCTCGCGCACACTGCTGGCCTCGCCGATGACCGCGGCCTGGGCAGCGGTGAACGGGCGGGTGTCCGACCCGCGTGACCTGTATGCCGCCCAGGAGGTGGCCTGATGAGCGGCTTCCGTACCCTGACCTCGACCAGCGTGGTACTGCGCGAGACCAATATCGACACCGACCAGATCATCCCGGCGCGGTTCCTGTCCACCACCGAGCGCGCCGGCCTGGGCAAGCACGCCTTCAACGACTGGCGCTGGCAGGCCGACGGCACGCCCAACCCGGGCTTTGCCTTCAACCAGCCGCACAACGCCGGTCGCAGCATCCTGCTGGCCGGGCGCAACTTCGGCTGCGGCTCCTCGCGCGAACACGCGCCGTGGGCGCTGACCGACCTGGGCCTGCGCGCGATCGTCAGCAGCGAAATCGCCGACATCTTCCGCGGCAATTCCCTGAAGAACGGGCTGCTGCCGATCGTGCTGGACGAGGCCGACGTGCAGACGCTGATGCAGCGCCCGGACGACACATTGACCATCGACATCGCCGCGCGCGAGCTGCGCACGCCCGATGGCCGCGTCTACCCCTTCCCGCTGGACGGCTTCTCGCAGACCTGCCTGCTGGAGGGCGTGGACCAGTTGGGCTATCTGTTGGGCCGCACGTCTGAAATCGAACGTTACGAGAGTGAACATGCACGCTGAGATCGTCGTACTGCCGGGTGACGGCATTGGTCCGGAAGTCGCCGCCGCCGCCGTCGCGGTGCTGGGCGCCGTTGCCGACCGCTTTGGCCACACCTTCAACTTCAGCGAACACGACATCGGGGGCATCGCCATCGACCGCCATGGCGAGCCGCTGCCGGCCGCCACGCTGGACGCCTGCCGCAACGCCCAGGCGATTCTGCTCGGCGCGGTGGGCGGCCCGAAGTGGTCCGACCCGAATGCCAAGGTCCGCCCGGAGCAGGGCCTGCTGGCGATCCGCAAGGCGCTGGGCCTGTACGCCAACCTGCGCCCGGTGCGCACCCATGAAGCCGCACTGGACGCGTCGCCGATCAAGGCCGAGCTGCTGAAGGGCGTGGACTTCGTGGTGGTGCGTGAACTGACCGGCGGCATCTATTTCGGCGAGAAGACCCGCACCGCCGATACCGCCAGCGACCTGTGCAGCTACAGCGTGGGCGAGATCGAGCGCGTGCTGCGCAGCGCCTTCCGCCTGGCGCAGACCCGCCGCGGCAAGGTCACGTCGGTGGACAAGGCCAACGTGCTGGAAACCTCGCGCCTGTGGCGTGACGTGGCCGCGCGCATCGGCCGCGACGAGTTCCCGGACGTTGCGCTGGAGCACCAGCTGGTCGATTCGATGGCCATGCACCTGCTGGCCAAGCCGCGCGAGTACGACGTGATCGTCACCGAGAACATGTTCGGCGACATCCTCACCGACGAAGCCTCGATGCTGGCCGGTTCGCTGGGTCTGCTGCCGTCGGCCTCGCTGGGCGAGCCGGGCGCGGTGGGCATCTACGAGCCGATCCACGGCTCGGCCCCGGACATCGCCGGCAAGGGCATTGCCAACCCCTACGCCACCATCTTCAGCGCCGCGATGCTGCTGCGCCATTCGTTGGGGTTGGAGGACGAAGCCGCCGCGGTGGAAGCGGCCGTGCATGCGGCGCTGGATGCCGGCGTGTTCACTGCAGACCTGGCTGCCAAGGGCCAGGCGGTGAGCACCACGCAGGCCACCGACGCGGTGCTGGCGCGCCTGCGCGGCTGAAAAGCAGCCACGCCCGTAGAGCCGACCGTTGGTCGGCTGCTCTCCGCGCCGGGATTGAGCGCAGCCGACCAACGGTCGGTTCTACTTCAGACCTGGCGGCAAGCACCACGCAGGCCACCGACGCGGTGCTGGCACGCCTGCGCGGCTGAAAAGCGGCCTCGCCTGTAGAGCCGACCGTTGGTCGGCTGCTCTCCGCGCAGGGATTGAGCGCAGCCGACCAACGGTCGGTTCTACGGGATGCCTCGGCGCAGCCGACCAACGGTCGGCTCTACGGGATGCATCGGTGCAGCCGACCAACGGTCGGCTCTACGGGATGTATCGGTGCAGCCGACCAACGGTCGGCTCTACTTCAGACCTGGCGGTGAGCACCACGCAGGCCACCGACGCGGTGCTGGCACGCCTGCGCGGCTGAAAAGCAGCCACGCCCGTAGA